>CAVZWM010000001.1:0-23367 GCA_963778975.1 uncultured Actinomycetota bacterium
CACGGCGGGCCGGTCCGTGAACGTCATCGCGGCCGCCCGGCTTCACGCCGGAGCAGCCGCACCTGGTCGGCGCCCACCTCGACACCGTGGCGCCGGCACCAGGAGCCGAGGACAACGCGTCGGGCGTCGGAGTCATGCTCGCCGCGGCAGAGGCGGTCGCGAGCCACCGGACCCGGCTCCCCGTCATCTTCGTGGCGTTCGGCGCCGAGGAGCCCCGGGACCGAAGCGACGCCGACCACCACTACGGGTCGCGGGCCTACGTCGAGGACCTGCTTGCGCGCCAGCGAAGGGCCGTGCGGGGCATGGTCTCCCTGGACCGGGTCGGGGTGGGCGACGTGGTGCCCGTGGGGTCGGCCGCAACCACCGATCCCGTTCAGCGCAGCCTGCTCTCGGCGGCCCGGTCGCTGGGGGTGCCGGTCGTGCCGGACCCCGACCAGCGCAGCAGCGACGACACTGGTCGTTCGTCCGCGTCGGTCTGCCGGCGGCCCGGCTCGGCTCGACGCCGTACGCGGGCTACCACTCCCGGGCGGACGTCCCGGCCGTCGTCCAGCCCGCGCAGCTCGGGCGGGTCGGCCGGATCGTGCTGGCTGGCTCGCCCCGGGTCGCATCGGTCCGATCGGACCGCGGGGCTCGAGGCCGCGCAACCCCGGGTCCTGACCGGCGGCGCGGGAGCCGATCCGCCCCGCCTGCGGCGACGGCCCTCGCCAGACCGTCGGCCCGATGACTCGGCGGGCCACCAGGGGCGCGGACGACTCGGGCGCGCCCCGGCGGTCGACGGGTGGCCGGACGGTCAGGGTCAGCACGCCCGTCGGGGTCGGCACGGTGCCGGGGGCGTACCACGCGAAGTTGCCGAGGCCGTAGGCGACGTACCCGCGGCCGAGTCGGCCGTCGCCCTGCAGCTGGTGGGCGTGGGTGCCGACGACGACGTCCGCCCCCGCCTCGACGAGGCGCGCGGCGATGCGACCGTTGGTCGGCGCGAGGGCAGCTCTCGCCCTGGACCCCCAGTGGAGGTAGGCCACGACCACGTCGGCCTCGGGTCGGCCCGGCGAACTTTCGGCGAGGAGTCGGGCGGGATCGTCGCGTCCGCGATCCCCTGGCACGGTGCCGCGGCCGCCCATGGCCGGTCGGTCCGCCGTCGGGTCCTGGTCGGCGAAGCCGACGCGGCCAGCGGTGGCGACGGACGGTGCCGTCGATCTCGGTGAGGGCCGGGCGGAACGCCTCGTACTCGTCACGACCGATGCCGATGACCGCGAGTAGGGGATGGAGGCCCGACCGCCCGGGCGTCGCCCGGAACGTGCTCGGCAGCCGGCCCGACCGTAGTCGAGGGCGTGGTTGTTGGCCATGTGTCACGACGTCGATCGCCGGCCGCGGCCAGCGCGGTGAAGGCCTCGGGTCCGGCGGAGAGACGTGTAGTCGCTTCCCGGCGCGGGTGCCACCGCCGGTGCCGACCGACGTCTCGAGGTTGACGATGGCGAGGTCGGCGTCAGCGAGGGTCCCGCCGCGGGCGCCAGTGCTGTGCGGGGTCGCGCAGCCGGTCGCGCAGGAGCACCCTCGAAGTGGATGTCGCCGGCGACGGCGATCAGTACCGGCTGCCGGAGCGTGGTGGAGGTCTCGGGATCGGGTTGCGGTGTCGACCCCGTCGAGGGCGTCGAGGGCGTGGGGGGCGTGGCCGGCTGCTGTGCCGTGGGTGGGAGCCCGGTCGTGGTGCACCCGGTGACAGTGAGGATCGTGAGCGACCGCGCCGTTCCGGATGCGGCGTACGCCTCGGTGCACCGCCCCCGTCATGCCGCCATCGTGCCACCGGGCCGGGTCGCACCACCTGAAGTGGGTGACGCGCGTGGGCGGTGCCGGGTGCCACACTCGGGTCATGAGCACTCGGATCTGCTTGACCGCCGTCGCCGCGTTCCTGGTCACCGGCCTGTCCGCCGCGCCGGCACACGCGGAGTACTACGCCATCGACGACCCGGCGGACGCCAGCGCGTCGTTGACCGACGTCTACGGGTTCTCGGCGACGCACGGCGAGAGCAACCTGCTGGTGAAGGTGCGCTTCAACGAGCTGCTGCGCTCGAGCGCCGCCGGGGTGTCGGTCTTCATCGACACCGACCGGGACGTCAGGGGACCGGAGTTCGTCCTCAGCAGCGGTCTGGGTGACGGCACCGACTACGTCCTTACCGAGGCCGTCGCGTGGCGGGGTACTGACAAGCGGGTCGACTGCGACTACGAGGCCCGGCCCAAGTGGGGCAAGGACGTGTTCCGGACGCGGATCAGCCGCGACTGCCTCGACGAGCCGGGCTCGGTCAGGGTCTCGGTGAAGATGGTCGACCAGGCCGACGGCTCGCACCCCGTCGTTGACTGGGCGCCGAAGCGCCACCGGTGGAGCCTGCCCATCGCGTCGGGCCTGGGCGCCACGGCGGCATGAGATGGCGTCAGCCGGCGGCGACCAGGGCCACGGCGACGGTGCACAGGGTGAGCCCGACGGCCTGGGCACGATGGATGCGCTCGCGTAGCACGGTGGCCGCCAGGACGATCGTGACGGCGGGGTAGAGCGACGTGACCACCGCGGCCACGGTCAGCAGCCCGGTCTGGGTGGCGAGCAGGAACGCGACGCGGCCGCTGTGGCGAGCGGCCCGGCCACGACCCCCCAGGACCTCGGAGGGGTGGTCGGGGATCCAGTGACCGCCGAGCGCGGTCGCCGTGAGCACGACGCCCCCATCCCCACGGCCTGCGCGACGGCCAGCGGCCAGTAGCCGGCCGACTCGGGGACCTGGCCGATGGCGGCGAACAGCAGGCCGAACCCGACACCGGCGAGCACGCCGTCGACGAGACCGGCGGCCAGGCTGCCGTCGCCGCCGGGCTCGCGGCTGACCAGCCAGATGCCGGGCACCGCGGCCGCGATGCCGAGCCAGACGAGCAGCTCGGGGCGCTCGCCGGTGCCGACGCCGACGACGACCGGCAGGATCGCCGCACCGACGGCGGAGATCGGCGCCACGACGCCCATCCGGCCGGCCGCCAGACCGCGGTAGAGGAAGGCGCCGCCGAGGCCCGAGCCGATGCCGGCCAGGGCGCCCCACCCGAGGTCGGCGCCGGTCGGTCTCGCCCTCGTCGCCAGGGCGAGGGGACCGCGCAGGCCAGCGCGCCGACGGCGCACATGAACGCGACCGGCCATGCCGACGTGCGGCGGGCCGCCACGCCGCCGACGAAGTCCGACAGTCCGTAGCCGAGCGCCGCCGCCAGCGCCAGCAGGACGCCCATCAGCCGGTCAGCCCGACGGCGGCGCCCAGGTGGCGACGGCCAGCAGTGACGCCGTGAGCTCGATCAGGATGGACAGGCCGACCGCCTTGAGGGCGTGTCGGGTCGCCGGACCGGCTGCCACCCGCCGAGGCGACGTCGCTCTGCGGCGTACACCCCGAGGACGAAGCCGATGAACAGCCCGATCAAGGGGATCACGAAGAACCCGACGATGCCGACGACGCCGCCGACGACCATGGTCGAGCGGGGAACGCCGGCGGCCTTGAGGCGGCGGCCGGGGATGACGTACTTCACGACCGTGCGCCGAGCGCCAGGAAGCCCCGCGGCGACGGCGAGGACCAGCCAGCCGGTGGAGGTGTTGACGTCGAAGGCCCACAGCGAGGATGCCGCCGAGCATCAGGAACATGCCGGGGATCACGGGGACGATGATGCCCGCGAGGCCGACCGCGAGCAGGACGGCGACGATGACTTCGGTGGCGCTCACGAGCGGGAGCCTTCCACGACGGGTTGGCGGAACGAAGACGGCCCCCGACCGATCAGGTCGGGGGCCGTCGTCGAGCGTCGGGTCAGGTGCGCGTCACAGCTCGCTGTCGCCGGCATTGGCTGGCGTGGTCTCGAGCTTGTGGGTCTCGTCGTGCACGTTGGCCGCGATCGCACGAAGCTTGTCTCCGTGCTCACGGGCGTGGTGGGCACAGAAGAGCAGTTCACCGCCGGTCTGAAGCTCGACACGCAGGTAGGCCTGGGCACCGCAACGGTCGCAGCGGTCACCCGCCGTCAGGGCGGCAGGCTGGGGGGCAATGGCAGTAGTCACGTCGGCCTCATTTCTCTTCATCGTTGTCTGGCCCAACGTAGCCACCGGGCCAAAGATTCCCCGGCTGGTGTATCGGGTGGGACGGAGTCCAGTCAATCACTGATTCGTTTCGCCTGGGCAGTTGCTCCCAACTCCTGGGACGCATCCCGTGTTCGGTGCGGTGCGGTGGAACGGATTGCGTGCCGGGATGTGATCACGCTAGACCTGTCACGGCCCGACGTGGGCAGCGTGCCCTGCACTCGTCCACGGCGTGTCGCGGGTAGGTTTTCTCCTTGTGGCAGCACCGGCAGACAACACCTACAACGCAGCGCACCTCCTGGTCCTCGAGGGGCTCGACGCGGTCCGCAAGCGACCGGGCATGTACATCGGCTCGACCGACACCCGCGGGCTGATGCACTGCCTGTGGGAGATCATCGACAACGGCGTGGACGAGGCGCTGGCGGGCGTGGCCCACCGCGTCGAGATCACCCTGCACGACGACGGGTCGGTCGAGGTGTACGACGACGGGCGGGGCATCCCGACGGACAAGGAGCCCAAGACCGGGCTGCCCGGTGTCGAGGTGGTCGCCACCAAGCTGCACGCCGGCGGAAAGTTCGGCGGCGGCTCCTACGTCGCCACCGGTGGGCTGCACGGTGTCGGACTCTCGGTGGTCAACGCGCTGTCGTCGCGCATGGACATCGACGTCGACCGCTCGCCGACCCAGCAGGGGCTGTCCTTCCAGCGCGGCGTGCCCGGCGTCTTCTCCGGCGACGGCCCGACGCCGTCCTTCACGGCCCACTCGGGCCTGACGCGCAAGGGCAAGCGGGTCGCCAAGGGCAAGACCGGCACCCGGATCCACTTCTGGCCGGACCGGCAGATCTTCACCAAGGACGCCGGCGTCGAGATGGAGGGCCTGATCGGGCGCGCCCGCCAGACGTCGTACATCGTGCCCGGGCTCGAGCTGGTCATCCGCGACCAGCGCGACGCCGGGCGGAGGGCCCCGTCGAGGAGAAGTTCCTCCACGAGGGCGGCATCGCGAGTTCGTCGACTTCCTCTCCCACGGCGAGCCCGGTCACCGACATCCTGCGGCTGCAGGGCATCGACACGTTCACCGAGACCGTGCCGCTGCTCGACGACAAGGGGCACATGACGCCGCAGGAGGTCGAGCGCGAGCTGACCGTCGACGTCGCCCTGCGCTGGGACAACGCCTACGACACCGAGGTGCGCTCCTACGTCAACGTGATCGCCACCCCCAAGGGCGGCACCCACGTCAGCGGCTTCGAGTGGGCACTCACCAAGACCTTCAACGACGCGATGCGCTCCGCCAAGGTGCTCAAGGCCGCCGACACCGACGTGATCAAGGACGACGTGCTGGAAGGGCTCACCGCCGTCGTGACGGTGCGTCTCGCCGAGCCGCAGTTCGAGGGCCAGACCAAGGAGATCCTCGGCACGCCGGCCGCACGCGGCGTCGTGCGCAAGGTGGTGTCGAGCGAGCTGAAGGCGTTCCTCACCTCGACCAAGCGGGCCGAGAAGGCCCAGGCCAAGCTGCTCATGGAGAAGGTCGTCGGCGCGTCCAAGACCCGGATGGCGGCCACGCAGCACAAGGAGAACCAGCGCCGCAAGAACGCCCTCGAGTCGTCCGCGCTGCCGGCCAAGCTGTTCGACTGCCGCTGCTCCGACACCGAGCGCACCGAGCTGCTTCATCGTCGAGGGTGACTCGGCGATGGGCACGGCGAAGTTCGCCCGCAGCACCGAGTACCAGGCGCTGCTGCCGATCCGCGGCAAGATCCTCAACGTCCAGAAGGCCTCGGTCGGCGACATGCTCAAGAACACCGAGTGCGCCTCGATCATCCAGGTCGTCGGGGCCGGATCGGGGCGTACGTTCGACCTCGAGGCCGCGCGCTACGGCCGGATCATCTTGATGGCCGACGCCGACTCCGACGGCTCGCACATCCGGTGCCTGCTGGCGACGCTGTTCTTCAAGTACATGCCCGAGCTGGTCCGGGACGGCCGCGTCTACACGGCCGTCCCGCCGCTGCACCGGATCGAGCTGACCAACCCCAAGAAGGGGATGGAGAAGTACGTCTACACCTACTCCGACGACGAGCTGCACCGACGGCTGGCCGACCTGAAGAGGAAGAACGTGCGCTGGAAGGAGCCCCCGCCAGCGCTACAAGGGGCTCGGCGAGATGGACGCCGACCAGCTGGCGGAGACCACGATGGACCCGCGCCACCGCACGCTGCGCCGGCTGACGATCGACGACGTCGACGAGGCCAGCCGGTCTTCGAGCTGCTGATGGGCTCGGACGTGGCGCCGCGCAAGGAGTTCATCGTGCAGGGCGCCTACGAGGTCGACGTCGAGATCGCTCGACGCGTAGGACGCGTGAAGCGCACGCGTTCGCTGAAGTATCGGGCCACCGACCCTGACAGTGGTTGTGTCGCGATCACGCCCTCAGTAGGTTTGTGGGGCGCATCACGGCCCGTCGAGAGGGAGCCATGGCCGACGAGAGGTTCGACTACATCGTCATCGGATCGGGCAGCGCCGGCGGTGTCGTCGCCGCGCGGCTGACCGAGGACCCGAGCGTCGCGTCCTCCTGCTCGAGGCAGGTCCGGACGACGACGACGACGACATCCACATCCCGCTGGCGTTCTCGACGCTGTTCAAGACCAAGTGGGACTGGAACTACGAGACGACGCCGCAGAAGCACCTCGGCGGCCGCCGCGCCTACTGGCCGCGCATGAAGGCCCTCGGCGGGTGCTCGTCGATGAACGCGATGATCTACATCCGCGGCAACCACGCCGACTACGACGAGTGGCGCGACGCCTACGGCGCCGACCGGGTGGGGCTTCGACGACGTCCTGCCCTACTTCAAGAAGGCGGAGGGCAACACGCGCCTCGGCGATCCGTTCCACGGCACCGACGGCCCGCTCCACGTCGAGGACCGCCGCTACAACCACGAGCTGAGCACGTCGTTCGTCGAGTCCGGTGTCGCCGCGGGGCTCAAGCGCAACGACGACTTCAACGGCGCCGAGCAGGAGGGCGCCGGCCTCTACCAGGTGACCTGCAAGAAGGGTCGTCGCTGGTCGGTCGCCGACGCCTACATCCACCCGGCGGACAAGCGGCCCAACCTCACGGTCCGCACCGAGGCCTTCGTCACCAGGATCGAGCTCGAGGGCAACCGCGCCGTCGGGGTCACCTACACGCCGCGACGGTGAGTCCCTCGTGGCCCGCGCCGACGCCGAGGTCGTCCTGCAGTGGCGGCGCCATCAACAGCCCGCAGCTGCTGATGCTCTCCGGCATCGGACCCGGCGCGCACCTGCGCGAGCACGGCATCGACGTCGACGTCGAGTCGGCCGGCGTCGGCCAGAACCTGCAGGACCACCCCGCGGCGGGCATCCTCAGCTACACCAAGGACACCACCGACGTCGCCGAGATGCTGGGGCTGGGCAACCTGCTGAAGTGGAAGGCCACCGGCAAGGGCCCGCTGAGCTCCAACGTCGGGGAGACCGGAGCGTTCTACACCTCCCGCGACGATCTCGAGCTCCCCGACATCCAGCTCCACGTCGCGCCGACCGGCTTCTACGACAACGGCATGCACGAGCCCGTACGCCGCGCGCTGACGACGGCCGTGACGCTCGTCAACGTGCAGAGCACGGGCCACGTCAAGCTGCGCTCGGCGGACCCGACCTGGCACCCCGAGATCGATCCGGGCTACTTCGACGACCGCGCCGACCTCGACGCGATGATCGCCGGCTTCCGCACGGCGCTCGAGGTCCTGCGCCAGGGACCCATCGCGAAGTACATCGACGAGCCCTGGATCCCGGCGTCGGCCGACCCGACCGACGACGACATCGTCGAAGGCATCGGCCAGCTCGGCCAGACGCTCTACCACCCGGTCGCGACGTGCGCGATGGGCACGGTCGAGGGCAGCGTCGTCGACCCCGAGCTCAAGGTCCACGGCGTCGAGGGCCTCCGGGTCGCCGACGCCTCCGTCATGCCGCGCGTCCCGCGCGGCAACACCAACGCACCCACCATCATGATCGGCGAGAAGTGCGCCGACCTCATCAAGGAGTCACGATGACCGCCACCCTCGAGCCGACCGCGAGCCACCGGCGCGACCGCCGACGTTCGACTCGCTCGACCCGGCCACCGGTGACGTCGTCGGCACCCACCCGGTCACCAGCAAGGCCGAGGTCGACGCCGCGGTCGCCCGCGCCCGCGAGGCGGCCGACTGGTGGGGCAACCTGTCGTTCGACGAGCGCGCGGAGTACCTGCTGACCTGGCGCAGCGTCATCACCCGCCGCATCGCCCAGCTCGCCGACCTCTCCCACCGCGAGACCGGCAAGCCGCACGGTGACGCCCAGCTCGAGATCGTCCTCGCGATCGACCACATCGCGTGGGCGGCCAAGCACGCCGAGAAGGTGCTCGGCCCGCGCAAGGTCTCGTCCGGGCTGCTGATGGCCAACCAGGCGGCGACCGTGGAGTACCACCCGCTGGGCGTCGTCGGCGTGATCGGCCCGTGGAACTATCCGGTCTTCACCCCGATGGGATCGATCGCCTACGCACTGGCCGCCGGCAACACGGTGGTGTTCAAGCCCAGCGAGTACACGCCCGGTGTCGGCCAGTGGCTCGCTGACGCCTTCCGCGAGGTGGTGCACGGCCGCGACGTCCTGCAGGTCGTGACCGGCCTCGGCGAGACCGGCAACGCGCTGTGCCGGCGCGCGGATCGACAAGCTCGCCTTCACCGGTTCGGGCCGGACCGGCAAGCTGGTCATGGCCGCCTGCGCCGAGAACCTCACCCCGGTCATCATCGAGGCCGGCGGCAAGGACTCGCTGATCGTCGACGAGGACGCCGACCTGCCGAAGGCGGCCGAGGCCGCCCTGTGGGGCGGCATGTCCAACGCCGGGCAGACCTGCATCGGCACCGAGCGCGTCTACGTCCACGAGAAGGTCTTCGACGCCTTCATGACCGAGATCCTCGACCAGGCCAAGGGCCTGCGCGCCGGCGCCGACTCCGAGGCGTAGATCGGGCCGATCACGATGCCCTCGCAGCTCGCGGTCATCAAGAGCCACATCGACGACGCGATCGCCAAGGGCGCCAACGTCGTGCTCGGCGGGTCCGACGCCGTCGGCGAGCCGCTTCGTGCAGCCGACGATCCTGACCCACGTGCCCGAGGACTCCACCGAGATCACCGAGGAGACCTTCGGCCCGACCCTGGCGATCAACCCGGTCGCGAGCATGGACGAGGCAGTGCGCCTGACGAACGCGACCGACGTACGGCCTCGCCGGCGCGGTCTTCTCCAAGAGCAACGGCATGTCCATCGCCCGACGCATCCGCTCCGGCATGACGTCGGTCAACTCCGTGATCGCCTTCGCCGGCGATACCGGGCCTGCCGTTCGGCGGCGTCGGGCAGTCGGGCTTCGGCCGCATCCACGGCGCTGACGGGCTCAAGGAGTTCACCTACGCCAAGGCGATCACGCGGCAGAAGTTCAAGCCGGTCATGATGCTGACGTCCTTCTCGCGCGACGCCGCCACCGACGGCAAGGTCGCCCAGCTGATCACGCTCCTGCACGGAGGCAAGCAGACCCTCAAGTAGGCGCACGGCGTGGACGGCTCAGGCGTGCCGGCTGAGCAGGCCCGTGTCGACGTCGTAGACGAAGCCGCCGACGATGGCGCGGTCGCCGATGAGGGGGTGGGTGCGGACCTTCACGACGTCCTCGCGCAGCTGCTCGAGCTGGTCGGTCACGACACCGAACGACTGCCAGCTGGCGTCGACGCCGGCCGGATCGCCCACCCGGACGCGCAGCTCGGCCTCCGAGGCGGACGCCATCGCGCAGCGGGTGTGCGGGACGACGAGGATGCGCCTCACATTGAGGAGGTGGACGCCGAGCACGAGGGCCTCCAGCGCCTGCGGCGTCACCCGGCCGCCCGGGTTGCGGAAGATCTTGGCGTCTCCGTGCTGGAGGCCGAGCATCCGCAGCGGATCGATGCGGGAGTCCATGCAGGTCACGAGGGCGATCCCGGCGTGCGCCTTGCCGTCGAAGCCGCCGAGGTCGAAGGATGCGGCGAACTCACGGTTGGCGTCGAGCAGGTCGGAGAAGTCGTCCACGTCGCGAGATTAGCGGAGGCGCGCATCGCCCCACGAGTCCTCGACCCGTGGACCGGGGGTCGGCAGCCGCGATCAGTGGGTCGAGAGGACCTCGCGGGTGCTGACCCGGTCGGCGCGCACGCCCCGGAAGAGCACCAGCGCCAGCACGGCCGCGACGACGGCGCACCCCGCCGCGCCCCAGAAGACGGCGTGCTCCTGGGCGATGCCCGCGACGCGCAGCAGGTCGGAGAACTCCTGGCAGCGGCTCTTGCCGTCGCAGACCTCCTGGACCGGGGGCACCACCTTCTGCTCGGCGTAGTAGCGCCGCAGCCCGATCGTGGTGAGGGCCGAGATGCCGATGAGCATGCCGACCATCCGCGAGACGACCACGAACGCGCTGGCGACGCCGTGGACGTCGTCGTCGGTGTGGGCGAGCAGCGCCGCGTTGACCGGTGCGAGGGCCAGGCCGAAGCCGAGGCCACCAGTGATGAGCGCGACGTTGGCGATCGGCTCCTCGATCGGTGGTGAGTCCCAGCGCGTCATGAGCACGAAGCCGGTGGCCGCGAGCAGCATCCCGACCGCGGTGACGAGACCGGGGGAGAAGCGCCGGATCGGCGTAGCCGCCGAGCACCGCGCCCACCGGCAACGCGATCAGGAAGCGCACCAGCACGAGCGCCGCCGGGAGCTGGTCGTCCGGATAGACCGTGGTGCGCGCGAAGAGCGGGATGTCGATGAGGGCGGCGATCAGCGCGGCACCGATGAAGAAGCTGACCAGCAACGCCCCCCACGCCGGCGTACGACGGAGGGCCCCCCGCGGCACGAGGGGCCGGGCTGCACGGCGCAGGTGCCAGATGAAGGCCGCCGCGGCCACCACGGCTCCGAGGAGGTACCACCGGCCGCGTGGCGAGAAGACCTCGATCTTGGGATCGGCGGTCGCGAAAGCCAGGATCACCCCGCCCAGGGCGGCAGCGAGCAGCAGCGCGCCGACGAGGTCGGCCTCGAGCAGCACCGCGACCCACCCGCGCAGGTCGAGGAGCGGGCGTGGGGCGAACCAGCACCAGACCAGCAGCAGCACGAGCGCGCCGACGGCGATGGCGCCGATCGGCGTCAGCCACCGGCCGTCGCCCGTGAACGGCACGAAGAGCGACCCCCACGTCAGGTCGCGTAGGAGGTCGGGTGGGCGCAGGAAGACGATGCCGCCGGCCACGACGGTCACGATCAGGAGCAGGAGGCCGACCAGGTCCGGACGGGACCGGTCGCGACGGTCCGTGCCGCGAGGCGCACCACCCGCCAGGCCGCGGATCGCCACCGCCAGGATCAGCCCGACCGCGAAGTTGATGGCGAAGATCGCGCGCCAGTCGGCGACGGCCAGGACCAACGCGCCGAAGAGCGGTCCGACCACCGAGCCGATCTCCTGCACGGCCGAGACCACGCCCAACGGGACACCGCGCCGATCGACCGGGTAGAGGTCGGCCACGAGGGCCAGGGTCGCCGGCACCAGGCCGCCGCCCCCGACACCCTGGAGGAAGCGGCCGGTCACGATGCTGGGCATGTCGTAGGCGACGGTGGTGATCAGCGAGCCCAGGGCGAAGAGCACCAGCGCCATCACCAGCACGGGCACCCGGCCGCGGAGGTCGGCGATCCTGCCGATCAGTGGCAGCATGGCGACGTAGCCGAGAAGGAAGCCGCTGACGATCGGTGCCGCCCGCTGCAGCTGGTCGATCGGGACGCCGACGCCGGTCATCATGTCCGGCAGCGCGAGGACGACGACGTAGGTGTCGGCAGCCGCGAAGGCGACCGCGACGGCGGCGATGCCGAGGAGCAGGGTCGAGCTGCGCGAGACCTGCCCGGTCTCGCTCACGGCGCCGGATGTCCTTCTCGGTGCCGTAGTCGGCGAAGTCCACGGTGTAGGTCATCGGCTCGGTCTGGGGGTAGAAGACGCCGGTGAGCGTGGCCTTGCGCAGCTCGCCGTCGTCGGTGATCTGCCACTCGACGTCGAACGAGTCGCCGGCCGACGACGGGATCACGCTCTCCATGGCCTCACCGGGAACGGTGCCGGTGTAGGTCGTGAGGATCTCGTCGTTGTCCTCGCCGCCGCGCACGCTCGCGCCGGTCTCGATCGACTCGGTCTTGCCGAGCAGGCCGGGAAATCCGTCGGCGCCCGTGAGCGTCGACGGGTCCGGGGCGCCGTATCCTTGGGGTTGACGGTGTCCCAGCCGGGGGTGAACGGAATCTGGGCGTAGACCGTGTCGTCCACGGCGATCACCGGGACGTCGGCGGTCTGACCGGCGAAGACGACCGTCAGGGTCCCCTCGAAGGCCGGGTCGTCGGTGACGGTGCCTGCCGCCCTGGCGATGCCGGCGACCCCCTCGGGAAGGGCGTCGGTGGCCAGGGTGAGCTCGACCCCGCTGGTCTCGGTCAGCTTCTCGCAGGCGAGCGCCAGGACCTCTTCGGGGACGCCTCGGCCGTGTCCTCCGACGACGTCGCCGGAGCACGCGGCGAGGGTGGGCACGAGGAGGACGGTGGCGGTCGCCAGGGCTGCGCGACATCGGACAGACATGTCCTCAGCCTTCCACACCGGCGGGTGGCGCGACCTGCGCCGCGACGGAGGGAGGCGACGGCGGCGATCGGCTGGGGTGCGGGGTGCCGGACCCGTCGCGCCGGCCGTTGGGCTCGGCAGGTCGATCGGTGCACCGCTCGCCGCGCAGCCCTGGCCGGCCCCACCCCCGCCCACGCGGCGACGAGGACGTCCTCGCCCTTGAGGAACCGGTGGCTGCGTACGCCGCCGGTGCGCGCGGCCCTTGCCGGGTACTCGGTGAACGTGCGACCTTCAGCGATCCCGCCTCGGTGCCGGGGAGTGCCGTCGAGGAGCCCGAGGCCGTCACGACGACGCCTCGGCCGGGTCGAAGGCACCGAAGAACGCCGCGTGCTGGCCCGTGCCGAGCTTGATGCCGGCCATGCCGCCGCCGGCCTGCCCTGGGGACGTACGCCGCCGGCCGGGAAGTGCAGCAGCTGGGCGTCGGAGGAGATGAAGCACAGCTCCTCCTCGCCCGTGCGCAGCTCGACGGCGCCGATGACCTCGTCACCGTCCTTGAGCCCGATGACCTCCCACTCGTCGCGGCCCAGCACCTCGGGGTTCACCCGCTTCACGACGCCGGCCCGCGTGCCGAGCGCCAGGCCCGGCCCAGCGGTGGGCAGCGAGGTCAGGGCCAGCGCGCGCTCGCCGGACTCGACGGATCTCGCTGAGCGGCAGGCCGCCCTGGAGGTTGGGGTCGTTGGCCGAGTCCGGCAGCTCGGCATGTCGAGCACGCCGACCTTGACCAGCCGGCCGCGACTCGTCAGGACGCCGACCTCGCCGCGGGCGGTGGTGCGTACGGCGCTGACCACGACGTCGTGGTTGGCCCGGCCCTCGCCGTGGCCGGGGTGCTCGACCGAGGACGTCCGGGCCAGCAGACCGCTGGAGGAGAGGTAGGCGAAGCAGGGGTCGTCGGCCACCTCCAGCGAGCTCGCCGTCGCGGCGGTGACGGTGGTGCCGGCCGACGCCAGCAGCACCGGTCGGCGGGGCGTGCCGTGTGCCTTGGCCACGTCGGCGAGCTCGTCGGAGACGACCTTCCGCAGCAGCCTCTCGTCGGCCAGGATCGCGTCGAGGAGCTCGATGGCGCGCTCCAGCTCGTCCTTCTCCTTGTCGAGCTCCAGCCTGGAGAACCTGGTGAGGCGGCGCAGCGGCATGTCGAGGATGTCGTCGGCCTGGGCCTCGGACAGCTCGAAGACCGAGATCAGCCGCTCCTTGGCCGCCGCCGCGTTGTCGGAGGAGCGGATGACCTGGATGACCTCGTCGATGTCGAGGATCGCGATGAGCAGGCCGTCGACGAGTGGAGGCGGTTCGGCGGCCTTGGCGCGCGGCGGTGCAGCGAGCGACGGCGTACGACGTCGAAGCGGTCGGGGAGAGGAAGACCTCGAGCATCTGGATGAGGCCGAGCGTGCGGGGCTGGCCGTCGACCAGGGCCACCGCGTTGATGCCGAAGGTGTCCCGAGGGTCTGGCGGAGAGCTGCTCGAGCAGCGCCTCGGGGACGAAGCCGTTCTTCACCTCGATCACCAGGCGCAGGCCGTGCTGGCGGTCGCTGAGGTCCTTGATGTCGGCGATGCCCTGGAGCTTCTTGGCCAGGACGAGCTTCTTGATCTGCTCCATCACCCGCTCGGTGCCCACGCCATAGGGGAGCTCGGTGACCACGATGCCCTTGCGTCGGGCGTCGACCGACCTCGACGCGTGCCGTGGCGCGCATGCGGAACGTGCCGCGCCCGGATCGCGGCGTCGCGGATCGCCGTCGAGCCGACGATCTTGCCGCCGGTGGGCAGGTCCGGGCCGGGGATGAAGCGCATCAGGTCGTCGAGCGTTCCTGGGGGTGGGTGATCAGGTGGCGCAGCGCCTGCGACGACCTCGATCAGGTTGTGCGGGGCGATGTTGGTGGCCATGCCGACCGCGATGCCGTGCCGACCCGTTGACCAGCAGGTGCGGGATCGCCGCGGGCAGGACCACCGGCTCGGTCTCGCGCGAGTCGTAGTTGGGCTTGAAGTCGACGGTGTCCTCGTCGATCGAGGCGGTCATCGCCGACCGCAGCAGGCGACATCCGGCACTCGGTGTAGCGCATGGCGGCGGGCGTGTCGTCGGGCGAGCCGAAGTTGCCGTGGCCGTCGACGGTCGGCAGGCGCATGCGACCAGTGCTGGGCCATCCGGACGAGCGCGTCGTAGATGGCGCCGTCGCCGTGCGGGTGGAGCGACCCATGACCTCGCCGACGACGCGGGCGCTCTTGACGTGGCCCCGGTCGGGCCGCAGCCCCATCTCGTCCATCGTGTAGAGGATGCGGCGCTGCACCGGCTTCAGCCCGTCACGGGCGTCGGGAAGGGCGCGCGAGTAGATGACGGAGTAGGCGTACTCCAGGAACGACGACTGCATCTCGTCGCGGATGTCGGTGTCGAGGATGTGCTCCTCGAAGTCGTCCGGGAGCGGCGGCTGTGCTCGTACGTCGTGCCATGCGAGGCATTCTCCCTGTTCATCGGACGGACCCGAGCCGGGGCACGCCGAAGTGCCTGCGGACGGATAGATTGCAGCCGTGACCGACCCGGAGGAATCGACTGACCGCGACGCCACCGCCGCGCCACTGGGAGGCCGACGTCCTGCTGCGGGACGGGCGCACCGCGCACATCCGGCCGATCCAGCCCGAGGACCGCGACCTGCTCGTCGAGTTCTACAGCCGGGTCTCCGACCAGTCCAAGTACTACCGCTTCTTCTCCCGATGCCCGCAGCTGTCCGACCGCGACCTCGATCGCTTCACGCACGTCGACCACAAGGACCGGGTGGCCCTGATCCTGCTGGTCGCGGGCCAGATGATCGCCGTGGGCCGCTACGACACCATCCGGCCCGGTCACGCAGAGGTCGCCTTCCTCGTCGAGGACCAGCACCAGGGTCGCGGCGTCGGCCAGTTGCTGCTCGAGCACCTCGCCCAGGCCGGCCGCGAGCGCGGGGTCGAGGAGTTCGTCGCCGAGGTGCTGCCGGACAACCAGGCCATGCTCCACACGTTCCGCGACGCCGGCTATCGCGTGAAGAGCGCCTTCGAAGAGGGCGTGATGGAGCTGGTCTTCCGGATCGACCCGACCGACACCGCCATCGGCGTGATGGAGCAGCGCGAGCACCGCGCCGAGTACGCCTCCATCGAGCGGTTCTTCACGCCCCGGTCGGTGGCCGTGATCGGCGCCAGCCGTCGACAGGACACCATCGGTCGCGCGCTCGTCCGCCACCTGGTGCTCGGCAACTTCAGCGGACGGGTGCACGTGGTCAACCCGAGCGCGGACTCGGTGGCCGGCATGCCGGCCTGGAAGACGGTCGGTGAGATCCCCGACGAGGTCGACGTCGCCATCGTCGCGGTCCCGGCCGACGCGGTGCAGGACGTCGTGCTCGACTGCGCGGCCAAGGGTGTGCACGGCCTGGTCGTCATCTCCTCGGGCTTCGCCGAGACCGGCGAGGAGGGTCGGCTGCGCCAGCGCCGCCTGGTGGGCCTGTGCCGCTCCTACGGCCTGCGCCTGATCGGCCCGAACGCGCTCGGTGTCATCAACACCGACCCCGAGGTGTCGCTCAACGCCTCGCTCTCGTCGGTCATGCCGCCTCGCGGTCGCGCGGGCTTCTTCTGCCAGTCCGGTGCGCTGGGCTCGGCGATCCTGGAGAAGGTGCAGAACCGAGGCCTGGGTCTGACCACCTTCGTCAGTGCCGGCAACCGCGCCGACGTCTCGGGCAACGACCTCCTGCAGTACTGGGAGGAGGACGACGCGACCGAGGTCGTCCTGCTCTACCTCGAGTCGATCGGCAACCCGCGCAAGTTCTCCCGCATCGCGCGCCGCGTCAGCCGCCGCAAGCCGATCGTCGCCGTGCGGTCGGGACGCAGCTCCCAGGGCGTGCCCATGGGCCACGCCGTTCGCAAGATCGCCGCGCCGGGCCAGGCGGTCGACGCGATGTTCCGCCAGGCCGGGATCATCCAGGTCGAGTCGCTGGAGGAGATGTTCGACGTCGCCCAGCTGCTCGCCCACCAGCCGCTGCCGCGAGGCCGCCGGGTCGCGATCGTCGGCAACTCCGACGCCCTGGGTCTCCTGGCCGCCGATGCGGCCAACTCGGTGGGCCTGGTGGTCAACAAGCAGGTCGCGCTCGGCGCCGACGCCACCGCCGAGGACTTCGAGGACGCGCTCGACGCCGCCATCGACGACCCCGAGGTGGACGCGGTCACCGCGATCTTCATCCCACCCCTCAACGTCCCCGGCGCCCGCGAGGACGTCGCCAACGTGCTCGCCGCCGTGGGCGAGCAGTCCGACAAGCCCATCGTGTCGACCTTCCTGGGCACCGAGGGCGTGCCCGAGCTGCTGCGGGTGCCCGACGTGGCGGGTTCGAGTGCCGGCCGCGGGTCGGTGCCGTCGTACCCCGCGGTCGAGGCCGCCGTGCGTGCCCTGGCGCACGTCGTCGAGTACGCCGTGTGGCTGCGGACGCCGCAGACCCCGATCTCCGACCTGCCCTCCACCGACCGGGAGGCGGCCCGCCACCTCGTCAACGAGCTCCTCATGAACCACCCGGAGGGGCGCGACCTGGACTACACCGAGCAGCACCGGCTCCTCGCGGCCTACGGCATCGACCTGTGGGACACCTTCGCCGTCGCCTCCGGCGACGAGGCCGTCGCGGCGGGGGAGTCCCTGGGCTGGGACGTCGTCCTGAAGGCCACCGCGGAGCACCTGCGCGACCGACCCGACCTGGCGCACGTGTGGCGCAACATCGACGGCCCCGAGGACATGCAGGACGCCTGGGCCAGCCTCAACGAGATCATCACCGACCCGGACCGCGCGGGCTTCGTGGTCCAGCGCAACGCCCCGCCCGGGGTCCCGCTGACGATCGCGACGATGGAGGACCCGCTCTTCGGTCCGGTGCTGTCCTTCGGCATCGGCGGCCCGCTCACCGAGCTGCTGGGCGACCGGTCCTACCGCATCCCGCCCCTGGCCGAGCACGACGCCCAGGACATGGTGCGCGAGATCAAGGCGTCGCCGCTGCTCTTCGGCTACCGCGGCAGCGAGATCGTCGACGTCGCCGAGATCGAGCGACTGGTCCGGCAGGTCGCCCAGCTGCAGCACGACCTGCCACAGGTCCGGGCGCTGCAGCTGCCGCTGGTGCTGGCCGGCGCGGAGGGGGTGACCGTGCTCGGTGCGACCATCCGGGTCGAGCCGGTGAAGGACCCGCGCTCGGACTGGTTCGTGCGCCGCCTGAGCACGATGCCTGGGGACACGCTCCCCGACTGAGACCTGCCGCGTGACAGACTTGCGGGCATGCCCCGCTCCACTCGTGACGCGGACGTCTCCGACGACCTCCGCCAGGCGATCCACCGCACCGGCTACTACCCCGAGGTCGTCGCCGACGGCGTCTTCTCCGCGGCGGGTGGTGAGGACGTGCTGTCCTTCTTCGTCCACCACGAGACGACCTTCGACCACGAGGAAGTGCGCCGGCACCTGACGGCGCTGCTCCTGACACCGACGCGCCTGGTGATCGCCCACACCGACGAGCACCCCGGCGACGAGATGCTGCCCGAGCCCTACACCTCGACGACGACCGAGGCGGTCACCCTGACCTCGATCCGTACGGTCGTGGTGACGCGCATGGTCGCCAACCCGACCGCGGGCGTGGCCCCGCCCGCGGAGGCGGTGCTCACCATCGGCTGGGGTGGCGTCGGACGGCTCGACCTCGAGCCGGCCGCCTGCTCCGACCCGAGCTGCGACGCCGACCACGGCTACACCGGCACCCTGGCCGGCGACGACTACAACCTCCGCGTCTCCGCCGCCGCCGAGGGCGTGGACGCCGTCGCCGGACTGCTGGCCTTCGCCGACTCGCTGTCCGCGCGGACCCGCGGGTGAGCTCCCCACGGTGACGATGCCCGCCTCGGGGCGCGGCTTCACCGAGCCCGCCTACGGTCAGCGGTCGCTGACCGACGTCATCCCGGCCGTGGGACGCGCCCTGGGAGTGCCCCTGACCGGCCACGCCGGTGCGCCTCGAGCTGCCCCCGGCGCCGTCGTACGTCGTGTTCCTGGTCGACGGGATGGGGGCCGAGCTGCTCGCCCGTCACGGCCACGTGGCGCCGTACCTCTCCTCGCTGGCGGAGGGGAGCGCGACCGGCACGGCGGGCGTGCCGTCCACGACCGCGACCTCGCTGGCCTCCCTCGGGACCGGCCTCGTGCCCGGCTCCCACGGCCTGGTCGGCTACACCGCCCGCATCCCCGGCACCGACCGGCTGCTCAACCACCTCGGGTGGGACAGGTCCGTCGACCCGTCGAGTGGCAGCCGCACCCCACCGCGTTCGGCCGGCTGGCGGCGGCCGGCGTGCACGTGACGTCGGTCAACAAGCGTGACTTCGACGGGTCGGGGCTGACCGTGGCCTCGCAGCGAGGAGCGACGTACGTCGGCGCCGACCGTGTCGGCGAGCGCATCGCCGCGGCCGTGACTGCGTCGGCGGAGAGCCCCGCGCTGACCTACGTCTACGACTCCGACCTCGACTGGACCGGCCACAAGTTCGGGCGTCTCCTCGACCCAGTGGCTCCAGCAGCTCGCCATGGTCGACGCCCAGGCCGAGCACCTGCGCGAGTCGTTACCGTCCTCGACCCGACTCCTGGTCATCGCGGACCACGGGATGGTCGACAGCCCCGAGGAGGACCGCGTCGACGTCGACGACGTGGTGGGCATGCGCGACGGCGATCGCGCTGATCGGCGGAGAGGCACGGTTCCGCCACCTCTACTGCGCGCGCCGGGGCCGTCGACGACGTCGTCGCGACGTGGCGTGAGGTCCTCGGGGCCCGTGCCACGGTGCTGACCCGCGAGGAGGTGATCGGCCGCGGCTGGTTCGGCCGGGTCGCCCGCAGGTGCGGCCGCGTCTCGGTGACGTGATGGTCGCCTGCCACGACGAGGCCGCGGTGGTCTCGACGCGCGACTTCGCCTACGAGAAGACACTGGTGGGCCTGCACGGCTCCCTGACCCCGGCCGAGATGCTGATCCCCATCCTGGTGGGCTGAGCCTGGTGGGCTGAGGCTGGTGGGCGACCCGGCCGTCGCGCCTCAGCCGAAGGGCAGCGGCTCGGGGGCCAGGCTGACGGCCTTGGCGCGCCAGCGGTGAGGCGGCGCCGGTGGTGCTGTCGGCACAGCACCTCGTACGCCACGTCCGCGGGCGGCTCGTCGGCCTGCTCCACGTCGCCGACGACGATGACCTCGCCCTCGACCACCATCGCGCCGTTCTCGGTGCGGGCGTTGTGGGTGGCGCGCTTGCCGCACCAGCACAGCGCCTCGACCTGGAGGACGTTCATCCGGTCGGCCAGCTCGACGAGCCGGCTGCTGCCGGGGAAGAGGATCGAGCGGAAGTCGGTGAGGATGCCGAAGGCGAAGACGTCGATCTGGAGCTCGTCCACGACCTTGGCGAGCTGGTCGATCTGCTCGCGGGAGTAGAACTGGGCCTCGTCGCAGACGAGGTAGTCGATGCGGCCGCCGCGGGTCAGCGTCGTCGACGACGTAGGCCCAGAAGTCGAAGCGACTCGTCGACCTCGAGGGCCTCGTGGGTCAGCCCGAGACGACTCGACACGACGGCCTCGCCGGCGCGGTCGTGGGTCGTGAAGATCCGACCCACCCGGCCGCGGGCGGCGTGGTTGTGGTTGGTCTGGAGCGCCAGCGTCGACTTGCCGGAGTCCATCGTGCCGGTGAAGAAGTGCAGTTCAGCCATGTCGCGGGCGATCTTGTCACAACGGGCGCCGACGGCGGCGGCTACCGTGCCGGACATGGACGACGACTTTGCCCGGATCGAGCGGATCGCCGCGGAGATCGCTGCCGAGCGGCGCCGCCAGGTCACCCGGTGGGGCCGCCAGGACCATCCGTCGGTGGGACCGGCCGGCACCGCGCCGTTCGTGCCGGTCGTGGAGCGGTGGAAGGCCGTCAACGACGCGCGGATGGAGTCCGGGGCGCACTCGTGGGACGCGATCCTCCTCGAGGAGGTCTTCGAGGCCCTCGTCGAGTCCGATCTCGCCCGCCGCCGTGCCGAGCTGGTCCAGGTCGCGGCCGTGGCAGCCGCCGAGATCGAGTCGATCGACCGTCGCGCCGGCGATGAGACAGTGGTCCGCATGACGCACGGTCCACTCATCAGCGCCGACGAGCTCACCACCGGCATCGGAGGTGTGACCGTCCTCGACGTGCGCTACGTGATGGGAGGTCCGCCCGGCGCGGCCGACTACTCCGCCGGACACGTCCCGGGCGCCCACTACGTCGACCTCGATGCCGACCTCGCCGATCCACCGGGTGCGGGCGGTCGTCACCCGCTGCCCGACCCGGCGCGGTTCGAGGCCGCCATGCGTCGGGTCGGCGTCTGCCAGGAACGGCCCGTGGTCGTGTACGACGACTGGCAGGGGCGCGCAGCGGCGCGGGCCTGGTGGCTGCTGCGCTTCCACGGCCACCGCGACGTACGCGTCCTCGACGGCGGGTGGACCGCGTGGCGGGCCGCGGGTCTGCCGGTGGAGACCGGGACGAGCGATGCCGTTGCCGGGGACTTCACCGTGTCGGAGGCAGCAGCACATGCCGGTCGTCGAGGCCGGTGACGTCGCTCGGCGCCGACGTCCTGATCGACGCCCGGGCCGCCGAGCGCTACCGGGGAGAGGTCGAGCCGGTCGACCCGGTGGCGGGCCGCATCCCGGGAGCGGTGAACGTGGCCACGACCGAGAACGTCGGCGACGGGCGGCCGGTTCCGCTCGCCCGAGGAGCTGCGCGAGGTCTACGCACGCGCCGGCATCACCGGTCCCGGCCGGGTCGCGGCCTACTGCGGCTCGGGCGTGACGGCGGCCCACGGCGTCCTGGCGATGGAGTCGGCCGGCATCGAGGCGGCGCTCTACCCCGGGAGCTGGAGCGGCTGGATCACCGACCCCGATCGGCCGGTGGAGCGAGGATGAGGATCCGGATCGAGGGCCACCACCTGCCCGGCCGCCACCCGGGGCCTCATCGCGACGTGCAGGTCGGCATCCAGGTCCGCAAGGACCCGAGCGACCTGGTCTGGGCGGACGTGGCGGAGGCGGTCTGGACGGTCGAGGTGACCGAGTCCTACGGCTCGGACGTCCGCGACTTCCACGGCCCGGCGGTCCAGGGCAGGCACGGGGAGCGGTTCATCTACCTCACCTGGCTCGAGGGTCCCGGTGCCGAGATGTTCAGGCGGGCGAAGCTGATGCTCGGTGACGCACCCGAGGCCGAGCAGGTCGTCGCGAGGGTCGACCTCACCGATGAGCTGGGCCTCCCGCGGTGCGCCAGGCTCCGGCCACCGGCGATCGAGTGGAGCGTCGGAGCTTGACGGTCACTCGGCCGACACCTCGTCGCCCACGCTGACCTTCCCCTCGGACAGTGGCACCAGGTGGGCAGCGAACATCGTCTTGCCGCCGACCAGACGGTGCCGCGCGAGGGTGCGGATCGGCTCCTTCGCGGTGGCCAGCGACACCGGATCGATGGTGGTCATCACGCACCGGTCGTCTGCTTGGCGACCCGGAAGCGGACCTCGCCCACGGTGAGTGTCGTCCAGCCGTCCTCGGCGAAGGGTTCGTCGCCGTCGATGACGAGGTTGGGCCGGAATCGCTCCATGGGAAGCGGCTCCGGCGGCGCCTCTCCACGCGCGAGGGCGCCCTCGACGATCCAGTCGTTGAGCTTCCGCAGGGACGCGAGCGAGGCCACGGTGACCGGGAACGCATCGGCGTACGCGGTGTGCTCCCCGGGCTCGGAGAAGCCGGGCTGCAGCGTGGCGCGGTCGTGGGTCGTGGCACCAGACCAGGCGCAGGTCGTCGCGCCCGACGGCACGGCTGACCCAGGCGTGCGCCTCGTCGTCGGCGGGGGATCCCGAGCAGGTCGAGGGAGTGGAGGCGTACGGCCTGCGGCGCGTGGTCGGGGCGTGCGACGTGGAGGTCGGGCAGCCGGGGGAGCGCAACCGCAACGCCGCGTCGAGCCCTGGCTCGGTGGCCGGTGTGTCGGCGACGATCCGGAACATCGCGTGCTCCTCGCGCGCGGAGACGAGCCGCCCCGTGCCGTCCACCACCATCCACGAGCGGTCGTCGGCAAGGCCGCGCGGCAGCACCTCGGCGTGGTGGACCGGCCTGATGGCACCGGACTTGAGCGGGTGGACCGCCAGGCCCGTGAGCTGCACGCTCAGTCGTTCTTGCCGCCGCCGAACATGATCTCGTCCCAGCTCGGGACCGAGGCCCGGCCACGCTTCTTCGCGGGCTTCGGAGCGGGCGCCTCGTCCGTCGCGTCGTCGGCAGCGGTCTCGCTCGGTGTCTCGGGAGCCTGGGACGCGGGGCGTGATCCGGGTCCGGCGGTGTCGTCGTCGAGGTAGGACTCGACCGACCGCTCCGTGCCGAGCGAGGTCTCGCCGAAGTCGAGCGTGGTCTCCGCGGGGGAGTGAAGGTCCTCGCCCTCACCGGCCACCATCTCGATGGCGTCCTCGCCGAGGGGGAGCTCGTCCGAGGAGGGCTCGCCGGGTGAGACCGCGCTCAGTCGACGCTGCCGAGCCACGGTGAGGTCGTCGGACGTGGGCTCGGTGGTTGCCTCGGCAGCAGGGGAGGCGTCGCCGATCAGCCAGCGCGCATCCTCGTCGTCGACGGTGACGAAGCTGCCACGGGGGTCGTAGGAGAAGGTCGCGACGCCGGTGCGCC
>CAVZWM010000002.1:0-54304 GCA_963778975.1 uncultured Actinomycetota bacterium
GGCACCAGCCGGTCGCCGATCTCGGGGTCCTTCATCCAGTCCTTGAGGAGCCGGACGGTGGCCATCGTGGTGGCCATCTTCTTCTTCCCGGCGCCCTGCTTGAGCTCGGCGTACATCTCGTCACCGGGCAGCTTGAGGGGCGGTCGCGCGGAGGACGCGGCGGGGGACCGAGCCGCCGAGCTGCTTGCGGCGCTCCATCATGTACTCGATCTCGGGGGATCCTTTCCGGGGTGGAAGAACGGCGCGCCGCCGGTCTGGTGTCGTAGGACTCCCTCCAGCTCCTTGTCGCTGATCGGGAGGTAGAGGCGGTCGCGGTACTTCTTCAGGTCCGCGGGGGTCAGCTTCTTCATCTGGTGGGTGGCGTTCTTGCCCTCGAGGGCATCGATCGTCCAGCCCTTGATGGTGTGGGCCAGGATCACCGTGGGCTGACCGGCGTGCTTGGTCGCGGCGTCGAAGGCGGCGTAGACCTTGCGATAGTCGTGGCCACCGCGCGGCAGCTTCTCGATCTGGGTGTCGCTCATGTGCTCGACCATGGCGCGCAGACGGGTGTCGCCGCCGAAGAAGTGCTCGCGGACGTAGGCGCCGTCCTCGGTGGAGTAGGTCTGGAACTGACCGTCCGGGGTGGTGTTCATCCGGTTGACCAGGACGCCGTCGACGTCCTTGGCGAGCAGGGCGTCCCACTCGCGGCCCCAGACGACCTTGATGACGTTCCAGCCGGCACCGCGGAAGTTGGCCTCGAGCTCCTGGATGATCTTGCCGTTGCCGGTGACCGGTCCGTCGAGCTGCTGGAGGTTGCAGTTGATGACCCAGGTGAGGTTGTCGAGCTCCTCGCGCGCGGCGATGCGAATCGCGCCGAGCGACTCGGGCTCGGCCATCTCGCCGTCACCCATGAAGGCCCACACCCGCTGCTGCGAGGTGTCCTTGAGCTTGCGGTTGTGCATGTAGCGGTTGAACCGGGCCTGGTAGATCGAGTTGATCCGCGGTCAGGCCCATCGAGACGGTGGGGAACTCCCAGAACTCGGGCATCAGGCGCGGGTGGGGGTAGGACGAGAGTCCCTTGCCCACGCCGTGCTGGACCTCCTGGCGGAAGCGGTAGAGCTGCTCCTCGCTGAGCCGACCCTCGAGGAAGGCGCGGGCGTAGATGCCGGGGGAGCCGTGGCCCTGGATGTAGAGCTGGTCGCCGCCGCCCTCGTGCTCCTTGCCGCGGAAGAAGTGGTTGAAGCCGACTTCGTAGAGGCTGGCCGAGGACTGGTAGGTCGCGATGTGCCCGCCGACCTCGAGGCCCTTGCGGTTGGCGCTGGAGACCATGACCGCGGCGTTCCATCGGATGAAGGCGCGGATACGGCGCTCGACCTCCTCGTCGCCGGGGAACCACGGCTCACGCTCGGGCGGGATCGTGTTGATGTAGTCGGTGGAGCGCAGCGCCGGCACGCCGACCTGCTCTCGCGCGCTCGCTCGAGGAGGCGCAGCATCACGTAGCGGGCTCGCTCCCGACCGCGGTCGTCGAGCATCGCGTCGAAGGACGCGATCCACTCCTGCGTCTCGTCGGGGTCGATGTCAGGCAGCTGGGTGGGGAGTCCCTCGTGGATCACGGACACGATGGCGCCCGGCTTCGTCGTGGTCCGGCGTGGCCTTCTCGGCGTCACTCACACGCGCATCGTGTCACGCGTGGGCCCGTCACGAAATCTACCCATGGGTAGATGGGCGGACGACCCCTGCCTCTAGGGTGTGCGACCCGGCTCGCTGCGCGACGGGACGGGGTTGCATCGCATCCCCAACTCGGGTGGACTACGGGCACTCAAACATTGGAGGCCATGCGTGAGCTCGACGGTGGGCGATTCTGGCCACCGGTGACAAGCACAGGGGACCGACTGGGCCTGAAGCCCGGCATGGTCGTCCAGGAGCTCGGCTGGGACAACGACACCGATGACGAGCTGCGCGTCGCGGTCGAGGACTGCATCGACGCAGACATGGTCGACGGTGACTACGGCAATGTCGTGGACGCGGTGCTGCTGTGGTGGCGCGACGACGACGGCGACCTCGTCGACGGTCTCGTCGACGCGCTGACCGACCTGGTCGGCGGCGGATCGATCTGGCTGCTGTCGCCCAAGGTGGGTCGCCCCGGCAGCGTCGATGCAGCGGACGTGTCCGAGGCCGCCCCGATCGCGGGGTTGTCCCAGACGACGACGGCTGCGGTGAGCAAGGACTGGCAGGCCACGCGACTGGTCGCGCCGAAGACCCCCGCGTGAGCTCTCTCCCGCAACGCGGTCACGACCAGGGTCGCGGGGCTCGGGACGACCGTCAGCGTGCTGGGCCGGGCGGGTGTCATCCGCCCCTACGGTCCGCGGACCCTGGTCAACCTGGGCAAGGCCGTCGTGCAGTGGGGGACCGGCCCCGCCGGCGGATTCGCCTCCCTGGCCGCCCGCAACCCCAACGGCGTCGGCATCATCGACGACCTCGGCGAGCTGACCTGGGGCGACCTGCACCGTCGCTCCAACTCGCTGGCACGGGCCCTGGCCGAGCGCGGGGTCGCCGAGGGCGACTCGGTGGCGGTGATGTGTCGCAACCACCGCGGCTTCATCGACGCCTCGATCGCGATCGCCAAGCTCGGCGCCGACATCCTCTACCTCAACACCTCCTTCGCGGGGCCCCAGCTCGTCGACGTGCTCGAGCGCGAGTCCCCCAGCCTGGTGATCCACGACGAGGAGTTCGCTCCTCTGCTGGCGCAGGCCAGCGTCGAGCGACGGGTGATCGGCTGGACCGACGGTGGGCTCGACGGGGAGACGCTCGAGAGCCTCCGTGCACGCCTACGACGAGAGTGACCTGCACCCGCCGGAGCGGCATGCCCGGATCGTGATCCTCACCTCCGGCACGACGGGCACGCCCAGGGGCGCGCCCCGCAAGGAGGCGGGCATCGACGCGGCGGTGTCGCTGCTCTCGCGGATGCCGCTGCGAGCGGGATGGCGTACGCACATCGCCGCGCCGCTCTTCCACACCTGGGGCTTCGCTCACCTCGCCCTGGCCATGCTGCTCGGCTCCACGGTCGTGCTGCGCCGCACCTTCGACCCGGAGACGGCGCTGCGTACGACCCAGGACCTGCGGTGCCAGTCGATGGTCGTGATCCCCGTCATGCTCCAGCGGATGCTCGCCCTCGAGCCGCACGTCATCGACGACATCCACCTCGACGGGCTGGAGGTCGTGGCGTCGTCGGGGTCGGCGCTGCCGGCCACGCTGGCCCGGGCCTGGATGGACCGCTTCGGCGAGAACCTCTACAACATCTACGGCTCGACCGAGGTCGCCTACGCATCGATCGCGACCCCTGAGGACCTGCGCGCGGACGCGACCTCCGCCGGCAGGCCGCCTACGGCACCGTCGTGAAGATCCTCGACGAGTTCGGGCGGCGAGCTGCCCGTCGGCGAGACGGGGCGCATCTTCGTCGGCAACGGGCTGCTCTTCGAGGGTTACACCGGCGGCGGGTCCAAGGAGGTCATCGACGGGCTCATGTCCTCGGGCGACGTGGGCCGCTTGGACGAGCACGGGCGCCTGCACGTGGCCGGCCGCGACGACGACATGATCGTCTCCGGTGGCGAGAACGTCTTTCCGCAGGAGGTCGAGGACTGCCTCGTCACCCACGAGCAGGTCCGTGATGTGGCCGCGGTGGGTGTCGACGACGACGACTACGGGCAGCGTCTGCGCGCCTTCGTCGTCAGCCGCGGCGACGTCACGGAGGACGACCTGAAGGCACACGTCAAGGCCAGCCTGGCGCGCTTCAAGGTGCCGCGCGAGATCGTCTTCGTCGACGAGCTGCCGCGCAACGCGACGGGCAAGATCCTCAAGCGAGAGCTGGCTGGCTGGACGTCCGGGGACGACGCGTGAACGAGCCCGGCCTGCGGATCGGCGGGCAGGCACCCGACTTCACCCTGCGTGACCAGTTCGGCCAGGACGTGACGCTGAGCGAGTTCCGCGGGCGCAAGGCCGTGGCGCTGATGTTCTACCCCTTCGCCTTCTCCGGCGTCTGCACCGGTGAGCTCTCCGGGGTGCGCGACCGGCTCGACGAGTTCCTCAGCTTCGACACCGAGGTGCTGGCCATCTCCTGTGACCCGGTCTACTCCCTGCGCGCCTTCGCGGAGGCCGAGGGGCTGAACTTTCCGCTCCTCGCCGATTTCTGGCCGCACGGTGCGGTCTCCGCGACCTACGAGGTCTTCGACGAGGTCAAGGGAGTGCCCCGCCGGTCGTCGTACGTCATCGACCGCGACGGCATGGTGCGGTGGTCGGTGCACAACGCCAACCCCGACGGACGCGACCTCGACGAGCACCTCAGGGAGCTGCACGCAGCCCTCTCCTGACGCTGCGGTCTAGACCGCTGGGGGAAAATGCGAAAACCCACGACGCCCTTGGTCGGTCGTGTAATCTTCTACATGTCGAGCCGCTGGTGACCCGAGACGCCAGCGGCTCGACTCATTGCATTTGGTGCCCGCACCGACTCGTCCGTAGTCTGTGCCAGCCCGTCTCGACGGGCCCCGCGTCGGTAGCTCAGCGGTAGAGCACTCGGTTTACACCCGAGCGGTCGGCGGTTCGAAACCGTCCCGACGCACCACCTCCTCCGGTGCTGCACTCGCTTCATGAGAGTCGTCTCATCGCCGGCTCATGGTCGCCTCACGGCTGGTCGGCAGGGTTCTTCCCATGCACCGGGCCACCCGGCCCCGATGAGAGGAAGACACCATGAAGAAGCTCGTTCCCACCACCCTGCTGGGCGTCGCCACCCTCGCCGTCCTCGGTCTGGTCGGTATGTCGACGCCGGTCGTGTCCGCGGCTGCCGACGAGGCCGCCAAGCGCGAGGAGGACACCACCTCGATCGTCCTGATGGCCGACGACGATGACGACGACACCAACGACGACACCAACGAGCGACACAGCCACGCGCCGGGGCGAGCGCCAACACCAACGACAACACCGCGAGCAACTTCACCGGGGTGAGCCGCGACCGCGACGCCAGCCGCGGTGACAAGACGCGGGACTGGACGCGTGACGGCGGCGACCGGACCCGTGACTGGTCGGCCAACCAGACCAACGACCGGAGCCGCAACGACACCCGTCGCTGATCCACGTACGACGACCGGAGGGACGAGGACGATGGGCAGCAAGGACAGCTGGGGCTTCGCCGAGGGCGACCCGATCACCGCAGAGCTGAGTGCGCTGAAGCTGCTCGGCGGCGGCTCCGCCTTCGAGGCCTGGCTGGCCTTCGACGAGATCACCTTCTCGGCGGTCGTGGTGCAAGGTCCTGCGTCCCTCCCAGGTCGAGGACGAGTCCTCCCTGCGCGGCCTGCGCCGGGAGGTCTCGGCCCTCGCCGAGATCAACCATCCCGTGGTCGTCCGCGGGTTGCGTGGCGCCGCCGATGACGAGCGGCCCCACGTCGTGCTCGAGAACATCGACGGTCCGCGCCTGTCCAGCCTGATCCGTCGCTACGGCCGGCTGCAGGACTACCAGTACCTCCCGCTCGCGATCGACATCGCCGCCTCGCTCCACTACTTCGCCCACATCGGATGGACGCACCTCGACATCAAGCCCAGCAACGTGATCATGGGCTCACCGGCGCGACTCATCGACCTGTCGGTCGCGCGCCCCGAGGTCGACGCGCGACGCCTGACCTACCCGATCGGCACCGACGCCTACATGTCGCCCGAGCAGTGCGACCCCGGCGCCCGGGTGCCGACGTACGCCTCCGACGTGTGGGGCCTGGGCGCGACGCTCTTCCATGCCGTCGCCGGCCACAAGCCCTTCGACAAGGGCGATCCCGACGCCGACGACCTACGCGTGCGCTTCCCGCAGCTGACGTCCTCGCCGGGCGACCTGCCCGACGACGTGCCGGCCGAGGTCGCCAAGGTCATCGACGCGTGCCTGCAGGTCGACCCGGGGTCGCGGCCGCTGCCGGCGGACGTCTCCGACGCCCTCCAGCCGGTCCTGGAGCGGCTGCCGCGCGGGTCGCTCGCCGGCTTCAAGATCCGGGGCTGAGCAAGATCAGGGGCTGAGCGCGCATCACGCGTTGAGCCGGTAGCCGACTCCGCGGACGGTCGAGATCGTCGAGCCCCGAGCTTCTTGCGCAGGTAGCCGACGTAGACGTCGACGACGTTGGAGCCGGGGTCGAAGTCGTAGCCCCACACCAGGTCGAGCAGCTGCTCGCGCGTCAGCACCTGGTCGGGGTTGAGCAGGAAGATCTCGGCCAGGGCGAACTCGCGCGCGGACAGCTCGACGTCCCCGCCGGGTCCCGTGATGCGACGCGTACGCCGGTCCAGCCGCAGCGGCCCGACCACCAGGACGTCGCCCGAGGCGGGGGCGTCGGCCGGGGTGAGGCTGCGCAGCCGCAGCCGGATGCGGGCCATCAGCTCCGCGAAGCGGAAGGGCTTGGCCATGTAGTCGTCGGCGCCGCTGTCGAGGGCGGTCACCGTGTCGGTGACCGAGTCGCGTGCCGTCAGCACGATGACTGGCATCCGACTACCCTGGGACCGCAGCTGGTCGAGCACCTCGAAGCCGTCCATGCCGGGCAGGCCGATGTCGAGCACCATCAGGTCGAAGCGCCCGGACATGGCCTCGTCCAGCCCGGCTGGACCGTCCTGGGCCACGGTCGGCTGGTGGCCCTCGGCCCGCAGGCCCTTGGCGATGAAGGCGGCGATGCGCTGCTCGTCCTCGACGATCAGGATCTGAGCCATGAGCGTCTCCTTGGTGGAACCGATCGGGATGATGAGCTCGACCCAGGCACCTCGGGGCTCGGCGTCGCGGATCTCGACCGTGCCCCCGTGGGCCTCGACGATGGCGTGGACGATCGACAGGCCCAGGCCGAAGCCCTCGTCGCCGCGGACGGACGCGACTCCGGCCGAACCGTTCGAGGACGGTGGTCACGGTCAGCCGGGTCGATGCCGTCGCCGGTGTCGCGCACCCAGAGGCGTACGGCCTCGTCGGTGCACCCGGAGCCGATGGCGATCTCGGCGCCGGGGTCGGTGTGCTTGACGGCGTTGTCGGCGAGCTGGAGCAGGGCCTGGGTGATGCGCTGCACGTCGAGGACGGCCGTCCCCGTCGCGACGTCGTCCAGGGTCCAGTGCCGCTCGCCGAGGCCGCGCGCCTTGGCCAGCACCGTCTGGGTCAGCGAGTCGAGGTCGACCTCGTCGAGGACGCAGGAAGTCGGGTCGTCGGCTCTTGGCCAGCAGGATCAGGTCTCCGACGAGTCGCGACATGCGGTCGACCTCGTCGAGCAGCAGCTCCTGCGTCTCGGCCCGCTCGACGGGGTCGTCCGCGTCGAGCAGCTCGAGGTGGCCGCGGAGCACGGTCAGCGGCGTACGCAGCTCGTGGCCGGCGTCGTCGAGGAACTGGCGCTGGTCACCGAACCCCTCGTCCAGGCGCTCGAACATCGAGTTGATGGTGCGGGTGAGCGAGGTGATGTCGTCGTTGCCGCGCTCGGGGATGCGCCGGGACAGGTCGGTGGTCGAGATGTCGCGCGCGGTCTCCTCGAGCGTGCGCAGTGGCGCGAGGAGGCGGCCCGACAGCACTGCCGCGATGCCGGTGATCAGCAGCAGGGAGAGGAAGGCGACCACGCTGTAGGTCCGCAGGGTGCTGTTGAGCTCGTCGTGCTCGTCGGCGAGGAAGTTGACGATGACCAGGGCTCCCTGTCCCTGCGCGTTGCGCACGGGCACGAGGGTCACCCAGACCTCGCCGAAGGCCTCGGACTCGATGATGGTCGTGCCGCCGTCGTCCGCGCGTTCCTCGAGGGCGCGCAGGTAGTCCGGCTCGTCGAGGAACTCCTGGCCGTAGCGGTTGGCGGTGCGCTGGGTCCGGGCGCCGTCGACGTAGCCGACCAGCATCTCGTCGTCATCAGGGACGTTGCGGGTCAGGAACACCTCGAGCACCCTCTCGACGTCGTCGAACGGGCGACCGGTGTTGGGATCCCTTCGCAGCCGGCGGAACTCCGCGATCTCCTGGTTGATCTGGCTCGTCACCGAGCGCTCGATCCGTGAGGACTCCAGGGCGTAGACGAGCAGGCCGGCCCCGGCCATCGCAGCAGCCGTGAGCAGCGCGATGACGGCGGTGATGCGGGTCCGGACGGACACCTGGGAGAGACGGCCACTGCGCTGGCGCTCAGTCGTCCGTGTCGTCACCGTCGTCGGTGTCGTCATCCTGGTCGTCGTCCCTCTCGTCGTCATCGTCCTCGACAGGGGCGGGGGTCACGACCCTGGCCCCCTTGTCGTCCTTGTCGTGGTCGTTGGGGTCGTCGTCGCGCGGCGCCTGCGTCGGCTGATTGTCCCCCGTGGGCGAGGTCTTCTCCGACGCCGGCTCGACGTCGTCGATGAAGACGGTCCCCTGCTGATCGGGCGTCTCGCTCCCGGAGCTGGCGAGGGACCCGGCGACGTACGCCACCAGTGGCACGACGAGCGCCACGGCGAGCAGTGCCTTCACCAGCGGAGTCATGCAGCCACGGTGTCTGACGTTCGTGGATGACACATGAGAGTCGGATGAGAGGTCTCTCATGGTGTCGGGAGTCCTAGCATGGGCAGGGCCCGAGGTCCACGGAGAGCAGGAGCCCGAAGTGTTCGTACCGTTCAGCGTCACCGACTTCCTCGACCGTGCAGCCACGGTCTACGGCGACCGGGTCGGCTTCGTCGACGAGCCCGAGCAGCCGGCCGCCTCCCTCGGCACGCAGACCTACGCCGAGATGCGGGCCCTGGCGGTGCGCCAGGCAGCCCGCCTGGACGAGCTCGGCATCGAGGTCGGCCAGCGCGTGGCCGTGATCAGCCACAACTCCGCGCGACTGCTGACATCGTTCTTCGGGGTGTGCGGCTCGGGTCGGGTGCTGGTGCCGATCAACTTCCGGCTGCGCCCCGACGAGATCGCCTACATCGTGGCGCACTCGGGCGCCCGCGTCCTCTACGTCGACCCCGAGCTTCGAGGAGGTCGTGGCCGGCATCGACGTCGAGCACCGCTTCCTGCTCGGCGACGACGACGCGATGTACGCCGCCCCGGGCGTCGAGCCGCGAGCATGGGAGCCGGACGAGAACGCCACCGCCACCATCAACTACACCTCCGGCACGACGGCCCGGCCCAAGGGCGTCCAGCTCACCCACCGCAACCTGTGGACCAACGCCGTCACCTTCGGCCTGCACGCGGGGGTCAGCGACCGCGACGTCTACCTGCACACGTTGCCGATGTTCCACGCCAACGGCTGGGGGATGCCGTTCGCGGTGGCGGGCCTGGGGGTGCCGCAGATCGTGCTCCGCAAGGTGGACGGCGCCGAGATCCTGCGACGGGTGGAGCAGCACGGAGTCACCCTGATGTGTGCCGCGCCCGCCGTCGCCACGGCCGTGCTCGAGGCCGCGCAGTCCTGGGACGGCGAGATCCCCGGTCGCGACCGGGTGCGGATCATCATGGCCGGCGCACCACCCCCCACGAAGACCGTGGTGCGCGTCGAGGAGGAGCTGGGCTGGGAGTTCATCCAGATCTACGGCCTCACCGAGACCTCGCCCCTGCTCACGGTCAACCGCACCCGCGCCGAGTGGGACGACCTGTCGGCCGAGGAACGAGCCGGCAAGCTGGTCCGGGCTGGTGCACCCGCCATCGGCGTACGGCTGCGCACGGATGAGCACGGCGAGGTGCTGGCCCGGTCCAACGTCATCCTCGAGGGCTACTGGGAGCGACCCGACGAGTCCGAGAGGGCGCTGGTGGACGGGTGGTTCCACACAGGGGACGGGGGAGTCATCGGTGACGACGGCTACCTCACGATCAGCGACCGCAAGAAGGACGTGATCATCACCGGTGGAGAGAACGTCTCGTCGATCGAGGTCGAGGACGTGCTCTTCTCCCACCCCGCCGTCGCCGAGGTGGCGGTGATCGGGGTGCCCAGCGAGAAGTGGGGCGAGACCATCAAGGCCCTCGTCGTCCTCGCCGACGGTGCGTCCGCCGACGAGGCCGAGCTGATCGCGTGGTGCAAGGACAAGGCGGCGGGCTACAAGGCGCCCACCTCGATCGAGTTCCGCGGCGACCTGGCGCGCACCGCGACCGGGAAGCTGCAGAAGTTCAAGCTGCGTCAGCCCTACTGGGACGGTGCTGAGCGCCAGGTCAACTAGCCTGCGCGCATGCCCTCCCTCGGCACCGTCGTCGATCTGCTCCATGACTGGTATCCCCCCGACACGGCGGACTCCTTCGACGCGGTCGGGCTCGTCGTGGGAGATCCCGAGGCGGCGGTCGCGAAGGTGATGTTCGCCGTCGACCCGACCGTCGAGGTGGCCCGGGAGGCGGCCGAGTGGGGTGCCGACCTGCTGGTGGTCCACCACCCGCTCTTCCTCACCCCGGTGAGCTCGGTGGCGGCCACGACGCCCAAGGGTCGGACGCTGCAGACGCTGACCGCCGGCGGCTGCGCGCTGCTGACGGCACACACCAACGCCGACCAGGCCGAGGGCGGGGTTTCCGAGTCCCTGGCGCTGGCGCTGGGTCTGCGCGACCTGTCGCCGATCCGGCCGGTGTCCGGATCGCCCAGCACTGGGACCGGGCGCGTGGGCACCGTCGACGAGACGACGCTCGATGCCTTCGCCGCGCACGTCGGAGAGGTGCTGCCGCGCACCGCCCACGGCGTGCGGGTGGCGGGCGACCCCGACCGAGCCGTACGCCGGGTGGCCGTGTGCGGCGGTGCGGGGGACTTCCTGCTCGACGAGCTCACCTCAGGTGACGTCGACGTGTTCGTGACGAGCGACCTGAGGCATCACCGGGCGGCCGAGTTCCTGGAGCACGGCGGGCCCGCACTGGTCGACGTCGCCCACTGGGCCGCGGAGTGGACCTGGCTCCCGGTGGTGGAGGGTCGGCTGCGCGGCGCACTGGGCGATAGGGTCGACACCCGGGTCAGCACGCAGTGCACCGATCCGTGGTCGTTCCGCTACTGAAGTCCCCAGGAGAGCCGTTGAAGGCCGATCCCACCCACCAGCTCAAGCTCCTCGACGTCGCCGAGCTCGACTCGCGCGCCAGCCAGCTGCGCCACCAGCGCGCCAACCTTCCCGAGCTGGCCGAGATCAGCACACTGGAGGCCGAGCGCACCGCCCTCACCGACCAGGTCCGCGATGCCCGGATCGTCGTCGACGACCTGACGGTGGAGCAGAAGAAGGCCGACCGGGAGGTCGAGCAGGTCCGGACCCGCCGCGAGCGGGACCGCTCACGGATGGACGGGGGCCAGATCACCAGCCCCAAGGACCTCGAGCGGATGCAGCACGAGCTGGTCTCCCTGGAGCGCCGCATCACGACGCTGGAGGACGCCGAGCTCGAGGTGATGGAGGCGCTGGAGGAGGCCCAGCAGGTGCTGGACGGCCTCGGCATCCGCGCCGAGGACATCGACGCGCGGCTGGCCGAGCTGGTGACCGCGCGCGACGAGAGGCAGTCCGCGATCGACGCCTCGCTCGCCGAGGTGGCGAGCTCGCGCGGCCCTGCTGTCGACGGAATGCCTCAGGACCTGTTGGCGCTCTACGAGCGGCTCCGTGAGCAGAAGGGCGTCGGCGCGGCGCTGCTGCGGGGCCGCCAGTGCGAGGGCTGCAACATGAGCATCGATGCATCGGAGATCTCGCGCATCCGGTCGGCCGCCGGCGACGAGGTCATCCGCTGCGAGGAGTGCCAGCGCATCCTGGTGCGCACCGACGAGTCGGGACTCTGAGAGCAGCTCGCCCATGCGCATCGACGCGGAGATGATGGCCGCGCGCGGTCGTACGTCGCTGCGTGAACGGGTCGGGAGGCTGCGGGCCAAGGGCTGGGTGGTCGGCCAGTGCGCAGTCGCTGCCGGCGTCGCGTGGTGGCTGGCCGCCGACGTCTTCGAGCACCGGCTGCCCTTCTTCGCGCCCATCGCGGCCGTCGTGTCGCTCGGCATGTCCTACGGACAGCGACAGCGCCGGGTCGCCGAGGTGACCGTCGGTGTCGCCCTGGGCGTCATGCTCGGCGACGTGGCCACCCACCTCATCGGCACCGGCGGTTGGCAGATCGCGCTGATCGTCGCCGCCGGCATGTCGATCGCGCTGCTGCTCGACGCGGGTCAGCTGCTGATCATCCAGGCCGCCGTCCAGGGCATCGTGGTGGCGGCGCTCGCCCCCGCCCCCGGCGATGCATTCCTGCGCTGGACCGACGCCCTGATCGGCGGGGCGGTGGCGCTGGTGGCCGCGACCGTGGTCCCGCGGGCGCCGCTGCGCAAACCACGCGACCAGGCCGCCGTCGTGGTGCGCAAGATCGCCGACCTGTTGCGAGGTGCTGCCGACCGCCTGGGTGACGGCGACGTCGACCTCGCCCTTGCCGCGCTGCGTGACGCCCGCTCCACCGACGTGCTCATCGCCGAGCTCAGGGCAGCGTCGGAGGAGGGCCTGTCCGTGGTGAGCTCCTCGCCCTTCAGGCGACGGCACGGCGAGCACCAGCGACAGCTCGCCGACCTCGTGGAGCCGCTCGACGTGGCCCTGCGCAACACCCGCGTGGTCGTACGCCGGGTGGCGGTGGCCACCCACCGGCGCGAACCGGTGCCGGCGTCGTACGGCTCCCTGATGCGCGACCTGGCCGTGCTGTCGGACCGGGTCGCCGACGAGCTGGTGTCCGACCGGATGGCCACGGCGGTGATCGAGGACCTGATCGCGCTCGGCCACGCCACGGCGGCCGTGGAGCACAGCGACGACCTGTCGGCCGAGGTGATCCTGGCCCAGGTGCGCTCGATCATCGCCGACCTGCTGGCGCTGTGCGGGATGGACCCGCTCGAGGCGACCGACGTGATCCCGCTCCGCTAGACCTCGCTGACCACCACGTCGAGCTGGGTGCCCTTCGGGGTCCGCTCGCCGACCTCGACGTTCCAGCCCAGCCGGGTCAGGACGTCGGCGAGCGCCTGCGGGGTGCGGGGGTCGGCGCCGTCCTCGAGCAGGGCGCGCACGATCCGCCCCTTGGTGGCCTTGTTGAAGTGGCTGACGACCGTGCGCCGGCCCGCCGACTCGTGGAGGACGCGGACCGTGGCGATGCGGGGAGCCAGCTCTCTCGGTCGGCCTCCAGAAGGCGGCGTACGTGCTCGAGCGGAGGTCCACCAGCAGCCCGCGCCCCATCCCGTCGGTGACCGCCGGGCCGAGGGCCTGGCGCCAGGTGCCCGCGACGGAGCCGAGTCCCGGCAGGACGGCGTCGCCGGAGAGGCGGTAGGCCGGGATCCGGTCGCCGGGGCGGACGAGCCCGAAGAGGGCGCTGGTGACGGCGACCCGACTGGTCGCGCGGCGGCGCGCGGCGGGGGAGAGCGAGGCGAGGTCGAGGGCGTCGTAGAGCACGCCGGTGTAGATCGCGTCGGCTCGCGCGGTCGGTGCGGTGTCGAGGACGGCGTTGCGCGCGACCAGGTCGAGCTGGCTGGGCCCGAGCCCGAGGGAGGCCGCCGCGGTCGCCGGATCGGTGCGGCAGAGGTGTACGAGTGACTCCAGCACGCGGCTGCGGGCGTCCGTGAGCACCGGGGCCGACAGGGACGCGAGGTCGAGGGGCTTGCCGCGGCGGGGAGCGGTCTTGCCCTCGCTCGGGGGCAGCAGGATCAGCACGGGGCAAGAGTAGGGAGGGGTGTGGCCGGGCTTTGGTTAGGGTCTTCGGCATGCCCAGCAATCGCGTGGTCAAGGTCCGTTGTGCCGAGGACGAGTGTGTCCGCCGAGGAGATGCGGGACGGCATCGCCAGGATCCAGGAGGAGATGAAGGTGTCGCCGGAGTTTCCGGCGGCCGTCGAGGCCGCTGCCGAGGCCGCGGCGAAGGCTCCGCGGCTCCCCGAGCTCGACCGGACGGACATCGAGCTCGTGACGATCGACCCCGAGTCGTCGATGGACCTCGATCAGGCGATGCACATCGAGCGGGACGGCGACGGCTACGTCGTCCACTACGCCATCGCCGACGTCGCGGCCTTCGTGAGCCCCGGCGACCCGGTCGACGTGGAGGCCAACCGTCGCGGGGAGACGCTCTACGGCGCCGACTCCAAGATCCCGCTGCACCCCAGGGTGCTGAGCGAGGGAGCAGCCTCGCTGCTGCCCGACCAGGTCTGCCCGGCGCTGCTGTGGACGATCAAGGTCGACGAGACCGGTGAGGGCATCGACGTGGTCGTGGAGCGGGCGCTGGTGAAGTCGCGCGCCAAGCTCGACTACGCCTCGGTGCAGGCCGACCTGGACGCCGGCCGCGCCGACGAGATGTTCACCCTGCTCAAGGAGGTCGGCGAGCTGCGCCTGGCCCGCGAGGCAGCGCGAGGCGGCGTCTCGCTCCCGCTCGCCGAGCAGGAGATCGTCGAGGAGGACGGCCACTGGCACCTCGAGTTCCGCCAGCTGCTGCCGGTGGAGGAGTGGAACGCCCAGATCTCGCTGCTCACCGGCATGGCGGCGGCCTCCCTGATGGTCTACGCCCGGGTCGGTGTCCTGCGCACCCTTCCGCCGGCCGACCCGCGCGACATCCAGCGGCTGCACCGCACTGCTCGCGCGTTGGGCGTCGAGTGGCCGGCGGAGCAGCTCTACCCCGACTTCATCCGCTCGCTCGACGCGTCGCTGCCCACACCACGCCGCGATGATCGTGGCCTGCACCCGCCTGCTGCGCGGCTCGGGCTACGTCACGTTCAACGGCGAGCTGTCCCGAGCAGGCGCAGCACTCCGCGCTCGCCTCCGAGTACGCGCATGTCACCGCGCCACTGCGCCGGTTGGTCGATCGATATGCGGGGGAGGTCTGCGTGGCACTCTGTGCCGGCACCGAGGTGCCGGAGTGGGTCCTCGCGGCCATGCACGACCTGCCCGACACGATGCGGGAGTCCGGTCGACGGGCCAACCAGTACGAGAACGCGATCGTCAACCTCTGCGAGGCCGAGCTGCTCTCCGGCCGGGTCGGCGAGTCCTTCCCGGGCGTGGTGGTCGAGATCGACGAGAAGGACACGCGGCGCGGTGACGTGACCATCCAGGATCCCGCCATCGAGGCGACGGTGACGTCCGAGGTCGAGCTGCCGCTGGGCGAGCACGTCACGGTCGAGCTGGTCACCGCCGACCCCGGGTCGCGATCGGTGGCCTTCCGCCTGGTGTGACGCCTGGGTGTGACCTCTGGAGTGACGAGACGCCGGCCGGCCCCTCCCGGGGCCGGCCGGCGGTGTCGTCGTCGGGGTGAGGTCAGACCAGGTCGAAGCGGTCGAGCTCCATGACCTTGGTCCAGGCGGCAACGAAGTCGTGCACGAACTTCTCCTGCGCGTCCTCGGCGGCGTAGACCTCGGCCAGGGCTCGCAGCTGCGAGTTGGACCCGAAGATCAGGTCGACGGCCGTCGCGGTCCAGCTGACCTCGCCGCTGGCGAGGTCCTGGATCTCGTAGACGTTCTCCTCGTGCTCCGAGGTCTTCCAGCGCGTCCCGGCGCGACAGCAGGTTGGCGAAGAAGTCGTTCGACAGCACGCCGGGCCGGTCGGTGAGCACGCCGTGCTGAGCGCCAGCGTGGTTGGCCCCCAGCACCCTCATGCCGCCGACGAGCACCGTCATCTCCGGGGCGGACAGGTTGAGCATGTAGGCGCGGTCCACCAGCAGGGTCTCGGGCTGCAGCTTCGAGCCGTGGGAGCAGGTAGTTGCGGAAGCCGTCGGCGCGGGGCTCGAGGACCCGGAAGGAGTCGACGTCGGTCTGCTCCTGCGATGGCGTCGGTGCGGCCCGCGTGGAACGGCACGGTCACCGTCCACGCCCGGCGTCCTCGGCGGCCTTCTCGACGCCGGCGCTCCCGGCGAGCACGATGAGGTCGGCCAGCGACACCTGGGCGCCACCGCGGCCGTTGAAGTCGGCCCGGATGCGTCTCGAGCTGGTCGAGGACCCGCGTCAGCTGCTCGGGGTCGTTGACCGTCCAGCCGCGCTGCGGCTCGAGACGGATGCGAGCACCGTTGGCGCCGCCACGCTTGTCGGTGTGGCGGAAGCGTCGCGGCGGACGCCCACGCCGTGCCGACCAGCTCGGACACGGAGAGACCGGAGTCGAGGACCGCGGCCTTGAGGGCGGCGACGTCGGCGTCACCGATGAGCTCGCCCTCGACCGGCGGCACCGGGTCCTGCCACGGCTGCGCCTCGGGCACCCACGGACCGAGGAAGCGCGAGACCGGACCCATGTCGCGGTGCAGCAGCTTGTACCAGGCCTTGGCGAAGGCCAGGCGGAACTCGTCGGGGTTCTCGTTGAAGCGACGCGAGATCTTGTCGTACTCCGGGTCCATGCGCAGCGCGAGGTCGGAGGTGAGCATCCTGGGCTCACGGCGCGGGTCGCCCTCGTGGGCACCCGGCACCATGTCGGAGCCGGCGCCGTTCTTCGGCCGCCACTGGTGCGCGCCGGCCGGGGACTCCATGAGCTCCCAGTCGTAGGCGTAGAGGATGTGGAAGAACTCGTTGTCCCACCGGGTGGGGTGGTAGGTCCAGGTGACCTCGAGGCCGGAGGTGATGGTGTCGCGCGCCCTTGCCCGAGCCGTACTCGCTCTTCCAGCCCAGGCCCTGCGCCTCGAGGGGAGCGCCCTCGGGCTCCAGTCCGACCAGGTCGGCGTCGCCGGCACCGTGGGTCTTGCCGAACGTGTGACCACCGGCGATGAGCGCGACGGTCTCCTCGTCGTTCATCGCCATCCGGGCGAACGTCGTCGCGGATGTCGCGGGCCGAGGCCAGCGGGTCGGGGTTGCCGTTGGGGCCCTCGGGGTTGACGTAGATCAGGCCCATCTGGACCGCGCCGAGCTGCTCCTCGAGCTCGCGCTCACCGGAGTAGCGCTCGTCGCCGAGCCAGGTGTCCTCGGGCCCCCAGAAGATCTCCTCGGGCTCCCAGACGTCCTCGCGACCGAAGCCGAAGCCGAAGTTCTCGAAGCCCATGTCCTCCATGCGCCACGGTGCCGGCGAGCACGAGCAGGTCGGCCCACGAGATCTTCTGGCCGTACTTCTGCTTGACCGGCCACAGCAGGCGGCGGGCCTTGTCGAGGTTGGCGTTGTCGGGCCAGGAGTTGAGCGGGGCGAAGCGCTGGCCGCCGTCACCGGCGCCGCCGCGACCGTCGTAGATGCGGTAGGTGCCGGCGGCGTGCCAGCTCATCCGGATGAAGAGGCCGCCGTAGTGGCCGAAGTCGGCCGGCCACCAGTCCTGCGAGGAGTGCATGACCTCGACGATGTCGCGCTTGAGGGCGTCGACGTCGAGCTTCTCGAACTCGGTGCGGTAGTCGAAGTCGTCGCCCAGCGGGTTGCTGCGGGGGAGTGGGCGTGCAGGACCGTGAGGTCCAGCATGTTGGGCCACCAGTCCTGGAGGCTGTGCGGGCGCCCGCCGGTCTTCGGGCTGGCGGCGAGTCGATCGCCGGGTTCTCGCTCTCGCTGCCTTCAGCCGTGGCCGAGTCGTGCATGACCGGGCATCCGGCCGCCGCCTTCTCGTCGACCCCCTGCGGGTTCGTGGGGGCGTTGTCCTGGCTGTCGCTCATCTGTTTCCTTCCATCGGCGGGCGGAACTTCATGGGGTGGGGAGGGCCGCACAACCGGGGCAGGTGCCCCAGTAGACGACCTCCGCCTCGTCGACCACGAAGCCGTGGTCGTCGTCGGCGGTGAGGCAGGGGGCGTGGCCGACGGCGCAGTCGACGTCGGCGATGGTGCCGCAGGAGCGGCACACGAGGTGGTGGTGGTTGTCGCCCACGCGGACCTCGTAGCGCGCGATCGCGCCCGCGGGCTGGATGCGTCGTACGAGCCCGGCGTCGGTGAGGGCGCGCAGGACGTCGTAGATCGCCTGGTGCGAGACCGTGCCGAGCTCGCTGCGGACCGCGGAGATCACCGTCTCGGTGTCGACGTGCGGCTGCGAGCGCAGAGCCGCGAGCACCGCGAGGCGGGGCTTCGTCACCCGGAGGTCAGCCGCACGCAGCTGGGCTTCGAGGTCGGTGACGGTCACCCCTCGAACCTAGGGCCTTTTCTTGAACAGATCAAGTATGTGGCGCCCGGCTTCCTCGTGCCACTGGCTCGGGGGCGCTCCTACGCGTGCTCGGTGCGAGCAGACACGTCGAGGACGCCCGGAACAGTGCGCGGCCAGGAGCCGGGCCACGAGCGTGTCGTCTGAGTCCTCGGGTCCCAGGAGCTGGACGGCGCCGTCCTGGACGTCGACGAGCCAGTCCTTCAGTCCGGTGGACCTCAGCAGCTCGTCCACCTCGCGCTGGATCTCAGCGTCCGCCCGGGCCAGGAGCCGCACGATGTCGCTGCGGCTGAGCACGCCCTTCAGGTAGCCCTGACGGTCCACGACCGGCACGCTCTTGACCGTCGTGGAGGTGAGCAGCTCGACGGCCTCCGCGAGATCCGTCTCGGGATGGACCGTCACCGGATGTGGGCTCATGACGTCCTCGACGACGGTCGCCCGCCGCCGATCGTCGACCGGTGGAATCTCGTGGGCACGAGGATCGCGGGGGATGAGCTCGCGGATCAGGTCGGCCTCGCTCACGACGCCGCGGATCTTCCCGTCGGCCGTCGCGACCGGGAGCGCGGTGACGTGGTTGTCGGACAGCAGTGCCAGCGCATCCTTGATGCTCGTCCCCGGTCTCGACCGTCACCGGGTCCTTCGTCATCACCTCGAAGACCAGCATGTCCGACTCCTCTCGTCGTTCCCTGTCCCCTACGGTGCCGCGAGAGGGACGGGCTCGGCAGGGTCGAAGGTCACGGCTCGTCCACCTGCACCGCAGGGGTGGGTCGCCGAGGCGGTCGCATCATCGGCGTTGAGTGGTGACCTGCCACGTGTACACGCCGGGTGTGTTGACGCGTGACCTTGTCGGTGTCGGTTCAAGCCGTTGCTGACAGGCAGCGTCTGCGACCGCACCAGGATGACCCGCGCTGCAGGCGACGTCAGCGCGGGATTCGAACGGCCCGTACAGCCGCGCGACGGCGGTGGCCACCTGCCCGGCCGGCCAGTCCACTGACGTGGATCTCGGTCGTCGGAACGGCTTGCCGGGTGTCTACGCCGATCGGTGCTGAGGCGACGGTGCGGATCGTCGGGGGTGCTCGGCGGTGGCGGGCGGCAACTGGTTGGTCACCGTGAACAGCAGCGGTTCTCCACCATTGACGGTGATCACCTGCGTCGTGCCAGGCTCGTAAGTCGGGACTCGCCCCCGCGCTCCTGGATGGTGATCGTGGTGCCGACCGGGAGCTGCTGCGGGACCGCGGGGGCTGTCTCGCCGGACCGGATCTGGAAGGTCGTCGGGTCGACGGTGTCGAGCACGTCGTCGCCGCGGAAGTCGGTCGCGGCCGTGACGTCGAAGGTGAACGTCTGGCCCGGGGCGGGCGCCGCCGCCCGTCGATGAGCTTCTGGATCGGCGAACGTGCCGGTGGTGTTGAACCCGGCGTCGATGGTGTGGTCGTTGTGGCCCGGGGAGCCCGACGTCGACCGGTGCGCGCCGGTGTCCGGATCGGGGTTGGAGTCGCGTTGGATCGCGGCCGAGCGCCGAGGTCTGGGTGGTGAAGTCGAGGTCGGCCCAGGTGAGACCGGCGAAGCCGGCGGTGGTCCGCATTCGGCCCGGTCAGGGTGACCGCGCCGGTGCCCCGGCCGAAGACGACGACGTACGGGTTCGTGTCGCCCTCGGTGGCGGCCGGGTCGAAGCCCTGGATCTGGTCGCTGCGGAAGTAGTACTCGCCGGCGGCGTCGGTCGTGGTCGACGCGAGCGCGTGCGCCGGTCGGGTGCGCCGTCCTCGTCCGCGGCGAACAGCTGGACCGGCGCACCCTGGATGGCGGGCTCGTCGGCGTCCTGGCGTCCGTTGAAGTCGGCGTCGAGCCAGACCCGGTTGCCGATCTCGACCGGCGGCTCGCGGGTGAGCAGCGCGACCGCGCCGATGCCGCCGCCCTTCTGGAAGTACGCGCCGCCGGTGGGTTGCCATCGGGCGCGCCGGGCGCTGACGTCCCGCGGGCCGAGCGGGTCATCGGGTGTGGTTGTACCCGCGCTAGCCTCGCGCCGTTGGTCGAGCGCGAACCACTGCAGTCCGGTGACGCGGATGGCGTTCAGCGGGTCCATGGCGGTGGAGGCCGCCTGGGGTACGCCGGGGTAGGTGACGACGCCACCTTCGGTGTTCTCGAAGTGGTTCGGGCCCTGTCCCGACGGTTCTGGGAGTCTTGAAGAACTCGCCGCCGCCGGGCCCTGCGTTGTTGCCGGTCGCCGCCAGCACCGGTCCGGCCGTCCGACGGTGCCGTTGCACTCGAGCGTGAACGCCGGCCACCCGCCGGCGGGGCGGCGATCAGCATGTCGCCGCTGGACACGGTCTCGTAGAACTGGCTGTCGGTCGGGTCGGTGCCCCACTGGCCGGTTGCCGCCCTGCGATCGCTGGCGCCGGTCGACGAACCCGAGCACCAGATCCGCCCGGACGTCGAAGGCGAGGCTGCCGAGGATCGCCTGCGGGTACATGTGGGTCGGGCTGTAGCCGGGGAAGCCGACGAGCCGGCGTTCGCTCCCGTCCAGGTCCACTCGTCGGTCCAGGTGTTCCAGCGCGTGACCTGGGCCGGCGTTGCCGGGGCGAGGTGTCGCCGGCGACGGTGGCCCCCAGCCGGTGATGTTGTTGCCCTTGGCGTAGCCGAGCGAGCCGTTGAGGTCAGCCTGCCAGTCGGCGGTGCCGGCCGCGACGGCGGCTGCCACCGGCTTGGACACGACGTAGAAGCTCCAGGTTCGCCGGCATCGGCCGGAGGCCCGGGGCCGTCACCTCGCCGGTGTCGACGTAGCCGACGTAGACCCGGTCGCGGTGCACGGCCACGGCCCACGGTCGCTGGTTCGTCTCCGAGGTCGAGCGGGATGCAGGTGGCGGTGGTCGGCGCTGTCGCCACCGGTCGATGTCGAGGGCGTACAGGTTCTTGTCGAACAGGTTGACGAAGAACAGCGTCGAGCCGTCCTCGGAGATCGCGATCCCGCCGATGCCGACCTTGCCGGCCTTGCTGGTAGGCGTCGACGTCGCGGGTCAGGCGCGTTCGGGGTTCCGAGGCCGCGTCGGCGTCGCTGGGGGACGGTGCCGACGTCGACGCCGTGGCAGAGTGTCGCGACGTCCAGCCACGTGCTGGACGGCGCCCGGGGGACGCGGTTCAGCGCGCCGGTCGTCTGGTCGAGGACATCGGGGATCCGGTAGATGCCGCCGAGGCCCAGCGGGCCGAGGTCGGAGATGCGCTTGTAGCTCGCGGCGACGTAGGCGGCGTTCTGGCGGCGGTCGAACGCGGTGCCCCACACCGAGCCGACCTGCGCCGTACGTCGCCAGGGTCGACGCGGTCCGGGAAGTGCCGTTCGCGGGCGGGGTCGGTTCGTCGCGGCACGACCCAGGGGTTGGCCACGACGGCCGGCAGATTGGTGGAGCCCGCTGGCCGTGCGGAGGCCGGCGTACTGGATGGCGGTGATGATCGGGGCGTTGTTGGCGGCGTAGTCCTCGGGCTCGAGCACCCCGAAGTCGACGTCCTCGTCGCCGGCCGCGGCGAACTGCACACTGGTGCCGTTGTTCGCGCCGTGGAAGGACGACTGATAGTCACCGGAGCAGGGCCGTGGTGCCGCCGTGGGCGTCGTCGAACTCGATCCGCAGCGGCGTCCCGTCGGCGACCGAGGTGGTGTCGATCGTGTAGGTGCCGTCGGCTGCGGTGGCTGCGGTCGCCGACCACCTCGTTGTGCGCGTCGTACGCGATGACCGTGGATCCCGGCGATCGCGAGGTCGGTCTGGACGCCGGCGGCGGTGTCGCCGGCGTCGCGCGTGCCGTCGCCGTCGAAGTCCTGGAAGACAGACCCGGTGACCGTTCCGGGCGCGGCATACGACGGCGGCGCCTGCCCGATGCCGACCACCGTGACGGCGACCGCGGTCGCACACGCCAGGCACACCCGCGCCGCCCGGCTCCCTCGCTTGCTCAAGTACCCCATGCCGACTCCCTGGTACGTGCCTCCCGAACGGAGGGCCGGAATGCCGCGAACCCGGCGGACCGCCGACGTCACTATCACACACGGTCAGTCTTGAGGGCCAGTGGCACGCATGGCAGGTGCATGGTGACACGACGATGACGCCTCAAGCCCAGCATCCCTATCCGACGCGCGAGGAGCACGGTCCAGGCGTCGCCGGATCTGCTGCGCGAGCTCCGCTTGACGGCACTTGACCCGGATCGCGAAGTTGCGCCCGTACTCTGGCCGCATGGGTCTCGGCCGGGCGATGACGCTGGGCCTGGTTGGCGTATTTGTCTCGCCGCCTCGGCCTGCTCGCCTGACTCGTCCCCGTCGGGCGGCGGCTCCGACCTCGTCCGTGTGCCGCAGGATGCCCGCTCGATCCAGGCGGCGGTCGACAAGGTCGCGGACGGCGGCATGGTGCTCGTCGATGCCGGCGTGTACCGCGAGAGCGTCGTGGTCTCGACCAAGGACGTGACGGTGCGCGGCGCGGATCGCAACGGGACGGTCATCGACGGCGAGGGCCTCCGTCCGTACGGGGTGGTCGGCATCGCCGACGGCGTACGGGTGCAGAACCTCACCGTGCGCAACCACACGTTCTACGGGGTGCTGATCACCGGGGTGCACGACGAGAACGGCCCGAGCGCCAACAACGGCGACGACTACGACGAGTTCGACCCCGCTGAGTTCCCGCCGCTGCAGCGGTTCGCGGTCGACCACGTGACGGCCTACAACAACGGGCTCTACGGCATCTACGCCTTCGACGCCCAGCACGGCGTGATCACCGACTCCTACGCCTCGGGCTCGGCGGACAGCGGCTTCTACGTCGGCCAGTGCCACAGCTGCGACGTGCTCGTGGAGGGCAACGTCGCCGAGCGCAACGCGGTCGGCTTCGAGAACGCCAACGCCTCCGGGCCGCTCGTGGTGACCGGCAACCGGTTCACCGGCAACCGGGTCGGCATGACGCTGCTGTCGAACTACCAGGAGGCGTTCCTCCCGCAGCGCGGCAACCAGGTCGTCGGCAACCTGATCGGCGACAACGACTCCGGTGACTCCCCGGCGCAGGCCGACGGTGGCTTCGGCACCGGCATCGGCATCGCCGGCGGCGTCGACAACGAGATCGCACGCAACCGGATCGCGGGCAACCCGCGCGCCGGCGTGCTCATCGCCAACACCGAGGACCTGCCGGCCACCGGCAACCGGCTGACCGACAACGTCTACGCCGACAACGGCGTCGACGTCGCGAACATCTCCGCCGAGCGTGCCCCGGCGACGGGCAACTGCGTCCGGGAGCGGGTCACGACCCTTCCGGCCGCCCTCGCCGCGACGCTCACCTGCGGCACGTCGGCGCGGCGGCAGCCCGCCGTACCAGCCACCGACGTAGCCCGCCTCGCCAAGGCGCCGCCGGGGATCAGCTTCCTCGACGTGGCGCCGCCCCGCGATCAGCCCGGCCTGCCCGACGCGGACAGCCGGCCCGAACCGCTGCCCGGAAACGTTGCGATGCCGGACACCGCCCAGATCGGTGTTCCGCCCACCTCGCTGCTCGCCGGGCTGAGCAGGGACCAGATGACGGGACGAAGGTGGCTGGCTGGCCTCGCGGTCGTGGCGCTCTCGGCCGCGGGCTGCGGCAGCGGCCTCGCCTCCATCAACCCCCGCATCAGCCTCGCCCCGGCCAGTGAGCGCCGAAGAGGCGCAAGTGCTGGCAACCACACTGTTCCGCAACTACGACGCCGGTAGCCGATCACTCCACACGCAGGTGGCCGTCAACACGCAGAACGTCCGGCTCGACGGCTGGATCGACTACCGGACGCACACCGGCTACGCGCTGGCGACCGGCGTCGGCTTCGCGCCCCAGCTGCTGCGGTGGAACCTCCGCCAGGTCGGCCTGCGCCCGGCTACCGCGACGGCCACCACCCAGCCCCCGCTCCCGATGCCAGGTGGACGCTGGCAGACCCGGGCCATCGACCCCACGCGCTCGGCCCTGGACACCGTGCTGGGCGTCGTCGCCGGCCTCGCCCAGGACCGCCCCGAAAACCCGCTCCTGCTCCAGCAGGGCGGCGCGCTGTGGTTGGGTCGGGAGAAGCTCGGTGACCGAGAGGTCACCGAGTACGCCGCACCGCCGTCCGACAAGCGCGCCACGGGCCCGGTCCGTGCCGACGACTCCGGCCTTCGGCTGTGGATCGACGCGACCGGGCTCGTGCACCGAGCCCAGATCCGAACCGGCGAGGACTGGGCCGACGTCGACTTCGGGGACGCGGCTGGGGTGTCGCTCCCGCGGCTGCCGGGGCGACGCCGATGAACCTCGACCGCAGAAAGGTACTGACGTCCGCGGCCGCCCTGGCCGCCGGCGCGGCGGGCGTGTACGCGGTCGGCCGGACTACCCAGGGGAACGGGTCGGTGCCCGGCCGCCAGCGCCGGCGCGCCGGCGTACGGCGCACATCAGGCCGGCGTCGACCGACCGGTCGACCCCCAAAGGTTCGCACTGCTCTCGGTGCTCGACGTCTCGGCTAGCGACCCGTGGCGAGGTCGCCGACGTCCTCGCCCGGCTCGGTCGCATGATCGGCGCCAACACCTCTGATCGCTACGGAGACCTCACCGTCACCGTCGGGATCGGCCCTCGACTGGCCCGGCTGGCCGGCGATGCACGGCCCGGCCGGGACCCGCTGCCCACCTTCGCCGGAGACGACCGCATCGTCGCCCTCTACACCGGCGGCGACCTCCTGCTCGCGATCCACGGATCCGACGCTGACCGCATCGAGCGGGTCCGCGATCGCCTGGTCTCAACGATGAGTGCGCACGAGCGGTGGGCGCAGCACGGGTTCCGCAACAACGCCGGCGATGGACGCGCCCGCAACCCGTTCGGCTTCCTCGACGGAGTCGTGATCCCCCGCACAGGGGCCGAACTGCAGAAGAACGTCTGGATCCCCGACGGCCCGGCCGCCGACGGCACCGTCTGCGTCGTACGCCGGCTCAAGCTGGAGGTCGAACGCTTCCGGTCACTACCGGTACGCCGTCAAGAGCGCATCATCGGCCGACGACTCTCCGATGGCGCGCCGCTGTCCGGCGGTGGACCGTTCGCCCAGGTCGACCTGGAGGCGAAGACCCCCGAGGGTGAGTACGTCGTCCCGGAGCACGCGCACGCCCGCGCCGCGCATCCGTCGTTCACCGGCAGCCACCTGATGCTGCGCCGCAGCTACGGCTACGAGAACAGCACGGCCGACCAGGGCCTGCTCTTCGTCTGCTTCCAGCGCGATCTCGCCACCTTCGTCCGCACCCAGCAGCGGCTGGACGAGGTCGACGAGTTGATGCGCTTCGCCACGACGACCGCGTCAGGCAGCTTCTTGGTGCTTCCGGGCTTCGATCACCGACGCCCGCTGGGCGCCACTCTCCGGAGCGGGCCTGTGGACATGCGAGCCGGGGACCGAGGGCGAGTGGGTCGGCCTGTAGGCCGGGTTCTGTCCGCACGATGTGCGGGGCGACCATCCATCTGCGACGACCGTTGCCGGCCGCCTGGTGTGATCTACCCGGATGCTCGGGCGGGCCGCCCTCGAACGCATCCTGTCTGATCTTGCTCCGGGTGGGGTTTGCCTAGCTACGCCAGTCACCTGGCGTACTGGTGGTCTCTTGCACCACCGTTTCACCCTTACCGCTCCTCCCCGCCACAGGCACGGAGGAGAGGCGGTCTGTTCTCTGTGGCACTGTCCCGCGGGTTTCCCCGGGTGGCTGTTGGCCACCACCCTGCCCTGTGGAGCCCGGACCTTCCTCGACCCGGCACCCGGAGGTGACGGACCGCGGTCGCCCGGCCGGCCCACTCGCTGGGTCGAGTCTAGGGCAGGTCAGGGGTGGGTCAGCACCTCGGCGCCGCTCTCGGTGACCAGCAGGGTGTGCTCGAACTGGGCGGAGCGCTTGCGGTCCTTGGTGACGACCGTCCAGCCGTCGTCCCACATGTCGTAGTCGGGGGTGCCGAGGTTGAGCATCGGCTCGATGGTGAACGTCATCCCGACGCGGATCTCGTCGTCGAAGCGCTCGTCGTCGTAGTGGGGGACGATCAGGCCGGAGTGGAAGGCGGTCCCGATGCCGTGGCCGGTGAAGTCGCGGACCACGCCGTAGCCGAAGCGCCTGGCGTAGGACTCGATGACCCGGCCGACGATGTTCATCCGGCGACCCGGCTTGACCGCCTTGATCGCACGGTCCAGTGACTCCTTCGTACGCTCCACCAGCAGGCGGGTCTCCTCGTCGACGTCGCCGGCGAGGAAGGTGGCGTTGGTGTCGCCGTGCACACCGTCGATGAAGGCGGTGATGTCGATGTTGACGATGTCGCCGTCCTCGACCACGCGCGAGTCGGGGATGCCGTGGCAGATGACCTCGTTGACGCTCGAGCACAGCGACTTGGGGAAGCCCCGGTAGCCGAGCGTCGAGGGGTAGGCGCCGTGGTCGCAGAGGAACTCGTGACCGATCCGGTCGAGCTCGTCGGTGGTGATGCCGGGAGCGACGTGGGAGCCGACCAGCTCACGGGCCTGGGCCGCGAGTCGGCCCGCGACCCGCATCCGCGCGATGGTGTCGGCGTCCTTGACCTCGTCGCCCTCGTAGCGCTGCGGCGCCGGCTGGTCGACGTACTCGGGCCGGACGATGTGGGCAGGCACCGCGCGGCGTGGCGAGATGAGGGCGGGGGCTACGGCAGACACCCGGCCGAGTGTAGTTTCGAGCCATGAGCGAGAACGAATACTGGTTCTGTCTGACTCACCACACGGTCGAGGGCAACGACGGCTGCAAGAACGCCGACCGGCTCGGCCCCTATGCCTCCGCCGAGGAGGCCGGCCGCGCCCTGGAGAAGGTCCAGGAGCGCAACGAGGAGTGGGACAACGACCCGTTGTGGAACGACGACGGCGCCGGGTCCGGTGACGGCCTCACCGACGGCACGCCCGACAACTGAGGCCTACTTCTTCCCCTTCTTCTTCTTGCCCTTGACGGGTGAGACCGACTGAGCAACATCCGCGGCGGCCCGTACGCTCTTCAGCGCCCGCTTCATGCTCTTGTCCATGGTCTTGGTGAGCTCGGCGATCGCCGCGTCGTACTGCTTGCTCACGCGGGCGGCAGTCTCGGTGGCCGTCCGCTCGGCGGTCTCCGTCGCGACCTTCTGGATCAGGGCTGTGGTGCTGACGGCCTGGGTGCCGGCGTCGGCGGCCCGCCCGACCGGTGATCGCCGCGCGGCTGTTGCCACCGGTGTGGCGGCGGGGGGCGTGGCCTTCTTGGTGGGTGTGCCTTCTTGGTGGGTGCTGCCTTCTTGGGGTGCTGCCTTCTTGGCGGGCGCCTTCTTCGCTGCAGCCCGGGTGGCCGTCTTCTTCGCAGGGGCCTTCTTCGCTGCAGCCTTGGTGGCTGCGGTCTTCTTCGCTGGGGCCTTCTTCGCTGCAGTCGTCTTGGTGGCTGGGGCCTTCTTGGCAGCCGTCTTGCTGGCAGCCGTCTTCTTGACCGGGGTCTCGCTCACAGCTCACTCCTCGCGTCGTCGGAAGGCTGATCCTGCCGCGCTCCGGAGGCGTTGTCACCCGCTAGCGTGGCCGCGTGCACTCGGCCGGTCCACCCACTGTGAGGCGAGAGCTCTCGCCGTGGCCGTTCGCAGGCCTGATCGGTCTGGCGTGCGTGGCCTTCCTGATCGGCGCCACGTCGGTCGCGGTCGGTGCGCCGTGGTGGGCCATTGCCGCACTCGTGGTGACCTGGCTGGGCGCGCTGGTGCTGGCGATCAGCTGGTTCGGTACCCGTCCGCGCACGGTCGCAGTCATCCCGTTGGTCGTGGCCGTGATCTGGTTCGCCACCGTCGTGGGCGGCGCGCGGTTCCTCGACTGGTCCTAGCAGGCTAGAACGTGTGGTCGGCGTCGGGGAAGGTGCCGCCGCGGACGTCGTGGGCGTACGCCCGGGCCGCGTCGAGCAGCACGGAGTGGACGTCGGCGTACTGCTTGACGAAGCGCGCCATCTTGCCGGTGCGCAGGCCGAAGGCGTCCTGCCAGACCAACACCTGGCCGTCGCAGCCGGCACCCGCGCCGATGCCGATGGTCGGGATGGTGAGCTCCTTGCTGATCCGCTCCGAGACGTCGCCGGGCACCATCTCCATGACGACGGCGAAGGCGCCGGCCTCCTGGATGGCGTGCGCATCGGCGACGACCCGGTCGCTGGTCTCGCCGCGACCCTGGACCCGGTAGCCGCCGAGGGTGTGCTCGCTCTGCGGGGTGAAGCCGATGTGCGCCATCACCGGGATGCCGCCGCGGGTGCACTTCTCGATGACCGGGGCCATCTCGGCGCCGCCCTCGAGCTTGACGGCGTGGGCGCCTGCCTCCTTCATGAAGCGGACGGCGGTGAGGTAGCCCTGCTCGGGGGAGGCCTGGTAGCTGCCGAAGGGCAGGTCGCCGACGACCATCGCGCGCTTCACCGAGCGGGCGACGGCACGGGTGAGGGGGAGGAGCTCGTCCACCGTGACGGGCAGCGAGGTCTCGTTGCCGAAGACGTTGTTGGAGGCCGAGTCGCCGACCAGGAGCAGGTCGATCCCCGCCTCGTCGAAGGTGGCCGCGGTGTACATGTCGTAGGCCGTGAGCATGGTGATCTTCTCGCCGCGCTCCTTCATCTCGCGCAGGTGATGCGTGCGTACGCGCTTCACCGGCGCGGCAGCGGCGGTCGGGCCGGTGCCGTAGGGCGCGGTCTCTTCAGTCATGGCTCGCTCCTCGTCATCTCGCGGCTCCCCGGTGGAGTCCACGGACCACGTTCAAGGCTAGTCCCGACCGAGGAGTACGGCGTTGTGGCGCCGGTCACCCGACGGCGGGGCAGGCTCAGCGGACGAGGCCCTCCAGGAGCTGGGGGGTGTCGCCGTCGATCCGTGCCTGGTCGTCGCCGCTGTAGCGGGCGCACTCCGAGGAGACCGAGACCTGCCACGTGTCGGGGCCGTACGCCGCACCCGGTTGCTGGATGTCGACAGTGGTGCCGTCGCGCTCCAGGGTCACGTGGCCCTCGACCTGGGTCACGTCGTCGTAGCCGACCTCGACCAGTGCGGTGCGGACGCTGCTCGAGCTGCTGGGCGGTGTCCTTCTCCGGCGCGGAGAGATGCCCGATCGCGGCGTACTTCGAGCTGATCGCCATGCAGCTCTGCCATTGCGTGTAGACCTCCGCCTCCGTCGCCCCCAGGGCCTCCGAAGCCAGCGGGATGGCTTCCTCGGCCCGCTCGGTGGTGGTGCGCTCGACCGACTCGGCACCCCCGGCGCCGGCGTTGTCGCCACCCTCGCCGCCGCCGTCTCCGCAGGCGGTGAGGGAGGCGAGCAACGCGAGCAGGAGGACTGTGGTGCGCATGAGGACGACCCTAGTGCGGGTCACGGCCAGCGGTCCGGCCACAGGTCGTCCCAGGCGTCCTGCCCCCGGTCGATGGCGTCGTCGACGCCGTCGCGGACGCCTTCGTAGGTGTCGACCACCCCGTCGACGACGGGATCGACCACGTGGTGCTGCACCTCGTCGCCCACCCAGTCGTAGAGGTAGTCGTGGGCCTCCTGCGTGCGACCGCCGGTGTCCGCGACGTCGTCTGCGTTGCCCGAGACGATGTCGGCCATGTTGGCCAGGGCGGGGTTGCCGTCGTCGAAGTAGGTGACGTGGTTCTGCATGAAGCCGGTGTTGACCAGACCGCCGGGACCGTGGAACTCCTGGCCGTTGTCGACGGTGAAGTTGTGGGCGCCGAAGTCGCTCTGGGCGGGGTCGGCCCCCAGCCCGAGGCTGTCGTCGAACGAACCCGGGAGCAGACCGTCCTCGCCCCCCAGCCATGACACCGGGTCATGGTCGGCAGCGCCGACGAAGACCTGGCCTTCCGGCATGTGGAGCCCGGACACGTGGGTGACGCCCTCGCTCGCCCCGGGGCTGCCGACGAGCACCAGCGAATCGGCGTCCATGCCGCCGGCCGCGGCATGGGCCGAGGTGGTCGAGCCGTAGCTGTGGCCGATGACGGTGAGGTGCGGCTGGTCTCCCGACTCGTGGGTGCTGTTGAGTCCGTCGACGAACTGGGAGAGGGCCACGCCGCCTGCCTGGGCGTTGGCCTCGGTCACGGTGTGAGCGACGTCGCCGGCCGAGTCGCCGAGGTCACCCGGCCACATCGACTCGGGGTTGAAGTTGGGGGAGTCGTAGCCGATCCACGCGATCGTGGACACCGATCCGGTGCGGGGCGGGTCCTCCGCGCCCATGCTGGTGAGGGTCTCCTCGTAGAGATTCAGCGCCTGGGCGCCGTTCTCGTCGATGTAGGAGCCGTCCTGCATGATGCCCGGCACGTAGACCGCCGTGTGGTCGGCCGTGTCGGGGTTGCCGTAGGCCACGGCCGCGATGCCGTCGCCGCCGAACGCGTGCGGCTGGTAGGCCACGACGAGGGCATCGACGTCGAGCCCGGCATAGGGAGGCAGCGAGGCCTGGGCGATCGCCTTCTCGATGGACTGGGCGTTCTCCAGCCACCGCTGGTCGCTGGCGCTGAGGTCCTGGCCCGAGGCCTGCAGGCCGAGGAGGTGCTCCAGGTCGCGCTGCACCCCTGCGCGGTTGGCCTCGTCGCGGTCACCGGTCGGGATGCCATTGGTGTTGCCGACGAGGTCGGGATCGCTGATCAGCAGCGCATTGCGCTCGCTCTGCGACAACGCTGCCCACCACGCGTTGACGGCGTCGGTGTCAGCGCCGATGATGCGCAGCTCGGCGACCAGCGCGGCCGTGTCCGCCCGTCCGGGGTCCTGGGCCGCCGACAGTCCCTCGGCGAGGCTGTCGACGGCGGCGAGAGCGCGGATCGCGGAGTCCTCGTCGGCCTCCACCCGGTCGCGCCACACCTGGAGGTCCTGGTGGTAGGAATCGAAGCGCTGCCGCAGGACGGCGGCATCGGCCTTCAGCGCCTCGACCTGGTCCTCGGTGGCGGTCTCGATCCGCTGCAGCAGGGCGTCGCGGTCGCCGTTGAGCTGCTGGCGACGATCCGTCAGCGTGTCGTGCTCGGTGCGCCGCTGTCGCATCCGGGTGAGGTACGCGTCGATCGCGAGGGCGCCTCGCTCGAGGCCGGCGCTCACCGCGTCGGTGTCGCCGGCGAACTCCGTGACGGCGTGGTCGGCGGCATCGGCGGCGTCCCCGGAGAAGTCGGCGGGAGCGCCATTGCTACGCGCCCACTCCGCGACGTCACTGACCGCGGTCGCGGCAGCACGTACGTCGGTGAGCACGGCGCTCGCGGACTCCTGGACCTGCGGCTCCGGCTCGTGCGGGAGCCAGGCCGGGACCGCGATCGTGGTCACGGGCCCACTGCCGATACGGGCGGGGTGTTGCGGTCCTGCCACATCAGCAGCTGCTGGGTCTCCTGCACGCTCTCCTGGTCGGTGGCCAGGAAGTCGAACATCGTCTGTGCCAGCGAGTCGGAGTGGCCGGAGGCCAGGTCGCGGAGGACGAGGACGCGGCGCTCCCAGGTGGTGAGGAAGGCATCGGCGGCGGGTCCGACCCGGTCACCCAGCAGTGCCGGTGTCGCCTGGGTGAGGTTCTTGCGGGGGCCGTTGAGGCCCTCTGCGGCGTTCTCCCACCCGTCGCGGGCCGTGGCGAGGGCGGCGGTCCACATCTGGATCGTCATCGGCCGGCCACGGGTGCGTCGACAGCCCGGACGAGGGGAGTGCGGGCCGTGATGACCAGCGACGACGCGCGCACCCTGGCCGCGGCGGTCTCGCCGCCGCCTCGCCGGGCGGTGATGCGGGGGCGGTCACCGGGCACCGGCCGTGCCTGCCAGCCCAGGCCCACCAGGGCGTTGCCGGTGGCCCGCAGGAGCGCGATGTTGTCGCCATCGGCGAGCTCGGTGACCTCGACGGCCGTCTCGTAGCAGGTGTGGCCCCACTCGTCGGTGATCCAGCGCCCCGCCCGTTGCTCAGCGGTCCAGGCAGGCTCGCGGGAGAGGCGCGCGACGAGGTCGTCGACGTGCCGCTCGAGGGAGTCCGCCAGCGCGCCCCGCTGCTCGGCGTCGGCCGCGGGAACTCGTGGCTCGGCGAGGGGCACCTGTGGGGGGAGCAGGACGATGTCGACCTCGGGGTGCCGCTGCCGGAGCTCTCGGAACAGCGGATCGCCCAGGGTCGGGTCCGTCGGTGGGGTCGCCATGGCTGGCTTCTTCCCATCCCCGGACCGTGCTCAAACCCGCCGGGGCGTGGTGCTGTGGATTCAGCGGGGGGAGACCCGCAGGATCCGGTCGTCCACGCCGTTGTCGGTGGTCACGAGCAGGTCGCCGTTGCGGGCCGACGTGACCGACCGCAGCCGGCCGAACTGCTGCAGCGCGCGCGGGCGACGTACGGACTCGAGGCGGCCGGAGGCGTCGAAGTCGAGGAAGAGGAGCTCGGCGTCCTTGAGGACGGCGACGGCCAGGGTTCCCTCCAGGGCGCCCCACTCCTCGCCGCGCACCCAGGCCGCGCCTGAAGTGGCGATGGTGGGCACGCCGGAGGACCACGCCGCCTCCTGCTGGACGCCGGGCAGCGACTGGTCGGTCATCGGGACCGACTCGTTGTAGCCGGGCACCGGGTTCCAGCCGTAGTCGCCGCCCCGGACGAGCCGGTTGACCTCGTCGTCGCGGTCGCTCCCGTGCTCCACCGACCAGATGGAGCCGTCGGCCCGCTGCGCCAGGCCCTGCACGTTGCGGTGGCCATAGGTGAGGACGAGGCGTCGGGCCGTGGTCGCGCCGGCATACGGGTTGTCGGGCATGGCTCCGCCGGTGTCGCGGTGCACGCGCAGCACCTTGCCGCCCAGCGAGTCGAGGTTGCGGGGGTTGGTGCCGACGGCCGCGTCCCCGGTGCCGATCAGCAGGGCGGGTCCGGTCCGGTCGAGCAGGAGCCGGCAGCCACCGTGCCGTCCGCTCGTGGCCGGGAACCCGCCGACCAGGGTGCGTGGCTGGGAGAGGCGTCGCCACGACGTGTCGACCCGCCACCGGGTCACGCGGACCTCGTTGCCGTTGCGGGTCCTGGCGCCGTGGCAGGCCCAGAGCACGCGGCGTCGGCGGTCGACGGCGATCGACATCAGACCGGTCTCGCCGGAGACCCAGACCTGCGCGGACAGGTCGGCCAGGGTGCGCCGCGTGCCGTTGCGTACGACGCTCAGCCGGGCACGGTCGCGCTCGGTGACGAGGAGGCGCCCGCCCGGGGCCTCCTGGACGTCCCACGACTGCTCGAGCCCGCGGACCACCGTGCGCACCTGGAGGCGTGGGGCGGCCGCCGACCGGTCCGACCGCTCGGGCGCCGGTGCGCTTGTGGCCTGGGCGACCGGGGCCAGCGCGAGAGCGGTGGCGACGGTCAGGGTCGTGCGCAGGAGGTGGCCCACACCGACGACGCTAGTCGTCGGCCGGAACCGATGGGAACGGGTCGATCAGGCGAGCGGCAGTGTCCGCGCCACCTGGATGCCGGTCCTCGTGGTGGCGTAGCCCAGGCGCGTGTTGAGGGCGCGCATGGCCGCGTTGCCGTCCTGGGTCCAGGTGTAGACCTCGGCGATCCCGTGCTCGGCGGCCCACGCCAGGGTGCGCTGCTTGAGGTGGACCGCGATCCCACGACCACGCCAGTCGCGGCGTACGGCGGTGAGGGAGTTCTCCGCCCGCGTCGGGTTGTCGGAGTCGAGGCCGAGGCCGGCGCACCCGACGACCTCCCCGTCGTGGAGCGCGAGGAACATCGGGTCGCCGAGCCAGTCGCGCATCCACCGGTCGAGGCTGACCTCGAGTGGCGTGTCGACGGCGAAACCCGCGAGCGCTTCGCGGCCAAAGCGATCGAAGCACTCCTCCCACAGGGCCGGTCGCTGCTGGGCGGTGACCACCTCGATGCCGTCCGGCAGCGGTGAGAGATCGGGCACTGCGGTGACGGTGTAGGTCTGCTCGACCTCGCGGTTCACCTCGGTGAAGCCGAAGCGCTGGGCAAAGATCCCAGAGCCCTCGTCGTCGACGGACGCCCGCAGCACGGGGAGACCCAGTGAGGCGACGTGGTCGCTCAGGCGACGCAGCAGGGCCGATCCGACACCTCGCCGTCGGTGCTCTAGCAGGACACGGGGGATGACTCCCCCCGAGTTGGCGCTCTCTGCTCGTTGGGCGAGTCCGTGCCCGAGGACGGTGCTGTCTTCGCGCGCGAGCACCAGTAGCCGGTCGGGGGAGTCGCCGGCCCGAAGCTCGGCCACGGACTGGGTGCGCTCGTAGGGCACCACCGCGATCCGCACCTGGCGCCACAGCTCGTAGTCCTCGTCGGTGACGCAGGTCGAGATGTCCACATCTCCACGGTAGGCCTCGCGTCCACCGGATTTCACCGGACCTGCTGGGCGGCTCGACACCCCGCAGGTGTGGAACGCCGGCGGGTGGGAACAATGCTCCCCGTGACCGAGACCCACGATGCCGGGGAGCCGGAGGGCGTGAGCCCTCGCCTGCTGCCGAAGGACTACCCGCCGTTCCTCTACATCCCCTGCCTGGAGCACGTGGACGACGGCGGCGAGGCCGCCGCCGTCTATCGCACGACGAAGGACGGGCGCAGCGCGTTGCTCGTCTACTCCTCGCTCGACCGGCTCCACGCCTGCCAGGGTGACGACCAGCCGTGGTTCGGTCTGCCGCTGGCCAGCCTGCAGCTGCTCCACGACGTACGTCCCTTCGACATCGTCTACACCGACGTCTTCGTGCCCGAGGAGCGCCGGGCGCGTCTCGAGGAGGGGTTGCCGCGGTGAACGCGGTCGACACGGGCGGCGGCGGAGCAGCGAGCTACGTCGTCGACGCCCAGGCGATGGCCGACTGTGCCTCGGGCCTGGAGGCGGCCGGGCAGCGCGCTGGACACGGCGGGCAGCAGCCGCCCCTCGGGCGGAGGTACGGGGATGGCCGAGCCGCTGATGCTGATGGTGCTCGCTGCCGCCTCCGAGACTGCCGCCCGGCTGGCCTTCGAGTCCACGACCCTCGGCCAGGCTGTGGCCGCGTGCAACACCGATGCGCAGACCACCGACTCGGTCATCGCCGCCGACATGCTCACCGGGGCGGCGGCGGATGACTGACCAGCTCGACACCGAGATCGAGGGCGAGCCGGCCAACATCCGTGAGGTCGTCGCGATGGGTGGGCACCGACCTCGCGGGTGGCCTCGACACGATGGCCACCGAGGTCGGCAACCACCGCCGCAACGTCGCAGGTGACTGGCAGGGGGAAGCCGCGGACGGCTTCGCCGGACGAGCCCAGACCCTGGTCCGCAAGACCGACGAGGGGGTCACGATCTCGCGTGCCGTGGCCACCGTCCTCGACACCCTGGCCGACGAGCTGCGCGATGCCAAGCAGGACATGGCGGAGGTCCGGTCGACCGCCCGCAACGGTGATCTCACCGTCACCGGCTTCGTGATCGTGAAGCCGGGGCCGCAGCCGCCGTCGGCAGGCGACCTCCCCGCGGACGCCACGCCGCAGGAGTCCGACTCCTGGCACCGGCGCAACGACGCCGTGATCGCCTACAACGCCCAGATCGACGTCTGGAACTCCTGCGTCACGTTGTCCGACGAGGCCTTCCAACGCTGGCTCGACGCCCTGGAGGCCGCCGGGAACGCCTGGGAGACCCACGACTCGCAGTACGTCGGACTGACCGCCCAGCTGCTCTCGGCCGGGACCCAGCTCGAGCTCGTCCGGCGGACGAACCCGATCATGGTCGGGCAGGTGGACGACATGTTGCTGCGCGCCCAGCAGCTGCGGGACCACGCGGCCTCCATGCGGCCGTCCGGACGGTCGTTTCGTGGGGGATCGTGCCCACTTCTTCGACCTGCTGGAGCAGGCCGACCGCCTCGACGAGGCCCATCCGTCCGCACGAGCCCGACTCCCCAACTGGGAGATCCCGCGAGGCGTCACCCGCGCCTTCTGGGCGCTCGACGTCCTGGCGATGGGCTACGGCATCCACTCCGACTGGGAGGAGGAGGGCGCGACGCAGGCCATCGTTTCCAACGCAGTGCCCGCGGTCGCAGCGATCGCCGCCGGTGCGGCCTCGGGCGCGGCCCTGGGTGGCGTCATCGGCACGTTCATCCCGGTTCCCGGTGTGGGCACGGCCGCAGGTGTCGTCGTCGGTGCCGTCGTCGGCACGGTCGTGGGCGCCTTCACGTCCGGCGCCGTCGACAGCCTCTTCGACTCCGGTGCCGACACCCTGGGAGACTGGGGCAACGCCGTCGTCGACGGTGTCGAGGAGATCGGCGAGACGTTCGGCTCGATCGGTGAAGGAGTGGGTGACGTCTTTGACTCGATCTTCTGAGCGGATGTCGGGACGATCGGCCTACACCAGCCGACCGGCAGCCATCTTCACGATGCTCATCACGGGGTTCATCGGCGCGGGCCTGCTCTACACCGCGGTGGTCAGCTCGGAGAGCCGCGTGCTCTTCACCGTCCTCGGTCTCTTCATGCTGGCCGTCTCGGTCATGATGCTGCTCGGCCAGCGCCGGGAGCAGGCGTCGTGGCGCAGCATCGACCTCGCCGGACGGCCGGCCTGGGCGATGTCGCTCGGGGGCGGTGCCATGGCCGCTGCCGCGGCCGTGGTCCTCACCGTCCTGGGAGTCGGACTGGCGCTGGTGGTGGTGATGGGCCCCAACGTCGGAGCGCGGGTCGTCTCCGGCGTCCTGGCGCTGTTCATCCTCGTCGTGGCAGTCACCATGTGGGGCGTCGTGCTGCGGCGCCCCGAGCTGCGGATCTCCGCCGACCTGGTGCAGCTGCGGGGTCCCGGGATCGACTCGCAGCTGGCCTGGAGCGACGTCGAGGTCGTCACCCACGAGCACCTCGGGACGCGGTGGGGGGCACTCGTCCTCCGCGCCACGCCGGGGGCTGCGTCCTACGACTACCAGCTCCGGCGCACGTTGTTGCCGACCGACCGGGTGCCCGACCCGCCAGGGATCCACGTCCGGACGGGCATGGTGCCCGACGAGCCCGCCGTGCGGCGGCTTCTCGCGGCCCTGCACCTCGCCGGCCGGGACGGACGGGAGTCGATGATCGCGCGCGGGCTGCCGGAGGCGTCGGGGCACTGAGCTGTCTCGACTTCCCTAGAGTGAGCGCGTGGACTTCTACTCGGCCTACGCCCAGGGCTTCGCCCGCATCGCCGCGTGCACGGTGCCGGTGCACCTGGCCGACCCGGCCGCCAACGCCGCGGAGGTCATCGAGCAGGCCCACGCCTGCCACGAGGACGGCGTGGCGGTGGCGGTCTTCCCCGAGCTGGGGCTGACCGGATACTCCGTCGACGACCTCTTCCTGCAGGACGCGCTGCTCGCCTCCGTCGAGCAGGCGATCGCCGAGATCGTCGCCGCGAGCGCCGACCTGATGACGGCGCTGGTCATCGGTGCGCCCCTGGTGCAGGGCAACCGCGTCTACAACTGCGCGGTCGTGATCCAGCGCGGCTCGATCATGGGCGTGGCGCCGAAGTCCTACCTCCCCAACTACCGCGAGTTCTACGAGCGCCGCTGGTTCGCCCCCGGCGACGACCGCGAGCTGGAGTGGATCACCGTCGCCGGCCAGGACGTGCGGTTCGGGCCCGACCTGATCTTCCGCTGCCTCGACGTCCCCGGCCTCGACCTCCACGTCGAGGTCTGCGAGGACATGTGGGTGCCGATCCCGCCGAGCGCCGAGGCCGCGCTGGCCGGCGCCACCGTCCTCGCCAACCTGTCGGGCAGCCCGATCACGGTGGCGCGTGCGGAGGACCGACGGCTGCTGGTCCGCAGTGCGAGCGCGCGCTGCTCGGCGGCGTACGTCTATGCAGCCGCAGGCCAGGGCGAGTCGACCACCGACCTCAGCTGGGACGGCCAGACGCTGATCTACGAGTGCGGCGACCTGCTCGAGGAGGGGGAGCGCTTCCCCGACGGGCCGCGCCGCACCGATCGCCGACGTCGACCTCGACCGGCTGCGCCAGGAACGGCTGCGCCAGGGGTCCTTCGACGACAACCGACGCACGCACCACGAGCGCACCGCCCGCTTCCGCATCGTCGACTGGGAGCTGGAGGCGCCCGACGGCGACATCGGGCTGCGCCGCAAGGTCGACCGGTTCCCGTTCGTGCCCGACGACCCCGAGCGACTCGAGCTCGACTGCTACGAGGCCTACAACATCCAGGTCTCCGGCCTCGAGCAGCGGCTGGCCGCGATCGGCTCGCCCAAGGCCGTGATCGGGGTCAGCGGTGGCCTCGACTCGACGCACGCGCTGATCGTCGCGTGCAAGGCGATGGACCGCCTCGGCCGCCCGCGCAGCGACGTGCTCGCCTTCACGATGCCCGGCTTCGCGACCGGGTCGACCACGAAGGGCTACGCGACCCGGCTCTCCGAGGCGCTCGGCGTGACCTTCGAGGAGCTCGACATCCGCCCGGCCGCCGAGCAGATGCTCGCCGACATGGGTCACCCCTACTCCGCGCGGCGAGAAGGTCTACGACGTCACCTTCGAGAACGTCCAGGCCGGCCTGCGCTACGACTACCTCTTCCGCCTCGCCAACCAGCGCGGCGGCATCGTCGTCGGCACCGGCGACCTCTCCGAGCTCGCGCTCGGCTGGTGCACCTACGGGGTGGGCGACCAGATGTCGCACTACTCCGTCAACGCCGGCGTGCCGAAGACGCTGGTGCAGCACCTGATCCGCTGGGTGATCAGCCACGGCGAGTTCGAGGAGGCCGCCAACGAGGTGCTGGCGCGAGATCCTCCAGCAGGAGATCACCCCCGAGCTGATCCCGATCGAGGACGGCAAGAAGCCGCAGGCCACCGAGGACTCGGTCGGTCCCTACAACCTCCAGGACTTCACGCTCGCCCACGTCGTACGCCACGGCTACCGGCCCCGCAAGATCGCCTTCCTGGCCTGGCACGCGTGGCGCGACGCCGAGGCGGGGGAGTGGCCGCCCGGCTTCCCCGAGGACGCCCGGGTCGCCTACGACCTCGAGACCGTACGCCGCTGGCTGGAGGTCTTCGTCAAGCGGTTCTTCGCCAACCAGTTCAAGCGATCGGCCCTGCCCAACGGGCCCAAGGTCAGTGCCAGCGGCACGATGAGCCCGCGCGGTGACTGGCGGATGCCGAGCGACGCGAAGCCCACGACCTGGCTGGCCGAGCTCGAGCGGGACGTCCCGCGCGGACTGACGGGGCCTTTGCCGCGCCTTAGCCGGACGGCTGGTGCGCACTTAGCGCCTGCCGCGCGAACCTCGTCCTCGTGACGTCGACCGACGTCGGACACGAGGAGGAAGTACCGTGCAGAAGAAGGCAGTCATCGGCGGCGCCGCCGCCGCGCGTGCTCGTGATCGGGCTCGGCGGCTGGTGGGCGATCGACCGCTCCATGGAGTCCGCGGCCACCGAGCGCGGCACCTGCGGATCCGCGACCTGGGAGATCGGCACCGAGCCGGAGGACGGCGGCACCGAGGTCAGTGCCGAGCTGCAGTCCGCCGCACCGGGCGAGTCCTGGGAGGTCTCGCTCGACCGCGAGGACACGGTCCTGCTCGCCGGCACCCGCACCACCGACGAGGACGGCGAGATCGACCTCGACGCGTTCAGCAGCAGCGACGCCCCCGCCACCTACACCGTGACGTTCACCCCCGCCGACGGCGAGCCCTGCACGGCCACCGTCAGCTCCTGATCCACCACACCGAGGAGAACCACCATGAAGAAGTCCATCATCGCCACCACCGCACTGCTCGCGACCGCGACCGCCGGCGCCACCGTCCTGGTGGCCGCCCCCGCCAACGCCGACGTCGAGCGACGCGGCACCTGCGCCGGGGCGACGTACGAGCTCAGCGTCGACCGTGAGCGCGGCGGCTTCGAGGTCAACGGCGACCTCGACGCGCGCCCGGCCGGGCAGCGAGTGGCGGATGACCATCCGCCACGACGGCGCGGTCGCCACGTCGCGGGTCCTCCGGGCCGACAACGAGGGCGAGCTCGACCTCGAGACCTGGCGCCGCAACACCGCCGGCACCGACACGTTCAAGCTGTCGGTGACGGCCGGTCGGTGGCAGCGCCTGCTCCGTGAGGGTCACCCTCCGCTGAGGCACCACCGGAGCCCGGGTCAGGCCGTCCGCAAGGTGACGGCGACCCGGGCTCCACCCATGTCCGAGGCGTCACACACGACGGTCCCGCCGGACTCGGCCGCGGTGCGGTGCGACGATCGACAGGCCCAGCCCGGTCGACCCGGCCCCGCTCTCCCCACGTCCGGTCGGGTCGAGCCCGTCGGGCAGGCCCGGCCCGGCGTCCTCCACCAGGAGCACGACCTGCTCGGCTGGTGGCGGTCAGCGAGATGCGTACGGCGTCACCCTCCGCGGTGTGCGTGAAGACGTTGTCGAGCAGCACGTCGACCAGCGCCTCCAGGTCTGCCCGGCTGATCCGCAGCAGCGGGCCTTCCCCGGCGAGCATGCAGCGTGAAGGGGCGGCCCTGGTCCTCGGCGAGCGGCTCCCAGTGGCGTACCCGTGCGGCGAGCACCTCGACCGCGTCGGTCTGCGGGTCCAGGCCCTCGCGCTCGGACCGGCGGGCCTCGCGGACGATCTCGTCGACCGTCGCCTGGAGCTCGTCGAGGTCGCCGCCGAGGCGATCGCGCGGTCGCCGGCGTCGGAGACGGCCTCGACCCGCAGCCGGAGCGCGGTCACCGGGGTGCGCAGGCGGTGGGACAGGTCGGAGACCGACTCCCGCTCCCGCTCCAGCAGCAGCTCGATGCGATCCACCAGCCGGTCGATCGCGCCGGCCAGCTCCTGCACCTCCGGCGGACCGCTGACCGCGGCGACCGGCTCCGGCGACGCCGTACGTCCCAGCGCCTGGGTGTGCTCGGCGAGCTGCCGGATCGGCTGGACGAAGGAGCGGCCCAGTCGGTCGACCACCACCAGCGACCCGACGAGCAGGGCGAGGCCGAGGCAGCGCCAGCAGCCCCCAGGCCAGGCCGACGACGGACGTCGAGGCCGGGCTCGCGCCACGATCACCCGGATCACCGGGGTCTGGGACGGGAGGGCGGAGCTGCCGCCGCGGGAGACCGGCACGAGGATCTGCGAGCCCGCCGGCGACGTCGTCGACGCGGGCGCGCCCGGTGTTGCGCGAGTCGAGCACCCGGGAGTCCTCGCCGGGGTCGGGCCCGACCCCGATGCCGTCGGGGTAGAGCACCGTGGTGCGCGTGGTGTCCGTCAGTCGCCGTTGATGCGGTCGAGGTAGACCGACACGGCGCCCTTGTCGTCGCCCGCCGGAGACCACGGTCTCGACCGCCTGGACCTCGAGGGCGGCGCGGGCGAGCCGGTCCTCCAGCGCATAGCTGCGCACAGGATGGCCATCGGCACGAGCATCGCCAGCAGCACCATCGAGATGGCCGCGGCCGCGGTGACGAGCAGGCTGCGCCGCACGTCAGGAGCCGTCGTCGGGGGCGGTCAGCCGAACGCCGACACCGCGCACGGTGGCGAGGTAGCGCGGCTCGGCGGCGGTCTCGCCGAGCTTGCGCCGCAGCCAGGACAGGTGCACGTCGACGGTCTTGTCCGACCCGCCCCACGGCTGGCGCCACACCTCGACGAGCAGGTCGCGCTTGGTCACCACCTCGCCGGGCGCTCGGCCAGGTGCGCGAGCAGGTCGAACTCGCGCGGGGTCAGCTCGAGCCTCGCGGCCGTCGAGGTGCACGCGTGCGCCCGGCCAGGTCGAGCACGCAGGCCGCCCACGATGACGGTCGGGCGGCGCTCGCGGCCGGTCTCCACCCGGCGCAGGACCGCGCGGATCCGGGCCTCGAGCTGGGCGCTGCTGAAGGGCTTGACGACGTAGTCGTCGGCCCCGGCGTCGAGCGCCCGGACCAGCGACGGGTCGTCGTCGCGGGCGCTGGCGATGATCACCGGCACCGCGCTCACCGCGCGCAGCATGGAGAGCACCTGGGTGCCGTCGACGTCGGGCAGCCCCAGGTCGAGGACGACCAGGTCGGGGGAGGAGTCGACGGCCAGCTGCAGGCCCGGCCATCCCGGTCGGCGCGGAGGACGACGGCGTGCCCGCAGCTCGCGCAGGCCGCGCACCAGCAACGGCCGGATCCGGTCGTCGTCCTCGATGATCAGCACCTCGGCCACGCGGTGACCGTACCGCCCCGGGCCCGTCCTGCCGCCGGCCTTAGCCGCGCCTTAACCACCGCCTGTCCTGCCGCTGACGTCGGCCGGTGCACCATGGGCGGGTGAGACGGACAGTCATGCTCGTGGGTGCGTGGGCAGCGGCGACGGCGGTCGCCGTGCTCGTCGGCGTCTTCGCGGTCTCCACGGTCGGCGCCACCATCCGCGACCGCGGCCCGCTCGGCGACGAGGTGCTCCGCAACGGGGCCGCCATCGAGCCGACGGCCGTGCCGTCCCCGGACGGACCGGCCGTCCGTGACGAGGTGACCGGCGAGTGGGGCGGGTTCGTCGTCGAGTGCCGCGACACCTGGGCGTACGGCGTCGAGGCGCGCCCCGACGAGGCGGCGGGCTGGCGGGTCGTCAGCTGGGAGAAGGGTCCCGACGACGACGTGGACGCGGTCTTCAGCGACGGTCGCGACTCCGTCGACCTCGAGGTCTTCTGCAACCGCGGTCGCCCCACGGTGGCCGAGATCGAGCGCAACACCCTGGGCGACGACTGAGGGACGATGCGCGGTGCAACCTTCGCGGCCATCGCGGTGCGTCCAGAAGGAGGACCACCACTTCTGAGGAGAACACCACGCCATGTTCCTACCCGACGCACCACCGCCCTCGCGATCACCGCCCTTGCCATGACCGCCGCCGTCGTCACGCCGCCCGCGGCGCGGCTCCGGCCCCCGACCGGCCGAGTGCCGCCGCGGCCACCACTCGCCTCACCTTCACGGTCGAGAACTGCGAGGGCTGCGAGGTCCAGCTGACCAACGCCCGCCGCACCCTCGACGCCGACGTCGTCCACGTCTGGTCGTCGCGCCCCGTGCGGTCACCGACGGGAAGGTCATCTTCCGCATCGCCACCCGTCGCACCTGGGGCATGTCGGTCACGGTGAAGGCACCGTGGGAGGGCCACACCGGCTATGCCACGACCGTCGCCTGGCGCTACGGCGGCAAGCTCGTCGGGGACACCGTCACGCTCGAGGAGGCGGTGACCAAGCGCCGCGCGTCCGCCTGCTGGGAGGGCGTACGACGTCGCCAGCGTCACCGTTCCCGCTCGTGGTCGAGGAGGTCGAGGTCGACGGCGTGCACGGCCGGGTGCCGGGCTCGATCGCCTTCGTGCCGACCACGTCGAGCTGGCTGCCGCCCGATGCGCCGCACCTTCGACGGTGTCCTGGGCTCGCAGGACGTCAACATCTGCCGCTGACCGGAGGTGCTGCACTGCCGCCGACGCGCGAGCGCCCCGAGCGGACGCGGCGACTCTCGGCAACCAGCGAGGACGGCCGGTCGTCCGTATGGGGCCCGGCGGGGGCTGCGAACTTCGGCAGCTCGCACGGACAACGACAACAGCCCGCCCTCCCCGAAGGGAGAGCGGGCTGCTGGGTGGACCGTGCTGGTAGATCAGGACGACGGGAGGTCGGCGCTGGTCATGCAGAGCGCCAGACCTTGACCTTCTCGGGAGCCTGCTGCGACGGTCCGGCGTTGCCGCCGCACTGGACGATCCAGCCGTCGGGCGGGCGGCCGTCGGCGTGTTGGTCGTGCCAGTCCATCGGCCGGGGAAGGACCAGGACACGGGGTGTTGCGGCTGTTGGCGCGGCGTCGAGGCCGAGCACCTGCACGCCACCGGTAGTGCGCGTGGTCGGCTCACGCTCTTGCAGGCCACCGAGCGCGATCGCGCCGTCGTTCGTGGTCGCCATCGTTGTAGAAGCGCGGTGGCGTACGTCGAGGCCGCTCGACGCCGTCCTTGCCGTCCTTGCCGTTGCACCGCCGTCCTTGCCGTCCTTGCCGTCGACACCGTCCTGCCGTCGACACCGCCAGCCGACGCCGTCGACGCCACCGGTCTGGGCGGTGAACTTGGTGACAGCGCGGGGCGTCAGGTCCTTGACCCTGATGCTGCCGTCAGCGATCTGGCGGGAGTCGATCAGGCTGCCCGCGACGGCGGTGCCCGTGGAGCCCACGGCGATGAGCGCGGCGGCGGCACCGGCGAGAGCCAGCGTCTTACGGTTGATGAAGCGCATGTTGTCTTTCGTCCTTCTGTCGTTGTGTCTTTCCGGGTACTTGCTCCGCGCAGTGAATGAGCGCACGGCTGTCTGATGGCGGCTTGGTATCCGCAGCGTTGTTGGCGAAAGGCTAACAGGTTGTTGATGAACCGCCAATTCGGGGTACGGTCGCCCGGCGAGTGCGACATCGACGTACCACCGCCTCAAGCCCGCCAACGCCATGTGCCGCCAGGGTGGGTCTGGCTCGACCTCGTCTGCCGCCACCCAGAGCAACCTCGTGGTGGGCACCCGCGCCCGGAGCGGGCGTGCCCCTAGGCTTCCCACATGGGCAAGCAAGAGGACTTCGTACTCCGCGCTCTCGAAGAACGTGACGTGCGGTTCGTCCGGCTGTGGTTCACCGACGTGCTGGGCTTCCTCAAGAGCGTGAGCGTGGCACCGGCCGAGCTGGAGAACGCCTTCGACGAGGGCATCGGCTTCGACGGTTCGGCGATCGAGGGCTTCGCCCGCGTCTACGAGGCCGACATGCTGCTCCAGCCGGATGCCTCGACCTTCCAGATCCTGCCGTGGCGGGGCAGCGACGGTGGCCCGGCGACGGCTCGCATGTTCTGCGACATCGTGATGCCCGACGGCAGCCCGTCCTACGCCGACCCGCGGTTCGTCCTCAAGCGCACGCTGACCGCCGCTGCCGACCGCGGCTTCACCTTCTACACCCACCCCGAGATCGAGTTCTACCTGCTCAAGAACATGCCCGAGGCGGGCGCCGAGCCGGTGCCCGTGGACCGCAGCGGGTTCTTCGACCACACCGCCCAGTCGCGCGGCTCCGACTTCCGCCGCGAGGCGATCACGATGCTCGAGGCGATGGGCATCTCGGTGGAGTTCAGCCACCACGAGGGCGGCCCGGGCCAGCAGGAGATCGACCTGCGCTACGCCGACGCGCTGACCACCGCCGACAACATCATGACCTTCCGCACCGTCGTGCGTGAGGTCGCGCTGGGCCAGGACATCTGGGCCAGCTTCATGCCCAAGCCGTTCACCACCCACCCCGGCTCGGGCATGCACACCCACGTCTCGCTCTTCGAGGGCGACCGCAACGCCTTCTTCGAGGCGGGTGCGGAGTACCAGCTCTCCAAGACCGGCCGGAAGTTCATCGCCGGGCGTGCTGCACCACGCCGACCGAGATCAGCGTGGTCACCAACCAGTGGGTCAACTCCTACAAGCGGCTGCTCGGCGGCGGCGAGGCCCCGTCCTACATCTGCTGGGGCCACAACAACCGCTCCGCGATGATCCGGGTCCCGATGTACAAGCCCAACAAGGGCCAGTCCACACGCGTCGAGCTGCGCACGATCGACCCGGCCTGCAACCCCTACCTCGCCTTCGCGGTCACCCTCGCGGCCGGCATGAAGGGCATCGAGGAGGGCTACGACCTGCCGCGCGAGGCCGAGGACGACGTGTGGTCGCTCACCGAGCGCGAGCGCAAGTCGCTCGGCATCCAGCCGCTGCCCAAGAGCCTGTCCGAGGCCATCGACGTCGCGGAGAGCTCCGAGCTGCTGGCCGAGACCCTCGGCGAGCACGTCTTCGACTTCTTCCTGCGCAACAAGCGCGCCGAGTGGGAGGAGTACCGCACCCAGGTCTCCGCCTTCGAGCGCGATCGGATGCTGCCGGTCCTGTGAGCGGGCCCCGCGTGCTGGTCGTCGAGCACCAGGAGTCCTGCCCGCCGGCGCTCGTCGGCGGCTGGCTCACCGAGGCGGGGTGCACGCTCGAGATCTGCCGCCCCTACCTCGGCGACGCGCTGCCCGAGCCTGCCGTCGTACGACGCGGTGCTGGTGCTGGGCGGCGAGATGAGTGCCAACGACGACGACACCGTGGCGTGGCTCGGGCCGCTCAAGCAGGCCATCCGCGAGGCGGTCGCCGCCGAGACGCCGCTGCTCGGCATCTGCCTGGGCCACCAGCTCGTCGCGGCTGCGCTGGGAGGTCGCGTCACCGCGAACCCGGCCGGCCAGACCGTCGGCCTGCAGCCGGTCGGCTGGACCGCCCCGGCGTCCGACGACGACTGGGTCGGAGCGCTCAGCGGTGCCGAGCGCGCCATCCACTGGAACGGCGACGTCGTGGTCGAGATGCCTCCCGGTGCGGAGGTGCTCGCCCTCAGCCCCGGTGGCGAGGTGCAGGTGGCCCGCTTCGGCCCGCGGGCGTGGGGCATCCAGGCGCACCCGGAGGCCGACGTGGACGTCGTACGTCGCTGGGCGGAGGCCGACCGCGAGGACCACGTCTCGCTCGGCGTCGACCAGGACGCCGTGCTGGCCGACATCGCCGCGTCGGCCGACGAGCTCGAGGCCCACTGGCGGCCGCTGGTGGTCCGGTTCGCCGAGGTGGCAGGGCGATGACCTCGTCCGGGACGTTCGTACGCATCGGCTTCCAGGACGGACCGGCAGCCAAGGCGGGAATCGGTCGGCTCGGTGGGCACGCGAAGCCGCTGACCGACGCGCTGGCGGCCTCGGCCGACCCGGATGCGGCGCTGGCCGCGCTGCTCAAGATCGTCGACGCGCTCGACGAGCAGGACGGCGGCGCGGGTGAGGCGATGCTCGCCGAGGTCGCCGACGACGAGGGCACCGCGATGCGGATGTGCAGCGTCCTCGGCGCCAGCGCTGCCCTGGCCACGCACCTGTGCCGCCACCCCGACCAGTGGCGCGAGCTGACCGACCCGACGCTCGGCAGCACCCGGCCTCCGGCGTTCTCGGTGCGCGGCTCGCTGCTGGCGTCGGTGGGCGCGGACCCGTCCTCCGACGCGCCCGTGGCGACGAAGCCCGACGCCGAGGCCCTCGACGCGCTGCGCGTCGAGTATCGCCGGATCCTGCTGCGGCTGGCCTCGCGCGACCTGGCCCACCACCTCGGCATCGACGACGCAGCCGCCGAGATCTCCGACCTCGCCGCCGGCACGCTCGAGGCGGCACTGGCCGTGGCCCGGGCCCGGGTGGGCGAGACGGCCGTCGCTCGCCAGGCTGGCGGTCATCGCGATGGGCAAGTGCGGCGGCCACGAGCTCAACTACGTCTCCGACGTCGACGTGGTCTTCGTCTTCGAGCCCGCCGAGCTCGAGTCGGGGGAGCGGGCCGACGAGTCCGCGGCCCTGCGGGCGGCGACCCAGCTGGCGTCCCACCTGATGCGGGTCTGCTCCGACCAGACCCGCGAGGGCACCATCTGGCCGGTCGACGCCAACCTGCGGCCCGAGGGTGCGCACGGCCCGCTCGTCCGCACGCTGGCCAGCCACCGCGGCTACTACGAGAAGTGGGCCAAGACCTGGGAGTTCCAGGCGCTGCTCAAGGCGCGCCCGGTCGCCGGAGACCTCGCCCTCGGCCAGGCCTACATCGAGGCCATCGAGCCGATGGTGTGGAGCGCCGCGGAGCGCGACGGCTTCGTCACCGACGTCCAGGCGATGCGTCGCCGCGTCATCGACCACATCCCCGCCCACGAGGCCGAGCGCCAGATCAAGCTGGGCTCCGGCGGCCTGCGCGACGTGGAGTTCGCCGTCCAGCTCCTCCAGCTCGTGCACGGCAGGGCCGACCCCACCCTGCGCGACGGCGCGACGCTCAGCGCCCTGGCCCGGCTGATCAGTGGCGGCTACGTCGGTCGCGAGGACGGCGAGAAGCTCCACGAGGCCTACGCCTTCCTCCGTACGCTCGAGCACCGGGTCCAGCTGCACCAGCTGCGGCGTACGCACGTGCTCCCCGAGGACGAGGCATCGCTGCGCCGTCTCGGCCGCTCCCTGGGTCACTTCTCCGAGCCGGTCGTCCAGCTCGACAAGCAGTGGCGCTACCACCGCCGCGAGGTGCGCCGCCTGCACGAGAAGCTGTTCTACCGGCCGCTGCTCGGCGCGGTCGCCAAGCTTCCCGGCAGCGGAGCCCGGCTGTCGCTCGAGGCGGCGGGCGCGCGGCTGGCGGCCCTCGGCTACGCCGACCCGAAGGCGGCGCTGCGCCACCTGGAGGCACTCACCAGCGGGCGTCTCGCGCACCTCCGACATCCAGCGCACGCTGCTGCCGGTGCTGCTGGAGTGGTTCGCCGACGCCCCCGACCCCGACGCCGGGCTCTTCGGCTTCCGCCGGATCAGCGAGAGCCTGGGCCGGACGCCGTGGTACCTGACGATGCTGCGCGACGAGGGCGAGGTCGCCCAGCGACTGGCCCTCGTGCTCGGCACGTCGCGCTACGCCACCGACCTGCTGGAGCGCGAGCCGCAGGGCGTGAAGATGCTGGGCGAGTCGCTCGTCCCGCTCAGCGCCGAGGTCGTCCTCGCCGAGATGCAGTCGCTGGTCGAGCGCCAGGAGACGCCCGAGACGGCGGTCGCCGCGGTGCGTGGCCGTACGTCGTCGCGAGCTGTTGCGGATCGCCTGCGGGGAGCTCGTGGCGGGCACCGACGTCGCCGTCGTCGGGCAGGGCCTGAGCCGGCTGACCGACGCGACGCTGCAGGCCACCCTCGACATCGCCTGCGAGTCCGTGCGCGTGCAACGCGGGACTCGACGCGGTGCCGACCCGGATCGCGGTGGTCGCGATGGGGCGCTACGGCGGCTTCGAGCTGTCCTACGGCAGCGACGCGGACGTGATGTTCGTGCACGATCCCGTCGAGGGGGCCGAGGCCCAGGTCGCGGCGTCCTTCGCGCAGGCGGTCATCGGAGAGGTCCGCCGGTTGCTGTCGCTGCCGGCCAGCGACCCGCCGCTCGAGGTGGACGCCGACCTGCGGCCCGAGGGCAAGAACGGCCCGATGGTGCGGACCCTGGAGTCCTACGCCGCCTACTACGCGAAGTGGTCGCACGTGTGGGAGTTCCAGGCCCTGCTGCGCGCAGACCCGGTCGCGGGCGACGAGGCCCTCCGCGCCCGGTTCACCGCGCTGATCGACCCGCTGCGCTTCCCCGAGGCCGGGATCAGCGAGCGCGACGTCGTGGAGGTGCGCCGGATCAAGGCCCGCGTCGACGACGAGCGGCTGCCGCGCGGCGCCGACCGCCACACGCACCTCAAGCTCGGCAGGGGCGGGCTGGCCGACGTGGAGTGGACGGTGCAGCTGCTCCAGATGCGCCATGCCGGTCGGATCCCCGAGCTTCGCACGCCCCAGACCCTGCCCGCGCTCGAAGCCGCGACAGCCGCGGAGCTGATCTCGCGGCCCGACGCGGAGACGCTGGCCGAGGCCTGGCGGCTGGTCAGCCGGATGCGCAACGCGGTGACGCTGGTGCGCGGCAAGCCGTCGGACCAGCTGCCGCGCGACGCCCGCGACCGGCTCGCGGTGGCCCGGGTGCTGGGCTATCCCGAGGGTGCCTCCGACGAGATGGTCAACGACTACCTCCGCACGACGCGTCGGGCCCACGCAGTCGTGGAGCGCGTCTTCTGGGAATGAAGGATATTGCTTCACCTGTAGACATATGAAGCAATAACCTTCACACTGGGTCGAGTGAAGCCCCGTCCTGAACTCGCCGCCCTCATCGGGGACCTGGTCGGCTCCCGCACCTCCCTCGACCGGGGTGACCTGCACGCCCGGCTCCTCGACGCCCTGCGCGAGGTCAACGCGCTCGTCCCGCCGCTGCGACCCCTGTGGATCACCGCCGGCGACGAGTTCCAGGGCACCTTCTCGACCGTCGGCGCGGCAGTGCAGGCCTCGCTGCTCATCCGGGTGCGCCTGGCGCCGGAGCACGACGTACGCCACGGGATCGGCTGGGGGAGCACGAGCGTCCTCGACGAGGCGGGCGGGATCGAGGACGGCCCCGCCTGGTGGGCGGCACGTGCCGGGATCGAGGCCGCGGAGCGCGGCGAGCGGTCGGCCGCCGGCCGGACGCTGCGGACGGCGTACGCCCTGGCCGACGGCGTGCAGCGGACCGGACGCCGGGATGGTCAACGCCGGGCTGGTCCTGCGTGACGAGCGGGTCAGCGGCCTGTCGGAACGGTCGCTGTCGGTGCTGCGTGGTCTGCTGTCCGGACAGACGCAGCGCGACATCGCCGAGTCACTGGGGATCAGTCCCTCGGCGGTCTCGCAACGGGTGCGCGCCGACGGACTGGCGGCGCTCGTGACGGCACACGAGCTGGTGGGAGAGACGGGAGGTACGCGATGAGCTGGCTGGCCGTGCTGCTCATCGGCTTCTCGGTCACCGACCTGGCCCACTCGGTCAAGCCGATCCGCTTCTTCCCCGAGTGCCTCGGTGCGCTGGTCGCGCTGGTGGTCGGCCTGCTCGCCGGCCTCACGTCGGGACGCGACGTGATCGGTCTCCTCGGCATCGCCGTGCTCGTGCTGCTGTGGGGACTCTCGGTCACCTGGGGCTTCGGGCACCCGGGGCCCGCGTGGGTGCCCCTGACGTCTTCGGACTGTCGCTGTCGGTCGCGATCGGATGTCTCGGGGCTGGCACCGGAGGCGTCCGGGTCCGCTCGGCCGCTGGCTCGACTCGGTGACGCTGCCCGGTGCTGCGCGACCTCAGCGCCGACAGGTTCCTGCTGCTGGTCGGTGCCTTCGGCCTCCAGCTCTCGACCGGCAACGTCATCGTCCGGCTGGTGCTCAAGTCCACCGGCACCATCCATCCCGCCGCCGACGGCAGCATGCCGCAGACCCCGCTCAAGGGTGGTCGGCTGCTCGGGCCGCTCGAGCGGGTCTTCATCCTCGCGCTGGCCCTGGGCGGACAGTTCACCGCGGCCAGCGTCGTCGTCGCGGCCAAGGGACTGCTGCGCTTCCCCGAGCTCTCCTCGCGCCGCGACCAGGAGCGCATCCACCACCTGACGGAGTACTTCCTGCTCGGATCCTTCGTGTCCTGGCTGGTCGCGCTCGGGTCGTTCGTCCTGCTGGTGTGACTCAGGAGGGGCTATGGACCGATGCTGTACTGCGTCAGCGGCGACAGGACGAACGGGCCGCCCATGTGGCCGAGCGTGATGCTGGTCGAGGTGGCGCCCGCGGTGGCGTTGACGGTCGCGTCGACCGGCTGCTGCCAGGTCGCGTCGACCTGCCGGTGCAGTCCACCGCTGCGGCCCACACGGAACGATGCGCCGGCGACGGTCGAGTGGCCGACACCGCGCCGGTGCCGAACGTAGGCGATGGCGCCGTGGCCGTTGGCGCTGACCGACAGGTCCATGGCACGGCCGGACACGGCAGCATCGGTGAGGGTGGTACGCCACTTCAGGTCATGAACGGATGGCTGCTCGTGCTGGGGCGTCCACGTCGCGAACCAGGGCTTGGCGGTGCGCCGGTCGTCGACCGCGTGCCAGGCCAGGACGCCGACACCTGCCCGGGTGATCGCCGCGGAGGCGGTCAGGACCTGGCGGTTCCATCGAGGCGACGACCAGAAGCGCGGGTCGCTCGGAATGCCGGACAGGAGGACGACTCTGTCTGCACGGCCGTACAGCTCGCCGGTCGAGCGCGACTGGACCAGGGTCGCCACGATGCGCCCCGCGGACATGTCGATGCCTGACGGGTCGATGCCGCCGTCGGGGTAGTCGCGGGTGAACTGGTGGGTCCACTTCCCGACCGTGTCGTTGTAGGTCTCGATGCGAAGCCGGCCGCCGAACCAGTAGCCGGGCTCATCCTCGGAACCGGCTCCCCGCAGAGCCACCACGTTCCCGGCGTCGCTGATGGCGGCGATCAGGTCGTCTCCGGTCAACCCGAGCTCGCGACGCGTGAGGTCACGCCAGCCGAGGTCGGCGTGGTAGCTGGTCACGTGGTGCGGACGCCCGTACCGGCTGTTGCTGGTGAACACCACGTACTGGCCGTGGGGCGAGTAGTCCAGCGACCCCAGGTCACTTTCACGCTGCACGTGCCACACCCAGCCGTCATCGCCCGTCCACACCAGCTCGATGAGCTTGGTCGGCGGATCCTCGAGCCCGGTCCTCGTCTGGCACTCCACGGCCACCGCGAAGTTGCCCAGCTCGGTGACGGCCTCGACCGGCCGGCAGGAGGTGGCGCCTTCGACGGTCGTGACCTCGGTGCGGGGGCCAAGGGCGCCTGCCGCCGTGCGGCGCTGGTCGTAGATCGTCGCGTCGTCCGGACCGCCGACACTGACCAGGGCGGTGGTTCGGCTGTCCAGGGCGACCGCGAGAGTGCTGCCGTCCGCCTCCTGCAGCGGGCCGAACTCGTCGTCGACGGCACCTGCCGGGCTCGGCGTGGCAAGCGCCGAGACGGCAACAGCCAGCACGCAGAGAGCGGACAGACGACGGTGCACCATGGGCAGACCCCGAGATAGGCGGACCTCGAGGGTAGCCACCGGCCGACCCTGCCGCCGACGGCCCGCCGTGTCAGAGGCGCAGCACGCGCCCTGCCACCACCAGGTGCACCTCGTCGCAGGCGGCGGCGACCCGCTGGTTGACCGTGCCGAGCAGGTCACGGAACAGCCGGCCCGAGCGGTGCTCGGGCACCACCCCGAGCCCGACCTCGTTGGTCACCACCACCACGTCGTGGTCGCACTCGCCCAGGGCGGCGACGACCTCGTCGACCCGGGCGATGCACGAGTGCATGGACGGTGTCGGCGTCCTGCTCCCAGGCGCCCGCCGCGTCGATCAGCGGCGGTCAGCCAGGTGCCGAGGCAGTCGACGAGGACCGGGACCTCGGCGTGCCGGATCGTCTCGGCGATGTCCTGCGTCTCGACCGTCGTCCACGAGGCGCGGCCGTCTCGCCCGGTGGGCCGCGATGCGCGCGGTCCAGTCGGGATCGGCCTCCGCGTCGGGCGTCGGCCCGGACGCGACGTAGGTCGCGGGCTCGTGGCCGATCAGGGCCTCGGCGTGGGTGGACTTGCCGGACCGTACGCCGCCGGTGACCAGGATCCGCATGGCGCGAATCCTTGCAGAGGACTTTCGCGGATCAGCCGGAGACGGCTGCGCGCACCTTGTCCAGCGTGGACTGCTCACGCTCGCTGACCAGCTCTGCGCCGAACCCCATGAAGCCGCCCTCCTTGGCGGCATCCGCGGCTGCCTGGGCGGTGGTGACCAGCCACCGCCCGAACGCAGCTGCCTCCTCGGGCTCGGCCTTGGCAACCACCATCGCCTGCACCGCGCGCAGCTCCTCGAGCACCTGCTCTCCGGGAGGAGAGCCGTCCGACGTGGGCTTGTAGCCCTTCAACGGGTTGCGCTTCTGCTGCGTCATCGCCTGGATCTCCAGTGCCACCTCGGCCAGGAGCTGCTCGCGGCTCGGAGGGTTCGTGGCGCCCTTGAGCGTCGCCATGGTCTCCTTGGCAGCCTCGATGGGGCCTCCGGGGTCGGCGAGCGTGATGGCCATCCCGGCCACGAACGGTGCCCGTACGATCCGGGACCACTCGTCCTCGGTGAAATCGCTCTTCGTCGTCATCGGGGGAACCTCGCTGGCCGGCCAGCCCGTTGAGTTCGCCTCGTCCACGACGGGTGAAGAACCCGGAGGGCTGGAGCGCAGACGTGGGGCGCCTCAGGCGGTGGCCGCGGCCAGCAGCAGCACGGTGAAGCAGATCTCGACCGCCGCGCCCAGGACGTCGCCGGTGATCCCGCCCAGTCGGCGTACACATCGCAGGAGCAGCGCTGCCAACGCTCCGAGCATCAGCGCGAGGCCGACGAGCGTCGTGGCGACCGACCCGAGCAGGACGCCGGCGACACCGGAGGCGAGGAGCCCGACGAGCAGGGATGCGACGGCGGCGAGGGCCGGCACCGAGCCGATGTGCACCGCACCGAGTCCGTCCGTACGAGCCGCCGGCACGCCCCGGAGGCACGCGAGCGGGAGGCACACCCGCGAGGCACAGACGAGCAGCCCGACGGCCAGCCAGCCGTGCTCGTGGCGTACCACGGGCACGAGCGCAGCGGCCTGGAGCCCGGCCAGCAGCACGACGGCCAGGACTCCGGCCGGTCCGGCCGGAACCGGTGCGCATCACCTCGAGCGAACGCGCGGGGGAGTAGGACGCGGTCAGCCCGTCCGCGGTGTCGGCGAGGCCGTCCCAGTGGAGTGCCCGGGTGCCGAGTGCCAGGACCCGCAGCACGACGTACGCCGTGGCCAGTGGCGGCAGGTCGAGCGCCCCGCCGAGCGGCAGGCCAGGGCGCCGGCGAGGGCGAGGGGGAGGACGGCCAGCGGCGCGAGGGTCATCGCCGTGCCGGCCACCCGGCGGTCGACGACGGTGGGCGGGGGAACCCGCAGGACTGTCAGGGTGCCGGTCGCGAGCAGCCAGCCGTCCCGGAGGCTGGTCACCCGGGAAGGACCTCGGACAGCAGGGCGACGTCGCGCATCAGCGCGATGCCCGAGCGAAGCATCGGCAGGGCGGCGACCGCGCCGGAGCCCTCGCCGAGGCGCATCCCGACGTCGAGGAGCGGCTCGAGTCCGAGTGCCTTGAGGGCGTGCGCCTGCGCGGGCTCGGTCGAGCGGTGGCCGGCGATCCACCAGGCGCCGGCACCCGGCGCGAGTCGTTCGGCAGTCAGGGCACAGGCCAGCGACATCAGCCCGTCGAGC
>CAVZWM010000003.1:0-31314 GCA_963778975.1 uncultured Actinomycetota bacterium
GACGGGGAGGAGGCGCCCGGTCAGCCGATCCAGCCGCTGATGGGCGTGTAGGCGAAGTAGACGACGAACAGCGCGGCGATGAACCACATGAGGGGGTGCACGTCGCGGAACTTGCCGACCACGACCTTGATGATCACGTACGCCACGAACCCGGCACCGATGCCGACGCTGATCGAGTAGGTGAAGGGCATCAGCACGACCGTGAGGAAGGCAGGGATCGCCACCTCGAGGTCGCGCCAGTCGATCTCGGTGACCTGCTGCATCATCAGGAAGCCGACGAGGACCAGCGCCGGGACGGCCGCCTCGGACGGGATCGCGGAGACCAGCGGCGTGAAGAACGTGGCCAGCAGGAAGAGCACGCCCGTCACGACCGACGCCAACCCGGTACGGGCGCCCTCGCCGACGCCGGACGCCGACTCGATGTAGGAGGTGTTGGACGAGACGCCCGCCGCGCCGCCGGCGATCGCGGCCAGCGAGTCGACGACGAGGATGCGCTGGGCTCCGGGCGGCGTGCCCTCCTCGTCGTTGAGGCCGGCCTCGGCGCCGATGGCCGTCATCGTGCCCATGGTGTCGAAGAAATCGGCCAGCAGCAGCGAGAAGACGAGCAGCAGTGCCGCGAGCGCGCCGGTCCCGGCGTCGCCGAACGCACCGAAGAGGCTGAAGTCGCCGAGGGTGTCGAAGGACGGCACGGCGACCACCTCGCCGCTGAGCGTCGGGACGCTCAGCGACCAGCCGGTGGGGTTGTCCGCCGAGGCGACACCGAGGTCGCCGATCGCCTCGACGACGACGGCCACGACCGAGGTGGCCACGATCGAGATGAGGATGGCGCCGCGGACCTGGCGCACCCACAGCGCGATCATGAGGATCAACCCCAGGCAGAAGACCAGCACCGGCCAGCCGGCGAGGTGGCCGTCTGTCCCCAGCTGGACCGGCACGGTGGTCTGGAAGGCGTCGGGGATCCGGGTGACGACACGGGCGTCGACGAAGCCGATGAGGGCGATGAACAACCCGATGCCGACGGAGATGGCGACCTTGAGCTGCTGGGGCACGGCGTGGAAGACCGCCTTGCGGAAACCGGTCAGGACCAGCAGCAGGATCACGATGCCCTCGAGCACGACCAGGCCCATGGCGTCACCCCACGTGGACTGGCGCGCGATCGTGTTGGCGACGAAGGCGTTCAGGCCGAGTCCGGTCGCCAGGGCGAGCGGGAAGTTCGCCAGGCCGCCCATCAGGATCGTCAGCAGGCCCGCGACCAGCGCGGTCCCCGCGGCGATGGCGGGGATGCCGCTGCCCGGCTCGGCGCCCCCTCCGAGGAAGGCGCCCGTCGAGTCCGGCACGAAGCCGAGGATGAGCGGGTTCAGCACGATGATGTAGGCCATCGTCAGGAACGTCACGAGGCCGCCGCGGACCTCCCGCCCCATGGTCGATCCGCGCTCACTGATCCTGAAGAATCTGTCGAGGCTGGAGCTGCTGGTGGACTGCTGGGGGGTGCGGGTCTCCTCGGTCACGAACACGGAGTGTGGCAGAAGCCTGCTACGTCCGTGTTTCGTCCCCCGTCCCGCGTGTAGCGTGGCGTCGTGGACCTGGGCGATGAGCAGCCGACACAGCACGAGTTCGGCAACCGCACCTACATCGTCGCGCAGGTCGAGCCGCTCGACGTGGACGGCGTACGCACCACCGAGGTCGGCACCGCGCTCTGGCTGGTCGGCTTCCTCGGTCTCCTCCCCTTCTGGGGGACGCTGCGCGACAGCGGCCACACGTGGTGGCTCTGGACCTGCCTGGCCGGATTCGGCCTGGGGCTGTGCGGCCTGGAGTACTGCCGCCGCCGCCGCAACGAACGTGCCGCACAGCACGAGGACGCATGACCCTGCCGCCCACCCGCTGGGAGCGCGCAGGCGACGACAACCGGGGCTACGCCGAGACCTTCGCGCAACGCCTGGCCGACGGCGTCGATGTCGACGGTGAGGCTCGCCTCGCCGATGCCCTCGCCCCACGCGGAGCGCGCATCCTCGACATCGGCTCCGGCATGGGTCGGGTCGCCGCAGCACTGCAGGCCCGCGGCCACCGGGTGGTCGCCACCGAGCCCGATCCGGCGTTGCGCGAGCAGTCGCGCGCCACGTTTCCGGACCTCGACGTGCTGCCACACCAGGCCCTGGGCCTCGACCCCGCGGACGTCGGCACGTTCGACCTCGTCCTCGTCGTCGGCAACGTGATGATCTACCTCGGCGAGGACACCGAGCAGGCGGTGCTGGCCCGGGTCCGCGACCTGCTGGCGCCGACGGGCCGGGCGCTGGTGGGATTCCACTTCACCGGCGTGAAGGCCGGCAGTCGCACCTACCCGGCCGAGGAGTTCCTCACCGACGTGGCGGCCGCGGGCCTGGAGGTCCAGCAGCGCTTCGGCAGCTATGAGCTGCACGGCCCCGACGACGACTACGGCGTCTGGATCCTGTCACGAGGTTGAGCTCAGAGAGCGTCGAACCCGTCGTCGGTGAGGGTGTCGAAGACGTGGTCGGGCATGGGCAGCGGCTGCTGCTTGCGCGCCAGCTTGACCTCGGAGTGGGCGCCGCAGCCGTGGTCGAGCGAGACCACCTTGCCGTCGTCGTTGGCGTTCCCGTTGGCGCAGACTCCGAAGGTCTCGGCCAGCGAGCCGTTGATCCGCATCAGGAAGCCGCAGGTCGTGCAGGAGTCGGGGGCGCTCTTGGCCAGCGGGGCCTCGGGCCCGCCGTCGCCGGCGTACCAGCGCTCGGCGGCCATGTCGATGCCCTCGCGGCTCAGCGTGCGGACGCGTCCCAGGCCCAGGTCCTCGGCCACGCGTCGCACCTGGGCGCGGGCATCGCCGTCCATCGGCCCGTCCAGCGGGTCGTCGCCGACGAGGTAGGTCGGGACGAGTCGCGCGTCCTCGTCCTCGACGGGGAGCAGGTCGCCCGGCGACAGGTCGCCCGGCTGCAGCCGCTCCTTGTAGGGGACCCAGGCGGGCGCCACGATGGCGTCGTCGCCGGGCAGCAGGACGACCTCGTTGACGGTCACGTCCTTGGCACGCTTGGCGCGGGTCATGGTGACCGACCAGTGCCAGCCGGGATATCCCGGGCGGGTGCAGGCGAAGGAGTGGGTCACGACCCGCTCACCCTCCCCCTGGCAGCCGATGTGCTCGCCGACCTCGGCGGCGTCGGCCAGCTCCAGCACCATCGCGCGGGCGGCATCGACGGCCTTGGCGAGGGCGGAGTCCGGCTTCCCGGCACGCGCTGCGAGAGAGATCACCTGCGCATCATGACAAACACCGCCACGTCCTGTCCCGTCGGGACCCCCACTCGGGACGGCGTACGCCCGCTGTCGGGCCCGTAGGTGAAGATGGTGCCGTGACCGACGACCGCCCCCAGACGTCCCCGGGGCCGGCTCCGGGGACGGGGCCGGGGACGCCGACCGACGCGGGCGGCGACGCCCGTCCGACCCCAGGTTCGTCGGCACCGCGCGACACCGCCGTACGCCGCGGGCTGTCCGGCGCCGGACGCGGCGTCCGGGCAGCGGGCCGGGGGGCCAGGGTCGCCGGTCGGGGAGCCGGGAGCGCCGGTCACTACGCCGTGTCACAGGCCCGCCGGGCCACCCGTGCCGAGGGCGCCGGCGACTCCGGCCTCTCCCGCCTCATCGAGCTGCATGCCTTCAATGCCGCCGGCGACGCGGCGGTGGCGATCTCGCTCGCGGGGACATTGTTCTTCCAGGTGCCGACGGGTGAGGCACGCGGACAGGTGGCGTTGTTCCTGGGGCTGACGATGCTGCCCTTCGCGATCGTGGCGCCGCTGATCGGGCCGTTCCTCGACCGGTTCAGCCACGGTCGCCGCTGGGCGGTCGGAGCGACGATGGCGACCCGCAGCTTCCTGTGCTGGGTCCTGGCCACGGCGGTGATGACCGAGTCGGACTGGCTGTTCCCGGCGGCCCTCGGGTGCCTGGTCGCGTCCAAGGCCTACGGCGTCACGCGCGCCGCCGCCGTGCCCCGCCTCCTCCCGCCCACGCTCACGCTCGTCAAGGCCAATGCCCGCGTCTCGCTCGCCGGGATCGTCGGCGTCGCGATCTCGGCGCCGCTCGCCATCCTCGCCTCGACCTTCGGCCCCGAGTGGTCCCTGCGCTACGCCTTCGTCGTCTTCGTCCTCGCCACGATCTGGGCGATCCGGTTGCCCGAGCGCGTCGACTCCAGCCAGGGCGAGGGCGAGCTGGTGCTGACGGGCCCGACCACCGCCGCGCAGCCCGGGCCCACGAAGACCGGTCGCCGTCCCAGGACCCGCATCCCCTCCGCGGTGGCCTTCGCCCTGCGCGCCAACTGCGGACCGCGCTGGCTCTCGGGGTTCCTCACGATGTTCATGGCGTTCCTGCTGCGCGACAACCCCATCGGCGACTGGGAACCCGAGGTCCTGCTGGCGATGGTGATCGGGGCAGCAGGGCTCGGCAACACCCTCGGCATCGCCATCGGGTCGATGCTGCGCAACCTCAGTCCTGCGCTGACGGTGGCCCTCGCCCTGGTGGCCGATGCCGTGATGACGGTCGTGGCTGCGCTGTTCTACGGGCTGATACCGCTCATCCTGCTCGGGCTCACCGCAGGCCTGGCGCAGTCCCTGGCGAAGCTGTCGCTGGACTCCACGATCCAGCGCGACGTGCCCGGTCGCATCCAGGCGAGCGCGTTCGCCCGCTCCGACACCACGCTGCAGCTGGCGTGGGTCATCGGCGGCTTCGTCGGCATCGCGATGCCCCTCATTCCCCAGCTGGGTCTGGGGATCGCCGGTGGCGTGCTCGCGCTGTGGGCGGCCTTCGTGCTCCTCGGCCGGCCACGGCGGATCGGGTCGTCACCCGGCGGGGCGTGAGCTCAGAGCTCGAGCTCGTCGGCCAGTGCCCGCAGCACCTTGGCCGTGCCCTGGGCGGTGCGGGGCTCGGGGTGGCGCCCGCGACGGTAGGCCTCCTCGACCCCGTCGAGCATCTTGATGAGGTCCTCCACGATGGCCACCATCGCGTCGGGGTCCTTGCGCTGGGCGTTGCGCTGGTTGCGCGTGACCGAGGCCGGGGCGTCGACGATGCGGACCTGGAGGGCCTGGTCGCCCCGGCGGCCCTGGGCGATCCCGAACTCGACGCGAGTGCCGGCCTTGAGCGAGGTGACGCCCTCGGGCAGCGCGTCGGAGTGGACGTAGACGTCCGGCCCGTCCTGCTGGGAGAGGAAGCCGAAGCCCTTCTCCAGGTCGTACCACTTCACCTTGCCACTGGGCACGGTCCACTCCACTCAGGTCACCGACGTCACGCCACGTGGTTTCACGTGCGGGGCACAGGATAGGTGGCGGCGCCAGCGCGGCACCAACCAGTTCCTCATCGCTTCTTTGATTTACGGGTGGGCCTGCTGGGATCATGGTGGACTCGTCGGTCTCGTGGGCAGCGCGAGGTCAGGTTCACAGGTCGAGAGTGGGAGTGGGGCATGGTGCAGGCATCCCTGGCGCGCCCCTCCGCGCGCCTCCTGCTGGGCCTCGTCGCCGCGCTGGCGCTCGCCCTGCCGACCGCTGGTCCGTCGCAGGCGGAGGCTGAGGTCGAGACGGGGACCGGGGAGGCGACGCTGACCCTGGTCACGCTCAACGGTCCCGGCACCGCGGGCGACAGCACGCCAGGTGGCGAGCTCCTCGCCCGCCAGGACGCGCTGCTGACTGCGATCGGGGCGGCCGAGCCCGTCTACCGCTGGACCACGGCGCTCAACGGCTTCGCCGCCGCGCTCACCCCCGCCCAGGTCTCCGTGCTCGATCGGATGCCGGGAGTGGCCACGGTGGAGCCCGACACGATCCGCCCGCTCGCCGGTGCTCCCACGAGCATGACCCGGCGCCTCGTTGCCCGGGCGCCGCGGTTGCGCGGCGGGGCCGGCGTCGTCATCGGCGTGGTGGACAGCGGCATCACCCCGGACTCCCCCGTCTTCGCCGATGTCCCGGGCCTGGGCCGTGACCCCGAGAACTTCACCGGAGCCTGCGCCGACGCCGAGGAGTGGACGACCGACTCCTGCAGCCGCAAGGTCGTCGGCGCCCACTGGTTCGTCGACGGCTTCGGCGCCGACCGGATCCGCGCCTCCGAGACCCTCTCCCCCCTCGACGCGCTCGGGCACGGCACGCAGGTCGCGTCCGTCGCCGCCGGCAACGCCGGGGTGACCGTCCGCGTCGACGGCCGCGACGCCGGCCGGTTCGGTGGCGTCGCGCCGCAGGCCAGGATCGCCGCCTACAAGGCCTGCTGGGGCGCCCCCGACCCCGCCGACGACGGCTGCTCCACCGCCGACCTGGTCACCGCGGTCGACCAGGCCGTGGCCGACGGGGTCGACGTGCTCAACCTCGCCGTCGCCGGCGGCATCGGGGTCGACACCCTCCAGCGCGCCACGCTGGGCGCCGCCGAGGCCGACATCGTCGTGATCGGCGCCGCCGGCAACACCGCCAGGTCGGCGTACTCCGCCCACTCCGCGCCGTGGGTCACGACGGTCGGTTCGACCGTCGGCCGGATGGCCCGCGGGTCCGTGCGGATCGCCGGGGGCCCGAGCTTCGTCGGCGGCGGGCGACCCGTCCCGGTGCGCGGCCGAGTCGTCCTCTCCACCGAGGCACGGGCGAGCGGCGCCAGCCGGCAGGAGGCACGCCAGTGCCGTCCCGGCGCGCTGGACGCACGCCTGGTCGCGCGACGCATCGTGGTCTGCGAGCGCGGCGGCATCGGGCGCATCGACAAGTCCGAGGCGGTGGCCCAGGCCCGCGGCCGCGGCATGGTCCTGGTCAACGTCCGCCCAGGTCCCGTCACCGCCGACTTCCACTCCGTGCCCACGGTCCACCTCACCGCCCCGGACGGTCGCACCCTGACCCGCTGGGTCGCCCGACGCCCCGGGGCGATCGTCCGGCTCGTACGCGTCGCGGGGCCGCGTGGTGACCGTCGCGCCGCCGTGTGGAGCGCCGCGGGCGACCCTCGCGCACCCATCCTCAAGCCGGACGCGGTCGCCGATGCCGACGCAGTCCTCGGCGCGCTGCCCGAGTCCACCGGACGCGCCTGGGGACTCTTCAGCGGCAGCTCGGCGGCCTCGGCCCACGCCAGCGGCCTGGCCGCCCTCCTGCGCTCCGACCACGACTGGTCGGCAGCGACGGTGCGGTCGATGATCGTGACGTCGGCCCGGCCGCTGCCCGGCTCGTCGGTGCTGGTGCAGGGGTCCGGCGCGCTCGACACGCGGGCCCCGACCTCCCACCTCGCCCTCGACGTACGGACTCCCGCCTGGCGTCGCGCCCTCCGCTCGGGTCGCACCGCCGGGCTCAACGCCAGCTCGGTGATCCTCCCGTCGACGCGACAGCGCGCGGTGCGCACGGTGACCAACGTGGGCAGCCGCCCGGAGTACTTCTCGGTGACCACGCGCGGCTTCACCACGCACCGGGTCAGCGTGCGACCCCTCGCCGTACGCCTCGCGCCGGGGCAGTCGGCCCGCTTCACCGTCACCGTGGCCGGCCCCACCACCCCGGGCCGCCTCGACGACGGCGCGATCGTGTGGCTCGGCGCCCGCGGCGGCGTCACGCGGATCCCGGTAGCGCTGACGCGCTGAGCTCGGCTCGAGCGACGCCGGACGCCGCGACGGCAACGGGCCGCCGCCCCCGAGGGGACGACGGCCCGTTGACAGGGGCAGCGACTCAGTCGCTCATGACCCGGTCGTGCCGCAGCGAGGTCGCCCTGGTCTCCTTGGCGAGCAGGACCGCCACGATGGTGATGACCGAGGCGACGGTCATGTAGATCGCGACCTTGGCGGTGTTGTCAGCGCCGTTGGCGGCATCACCCAGCAGCTTGATGGCGATGATCGGCGCCAGCGCCCCCGCGAAGATCGACGCGAGCTGGTAGCCCACCGATGCGCCGGTGTAGCGCACCGAGGTGCCGAACAGCTCGGAGAAGAACGCGGCCTGGGGGGCGTACATCAGGGCGTGCAGCACGAGGCCGACGACCACCGCCAGGATGATCTTGCCCTCGGAACGGCTGCTGATCAGGTCGAAGAAGATCCACGACCACGCGGCCACGCCGACGGCGCCGGCGAGGTAGAGCGGACGGCGTCCGACCCGGTCGCTCAGGGCACCGATCAGCGGGATCGTCACGAAGTGGACCACCGAGCCGATCAGCAGGGCCTTCAGGATGAGGGACTTGTCGCCCGTCGTGCCGACGTAGATGGTCAGGAAGGAGATCGAGATGACCGTGAAGAGGTAGTAGGAGATGTTCTCCGCCATGCGCATGCCCATCGCGAGGAAGACCTCCTTGGGGTACTTGCGGAACACCTCGAGCAGCGGGACGTGCGAGGACTTCTTGCTCTCCATCTCGTTCTTCGTCTCCTGGAAGACGGGCGACTCCTCGATCGAGAGTCGGACCCAGAGGCCGACGATGACCAGGACGGCGCTCAGCAGGAACGGGATGCGCCAGCCCCACGAGTTGAACGCCTCCTCGGACTGCACGGCGGCGAGGAACCAGAGCACACCGGTCGCGAGCAGGTTGCCCAGGGCGACGCCGGCCTGCGGCCACGACGACCAGAAGCCGCGCTGCGAGTCGTCGCCGTGCTCGGCGGCCATCAGGACCGCGCCACCCCACTCGCCACCGACCGCGAAGCCCTGCAGCAGGCGGCACACGAGCAGGAGGATCGGTGCTGCCACGCCGATGGTGGCGTACGTCGGCAGCAGGCCGATCGCGAAGGTCGCCACCCCCATGAGGAACAGCGAGACGACCAGCATCTTCTTGCGCCCCACGCGGTCACCGAAGTGCCCGAAGACGATGCCGCCGAGCGGACGCGCGACGAAGCCGAGGGCGTAGGTGCCGAACGCGAGGAGAGTCGCCGTGGCCGGCTCGCTCTCCGGGAAGAACAGCGCCCCGAAGACGAGGGCCGCGGCCGAGCCGTAGAGGAAGAAGTCGTACCACTCGACGGCGGTGCCGATCAGGGAGGCGAAGACGACCTTGACGATGTTGGTGCGCTCGGGTTCGACGCCCGGTTGTGAGCCGGGTCCGGACGCGGTGCTGGTCTCGGTGGACATGACGAGCCTTTCGTGGGGGTGCATGAGGCGGGGGTGAGCTGGGGACGTGCGGGAGGTCAGGCGGCGCTCCAGCCGCCGTCGAGGACGAGCGCGGAGCCTGTCATCGACGTGGCAGCCGCGCCGCACAGGAACGCCACGGCGGCGGCGACCTCCTCCGGCTCGACGAGGCGCTTGAGCGGAGTGCGGGCGAGGAGGACGGTGTCGAGGACGTCGTCCTCGGCGATGCCGTGGGAGCGCGCCTGGTCGGCGATCTGCCCCTCGACCAGGGGCGTACGCACGTAGCCGGGACCGACGGTGTTGCTGGTGACGCCCTTGTCGGCCGCCTCGAGGGCGATGACCTTCGAGAGGCCTTCGAGGCCGTGCTTGGCGCTGACGTAGGCCGACTTGTAGGCCGACGCGCGGTGACCGTGCACGCTCGAGACGTGGACGAGCCGGCCCCAGCCCCGGTCGTACATCCCGGGCAGGAAGCGGCGCGCCAGCAGGAACGGGGCGTGCAGCATCAGCGCGTGGATGGTGCGGAAGAGCTCGGGGTCGAAGTCCTCGATCGGGGCCACGTGCTGGATGCCGGCGTTGTTCACCAGGATGTCGACCTCGAGGTCGAGGGCGTCGATCGCCGCCGCGTCGGTGAGGTCGACGACGTGGGCCGTGCCGTGGACCTGCGCGGCCACCTTGGCCACGCCCTCCTCGTCACGGTCGAGCAGGTGGACCTCGGCGCCCTCGTCGGCCAGTCGAGCTGCGACGGCGGCGCCGATGCCGCTCGCCGCACCCGTCACCAGTGCCCGACGTCCCTGGAGGACGGGCAGGGTGGCTGCAGGCGCGGAGGTCATGGCCCCACCGTAGGGAGCCGGGTGACCCAGCGCACATGGCGCAGACAGCCACAGTTGGGCGCTCTCTATGTGTTCGAGACACATGTACCCGCTGGGATCAGCCTCGCTGGAGGCGGGCCAGCCGCAGCGCCAGCTGCAGGTCCAGCGATCGCTCCGGGTCGCGCCATCCCGGACCGAGGAGCTCGCCGACCCGGTCCAGGCGTTGCGTGACCGTGTTGGGGTGCACGTGCAGGGCCGATGCGGTCTGCTTGAGCCGGGCGCCGCTGGCGAACCATGCCTCGATCGTCTCGACCAGACCCGTCCCCCGCCGTTCGTCCCACTCGCGGACCGGACCGACCATGGCCGCCACGAACGCCGCGATGTGCTCGGGGTCGTTGTCGCCGAGCAGCAGGCGCGCCACGCCCAGGCCGGCGGGGTCGCTGACCTCGCCCCGACGACCCAGCCGGACGAGCGTGTCCAGGCAACGACGGGCCTCGTCGTGCGCGCGGACCAGCCGGTCGTCCTCCAGGGCGTCGGAGGTCGCGGCCACCCCCACCGTCGCGGTGCCACCGAGGTCGGTCACGACCGCCTGCAGCTCGTGCGCGACACGTCGCGGATCCTGGCCCGGCACCACCAGCACCACCGCTCCGCGATGCTCCCCGGCCAGTCCGGACAGCCGTCTCGCCAGCGCCACGACCGCGCGGCTGGCCCGGTGTCGGTCCACGTCGTCGATGGTGGCCGCGGCCACGACGACCGGGCCGCCCAGGCTCGCGCTGTGACGTCGTACGCGATCACGCAACCGCTCGCGTGTCGCCTCGTCGGCCTCGAGCAGGTCGACGAGGAGCTGCCCGCCGAGCCGCTCCTCGGCGTCGGAGACCGATCGCTCGAACAGCAGCACCAGGGCGGTGACCAGCGCTCCGCGCTCGAGCGTACGGCGGCCCGCGAGGTCGAGCGGCTCGTCGCGTCGCACGACCAGGGTGGCGAGGTGCTCGGTGCCGGCGAGGGCAGCAGCGACCAGACCGCCGTCGACCACGACCGACCGACCGGAGGACACCGCTGCCGGCACGGCACCGATCCAGTCGAGGCCACTCTCCTCGCCGGCGACGAGGTCGCCCGCCGCGGTCCGCACCGAGACCGCACCGCCGAGCACCGACGACAGGACGTCGGCGACCTCCGAGGTCCCGCCGCCGCCCAGCAGCAGGTCGGTCAGCCGGTCGTGCGCGAGTGCGGCAGCGTCGACCGCCTCGGTGTGGTGGGTCAGGGCGCGGTTGGCCTCGTCGAGCTCCGCGAAGAGCCGGGCGTTCTCGAGGGCCACCACGGCGTGGGCGGCGAAGGAGGTGAGCAGGCTGATCTCGGCCTGGGGGAAGCGTCGTACGGAGCGGTGCACGGCGAGCAGGGCACCGATCACGGTGCCGTCGAGGACCAGCGGGACACCGAGGATGGCGCGGATCTGCTCGCCCGCCACGGCGTCGTCGATGTAGCCGCGGTGCACGAAGCGGTCGTCGGCGGCGTAGTCCTCGGTGAAGTAGGCGGCACCGGTCTGGGCGACCAGGCCGAGCAGGCCGGTGCCGAGGGGCAGGCGCAGCGTCTGGAACTCCCGCGTCAGCGCGCCGTCGGTGACCTTCATGTACGACGCCCCGTCGGCCTCGTCGTTGAGGGAGAGGTAGGTCATGTCGCAGTGGAGCAGCTGGCGCGCTCGTCGCACGATGGCGGCCAGGATCGCGTCGACGTCGCGGATCGCGGTGAGGTCGGAGGCGGTCTCGTAGAGGGCCGACAGCTCGGCCTCGCGCGACCGCATCCGGCCCATCAGGTCGCGCAACCTCACGGCGACGTCGTACTCGGCGCGCGCCGCCTCGACGGCCTCGGGCGCTCCCTCCCGCTCGAGCCTGGCGAGGAGCGCGTCGAAGTCCGCAAGCGGCGCCTCGTCGTAGAGCAGCTGCAGCAAGGAGGGCGCGCGATCGCCCTGCCCGCCCATGTCAGGACTCGCGGGTGAGGGTCATCTCGCGGTCGCCGTAGACGATCCGGTCGCCGTCGACCAGCGCGGCAGGCTTGCCCGGTGCGAGCTGGCGCGACACTCCCTGGCGCACGAGCATCGTGCCGTTGGTGGAGCCGCGGTCCATGATCACGATGGTGCCGTCGGACGCGGGCCCGAACTGCGCGTGCGTCTTGGACACCGACATGTCGGCCGACGCGAGCGGGATCAGGTGGGCGACCTGCTCGCCGTGGCGGGCCTCGGGTCGGCGACCGACGAGAGCCATCCCCGCGATCACGAAGCTCTCTCCGTTGTCGAGGTGCACGCGCCAGCGCGGCTGCTGGTCGGGCCGCTGCTGGACCGGCGGTGCCGCGGCGACCGGCTGCTGCCACTGCTGGGGCGCGGGCTGCGGGGTGGGCTGCTGGGCGGTTGGCGCCAGCACGTCGGCGGGCAGCGGCTGGCGTCGCATCGAGGCCTCGGACCGCTCGGGTGTCGCCGGCGCCTCGACGGGAGGCGCGGGGATCAGCCGCATGGCCGTCAGGTTCACGATGTGTCGTGGTCCCGCGTCGACCTCGGCCTCCACCTCGTCGGGCACGGGTCGTACGTCGACCACGACGGTGTGCGCGAGGTGGTCGTGCCAGCCCCGGCGCTGCCGACCCGGGTCCTCCACCGCTGTCCAGGCCAGGGTGGCCAGGCCGATCCCGAAGGTCGGGAGCCCGGACACGCCGAGGACGAAGGAACGCACCAGGGCGGGACCCACCCCGGTGGGGGTGCCGGTCCCGTGGTGGACCACCCGTAGGCCCGTCAGTGCCTTGCCCGGCGAGTTGCCGGTCACACCGAGCGTGATGGCGAAGGCCAACCAGAGCACGACCATCGTGCCGGCGATCGCACCGACGACGGTCCACAGCTCGTCGGAGACGAACATCGCGGTGACGACCCCGACCAGCGCGAGGAGGCTCCACGCGATCAGCCGGTCGATCGCGAACGCGGTGAAGCGCCGCTCCAGCTGAGCGATGGGATAGGTCACGGGGCGTTGGTTCACGGGGCTCTGTCGTCAGGTGCGGGGGTGGGCGGAGTCAGGGAGGAGGTCAGGGGTTGGTGACCTGGATGGTGACACCGTCACCGAGGTCGAGCACGGCGCCGGGGATGAGGCTCACCGCGATGCCGGGCTTGAGCTCCTCCGGAGCCAGTCCGGGCTGGACCAGGAGGGTGCCGTTGGTCGACCCGAGGTCGGTGGCGACGGCCGCTCCGTGGTCGGCGCCGGCTCCGGGTCGGATCTCCAGGTGCGTCGAGGAGATCTCCTGGTTGGGACTGGCGACCGTGACCGAGTGCGGCTGGTCGTGCGAGGCGAACTGGCGCGCCTCGGGGGCGCGGCCGACCAGGACGGTGCGGTCGACCTCGACGACGTCGCCGGTGGAGAAGACCAGGGACGCGACCGGACGGGAGACGACGCTGGGGCCGATCTCCTGGCCCGCGATCGGGGGCCGCTCGAAGTCCGGGGGCGGGGCGCTCACCGTCGTCTGGCCGTCGCGGTCGGACCAGTCGTCCGCGGCGGTATCGGGGGTGCCCTCGGTCACGACAGGCTCTTCACCGGTGGGCGCCGGGCCCGCCTCGGGCCCTGCCACCGGTTGGTCGTCGGGTTCGTCGTCGGGGTCGTCGTCGAGCGCCTCGGCGGGTTCCTCGACCAGCGCCAGGACCGGAGCCTCCGGCTCCACGGGTGGGGCCGGGGCCGGCTCGGCCCGGGCATCGGCCGGCTGCGTCGAGACGGCCGCACCGAACTCCACGGCCGAGACCCGGGCCAGGCCCGGGGTGAGGACGTGGTCGGCGGCCGCATCGCCGTCGAGGCTGACGCGACCGGAGGTCACGCCGCTCAGGACCTGCTCGTTCCACGTGGTGCCGGGAGCGGCGCTGATGACCTGCTCGCCGGAGTCGGTCGTCACGGTCGCGGTCGGCACGCCACGCACGATCACCCGCGTGACGTCGTCGCTGGCACTCACGAAGGCGAAGCTCGGCAGGTCGGCGAGACCACCCGCCAGCAGGGCGTCGAGCAGGGCGTGGGCCGAGGCGCCGGAGTCGACCAGCTCCCAGAGCGCGGCCACGCGAGCCCGCTCGGATCCGGGCAGCATCACCGAGACGTGGTCGCCGACCACGGCGTACCAGCTTCCCGTCGCGAAGCGTCGCTCTGCGCTCACTGTCGTCCCCCAAGCTTGGATTCGAGACTCTGCCGCTGACGCTGCGAGTCATAGCTGGCGTCGTGCACCAATCCCACCACATCCACGACGATCGCCGTGGCGTTGTCCCGACCGCCGGCGGCGACGGCAGCGCGTACGAGCCGGTCGGCCGCGTCGCGCGGGTCGGGGACGGTCTCGAGGATGTCCTCGATCTCCCTGTCCTCGATCATCCCGGTGACGCCGTCGCTGCAGAGCAGCAACCGCTCGACCGATCCGAGCGGCAGCAGGAAGAAGTCGGGGGCGATGCCCTCGGGGCTGCCCAGGGCGCGGGTGATCACGTGCCGCTCGGGGTGGACCGCCGCCTGGTCGTGCGTGATCTCCCCGGCGTCGATGAGCTCCTGGACCACCGAGTGGTCGACGCTCACCTGCTCGAGGCGCCCCTCGGTGATGCGGTAGATCCGCGAGTCACCGAGGTTGGCGAGCAGCCACTTGGTGACGCCGTCGTCGTCGACCAGGACGGCGACGACGGCCGTGGTGCCGGCGTGCCACCCGGGCGTGACTGCCCGGTGCGACTCTCCGTAGCCGACGATGCGGGCCTGCGCGCGAGCGAAAGCGTCGGCAACCTGCTCGGCGCCCCGGGCGGGGTCGTAGTCGCGGGCGAGGCCGGCGAACTCCTCGACCACCATCTGGCTGGCCACGTCGCCACCGGAGTGGCCCCCCATGCCGTCGGCGACCACGAACACGGGCGGTGCGACCAGGAATGAGTCCTCGTTGACCTTGCGCACGAGCCCGACGTCGGTCGCAGCCCCGTGGTGGAGATCAACGTGTCTCATGCGCTGCCCTTCTCGTCCGACGCCGCCCGGCCGTCATGACCTGCGGAGATGGGAGGGTGAGCCCACCCGGCGAGTAGCGTAGGAGGGATGTCCAGTCCACGCGCGGCGACACCCGCACGCACCCTCGCCGACCAGCTGCGCACCTGGCCGGACGAGCGGCTCGCCGACCTGTTGAGGGACCGTCCCGACCTCGCCACGCCTGCCCCTCAGGATTCGTCGCAGCTGGCCTCGCGGGCCGCCACACGTTCGTCGATCCACCGCGCCCTCGACGGCCTGGACCGTCTGGAACTTTCCGTGCTTGATGCCCTGCTGGTTGCAGGTCAAACCACCATCGACGAGCTGATCTCGATCGTCCATGCCGACGATGCCCCCGTACGCCTGGCGCTGGACCGCCTGCTCGACCTCGCGCTGGCGTGGGAGGCGCCCGGCGGCATCCGGGCGCTGAGCGGGATCGCGGACGCGATGCGGGGCCAGGCAGGAGGCACCAGCGGCCTGCGACCCCGTAGCCCGGAGCCGGCGACGCCCGCGGAGGTGGCGGCCTCCCTCGCCGAGCTCAGCCCGCCGGCCGCCGCCCTTTTGCGCCACGTCGATGCCCACGGGGGCGAGGGCACCACCGGCTCGGCCCGGCGCACGGTCTCGGCCGCCGAGGCCGCAAGTCCCGTCGAGGAGCTCATCGCCCGCCGGCTCCTCGTCCCCCGCGACGGCGACACCGTGGTGCTGCCGGGAGAGGTCGGCCTGGCCCTGCGCGGCGGGCGCACCACGGCCGAGCCCGTCGGCGGACCGCCCGACCTCGCCTCGACGCAGCGCGATGCCGCGATGGTCGCCCGTACCGCGGCCGGCGCCGCCTTCGACGTCGTACGACGCGTGGAGCTGCTGCTCGACCAGTGGGGCGTGGCGCCCCCGGCCGTGCTGCGCAGCGGCGGCCTGGCCGTGCGCGACCTCAAGGCGGTGGCGCGCGAGCTGCACGTCGACGCGCCGGGGGCAGCGCTGATCGTGGAGATCACCCTCGCCGCCGGACTGATCGCCGAGGGCAACGACTCCGAGAGCTCCGCCGTGTGGCTGCCGACCGAGGACTTCGACCTCTGGTCCGGCAAGCCCACCGCCGAGCGGTGGGGCGTGCTGGTCGGCGCGTGGCTCGCCAGCAGCCGGGTCCCGTCCCTCGTCGGTGGGCGTGACGCGGCCGGCAAGGCGTGGAACGCGCTGGCCCCCGAGCTGTCCAGCGGTCTCGCGGAGGAGGCCCGACGGCTCGCGCTGGGGGTGCTCGCCGATCTGCCCGACGGTGAGGTGCTCGCCACGGGGACCGGCATCCCCTCGCTTGTGCAGCGGGTGGAGTGGCTGCGGCCGCGACGGCCGACCGTGTTCGCCGACCTCGTCGCCGCGGCACTGGCCGAGGCCGCCCTCCTGGGCGTCAGCGGTGCCGGCGGCCTGCCCGCGAGCGGTCGCCTCGTCGCCGCCGGCGACCTCGGCGCAGCCGCGCGGGACATCGCGGCACATCTGCCCCAGCCGGTCGATCACGTGCTGCTCCAGGCCGACCTCACGGCCGTCGCACCCGGCCCGCTGGAGACCGAGGTGGCCCGACGCCTGCACCTCGTGGCCGACGTCGAGTCCCGCGGGGGCGCCACCGTCTACCGCTTCTCCCCGCTCTCGGTCCGCCGCGCGTTCGACGCCGGCTGGTCCAACCTCGAGGTGCACGACTTCCTGACCTCCGTCTCCCACACCCCGGTCCCCCAACCCCTGGCGTTCCTCGTCGACGACGTCGCCCGCACCTTCGGGGTGGTGCGCGTCGGGCACGCCGAGTCGTTCCTGCGCGCCGACGACGAAGCCGCACTGGCAGCGCTGGTGCACGACCCACGCGCCACGTCGCTCGGCCTTCGGCTGCTCGCGCCGACGGTCGTGATCAGCACCTCTCCCCTCGACGTCCTGCTCCCGCGCCTGCGCGAGATGGGTGCCGCCCCCGTCGTCGAGGCCCCGGACGGCACCGTGCGGGTGAGTCGCCCCGACCTGCAGCGGGCGCGCACCCGCCGCGGACGACGACCGGCCGGTGCCGTCGACGCCCGTCGGGAGGCGCAGGTGCAGGCCGTGGTCACCGCGATCCGAGTGGGAGACCGCGCCCAGGCCACCCGGCCCGCTGCGTCGGCGGCCACCGGGACGACCACACCGTCGGGGGCGCTGGCCGCCCTGCGCGACGCGATCGAGTCCGGCAGCACGGTCGTGATCGGCTACGTCGACAACCACGGGGTGTCCGGGGAGCGCGTGGTGGACCCGCGTCGACTCGAGGGCGGACGGCTCTCGGCCCACGACCACCGGGCCGACGACGTGCGCGAGTTCGCCGTGCACCGGATCACCGCTGTCCGCCCTGCCTGACCACCCCTCGACCTTCTCCGCTCCCCCGGACAACGCGGCCGGGACCCCGGATGACCCGCTCCGTAGAGTGATGACGTGGACTTCATCCGCTACGCCGAGCGATCCGCCGCGCTCGTCAACGCCGACCTGCCCGACGAGGCGGCGCTGTGCGGGCACCTCGCGGACCGGTCCTGGCTCCACAAGTCCATCACCGACGCCGACGTGCCGACGCTCCAGTCGTTCCAGCGGGAGCTGCGCCCCGTCTTCGAGGCCTCCGACGTCGACGACACACGTCTCGTGGTGAGCGCCCTCAACGACCTGCTGGCGACGCACCCGGTCACCCCGATGATCAGCGACCACGACCCCGAGCACCTCCACATGCACGTCGCCAACCGCGCCGCGTCGGTCGCCGAGCTGCTGATCGGCGAGTCCCTCATGGGCCTGGCCAACCTGGTCTGCGACCTCGGCGCCACCCGGCTGGGCATCTGCTCGGAGCCGCGCTGCGAGAACGTCTTCGTCGACACCTCGCCCAACCAGTCACGCCGCTACTGCTCGGACCGCTGCTCCTCGCGGGCCAACGTCGCGGCCTACCGTGCGCGGCAGCGGGCCGCCAGTGCGTGACGCAGCCGCACAGCCGCTCCGTAGGATCATCAGGTGAATGACGGCCCCTTGATCGTCCAGTCGGACAAGACCCTCCTCCTGGAGGTCGACCACCCGTCGGCACTCGAGGCGCGCAAGGCGATCGCGCCCTTCGCCGAGCTGGAGCGCTCCCCCGAGCACATCCACACCTACCGGCTGACCCCGTTGGGACTGTGGAACGCGCGTGCCGCGGGCCACGACGCCGAGCAGGTGGTCGACGCGCTGCTCACCTGGTCGCGCTACGCCGTCCCGCACGCGCTGCTCGTCGACGTGGCCGAGACCATGGGCCGCTACGGTCGGCTGCGCCTGGAGAAGCACCCGGTCCACGGGCTCGTGCTCTCGTCCACCGACCGACCGGTGCTGGAGGAGGTCCTGCGCGCCAAGAAGATCGCCGGGATGCTCGGCAACCGCATCGACGACGACACCGTCGCCGTCCACCCCAGCGAGCGCGGCAACCTCAAGCAGGCCCTGCTCAAGCTGGGCTGGCCCGCCGAGGACTTCGCCGGCTACGTCGACGGCGAGGCGCACGAGATCGGGCTCGTCGAGGACGAGTGGGCACTGCGCCCCTACCAGCGTGATGCTGCCGACTCCTTCTGGGAGGGCGGCTCGGGGGTCGTCGTGCTGCCCTGCGGTGCGGGGAAGACGATCGTCGGAGCGGCCGCGATGGCGCGTGCGGGCGCCACCACGCTGATCCTGGTGACCAACACGGTGAGCGCGCGGCAGTGGAAGGACGAGCTCATCCGCCGGACGACGCTGACCGCCGACGAGATCGGCGAATACTCCGGCGCCGTCAAGGAGGTCCGCCCCGTCACGATCGCGACCTACCAGGTGCTGACCACCAAGCGGAAGGGGGTCTACACCCACCTCGAGCTCCTCGACGCCCGCGACTGGGGACTCATCGTCTACGACGAGGTCCACCTGCTGCCCGCGCCGATCTTCCGGATGACCGCCAACCTCCAGGCCCGCCGCCGGATCGGCCTGACAGCGACGCTGGTGCGAGAGGACGGCCGCGAGGGCGAGGTCTTCTCCCTGATCGGTCCCAAGCGCTACGACGCCCCGTGGAAGGACATCGAGGCGCAGGGCTACATCGCTCCGGCCGACTGCGTGGAGGTGCGCGTCACCCTGCCGGACGGCGAACGGCTGGCCTACGCCACCTCGGACCCCGAGACCCGCTACCGCCTCGCCTCGTGCACCCACGCCAAGATCGACGTCGTACGCCAGCTCGTGCGGCAGCATGCCGGACAGCCCACCCTGGTGATCGGGCAGTACATCGACCAGATCGACGAGATCGCCGAGCTCCTCGACGCCCCGGTCATCAAGGGCGAGACGACGGTCAAGGAGCGCCAGCGGCTCTTCAACGCCTTCCGTACCGGCGAGATCGGGCTGCTGGTGGTCAGCAAGGTCGCCAACTTCTCCATCGACCTGCCCTCGGCCGAGGTCGCGATCCAGGTCAGCGGCTCCTTCGGGTCGCGCCAGGAGGAGGCCCAGCGACTCGGACGTCTGCTGCGCCCCAAGACCGAGGGGCGCAGCGCGCACTTCTACACCGTGGTCTCGCGCGACACCGTCGACGCCGACTTCGCCCAGAACCGCCAGCGCTTCCTGGCCGAGCAGGGCTACGCCTACCGCATCATCGACGCCGACGACCTGACCGAGACCCCCGGCTGACGCTCGGCGCTGAGCGGGCGCAAATGTTCCGCCTGACTCGCTGAGCGGGCACGAATGTCCGCACATTCGTGCCCGGTCGGCACTCGTCTCGGCACATTCGTGCCCGGTCGGCGTCAGGGGTCCGTGGATACGCTCGGCGACGTGAGTCTCACCGAGGGTGTCCGCGACCGGCTCGGCACCGAGCTGTTCCGCAAGGTCGCCGGCCCGGACGGGCCGAAGCGACGTGAGTTCGTCCACGGTTCCCCGGGGCCCCGCTGGTTCGAGGCGAACTCCCCCATCGCGCGGGTGCACGGCGACGCGTCGATGTTCGTCGGCGGGATCCGCGCGATCATGCTGCAGTCGCTGCACCCCGCGGCCATGCAGGGCGTGGCCGACCACTCCGGCTACCAGGGCGACATGTGGGGCCGGCTGGCCCAGGTCGCCAACTACATCGCCATCACCACCTTCGGCACCGAGCAGCACGCGATGCAGTCCATCCGCGGTGTCCAGCGGGCACACGCGTCGGTCACGGGCACCATGCCCGACGGGACGCCGTACGCCGCCGCCGACCCATGGCTGCTCGGCTGGGTGCACGCCGTCGAGGTGGACAGCTTCCTCGTCAGCCACGACCGCTACGGCGCACGACCGCTGGTGGGCTCAGAGCGTGACGAGTACGTGGCCCAGACCGCCGTCTCCGCCGGTCACCTCGGGGTCCTGGATCCGCCGACGACCGAGGAGGACCTTCGGCGCACCCTGGCGGCGTACGCGCCGGAGATCCGCGCCACCCCGGCGGCGCACGACGCGATCCGCTTCCTCGTGCTCCACCCCGACCTCCCCCTGTCCGCGCGTCCGGGCTACCTGTCGCTGGTCGCCGCAGCCATCGGGCTGCTGCCGGCGGACGCCCGGCGCGAGCTGCGGCTGCCACCCCTGCCCGGCGTCGACCGCGCCCTCGGCACCCTCGGCACCCGCGCCATCCGGTGGGCCATGGCGTCCGGCCACGAGCACGCGCGCGAGCTGCAGCGGACGGCCACCCGATGAGCCTGGCGGATCGCTGGCCCATCGAGGGGCACACCGACCTGCGCGACGAGCTGCTCCTGGCCTGGGACCGCCCCGGCTACCACGACCTGCTCCACCTGACCGAGGTCCTCGACCGCCTCGACCAGCTGGCCGACGGAGGGGCCGACTTCGACCGACCGGCCGTCGACCTCGCGGCGTGGTTCCACGACGCCGTCTACACCGGCGCCGACGACGACGAGGAGCAGTCCGCCCGCTGGGCCGAACGCGCCCTGCCGGCGACGTACGCCGACGAGGTGGCGCGGCTGGTCCGGATGACGGTGGAGCACCGGCCCGACGACTCCGACGCCAACGCCTGCGCGCTGAGCGACGCCGACCTCGCCATCCTGGCCGCGTCGCACGATCGTTACGACGTCTACGTGGCGGGCGTGCGCGCCGACTTCGCCCACGTCCCCGATGCCGAGTTCGCGGCCGGACGTCGGGCCGTGCTGGAGGACCTGGCCGACCGCCCGCGACTGTTCCGCAGCCCCCAGGCCGTTGCGCTCTGGGAAGACGCCGCGCGCGCCAACCTGGCGCGCGAGCTCAGTGCCGGATGAGGCTCAGCGGTCGCTGAGCTGGAGGTAGACCGTGAAACGGTCGTGCCGGTAGGTCGTGCGCGAGACCTCGACGATGCGACCGTCGGAGACGGCCCGACGTGAGTGCCGCAGCACCGGATCGCCCTCGGTGACCTCGAGGACGACCGCCTCCTCCGAGGTCGCGCTGTCCGCGGAGATGGAGTCCTCGACGTTGGTCGGTCGCAGTCCGCGCGACTCGAGGGCGTCGTAGAGACTGGTCGGAGTGCCGTGCTGGAGGAAGCCCGGGAGCAGCACCTCGTTGAGGTAGGCGTCCTCGACGCAGACGATCTCCTGGTCGGCGCGGCGCAGGCGGCGCCAGTGCAGGACCGGGTCGCCGGGTGAGATGTCGAGGGCGCGCGCCACGCCGGGGCCGGCCTGCTCGACGCGAGCGAGCAGCGTCTGCGACTCCGGCAGCATGCCGCGTCGGCGGACCTCCTCGGTGAAGGAGGTGAGGCGCCCGGCCGCCTGGCGGGGCTGTGCGACGAACGTCCCGCGGCCGGGGATGCGCTCGAGGAGACCCTCGGCGACGAGGGCGTCGAGGGCCTGGCGTACGGTCATCCGGGCCACGCCGAAGCGCGCCACCAGCTCGCGCTCGGAGGGGGCCGCCGACCCGGGCGGCTGCTGCTCGATGAGGCTGCGGACGTGCTCACGCACCTGCACATGCTTCAGCGCGCGGGGCCGCGGCATGATCACGTCCATCTTGTCCACCTCTGCAGGTTAGATCCGCATGCGCCGTTGAGAACCGAAATTGACGAAGCCTGCGATAAACCCTTGACGAAATCTTCGAAATCGAACGGGTGTTCTATTGATGGAGTAGACTCTCCACCATGGACTTCCAGGCCACCTTGTTCTCCGAGGAGGCAGTGCGGCCCGCACTGGCGCCCGAGCGCACCCCACTGTCTCTCGGAGCATGGGTCGACGTCCAGCGAGATTGGCTTCCGGATCCCGACGAGGTGTTCGGCGCCCTCGTCGACCGCGTGCCGTGGCGCGCCGAGCGTCGTGCGATGTACGACGCCGTGGTGGACGTCCCCCGACTCGTCCACACCTACCAGGGCGGGGAGCCGCTCCCCCATCCTGCCCTCGCCTCGGCGAGGGACGAGCTCAGCGCCCACTACCTTCCCGAGCTCGGCGAGCCCTTCGTCTCGGCCGGCTGCTGCTACTACCGCGACGGGCGCGACTCGGTCGCCTGGCACGGCGACACCATCGGTCGCGGCAGCACCCACGACACGATGGTCGCCATCGTGAGCGTGGGTGATCCCCGACGGCTGCTGCTGCGCCCGCGAGGGGGCGGTGACTCGATCGCGGTGACCATGGGCCACGGGGACCTGGTGGTCATGGGTGGGAGCTGCCAGCGCACGTGGGAGCACGCCGTGCCCAAGGTGGCCCACTCCGGGCCACGGCTCTCGGTGCAGTTCCGACCGCTCAACGTGTTCTAGGACGACACCGTCAGCGCAGCAGTCGGCGCAGGATCGCCAGTACCACGACGACTGCCAGTGCCTGTCTCCAGTAGGTCCTGGCAAGCACGGGCAGGACGGCGCCGCCCAGGTCGAGCGCTTCCTGCGGCGGGGGCGGTGGCAGCTTGCTCGATGGCGGCAGGGTCGGCGTCGACGCCGCGACCGCCTCGGGTGCTGGTTCCGCTTCGGGTGCGGGCTCGGGCCCGCCGGCCAGCCGCTGCTCCAGGCAGGCGACGAACTGGCCCAGGAGCTTGTCGGAGACGTCCTGCATCACTCCGCGGCCGAACTGCGCGGGCTTGCCGGTGATGGCCAGGTCCGTGCCGACCGTGACGTCGGTCGCGCCGGCGGCGTCGGTCATCGTGACGACGACCTTCGCCCCCGCCGTACCGTTGCCGCGCTTGTCCTTGCCCTTGGCGTCGACGACGAAGCGGTGTGCCGCCTCGTCCTTCTCCACGAAGGTCCCCGAGCCGTTGTACTGCAGGGCGATCGGGCCCAGCTTGACCTTGACCGAGCCGGAGAACGACGACTCGTCGGCCTCGGTCACGACCGCGCCGGGGAAGCACTCGGCCACCGAGGCGATGTCGTTGAAGTGCGCCCAGGTCTCCTCGACGCCGATCGGGACGGTGAACTGGTGGCTCAGCTCCACGCCTACGCCCCCGCGGCCTTGAGCACGGCCCGCGCGGTGAGCACGCGCGCCAGGTGCTGGCGGTAGTCGGCGGCACCGTTGAGGTCCGAGGGCGGGTGGGTGCCCTCGGCGGCCAGGTCCGCTGCCTCTCGTACGCCGTCCTCGGTGGCGCTCGCTCCGGCGAGGGCCGCCTCCGTGGCACGAGCCCGCAGCGGGATCGAGCCCATGTTGGTCAGCCCCACGCGAGCCTCGTCGATCGAGCCCTTCACCGTCGCGGCGATGGCCACGATCGGCCACTGGTGCGCGACGCGGACGAACTTCTCGTAGTGGGCGCCCCAGCCGGTGTGCTTCGGGATGCGCACCTCGGTGAGGATCTCGTCCTCGCCGATCGCGGTCTCGAAGAGGTCGACGAAGAAGTCCGCGGCCTCGACCGTACGGCTCCCGCCGGGGCCGGCGATCACGAACTGCGCCCCGAGGGCCAGCGCCGGCGCCCCGAGGTCTCCCGCCGGGTCGGCGTGCGCCAACGCACCGCCGAAGGTGCCGCGGTGCCGGATCTGCGCGTCGGCCACCTCGGCGGTCGCCTTGGAGATCAGCAGCGCGTGCTCCTTGACCAGCGCGTGGTCGCGCACGTCGTGGTGGGTGGTCATCGCGCCGATGACGATGGCGTCGCCGTCGTCGCGGATCCCGCGCAGCGAGCTGATGCCGCCGAGGTCGATGACGACCTCCGGGGCGTTGAGCCGCATCCGCAGGACCGGGAGCAGGCTCTGCCCGCCGGCCAGGATCTTGGCCTCGTCACCGTGCTGGCCGAGCGCGGCCAGCGCCTCCTCGACCGAGGTCGGCGCGAGGTAGTCGAACTCCACCGGGATCACTGGCCTGCTCCTTCGTCCTGGTTGAGGGCTCCTTCTTGGAAGTGGGGCATGGCATCCGGGGGCGTCTCCGTCGCCCCACCGGCCTTCGAGCCCTGGATGGCCCGCCACACGCGCTCGGGCGTGCAGGGCATCTGGATGTCGTTGATGCCCAGGTGCCGTACGGCGTCGACGACCGCGTTGACGACCGCCGGCGTCGACGCGATGGTGCCCGCCTCGCCGACGCCCTTCGTGCCGAGGGTGTTGCTGGTGCAGTGACTCGGCTCGTGCGTGTGCAGGACGTCGAAGGAGATGGTGTCGGCGGAGGTCGGCAGGAGGTAGTCGACGAACGAGCCGGTGACCAACGTCCCGGCCTCGTCGTAGATGGCCTCCTCCCACAGCGCCTGCGAGATGCCCTGCACCAGCCCGCCGTGCACCTGTCCGGCCACGATCAGCGGGTTGATGATGGTGCCGATGTCGTCGCAGGAGGTGTACTTCCGCATCTTCACGGCGCCGGTCTCGGTGTCGACCTCCATGGCGCACAGGTGGGTGCCGTGGGGGTAGTTGAAGTTCACCGGGTCGTAGGTCGCCTCGGCGTCGAGGGTCGGCTCCATGTCGTCGGGGTAGTTGTGCCCGGCGAACGCGGCCGTCGAGAGCTCCTGGATGGAGATGCCCTGGTCGGTGCCCCGGACGGTGAAGCGGCCGTCGGCATAGTCCAGGTCGTCCTTGCTCGCCTCGAGCAGGTGCGACGCGAGGTGCTTGGCCTTCTCGAGGACCTTGTCGACCGCGCGGACCAGCGCCTCGCCGCCGATCACCAGTGACCTGGAGCCATAGGTGTCCAGGCCCTTGTGGGCGATCTGGGTGTCGCCGTGCAGCACCTCGACGTCCTCGAACGGGACGCCGAGCCGGTCGGCCACGATCTGGCTGAACGCCGTCTCGTGTCCCTGGCCATGGGCGCTCGTGCCGGTGACGATCTCGACCTTGCCGGTGGCCAGCATCCGGACGCTCGCGTGCTCCCAGCCGCCGGCGCCGTAGTCGAGGCTGCCGAGCACCCGGCTCGGCGCCAGGCCACACATCTCGGTGAAGGTCGAGACCCCGATGCCGAGCTGCACCCGATCGCCGCGGTCGCGACGCTCCTTCTGCTCCACGCGCAGCGCGTCGTAGCCGAAGACCTCCTTGGCCTGCGCCGTGGCCGCCTCGTAGTTGCCGGAGTCGTACGTGAGCCCGACCACGGTGGTGAAGGGGAACTCTTCGTGCGTGATCCAGTTGCGCTCGCGGATCTCGAGGGGGTCCACGCCGACCTCGGCGGCCAGCTCGTCCATCAGCCGTTCGATGGCGAACGTCGCCTCCGGTCGACCGGCACCGCGGTAGGCGTCGGTCCATGTGCTGTTGGTCAGCACGGTCTGGCACTCGAACCGGTAGGCGGGGAACTTGTAGATCGCGTTGAACATGAAGGCGCCGAGCACCGGCACGCCACCACCGAGAATGGCGACGTAGGCGCCGAGGTCGGCGTCGAGGTGCACCTTGAGGCCGGTGACGTTGCCGTCCTTGTCGGCGGCAAGGGTGAGGGTCTGGACCTGGTCGCGGCCGTGGTGGGCCGACATCAGGCTCTCGCTGCGGGTCTCGGTGTACTTCACCGGCTTGGACAGGCGCCGCGCGACCGCCCACGCGATCCACTCCTCGGGTGTGGCCTGGAGCTTGCCGCCGAAACCACCACCGACGTCGGGGGCGATGACCCGGATCTTCGACTCGGGTACGCCGGTGGTGGCGGCCAGGGCGAACCGGAGGATGTGCGGGATCTGGGTCGCCGACCACATGGTGATCTGCTCACCGGTCGGGTCCACCACGACGCTCCTCGGCTCCATGAACGCGGGGATCACGCGTTGCTGGCGGTACTCGCGCTCGATGAGGATGCCGTCGGTGCGGGCCTGCGCTATCGCGGCCTCGATCTCGCCGCCGGTCCCGGCGTCGTTGGAGTCGAGGACCCACAGCGCGGACTTGTTGGTGCCGAGGTCGGGATGCGCGAGCACGGAGTCTTCGAGGGCCTTCTTGATGCCCAGCACGGCGGGCAGCTCGTCGTACTCGACGTCCACCAGCTCGGCGGCATCGCGCGCCTCGGCGGCGCTGCGCGCCACCACCACGGCGACGATCTCACCGGCGAAGGCCACCCGGTCCGCGGGCATCGGCGAGTGCGTCGGCGACTTCTGGTCGGGGGTGATCGGCCACGCGTTGATGCAGACGCCGAGCTCGTCGCCGAAGTCCTTGCCGCTCAGCACCGCGACGACGTTGGTCGAGGCCCTGGCGGCCTCCACGTCGATCGAGGCGATCGTCGCGTGGGCGAAGGGGCTGCGCACCATGGCCAGGTGCAGCATCCCCGGGAGGGTGATGTTGTCGGTCCAGCGGGTGCGGCCGGTGATCAGCCGCTGGTCCTCCTTGCGGCGGCGGTCCTTGCCGATCTCGGCCGCGGGACGGTCCTGGGTGGCGGTCATGCCTTCGCCCCCTCGGCCGCGTGGAGCACGCTCCTGACGATGTTGTGGTAGCCGGTGCAGCGGCAGAGGTTGCCCTCCATGCCGAGCCGCACCTCCTCCTCGGTCGGGTCCGGGTTCTCCCCCAGGAAGTCCACGGCCTGCATGATCATCCCCGGCGTGCAGAAGCCGCACTGGAGGCCGTGGCACTCGCGGAACGACTCCTGCACCGGGTGCAGGTCACCCTCGGCCGTGTCCGCGAGGCCCTCGATGGTCGTGACGGTGCGGCCGTTGGCCTGCACGGCGAGCACGTTGCACGACTTCACGCTGGTGCCGTCGAGGTGCACGGTGCACGCCCCGCAGTTGGAGGTGTCGCACCCGATCACCGTCCCGGTCTTGCCGAGCTTCTCGCGCAGGTACTGCACCAGCAGCATGCGGGGCTCGACGTCGTCGGCGACCGCCGCTCCGTCGACGGTGAGTTCGATCTTCGTCATCAGGCCGCTCCTACGTGTGAGGTGGGTCACTCCCACCTCAGAACCTAGGTCGTCGTGGTTGGCCAACGGTTGGGGGCGGCCGGACCGGTCGAGACCACCTGATCAGCGCGCCGCGGCCAGCCTGCCCTTGAGCAGGGGCGCCACCGGGTGGTGGATCGGGATGGACGCCAGGCACTCCTCGACCACCGCGGTGTCGTAGGGCGCCAGCTCGCTGTAGCGGAGCACCGCATCCGGGTCCGGACGGGCCAGCAGCGCCTCGCGCACGCTCACCGCGAGGTACTCCCCCGTCTGCACCAGCGACGGCGAGTCAGTCCCGGGGAGCAGGTCTCCGCCGTAGGCGCGCACAGCGGCGCGTACGTCCCCGCGGCGAAGCTGCCGCTGGACCTCCTCGATGTCGGTGGTGACCGGCAGGGTGAGGCGGTAGGGCCGCGAGGACAGCTGCCCTGCCAGGGCCGAGCGGAGGTGGGAGACCTCCGCCTTCAGCGTGGAGGTGGTCACCGAGGAGTCGCCGTAGAGCAACGAGTGCAGCTGCTCGACCGAGAGCCCGTCGGGGTGCAGCGCCAGCAGGGCGAGGATCTCGGTCTGCCTGCGGTTCAGCAGCAGGCGCTGGCCGTCGAGCCACACCTCCGCGGTGCCGAGCAGGGTCAGCGTCAGTCCCGGCTCGACCGGCGCGGAGAGCCCGTGCTGTGTCGTACCCCGGTCCGTGGGCAGGGCGCCCTCGATCAGTCGCGCCATCACGCGGGCGGTGGCCAGGCCGATGGGGTGGGTGCGGTCCCACGTCGTCGACAGGTCGATCACCCCGAGCGGGCGGCCGGTCACCGGGTCGAAGAGGGGGGCGGCCCAGCACACCCAGTTGTGCACGACCTCGGCGTAGTGCTCGGCGCTGAAGACCATCGACGGAGCGCCGGTGCGACCCGCGATGGCGAGGGCGTTGGTGCCGACGCTGGCCTCGTCCCACCGACCGCCCGGGACGAAGTTGACGGTCTCGGCCTTGCGCCGCATCACCCGGCCGCCGTAGGTCCACAGGATCCGCGTCTGCTCGTCGGTGATCGCGATGACCAGGTCGCCGTCCTCGGCGGTGCGCTTCAGCTCCTCCTGGACCCGCGAGACGGCGGTCTGCAGCGGGGACTCGCGCCAGAACTCCGCGGTGTCGCCCTCGTCGGCCAGGGGTGCGTGGGTCAGCGTCGGTGAGACGACTCCGGAGAGCTGCCAGCTGTTGATGATCTCCGGGCGTACCGCGCCGTCGGGCTCGTCTCCCTCCGACACGAACCTCGTCCAGGCGCGCACGGCATCCACACGCCTGGTGTGCAGGTCTTCGCTCTTCATGCGCGGCTCCCGGGTCGCCGCAAACCTAGCCCGAGTGTGACGCCCACAACAGGGCACGAACTAGTCATCCCCCGGTGGCGTCTCAGTCGTCGTGGTGGATCCGGCAGCGGTGCCGCCGACCACCCCGTCCGGCTCAGCCGACGCGCGCGAAGGTGGCAACGACGCCGGGGTGATCGGTGACCAGTTGGGGGTAGGACGTGTAGGACTCGATGCGGAACGCCGAGTCGCGCTCGGCCATCACGTAGTCGATCCCCGATCCCCGACGGTGCCTGTCAGCCGAGTAGTTGGTCTCGAGCCCGAGCGGCCTTGTGATCCGTCCCCTCACGAGGTGGTCGGTCGTGTCCCGGTTCGCCGTGACGTTGCAGTCACACATCGCGACGAACTGGTGCGCCTCGGGCGCGTCCTCCTTGAGGAAGCGGACCCTGCTGGCCATTCTCCACATGGCTTCCACGCCGCGGCGGTTGGCGTAGTTCGGCCCGCCGGTGCGGCGGTTGTGGAGGTGGTTGGGCAGGTGGAAGCTCGCGGCCCGGATGATGTGGCCGCTCTCCCGGTGCTTGAGCACTGCCACCACGCCGTACTGGTCGTGGGCGGTCTGGCCGGAGTAGCGCCGCCAGGTCGTGCCGGTCAGCAGCGCGGCCCAGGTCTTCTCGAGCTCCCCAGACATCATTGTCGAAGGCGATCGGGTTGTCGTCTGTGCCGGTCGGGCCCTTCGGCATCAGCAGGGTCCACGACTTCGGCAGCGCCGCGCGCAGCGCCGGGCGGCTGAAGAGCCGCTCCTGGAACCCGATGACCGAGGCCTCACCGTCCAGCACCTGGCCGATGTCGTGGCGCATGCCCGCGACCCGCATGCCCTTCTTGAGGTTGAGCGTCGCCACGGCGAACTGGGCACCGGAGGCAGTGACCGCAGCCCGTGATCGTTCCGGTTCGCGCGCCTGCGCAGGCGAACCGCCCAGCGTGACGCCAGTGACCAGCAGGACCCCCGCGGTGACGAGAGCAGTCAGTCGGACGAGGAGACGGGGCAGCGCGGCGAGCAAGAACATCCGAAGGACCATAGGGTGAGGGGGCTTGCCAGGCCAATTCGCGGACGTGATATGGCAACTCTCTTCGACGCTGGACCACCGACGCCAACCGCCTCAGTCGTCGTGGTGGATGCGCCCCTGCGTGTGTGCCAGGCGTTCCCCCGAACCGCCCCAGCGCCTGGCCACGATCTCCGCGGCGATGGACACGGCCGTCTCCTCCGGAGTGCGCGCGCCGAGGTCCAGGCCGATCGGCGAGGACAGCAGGTCGAGCTCGGCGTCGGTCAGCCCGGCCTCACGCAACCGACCCAACCGCTCCTCGTGCGTGCGTCGCGAGCCCATCGCACCGATGAAGCCCGGCCGCACGTCCGCGGTCAACCGCAGCGCGACCTCGAGCAGGGGCACGTCGAACTTCGGGTCGTGGGTCAGGACCGCCAGCACGGTCCGCCGGTCGATCCGATCCTCCGCCACCTCCGCCTCGAGATAGCGGTGCGGCCACTCGACCACCACCTCGTCGGCCTCGGGGAACCGTGAGTTGGTCGCGAACACCGGACGGGCGTCGCAGACGGTCACGTGGTAGCCGAGGAACGAGCCGACCCGGGCGACGGCGGCGGCGAAGTCGATCGCGCCGAAGACCAGCATCCGCGGCTTCGGCGCGAACCCCCAGACGAAGACCCGCATGCCCTCGCCCCGGCGCTCGCCGTCGGGGCCGTAGGTCAGGGTCGCGTTGCTGCCGGCCGCCAGCAGGCCCAGTGCGTCGTCGTGGACGGCGGCGTCCGCGCGGGGGGATCCCAGCGACCCGACCGCGTCCACCTCCGGCCGCACGACCATGCGCCGGCCCACCCACGCCGGGTCCGGGTGCTCGATGACGGTGGCCAGGGCCACGGCCCGACCGGCGTCGATGTCGGCGGCGATCTCGCCCAGCTCGGGGAAGCTCTCGCGCGAGACCCGCTCGACGAAGACGTCGAGGATCCCCCCGCAGGTCAGGCCGACGGCGAACGCGTCGTCGTCGGAGACGCCGTACCTCTCCAGGACCGGCTCACCGGAGGTGACCACCGTCTGGGCGAGCTCGTAGACCGCACCCTCGACACACCCGCCGGACACCGAGCCGACCGCGCTCTCGTCCGGCCCCACCAGCATGGAGGCACCGGGCGGACGGGGGGCGGAGCGGAAGGTCGCGACGACGGTGCCGACGCCGACGGTCTCGCCGGCCTCCCACCACGCCATCAGCTCGGGCAGCACGTCACGCACGGGCGATCGCCTCCGTCAGGTCGGCGAAGGTGGCCAACGAGTGGCCGGCGAGGAAGTCGTCGCAGAACGGCAGCGCGGCGACGACGCCGCCCTGGAGCGGCTCGTAGCCCGCCTTGCCGCGGTGCGGGTTCACCCAGATGACGCGGTGCGCGATCCGGCGCATCCGGGCCATCTGCAGCCCGAGCAGCGTCGCGTCGCCGCGCTCCCAGCCGTCGCTGAAGACGACGACCACGGCGCCGCGCGCCATGCCGCGCTGGCCCCAGCGGTCGAGGAAGACCTGCAGCGTCTCGCCGAGCCGAGTGCCGCCCGACCAGTCGGGCACGACCTCGCCGGCGGCGACGAGCGCCCGGTCCGGATCGCGTGACCGGAGCGCCCGGGTGACGTGGGTGAGCCGGGTGCCGATGGTGAACGTCTCGACGATGCCGCCGCCGGCACGCGCCGACTGCGTCAGCCGGTGCGACAGCCGCAGCAGCGCGTCGGCGTAGCCGCTCATCGAGCCGCTGACGTCGATGAGCAGGACGACGCGGCGTGGGCGGGTGCCGCGGCGACGCCAGGCGATGTCGCCGGGCTCCCCCATCCGGTGAAGGGAGTTGCGCAGCGTGCGGGACGCGTCGATGTCGCCGCGGTGCCACCTGCGGTGCCGGGCCGTACGACGACTCGGCGGGCGCAGCGAGAGCCGGGTGAACATCGAGGCCAGGCGCCGCTTCTCCGCGGCGTCGAGCGAGGCGACGTCGCGGTGGCGGAGCACCTCCGAGGCGGAGGCGGCCGCG
>CAVZWM010000004.1:0-59013 GCA_963778975.1 uncultured Actinomycetota bacterium
TTCTCCGACGTGCTTGACAGTCAGCTGGTGGACCAGACGACCTACACGGCGTTCGACGACCTCTACCCCGAAGGCACGCTCTTCTGGCGGGTCCAGGCCATCGACTCCGACGACAACGGGCTCGCCTGGTCCGACACGGGAGTAGTGCCAGCACCACTCGTTCACCAAGGCGAGCCCGCAGGTTACGCCTCCAGTCGCCGGTCGGCAAGGCGCCACGGTCGCCGGGACGACCGCGTTCCGCTGGGCCCCGCAGGCGTTCGCCAGCTCCTACGACCTCGAGGTCTTCAACAACGACGACGCGACCTACTCGACGGCACAAACCGGGTCGCGAACAAGGCGGCGCTCAAGACGCCGCCTACGCCCACACCGACCCCCTCCCCGCCTCCACGACCCCCTACCGCTGGCGGGTGCGTCGCACCGACGCCAAGGGCAACAAGGGACCGTGGTCCGCGGCGGGACGCTTCACGGTGGGCAGCCAGGAGCTGCAGCTGCTCGGCCCCGGCTGCCGGCGGGAGCCGAGGCCCCCAACGGGCCGTCCTGCCAGTGGGCGCCGCTGACGGCGCGCGCAACTACAACGTGACGGTCACGCCGCTGACGACCGGTGGCACGTCCGTCAGACATCGCAGAGCACCGTGGCCTCGACGTACGCCGCCCAGGTCAACTTCGTGACCGGGGACTACCGGTGGACGGTGACGGCGCGCGATGCCGGCGACAACGTCATCGCGACGCGCAGCTCCTCGACCTTCACGGTCAACAACGGCATCCAGCTCCTGCAGGCACCGCAGATCGAGGCGACCGGGGGTACGGCCGTCGGCAAGGTCGTGACCAGCGTCCCGCCGGCCTGGAGCGAGACCGACGTGGGCGTCAACAGCTACCAGTGGCTGCGCAACGGAGCGCGCATCACCGGTGCCACCTCGACGTAGCTACACCCTGACCGTCGCCGACGTGAACACGTCGATCTCGGTGCAGGTCACCGGGACCAAGCCGGGCTTCGCGAACGGCGTGGCGACCAGCAACGTGCTCGGCGCGACCCCCGGCGGCGCACCGCAGCCCACGGAGTACCCGACCATCACCGGGACACCGGCCGTGGGCAGTCGCCTCACGGGCAACCCGCGGGACCTGGCCGACGTAGCTTCGGCAAGCTCGACCTTCGCCTACGCTTGGCTGCGGGACGGTGCTCCCATCCCGGGTGCCACCAGCACGTCGCTACACGCCGACCGCGGCGGACCTCGGCGCCGAGCTGGTGTTCCGGGTCACCGCGTCCGCCAACGGCTACAACGACGGCGTGGCCAGCTCCACCCCGGTCCTCGTCGCCTCCCTCGCGCCGGCTCGCCTGCCCCAGGTCTCGGCGCCGTCCGGCACGGGTGTCGGAGCGACCCTCGTCGCCGTCGCACCGGATGTGGAACCAGTCCGACGTCACGACCACCTACCAGTGGCTTCGCAACGGGGTGACCATCAGCGGCGCCACCGCCGGGACGTACGCCCTGAGCGTGGCCGACCTCGGGAAGGAGATCTCGGTCCGAGCGACGGGCAGCAAGGCCGGCTTCCAGGACGCGTCGACGGTCAGCAGCGCGGTCACGGTCACCGCCGGAGGCGCCCTCCAGGCGACCATCCCGCCGGCGATCAGCGGCACGGCGACCGTCGGGCAGTCGCTCCGGGTCGATCTCCGGCACCTGGTCGCAGCCGTCGCCCACCTTCAGCTACCAGTGGCTGCGCACCGGCGCCCCGATCCCCGGTGCCACGCTCCTCGAGCTACAAGCTCACGCCCGAGGACGCCGGCCTCGACATCGCGGTCGTCGTGGGCGCCACCAAGGCGGGCTTCACCGACGGCGCCGCGACCAGCGCTGCGGTCTCGGTGGCACGCATGTCGTCGAGCATCACCGGATCGCTGAAGGCGGACCGCGTCAAGGCGAGCAAGAAGGCCAAGCTCGGCATCACGCTGACGGTGTCGGGGCTCGCCGCCCCCAACGGGACCATCCAAGGTGCTCGACAAGGGCAAGAAGATCGCGTCCTTCACCATGGCGCCGGTCCACAAGGGCAAGAAGACGCTCAAGCTGCCCAAGCTCAAGAAGGGCAAGCACAAGCTCAAGGTGTCTACATCGGACACCCCAGGTCTCGGTCGAAGGCTCGAGGTCCGATCAGTCGAAGGATCACGCTCTACGTCATCAAGCGATGCGCGCATGCCGGTCACGGCCGGGGGAGTAGTCTCCCGCCGTGAACTGGCTCGCTGACCACTGGCTCGACGTCCTCGGCTGGGGCGGCAGCGCCCTGCTCGTCTACTCGCTGCTCCAGGCGAGCGTGCTGCGCCTGCGGGTGCTCAACGCGATCGCCTGCCTCATCCTGATCGTCTTCAACGGGGCGCTCGAGGTCTGGCCGATGGTCGGCATGAACATCGTGCTGGTGGCGATCAACGTCTGGTTCATCGTCAGGCTGCTGCGCGACCGCCACGACGAGGCGGCCTTCGAGGTGCTCGAGGTGCGTCCCGCCGACGAATACCTGCGCCACGTGCTGCGCGTGCACGGCGCGCGACATCCTGAAGTTCAACCCGAACTTCGTGCACGACCCCGCCGACGCACCAGGACGCCTTCCTCGTCCAGAAGGGTGACGAGACCGTCGGCGTCGTGCTGCTGCGCGAGGACGGCGACACCGCCGACGTGCTGCTCGACTACGTCACGCCGCGCTACCGCGACTTCTCCCCCGGCGAGTTCGTCTGGCGACGCAGCGGCCTGCTCGCCGACCGCGGCGATCCGTCGGGTCGTCACCCCGCCCGGGATGGTCGGCGCCTACTACGACCGCCTCGGCTTCCGTCGCGACGGCGAGAGGTGGGTGCTCGATGTCAGCATCTGCGCGTAAGCCGCTGGGTCGCCGTCGTGTCGGCCTGCAGCTGGCCGTTCCCGCCGTCGCCCTCGTCGTGGCTCCGTCCCAGTTCGGCTTCCAGATGTACTCAGGGGCCGGGTGGACGCGGTCGAGATGGAGGACGACGGGCAGGGTGCACGACCTCAAGGTGACGCCCTACGTCGCCAAGCCCCGCATCGACATCGACTGGACCGAGCGTCTCCCCGAGCGCATCTGCGAGGTCGAGACGGACGCGGTTACGGTGCGACCGTCGAGCGGTGGCGCACCGAGCGGAGCCTGACATGCCCGTGACCTGGCCGAGCCCGCGCTCAGTCGCCGTGTGCAGGATCCTGCTCGGTGTCGCGGTCATGCTCAACGCGATCGAGATTTCGGCGCATCCTCGGCCGGATCGCGGACGGGGCACTCGCCGTGCCGGGCCCGCGTGCGTCGTGCCGGTGACCGCAGGCGCCGTGTGAGGCGTGGACACTGGTCGCCGTTCGTCGCTGGAGGGCTGGTGTCGCTGCGGGGTCATCGACCCAGGTGCGCTGCCGCTGGCCGCGAGCGCCTCGTGCCTGTTCGCCATGCTCTGGGACCACCAGGCCTACACCAACCACTTCTGGCTGACCACGCTGCTCGCTGACGCAGCTGGCGTTCACCCGGTCGGACGCTCGGTGGTCGGTGCGAGCGGCCGGATCCGAGGGCCGGCTCAACGCGGTGCCCGCCTGCGCCCGGTGTTCCTCATGGTCACTCAGCTGAGCATCTGCTATCTGCTTCGCCGCGCCTCTCCAAGCTCAACCCGTGGTGGCTGCCGGGGACGAGCTGCGCTGGAGCCTGCGGTTCGAGCGTCCGGACGCGTTCTACGACGCCTCTCGCCGCTGCTCGGTGATCGCTACCGAGCTGTTCATCGCCATCGGCATCTGGTTCAGACGCACCCGTCGGCTGGCGCTGCTGATCGGGATCGTGCTGCACGTGAGCATCGTGGTGCTCATGCACGATCGGCTGCCACTCTTCACTTTCGCGGTCGTGTGCCTGTCGCTCTACCCGCTGGTGGCAGTCGGCCCCCTATGCGCGTGACCTGGTGGCGTCCTGGAGGACGGCCCGGGAGCCGGCCGAAGTCGTCTAGGAGTTCTCGGTACGGGTGGCAGCATCGTTCGACTCCCCGGGGTCGAAAGGTACGGGTTTCCCCACACATGTCCTGCGCGGCTGATCCAATGGGCGCGAACGAGACCAGGGGGTTACCCATGAACGTCGCACCATCCAGACGCGCGGCCGTCGCGGCCTCCGCGGCGCTTGGTCCTTTCCTCGTGCGGCATCCTGTCGCCCGACGACGCGTTCCTGGACCAGACACCGCGAGCCATCGCCAAGGCGTCGTTCACGGAGATGCAGCGACGTGAAGTCTCATGCGCATCCTCGGAAGCACCGACACCGACGCGGGCCTGACGCGCGATGGACATTCGTCCTCGACGACACCGGCTGCGTCGGCAACGATCGACAGCGACGACGGTGGCATGCGGCTCAGCAAGAACAGCGACGGCGCCTGGTTCAGGGGCGACGATGAGTACTGGCGGTCGCAGGCCGCTGTCCCCGCAGCAGGCTGAAGGCGCTGCTCGAAGACCTACTCAGGGCACCTGGGTCGCGGTCAGGAGACGAACGACCTTCGAGAAGCTGTGCGACCTCGACGCGCTGCTGGAGGGCTTCAAGCTCGACACGAGCGACACCGAGGCAGATCGAGGCGGGCGAGGTGGAGAAGGTCGGCGACGTCCGACGCCGTCACGATCGACGGTCGTGACGGCAAGGAGCGCACCACCGTCTGGGTGGCCGTGGACGCACCGCACCAGGTACTCAAGATGGCCCCGACGGACGACCTCGGCAGCGGCTGGAGCGCTCTACTTCGAGGACTTCGGCGTCGAGGTGGTCGCCGAGACGCCGCCCGAAGGCGCGACATCGTCACGATGCCGAGCAGCTAGCGCGAGGTCGCCGCCACCCACCGCTCGAGCGCAGCCTTCGCCGCACCCGAGTCGATCGCCTCGGCAGCCCGCGTCACACCAGCCGCCAACGCCTCGTCGACAGTCGGCCTCCGGCGCGTCGTACACCGCCAGCGCAGCGCCCGCGTTGAGCACGACCGCGTCCCGGATCGGACCCGTCTCCCCCGCCAGCACCCGTCGTACGACGTCGGCGTTGTGGGCGGCATCGCCGCCACGCAGGTCCTCGGTCGTGGCTCGGGCGATGCCCAGGACGGCCGGGTCGATGGTCGACTGCGTGACCTCGCCGGAGCGCACGCGCCACACCGTCGACGTCGAGGTGGTGGTCAGCTCGTCGAGGCCGTCGTCGCCGCGGAACACCCACGCGTCGACGCTGCGGCCGGCCAGCACTCCCGCCATCACGGGCGCCATCCGCGGGTCGGCGCAGCCGATGGCCTGGGCCTGCGGGCGTGCCGGGTTGGTCAGCGGGCCGAGGATGTTGAACGTCGTGGCGATGCCCAGCTCGCGGCGCGGCACGGCGGCGTGACGCATGGCCGGGTGGAAGGCGGCCGAGAAGCAGAAGGTGATGCCGGCCTCTTCCGCCACCTCGGCGACGCGGGAAGGGGTGAGGTCGAGCCGGATCCCGAGGGCCTCGAGGACGTCGGCCGAGCCGGACTGCGACGAGGCCGACCGGTTGCCGTGCTTGACCACCCGCGCGCCCGCGCCGGCCGCGACGATCGCCGCCATCGTGGAGATGTTGACCGACATCGACCGGTCACCACCGGTGCCGACGACGTCGAGCAGCCGCCCGGGCACCGAGATGGGGTTGGCCGCCGCGAGCATCGCCTCGGCGATGCCCGAGACCTCCTCGACCGTCTCCCCCTTGGCGCGCAGCGCCACGACGAAGCCGGCGAGCTGGACGGGCGTCGCCGCGCCGGCGAAGACCTCGTCCATGGCCCATCGGGCCTGCTCCGTCGTCAGGTCGCGACCGGCGACCAGCGTGGAGAGGACGTCGGGCCAGGTGTGGGACATGCCCAGAAGGTTAGTGGCGCGGCCGCGCAGTCGACCGACTGGTTCAGGACGTGGCCGGCACCGAGGGCCGCAGCAGGCCGATGACGGCCTCCGCGAGCTGGACCGGGTCGATGGGGTGCGGCACGGCGGCCTCGGCCCGCGACCAGGTGGCCAGCCAGGCGTCCTGCGGGCGACCGGTCAGCACCACGACGGGCGGGCACTGGTAGATCTCGTCCTTGAGCTGCTTGGCGATGCCCATGCCACCGGCCGGGACGGCCTCGCCGTCGAGGATCGCCAGGGAGATGTCGCCGGCGTCCATGTTCTGGATGACGACGGGCTCGGTCGCCACCTCGACGTACTCCACCTCGGGGAGGTCGGGGTGCGGTCGACGGCCCAGCGCGAGGATGACCTGCTGGCGGGTGTTGACGTCGTCGCTGTAGACGAGGACCTTCAACGGCTTGCGATCGGAGGTGGCGTTGCTCACGAGCCCATCCTAGGGGTGCCGCGTGGACGACCCACGCCGACTCTCCTGCAGGTCGAGCCGCCGGTCCTCACGCTCGCCCTCCCGCATCGACTGGCGTACCCACTGCGTGAAGAGCACGGCGAAGAAGAGCAACCCGATCAGGTCGCCGGTCGCCCACAGGATGCCGCCGGCGAGGTGCTGGTCCTCCAGCGCCGGGGGCAGCCACGACCCCATCGGTCCCTCGCGCAGCTCGGCGTAGTGCTCGGCGCCGATGATCGTGGTCTGACCCATGATCGTCACGCCCAGGAAGGCGTGGAACGGCAGCGTCATGATGACCAGGAGCACGCGGAAGGGGTACGACACGCGCCCGGGCACCGGGTCGATGCCCATCAGCGGCCAGAAGAACAGCGTCCCGACCAGCACGAGGTGCACGTGCATCATCTCGTGGACGAACGTCGAGCTCAGGCTGGCGTCGTACCAGCCGCTGAAGTAGAGCGCCCACGGCGAGACGACGTACAGCGCAAAGGTCAGCGGCGGGAACGACAGCACCTTGGCCACCCGCGAGTGGAGCACGACGAGCAGCCAGCGTCGCGGCTTCGAGCGGAAGTGTGCGGAGCGCCAGGGTCACGGGGGCGCCGAGCGCCAGGGACAGTGGCACGACCATCGACAGGAGCATGTGCTGGACCATGTGCACGCTGACCAGGGTGGTGTCGTAGCGGCCCAGGCCCGACGACGTCGCGAAGAAGAACGTGCCCATCCCCAGGCCCACGAACGCGAGCGTCCGACCCACCGGCCAGCGGTCCCCGCGGCGGCTCAGGACGACCACGCCGAGGACGTACAGCCCCACTGCCCAGACGGTCACCACGAAGGGAATCGGATCGATCCCCCACTCGGTGAAGACGCGGCCGAGGGTGAATCTCGGCAGCGTCGCGGAGTCGTCGGAGAGGGCAAGGAGCACGATGTGAACTTTATGTCCCCGATAGTCAGGGGGTCGGGGTGCCCTCCGCATCGTCCAGCGGCCATAATGCTCTCGTGGCGACAGCGACAACGATTCCGGCATCCCGTCTGCACGGGCACCACGACCGACCCAGCATGGTCAGCGTGGGCACCATCATCTGGCTCTCGAGCGAGCTGATGTTCTTCGCCGCGCTCTTCGCGGCCTACTTCACCATCCGCGCGGTGAGCCCGGAGCTGTGGGCGCAGGAGACGGCGCTGCTCAACATCCCGTTCGCGACGGGCAACACCCTCATCCTGGTGGCGTCGTCCTTCGCCTGCCAGCTGGGGCGTCTTCGCGGCCGAGCGGGGCCAGGTCGGCCGCACCGGCGGGCCGCTCGACGTCCGCAAGTGGGGCCTGCGTGAGTGGTTCATCCTCACCTACATCATGGGCGCGATCTTCATCGCTGGTCAGGCGATCGAGTACGCCGAGCTGATCCACGAGGGCGTCACGATCCCGAGCTCGGCCTACGGCACGATGTTCTACCTCACGACCGGCTTCCACGGCCTGCACGTGACGGGAGGTCTCATCGCCTTCCTCTTCGTCCTCGGCCGGACCTACATCGCCCGTCGCTTCACCCACGAGCAGGCCGTCACAGCGATCGTCGTGTCCTACTACTGGCACTTCGTCGATGTGGTCTGGATCGGCCTGTTCTTCACGATCTACGTCATTCAGTAAGCACCGACACCGCTAACGGCAAGGACTCAATCGTGCGTTTGATCAACCGAACCGCTGGTCGTCTCTCCCGGCACCGTCGGGGACCGTTGGCTGGTCTCGTCGTGCTGCTGCTCAGCCTCGTGCTCAGCGGCGCCCTCTACACCGCGTTCTCCCCCGCCCAGGCCGACAACCAGGCGAGCGACACCGAGCAGATCGCCCAGGGCAAGGAGCTCTTCCTCGCCAGCTGCGCCTTCTGCCACGGCAAGAACGGCGAGGGCATCCCCACCGTGCGCGAGGGCTACCAGATCGGCCCGTCGCTGGTCGGCGTCGGTGCCGCCGCGGTGGACTTCCAGGTCGGCACCGGCCGCATGCCGATGGCGAGCCCCGGCGCGCAGGCACCCGGCAAGGAGGCCGTCTTCAACGACGAGGAGATCGCCGCGCTGGCGGCGTACGTCGCCTCGCTGGCGCCCGGCCCGGCCATCCCCAACGAGTCGGACTACTCCATCGAGGGTCTCTCGGAGGAGGAGCGCGAGGAGGCCATCGCCCGCGGCGGCCAGATCTTCCTCACCAACTGCACGGCCTGCCACAACTTCAACGGCGCGTGGCGGCGCGATGCCCCGCGGCGGCTACGCCCCGTCGCTGCACGGCGTCGAGGGCAAGTACATCTTCGAGGCGCTGCTGACCGGGCCGCAGCAGATGCCCAACTTCAGCAACGGCAACCTGACCCCCGAGGACAAGCGCGACGTCATCGCCTACCTCGACAGCATCCAGGCCACCCCCGAGTACGGCGGCTTCGGCCTCGGCGGGCTCGGCCCCGTCTCCGAGGGCCTCTTCGCGTGGCTGGTGGGCATCGGCGGTCTCGTCGGCTGGCGCCATCTGGATCGCCTCGCACACGACTCGCACCAAGAAGAGCAAGGTGAACGCGTGAGCAACGAAACCGACACCCACACGTCGCTCGAGCCGCACGGCGACGCGCACCTCCCGGCCCACGCGGCCGAGCCGATCGCCGACCCGGGCCTGCCGGCGCACCACTGGCGCCCGACCGACGTCGACGAGAAGGCCGAGAAGCGCGCCGAGCGCCAGATCGCGGCGATGTTCGTCCTCTCGATGGTCTTCTCGGTGCTGTTCGTCGTCGCCTACTTCGCGTTCGAGGTCGGCGACAACTGGGACACGTGGGCCGGCATGGGTGCCTCCACCGTCGCCCTCGGCGTGACGCTGGGCATGGCCCTGCTGCTCATCGGGATCGGCGATCATCCACCTCGCCCGCAAGCTCATGAGCGACGTCGAGATCGTCGAGATGCGCCACCCCGGCTCCTCGCCGCCCGAGGACCGTGCGGCCACGATCGAGGCGCTCAACGCGGGTCTCGACGAGTCCGGCATCGGCCGTCGTCCCCTGGTCCGCAACACGATGCTCGGCTCCATGGCCGTCCTGGGCCTGCCCGCGATCGTCCTGCTGCGCGACCTCGCACCGGGCAGCGCGCTCGACGTCAGCAAGCTGGGCCAAACGATCTGGGAGCCGGGCATGCGCCTGGTCCGGGACGTGGTCGGCACGCCCATCAGGGCCAGCGAGATCGAGGTCGGCGACCTCATCAACGCCGCTCCCGAGGCCCTCTTCCCCACCGAGGAGAACGGCTACGAGGAGCTCGATGGCGCGCAGCTCCAGGTCGACAAGGCCAAGGGCGCCATCATCGTCGTGCGGATGGACCCTGACGAGATCATCCCCGCCGACGGGCCGCGAGGACTGGACCGTCGACGGCATCATCTGCTACTCCAAGATCTGCACCCACGTCGGTTGCCCGATCTCCCTCTACGAGCGCACCACGCACCACGTGCTGTGCCCGTGCCACCAGTCGACCTTCGACCTCGCCGACGCGGCCAAGGTCATCTTCGGTCCGGCTGCCCGCCCGCTCCCCCAGCTGCCTCTCATGGTGGACGGGGAGGGCTATCTCGTCGCTCAGAGCGACTTCAACGAGCCCATCGGGGCCAGTTTCTGGGAGCGTGAGAAGTTGTGAGCACCGACTCCAGGCTCGACACGAGCAAGGTCGCCACGAGCAACCGCACCGACGCGGCGACCGCCTCCAAGCCGAGCAAGGCCGGCAGCCTGGCCGTCGTGGGCCGACGACCGCCTCGGCCTCGCGACCATGGCGAAGAAGAACCTCCGCAAGGTCTTCCCGGACCACTGGTCCTTCATGCTCGGCGAGATCGCGCTGTGGAGCTTCGTCGTCCTGCTCCTGACCGGCGTCTTCCTCTCGCTCTGGTTCAACCCGTCGATGGGTCACGTGACCTACGAAGGCTCCTACGACCAGCTCCGCGGCGTCGGCATGTCCGAGGCGATGGCCTCCACGCTGCACATCTCCTTCGACGTGCGCGGCGGCCTGCTGATGCGCCAGATGCACCACTGGGCGGCCATGATCTTCATCGCCGCGATGATGGTCCACCTGCTCCGCGTCGCCTTCACCGGCGCCTACCGCAAGCCGCGTGAGCTCAACTGGGTCATCGGCTGCCTGCTGCTGCTCCTCGGCACGCTCGAGGGCTTCACCGGCTACTCCCTGCCCGACGACCTGCTCTCCGGCACCGGCGTCCGCGCCGCGGACGGCTTCCTGAAGGCCAGCCCCGTCGTCGGGACGTACATGTCGTTCCTGCTCTTCGGCGGCGAGTTCCCCGGCGAGGCGATCATCCCCCGCCTCTACATCATCCACGTGCTGCTGATCCCCGGCCTCCTGCTCGGCCTGATCGCCGCCCACATGCTGCTGCTCGTCTACCACAAGCACACGCAGTGGCCCGGCCCCGGACGCACCGAGCAGAACGTCGTCGGCTTCCCGATGCTCCCGGTGTACGCCGCCAAGGCCGGTGGCTTCTTCTTCATGGTCTTCGGCGTCATCGCCATCATGGGCGGCGCTGCTGACGATCAACCCGGTCTGGAAGTTCGGCCCCTACGACCCGACCAAGGTCACCGCCGGCTCCCAGCCGGACTGGTACATGGGCTGGCCCGACGGGCTGCTGCGCATCATCCCGACCGGGTGGGAGACGGTGCTGTTCGGCTACACGATCTCGTGGAACGTGCTGCTGCCGATCCTCCTCGTGCCGCCGCTCATGCTCACGATCGTGATGCATGCTGCCCTTCCTCGAGGGCTGGATCACCGGCGACAAGCGCGACCACCACCTGCTGCAGCGCCCGCGCAACGCGCCGACGCGTACGGCGGTCATGGTGGCCCTGATGACCTTCTACGGCCTCGCCTGGGCCGCGGGCGGCAACGACATCATCGCCATCAAGCTCCACGCCAGCATCAACCAGATCACCTACTTCATGCGCGTGGCCGTCTTCGTCGGCCCGCTCCTGGCGTTCTGGATCACGCGTCGCTGGTGCATCTCGCTGCAGCGCCACGACAACGAGACGCTGCTGCACGGCTACGAGACCGGCATCATCACCCGGTCCCCCAGTGGTGGGTACGCCGAGCGGCACCTGCCGATCAGCGGAACGTCGGCCTACACCCTCACCGCGCGTCAGCGCGACGAGGTGCTCACCGTCGGCAGCGACACGGACGCCGCCGGGGTGGCGGCGCCCAACTCCCGCTCGGGGAAGCTGCGCGCCAAGCTGTCGAAGTGGATGTTCGGCCACAACGTGCAGAAGCCCACGGCCGCCGAGCTCGAGGAGGCGCACCACCACGCCGCCCACGAGGCCGAGCTGCAGTCCGGCCTCGACCACCCGGTCGACGGACACCAGTTCGACGACCACCGGCTGCGCGACACCGACGACGTACCGCTGCGCGACCACTGATCCACCTGTGTGCAGAAGGGCCCGCCGGTCTCCGGCGGGCCCTTCTGCGTGTGGCGCGTGGTCGGTGGCCGCCTGGCGGCACACTGACGGTCCGCGCCGCTCGACCCTGGCGGCATCCGACGTACGGACCGGCCACTCTGGCGGCATCCGACACCGATGCCTGGCAAATCTGACGTCACATGCCGCCACCGTCGGGCCATCGACGGTCATCGTCCGGCTACCGCCGGAGTCCGCGCGAGGTCAGGCCGCCCGATCGCCGCCGGGAGTGGCCCGACGTCGTTCGGGCAGACGTGGATGCACCCGAGCGACGAACGCCCTCTGACCGGATGGCATGAACAAGGACTTCTGCAGCTCATCGTGCCAGGCACGGATGCGACTCGGATCGTGTGGGTCGGCCGAGCGAACGATCCGCGTCCTTCAAGACCGTGACGCCGCGGTAGAGGATGTCTCCCGAGGTGTAACCCCGACGTACATATCCCGCGGCTTCGATCGCCCGATCCCTTCGCCGGTCCTTCACGCCGTCGCGGCGCCTTCTCGTGCTCGTCCCCGTCGTACTCGGGGAGCGCGTTCGTGCCGACGATACGTAGGTCAGCGCGCGCGACCTCCACGCCGTCTTCGATCAAGCACGACGTGTTGCGCCTCGACGTCGATCCCGCACAGGACGTGGAGCAGCCTGCTCAGTGTCTCGAACGGCGATTCCGACCGACCGTCAGCCAGTGTGCAGGGCGCGTTCGAGCGCCCGTGCCCCCGGACGTCGCGGCGTGATCACTGCCGCGGATGGCTGCCTTGTCGCACTGCTCGGTGTGCAGGACGCCGTCGACGGAGCACCACCATGTCGATGAGGCACAACCACCGCGCGCAGGCCAGCAGGCGTCTCGGGGGTGGAGGGCACAACGCAGGTCATCGATCACCTCGAAGTCGAGCGCCCGAGCGTGCCGGCTGGTGCGTACGCCGCTTCGCATCGGCCGTGGATCGTCGAGGCCGAGCGCCATGAAGACCGGCGTCTGCTCCGGCAGCGGGGGCAGCCACCATCCTCGTACGGCAGCGCTCGTCAGTGCCGTGAAGCAGCCGGGGTCCGTCATGAGGAGCTGCCAGGCGTGAAGACCAGCCCGAAGGTCGTCTCCCAGGTCGACTCTCCGGTGGACAGCGTGGGATTCGCGGACGTACGCCGTTCCGCGAGGGTGTCCACGGACGGCTTTCGGCGGGTTGGGCTCCGACGGCTGGTGGGTGCTCATGCAGGCCGAGACTGCGGGCTGTCAGGTACGCCGCCACGTTCCGGGAGCTGGACTGTGGACAACCGCCACGTGGGTCGCCCTGTGGAAGCTTTCCGGCGCGGGGAACCCGCATCGGGGCCACGACGGGAGGGGCTGCGATGGTGGCGGCATACGTCGTACGAGGAGACGTCTCTGGCGGCATCCGACGCACTTCGGCGCCGAAACCACGTCACATGCCGCCACCCTCGCGACGACCGGACGTCACATGCCGCCACCCTCAGGGACCCCGGCGGACAACCCGAGCCCAGCGGTCAGGAGAGGGCCGAGCCGGACTTCCAGTCGGCGACCGAGAGGTTCCAGTCGCCGTAGCCGTTCTCCAGCGTCATCGAGCGGTTCGAGCCGGTCACCTCGACGACGTCGCCGCGGCTGGTGCGGTCGTAGAGCCACTGGGCGTCGGCCAGGCTCATGCCGACGCAGCCGTGCGAGACGTTGGCGCTCCCCTGCGACCCGGTCGACCAGGGGGCGCCGTGGAGGAACTCGCCGGAGTAGGTGACGCGCAGGGCGTACTGGACGTTGGAGAGGTTGTAGTACTCCGGGTCGTCCTTGTCGACGCCGATGGTGGCGGCGTTCATCCGCTTGCGGCGGAACTTCTCGATGATGACCTTGGTGCCGGAGCGGGTCTCCCACCCGGCCTTGCCGGCGCTGATCGGGATGGTGCGCGCGAGCTGGCCGTTGATGAAGGTCCGCATGACGTGGCCGGCGACGTCGACCCGGCTGACGACGGAGTCGCCGATGGCGAAGTCGATGTGGCGCGACTCCTGGCCGTAGATCCCGTTGCCGGCCGGCAGGCTGTTGACGTCGAGGTCGACCGAGCACGTCGGTGCCGGGCTTCCAGTACGAGTTGGGGCGCCAGTGGGCCTCGCGGTCGCTCAGCCAGTACCACGAGCCGCGCTGGGCCGGCTGGCTGGTGACGGCCATGTGCTTCTCGAAGGTCGCCCGGTCGGTCACGGGGAGGTCGAAGGTGACGATCACCGGCATGCCCACGCCGACGGTCTCGCCGTCCAGCGGGGCGATCGCGGCGAAGGTCTGCTCGTCGAGGGTCAGGTCCACCGTGTGGAAGCTGCGAGTCCGCTCGACGCTGCTGCCGTCGGCGCGCTGGGCGGTCGACGTGATGACGTAGTCGGTGCCCGGCTCGAGCCGGCCGGTGGACGTCCAGGTGCCGCCGGCGACGTCGCCGGTCACGTCACCCGCGGCGGACGTGACGCGTACGTCGGTCAGCTCGGCGCCCTGCGTCGACACCGTCACCGGCGCGTCGATCGGCACCGCGGCCGGGTCGGTGAAGCTCGTGCTCAACCGCACCGGGTCGGGCTTCTCCTCGGCCACCGCCTCGGAGCCGGTCTGACCGGACTGACCGGCGCCCCCGGACCCCTCGGTCGACCCCGACTGGCAGGCGGAGAGCCCTGAGGCGAGGACGACGGCCGCCACACAGGCAGCAGTGGTGCGCTGGGTGCGCAGGCGCATGACGGTGACCCCCACCGAGAAGACAGAAAGAACCCGTCCAGCCTACGGCGTGGACGGGTCCCTCCCAATTCGCGAGCGCGACGGCTCAGTGGGCGTGCTCGCCGCGGTAGTACTCGAAGATGAAGCCGCTCAGCGTGACGGCTCCGATGGTGAAGCCGATGAAGACGAGCCACCACGCGGCCAGGGCCACGCCGTAGACGACGACACCGAGGGCCAGGGCGCACCACAGCGGCCACCAGGAGTAGGGCGGGAAGAAGCCCAGCTCCCCGGCGCCCTCGGAGATGTCGGCCTCCTTGCGGTCCTCGGGACGCGGGTCCATCTTCGCCGCGTGGAAGCCGAGGTAGAGGGTGATCATCGCGGTCAGCAGCGCGGTCATGACGAGCGCCGAGGTGCCGGTGGGGTCGCCGCTGATGAACCAGTAGGCCGGCGCGACCAGCCCGACGAAGATCGTCGTGATCAGGAAAACGTAGGCTTCGGCCCTCATGCCTTGTCTCCTTCAGTCGTGTCGGTGTCCTTGGCGATGCGCTCGCGCAGCAGCTCTTCGCGGCCCTCGACCTCGGGCGCGTCGGCGGCGTCGCCCTCGCGCTCGGCATCGTTGTCACCGAGCTCGAGCAGCGCCACCTCGGGGTGGTGCAGGTCGAAGGCGGGCGACTCGGAGCGGATCCGCGGCAGGCTGTGGAAGTTGTGGCGCGGCGGCGGGCTGCTGGTGGCCCACTCGAGCGAGCGACCCCAGCCCCACGGGTCGTCGACCTCGACCATCGGAGCCTTGGACGAGATGTAGACGTTGTAGAGGAACGGCAGCGTCGAGGCACCGAGCAGGAACGCACCCACGGTCGAGATCTGGTTGAGGGTGGTGAACCCGTCCTCGGGGAGGTAGTCGGCGTAGCGACGCGGCATGCCCTCGACACCGAGCCAGTGCTGGATGAGGAAGGTCAGGTGGAAGCCGATGAACAGCAGCCAGAAGTGGACCTTGCCGAGGCGCTCGTCGAGCATCCGGCCCGTCATCTTGGGCCACCAGAAGTAGAAGCCCGCGAACATCGCGAACACCACGGTGCCGAAGACGACGTAGTGGAAGTGCGCGACCACGAAGTAGGAGTCGGAGACGTGGAAGTCGAGCGGCGGGCTGGCCAGGATGACACCGGTCAGACCACCGAACAGGAAGGTCGTCAGGAAGCCGATCGACCACAGCATCGGGGTGTCGAAGGACAGAGATCCCCCCCACATCGTGCCGATCCAGTTGAAGAACTTCACTCCGGTGGGCACCGCGATGAGGAACGTCATGCCGGAGAAGAACGGCAGGTCCACGGCACCGGTGACGAACATGTGGTGGGCCCACACGGCGACCGAGAGCATCGCGATGCCGAGGGTCGCGGCCACCAGGCCGACGTAGCCGAAGATCGGCTTGCGGCTGAAGACCGGCAGGATCTCGCTGATGATGCCGAAGAACGGCAGCGCGATGATGTAGACCTCGGGGTGGCCGAAGAACCAGAACAGGTGCTGCCACAGGATCGGCCCGCCGTGCGACGGGTCGAAGACGTGGGCGCCGAGGATCCGGTCGGCCTCCAGCGAGAGCAGCGCGCCCGCCAGGATCGGGAACACCATGATCACGAGCATGCTGGTGATCAGCGTGTTCCACACGAAGATCGGCATCCGGAACATGGTCATGCCGGGGGCACGCATGCAGATGATCGTGGTGATGAAGTTGACGCCACCGAGGATCGTGCCGAGACCGGCCATCCACAGACCCATGATCCACAGGTCACCACCCACGCCGGGACTGCGTACGGCGTCGGAGAGCGGCGTGTAGGCGAACCAGCCGAAGTCGGCGGCACCCTGCGGGGTCAGGAAGCCGGAGGCGGCGATGAGGCCGCCGAAGAGGAACAGCCAGTAGCTGAACATGTTGAGCCGCGGGAACGCGACGTCGGGAGCACCGATCTGCAGCGGCATGATCACGTTGGCGAAGCCGAAGAACAGCGGCGTCGCGAACAGCAGCAGCATGATCGTGCCGTGCATCGTGAAGAGCTGGTTGTAGAGCTGCTCGTTGACGACCTGCTGGCCCGGGTAGGCGAGCTCGGAGCGGATCAGCATCGCCATCAGGCCGGCGACCATGAACCACGCGAACGAGGTCACGAGGTACATCTTGCCGATGAGCTTGTGGTCCGTCGTGGTGAGCAGGCGGACGACCTGCTGGCCCAGGGTCTTGCCGCCGGGCGGGCGTGGCAGACGCGGTGGTGGTCGTCTCGGTCGCGGCGCTCACTCCTCGCTCCCTTCCTCGGACTGGTCGTCGTCCAGTCCGGTCTGCGTCGTGGCGTTGGAACCGCCGATGAGGGGACCGTCGTCGGAGGTCTGGCCCGGCTCGACGAGGCCGGCGACGTAGTCGTCGTACTCCGTCTGGCTCACGACCTCGACGTTGAACAGCATCCGGGAGTGGTAGACGCCGCAGAGCTCGTAGCACTTGCCCTTGTAGGTGCCCTCGACGGTCGGGGTCGACCTGGAACTTGTTGATCCGGCCGGGGATGACGTCCATCTTCATGAGGAAGGACGGGACGCCGAAGTCGTGGATCACGTCGGGCGAGTAGAGGTTGAACTGGACGACCTGGTCGACGGGCAGCACCAGCGTCGGGATCTCGTTGCCGTCACCGGAGACGTAGGCGTACTCGTCGTAGGCGTAGTCGCCCTCGACCGGGTCGGCGTCGGCGTTCTGCTCGCCGACGCCGTGGTTGAACGTCCAGGTCCACTGCTGGCCCATGACCTCGACGGTGACGTCGGGGTCGGGCTCGATCTTGGTCAGCTCGTCCTGCACGTTGACGGTGTGGAAGAAGAACGATCACGCACATCAGCACGGGCGCGACGGTGTAGAAGATCTCGAGCGGCAGGTTGTAGCGCGTCTGCACGGGGATCTCGTCGTCGCTGCGACGGCGGAAGCGCACCACGACGTAGAAGATCAGGCCCCAGACGATGACACCGGTCACCATCGCGGCGACCCAGGCCCACTTCCACAGCTCGAAGGTGTAGGGGCCCTGCGCGGTGGCACGGTCCGGCATGGCGAGGTTGCGGATCTGGTGCTTGTCGGCGCTCGGAACACCCGGCCAGCACCAGCATCGTCACGCCCAGGAGCGCGACCCGTGCAGGATGCGCGCGCGGCACACCTGAATGCTTGGGGAGTTGCAGACCCACGAACGAGCCTCTCTCTCGGTCCTTCTCGACACCTGCAGAGACTATCGCCATCCGGCCGTGCTGTGCGGGGCAGGGTCGTGTGTCGGCCCAGCAGGTCGCAGCGGCACGGCCGGTGGCATAGGTTGCCCACGTGACCGGGCCGACCGACCTCGACGCCGCCTCCTCGGCGCCGCTGCACCCGGCCGCCCGCGAGGCTTCTCCTCGCGGCACTCGATCGGGGGTACGCCGACCCGCGCCGGCTGCATCGTCCCGGTCGCGAGGCGCGGCTGCTGCTCGACAACGCCCGCGAGGCGACGGCCGAGGCCCTCGGAGTCCGACCCGACGAGGTGACCTTCACGCCGAGCGGCACCGACGCGGTGCACCTGGGGCTGCTGGGGCTCGCGGCACGTGGCCTGCGCGACGGACTGCCGATCGCGCACACGGCCGTCGAGCACTCGGCGGTGCTGCACGCCGCCGCGGTGGGCAGGCACCGCCGTCGCGGTCCCGGTCGACCGCCTCGGGCGCGTGCTCGCCGACGAGGTCCCGGCGCAGGCGGCGGTGATGGCCGTGCCAGGCGGCCAACCACGAGGTGGGGACGATCCAGCCCGTCCTGGCCGTGCGCGAGAAGACCGACGCGTCCCGCTGTTCGTCGACGCCTGCGCGAGCGAGGGCCGACTCCCCCTCCCGGAGGGCTGGGACGCCGCCGCGCTGCTCGGCGCACAAGTGGGGCGGACCGGCCGGCGTCGGCGTGCTGCTCGTGCGCAAGGGCGCCCGCTGGCGCAACCCGTTCCCGACCGACGACCGCGTCGACGAGCGCTCCACCGGCTTCGAGAACGTCCCGGCCGTGCTCGCGGCCGCCGCGTCGCTGCAGGCGGTGGTGGCCGAGCGCGACGAGGTCGACGCCCGCCAGCACACGCTCGTGGACGTCGTACGCCGCCGGGTCGCCGCCGAGGTGCCCGACGTCGAGGTCGTGGGCGATCCCGACGACCGACTCCCCCACCTGGTGACGTTCTCCTGCCTGTACGTCGACGGCGAGGCGCTCGTGCACCGAGCTCGACCGGCGCGGCTTCGGCATCGCGAGCGGCTCGGCCTGCACGTCCTCGACGCTCACGCCGAGCCACGTGCTGGAGGCCATGGGCGTGCTCACCCACGGCAACGTCCGGCTCTCGCTGCAGCGTGACGCGACCCGGGAGCAGGTGGACGCCTTCTGCGACGCGCTGCCCGAGGTCGTCCGCGAGCTGCGTGCGCGGGTGGGCCTGTGACGGACGACAGGCTGGAGGTCGCGCTCGAGCTCGACTGCCGCGACCTGCGCTGCCCGATGCCGGTCATCGAGCTCGGCCGCCACCTCGGTGACGTGGAGGTCGGGGAGCTGCTGGCGGTCGTCGCCCACGACCTGGCCGCGCGCGTCGACGTACCGGCCTGGTGCCGGATGCGCGAGCAGGAGTAGGTCGGCGAGGACATCGCCGAGCGACGGCGCGCCGCGCTACGTCGTGCGCCGCTGTCCTGAGCCTGAGCGGCGTCAGGGCCGCGAGTCGTCGCTCGAGGTGCGGCTCGAAGTCGGCGACGGCGTCCGCGCCGTACGTCGCCGCGCAGCGGTCGAGGAAGCTCGCCGCGGGAGATCTCGTACTCCTGGGTGCCGACCTGCTCGACGACGTACACCGCGAGCAGGCAGCCGAGCTGGGCCGCGCGCTCGTGGCCCAGGCCCCAGCCGAGGGCGGCCAGGAAGCCGGCGCGGAAGGCGTCGCCGACGCCGGTCGGCTCGACCTTTCGGATCTCGGGGACCGCGGCGACGACGACCGACTCCTCGCCCTCGCGGTCGATGCGGACGCCCTCGGCGCCGAGGGTCACGACCCACGTGCCGACGCGCGAGAGGACCTCGTCGGCGGCTCCAGCCGGTCTTCTGGGTGATCAGGCTGGCTTCGTACTCGTTGGAGAAGAGGATGTCGGCGCCGTCGATCAGCGGCCGGATCAGGTCGCCGTCGCCGAAGGCGAGCTGCTGCGACGGGTCGGCGACGAAGCGGTAGCCGCGCTGGCGGCACTCGTCGGTGTGGCGCAGCATGGCCTGCGGGTCGTCCGGGCCGATCAGGACGTAGTCGGGGGCACCGACGCGGTCGACGATCGGCGTCGAGCTCGATCTCGCGGGCCTCGCTCATCGCGCCGGCGTAGAAGCTGGCGATCTGCGCCGTGCGAGGAGTCGTTGGTGCAGACGAAGCGGGCGGTGTGCCGGGTCTCGGAGACGTGCACCGAGTCGCAGTCGACGTTGTGGCGCTCGAGCCAGGAGCGGTACTCCGCGAAGTCCTCGCCGACCGCGCCGACGAGCACCGGCGCAGGCCGAGGTTGCCGAGGCCGAAGCAGATGTTGGCGGCGCAGCCGCCGCGTCGGACCTCCAGGTCCTCGACGAGGAACGAGACCGACAGCTTGTCGAGCTGGTCGACCACCAGGCTGTCGGCGAACTTGCCCGGGAAGGACATCAGGTGGTCGGTCGCGATGGAACCGGCGATGAGGAGGGACACGCGCGGAACACTACCTCGCCGGTACTGCTGCGGGATACCCCTCGGTACGTCGGCTACGTACGGTCGTAGCGTCGAGCATGACGACTCCGACGCCTGACTCGCACCTCGTCCACGACGAGCTCGCCGACCGCTCGCGAGATGGCTGCCGACTGCCGGGCGATCGGTCGCCAACCTGCGCCTCGAGCGCGTCGCCCGGGCCGCCGTCGGGACCCCGCCGAGCATCCACTTCGAGGACTTCCCCGCCGAGGTCCCCAAGCGCGAGATCCAGGTCAGCGACGCCGCGGCCCGCATCGCGAACGCGCTGCACCTGCATCTGGACTGACAGCCGCACTCCCACGTCGTACGACGAAGGCAAGCCCCCGCCATCGGCGGGGGCCTTCGTCGGATGCTGCGCCGCTGCGGGTCGCGATCAGTGGAACGAGTCTCCGCACGCGCACGAACCCGTGGCGTTGGGGTTGTCGATCGTGAAGCCCTGCTTCTCGATGCGAGTCGACGAAGTCGATCTGCGCGCCGTTGAGGTAGGGGACGCTCATCCGGTCGACGACCACGGTCACGCCGTCGAAGTCGGTGGTGACGTCTCCGTCGAGGGTGCGCTCGTCGAAGAAGAGCTGGTAGCGCAGGCCGGAGCAGCCACCGGGCTGCACCGAGATGCGCAGGGCCAGGTCGTCGCGACCCTCCTGCTCGAGGAGGCTCTTGACCTTCGTCGCCGCGACATCGCGGACAGGTTGATCTGGTCGGTGCGGCGGTCAGTGCGTCTCGACCTGCTCGGTCATTGGTACTCCCAGAAAGTTGTCGGGGTGTGCTGACTCCAATGGTCGCACACGCGGGGTTATTCCCGCGCCTCGTGGCCAGCGCTCGGCGGTAGGCGCACCACGAACCGGGCTCCCCCGCCTCCCTCCGCGATCCGGACCGTCCCGCCGTGGCGTTCGGCCACGGCCCGCACGATGGAGAGCCCGAGTCCGGTGCTCCCGACTCGTGCACGCGGGCGTCGTCGCCGCGGCAGAACCGGTCGAAGACGACGCTCCCGGTGCTCCGGCGGCGACACCCGGGCCCGTCGTCGGCGACCACCAGCCGGTCCCGGTCGGGTCGCTGGCTGCAGGCCACCTCCACGTGACCGTGGGTGCGTGCCGCACGGCGTTGGCCAGCAGGTTGCGCACCAGCCGACCCAGGTCGTCGCGTGCAGCCGCGCACCGGTGCGGCCGCGACACCCCCGACGTGTCGATCTCCACCGCGGGCGCTCGACCGCAGCCGTGCGGACCTCCTCCAGGACCACGTCGTCGAGGTCGACAGGCGACGCGCAGCCGGGCGGCCTCGTCCTGCCGGGCCAGGAACAGCAGGTCGCGCACCAGCCGCTCCATCCGGTCGCTCGTCCGCGAGCAGGTCCGCGCGCGGTCGTGCGCCAGTCCGGCGGGTCGTCCGGGTGCTCGGGCCGACCTCGAGCGGGTGCGGTACGACGCCAGCGGGCTCTGCAGCTCGTGGGCGGCGTCCGCCACGAACGCGCGCTGCCGCCGGTGTGCCTCCTCCACCGGGCGGAGCGTGCGGCCGATCAGCAGCCAGAGCAGCGCCGTCGCGGCGACGCAGCACCAGCGGCAGGCCAGGAGCGAGTGCAGCCCAGCAGGCGCGCCACGTCCTCCACGGATCGACTCGGGCTGTGCCCGACGTAGACCACGGTGACCGGGCCGTCCGGCCCCGTGCGCGGTCACGGCCCAGACCCGGAAGTCCTCGGTCTCGTCGTCGTCGCGGCACGTCCTCGAGGTCGATACGGCCTCGGGCTCGTCGCCGCTCCGGCCGTGGCTCGGTGATCGGGCCGCGAGTCCCCCAGGCTGGCCGAGGCGGCGAGCACGTCGCCGTCCGCGATCGACCACCTGTGCCACCGAGTCGTCGCCGACGTCGACCAGCACCGGGCTGAGCAGCCGGCCCTCGACGCGCCGGCCGCGAGGTCCGCGGCCCGACTGATCGCGACAGGTCGTCGGCGTCGCGTGCCAACGACCGCTGGAAGAGGCCAGGACGATGCACGCCGCGGCGACGAGCACGACAGCGATGACCGGCGAGGCGACCAGCCGTCAGGCGCAGCCGGGTGAGCCGTCAGCCGCAGCTGCCGTCGCCGGTGGCGTCAGCCACCGTCCGCGTCCAGTCGGTAGCCGGCGAGCCGCACCGTCTGCAGCGCCGTGGCGGTCGAACGGGCTCGTCGATCCGCTGGCGCAGCTGGCGCGACGTAGACCTCGACGATGTTGGGATCACCGTCGAAGGCGAAGTCCCACACGTGCTCGAGGATCTCTGCCTTCGCGACAGCACCTCGCCCGGGCGGCGCATGAAGAACTCCAGCAGCGAGAACTGCCGCGGCGTGAGCGGCACTTCGTCGCCACCGCGCCAGACCGGTGCGCCGCCGGGTCCAGCCGCAGGTCGCCGACGACCAGCTCGGTCGGGCGGGCGCCGCCACCGCGGCGGAGCAGCGCTCGCAGCCGCGCGACCAGGACGGCGTACGAGAAGGGCTTGCCCAGGAAGTCGTCCGCCCCGCCGTCCAGCGCGCGGGCCTCGTCGTCGGGCTGCGTCCTTGGCCGTGAGCATGAGGATGGGCGTCCAGTTGCCGCCGCTCGCGGAGCGCGGTGCACAGCTCCAGCCCGCTCATCCCGGGCAGCATCACGTCGAGCACGAGGGCGTCGTAGGCGTTCTCCCCGGCCAGCCAGCGCCCGTCCTCGCCGGTGAAGGCGACGTCGACGGCGAAGCCCTCGCCCTCCAGCCCTCGCTTGAGTGCGCGGGCGACCCGCTTGTCGTCCTCGACGACCAGGATGCGCACCTGCACCACGGTGGCACGGCTCGCCTGAATGCGCGCTGAACGTCGGCTGACCGACCGTTCAGCGTGGCTTCAGCACCGGCGTCGCACGATGGCTGAGTGCCCGAGCAGCCCGCACGCCTGAAGAGGAGACCGACATGAACCGCAAGAAGATCGCCCTCACCGGCGCCGCCGCGGCCGCGCTCGTCGTGGTCGGCAGGGGGCGTCGCGATCGCTGGCCGGCGGCGACGACGACGCGACCGACACCCCGATCGCCGGCCCTGCCCTCCAGCAGGCCGAGGACGCCGCCCTGGCCGAGACCGGCGGCGGCACGGTCACCGAGACCGAGGTCGGCGACGAGGAGAGCTACTACGAGGTCGAGGTCACGCTCGACAACGGCGACCAGGTCGACGTCCAGCTCGACGAGGACTTCACGGTCGTCGGGTCGGAGACGGAGTCCGGCGAGTCCGAGACCGACGACTGAGCCCTCAGCGCGACCAGGTGCGGGCGACCCGCTCGGCCAGCTCGGCGAGCGACCCGGAGGGGTCGGCGAAGGCCCGCTCCTCCCCCACCAGGTCGACCAGGGAGTACGCCGACTCGATGCCCAGGGCGCGCATCTCCCGCGAGCCGACCAGCACCTGACCGGCGAGTGCGACGCAGGGACGCAGCGCCTCCGCGGCGATGCTCGGCGACGCCGTACGGGCACCTTGCCGGAACGGCTGGAGAAGTCGAAGGCGCCCTCGCCGGTGATGACGAGGTCGGCCTGGCGCGCACGCTCGGCGAGGCGGACGTGCGTCGGCGACCAGCGCGATGCCCGGGCTCGCGGGTCGCGCCCGAGGGCGAGCAGCGCGAAGCCGATGCCGCCGGCGGCGCCGGCGCCCTTCTCGAGGGAGGTACGCCGATCGGTGGCCACCGCGAACGTCTCGAGCCAGCCGTCGATCTCGACGATCCGGTCCTCCTCGATGCCCTTCTGCGGGCCGAAGGTCTTGGTCGCGCCGAAGAGGCCGGTGAGCGGGTTGTCGACGTCGGTGGCGGCGACCAGCTCGACGCCGGCCAGCCGGTCCCGTGCCGGCGCCGAGGTCGACGCGTGGTCACCGTGTCGAGGGCGATCGCGCCGCTGTCGAGGATGCCGTCGGAGGTCGCGCCGAGCGCGGCCAGCACGCCGGCGCCGCCGTCGTTGGTGCCCGAGCCGCCGAGCCCGACGCACGACCTCGCGCGCCCCGGACTCGATCGCCGCGAGGATCAGCTCGCCGACGCCGATGCTGTCGGCGAACTCGGCGCCGCCCTCGATCAGGTGCAGCCCGACCACCTGGGCGGTCTCGACGTAGGCGACGTCCCGACGACGCAGGACCGCGGCCGGCACCCGTTCGCCGTGCGGCGCCTCCGACGGTCACCGCCGAGCAGCTCGCCGCCGAGCGCGGCGTGGAGCACGTCGACGAACCCCGGCCCGCCGTCGGCCATCGGCGCCAGGTCGAGCTCGTCGTCGGGCGCGTGCCGGCGCCCAGCCGGTCGGCGATCGCCTCGGCAGCCTCGACCGCGGTCAGCGTGCCGGCGAACTTGTCGGGGGCGATCAGCACGCGCATGGCGGCCATCCTCCACCAGGGCCGTCAGTGCCCCACCGTGCGGCATGCTGGACGCATGTCTCTCGACCCGATCGTCGCTGTCGTCACGGTGCCGGTCCCGGCAACGGAAGCCTTCGTCGGGCTTCACCGCCCAGATGGGCGAGTGGTGGGACCCGATGCTGAGTCCCGACCCGGCCACGTTCACCAGCATCGCCGTCGACCCGGAGGGTGACGTCGAGATGGTCCACGGCGACGAGCACTACGTCTGGGGCCGGGTCACGACGTGGGAGCCGCCGACGAGCTACGTCCAGGACTTCTGGCTCGGGCACGCCGAAGCAACGCCGACGACGCTCTCGGTGACGTTCGACGAGGACGACGCCGGCACTGCCACCACGGTCCGGCTCGAGCACGGCGGCTGGGCCGACGGCGCCGAGGCGATCCGCGACAACTACACGCACTGGGACGACCTGCTCGCCCGCTTCGCCGCCCACGTCTCGTGACCGCACCGCTCATCCGCCCGGCGACCGAGGCCGACCTGCCGGCGATGGCCGAGGTCACCGCACGCGCCTACTACGAGGTGGACGTGGCCACCTTCCACCGCAGCTGGCCCGACCCGGTGCGGCGTCCGCCGGATCGCCACTCGTACTGGATCACCCGCACCCGCCACGTCCTGCAGACCGACCCCGGCGGCTGCTGGGTGGCCGACGTCGACGGTGAGGTCGTCGGCTGCGCGGTGTCGCGCGAGCGCGAGCTGATGTGGATCCTGTCCTCGTTCGCCGTCCTGCCCGACGCACCAGGGCGCGGGCATCGGCACCCACCTGCTCGTGGCCGCGATGCACCACGGCCGCAGCTGCCTGAGAGCCATGCTCGCCTCCTCCGCGGACCCCCGGGCCGCACGCCGCTACCGCCGGGCGGGCTTCACCCTGCACCCGCAGATGCTCCTGCGCGGCGTCGTCGACCGGGCGGCGATCCCGGTCGTCGACCGGGTCCGTGAGGGCAACGCCGCCGACATCGACCTGATGAACTCCGTCGACCGCAGCACCAGGGGCGCCGCGCACGGGTCCGACCACGAGCTGCTGCTCGGCCAGTTCCGCCTGCTCGTCACCGACCGCAGCACCGGCTCGGGCTACGCGTACGCCGACGTGGCGACCGGCTCACCCGTGCTGCTGGCGGCCACCAACCGGCGTACGGCATCGGCCCTGATGTGGGAGTGCCTCGCGACGGGCACCGAGGGCGACGAGATCGAGGTCCACCACCTCACGGCCGTCAACGAATGGGCGCTCGACGTCGGGCTGGACGCCCGCCTCGACGTCCACCAGTCCGGCTACCTCGCGCTGCGCAACATGAAGCCGCCGATGCCCTACCTCCACCACGGCAGCCTGCTCTAGCTCGTCAGGTGCGAGCCCGGCTCCAGCCGGGCTCCCGCAGCGACCTCGCCGGCGAGCCGGGAGTCGCGTCCGGCGAGCACCACGTCCTCGTCGCGCGCCAGTCGGGCCGAGGGCTCGGCGCCGACGCGCGAGCCGGGCGCGACCTCGCACCGGTCGTCCAGCACGGCCGTACGCACGTGGGCGCCGGCCCGCACGACGCAGTCCTCCATCAGCACGCTGTCGTGCACCGACGCGCCCTTCTCGACGACCACACCGGGACCCAGCACGCTGCCGACGACCTCGCCGGCGACGTCGCAGCCGGGCGAGAGCATCGTGTCGCGCACGTCGCCCGACGCCCGCACCCGACCGGCCGCACGGTCCGGCCAGTGCGAGATGACCGGCCGACCGGGGTGGTCGAAGACGTCGACCTTCCCGGCGAGCAGGTCGCGGTGCGACTGGAGGTAGAGGCCGGGCTGGCCGACGTCCTTCCAGTAGCCGGTCATGGGTACGGCGCCCACGCGGCCCGTCTCGACCAGCCGCGGCAGCAGGTGCTCGCCGAAGTCGCCGAGGCCGCTGTCGTCGTCGTCCTGGTCCCCGGCGAGCTCGGCCCGCAGCGTGCGCAGGGTGTCGAGCAGGACGGCGGTGTCGTAGACGAACACCTCGGTGGCGACCGTCCCGGCCGACGGCCTGGACGGCTTGTGCTCGATGCCGGTGACGGTGCCCTTGCCGTTGGCGAGGACCACGACGTTGTCGGCCGCGTCCTTCTTGGTCACCTCGCTGGTGAGCACCGTGGCCACCCGTCCGGAGGCGATGTGCTCGTCGACGACCGGACCGAGGTCCATGTTGAACACGTGGTCGGCACTGCACACCACGAGGGTCGGGGCACCGAAGGACTCGAGGTCGGCCGACATCCGCAGCAGCAGGTCGCCGTTGCCGTGGGCGAAGCCGCTCTCGGTGGCCGGCCCGGTGCCGGTCTGCGGCACCATCCGCCGGAAGCCGCCACGGTTGCGGTCCAGGCTCCACGGACGACCGCCGGAGAGGTAGTCGTCGATCGAGGTGACCTGGTACTCCAGGGACACCCACACGTCGGCGATGTCGGCGTGCACGAGTCCGGAGAGGGCGAAGTCGATCAGCCGGTGCACCCCGCCGTAGGGCAGGGCCGGCTTGGCCCGCTCCCGCGTGAGGACGTCCATCCGACTGCCCTGACCGCCGGCCTGCACCAGCGCCAGCACCTCGCCTCGTCGCGCCATGCGGCACACCCTGTCACGCGCCGGAGGGGAGCCGTGACCCCCGACACCTAGGATTGCCTCATGAGCACCGTCGACCTGCCGCTCCTCCCGCTCGGCAAGGGCCGCGACCTCGACGCCGAGCGTGGCGTGGAGTGCCCCGGCGACCTGCCCGCCGCCTCCGACCCCGACCTGGTGGCCCGGGCCCGCGCCGCCAAGGCCGCGCTCGGGGAGCGGGTGTTCGTGCTCGGCCACCACTACCAGCGCGACGAGGTCATCGAGTTCGCCGACGTCACCGGCGACTCCTTCAAGCTCGCCCGCGACGCGGCCGGGCGGCCCGACGCGGAGTTCATCGTCTTCTGCGGCGTGCACTTCATGGCCGAGTCGGCCGACATCCTCACCGCGGACACCCAGCGGGTGGTCCTGCCCGACCTCGCCGCCGGCTGCTCGATGGCCGACATGGCCCGGCTGCGGCCAGGTCGAGGACGCGTGGGACGCGATGGCCGACGCCGGCGTCCAGGACAGCACGTCGTGCCGGTGACCTACATGAACTCCAGCGCCGACATCAAGGCGTTCTGCGGTCGCAACGGCGGCGTGGTCTGCACGTCCTCCAACGCCGACGTCGCCCTCGAGTGGGCGCTCGAGCAGAAGCCCGACGCCAAGATCCTGTTCCTGCCCGACCAGCACCTGGGCCGCAACACCGCCGTCCTCAAGATGGGCATGTCGCTCGACGACTGCGTCGTCTGGGACCCGCAGCAGCCGGGCGGCGGCCTCACCACCGACGAGCTGCAGCGGCGCGCGGATGATCCTGTGGAAGGGCCACTGCTCGGTGCACGGCCGCTTCACCGCGGACGTCGTCGACGAGCTGCGCGTCAAGCACCCGGGCATCAACATCCTCGTCCACCCCGAGTGCACCCACGAGGTCGTCCTCAAGGCCGACCTGGTGGGCTCGACCGAGTTCATCATCAAGACCATCGAGGCGGCACCGGCCGGCAGCGTCTGGGCCATCGGCACCGAGCTCAACCTGGTCAAGCGCCTGGCCGACCAGCACACCGACAAGACGATCGTCTTCCTCGACCGCAACGTCTGCTACTGCTCGACGATGAACCGGATCGACCTCCCCCACTTCGTGTGGGCGATGGAGAACCTCGTCGCCGGCAACGTGGTCAACCAGATCACCGTCGACCCCGAGACCGAGAAGGACGCCCTGGTCGCGCTCCAGCGGATGCTCGACCTCCCCGGCAAGTCCCACCGCGACTGACCTCGCGGCTGACGGAGGGGCCGACGATGGCACTGCCGCGGATCACCGACGACGAGCGACGCCGGCGGATCGGCGTACGCCATGCGCTCTCCCCCGCCCACCGGCTGGCGACCGTCGCGGGCGTCACGGAGGCGATGACGGTCCTGCACGCCACCGAGGCGGCCACCGTGCACCTCGCGGTCGCGCAGCGCTCGGAGGGACTGACCACCGAGGACGTCGACGCCGCGCTCTACGACGACCGCTCCATCGTCAAGCAGCTCGCCATGCGGCGCACCCTCTTCGTCTTCCCGCGCGACCTGCTGCCGGCCGCCTGGGGCAGCGCGTCGGCCCGGGTCGCCGGCAGCGAGGCTCGTCGCATCGCGAAGGTGGTGACCGAGACCGGGCATCGCCGACGACGGGGCCGCCTGGCTGGCGGCAGCCCGGGCCGCCACGCTCGAGCGGCTGGAGCACGGTCCCGCGACCGTGGCCCAGCTGCGCGCCGACGTGCCCGAGCTGGCCGGCACCGTCGGCGGCACCACCGACAAGTCCTACGACCGACCGACCCCGGTGGCGCCCTGGGTGCTGACCCACCTCGGCGCTGAGCGGGGCGACCGTGCGCGGTCGCAACGCCGGTCACTGGCGGCTGAACAAGCCCACCTGGAGCCGAGCCGAGGACTGGCTGGGTGAGGTCCCCGAGCACCTCGACGAGGCCACCGGCTACGCCGAGCTCGTACGCCGCTGGCTCGCGACGTTCGGCCCCGGCACCGCCGGCGACATCCAGTGGTGGTTGGGATCGACCAAGACGGCCGTCACGCGGGCGCTCGCCGACCTGGCGGCCCAGGAGGTCGCCCTCGACGACGGCTCCTCCGGCTGGGTGCTGCCCGGCGACGTCGACGACACCGACCCCCTCGAGCCCTGGGCCACGCTGCTGCCCACCCTGGATCCCACCGTCATGGGCTGGAAGGCCCGCGGCTTCTACCTCGATCCCGTGCACGTGCCCTACCTCTTCGACTCCAACGGCAACGCGGGCACCACGGCGTGGTGGGACGGCCGGATCGTCGGGTGCTGGGTGCAGGACGACCGCGGCGAGGTGCACCTCTCGCTGCTCGACGACGTCGACGCCGCAGGGCGCAGGGCCCTCGACCACGAGGCGGAGCGCCTCACCGCGTGGCTCGACGGCACGGTCATCGGCAACGTCTACGCCTCGCTCCAGATGAAGCAGGCCCGGCTGCCCTAGCCAGCGGGCCTGCGGCAGCTCCACCCAGAAGACCGAGCCGCCACCTTCGCGCGGGTCGACGCCGATCCGGCCGCCGTGGGCCTCCACGATCCGCTGGGACGTCGCGAGGCCGATGCCGAAGCCGGGCACCGTGCGGTCGAGCCGGGCGAGGGGCGCGAAGACGTGCTCGCGGTGCTCGTCGGGGACGCCGGGGCCACGATCGGCCACCTCGATCCGGTGCGCACCCGGGACCTCGACGGCGGAGACGGCGATGACCGGGGCACGACCGGCGGACCGTGAACTTCGCCGCGTTGTCGATGAGGTTCTGCATGACCGAGCGCAGCTGGGACCGGTCGCCGGTCACGTGCGGCAGCGCACCGACGCGTGATGTCGGCGGTGTCGCGCCAGGCACCCATGTCGTCGATGACGGCCGCCACCTCCGCGCCCAGGTCGACCGGCTCCTGGCGCGGGGTGTCGCCCGTCGAGGCGAACTCCAGCAGGTGGTCGATCAGCTCGTCCATCCGCGCGGTCGCCCGGCGGGCACGGGCGATCGTCGTCTGCGCGTCGGACTGCTCGTCGACCTCCGTCTCCAGCATCTCGAGCGACAGCGACAGGGACGTGAGGGGGTTCTTGAGGTCGTGGCTGACCTGGCCGGCGAAGGCCTCCAACCGCGCGTTCGACCGCTCGAGCCGGTCGTTGACCTCGGTGAGTCGCCGCGAGGCCAGCTCGAGCTCGAGCACGTCGACGACACGGTCGGCCAGCATCGCCAGGTCGACGGCGGTCTCGGAGACGACCGGCCTGACCTCCTCGTCGTAGACGCACAGCGTGCCGATCACGACGCCACCGGGCGTGCGAAGCGGATGGGCGCCGTAGTAGCGGATGCTGGCGAGCTCGCCGGTCGTGTGCGGGTTGTCGGCGAAGCGCGGGTCGTCGCGGGCATCGGGGATGTGGACGGGCTCGTGGGTGTCGAGGGTGAAGGTGCAGAACGAGTCGGCACGACTCACGGTCCCCGCCGGCGAACCCGACCGTCGCCACCTGGTGCTGGGTGTCGGAGGTGAACAGGTTGATCGTCGCGAACGGCACGCCCGCGACGCGCGCGGCCAGGTCCACCAGCGCCACCAGCTCGCGGCGCGGCGGCCCGTCGAGGACGTCGTACGCCGTGATCGTGGCCTCGCGCAGCTCGTCCGTCTCGTCGCGTCCGGTCACAGGCCGGGGGCCTTCCACAGCGCCATCCAGCGCTGGAGGTCCTGCTCCATCGGGAGCTCGGCGGCCAGGTGGTCGCGCACCGAGAGCTCGAGCATCGTGTCGCGGGACTGCTCGCCGGTCGGCGCGAAGGGATAGAACGTGCCCTGCTTGTAGAGGTAGACCAGGCCGAACCGCTGCCCGGCGGTGTTGGCGAACGGGATCATCGAGCACAGCAGGCCCGACTCGAAGCCCTGCGCCTCGAGCGTCGTGTTGACGGCGTGGAGGTCGGTGCAGAGCCCCGACATGTCGGCGGCGTCACCCTCGACGACGAGCCAGGTGAAGCCGAAGTCGTCCTGCGGTGAGCGTCGACCTCGGGCGCGTCGACGTCGTCGCGGATCAGGGCGATCACGTCGCCCTGGACCTGGCTGAAGGCCGCACCCGCGGCCGAGCGGTAGCAGACCGAGCCCGTGCCCGGTGGGCTCGAACCCGGCAGCGGTCTGCAGGGTGATCGCCGCGCTCGGCACGAGGAAGAGCGCGTCGAGGTTGTTGCGCTTGGGCTGCGTGCGCGCCCGCATCGTCTCCCACAGTCCCATGTCGTCGCCTCGCTTCCGGAGCCGTCAGCCCGCGGGCCGACCCAGCTCGGCCTGGATGCGGGCGAGCTGCTCGAGGCGCTGCTGGAGGGGCGGGTGGGTGGCCGTCAGGCCCTGAGGTCGCCGCCGCCGATCGCAGGGACGATGCACAGCGCGCTGGCCGCGTTCTCGGCGCGCAGGTCGCGCCGTCGGGATCGCGGCCGCCTCGCCGCTGATCTTCTGCAGCGCCGAGGCGAGCGCCGCCGGCTTCAGGGTGAGGTAGGCGCCCGGCGCGGTCGGCGCACAGCTCGCGGTAGCGCGAGAGCAGACGCAGCAGCAGGAAGCTGACGGCGTAGACGACGAGGCTGACGAGGAGCGCGATCAGCACCGCCGGCAGGCCCCGCCGTTGCTGTTGCCGCGCGAGCGGCCCAGCCCGCCGAACTGCGCTCCGCGCATCAGCATGCCCGCGGCGATGCCGGCCGACGAGGCCACCGTCATCACGAGCACGTCGCGGTGGGCGACGTGGCTGAGCTCGTGGGCCAGCACGGCCTCGAGCTCCTCGGCGTCGAGCATGCTGCAGGATCCCGGTGGTCACGCAGACGACCGCACGGTCGGGCGAGCGACCGGTGGCGAAGGCGTTGGGCATCGTCGATGTCGGCGATGCCGACTCGCGGCTTCGGCATGTCGGCCAGCGCGCAGAGCCGGTCGATCATGCCGTGCAGCTCCGGCGCCTCCTCCGGGGTGACCTCACGCGCCCGCATCGCCCGCATCGCGACCTTGTCGGAGCTCCACCACTGCCAGAAGGCGACGCCGATGCCCGGCGACGCCGATGATCAGGGCGTAGCCCGGGGCTGATCGACGATGAACATCAGTCCCCACGACGAGGGCCACGAAGAGCGCACCGAGCAGGAACATGGTGAGGGTCATCCGGGCGGTGAGCCCGCTGTCCTTGATGAAGCGTGAGTGTGCCATGCAGCGGTCGTCGTCAGCCCGGGATCAGGCCGTCGTCACCCAGCAGCTGGCGGACCTCGTCGATGGTGGCGTCCGGTGGCGGCAGGATCAGGTCGGACTCGTCGAGGGTGTCCACGTCGTGGTGGGTGCCACTCGCCCGCACGGACGCCAGCAGGCCGCTGAGGGCGGTGCGGAACATCTCCTCGTCGCCGGACTCGATCGCGGCCTCGATCTGGGTGTCGAGGCCGTTGAGCGCGTCGAGGGCATGGTCGTCGAGGTCGTACTGCCCCTCGCCGAGGATGCGGACGATCATGCCGGTCCGCCCTCGCCGGCCTCGCGACGCACGGCGAGCTCGTCGCTCTCCTGGAGGATGTCGCCGCCGTCGCCGGGCTCGATCGCCTGCGGGGTGTTGCCGGCCTTGAGCCGGGCCAGCTCGGCCTCGACGTCGGAGCCGGAGCTCAGCGCGTCGAGCTCGCGGGAGATGTCGTCGCCGGCGTTGATCTGCGAGGCGTCGTCGAGCGCGCCGGAGGCGATCAGCTCGTCGATCGCCTGGCCGCGCGCCTGCATCTGCGCGGTCTTGTCCTCGGCCCGCTGGATCGCGAGGCCGACGTCGCCCATCTCCTCGCCGATGCCCGACATCGCCTCGCCGATGCGCGTCTGCGCCTCGGCGGCGGTGTAGGTCGCCTTGATGGTCTCCTTGCGGGTGCGGAAGGCCTCGACCTTGGCCTGCAGGCGCTGCTGTGCGAGGACGAGCTTCTCCTCCTCGCCCTGGAGCGTGGCGCGCTGCTCCTTGAGCCCCTCGATCTGCGTGGTGAGCCCCGACTTGCGGGTCAGCGCCTCACGCGCGAGGTCCTCGCGACCGACCCCGATGGCCTTCTCGGCCTGGCCCTGGAGCTTGGCCGCCTGCTGCTCGAGCTGGTTGACCTGCAGCTCCACCCGCTTGCGGCTGGTCGCGACGTCCGCGACCCCACGGCGTACCTTCGACAGGAGCTCGAGCTGACGCTGATAGCTGTAGTCGAGGGTCTCCCGGGGATCCTCGGCCTTGTCGAGGGCCTTGTTGGCCTTCGACCGGAAGATCAGGCTGATGCGCTTCATGAGACTCATCGGGGTGCGGACCCTCTCTCAGGTCGTGCTCGTGGTGTGGTCCCCGCCAGCCTAGATCCAAACCCCAACCGTAGGTAGGGCGCCTCGGCGGCGTACGACGTCGGGGTCGGCGAGGATAGGCTGGCCGGAGCATCCGATCCACGTGAAGGCAGCCCCGAGTTGTTCCGTCGTCAGAATTCCGAGCCGCAGGCCCCCGAGACCACCGACAAGCCCGGGGGCAAGGGTCGACCCACCCCCACGCGCAAGGAGGCCGAGGCCGCCGCGCGTGCCCGCGCCAAGGTGCCGCGCACCCGCAAGGAGCAGATGGCCGCCCAGCGGGCCGCCCGCGGGGAGTCCTCGCGCAACGTCCGCGAGGCCATGAAGTCCGGCGACGAGCGCTACCTCCCCGCCCGCGACCGTGGCCCGGTCCGCCGCTTCATCCGCGACTTCGTGGACTCCCGGTTCTCCTTCATCGAGCTGATGGTGCCGCTGCTCGTGCTCTCGATGATCCTGGGCTACTCCGGGTCCGCGACCATGGTCCGCGCCGGCAACACGATCCTGTTCACCACGATCATGGTGATCCTCGTCGACATCTTCTTCCTGCGGTTCCGCCTCCGGCGCGAGCTCGCCCAGCGGTTCCCCGACGAGCCGCTGAAGGGCACGACGCTCTACGCCTCGATGCGCTCGCTGCAGATGAAGTTCATGCGGCTGCCCAAGGCCCAGGTCAAGATCGGTCAGAAGCTGCCCGAGACCTATCGATGAGCCACTCCCACTCCGGGCCGACGGCTGACGTCTCGGTCCGGATCGCCTGGGCCGACGACGCCGACGCGATCGCCGGTGTCCAGGTGCGGGCGTGGCCCGAGCTGTACGCCGACCTGCTGCCCGCCGAGGCCCTGCCCACCGACGCCGCGGCCGTGGCCGACCAGTGGCGCGCGGTGCTCGCGAAGCCCGCCGACGCCCGCAACCGCGTGCTGGTGGCCCTGGAGCGCAACCGGGTGGTCGGCTTCGCCCTCACCTCCGCCGCCAGCGACCCCGACTGCGACCCGGTCGCCGACGGCGAGCTCGCCGAGGTCACCCTCGATCCCACCGAGCGGGGCAAGGGCCACGGTTCCCGCCTCCTCCAGGCGGCCGTCGACACGCTGGCCGCCGACCGGTTCACCCGGGCGGTCAGCTGGGTCAACGCCGGCGACGACGCCCTGCGGACCTTCCTCGGCGACGCCGGGTGGGCACCCGACACGGCCCACCGCGAGCTCGACCTCGACGGCACCGGGGCCACCACCGTGAAGCAGGTCCGCCTCCACACCGCGATCGGCTGAGCCACCACATCTCACCCTCAGGGGCACTTGTTTTTTCGTCGGTGGAGAGCGACCATGGATGTCCGGCCACTTCGCCGGCTTCCCATCGGGGGTATCAGATGCTGGGTCCACTTCCGGCGCTGCACAGAATCGTTCTGGTCCTCAGTGCCCTCGCAGTCTGCATCGGCCTCGGCGTCCTGCTCGGCGTCATGCCCGAGGTCGCGCTCAACGTCCGCATCGGCCTGATCGCCGGTGCGGCCACCGGCCTCGCGGCCGCCTTCGTCCTCGTCCACGACTTCCACCAGCGGGAGCGCCAGCCGGCCCGGGCACGACGTCGTACGCACTAACGTCGGGGCGTGACCGCGCCCGACCTGTCCCCCGACGAGCGGTCGGGGATCGTCCGCGACAGCCTCGCCGTCGGCGTGGCGACCGGGGCGTACGGCTTCGGCTTCGGCGCGGTCGCCGTGGCGTCCGGGCTCAGCATCCTGCAGACGTGCGCGCTCTCGCTGCTGATGTTCACCGGGGCGAGCCAGTTCGCGCTCGCCGGCGTCGTGGCGGCGGGCGGCGCGCCCCTGTCCGGGGCGGCGACCGCACTCCTGCTCGGCACCCGCAACACCCTCTACGGCCTGCGGATGGCGCCGCTGCTGCAGTGGCGCGGCTGGCGCCGGGCGGCTGCCGCGCACCTCCTCATCGACGAGTCGACGGCGATGTCGGTCGACCGCGGCAGCACCGCGGCCGCCCGGCTGGGCTTCCTGACGACCGGGCTGTCGGTGTTCGTCCTCTGGAACCTCGCCACGGCGGTCGGGGCGGTCGCCGGGGACGCCATCGGCGACCCGCGCACGTTCGGGCTCGACGCCGCCGTCGGCGCCGCGTTCCTGGCCCTGCTGTGGCCGCGGCTCAAGGACCGCCGCAACGTCGTGGTCGCCGTGCTCGCGGCGGCGGTGGCCCTGTCGCTGGTGCCGCTCGCTCCCCCGGGCGTCCCCGTGCTCGCTGCGGGCGGCGTCGCGCTCCTGGTCGGCGTGCTGTCGCGTCGGGACGACCCGACCGAGATCCCCGGACCCGGCGACGTGGCGGGAGGTGCGGGCTGATGTGGACCGCGATCCTGCTCGCCGCGCGCGGGCTGCTACCTCCTCAAGCTGGCCGGGCTCTCGCTGCCCCAGCGGGTGCTGAACCACCCGACGGTCGAGCGCGTCGCCGACCTGATCCCGGTGGCCCTGCTGGCGGCCCTGGTCGCGGTGCAGGTGATGGCCGACGGCACGTCGCTCACCGTGGACGCGCGGCTGCTGGGCCTGGGCTTCGCGGTCGTCGCGCTGCTGCTGCGGATGCCGTTCCTGGTCGTGGTCGTCGGGGCGGCCGTCGTCGCGGCCCTGGCCCGCCTCGTCTGAGGTGGCTCGCGCTCCTCGCGGGCCTCACCCGGCGCCGCGACGGCTCGCGCGGTCGTCCGTGACAGACGGCCTCGGAGGACGTCCGGAGGCCGTTCGTCACGGATCCGCGTCGGAGGCTCGCGCTCAGGTCGGCCCATCCGAAGTCAGATGCCGCCACGTCGAGCCGACCGAGCCCGACCCTCAGTCGAGCGGCAGGAAGTGCTCGAGCCCGACGGTGAGCCCGGGGTGCTCGCGATCGCGCGCAGCCCGGTCAGGACGCCCGGCGTGAAGGACACCCGGTCGAGCGAGTCGTGCCGGATCGTGAGGGTCTCCCCCAGTCCGCCGAGGATGACCTCCTGGTGGGCCACCAGCCCGCGGATCCGCAGCCCGTGGACGCGGACGCCGTCGACGTCGGCGCCGCGCGCGCCGTCGAGGCCGGTGGAGGTGGCGTCGGGCATCGGGGCGCTGCCGGCGTCCCGGCGCGCCTCGGCGATCAGCTCCGCCGTACGCCGCGCCGTGCCGGACGGCGCGTCGGCCTTGTCGGGGTGGTGCAGCTCGACGACCTCGACGGACTCGAAGAACGGCGCCGCCTGGGCGGCGAAGCGCATCATCAGGATCGCGCCGATGGAGAAGTTGGGGGCGATCAGCACGCCCGACCGGGGCGCGTCGCCGAGCCAGTCGCGGAGCTGGTCGAGCCGGGCGTCGTCGAAGCCGGTGGTGCCGACGACGGCGTGGATGCCGTGCTCGATGCAGAAGCGAGGTTGTCCATGACCACGTCGGGGTGGGTGAAGTCGACGACCGCCTGGGCGCCGCTGCGCGACGAGGTCGCGCGACGTCGTCGCCGGCGTCGATGGCTGGCCACCAGCTCGGGTCGGGGGCCTGCTCGACGGCCCGGCACACCTCGGTGCCGACCTTGCCGCGGGCACCCAGGACACCGACGCGCACTTCGTGAATCACTGTGCTCACGGGCTCCAACCTAGCGTCGTGCACGCCCAGGGAGTGGCGGTGGCTGACTCGGGCACGCGGATCTGGCAGGCTGGGGTCATGCCTCACTCAGACGATCCCGCCGCGCATCAGGTGGGCCGTCGAGCTCATGGACGTCCAACCCGGCGACCAGGTCCTCGAGATCGGGTGCGGCGCCGGCGCCGGAGCCGAGGTGATCTGCTCCAACCTGGAGACCGGAAAGCTGTTCGCGATCGACCGCTCGGAGTCCGGCGTCGACCGCACCAAGCGCCGCAACCAGAAGTACGTCGACGCCGGCCGGCTCGTCGTCCGCCAGATCGACCTCGCCACCCTGCGCGTGCCGGTCAAGCGGCTCAACAAGGTGTTCGCCTTCAACGTGAACCTGTTCTGGGTGCGCCACTGCGACGACGAGATCGCCCTGCTGCACGAGCGCGTCGTGCCCGGCGGTGCCGTCTACCTCTTCTACGAGGCCACCCGGCCCGAGCTCGTGCCCAACATCGTCAAGAAGACCTCGGAGAACCTGCTGCGCGGCGGCTTCCGGGTCACCGTGGTGGAGCAGAAGGCTCCCCCGGTCATCGGGATCATCGCCAAGCGCTGACCGAGCGGCCGGCTCCGGCTCAGCGTCTCGGATCCGACGACCGCCAGGATCTCGGGCTGGGTGAACAGCTCGGCGCGCCAGCTCGCGGACGTCCTCGAGGGTGACGGCGTCGATGCGGGCGATCACCTCGTCGATGCTAGAGCAGCTCGTCGTAGACCAGCTCGGCCTTGCCGAGGCGCGACATCCGCGAGCCGGAGTCCTCCAGGCCGAGCACGAGTCCGCCCTGGAGCTGGCCCTTGCCGCGCTCGAGCTCGTCGGCGGTGATGCCGTCGGCCGCGACCTTGGCCAGCTCGGCACGGACGGTCTCGAGCACCTCGTCGTAGCTTGCCGGGCAGGCAGCCGACCGAGACGCCGACGAGGCCGGCGTCGGCGTGGTGGGAGGCGAAGGAGTAGACCGAGTAGGCCAGGCCCGCGGTGCTCGCGGACCTCCTGGAAGAGCCGCGACGAGGTGCCGCCGCCGAGGGCGGTGTTGAGGACGCCGAGGGCGTAGCGACGCTCGTCGGTGCGGGTGAGGCCCTTGACGCCGAGGACGAGGTTGACCTGCTCGAAGGGGCGCGGACGGTGCGCGACTCGCCCGGGACGTACGGCGCGGGCCGCTCGGACTGCGCGGGCGCGGTCGGGAACGGCGTCGCCCTCGAGGAAGCCCTCGCGGCCGAAGGCCTTCTTCACCTGGCGCACGACGGTGGCGTGGTCGAGGTTGCCGGCGACCGCGACGACCATGTTGTCGGGGCGGTAGTGGCGCCGGTAGAAGCGGTCGATCTGGTCGCGGCTCATCGAGGTGATCGACGCCGTCGGTGCCGGCGATCGGGCGACCCAGCGGGGTGTCGCCCCACGCCTGGTGGGCGAAGAGGTTGTGGACCACGTCGTCGGGGTCGTCGTCGTGCATCGCGATCTCGTCGAGGATCACGTCGCGCTCGGCCTCGACGTCGGCCTCGGTGATCAGCGAGTTGGTGATCATGTCGCCGAGCACGTCGACCGCGAGCGGCAGGTCGTCGTCGAGCACCCGCGCGTGGAAGCAGGTGTACTCCTTGGCGGTGAAGGCGTTGAACTCGCCGCCCACCGCGTCGAGCTCGACCGAGATGTCGAGCGCGCTGCGCTCGCGGGTGCCCTTGAAGAGCAGGTGCTCGAGGAAGTGGGAGCAGCCGTGCAGGGCCGGCGTCTCGTCGCGCGACCCGACGTTGACCCACACGCCGATGCTGGCCGAGCGGGACACCGGCCATCTGCTCGGTGACGATCCGCAGCCCGCCGGGCAGGACCGTACGCCGTACGCGCGAGGTCACCGCCCGTCGGCGTCCTTGACGGTCTGGAGCGTGCGGGTGGTGCCGTTCTTCTGCACAGGGGTCCTTCCGGGTGGAGCGCGGGTGAAACGCCACGACCGGCCAGCAGTGGGCCGGCCGGTCGTGGATGACGCATCAGGTCACTCGGACTCGGTGGCCTCGGCGTCCGACTCCTCGGAGCCGGCCTCGTCCTCGACGACGGGGACCAGCGAGAGCTTGCCGCGGTCGTCGATCTCGGCGATCTCGACCTGGATCTTCTGGCCCACCGAGAGGACGTCCTCGACGGCCTCGACGCGCTTGCCGCCGGCCAGGGCGCGGAGCTTGCTGATGTGGAGCAGGCCGTCCTTGCCGGGCATCAGCGAGACGAACGCACCGAAGTTGGTCGTCTTGACGACGGTGCCGAGGTAGCGCTCGCCGACCTCGGGCATGGTCGGGTTGGCGATCGCGTTGACGGCGTTCTTGGCGGCCTCGGCCGCCTCGCCGTTGGTCGCGCCGATGTAGACCGTGCCGTCGTCCTCGATCGACAGGGTCGCGCCCGTGTCGTCCTGGATCTGGTTGATGATCTTGCCCTTCGGGCCGATGACCTCACCGATCTTGTCGACGGGCACCCGGATCGTGATGATCCGCGGGGCGTGGACCGACATCTCCTCGGGGGCGTCGATGGCCTCGGCCATGACGTCGAGGATCGCCAGACGGGCGTCGCGGGCCTGGGTCAGCGCCGCAGCGAGGACCTCGGCCGGGATGCCGTCGAGCTTGGTGTCGAGCTGGAGCGCGGTGACGAACTCCCGCGTGCCGGCGACCTTGAAGTCCATGTCGCCGAACGCGTCCTCGGCACCGAGGATGTCGGTCAGCGCGACGTACTCCGTCTTGCCGTCGACCTCATCGGAGATGAGACCCATCGCGATGCCGGCGACGGACGCCTTGAGCGGCACACCGGCCTGCAGCAGCGACAGGGTGGCCGCACAGACCGAGCCCATCGAGGTGGAGCCGTTGGAGCCCATCGCCTCGGAGAGCTGGCGGATGGCGTAGGGGAACTCCTCGCGCGTCGGCAGCACGGGCAGGATGGCGCGGCGCGCGAGCGCACCGTGGCCGACCTCGCGACGCTTGGGCGAGCCCACGCGACCGGTCTCGCCGGTGGAGAACGGCGGGAAGACGTACTTGTGCATGTAGCGGCGGTGCTTCTCCGGGGACAGCGTGTCGAGCTGCTGCTCCAGCTTGAGCATGTTGAGGGTGGTGACGCCCAGGATCTGGGTCTCGCCACGCTCGAACAGCGCCGAGCCGTGGACGCGCGGGATCACGCCGACCTCGGCGTGCAGCGGGCGGATGTCGGCGAGGCCGCGACCGTCCATGCGGACCTTGTCGCGCAGGACGCGCTCGCGGACGAGCGACTTGGTCAGCGAGCGGAACGCCGCGCCGATCTCCTTCTCGCGACCCTCGAACTGGCCGGCGAGCTTCTCGAGCAGCGCGCCCTTGATCTCGTCGTGCGCGACCTCGCGCTCCTGCTTGTCGGCGATGGTCATCGCGACGCCGGCGTCGTCCTTCGCAGCGGCCTCGACGGCGGCGTAGACGTCGTCCTCGTAGTCGAGGAAGATCGGGAACTCCTGGACCGGCTTGGCGGACTCGGCGGCGAGCTCGGCCTGGGCCTCGATGAGCTGCTTGATGAAGGGCTTCGCGGCGTCGAGGCCACCGGCCACGACCTCCTCGGTGGGCGCCTCTGGCCACCGCTGGACGAGCTCGATGGTCTCCTCGGTGGCCTCGGCCTCGACCATCATGATCGCGACGTCACCGGTGTCGGTGACGCGACCGGCGACGACCATGTCGAAGACGGCGGTCTCGAGCTGCGAGTGCGTCGGGAACGCGACCCACTGGCCCTCGATGAGGGCGACGCGGACGCCGCCGACCGGGCCGGAGAACGGCAGGCCGGAGAGCTGGGTGGACAGCGACGCGGCGTTGATCGCCAGCACGTCGTAGGGCATGTCGGGGTCGAGCGCCATGACGGTGATGACGACCTGGACCTCGTTGCGCAGACCCTTCTTGAAGGTCGGGCGCAGCGGCCGGTCGATCAGGCGGCAGGTGAGGATCGCGTCCTCGCCCGGGCGACCCTCGGAGCGGAAGAAGGAGCCGGGGATCTGGCCCACGGCGTACATCCGCTCCTCGACGTCGATGGTGAGCGGGAAGAAGTCGAAGTGGTCCTTGGGCGTCTTGCCGGCGGTCGTCGCCGAGAGCAGCATGGTCTCGTCGTCGAGGTAGGCGGTGACCGAGCCGGCGGCCTGACGGGCCAGCAGGCCGGTCTCGAACTTGATGGTGCGCGTGCCGAACTTGCCGTTGTCGAGAACGGTCTCGACGGCAGAAATGATGGGTCCCTCGTGGAAGAGGTTCCCTTTCTCTTCGCGGAGCGATCCGCGACGTCCGCTCACGGTGGACCGTCGAAGGTCCCGCGGGGCCGGTCTTCGATCGAGGCCCGCAGATCCGTGTGATCTGAAGGCCACTACCGAGGACCGAGCCGGACGTGCGGGTCGCTCCTGGTGGGTGTGTGTTCAGTTGTGGAAGCTCCGGATCGACCCTAGCGCGGCCGATGACCGGAGTGCGGCTGACGTGGCCTGAAGCTGAGAAGAGCGGCTCCCCGGCGGGGAACCGCTCCATCAATCATCGACGCAGGCCGAGGCGCTCGACGATCGAGCGGTAGCGCTCGATCTCGGTCTTCTGCAGGTAGTTGAGCAGACGACGGCGCTGGCCGACGAGCAGCAGCAGGCCACGACGGCTGTGGTGGTCGTGCTTGTGCGTCTTGAGGTGCTCGGTGAGGTGGGTGATGCGGTGGCTCAGCAGCGCGATCTGCACCTCGGGGGAACCGGTGTCGCCCTCGGCCGACGGCGTACTCGGCGATGATCTTCTTCTTGGTCTCCGCGTCGGTACCGATCGACATGCGAAGGCTCCTTCCGTCTCGTTGCGCGGCGCGCCCGGGCCTGTTCACCGGGGCACTCTGGATCCGCGGCCGTTTGTACGGCGATGTCGCCCGCGCGGGCAACCGCAGAAGCATAGCGAGGGCCCGCGCCGGCCGCCCAATCCGCGGGCGGGCGGACGACGGAGCCCCGCCGGCGATCGGCGGGGCTGGTGCGGCGAGCTCAGACGGCGGGCGGGGCCGGCGGGTCCGACTCGGTCGTGCGCTGCGTCGTGGCCTGACGCCCCTCGGCGTCGGTGGCGGTGGCGGTGGTCGTGTGGCGGCGCTTGGTGTTCTGCTGCACCAGCGGTCAGCACCAGCCACAGCGCGCCGGCGAGGACGAGGATCCAGCCCAGCGTAGTGATCTGCAGCGGCGCCGATCTGCTCCTCGGTGAACGCGAACGACAGGACAAGTCCGACGACGATGAGGCCGATCGGTCCTCCGAAACCCATGACTACTCCACTCTCTAGGCGCGCCCCGGTGCTCCCGAGGCCGCGGTGAGTCTGACGTGCTGGCCCGATCGCTGACAACCCCCCGCAGGGCGGTGCCGGGTCCGCGATCCGTGGCACGATCGCGCCATGAGCGAGAAGCGCATCGGCGTCTGCAACCTCTGCGAGGCCATCTGCGGCCTCGAGCTGACGGTCGAGGGGCGCGACGGTGGTCAGCGTCCGGGGCAACGCCGACGATCCCCTCTCGCGCGGGCACATCTGCCCCAAGGGCGTCGCCATCGCCGACGTGTACGCCGACCCCGACCGGTTGCGGCGCCCGGTCAGGCGGGTCGTGGCGACCGGCGGCGGCGGCTGGGAGGAGATCGGCTGGGACGAGGCGTTCGACCTGGTCGCCGACAACCTGGCGCGCGTCATCAACGAGCACGGGCGACGACGCGCTCGGCATCTACCTCGGCAACCCCAACGCCCACAGCCTCGGGTCGATGACCCACGGCACGGCGATGTTCAAGTCCTTCCGGACGAAGAACCGCTACTCGGCCACGTCGGTCGACCAGCTCCCCCACCAGCTGGTGGCGCACCTGATGTTCGGGCACCAGCTGCTTCCTGCCGATCCCCGACATCGACCGCACGTCGTGGTTCCTGGTCATCGGCGCCAACCCGATGGCGTCCAACGGCTCGCTGATGACGGTGCCCGACTTCCCGAACCGCGTCCGCGACCTGCACGCCCGCGGCGGGCGGATGGTCGTGCTCGACCCGCGCCACACCGAGACCGCCAAGGTCGCCGACGAGCACCACTTCGTCCGGCCCGGCTCCGACGCCTTCGTCCTGCTGGCGATGCTGCACGTCCTGACCGCCGAGGCCGAGGACGTCCCCGAGGTGGCGTCGTACGTCGACGGGCTGGCCACGGTCGTCGAGCTCGTCGCCGACTTCACGCCCGAGCGGGCCGAGGCGATGAGCGGGCTGCCGGCCGAGGAGATCCGGCGCCTGGCCCGCGAGCTCGCGGGCAGCCGACGCCGGCGTCGTCTACAGCCGGGTCGGCGTCTCGGCCGGGCCGTGGGGCTCGGTGTGCCAGTGGGCGGTCAACTGCCTCAACGTGATCAGCGGCAACCTCGACCGGGTGGGGGGTGCGATGTTCACCTCCCCGGCCATCGACGCGGTCGGCACCGGCCTGATCGGGCGTGGGCACCACGACGCCTGGCGTTCGCGGGTGCGCGGGCTCCCGGAGACGGCCGGCGAGCTGCCGGTCTCCGCGCTGCGCGAGGAGATCGAGACACCCGGCGAGGGCCAGGTCCGCGCGGTGCTGACGGTCGCCGGCAACCCGGTGCTGTCGACGCCGGACGGCGCCCGCCTCGACGCGGCGCTCGAGGACCTGGACTTCATGGCCGCCGTCGACATCTACGTCAACGAGACCACCCGTCACGCCGACGTGATCCTGCCGCCGACCACCGCGCTGGAGCGCGACCACTACGACCTGGTCTTCCACCTGCTCGCCGTGCGCGACACCGCGCGCTTCACCCCGGCGGTCTTCGAGAAGGACAAGGACCAGCGCCACGACTGGGAGATCTTCCGCGAGATCACCCTGCGCACCACGTCACGACTCCACCGCAAGGCACCGCTGCGCAAGCGGCTGGTCCAGCGCGCGCGACTCACCGCGAGCCCGACCTTCCTGATCGGCCAGCTGCTGCGGCGCGGCGACAGCGGGGTGACGCTGAGGAAGCTGCGCCAGCGACCGGCCGGCATCGACCTCGGCCCGCTGCGCGGCGGCCAGCTGCCCGAGCGGCTGCCGTCGAAGGACAAGCGGATCGACCTCGCGCCCGCCGCTCGTCGTGGACGACGTACGCCGACTCGCTGCGGCAGCGACGCCGGCCGAGGGAGAGCTCGTGCTGATCGGGCGGCGGCACAAGCAGGACTGCAACTCCTGGATGCACAACTCCGAGCGACTGACGCGCGGACGCCCGCGCCACCAGCTGCTGATGAACCCTGCCGACCTGGCCGCGCGTGAGCTCACCGACGGCTCGCGGGTGCGGGTCACCTCGCGGGTCGGGTCGGTCGAGGTCGAGGTCGCTGCGACCGACGACCTGATGCCCGGCGTGGTCTCGCTCCCCCACGGCTACGGCCACGCCCGCGACGGCGTGCTGATGACGCGCAGCCGCGAGGTCGCGGGCGTCTCGATCAACGACCTCACCGATCCCGAGCTGCTCGACGTCTCGGGCAACGCCGCGCTCAACGGCGTACCTGTCGCGGTGACGGCGGCGGGCTGACCCTGAGCACCGCTAGTCCGTGACGAACGGACCCAGGGATCGGAGGATCCGAGGGTCCGTTCGTCACGGACTGTCGAGGTGTGGTCAGACACTCACCCCGTCGAGGACCGCGAGCACCTCGTCGGCCGAGGTGGCGGCACGGAGCCGGGCCACCTGCGACTCGTCGGCGAACACCGTGGCGATGCTGCGCAGCAGCCCGAGGTGGTCGTCGCCGGCACCGGCGATGCCCACGACGAACTCCGCGGGCTTGCCGTTCCAGTCGATGCCGTCGTCGTAGCGGACGAAGGACATCGCCGAGCGGCGGATCGAGCCCTTGGCCTCGTTGGTGCCGTGCGGGATCGCGAGCCCGTTGCCCATCATGGTCGACACCGAGGTCTCACGCTCGTGCATCGAGTCGATGTAGGACTCGTCCACGGCACCGGCGGCCACCAGGAGGCGGCCGGCCTCGGTGATCGCGTCGTCCCGGGTGCGGGCCGTGCCGTTGAGCACGATCGACTCGCGAGCCAGCACGTCGCTCGCGGCCTGGTCCGGGGCCTCCTCGGCCACTGCGGCTCCGCCCGACCCGAGCATGGCGACGATCTCGTCGTAGCGCGGGCTGCCCATGAAGTTGTCGACCGAGACGTGGACCGCGGAGGGCGTACGCTGCCGCGCCCGGTCGCTCAGGTCCTGGTGACTGACCACGAGGTCGTAGGTGTCGTCGAGGTTGGCGATGGCCTTGTTGACCACGGTGACGTCACCGTGCCCGGCGTCCCGGATCTTCTTCCGGAGCACGGAGGCGCCCATGGCAGACGACCCCATGCCTGCGTCGCAGGCGAACACGATGCTCCTGATCTCGCGATCCGCGACGGCCTCGGTGCCGAGCGCCGCCGAGGCGATGGACTTCTTGCCCTTCATCGACTCCATCTGGGCAGTGGCCTGCCCGAGGTCGCCGTCCTCATCGCTCCTGTCGAGCTTGAGGAGCACCGAGCCGACCAGGAACGACACGGCCGCCGCACCGAGGACTCCCAGCGTGACGCCGAGGAAGTCGCCGGCCGGAGTCTGCGCGTAGACGGCGAAGATCGACCCGGGAGCGGCCGGGGCACGCAGCCCGACGTCGAACAGCACGAACAGGAAAGTGCCCGTCATGCCTCCGGCGATGGTCGCCAGGATCATCTTCGGCTTCATCAGCACGAACGGGAAGTAGACCTCGTGGATGCCGCCGAAGAACTGGATGATCGCCGCACCCGGGGCCGTGGCCTTCGCCACCCCGCGACCGAAGAACGTGTAGGCGAGGAGCAGGCCGAGGCCGGGACCGGGGTTCGCCTCGAGCAGGAAGAGGACCGACTTGCCCGCCTCCGCGGCCTCCTCGACTCCCAGCGGAGTCAGCACCCCGTGGTTGATCGCGTTGTTGAGGAACATCACCTTGGCCGGCTCGATGAACAGCGCGGTCATCGGCAGGAGACCGTTGTCGACCAGGAAGTCCACCGCGTTGCCGAGCCCGTCGATGACCAGGCGCAGGACCGGCGCCAGCGCGAACATGCCGACGATGGCCATCAGTGCGGCCAGGATGCCGGCGGAGAAGTTGTCGACGAGCATCTCGAAGCCCGGCTTGATCCGGTGCTGCCACAGTGCGTCGACGCGCTTCATGCAGTACGCCGTGAGCGGGCCCATGATCATCGCACCGAGGAACATCGGCGACCCGCCGTCGTCGCCGACGAAGATCGGGTTGTAGGTCGCCATGATGACGCCGATGACGGACGTCGCCCCGACGACGCCGCCGCGCACGTCGTACACGATCTTGCCGCCGGTGTAGGCGATCAGGATCGGCAGCAGGTAGAGGATGGTCGGCTCGACCATCGTGGCGATCTTCTCGTTGGGCGTCCAGCCGACCTCGATGAAGAGGGCAGTGATCAGTCCCCACGCGATGATCGCGCCGATGTTGGGCATGATCATGTTGGACAGGAACGTGCCGAACTTCTGCACGTGGACGCGCGCGCCGGCCGCGGGAGTGCTTTCTGTAGTCGCCATGCTGTCTTTCCTCCAAATCAGACTCGGGGTGACCCCGATCACATCGATGACACCAGTAAACCTCACGAACGGGCATATTGCCAAGCATTCGGGCCGAATTTCTGCCCGTATCTGTGGATTTACCCCCCGTGACGCCCGGTGACGTGTGCAGAGCGCGCTGGATACGACAACGTGTCGGCCTAGTCGTGCGGGATCAGGTGGTCGACACCTGCTGCCAGGTCGCCACTAATGGCTCGACCCACTGCTCAGCTGGCTGTCGAAGAGCGCCTTTTCCGCCTCGTCGTTCCACGTGTCGCCGGGCTCCAGCTTCTCGGCGACATCCGGCAGCTTCTCCTTCAGCTCGTCGAGCCCCATCAGGGGAAGGTCGTGGATCTGGGGGAAGATCAGGACCTTGCCGGAGTAGCGGCCGTCGACCAGGGCCCGGAGGCCGTCCTTGGCCGCCCGCATGCCGCCGACGGCACCCACGATGGATCCCGGAGAGAGGTCACCCTGATCGGCCAGGTCCACCACCTGCTGCTGATCGTGGATGGTCAGTCCTGACGTCCCGGTGTACTGGGCGTTGTCGAGGTAGACCGCGCTCAGGTTCAACGGCGCCAGGGTGCCGTTGGGAACACCGGCGAAGAAGACCAGCATGCCGTCGGGATTCATCAGGGTGTCGGCCTCGGCCATCACGTCGGAGATGGGGACACTGACGACCACGTCGTCGGCACCCCGGTTGTCGGTGATCCCCATGACGAAGTCGTGGAGGGACTGGTCTCGCGGTCTGGGAGTTGAAGGTGAACAGCTCGCAGTCGTTGCGCTCCGCCAGGTGGGCCAGACGATCCTCGAGGCTCTTCAGGCGGTCATCGCTCACTTCCGTGGCGACGATCTTGCGGGGGCCGTCGGGCTGTTGGATGGCCCTCTGGACGTGCATCAACCCCATGGGGCCGCCGGCGCCCACGAAGACGGTCGTGCCCTCTGAACGCAGGTCGCAGCGGTTGCGCGCCTCCCCGTAGGAGGCGGCGATGTCCGGACCCCGGCCGCCGAGATAGGCGGTGTAGTCGTAGTGCAGGCGGCCCACGTCGGTGTCCACCAGGCCGTCCAGGGCGGTCTCGCCCACCAGGTTGAGGGTGCCCCGCCGGGCAATGTGCTTGGCCACGGCACCCACCGTCGCTGCGGAACGGGGATCGAGCATGACGATGTCGTCGAAGCCGGCGCCGTCGGTCAGCTCGTCCACCAAAGCCTGATAAGTCATCGGGGCCGATGCCGTTGCGCACGACCGTCTTGGCCGAGGTGTGCTCCACCAGCTTCTCCACCGAGGCGGGCACGTCGGTCATCACAATGGTGGCCGGAGCGTCCAGACCGGAGGAGAAGAGGTACTCCCGCTCGTCTCCGGGCCGGCCGATGATCCACATGGTCCCGCCGGTCCTGGGCTCCAGACGGCGACGCTGGGTGTAGGCGGCCATCACGCAACCCCACGGCTCCAGCGTGGAGGCCTCGGCATACCCCATCGTGTCAGGGAGGGGCAGCAGGCAGGCACCGTCGTCGGTGTCGAGCATCTCCGAGCCCATCAGGTGGTACTGGATCAGTCCGCCGGGAATGGTGTAGCCGTAGGCCGTGCTCTTGCCGTCTTGATAGATGTCGGGCTGCACGGCCAGCCGCTGGCCGGCGTGGTACCGGTCCTTCAGGTTTTCGCCGACCTCGATGACCGTGAGGCTGACCTCGTGCCCCAGTCGGGTGGGCTCCTTGGCCAGATCGCGGTTGTAGAGCTTCGGGTGGCTGCCGCCCTGGCGGAGGATCTTCACGTCGGAGAAGCACAGTCCCACGCTGTCGATGCGCACCAGCATCTGGTCGGCATTGGGCTCGGGGATGGGCAGCAGCTCGGGTTGATCGTCCTTGCCCATGTTCTCCTCGCCCGCGCCGTACAGGTTCCAGGCCCAGCTTTCTTCCGGCAGGTCGAGATCGGCCGCGCGGTAGCGGTCGTACGCTGATGTCATGGTTTCCTCCGTGTTGAGGTGGTTGGAGCCTCCGGGGACATCCCCAGCGCCGCGGGTGGGAGGCAGATCTCCCGAGGCTGGTCTCGCCTGACGCAGGCGAGGAGTTGGCGTGCGGGGCCTCAGCCGCCCAGCAGTGCGCGCACCGCGTCGCGGGCGGCCATCGGGTCGCTGGCACGAGGGCGGCCTCGGCGGCTGCCTCGCAGGTGTCCATCGAGACGCGGGAGAGCTGGGCGCCGACGGGGCGTACGGCGCGGGCGGCCATCGACAGCGACGTGATCCCCATCCCGACGAGCGCGCACGCGAGCATCGGGTCGGCCGCGGCCTCGCCACAGACCCCGACCGGCTTGCCGGCCTGCTTGCCCGCCTCGGCGGTGATCGCGATCAGCTGCAGCACGGCCGGCTGCCACGGGTCGGTGAGGTGCGCGAGGTCGGTGGCCATCCGGTCGGCGGCCATCGTGTACTGCGTCAGGTCGTTGGTGCCGATGGAGAGGAAGTCGACGACCTCGAGCATCCGGTGCGCGAGCAGCGCCGCGCTCGGGATCTCCACCATCACGCCGGGCTTGAGCCCGCGCGCGCGCACCTTCTCGGCGAACTCGGCCGCCTCGGCGACGGTGGCGACCATCGGCGCCATCACCCACGTCTCGGTGCTGCTCCGCTCGCGCGGCGGCAGCTTGATGCCGTCGAGCTGGCGGTCCATCAGGCCGGGGTTGCCGAAGGACAGCCGCAGACCACGCACGCCCAGCGCGGGGTTCTCCTCGCCGGGCATCGTGGCGAAGGCGATCGGCTTGTCCGACCCGGCGTCGAGCGTGCGGATGACGACGTACTGCCCCTCGCCGAAGGCGCCGAGCACCTGGCCGTAGATCTCGCCCTGCTCCTCGGCCGACGGTTCCTCGGTGGCGTTGAGGAAGCACAGCTCGGTGCGGAAGAGGCCGACGCCCTGCACCGGCTCCTCACTGGCTTGTACGGCGCTGGGCCCGTCGGCCACGTTGGCGAGCAGCTTGACCGGGGTGCCGTCGGAGGTCTCGGCCGGTCCGGTCCAGGCGGCCAGCGCGGCGCGCGCCTCCCGGCTGGCGGCGACCCGCGTCGCGGCCTCGTCGGCGTCGCCGCCGATCTCGACCGACCCGGTCTCGCCGTCGACCACCAGGAACGTGCCGGCCTCGATGTCCATCACGCCGGCGACGCCCACCACGCACGGGATGCCGAGCTGGCGGGCGATGATCGCGGTGTGGCTGGTCGCGCCGCCGCGCTCGGTGACCAGGGCGATGATCACGCTCCGGGTCCAGGCCCGAGGTGTCGCTCGGCGCGAGGTCCTCGGCGACGAGGATCGACGGCTCGGTCGGCGTGGGCACGCCCGGCTCCGGCTCGCCGACGAGGTGGGCGATCACGCGTCGCTCGATGTCCTCGAGGTCGGTGACGCGCTCGGCCATCAGGCCGCCCATGTTGGTGAAGATCGAGACGAACTGCTCGACCGCGGCGTCCACCGACGGCACCAGCGACGTGCCGGCGGCGACGTTCTTGGCGACCGCGCCGCGCAGGCCCTTGTCGCGAGCCAGGCCGGCGCTCGCGGTCAGCACCTCGGCGGCCGGGCCGGTCGCCTTCTCGGCCTTGCGGAGGAAGGTGTCGACGACCGCGGTGACCGCGTCGTCGAAGGCCGACATGGCGGCGTCGGCGTCGGCGAAGCTCGCCCTCGCCGAAGCGCGCGATGGCCTCCGGCGAGACCTCGCCGCGGACCAGCAGGGCGGGACCGGCGGCGACGCCGGGCACGACGGGGGTGCCGCGCAAACCAGTGGAGGTCGGAGTCGATGTGGTCATGGACACACCGTAAGCCACCTCGACTTGACACTCAACAGGTTCGGCTATAAAACAACACATACACAGAACGACGTGATCGGCGCCACAGTCTCCCCGACCGAAGGACTCCGGGTGTACGCAGAGGAACGACAGCAATCGATGGCCCAGCTGATCAGTCAGCAGGGCCGCGTGTCGGTGGCCGAGCTGGCCGAGGACCTCGCCGTCACCACCGAGACCGTCCGACGCGACCTCTCCGCCCTCGAGCGGATGGGCCTGATCCGGCGCGTGCACGGCGGCGCCGTACCAGCCAGCGCCCTGGCCGTGATCGAGTCCGGCATCTCCGAGCGCGACCTGGCCAACACCGACGCCAAGGACGCGATCGCGGCCGCCGCCATCGCGCTGCTGCCCCCGCCCGGCTCGATGATCGTCATCGACGCCGGCTCGACCACCGCGCGCTTCGCCGCGCTGCTCCCCCGCGACCACCGGCTGACCGTGGTCACCCACGCGGTGCCGGTCGCCGCCCGACTCGCCGGCCTGCCGCACATCGAGCTGTTCCTGCTGCCCGGCAGGGTGCGCCCGACCACGCACGCCGCCGTCGGCGCCGACACGGTCGCGGCCCTGGACGACATCCGCGCCGACGTCTCCTTCCTCGCGACCAACGGGCTGAGCACCACCCACGGCCTGACGACACCCGATCGCGACGAGGCGGCGACCAAACGCGCCATCGCGGCCGCCGGTCGGCGTACGGTCGTGCTTGCCGACTCCACCAAGATCGGCGTCGAGTCATCGCTGCGGTTCGCCGCGCTCAGCGAGATCGACGTGCTGATCACCGACTCCGGAATCTCCGACGACGACGCGTCAGCGCTCGCTGCGGCCGACGTGGAAGTGGTGATCGCGTGATCCTCACCCTCACTCCCAACCCGAGCATCGACCGCACGATCACCCTGGCCGGCGAGCTCGCCCGCGGCCAGGTGCAGCGGGTCGTCTCGGTGACCTCCCAGGCCGGCGGCAAGGGCGTCAACATCTCCCGCGCCTCGGTCAGCGCCGGCGAGCCGACGCTCGCCGTCCTCCCGCGGCCAAGGACGACCCGTTCGTGATGGAGCTGCTGTCGGCCGGCATCGACTGCCGTCCGGTCCGGCCCGCCGGCGACGTGCGCGTCAACGTCACGATCACCGAGCCGGACGGCACCACCACCAAGCTCAACTCCCCCGGCGCGACCGTCGACGCCGTCCACCTCGAGGCCATGGCCAGCACGCTGCTCGCCCGCGCGCCGGGCGCGAGCTGGACGGTGCTGGCCGGTTCGCTGCCGGCGGGTGCGCCACCGGAGTTCTATGCCGAGCTCGTACGCCGCCTGCGTGCCCTCGACGCCAGGGTCGCGGTCGACACCAGCGAGGCCCCGCTCCGGGCGCTCGTCGACGCGCTGCCGGACTCGGCCCCCGACCTGATGAAGCCCAACGGGGACGAGCTCGCGTCCTTCACCGGCGGCGACGCCGACGAGCTCGAGAACGACCCGGAGAAGGCAGCCGTCGCGGCGCGCACCCTGATCGATCGTGGCGTCGGCACGGTGCTGGCGACGCTGGGCGGCAACGGCGCCGTGCTCGTCACCGCCGAGGGCGCCTGGCACGCCGCTCCCCCGACCGACCACCGTCGTCAGCACCGTCGGTGCCGGCGACTCCAGCCTGTTCGGCTATCTGCTCGGCGACATCCGGGGGCTCCCCGCCCCCGACCGCCTGGCACTGGCCGTGGCCTACGGCAGCGCCGCCGCAGGTCTGCCCGGCACCACCATCCCCGAGCCGGCGCATCTTCGCACCGAGCTCGTCACCGTCACTGTCTTGGGAGGCAGCGCATGACCGATCTCATCAACACCCAACTGGTGCGCCTCGACGCCAGCTGGGGCGCGGACAAGGCCGACGTGATCCGTGGCCTCGCCGCCGTCGTCAACGACGCCGCACGCGCCGACGACCTCGACCAGCTCATCGCCGACGCCTTCGCCCGCGAGGAGACCTCCAGCACCGGCCTGCCCGGCGGCATCGCGATCCCGCACTGCCGCACGACCGGCGTCTCCGAGCCGACCCTGGCCTTCGCCCGGCTCGACCCCGCCGGTCGACTTCGGCGCCAAGGACGGCCCGGCCGACCTGGCGTTCCTGATCGCGGCCCCGGCCGGTGGCGACGCCACCCACCTCCAGCTCCTCACCAAGCTGGCCCGCTCGCTGGTCAAGCCGGCGTTCACCGACTCCCTGCGCGTCGGCCGAGACGCCCGAGGAGGTCGTCGAGCTGATCGACCTGGCCCTCGACGAGCCCGCGCAGCTCCGCCGGCCAGGCCACGCCGCCGCCTGCGCCTCCGCCTCGGCTGCCCCCGCGGCCAGCCCCGCTGCGACGCCTGCTGCCGTCCGGCAAGTCGCTCGTCGCCGTCACCGCCTGCCCGACCGGCATCGCCCACACCTACATGGCCGCCGAGGCCCTCGAGGCCGCCGCCGAGAAGGCAGGCGTCGCGATCGCAGGTCGAGACCCAGGGCTCGGCCGGCTCCACGCCGCTCTCGCCCGAGACGATCTCCAGGGCCGCCGCCGTGATCTTCGCGGTCGACGTGGGCGTGCGCGACCGCGGGCGCTTCGCCGGCAAGCCGATGGTCTCCTCCGGCGTGAAGCGCCCGATCGACGACGCCGACGCGATGATCGCCGAGGCGCTGCGCTACGCCGACGACCCCAACGCTCCCCGGGTCGAGGGCACCGCCGCCGAGGCCGGCGCCACGTCCGGCGGCAAGGAGTCGTTCGGCGCGACGGCCCGACGCGTGCTGATGACCGGCGTCTCCTACATGATCCCGTTCGTCGCGGCCGGCGGTCTGCTGATCGCGCTCGGCTTCCTGTTCGGCGGCTACGACATCACCGACCGACGGCCAGGCCATCGCCGTGGACAACACGTTCTTCAACCTGCCCGACCTCGACGAGCTCGGACTCGAGAACGCCCTGTTCGACAGCCCGTTCTTCGCCTACCTCGGCGCGCTGCTGTTCACGCTCGGGGCGGCGGCCTTCGGCTTCCTGGTCCCGGCGCTCGCCGGCTACATCGCCTACGCCATCGCCGACCGCCCGGGCATCGCGCCCGGCTTCGTGATGGGCGCCATCGCCGGCACCCTCAACTCCGGCTTCCTCGGCGGCATCGTCGGCGGCGTGCTCGCCGGCATCGTGGCCCACTGGATCACCGGCTGGAAGGTGCCGACCTGGATGCGCGGCCTGATGCCCGTGCTCGTGATCCCGCTCCTGGCCACGCTCATCTCCGGGTTCGTCATGCTCGTCGTCCTGGGCAAGCCCCTGGCGGCCCTCATGGAGGCCCTGAGCGACGGGCTCAACAGCCTGCAGGGCGGCTCGGCGATCATCCTGGGCATCATCCTCGGCCTGATGATGGCCTTCGACATGGGCGGCCCGCTCAACAAGACCGCCTACGCCTTCGCCGCCACCGGCCTCGGCGCCGCCGCCACGGCGACGGACGCACCCGAGCTCAAGGTGATGGCCGCGGTCATGCTCGCCGGCATGGTCCCGCCGCTGGCGCTCGCCCTGGCCACCGTCGTCCGCCCCGGAGCTCTTCACCATTCCCGAGCGCGAGAACGGCAAGGCTGCCTGGGCGATGGGAGCCTCCTTCATCACCGAAGGTGCCATCCCGTTCGCCGCGGCCGACCCGCTGCGCGTGATCCCGTCGATCATGGCCGGCAGCGCGGTCACCGGCGCACTGTCGATGGGCCTGGACGTGTCGCCTGCGGGCCCCGCACGGCGGCATCTTCGTGCTGTTCGCCGTCGACGGCGTCCTGGGCTTCGTCATCGCCCTCGTGGCGGGCACGCTGGTCGCGGCGGCCCTGGTCATCGTCGCCGAAGAGCTCGGCAAGGCCGACCCCGACCTCGCTACCGTCTGATCGCATCACCTCAACCACACCGCACAAAGGAGCATTCATGCCCAGCAAGTCTGTCGTCGTCGGTTCCGCCGTCGGCCTGCACGCCCGCCCCGCCGCGATCATCGCCGAGAAGGCCGGGGAGCTCGGCTCCGAGGTGACCATCAACGGGGTCGACGCCAGCTCCTCGCTGATGATCATGACCCTGGGCGCCGGCAACGGCGACACCGTCGAGGTGGCCGGCGACGACCAGGCCGCGGTCGACGCGATCGCCGCGCTGGTCGAGCAGGACCTCGACGCCTGAGTTCGGCGGTGAGTGAGGCGGCTTCCCGTCGCGGGAACCGCCGCACTCACCGCTCGACCCATGCCCGGGGCTGGCCGCGAGCGCCGGGGTCAGCGGTCGCGCGCGGAGGTAGCCCACGCGCACCCTGAGCGCCTGCTCGAGCTCGCGCAGGATCGCGGTGAAGAACTCACCCGGTAGGTCTCGTCGGTGACGGCGTAGACCGCGAAGTAGAGGCCGCTGAAGGCCGCCAGGAACGACCGACACCTGCACCAGCTCGCGGCTGACGGGCCGGATGCCCGCGGGTAGGTCGGTGCGCGCCCCGATCCACGACTCCAGGACCTGCCCCGTCCATCGCGACCGCGCCGAAGACGATGAAGAACGCGAAGACGGCCAGCGCCAGCAGCAGCACCTGGACGGCCTGGGTGATGAGCAGCACCAGCACCAGGTTGGCCCGCTGCAGGCCGCGACCGCGTCCGCGGTCGTCGCCGGAGCTCGCTCGCCCGGCGCCAGCGGGTGTCGGCGCAGTGGTCGACGACCTCGTCGGGCGAGACCTCGTCGTCGAGCCGGTCGACCTCCTCGATCAGCCGGACGACCAGGAAGCCGATCGCGACCGCGGCGAACAGCAGCACGGCGCCCCACAGGACGCCGCCGTCGAGGGCGGAGGCGACCATCCAGACCTCGGTGTTGATGAAGAGGAACGTCACGAACAGCAGCAGCATCGGCAGCGCCCGGGTCGCCAGCGGGAACAGCAGCTCGAGACTGGCGAAGGTCGTGCCGCAGGGCCCACGTGGCGATCAGCCGGACCTGCAGCGCGCGGCGCTGCGTAGAGGCGCCCACCAGGATGACGGTGGTCGACGCCCGCCGTGATGCCGCCGGAGACCGTGGTCTGCCGCCCACGAGACCGCCGACCAGCGCTGCCGGGACGGCGACGAGCAGGCCGTGACGGCGCTGACCAGCAGGCGGCTGGAGCCTGCGGCGTACGTGGTCGCGGATGTCGTCGACGAAGTAGGGCAGCCCGTGGGCGACGAACCACGCCTCCGCCTCGCGCGCGCGGCTCCGGCTCGCGCTCAGTCACGTCAGGATCTCGCGAGCACGGCGTACGTCGCCGTGCATGGTCTCGACCAGGGCGTCGATGCCGTCGAACTTCACCATCCCGCGCAGCCGTTCGACGAAGGCGACCTCGACCTCGACGCCGTAGAGCTCGAGGTCGTCGCGGTCCAGGACGTAGGACTCGACACGGCGCTCGCGCTCGCCGTCGAAGGTCGGGTTGGTGCCCACCGAGATCGCGGCGGGATAGGTCTCGCCGGTGTCGAGGCGGGTCAGCCGGCCGGCGTAGACACCGTCGGCGGGTGCGGCGCCGTCGACCGGCGTCGGCACGTTGGCGGTCGGGAAGCCGAGCTCGCGCCCGCGCTGGTCACCCGCGCGACCACGCCGCCGCGGACCGTGAACGGACGGCCCAGTGCCTCGGCCGCTCCGGCCACGTCGCCGGCCGCCAGGCAGTTGCGGATGTAGGTCGAGCTCCACACCTGCGGACCACCGTCGAGCGCGACGCCCTCGACCACGAAGCCGCGGGTCTCCCCGGCCGTCGCGCAAGGGGCCACGTCGCCGGCGGCGCGGTTGCCGAACCGGAAGTTGGCGCCGACCACGACGGCGCGGGCATGCAGCGGCCGACCAGCACGCGGTCGATGAACTCCTCGCGGGGTCCAGGCGCGATGTCGCGGTCGAACGGCACCACCAGGACCGCGTCGACGCCGGCCGCCTCGAGGAGGCGCAGCCGGGTCTCGATGTTGGTCAGCGTCGGCGGCGCGTGCTCGGGCCGGAGCACGGCGATGGGTGCGGGTCGAAGGTGACGACCACGACCTCTCGACCCCGAGCTCGTCGGCGGTCGCACGCGCCTGCTGCAGCACGTGCTGGTGCCCGAGGTGGACGCCGTCGAAGTTGCCGATCGTGACGACGGTCGGGCCGAGGTCGCCGGGCACGTCGTCGAAGGAGGACCAGATCTGCACGGCGGCAGCCTACCGACGCGCGGTCAGGGCGTACGCGGCTCGCACCCCATCCCCGCGGCACCGGCTCCCAGACCGGCGCCGCGGGGCCCCCCGCGGGGTGAGCGGCTCAGCGGAGCTTGATCGTGCGGATCATCCCCATCGCGGCGTGCGGCATGCCGCCCATGCTGGCGTCGGGCCAGAAGCACAGCATGGCGTAGGTGCCGGCGGGCAGCTTGAACTTGAGTGCCAGGTCGTGCCCGGGACTGATGACGGCGGTGTCGATCGCCTTCGAGAAGTCCACCGGCGGCGGACCCTCCTCGGTCATCAGGAACTCCTTGACGTCCGCCAGCGTGGCGCCCTTGTTCATCTTCGTCAGCACCACGAAGTGGTTCTTGGAGGAGCGGTTCTTGAAGGTCAGCGTGCCCTTGTGCGGAATCGATGCGGGCTTGTTGGCCCACTTCGCGTCACGCACCGCCTTGACCGTGCCGCCCGACGGCATGCTCAGACCCGTGTCGAGGCCGCTGACCGTGAGCGTGACCCATTTCGCGGCGTTGGTCTTGCCGGCGACGTCGAGCGCGACGTAGGTGCCCGGCTCGAGGTCGACCCAGAACGTTCCCGCCTTGTCCGGAACCGTAGAGACCCCCCCGATGAGGGTCGCGTTGGCCTCGAAGTGCCGCTGTGCCTTGAGGTCACCCTTGTCGAAGCCCTTCAGATCCGCTTCGAGCTCGTCGAGGGTGTAGCCCTCGGCGAGGTGACCCAGCTGGAAGCCGGACGATTTCTCGCTCGTGACAACGAACTCGTTGACGCCCGGTTGCACTGTCGTGGGCATCGTGATCATGCGCTTGGCATCGATGGTCACCGCGACGGGCGCGGCCACCTTCGACGTCGCGGGTGCTGCCTCGGCGGTGACCGCAGTTCCTGCGAGCGACGCGACGAGGGCGGCGCTCACCAGAGCGGCGCCGATTGTCTTCATAGTCATGAGTTCCTCCCGTCGGCCGTCGCCCTCGGTCGGGGCTGACGTCATGGCCGACACATTCCTCCTCCGAGGCCGACGTGCGAACGAAGTTCCTGATCGGTCTAGACCTCTGAGCACCCGCACGGGTAGTCGCACACCCGACGAAGACCGCCGACAGGTCGAGCCCGGCTCCCGTCGGTTCGTACAGCGCCAGGAACTCGCCGTCCGGCGCGAACAGCGCGTGCTCGCCGGGGCCCGGCAGGGCGAGCTCGCAGCGATCGACCGACGCGCACGTCGGCTGCGTGCTCGTCGTCGAGGTCGACGGAGGGGAACGTCGCCCGCGCGGCGTCGGCGATCGGCACAAGGGTGAGGTCGTCGGCGAGCTCGTCCAGGGTGTGCGCGGACGCAGGTCGAAGCGCCCCACCGCCGTACGCCGCAGCACGGTCAGGTGTCCGCCGACCCCCAGCGCTGCGCCGAGGTCACGGGCGATGGCGCGGATGTAGGTCCCACTCGAGCAGCGCACCGAGATGTCGACCTCGGGTGCTCGCGGACGTCCGCGGCCGATGACGGTCAGCTCGTGGATCGTCACCGGCCGCGCCTTGAGCTCGACCTGCTCTCCCTCGCGCACGCGGGTAGGCGCGCTTCCCGTCGACCTTGATCGCAGAGACGGCGGTCGGCACCTGGTCGATCTCGCCGACCAGCTCGCGGAGCCGGCGTCGACCACGCCGGGCTGGAGGATGTCGGCGGCGGTCGCGGCGACCACCTCGCCCTCCGCGTCGTCGGTCGTCGTCGAGGCGCCGAGCAGGATCGTGGCGTCGTAGGCCTTCTCGGTCAGCATCAGGTGGCCGAGCAGCCGGGTGGCCCGGTTGACCCCGAGGACCAGCACGCCGGTCGCCATCGGGTCCAGCGTGCCGGCGTGGCCGACCTTGCGGGTGCCCGCCAGTCGGCGTACGCGAGCGACGACGTCGTGCGACGTCATGCCCGCGGACTTGTCGACGACGACCAGGCCGGACCCGCCATCAGTCGGCGACCTCGTCCTCGTCGAGCGTCGTTGAGCGACCTCGTCGACGTCGTCCGCGTCGTCCTCGTCGGACTCGGGCGGGGCTTCTTGTACGGGTCTTCCTCGCCGGCGTAGGCCGCGCCGCGCTGGGCGGCGACGGCCTCGTCAGCTGCTTGGCCCGGGCGAGCACCTCGTCGAGGGCGCGCGCGCTCTCGGGCAGCGCGTCGGGGATGAAGGTGAGCGTCGGCACGATGCGCATGCCGAGCTGCTTGGCGACCTCGGAGCGGATCACGCCCTTGGCCGACTCGAGCGCGGCAGCGGTGCTCGCGAGGTCCTCGTCGGCACCGAGGACGGTGTAGAAGATCGTGGCCTGCTGGCTGTCGCCGGTGACGCGGACGTCGGTGATCGTGACGAAGCCGAGGCGCGGGTCCTTGATCCGGCGCTCGAGCATCTCGGCGACGATCACCTGGATGCGGTCGGCGATCTTGCGGACGCGGGGGTTGGTCATGGCTGGTCCTCAGGTGGGTGGAACGTTGGTGGTGTTGCTTCACCACGGTATGTCGCCGAATGGGCACTTCCCACGATCAGGTGACCGTGGGAAGTGCCCATTGGCCTGCATACCTGGATGAACAGGCGCCGGCAGCCGGAGCTGTCAGGCGCGCGGGATCTCGCGCATCTCGAACGATTCGACGACATCGCCGATCTTGATGTCCTGGA
>CAVZWM010000005.1:0-17973 GCA_963778975.1 uncultured Actinomycetota bacterium
GGCGGCGGAGTGATCCCGCGATCGGGTTCGTCACCTCCACCACCTCGCCGTCGGCGGTCTGCGGATCGCCGAGGACGGCCACCTCCAGACCCGTCGCGCGGAGGCGCGCGACGCTGCGGAGGCCGTCGTACGAAGCCTCCTCACCACGCAGGACGTGTGCCAGCACCTCGGCCTGCTCCCAGGCGGGTGTGACGAAGCCGGTCGTCCGGCGCCGGTGCTCGGCACAGTCCCCGATCGCGTGGACGCGGTCGTCGGAGACGCTCGTCAGGGTGCTGTCGACGACGACCCCGCAGCCGACCAGTCAACCCGGCACGGCGGGCGAGTGCGGTGGACGGGCGACCTCCCCCGCGGTGAGCACTACCAGATCTGTCGGCAGCACGGCGCCGTTGTCGAGCTGGACGCCGTCGTCGGTCGTCCGGACGGCGCGCGCGCCGGTGTAGACGTCGGTGCCGAGCCGGCGGAGGTCGCGAGCGAGCACGGAGCCACCGGCCGGGCCCACCTGGCTCGAGAGCAGGTGGTCCGCGCCCTCGACGACCTCGGTGAGGACCCCGGACCGACAGCGCTCGTGCGACCTGGAGCCCGAGGAGGCCACCTCCGACGCCGATGGCCCGGGGCTCTCGACCTCGCTCGACCAACGAGGTCACCGCGGCGTCGAGGAGACGGCAGTCCTCGAGGCTCCGGAACGGATGGGCCTTCGGGTGGAGGGTGCCGTCGCGACGGACCAGGCCGCGGATCGGCGGGAGAGTGGGGATCGCTCCGGTCGCGAGGACGAGACGGTCGTAGGCCAACCGTTCCCCGTCGACGAGCACGACCTCGCGTGCCTCGCGGTCGATCTCCAGCACGCGGGCACCGAGTCGGAGGTGGAATACCCCTTCGCCTCGAACCACGCCGGCGAACGGAGGGCGAGTGCATCGGCGGAGTGGGTTCCCTCGAGGACTGCCGAGAGCAGGATGCGGTTGTAGGGCGCGTGGGGCTCGTCGGCGAGCACGGTGAGGTGGACATCGGCGCCGACGAGCTGCTCGGCCAGGCGCGAGGCGGCCATGCCGCCGCCGACCACCACGACGCGCATCACAGCACGACCTCATCGATCGACGAGAGGTTCGCCGCACACACCTTGAACTTAGGCATCTTCGACGCCGGGTCGAGGGCGTCGTTGGTCAGCCGGTTCGCGCCGAAACCGAGTGGAACGGGATGAAGACGTGTCCGGCGGATCGTGGTCACCACCGCGCCGCGGCGGTCATCGTCCCGCGCCGCGTCGACACTCGCACCGACTCACCAGAGGTGATGCCGAGTCGCACGGCCAGCAGGGGGTGCACCTCGACGAACGGCCCGTCGTCGGGCAGCGAGTCGCGACCGGCGGGTCTGGGCCCGACTGGTACCGCGCGCAACCGCGCGGTCGTCAGGTGGATCGGGTGTCGTCATCGGCGCCCCGCGGCGCCGCGATGCTCGACGGCGTGGACATCCGGGCGCGACGTGGGGTGGTTGAACGACGAGGCGAACAGCCGCTCGGCCTCCCCAGAACACACCCCCCTCGTCGCGGATCCGGTCGTAGGTGATCGCGGAGTAGTCGGCTGGGCCGTCCTCGGGACGCCCGGCCGCAACTCGGCGAACACCTCCTCCGGCTGGTCGCGAACGGCACCGGTGACTCGAGCCGGGAAGCGAGATCGGCGATCACGTCGAGGTCCGAGCACACGCCTGACGGCGGGCGTGATCGCCTTCTGCCGCAGGACCGACCCGGCCCTCGAGGTTGAGTCATCGTCCGGTCTCCTCGGCCCACTGCGTCACCGGCAGCACCACGTCGGCGATCGCTGCGGTCTCGACATCACGATGTCGCACACCACCAGCAGGTCGAGGGCCTCCAGGCGGGACGTGACGTGGGTGGCGTTGGGCGCGCTGACGCACGAGGATGGATTCGAGAGACCAGCATCGCCGAGGGGCCGTCGGCGGTGCCGAGCGCGTCGAGGAACTCGTACGCCGACCGGCCGGGGCCGGGCAGGGAGCGTCGGGTCGAATCCCCAGACTGCCCGCCACGTGGCGCGCGGGCGGCGGGGTCGTCGATGCGGCGGTAGCCGGGCAGCTGGTCGGCCTTCTGCCCGTGCTCGCGACCGCCCTGGCCGTTGCCCTGGCCGGTGAGGTAGCCGTAGCCGCACCCCGACTACCGACCATGCCGAGGGCGAGCGCGACGTTGATCCAGGCGAGGACGGTGTCGAGCCGGTGGAGTGCTGCTCGGCGCCGCGGCGGTCAGGACGCATGACCTTCGGCGAGCGCGGCGAGCCGAGCATCGCCGCCCTCTTCCGCACCTCCGACGCGCTCGATCCCCGTCACCCGCTCGACCGCTCGGGCCACCAGGCCGGCGACGGAGTCGCGGACCGTCTCCCACCCGGAGGTCCGCGCAGGCAGGTAGCACCTCGTCGACGCCCTCGAGGCACCAGCAGGTGCAGCACCCCGAGCGCCAGGGCGAGGTCGGTCCCCGGCACCGGCTGGAGGGCGAGGTCGGCGCGGCCGGCAGTCGGCGTCGACACGGTCGATGACGACGACCTTGCCGCCGCGGGCCCTGCAGCCGGTCGAGGTGACGAGCCGCGGGCGGCATGGTCTCGGGCGAGGTTGACCCGACGAGCACCAGCACGTCGTCTCCTCGACGTGAGCCAGTGGGAACGGCAGTCCCCGGTCGAGCCCGAAGGCGCGGATCCCGCCGACGCGGCCGACGACATGCACCAGCGACCGTTGTAGTCGATCTGCGAGGTGCCGAGCGCGACCGCGCGAACTTGCCGAGGGAGTACGCCTTCTCGTTGGTGAGTCCACCTCCACCGAACACCGGACGACCGCGTCACGGTCCGCGAGACGCCTGCGACGGCCCGGATGCCGGCGGCCACCGGTCCAGGGCGTCGTCCCACGTGACCGGCCGACCACTCCCCCGTCGCCCGGTCGCGCACCAGCGGTGAGGTGCAGCCGCTCCCGCGACCCGTACAACCCGGCCGCCGACCAGCCCTTGCGGCACAGGGCGCCCTGGTTGACCGGGAACTCCTCCCAGGCCGAGACCTCGGGCACCCGTCGCCCGGACAGCCTCATCCCGCACTGCAGTGAGCAGTAGGGGCAGTGGGTCTCTGTCATCGGCTCGGATCGGCTCTCGGAGGGTCAGATCTCGGCGACGGCCAGGCCGTGTGCCCGGACCGGGCGGCGCAGGTAGAGCGCCCACGTCATGATCCCGCACATCACGTACCAGCCCGCGAAGACCGCGAAGGCGCCCTTGGTCGACGACAGCGGGTCGGCCACCCACGGCGCGGAGAAGGCCAGTGGGACGAGGAAGCCGCCCATCGCCCCGACTGCTCCGATCACGCCGAGCGCAGCGGACGCCTGCCGGGTGGCGGAGGTCAGCGCGGCGGCGCGCTCCGGCGTACCGGGCGAGGTGGCGCGCTCGGCCTTCGCCTTCCAGAGCGACGGGATCATCTTGTAGACCGAGCCGTTGCCGATGCCGGTCGCGGCGAAGATGCAGAGGAAGAAGCCGAGGAACAGCGGGAACCAGTCGGCATTCTGCGTGGCGATCGCCGGGTCGGCCGTCGGGTTCGTCGTGAGCTGGCCGACCGTCCACAGCACGCCGACGGTGAAGACCGTCATGGCGGCGAACGCACCGAGCGTCACCCGCGCACCGCCCCACTTGTCGGCCAACCAGCCGCCGAGGGGCCGGGTCAGCGAGCCCACCCCGGCGCCGAGGAAGGCGTAGAACGCGAAGTAGATGCCGGTGCCGAGCGGCGACGGCTCGGGCACCCAGAAGTTGAGCCGGATGAGCAGCGGCATCGCGGCGGAGTAGCCGATGAACGAGCCGAAGGTGCCGATGTAGAGCACCGACAGCAGCCACGTCTGGCGCTGCTTGACCACCTGCATCTGCTCGCGGGGCGAGGACGTCACGACCGAGAGGTTGTCCATCCAGAGCCAGGCCGCGCCCGTGGCCAGCAGCGCCAGCCCGGCATAGAAGTACGCCGCCCGCTCGAGGTGGATGCCACTGCTGGACGCCTGGACCAGGCCGAAGATGCCGGCTCCACCGACGATGACGGGCAGCAGCAGCTGGATCAGCGCGACGCCGAGGTTGCCGCCGGCCGCGTTGAGGCCGAGCGCGGTCCCCTTCTTGTCGGCGGGGTAGAAGAAGTTGATGTTGGCCATCGACGAGGCGAAGTTGCCGCCGCCGACACCAGCAGTGGCGGCGATCAGGCAGAACATCCAGTAGGGCGTCGCCGGGTTCTGCACGGCGACCGCGAAGAGCAGGGTCGGGATCAGGAGCAGGATGCCGCTGATGATGGTCCAGTTGCGGCCGCCGAACTTCGGCACCGCGAAGGTGTAGGGCAGCCGCAGCAGCGACCCGACCAGGTTGGGCAGTGCGACCAGCAGGAAGAGCTGCTGGGGGGTGAACGTGAAGCCCTGCGCCAGCAGGAACGCCGACGAGACGCTCCAGATCAGCCAGACGGAGAAGCCGACGTGCTCGGCGAAGATCGACCAGATGAGGTTGCGCTGGGCGACGCCGCGGCCGGTCGTCTCCCAGAACTCGTTGTCGTCGGGGCGCCAGTCCTCGATCGAACGACGGCTACGGCGGGTAGGGGTCTGCGTGCTCATGACGAGCAGCGTGGTCGCCCACTGTGACGGGCGACCTGCCGCTGCGGTGGCGGAGTCGTCACATTCTCCTCACGGCCTCACGACCCGTGCTCGCGGCCTTCTGCGCAGCCGGACCGCAGGTGGTCTCGACCACCCTGTCCACACCGCTCCCGCGGGGGTACGGTCGGACCGCGGCCACGGAAGGGGGAGGTGCCGATGGCGAAGCCCGCCATCCTGGCGGTCGACGACGACGCCGCCGTGGTCGCGGCCGTCGTGCGCGACCTGCGCACGAAGTACGGCGAGGACTACCGGGTGCTGCGCGCCACGTCCGGCGCCGAGGCGCTCGAGATCCTGGCCGACCAGCTCCTCAAGGACCGGCCGATCGCGGCGGTCGTCTCCGACCAGCGGATGCCCGGGATGACCGGGATCGAGGTGCTGCAGGAGGTCCGGCAACAGTCGCCCGACTCCAAGCTCGTGCTGCTGACGGCGTACGCCGACACCGACGTCGCGATCCAGGCGATCAACGACATCGCGCTCGACTACTACCTGATGAAGCCGTGGGACCCGCCCGAGGACCGGCTCTACCCCGTGCTCGACGAGCTGCTGCGCGACTGGGCACACGGCCACCCCGACCGCGACTCCGAGGTGCGCGTCGTCGGCCACCGCTGGTCGGAGCGAACGCACGAGGTCAAGACGTTCCTCACCCACAACCACGTGCCCTACCGCTGGCTCGAGATCGACCAGGGTGAGGAGGCGACCCGGCTGCTCGACGTCGCGGGTGCCGGCGCCGACGACCTCCCTGTCGTCGCGCTGCCGGACGGCGCGTGCTCCGCTCCCCCACCACCATCGAGCTCGCCGACGCCCTCGGCCTGAGGACCCGTGCCGAGAAGCCGCTCTACGACCTCTGCATCGTCGGCGCCGGACCCGCCGGCCTTGCCGCTGCGGTCTATGCCGCCTCCGAGGGTCTGGCGACCGTGGTGGTCGAGCGCGATGCCCCGGGCGGCCAGGCCGGCCAGAGCGCGTCGATCGAGAACTACCTCGGCTTCGCCAAGGGCCTCTCCGGGGCCGACCTCGCCCGCCGTGCCGTCGCCCAGGCGTCCCGGTTCGGCGCGGAGATGGTGCTCGCGCGCGATGTCGTCGGCTTCGAGACCCGCGGCCCGGTGCGCGCCGTCCTGCTCGACGGCTCCGCCGACATCGAGGCGCGTGCCGTGCTCGTGGCCAGCGGGTGTCCTACCGGCGCCTCGAGCGCCCGGTCTCGACGGGTTCGTCGGCCGCGGGGTCTACTACGGCGCCACCGCGAGCGAGGCGACGCAGACGGTCGGCGAGGACGTGTACGTCGTGGGCGCCGCGAACTCGGCCGGCAGGCCGCCCTCAACTTCGCCCGCTATGCCCGGCAGGTCGTGCTCGTCGTGCGCAGCGCCTCGCTGAAGGCGTCGATGTCGCAGTACCTCGTCGGCCGCATCCGCACGACGCCCAACGTCGAGGTCCGCCTGCAGGCGGAGATCGTCGGCTCGCGCGGTGACGGCCGCCTCGAGGGCATCACCCTCTGCGACAAGGGCTCCGGCGGCGTCGAGGAGGTCGCCACCAGCTCGGTCTTCGTCTTCATCGGCGCGGCGCCGCGGACGGAGTGGCTCGGCTCCGCTGTCGTACGTGACGCCGCGGCTTCGTGCTCGACCGGCCCCGACGCTCCCGACCTGTCGTGGCCGCTCGACCGCAACCCCGTTCGCACTGGAGACGGCGTGCCCGGCGTGTTCGCGCCGCGACGTCCGGCGGGACTCGATGAAGCGGGTCGCCTCGGCCGTGGGCGAGGGCGCGATGTCGGTCTACCTCGTCCACCGCTACCTGGCGGCGACATGACGCTCGTCGACGACTCCCGACCGTGCCGATCCTCGACGGCTTCGCCGACGAGCAGGTGGTCGAGCTCGCTGCCGCGGGCGTGGAGGTGGCGTACGACGCGGGCGTCCGCCTCTTCGACGAGGGCCGGCCGGCCGATGACTGGTGGGTGCTGCTGTCCGGCCGCATCGACCTGGTCCGCCGGATCGGCCACGAGGAGGCGATGATGGCGACGATGGAGCAGGCGGGCCAGTGGGCCGGCGGCTTTCGCGCCTGGGACGAGCACGGCATCTACATGGGCTCGGCCCAGGTGATGGAGCCGAGCCGGGTCTTCCGCCTGCCGGCCACCGAGCTGGGCCGGTTGGGAGAGACCTGGTTCCCCTTCGCCGTCCACCTGCTGCGCGGCCTGATCGGCACGGCTCGCCGGATCGAGACGAACGCCCGGCAGCGCGAGGCCCTGGTCGCCCTCGGCACCCTCGCCGCCGGCCTCGCCCACGAGATCAACAACCCCGCGTCCGCCGCCGTTCGGTCGGTCGGCGCGCTCCAGCAGAGCAGCGACGACGTCTTCGCGTCGTTGCAGCGCCTCGCCGGACGAGGGCATCACCGCCGAGCAGTTCGTCGCCCTCGACCACCTGCGGCGCTCGATCGACCCGTCGTCGGCTCCGACCGGCGTCGGGCTCGCAGAGCCTGGAGGAGTCGCTCAGCGACTGGCTCACCGACCACTCGGTCGACCGGGACTGGGTGATCGCTCCGCCCTGGCCGGGGCCGGGGTCCCGCCCTCCTGGCTGGACGAGGCGGCCATCTCCCTGTCGGGTCCTGCCCTGCAGGCGGGCCTGGAGTGGGTGGCCAGTGCGGTGACCACGACGACCCTGATCGCGGAGGCGCAGAACGCCACCCGCCGCATCTCCGACCTCGTCTCCGCCGTGAAGTCCTACTCCCAGCTCGACCGCGCCGCCGTCCAGGACGTCCGCGTCGTCGACGGCCTCGAGAGCACCCTGATCATGCTCGGCCACAGGCTGCGCGACGGCATCACCGTGGTGCGCGACTACGACGACTCCGTCCCCACCGTCATCGCCAACTCCGGCGAGCTCAACCAGGTGTGGACGAACCTCATCGACAACGCCGTCGACGCCATGGACGGCTCGGGCACCCTGACCCTCCGCACGTACGCCGACGACCGGTCCCTCGTCGTCGAGATCCGCGACACCGGCCACGGCATGACCGACGAGGTGGCCGCCCACGCCTTCGACCCCTTCTTCACCACCAAGGAGGTCGGCAAGGGGACAGGGCTGGGGCTCGACATCTCCCGGCGCATCATCGTCGATCGGCACGGCGGCGAGATCGGCGTGGAGTCGAGGTCGGGCGCCACTGCGGTGCGGGTCCGCCTACCGCTCCGAGCCGGAGAGCGCTGAGTCAGTCCGGGCGGCGCAGGTCGGCCTGGAGCTCGGCGAGCGCCGCGTCGAGCGAGACCATCGGCGCCCAGCCCCAGCCACGCGCGCGGTCGGCACGGATCTGGCCGGTCCATGCGGGCTTGTCGTCCCACGTCGGCTCGAGGTCCAGTGCGGAGGTGACGGCGCCCAGGTAGTCGCGCTGCGTCGCCGGCCCGCCGGCCACGTTGACGGGGGTGCAGCCTCCGGCGACCGGGCCTGCCGACGCGTCGTCGCCGACCGCGATGACGCCGGTGGCGAGGTCGGCCGTGATCGCGGCCAGGTCGTCGACGTGCACCCACGCGAACGTCTGGTCGGCGATGAAGGGCCGCCGGGACTCGCCCGCGGCCACCGCTGCCGGCTGGACGGTGTTCCAGACCGACGTCTCGCCCGGGCCGAGGATCGCGGGCGGGCGCACCAGCACCCGGGTCGTCCCCGCCAGGCGCTCCAGCGCCGCGTCGATGTCACGCTTCACGACGGAGTAGTCGTTGGCGTCATCGGCCACCAGCGAGCCGTCCTCGGTGATGTCGCCGACGCCGGGGCTGCGGTCGTAGACCCCTGCGGTCGAGATGTGGACGACCAACGGCACGCCGGCCGAGACGGCGGCCTCCGCGATCACCAGGGTCGCGTCGAGGCCGACCCGGCGCTGGTCCTCGCGGTCACCGCCCAGCGGGTGCACCGTGGTCACCAGCGAGTCTGCCGCCGCGACCACGGAGGAGGCGAACACCGGGTCGCCGAAGTCGCCGACGTGCTCCTCGACGCCGGGGGCGGCCGGCGCGGCGCCCACCCGTCGTACGACGGCACGCACCGTCGCACCCCTCTCGCTCAGCGCGGCCACGACGTGGCTGCCCACGAGGCCGTTGGCTCCGGTCACGACGACGACGGGGGCGGTGACATCAGGTGGGGGCATGTCTCCATGATCGCCCACGACGCATGCGAGGACGAGTGCGACGACCAGCCGGAGGAGGAGTGGCTCTGCTGCTAGTCGTCGGACGTACGTCCGAGCACCACCCGGGCCACCACCGCGACCCAGACGGAGGCGAAGACGACGCTGGTCAGCACGTCGGTCGGGTGGTGCGCGCCCTGGTAGAGCCGGGAGGGAATGACGAACAGTGGAACGAGGAACAGGGGCCACGTCCAGCGGCGCCAGGCGGGCTTCGTGATCGTGAGGAAGACTCCGGTGGCGGCGTAGACCACGATCGAGGTCGCCACATGGCCGGACGGGAAGCTGTGGTCGGGGACCAGCCCGGGGTCGAGGACAAGGACCGGCGGGCGGTCGCGGGGGATGAGCATCGTGACCACGAGGTAGAGCGCCAGGGTCCCGACCACGAGGACGCCGTAGAAGACCAACGGGCGCGTGGAGTGCTGCCACCTCCACGCCGCGAGCGCGACCACGGACGGCCACGACGAGGCCCACGATGGTGTCGGCGATCCCGCTGCCGATGGCGGCGGCCGTGTTCAGACCGGGGGTGCGACGGTCCGCGAACCACCGCGCGACGCTGTCGTCCCAGGGGTCCACCACAGGACTCGAGCGGCTGAGTGATGAGCCAGCCCACGGCCAGCACCGAGAGCAGGAGGAGGACCCACGTGACGACGAGGGTCCCGACGACGTTGCGTCGTGAGCGTCGCCGGGCCATGGGCAGAGCGTTCCACCCCGACCGTTCGTCGTACGCAGACGACCGCTGACCGATCACCCGCGCCCGTCCGCCGACGCCCACGCCCGGCGCACTCCCCTCCGGGACCGGGCGGTGTCACGGTGACGGCGGTCACACGTCGTGACCGTCACTCCCACTGTGCGAGAGGACGAAGCCGTGACTTCCGAGGCACACGAACAGGCCGCGCGCCACGATCCGGTCTATGACCGGCTGCACGAAACCAGTGAGTTCGTCGAGCTGAGGAAGCGCTACCGCGGCTTCGTCTTCCCGGCCACCGTGGCCTTCCTGGCCTGGTACCTGCTCTACGTCTGCATGTCGAACTGGGCGGGCGACTTCATGGCCATCAAGCTCTGGGGCAACATCAACGTCGCCCTGGTCTTCGGACTCCTCCAGTTCGTGACCACCTTCGGTCTCGCGTGGGCCTACAGCCGCTTCTCCAACGCCAGGCTCGACCCGTTGGCGCGCGACCTCGAGCAGGCCTACCGCGACGAGGTAGGCACCACCGGAAAGCGAGGCCAGGCATGAGCGACCAGTTCCTGACAACGTTCCTCTTCCTCTCCGTCGTCGCACTGACGATCGGGATCACCTTCTGGGCGAGCCGGCAGACCAAGACGGCCGCCGACTTCTACTCCGGCGGCCGCTCCTTCTCGGGCTTCCAGAACGGCCTCGCCATCGGCGGCGACTACATGTCCGCCGCGTCCTTCCTCGGCATCTCGGGTGCCATCGCGCTCTACGGGTACGACGGCTTCCTCTACTCCATCGGCTTCCTCGTCGCGTGGCTCGTCGCCCTGCTGCTCGTCGCGGAGATGCTGCGCAACGCCGGTCGCTACACGATGGCCGACCAGCTCGCCTTCCGGATGAACCAGCGCCAGGTGCGCACCGCGGCGTCCGTCTCGACGGTCGTGGTCTCGATCTTCTACCTGCTGGCCCAGATGGTCGGCGCGGGCACGCTGGTCGCGCTGCTGCTCGGCGTCGACAGCCAGGCGGTCAAGAACATCACGATCATCGGCGTCGGCGTGCTGATGATCTTCTACGTCGTCGTCGGCGGCATGAAGGGCACGACCTACGTCCAGATCATCAAGGCCGTGCTGCTCATGATCGGCTCCGCGCTGATCGTGGTGCTGGTGCTGGCGGAGTTCAACTTCAACCTGTCCTCCCTGCTCGGCGCGGCCGCGGAGAACTCGGGCAAGGGCGACGCGTTCCTGCAGCCCGGTCTCCAGTACGGCAGCACGCTGACGTCGCAGATCGACTTCCTGTCCCTCGGCCTGGCCCTCGTGCTCGGCACCGCGGGCCTGCCGCACATCCTGATCCGCTTCTACACCGTCCCGACCGCGCGTGACGCGCGCAAGTCGGTGCTGTGGGCGATCGGCCTGATCGGCGCGTTCTACCTGATGACGCTGGTGCTCGGCTTCGGTGCCGCGGCGATGCTCGACCGTGACGTCGTCGACCCGGCAGTGGGCGGCAACCAGAACCTCGCCTCCCCGCTCCTCGCCGAGGCCGTCGGTGGCGGCGAGGGCTCCACGGGTGGCGCGATCCTGCTCGCCCTGATCGCGGCGGTCGCCTTCGCGACCATCCTCGCGGTGGTGGCCGGGCTGACCCTCGCCAGCTCCTCGTCGGTGGCGCACGACCTCTACAAGGGCGTCATCAAGAAGGACCAGCCGGTCAGCGAGAAGGACGAGGTGCGGGTCGCTCGCATCGCGGCCTTCGCCATCGGTGCCGTCGCGATCGTGCTGTCCATCCCGGCGCAGCGCCTCAACATCGCCTTCCTCGTGGCCCTGGCCTTCGCGGTGGCGGCGTCGGCGAACCTGCCGGCGATCATCTACAACATGTTCTGGCGTCGCTTCAACACCCGCGGTGCCACGTGGAGCATCTACGGCGGTCTCATCTCAGCCGTGGGCCTGGTGCTGCTCTCGCCCGTCATGTCGGGCCTGCCCACCTCGATGTTCCCCGACTCCGACTGGGCGATCTTCCCGCTCAACAACCCGGGCATCGTCTCGATCCCGCTGGGCTTCCTGCTCGGCTACCTCGGGACCATCTCGAGCCGGGAGCCGGAGGCGGAGGACCGCTTCACCGAGCTCGAGGTCCGCGCCCTGACCGGGGCCGGTGCCGAGGGCGCCGTGCACCACTGATCCACCACGGGCAGCTGACCCCGTGACCCCCTCGCCGAGCCGGAGTAGGTTCGGCGAGGGGGCACCCCCGTTCCACGTCACCGAGGAGAACGCGTTGTCCGACCAGACCTTGTCCAACCTGTCCCGTGAAGAACGTCGCTTCGAGCCGCCCGCCGATCTCGCGGCCAACGCCAACGTCACCGAGGAGGCCTACGACCGCGCCGACTCCGACCGCGAGGCGTTCTGGGCCGAGGCCGCCGAGCGGCTCGACTGGGGCCAGAAGTGGGACCAGGTCCTCGACTGGTCCAACCCGCCCTTCGCGAAGTGGTTCGTCGGCGGCACCCTCAACGCCTCCGTCAACTGCGTCGACCGCCACGTCGACGCCGGCAACGGCGACAAGGTCGCGATCCACTGGGTCGGCGAGCCCGACGACGACACCCGCGACATCACCTACGCCGACCTGATGGACCAGGTGTCCCGGGCCGCCAACGCCCTGACCGACCTCGGCGTGAAGAAGGGCGACCGGGTCGCGATCTACATGCCGATGATCCCCGAGGTCGTCGTCGCGATGCTCGCCTGCGCGCGCCTCGGCGCCCCGCACACCGTCGTCTTCGGCGGCTTCTCCGCCGACGCCCTCGCGTCGCGCGTCACCGACTGCGAGGCGAAGGTCGTCATCACCGCCGACGGCGGCTACCGCCGCGGCGCGGCCAGCGCCCTGAAGCCCGCCGTCGACGAGGCGGTCGCCAAGACCGGCGACCTGGTGCGGAAGCGTCCTGGTCGTACGCCGTACGGGCCAGGACGTCGCGTGGGACGACGACCGCGACGTCTGGTGGCACGACGTCGTCGACGCCGCGTCCCCCGAGCACGAGCCCGAGATGCACGACTCCGAGCACCCGCTCTACGTCATGTACACCTCGGGCACGACGGGTACGCCGAAGGGCATCCTGCACACGACCGGCGGCTACCTCACCGGCACGTCCTACACGCACTGGGCGGTCTTCGACCTCAAGGACGACGACGTCTACTGGTGCACCGCCGACGTCGGCTGGGTCACCGGCCACTCCTACATGGTCTACGGACCGCTCGCCAACGGCGCGACCCAGGTGATGTACGAGGACGCCGGACGCCCCGCACAAGGGCCGCTGGTGGGAGATCATCGCGAAGTACGGCGTGACCATCTTCTACACCGCGCCGACCGCGATCCGGACCTTCATGAAGAGGGGCGACGACATCCCCGACGGCACGACCTGTCCTCGATCCGCCTGCTCGGCTCGGTCGGAGAGTCGATCAACCCCGAGGCCTACATCTGGTACCGCGAAGTACATCGGCGCGGAGCAGGCTCCCATCGTCGACACCTGGTGGCAGACCGAGACCGGGCAGATCATGGTCAGCCCGCTGCCCGGGGTCACCGCCGGCAAGCCCGGCTCGGCCATGAAGGCCCTGCCGGGCATCTCGATCGACGTGGTCAACGACGAGGCGGAGTCGGTCGGCAACGGCAACGGCGGCTACCTCGTGATCCGCGAGCCCTGGCCGGCGATGCTGCGCACGCTGTGGGGCGACGACCAGCGCTTCATCGACACCTACTGGTCGCGCTGGGAGGGTCTCTACTTCGCCGGCGACGGCGCCAAGCTCGACGAGGACGGCGACATCTGGCTGCTCGGCCGGGTCGACGACGTCATGAACATCTCCGGCCACCGGCTCTCCACCACCGAGATCGAGTCGGCCCTCGTGTCGCACCCCAAGGTCGCCGAGGCGGCCGTCGTCGGGGCCGCCGACGAGACCACCGGCCAGGCGGTCTGCGCGTTCGTGATCCTGCGGGAGTCACGGCCGGCGACGGCGGTCCCGACATCGTCGAGGAGCTGCGCAAGCACGTGCGAAGGAGATCGGCGCGATCGCCAAGCCGCGCCAGATCATGATCGTCCCCGAGCTGCCCAAGACCCGCTCCGGCAAGATCATGCGCCGCCTGCTCAAGGACGTCGCCGAGCACCGCGAGGTCGGCGACGTGACGACGCTGGCCGACTCCACGGTGATGGACCTGATCAAGGGCAAGGAAGGCTCCGCGACCGACGAGTGAGCTGCTCAGCCGGGACGTCCACCCGCTCGATGAAGCCCTACACGTCGTGCGACCTCGATCGGGTGCGTGAAACCCTTGAGCCGCCGGGTCCCGACCAGCCTGGTCTGCAACCTGCCGTCGCAGGTGGCGACCAGGCGGTCGGGGACCAGCACCTCCCAGGGCAGCGGCCTCGGCGCACAGCCGGGCCGCCTGGTTGGTGACGCTCCCGATGGCCGCGTAGTCGTAGCGCCCTTCGTAGCCGATGCGTCCGAGCGTGGCGTACCCCTGCGCGATCCCGGTCCCGAGCGCGAGCTCGAACCCGAGCCGGTGCCAGCGTGCTGCCCGCTCGCGCACGCTGCTCGTTGATCTCCAACGCCATCTGCACGGCACGATCGGCGGGGTCGACGCAGGGGAACGGGATCGTTGAAGTAGACCATCACGCCATCGCCGGTGAACCGCTCCAGGGTGCCGTCGTGGGCGTCGATGATGTCGCCGAGCAGCCGGTGGTACTCCCTCAGCAGGTCCATCACCTCCTCGGGCTCGCTCGTCTCGGCGAACGTCGTGAAGTTGCGCAGGTCGCAGAACACGACGACCACCTCGCGGCGGTGGCTGGCCAGCAGGCTCTCGTCGCCCATCACGACGTCCGCGAGCTGGGGCGACAGGAAGCGCCGCAGCCGGCTCATCCGGTCGAGCTCCTGCACCTGAGTCGGCCACCCGTTCCTCCAGCTCCCGGTTCCAGCGTCTCCAGCTCCGGCCCGTTGCGCCCGGATCGTGTCCTGGTAGCGCTTGATCCGGGCCAGGGACGCGACTCGCGCCAACAGCTCGCTCTGGTCGAACGGCTTGCGGACGAAGTCGTCCGCACCGGCCTCGAGCGCGGCGACGCGTTGCTCGCCGTCGTAGGCGGTGAGCATCACGACCGGCAGGAACGCCGTGCGCTCGTCGGCCCGGATGCGTCGGCACACCTCGTAGCCGTCCAGGTCGGGCATGACGACGTCGAGCAGCACCAGGTCGACGTCCTGGCGGCGCAGCACGTCGAGGCACTCCGTCCCCGAGCCGGCCTTGAGGATCCGGTGTCCCCGTGGGGCCAGCACGGCCTCGAGGAGCCGGAGGTTCACCGGCTCGTCGTCGACGGCAAGGATCGTCACGGGCGAGGTCACGACTGATCCGTCAGGAAGGACGCCACCTGCGCCGGCAGGGCCCGGGCATTGATGGGCTTCTCCAGGAAGCCGTCGAACCCGGCCTGCTGCGGCGGCTGCCCGGTCGCTGGCCATGGCGGAGGCGGTGACGGCGACCACCGGCATCATGTCGTCGCCCGCGGACGCCCTGGATCCGACGCAGGGCCTGGGTGCCGTCGATCCCCGGCAGCTGCAGGTCCATCAGGACGAGGTCGGGCCGCAGGCTGATCGCGAGCTCGACGCCCTCTTCGCCGGTGCCGGCCTCCACGACGTCGTAGCCCGCGAACTCGAGCACGTCGCGGACCAGCTTCATGTTCAGCCGGTTGTCCTCGACCACCAGGATCGTCGCGGTGCCCATCAGCCGCCCTCGCCGCGCTGAGGTGGTCTCCGGTGGCAGCGCGCCGACGCGGCGCAGGGCCGACAGCAGCTCGCCGCGCGTCCAGCGGCTTCACGAGGTACGCCGCGGCGCCGAGCTCGGCGCCCCTGGCCCGGTCGTCGACCACGGACGCCACGATGACCGGGATCCCGGCCGTGACCGGGTCCTCGACGCAGACGGGCGAGCACCTGCCAGCCGTCGAGGCCCGGCAGCAGGATGTCCAGCACCACGGCCGACGGTGCGGCGGTGCGGGCCAGCTCGAGGGCCATCTCCCCGTCGTGGGCGCGGAGCACGTGCGCAGCCGTGCCCTCGAGGTGCGCGGCCATGAGCTCCAGCGACGCCCGATCGTCGTCCACGAGCAGGATCGCACCCGCCACCCGTCCCCGGGCGGCGGGCCCGCCTCGACCGGACGGTAGGGCGTCAGCGGGAGGGCCACCACGAACCGACTGCCCGCGCCCACGTGCGACTCCACGGTGATTCGACCGCCGAACAGCTCGACGATGCGGCGGCACAGCGTGAGGCCGAGGCCCGTGCCCTCCTCCTTGGCGGCGCCCCGGCCGCCCTGCTGGAAGGACTCGAAGATCTTCTCCTGGTCCTCCGGCGCGATCCCGATGCCGGTGTCGGACACGGACACCACGAGCTCACCGTGCTCCCTCCTCGCCACGACCCCGATGGCGCCACCGGCGGGGGTGAACTTCACAGCGTTGCCGACGAGGTTGACCACCACCTGCTTGAACCGCAGCTCGTCCGACTCCACGAGACCCACGTCCTTCGCCGACCTCGAGCGTCAGCTCGATGCCGTGCGAGCTGGCCCGCTCCCGGACGACGGAGACGGCGTACTCGAGCGGATGGGCACGGAGAACACCGTCGAGTCCAGCCGCATCTGGCCGGCCTCGATCTTCGACAGGTCGAGGATCTCGTTGAGGAGCTCGAGCAGGTGGCGACCGGAGCTGAGGATGTCCCCGAGGTATTCCTCCTGCCGCTCGTTCAGCTCGCCGAACATGCCGCCGAGCAGCACGTCCGAGAAGCCGATCACTGCGTTGAGCGGCGTGCGCAGCTCGTGGGACATGCTGGCGAGGAACTCCGACTTGTGCCGACCGGCCACCTCGAGGTCGCGGCGGCTGATGCTCAGCTCGCGGTAGACCTGCGCGTTGACGATCGCCAGCGCCGACTGGTTGGCCAAGCGACTGGAGCAGCGTGCCGACGTCATCGGCGAAGTCGCCCGGCGTGCGTCGGCGGACCACCAGCGCGCCGACCAGCTGGTCCTGACGCAGCATGGGTACGGCGAGCACCGAGCGCCAGCCGTCGCGGTGAGCTCCTCGAGGTGTGGGTCACGCTCGACACCGGGCGAGGTCGGCGACCGAGATCGAGCGGTGCTCGGCCGCGGCCCGACCGACCAGCGAGGAGTCGCGACGGATGGTGACGTCGCGCAGCCGGCGCGAGCAGCGCGGCGACTGCTCCCGTGGGCCGCGCGCACGTGGAAAGTGTCGGACGCGACGTCGTACTCCATGATCGAGCCGCCGTCGGTGCCGGTGAGACGCACCGCGCTCACGACGATGCTGCTGCAGCACCTCGTCCGAGGTCGAGGCTCGAGCTCACGGCGTCCGACGACCTCGGACAATGCCTCGAGCTGGTCGATCTTGGCGGCCAGCTCCCGACCCCGCGTGGCGAGCGCGCGGGTCAGCTCCACCTGCCGCAGCACGATGGTGGCCTGGGTCGCGAACGACTCCAGCAGGGCGATCGCGCGCTCGTCGAAGGGTCGAGGCTCGGCGCGCCACAACGTCAGGGTGCCGACCACGTCGTCGTCGAACAGCAGCGGAGCGCCGAGGCGACGTACGGAACCCGAACAGCTCCTGCAGGTCACGCCGACCGTAGTCGGGGTCGGCCAGCACGTCAGGGATCTGCTGGGTGACGCCGGTCGAGGGCGACGCGTCCGCTGAGGGACCGGCGATCGAGGGTCAGGCGGGTGCTGGAGCAGGTAGTCACGGATCTGTCGGCGCCTGGGCGCCCCGGACACCCGGGAGATGCGCAGCACGTCGTCCGACGATCAGGTAGAGCTGAGCCGCCTGCGCCTCGCACAAGCTGGCGGCCCGCTCGACGACGACGTCGAGAACGGCGGAGGGGTCGTCGCGGTTGCGGCCGAGGGCCACCAGCACCTCACGAGTGGCCTCGAGGTGCTCCCGCGCGTCGCGGAGCTCGCGGGCGGCATCGTGACTCGACGGGGGATGCGTCGTCACGGGTCTCGCCTTCCGTTCAGGCAGGGGGCCTGGACTCGGCCTCTCGCAGGCGGGCACACAGGGTCTTGAGGAGCTGTCGGGCAAACGCCGGGTCCTCGTCGACCACGTCCTCGAAGTCGAGGTGCGGGATCGCGACGGCCTTCATGGTCTCCACGACCGTGACCGTGGCCGAGCGCGGCTGGCCGTCGATCATGCTGATCTCGCCGAAGTAGTCGCCGGGTGCCAGCGTCCGCAGCTCACGGCCCGCCTTGCTCACCGGTGGCAGTCCCCTCGAGGATGTAGTGGAACGCCAGACCACCGAGCCCCTCGGTGGCGACGGCCTTGCCTGCGGGGTGCGAGACCTCCTTGGCGGCCCGAGCGAGCCGTTTGACCTGGCTCTTGGAGAGGCCGCTGAAGAGGTCCACCTGTGCGATGTGCGCCTCGATGTCGTGCTCACGTGCCATGACGGGCTCCTCACGCGGATGTGTCTTTCAAGGTAAGCCTCCGCGCGGTCCACGGCTACCCCAATATGGGGGCGCCGCGGGC
>CAVZWM010000006.1:0-10510 GCA_963778975.1 uncultured Actinomycetota bacterium
GGCGCACATCGCACAGGTGGACCTCTTCAGTGGCCTCTCCGAGAGCCAGGCGAAACGACTTGCTCGGGCCGCCAAGGAGGTCTCGCACCCCGCAGGCAAGGCCGTTGCCACCGAGGGGCTGGGTGGCCTGGCGTTCCATTACATCCTCGAGGGGACCGCCACGGTGAGCAAGGCGGGCCGCGAGCTGCGGACGCTGGCACCCGGCGACTACTTCGGCGAGATCAGCATGATCGATGGCCGGCCACGCTCGGCCACGGTCACTGTCGTGGAGACCATGAAGGCCGTCGCGATCCCGCACCTTGACTTCGAGGACGTGGTCGTCGAGGACCCGGCGTTTGCCCGACAGCTCCTCAAGACCCTGTGTGCCCGGCTGCGAGAGGCCGAGGCAAGGCCCCCCACCGCCTGATCGGACGAGGCCTGTGGCGACGCATCCCCCGGTCGATCACGACCCGGTCCGCGAGCTCCGCGACGCTCGGGAGCACCTCGACGCCACTCGTGAGGTGTTGGTGGCGCTCGGCCGCAACCGCGACGACCCCTCCGCGGTGCTCGACGTCGTCGTGGAGCGGGCCGCCAGCCTGTGCGAGGCCCAAGGAGCTCAGCTCTACCTGATCTCCGGCGACGTGCTGGACATCTCCAGGGTGTCGGGCGCCCGAGCACCCGAGATCCGCGACTACCTCCTGCAGCACCCCCTGACCCTTGATCGCCGGTCCCTCAGCGGACGCGTGGCACTCGACCGGGTCACCCAGCAGATCCCTGACGTCCTGGCCGACCCTGACTTCGGTCGGCGTGACCTCCAGGAGCTGTTCGGTTTCCGTACGTCGCTCGGCGCTCCGCTGCTGTTCGACGACGACGTGGTGGGCACGCTCACGTTGTGGCGCACCGAGCCCCACGCCTTCGACGAGCGGGCGATCGCCCTGCTGGAGTCGTTCGCCACCCAGGCCACGATCGTGCTGAGGCAGGTGGAGCTGACCCGCGCGCTGGCCAATCGGGGTCGGGAGCTGGCCGCCAAGATCGACCAGCTCGAAGCATTGTCCGAGGTGTCGGACGCCGTGCAGCTCGAGCCTCGACCTCGACGAGGTGCTGCAGCAGATCGTCGTGAGCGCGGTCCGCCTCACCGGCACCGACGGCGGCTCGATCATGGAGTACGACGCCGCGTCCGACACCTTCCATGTCCGTGCCGCGCACGGGAGCAGTGCCACGCTGCTGCGCCGGCTGCGCGGCGTCACCATCCGTCGCGACTCCTCGTTGGTCGGCCGGGCTGCTGCCGAGCACCGCTCGGTGTCGGTGGCCGACCTCGCCGGGGTCGACCGTGATCCCCACCTCGAGGAGCTGCACCGGGATGGCTGGCGCTCGGTGCTCGCCGTCCCGATGTTGCGCCAGGACCAGCTGGTCGGCGCCCTGGTGGTCCGCCGCCGGGCACCGGGCGCCTTCACCGACGACGTCGGCACGCTCTTGCAGTCCCTGGCCAACCAGTCGGCGCTGGCGATCGTCAATGCGCGGATGTTCCGCGAGCTGAGCATCAGCCAGCGCGAGCTCGAGGTGGCAGGGCGACACAAGTCGGAGTTCCTGGCCAGCATGTCCCACGAGCTGCGCACCCCCCTCAACGCGGTGATCGGCTTCTCCGACGTGCTCCTGGCAGGGATGTTCGGTGAGCTGAACGAGAGGCAGCAGGAGTACCTCGGGGACATCCACAGCTCGGGTCGTCACCTGCTCGAGCTGCTCAACGAGATCCTCGACCTGTCGAAGATCGAGGCCGGCCAGATGCGGTTGGACCCCACCGTCTTCTCGGTGCCCAATGCCCTCGACTACGCGGTCTCGGTCGTGCGGGAGAGGGCCGCTCGACACGGGATCCAGCTGGCGCTGGAGGTCGCGGAGGACGTCGGCCTCGTGGAGTCCGACGAGCTGCGCTTCAAGCAGGTCGTGGTCAACCTCGTGGGCAACGCAGTGAAGTTCACCCCCGCCGGCGGCGCTGTCGGCGTCCGGGCCTGGAGGGAGGCCGGCGAGCTGGTCGTCGCGGTGTCGGACACGGGCATCGGCATCGCGCCGGAGGACCAGGAGAAGATCTTCGAGTCCTTCCAGCAGGGGGGCCGCGGGGCTGTCAAGGAGGAGGGCACCGGACTGGGGCTGACCCTGTGCCGCCGAATCGTCGAGCTGTTCGGCGGCCGCCTCACCCTCGAGTCGGAGGTCGGTGCGGGCAGTCGCTTCGAGGTGCGCATCCCGGTCACGCCGTATCGCACCGTCGAGGAGGGCCCGAGCGGGAGTGGCCCCGCGGGCGCGATCCTCATCGTGGACGACGACCGGGCCTCCCTCGAGCTCATGGCCGCGCACCTGGAGGGTACGGGCGCGCAGCTGCTGCGTGCCCACGACGGTGCGATGGCGCTCGAGCTGGCGCGCACTGCCGCGCCCGCCGGCATCGTGCTGGACATCCTGCTCCCCGGCCTCGATGGCTGGCAGGTCCTCCACCAGCTGCGAGAGGACCCGACCACGACCGGCATCCCTGTGGTCGTGGCCTCCGTCGTCGACGACCGGGCTCGCGGCGCGGAGCTCGGGGCGGCGGCATACCTGGTCAAGCCGTTGGCGCGCGACGAGCTGGTCGGCACGTTGCGGCGCGTGGGGGCGTTGCCGCCGGAGTCGGCTGCCCCGCCCGGAAAGGCCGGCTGATGGGTCTCGGGACGGTTCTGGTGGTCGAGGACAACAGGCTGAACATGAAGCTGGTGCGCGACGTGCTTGAGTTCGCGGGGTACGTCGTCGTGGAGGCCGTCACGGGGGAGGAGGGCGTGGAGCTCGCCCTCGGGACGCGCCCCGACCTCATCCTGATGGACCTGCAGCTGCCTGGGATCGACGGCACGGAGGCACTCCGGATGATCCAGCAGGGGTTGGAGGGCGGGGCGATGATGCCGGTGGTCGCTGTCACCGCGTCCGCCATGGCGTCGCACCGCGCGGCGGCCCAGCGGGCGGGCTTCGACGGCTTCCTCGAGAAGCCCATCAACGCCCGCGCCCTGCCCGCGCAGGTCGCGGCCTTCCTGGCGGCTGCGACATGACCGACCCGCTCACCATCCTCGCCGTCGATGACGAGCCGCTGAACCTGCGGCTGCTCGAGGCCGTGCTCGCACCCCACGGGCACAAGGTCCTGGGCGCCGGGTCGGGTCGGGAGTGCCTGGACACGCTCGCCCGCGAGGAGGTGGACCTGGTCCTGCTCGACGTGGTGATGCCCGGCCTCGACGGCTTCGAGGTGTGCAGACGCATCCGGGCAGACGAGCGGACGGCCTACCTCCCCGTCGTGATGCTGACCGCCAGCGACGCGCAGCAGCGCATCGCGGCGCTGGAGGCCGGCGCCGACGACTTCGTCCGCAAGCCCTTCGACCGCAGCGAGCTGTTGGCCCGGGTGGCGTCCCTCGGGCGGGTCAAGCGCTACCAGGACACCATTGCCGCGCAGCGCGCCGAGCTCGCCACGTGGAACCGGGAGCTCGAAGCGCGGGTTGAGGCTCAGGTCGACGAGCTGGCCCGGATGGGCCGACTGCGCCGCTTCCTGTCGCCGCAGCTGGCCGACGTGGTGATGGGTGACGAGACCCTGCTGGCCAGCCATCGGCGCCAGGTGGTGGTCGTCTTCTGCGACCTGCGCAACTTCACGCGGTTCGCCGAGACCAGCGAGCCGGAGGAGGTCATGGACCTGCTGGGGGAGTACCACCGGCTGCTCGGCTCGATCATCGACGAGCACGACGGCACGCTGGAGAGGTTCACCGGTGACGGCGTGATGGTCTTCTTCAACGATCCCTTCCCGTGCCGCGACCCCGCGGACAGGGCGGTGCGGATGGCACTCGAGATCAACGATCGCGTGCGTGAGTGCGCAACCCGCTGGCACCGGCTCGGCTTCGACCTCTCGCAGGGGACGGGAATCGCCCAGGGGTACGCCACCCTGGGCCGCATCGGCTACGAGGGGCGTTACGACTACGCCGCCATCGGGAGCGTCACCAACCAGGCCGCCCGGCTGTGCGCCGAGGCCGAGCCTTGGCAGGTGCTGGTCCCCGAGCGACTGGTCGCGACGTGCGAGGGGCGGTTGCAGACGACACCGGTCGGGACGAGGCAGTTCAAGGGTTTCAGCCGCCCGGTGGAGGTCCACGCCGTCGTGGGCTTCCACGAGGCGGCTGCGCCCTGACGGTCACTCCTCGGACGGAGCAGCCCCCTCCTTGGTCTTGATCAGGTCCATGACCGTCGAGTCGGCCAGGGTCGTCACGTCGCCGACCTCGCGGTGCTCGGCGACGTCCTTGAGCAGGCGCCGCATGATCTTGCCGGAGCGGGTCTTGGGCAGCTCGGGGACGATCATGATCTGCCGCGGCTTGGCGATCGCGCCGATCTCGTGGGCGACGTGCTTGCGCAGCTCCTCCACGATGTCGGGGCCGCCGTCGCCGGCGGACTCCCGGAGGATGACGAAGGCGCAGACGGCCTGTCCGGTGGTCTCGTCGGCGGCACCCGACGACGGCCGCCTCGGCGACCTTGGGGTGCGACACGAGCGCCGACTCGATCTCGGTGGTCGAGAGGCGGTGCCCGGAGATGTTCATGACGTCGTCGACGCGACCGAGCAGCCAGATGTCGCCGTCCTCGTCGAGCTTGGCGCCGTCGCCGGCGAAGTAGAGGCCCTCCCAGCGCGACCAGTAGGTGTCCTTGAAGCGCTGGTCGTCGCCCCAGAGGGTGCGGAGCATCGCCGGCCATGGCTCACGGATCACGAGGTAGCCGCCGTTGCCGTTGCCGACCGACTCCGCCTCGTCGTTGACCACGTCGATCGACGTGCCCGGCAGGGCCTTCATCGCCGAGCCGGGCTTGCCGGCGGTGACCCCGGGCAGCGGGCTGATCAGGATCTGGCCGGTCTCGGTCTGCCACCACGTGTCGACGATCGGGCAGCGCTCGACCGCCGATGACCTCGCGGTACCAGATGTAGGCCTCGGGGTTGATCGGCTCTCCGACCGAGCCGAGCAGGCGCAGCGAGGACAGGTCGTAGCCGTCGGGGATCTCGCGGCCCTGCTTCATGAACGTGCGGATCGCGGTCGGGGCGGTGTAGAAGATCGAGACCTTGTAGTCCTGGATGATCTGCCACCAGCGGCCCTTCTCGGGCGTGCCCTCGTACATCACCTGGGTCGCGCCGTTGGCGAGCGGGCCGTAGGTCATGTAGGAGTGGCCGGTGACCCAGCCGACGTCGGCGGTGCACCAGTAGACGTCGTCGTCCTTGAGGTCGAAGACCGCCCAGTGCGTGTACGACGTCCCGGTGAGGTAGCCGCCCGTCGTGTGCAGGATGCCCTTGGGCGTGCCGGTCGTGCCGGAGGTGTACATGACGTAGAGCGGGTGCTCGGAGTCGTGCATCTCGGGCTCGTGCTCGGCGGAGGCGGCGTCGACGACGTCGTGCCACCACACGTCGCGGTCGTCGTTCCACGCCACGTCCTGGCCCGTACGTCGTACGACGAGGACGCTGCGCACCAGGTCGCCGCGTCTTGGCGACCGCCTCGTCGACGGCGGGCTTCAGGGCGCTGGCCGCGCCGCGGCGGTAGCCACCGTCGGAGGTGATGACGACGTGCGCCTCGCAGTCGTTGATCCGCGAGGCGAGGGCGTCGGCGGAGAAGCCGCCGAAGACGACGGTGTGCGGGGCGCCGAGGCGCGCGCAGGCGAGCATGGCGACGACGACCTCGGGGATCATCGGCATGTAGATCGCGACCCGGTCGCCCTTCTTCACCCCGAGGTCGGTCAGCGCGTTGGCCGCCCTGGACACCAGGTCCTTGAGGTCGGCGTAGGTGACGTCGCGGGTGTCGTCGTCGGGCTCGCCGACCCAGTGGATGGCGACCTTGTCGCCGTTGCCGGCGGCGACGTGACGGTCGACGCAGTTGACGGAGGCGTTGAGGGTGCCGCCGACGAACCACTTGGCGAACGGCGGGTTGGACCAGTCGAGGACCTGGTCCCACTTCTGGCCCCAGTCGAGTCGTTCGGCGGCCTCGGCCCAGAAGGCCTCCCGGTCGGAGTCGGCGCGGGCGTAGGCCTCGTCGGTGACGTTGGCGTCGGCCGCGAAGTCGGCGGGCGGCTCGAAGCGGCGTTCTTCGCGGGACAGGTTGGACAGGGTCTGCTCGGACAAGTCTCTCTCCTGGGTCTCGACTTCGCTCGACCGGCGAATCGGTGGGGGCGGCCCCTCGCCGAACCTACTCCGGCTCGGCGAGGGGGTCACGGGTGAACCACCCGTGGGTGGATCAGTGGTGCACGGCGCTCTCGGCACCGGCCCCGGTCAGGGCGCGGACCTCGAGCTCGGTGAAGCGCTCCTCCGCCGACGGCTCCCTGCTCGAGATGGTCCCGAGGTAGCCGAGCAGGAAGCCCAGCGGGATCGAGACGATGCCCGGGTTGTTGAGCGGGAAGATCGCCCAGTCGGAGTCGGGGAACATCGAGGTGGGCAGGCCCGACATCACGGGCGACAGCAGCACCAGGCCCACGGCGGAGATGAGACCGCCGTAGATGCTCCACGTGGCACCGCGGGTGTTGAAGCGACGCCAGAACATGTTGTAGATGATCGCCGGCAGGTTCGCCGACGCCGCCACCGCGAAGGCCAGGGCCACCAGGAAGGCGATGTTGAGACGCTGCGCCGGGATGGACAGCACGATGGCGACCGCACCGATCGCGAAGGCGGCGATGCGGGCGACCCGCACCTCGTCCTTCTCGCTGACCGGCTGGTCCTTCTTGAGGACGCCCTTGTAGAGGTCGTGCGCCACCGACGAGGAGCGACGCCAGGGTCAGCCCGGCCACCACCGCGAGGATGGTCGCGAAGGCGACGGCCGCGATGAGGGCGAGCAGGATCGCGCCACCCGTGGAGCCCTCTCCGCCACCGACGGCCTCGGCGAGGAGCGGGGAGGCGAGGTTCTGGTTGCCGCCCGCCGCCGGATCGACGACGTCACGGTCGAGCATCGCCGCGGCACCGAAGCCCAGCACCAGCGTCATCAGGTAGAACGCGCCGATCAGGCCGATCGCCCACAGCACCGACTTGCGCGCGTCGCGCGCCGTCGGGACGGTGTAGAAGCGGATCAGGATGTGCGGCAGGCCCGCGGTGCCGAGCACGAGGGCCAGGCCGAGGGACAGGAAGTCGATCTGCGACGTCAGCGAGCTGCCGTACTGGAGACCCGGCTGTAGGAACGCGTCGCCCTTGCCCGAGTTCTCGGCGGCGGCACCGAGCAGCGTGGACAGGTTGAAGTTGAACTCCGCGAGCACCAGCACCACGATCAGCGCGGAGCCGAGCATGAGCAGCACGGCCTTGGTGATCTGGACGTAGGTCGTGCCCTTCATGCCGCCGACGACGACGTAGAAGATCATCAGGACGCCGACGCCGATGATGGTGATGTTCTTGACCGCCTGGCTGTCGACGCCCAGCAGCAGCGCCACCAGGGTGCCCGCGCCGACCATCTGGGCCAGCAGGTAGAAGATCGAGACGACGACGGTCGAGATCGACGCCGCCGTGCGTACCTTCCGCTGGTCCATCCGGAAGGCGAGCTGGTCGGCCATCGTGTAGCGACCGGCGTTGCGGAGCATCTCGGCGACCAGCAGCAGCGCCACGAGCCACGCGACGAGGAAGCCGATGGAGTAGAGGAAGCCGTCGTAGCCATAGACGGCGATGGCACCGGAGATGCCGAGGAAGGACGCGGCCGACATGTAGTCGCCGCCGATGGCGAGACCGTTCTGGAAGCCCGAGAACGAGCGACCGCCGGAGTAGAAGTCGGCGGCCGTCTTGGTCTGGCGGCTCGCCCAGAACGTGATCCCGATCGTCAGTGCGACGACGGAGAGGAAGAGGAACGTCGTCAGGAACTGGTCACTCATGCCTGGCCTCGCTTTCCGGTGGTGCCTACCTCGTCGCGGTAGGCCTGCTCGAGGTGGCGCGCCAACGGGTCGAGCTTGGCGTTGGAGAAGCGGCTGTAGGCCCACGCGAGACCGAAGGTGGTCACGAACTGGAGGAGCCCGAAGACCAGGGCCACGTTGATGTTGCCCCAGAGCTTGATGGCCATGAAGTCGCCCGCCCAGTTCGACATGCACGACATAGAGCAGGTACCAGGCCAGGAAGGCCACGGTGGCCGGGATGACGAAGCCGCGGTAGCGCTTCCTCAGCTCGACGAACTCACTGGTTGCGTGCAGCCGGTCGTAGACCGGATCGTGGCGCGCGGCCTGGTCGGTTGCCTCTGAAGTCACAGCTTCGTCCTCTCGCCCGGTGGGACTGACGGCCACGACGTGTGACCGCCGTCACCGTGACACCGGGTCGGCCCCGGAGGGGAGTACGCCGGGCGCGGACGTCGGCGGGCGGGCGCGGGTGATCGGTCAGCGGTCGTCTGCGCGCGACGAACGGTCGGGGCCTTCGTCCGCCTGACAAGGTGGGAGCCATGACTTCTCCCATCGTCGTCGTGACCGGAGCCAACGGCCTCGTGGGCAGCCACGTCGTGGCCGCGCTGAGCGAGAGGGGCGTGACGGTGCGTGCCGTCGTACGACGGGTGGCCACCGCTCCGTCTTTGCCGGGCGTCGAGGAGCACGTCGGCGACTTCGGCGACCCGGCCTTCGCCGCCTCCGTGGTCGCCGGCGCCGACACGCTGGTGACGACGGTGCACCCGCTGAGCGGTGACCGCGAGAGCCAGCGGCGCGTGGGCCTCGACGGGACGCGGGTGATCGCCGAGGCGGCCGTGCCGGCGGGGGTTCCGCTCGTGGTCCACGTCTCGACCGCGGCGGTCTACGACCGTAGTCCGGGGGTCGGTGACATCGCCGAGGACAGTGCCCTGGTGGGCGACGACGCCAACGACTACGCGGTGGTCAAGCGCGACATCGACGCGGCGCTGGGTCGGCTGGAGGGCCCCACCCGGGTGCTGGTGCGACCGCCGGCCATCCTCGGACCGGGCGAGACGTCGGTCTGGAACACCGTCCAGCCCGCTGCCGTGGCCGCGGACGAGTCCCGCCGGCACGCGATCGCCGATCAGACCTTTGCCTGGGTGCACGTCGACGACCTGGCCTCGATCACGGCCGACCTCGCCACCGGTGCGATCGCTTCCGGACGCGACCCGGCAGCCGGGCCGGTCGCGGGCGGCTGCACGGCCGTCAACGTGGCCGGCGGACCAGCCACGCAGCGCGACTACCTCGGTGCCGTGACGTCGGCACTCGGCGTCGAGCCGAACTGGGACGACAAGCCGGCGTGGACCGGACAGATCCGCGCCGACCGCGCACGCGGCTGGGGCTGGGCGCCGAGGGTCTCGCTCGACGCTGCGCTCGCCGAGCTCAAGGACGACCTGCGCCGCCGGTGAGCTGATCCGCGTGGCGCATCACGGATCCTTCCGCGGCCGTCGATGAGTTCCTGGTCGAGAGTTGGTCGAGGGCGGCAGGCGACGGCTCACTGACTACGACTTCCGCAAGCTCACGTCGAGTCGGAGCTGGGCAAAGGCGGCGTAAGGACGCAGGTTGCAGGTGCGACCGCGACCGCGGCCACGGTCGGGTGCCGCTCGACCGGCGGCCATCTCCGGGAACTGGTCACGGGTGGTCGCGTCGGGTCACGATCTGGCCGCCGCGACCACCTCAAGGATCGAATCGAGGACCAGGTCAGGGTCGCGCTCTTCGATGGCGTGACCAGTGTGAACGACGACTTGCTTGGCGCTGGGGCTGAGCACCAGCCAGCCGCGCTGGTCGCTGACGTTGGTGCGCATCCCCTGACGCTCCGACGGGTACTCGCGCAGCTGCGATCTCATCGGCTGAGTACTCGTTGCTCATCACCGTGACCGGAATGTCGCCGATCCGTGTCCGCGCCGCCCACGCGTCCTTCTCGACCTGGAGGTAGTCGCGGTTCTCGATGTTCACCGGCGAGTCCCAGCGCGTGTCCGCCACGATCGGGGCAGGCGGATTTCGGAACGGAGCGGGCACTTCGACGAAGACGATCCCGGCGACCTGACGGCGATGTTCGACGGCGTAGCCCGCCGAGATGTAGCCTCCGCCGGAGGTGCCCACCAGGACATACGGTCCGGGAATGTTGGCGGCCTTGAGCACGCCCTCGAAATCGGCGACGAGCTCCGCCAGCCCGCGTGGACCCGGGTCCGCGTCGCTGGAACCGAGGTTCGCCCGGTCGTAGACGCAGGTCCGGGTCACTGCAGCGAGATCCGCCTCCGCGTAGGAGTAGGAACTGCTGGTGTCCTCGTCCCCACCCTCGAGCATGATCGTGGGCGACCCGGATCCAGTGCATCGGACGTACAGGCTTCGTCCGCCAACGCCCACGAGCCCCTCGATGTCGCCCACCGAAGCGTCCAGGGCGGCCGGCGTCGACGGGGACGATTCCGACTGAATCGGTGTTGCGCTCGACTCAACGACATCGTCACTGCAGGCGGCTGCGGTCGACACGAGCGCGGCCGCAGCCAGCGCCCAGCAAATGCTACGGGTGTCCAGCATCGCGCGCCTCCACTGTGAGCGTAGAGGCGGTCTCACGCGCCGGCCATAGTCATCCTGGGCCAGCGAGCGCCGCGGCAGGTGGCGC
>CAVZWM010000007.1:0-61385 GCA_963778975.1 uncultured Actinomycetota bacterium
TCAGGACGAGGTCGGGCCGCAGGCTGATCGCGAGCTCGACGCCCTCTTCGCCGGTGCCGGCCTCCACGACGTCGTAGCCCGCGAACTCGAGGACGTCGCGGACCAGCTTCATGTTCAACCTGTTGTCCTCCACCACCAGGATCGTCGCGGTGCCCATCACACGCCCTCGCTGCCCTGGGTGGTCTCCGGTGGCAGCGCGCCGACGCGGCGCAGGGCGGATAGCAGCTCGCCGCGGTCCAGCGGCTTCACGAGGTAGGCCGCGGCTCCGAGCTCGGCGCCCCTGGCCCGGTCGTCGACCACGGACGCCACGATCACCGGGATCCCGGCCGTGCCCGGGTCCTCGCGCAGACGGGCGAGCACCTGCCAGCCGTCGAGGCCCGGCAGCAGGATGTCCAGCACCACGGCCGACGGGGCGGCGCTCCGGGCCAGCTCGAGGGCCATCTCCCCGTCGTGGGCACGGAGCACGTGCGGAGCCGTGCCTTCGAGGTGCGCGGCCATGAGCTCCAGCGACGCCCGATCGTCGTCCACGAGCAGGATCGACCCGCCCCTGCCCGGTGCGGCGGGGCCCGCCTCGACCGGGCGGTAGGGCGTCAGCGGCAGGGCCACCACGAAACGGCTGCCCCGCCCCGACGTGCGACTCCACGGTGATTCGACCGCCGAACAGCTCGACGATGCGGCGGCACAGCGTGAGGCCGAGACCCGTGCCCTCCTCCTTGGCGGCGCCCCGGCCACCCTGCTGGAAGGACTCGAAGATCTTCTCCTGGTCCTCCGGCGCGATCCCGATGCCGGTGTCGGACACGGACACCAGCAGCTCACCGTGCTCCCTCCTCGCGACGACCCCGATGGCGCCACCGGCGGGAGTGAACTTCACAGCGTTGCCGACGAGGTTGACCACCACCTGCTTGAACCGCAGCTCGTCCGACTCCACGAGCCCCACGTCCTCGCCGACCTCCAGGGTCAGCTCGATGCCGTTGCGGCTGGCCCGCTCCCGGACGACGGAGAGGGCGTACTCGAGCGAGGTGGGCACGGAGAACACCGTCGAGTCCAACCGCATCTGGCCGGCCTCGATCTTCGACAGGTCGAGGATCTCGTTGAGCAGCTCGAGCAGGTGACGACCGGAGCTGTGGATGTCCCCGAGGTATTCCTCCTGCCGCTCGTTCAGCTCGCCGAACATGCCGCCGAGCAGCACGTCCGAGAAGCCGATCACCGCGTTGAGCGGCGTGCGCAGCTCGTGGGACATGCTGGCGAGGAACTCCGACTTGTGTCGGCCTGCCACCTCGAGGTCGCGGCGGCTGATGCTCAGCTCGCGGTACATCCGCGCATTGACGATCGCCAACGCCGACTGGTTGGCCAGCGACTGCGAGCATCGTGCCGACGTCGTCGGTGAAGTCGCCCGGTGCCCGGCGGCGGACGACCAGCGCGCCGACGAGCTGGTCCTGTCGCAGCATCGGGTACGGCGAGCACCGAGCGCCAGCCGTCGCGGTAGAGCTCCTCGAGGTGGGGGTCGCGCTCGACCCGGGCGAGGTCGGCGACCGACATCGAGCGGTGCTCGGCCGCGGCCCGACCGACCAACGAGGAGTCGCGCCGGATGGTGACGTTGCGCAGCCGCGCAGCAGGGTGGCACTGCTGCCGTGGGCGGCACGGACATGGAAGGTGTCGGTCTCTGCGGCGTACTCCATGATCGAGCCGCCGTCGGTGCCGGTCAGCCGCACGGCGCTCACGACGATGCGCTGCAGGACCTCATCGAGGTCGAGGCTCGAGCTGACCGCGTCCGCCGACCTCGGACAATGCCTCGAGCTGGTCGATCTTCGGCGCCAGCTCCCGACCCCGCTTGGCGAGGGCGCGGGTGAGCTCCACCTGCCGCAGCACGATGGTGGCCTGGGTGGCGAACGACTCCAGGAGTGCGATCGCCCGCTCGTCGAAGGCGTGGGGCTCGGCGCGCCACAGCGTGAGGGTGCCGACCACGTCGTCTCGAACAGCAGCGGGGCGCCGAGCGACGGTGCGGAAACCGAAGAGCTGCTGGAGGTCACGACGACCGTAGCCCGGGTCGGCCAGCACGTCGGGGATCTGCTGGGTGCGCCGGTCGAGTGCGACGCGACCGCTGAGGACGGGCGGTCGAGGGTGAGCGGGTGCTGGAGGAGGTAGTCGCGCATCTGGGCGTCGGGCACCCCGGACACCCGGGAGATGTGGAGCACGTCGCCGGCGATCAGGTAGAGCTGAGCGCCTGCGCCTCGCACAGGCTGGCGGCACGCTCCACGACGACATCGAGGACGGCGGAGGGGTCGTCGCCGCTGCGGCCGAGCGCCACCAGCACCTCACGGGTTGCCTCGAGGTGCTCGCGCGCGTCCCGGAGCTCGCGGGCCGGCATCGTGCTCGACCGTGGGATGCGTCGCCACGGGTCTCGCCCCCGAGGTTCAGCCCGCGGAGGGCCTGGCCTCGGCCTCTCGCAGGCGGGCGCACAGCGTCTTGAGCAGGTGGCGGGCAAACGCCGGGGTCCTCGTCGATGACCTGCTCGAAGCCCTGGTGCGGGGATCGAGAGCGGCCTTCATGGTCTCCACGACAGTGACCGTGGCCGAGCGTGGCCGGCCGTCGATCATGCTGATCTCGCCGAAGTAGTCGCCCGGTGCCGAGGGTGCGCAGCTCGCGGCCCGCCTTGCTGACGGTGGCCGTCCCTTCGAGGATGAGGTGGAACGCCAGCGCCACCGAGCCCCTCGGTCGCGACCTCCTTGCCTGCGGGGTGGGAGGCCTCCTTGACGGCCTCGACCAACCGCTTGAGCTGGCGCTTGGACAGGTCCCGGAACAGGTCCACGTCGGCGATGTGCGCCTCGATCGTCGTTCTCTGTGCCATGACGGGCTCCTCACGCGGATGTGTCTTCCAAGGTATGCCGCCGCCCGGCTGTCTACGCTACCCCAATATGGGTGATTCGCCGCCGGCGTCGAGTCAGCCGCATCGATGCGCCTCGCTTCGAGTTCCCGCTGGCGCGTGCTGAGCAGCAGCAGCACGACGCCCACGGCCGCGGCGAGCACCGAGGCGAGCAGGATGGCGATCTTCGCCTCGTCGGTCAGCTCGCTCCGCGTCCGGGAACGACAGCCCGGCGATGAAGATCGAGACCGTGAAGCCGATGCCGCCGACCGCGCCCAGACCCAGCACCATCGGCCAGGTCGTGCGGTCGGGCAGCCGCCCCAGCCCGAGTCGTACGGCGATCCACGACGCCGCGAGGATGCCGATCGGCTTGCCGATGACGAGCCCGACGATGATGCCCAGGCCCACCGGCGCGGTGAACACGTCACCGATCGCCCCCAGCTCCACCCCGGCGTTGGCAAGCGCGAAGATCGGCAGCACGAGGTAGGCCGACACGCGGGTGCAGCGTGGTCTGCAGCCGCTCGACGACGGACACCGACTCCTGGAGCAGGAAGCGCAGGCGGGCCAGCTCGTCGGGGTCGAGCGTCGTTGTCGCGCAGCGCCTCGCGCGGCGTAGCCGCGGGCGACCTCCTCGTTGAGCAGCGGTGTCGGCCGGGGCCAGCAGGCCGATGGCCACACCGGCCAGCGTCGCGTGCACGCCCGACTCCAGCAGCGCGAACCAGACCCCGACGCCGAGGACGGCGTAGACCGACCAGGGTCCAGATACGCAGCATCCGAGCCACGACCATCGCACGCCAGCAACGCGATCGCGATCGCGAGCCAGCCGAGGGACAGGTCGTCGGTGTAGAAGACCGCGATCACGAGGATGGCGCCGATGTCGTCGACGATCGCGAGCGTGAGCAGGAAGAGCCGGGCCGCCGACGGGATCCGGCGACCCAGCACGCCGAGGACGCCGACGGCGAAGGCGATGTCGGTCGCCATCGGGATCCCCCAGCCGTCGGCCCCGTCGCTGCCGGGCGGGTTGAAGGCGACGTAGAGCGCGGCCGGGACCACCATGCCGCCGATCGCGGCCACGATCGGCAACGCAGCGGTCTTGGGGTCGCGCAGGTCGCCGTTGACCAGCTCGTACTTGATCTCGAGCCCGACCACGAAGAAGAAGATCACCATCAGCGCGTCGTTGACCCAGTGCTGCAGCGACTCGTCGAGCTGCAGGGGCCCGGCGTCCAGCACGATGTGGGTGTGCCAGAACGCGTCGTAGGAGTCGGCCCAGGGACTGTTGGCCCAGATCAGCGCGGCGGCGGCGGCGAGCGAGCAGCAGCAGCGAGCCGGCCGCCTCGACGCGCAGGAACTCGCGCACCGGTCGCGCGACGAGACGCGCGAGCGGCTTGTTGCTCGCCATGTACGACGGGCCGGTCTCCCAGAGGTCGTCGCGGTGGCCCGGCTCGTCGTGCGGGTTGGTGGGATCGAGAGGCCATGAGGTGGCGGATCCTTCCGGGATCGTCGACAGAGCATCACCGCAGCACCCGCCGCGGGCCGACCAGACTTCCCGGCTCACCTGAAGGTCCAGTGTAGACAGACCCGTTGGTAGGGTCGCAGCAGTCAGCCCCCGGCGTACACCGAAGGACATCTCCGCATGGCAATCGAACCGATCAAGGACACCGATCCGACGCTCGGCAAGCTCGTCATGGACGCGCAGCGGGACATCTCGTCCCTCATCTCCCAGGAGATCCAGCTCGCCAAGAGCGAGATCAAGGTCAGCGTCAAGCACGGTGGCGTCGGCATCGGCCTCTTCGCCGGCGCCGTCTTCCTGGTCCTGCTCGCGATCATCATGCTGTCGGTCGCGTTCGCCTACTTCCTCCACTGGAACGGTGAGGGCCTCGACCTCCACTGGGCCTTCCTCGTCGTCTTCGTCGTCTACGTCCTCATCGCCGCCCTTCTCGCCTACATCGGCCTCAAGCAGGTCAAGCAGGTCAAGGCCCCCGAGCGGGCGATCGAGCAGGGCAGGCAGATCCCGGCCGCGCTCAAGGGCCAGACTGACGCTGCGTCGCCGCCGGCTCGCCGCTCTGCGTAGCGGTGAGTGAGGCCGCTCCCGCGCACCGAGAACCGGTCTGGCTCACCGCTCCAACACGGGCTCAGCGCACGCAGGTCCCGGTGTCGACCGGCGCCTCGGTGGTGACGCCGAGCGCCGCGGACTCGGCCAGCTGCGACGCGGTCAGGGCGTAGCCCGTCTCCTGGTCGCTGACCGACGCGGCGAACACCATCCCGGCCACGTCGCCGCCCGAGGTCACGATCGGCCCACCCGAGTTGCCGGGTCGGATCTGGGCGCGCAGCGAGAACACCTGGCGGATGACGGTGCCCTCGCCGTAGATGTCGGGCGAGCGCAGCCGCTGCTGGCTGCGGATCCGGCCGGCCTCGACGGCGTACGGGCCGTCCTCGGGGTAGCCGACGACGGCGACGTTGTCGTCGGGCCCGGCCTCGGTGTCGAACCGCAGGTGCGGCAGTCCGCCGTCCGGCAGGGCCAGCACGGCCACGTCGAGACGCGGGTCGTAGAGGACGACGGTGGCGACGACGCTCGACCCGCCGATCTCGACCTCGGGGCGGGTCACGCCGGCGACCACGTGGGCGTTGGTCATCAGGCGACCGGGCGCGAAGAGGAAGCCGGTGCCCTCGACGCCGCTGCCGCAGCCGTTGGAGCCGCGGACCTTCACCACGCTGGGCTGGGCCGCGACGACATCGGGGTCGGTGAGCATGCCGACGGTCGCCGGGCTCGACCGCGACGATCCGCTCGGGTGCGAAGGGCTCGAGGTAGCGCGGGAAGAACGTGGTGCCGACGACGTTGTTGAAGGCCTGGAGCACCTGGCTGGCGTCGGGGGGCAGGACCTCGTTGACCTTGGCGAGGACGGCCGATTCACGTACGACGGGGTGACGCCGCCGATCCGGCTGCCCGAGACCGCCACGCCGAGGGCCCACGCCACGAGGAGCACGGCGACGGCGCTGAGGGCGGCCCCGCCGACGGCGTCCACGGCCCGGATGGGCTGCCAGGTGATGCGGTCACGGATGCGCGCCCCGACGAACTGGAACAGCGCCTGCCCCAGCGACGCGCAGATGATGACGATGAAGAGGGCACCGAGCGAGACCCACAGCGAGGGGGCCGCGTCGCCGAGCGCGAGCGGTGCGGCCCAGACGCCGAGCAGCCCGCCGAGCAGGAGCCCGCCGGTGGCGAAGGCACCGGTGACGAAACCCTGCCAGTAGCCCGAGAGGGCGTAGATGCCCACCAGCGCCACGAGGCACCAGTCGAGGACGTTCAACGGCGCTACTCCTCGAGCTCGGTGTTGGGCACAGGATTCGGCGCCAGGTCGGTCTGCCTGGGTTCACCTTGCAGCATGTGGTCCGGCAGATCACGCACCCGCGCCCGGTCCCAGTCCTCGCCCCAGCCGAGGTAGCCGAAGAGGCGCGCGATGATCCCGGCCGTGAAGCCCCAGAGGATCACGTCCTTGTCCTCGCCGATGAGGAAGCCCGGCCCGACCCAGCCACTCGGGTGCCGCACGTTGATGCGGTGCTCCGGGTCGAGCAGGTCGGCGATCGCGACGTGGTGGATCGCGTGCACCTCGTCGGGACTCTCGATGCGCACCTCCCCCGGATCGCGCCAGTAGCCCAGCACCGGCGTCACCGCGAAGTTGCTCGGCGGCAGCCACAGCTCGGGCAGCTCGCCGAAGACCTCGACGGTCGCGGGTCGAGCCCGATCTCCTCGTGGGCCTCGCGCAGCGCGCCCTGCACCGGCGTCTCCCCCGGGTCGAGCGACCCGCCCGGGAAGGAGACCTGGCCGGGATGGGAGCGCATGTGGTGGGCGCGCTCGGTGAGGAGCAGCTCGCCGCGGTGCGCGAGGTCGTCGGGCGCGTTCGGGTCGTCGCCGCGGTCGGCGAAGACCATGAGTACGGCGCCGCGGCGGGCGTCGCTGTCCTCGGGCGGCATGAAGCGGGTCAGCTCGTGGACGCTGATCGTGTCGGCCGCCTCGACCACGGGCGCCAGCCAGCCGGGCAACCCCTGGGGACCGTCGCTCACAGGCGGATCCCGAGGTGTTCCTCGACCAGGTCCTCGACCTCGTCGGCGGACTCGACGCCACCGGACATCTGGCCGACGACCACGCCGTCGGCATCGATGAAGACGAAGGCCGGCAGGCCGCGTCGGGCGATCGCGAAGGTGTCCTCGCCCATGAGCTCGCCGCCGGGGTCGGCCAGGAGGGATAGGTGACGCTCGGTGTCCTCGGCGAGGGCCAGCGCGGCGCCGGGCTGGACATCGTTGAAGTCGATGCCGAGGACGGCGACGCGGTCGCCGTGCTGCTGGTGGAACGACTCCAGCGCCGGCATCTCCAGCCGACAGGGCTCGCAGCGGGCCTGCCACAGGTTGATGACCATCGGTCCGCGCAGCGACGACAGGTCCACCTCGGGCCCGCCGCCCAGGCAGGCCAGCGTCACGTCGGGCAGTCCGCCGTCGACCGCGTCACCGTCACCCGGGTGCGCAGTCGTCCATGCCGATGCGGGCCTTGACCTTGCGCAGGGCCGGGGTGTCGACCTGCACGTCGGGGGGATTGACGTCGAAGCCCAGCTCGTCGGAGCCGGGCGAGCAGGCGGAGAGGCCGACGGCGAGGAGGAGGACCGCGAGCAGTCGCCTCATGCGGGGCCCTGCGTGGTGACGAGCTTCTCCGCCTCGACCGGGTCGGTGGGACCGGCGCCGAACGACGGGCACAGCTTGGCGATCGGGCAGGCACCGCATGCCGGCTTCTTGGCGTGGCAGCGCCGGCGCCCGTGCCAGATGAGGTGGTGGGAGAGCATCGTCCAGTCGCGCTTGGGGAAGAGGGCACCGACGGCGTGCTCGACCTTGACGGGGTCGGTCTCCTCGGTCCAGCCGAAACGGCGCGCGAGCCGCCCGAAGTGGGTGTCGACGGTGATGCCGGGCAGGTCGAAGGCGTTGCCGAGGACGACGTTGGCCGTCTTGCGACCGACGCCCGGGCAGGGTCACCAGGTCGTCGAGGCGACCGGGGACCTGGCCGTCGAAGTTCTCCACCAGCGCCTGGCTGAGCTTGAGGAGCGAGTCGGTCTTCTGGCGGAAGAAGCCGAGCGGGCCGAGGAGCTGCTCGAGGTGCTCACGCGACGCTGCGGCCATCGCCTCGGGAGTCGGGTAGGCCGCGAACAGCGCCGGGCTGGCGGCGTTGACCCGTCGGTCGGTGGTCTGCGCGGAGACGACGGTGACGACCAGGCACTCGAAGGCGTTGGTGAAGTCGAGCTCGGCGCCCGCGTCGGGGTAGGTCTCGGCGAGGATGCGATCCATCTTCCGGGCCCGGCGCACCAAGGACGTCTCGGGCTTGGCGAGGGCGGGCTGGGCTGGCACGCACCCAGCGTACGGTCCGACACCGACACCTCCCGCAGCGACGGGATGTGGGTGGAGTGGCACCTGTGACCCAGAGCACGGCTAGGATCAGCCGGGACCCGTCCGCTGAGGACACGGGACACAAGATCTCTGGAGGATTGATGGACAACGACGTGCTTCGACAGGCACCGCTGTTCAGCTCGCTCGACGACGAGGCGGCCTCCGCCCTGGGCGGCTCGATGACCGAGACCACGCTGCGCCGTGGCGACGTGCTCTTCCACGAGGGCGACTCGGGCGACCGGCTCTACGTCGTCACCGAGGGCAAGGTCAAGCTCGGCCGCTCCGCCGCCGACGGGCGGGAGAACCTCCTCGCGATCATGGGCCCCGGCCAGATGTTCGGCGAGCTGTCGCTCTTCGACCCCGGCCCGCGCTCGGCCACGGTCACGGCCGTCACCGACGCCACCTTCGCCTCGCTGTCGCACGACGACCTGCTCAAGTGGCTCGACGGTCGCCCGATGGTCGCCCGCGGACTGCTCTCCCAGCTCGCCGGCCGCCTGCGCAAGTCCAACGACGTCGTCGCCGACCTGGTCTTCTCCGACGTGCCGGGCCGCGTCGCCAAGGCGCTGCTCGACCTCGCCGACCGCTTCGGCCGCACCGCCGACGACGGCGTCCACGTGCACCACGACCTCACCCAGGAGGAGCTCGCCCAGCTGGTCGGCGCCTCCCGCGAGACGGTCAACAAGGCGCTCGCCGACTTCGCCTCGCGCGGCTGGCTGCGTCTCGAGCCCCGCTCCGTGGTGATCATGGACCTCGAGCGGCTCTCGCGCCGCGCGCGCTGACAGAAAGATCTCGTGCACGACTGACCCCCGAGACGGCGCCCCCGTGCGTCGTACGTCGTGAAGGGGGAGGTGCCGTGATCACAGACGACGAGGCAGGGTTCGACGAGTTCGTCGCCGCGCGCAGCGGTGCCCTCATGCGTACGGCGTACCTGCTGACGAGCGACCACCACCTCGCCCAGGACCTGCTGCAGGCCGCCCTGCTGCAGGCGGCGAAGCACTGGGACCGGATCCACACCGCGCCCGAGGCCTACGTCCGGCGCACGATGTATCACCAGAACATCTCGTGGTGGCGTCGCCGCAAGGTCGCTCGAGACGCCGCTGCTGTCCCACGACGGAGTGGGGTCGCCGACGGACACCGACCTGCGGCTGAGCCTCGACCAGGCGCTCGCGCGACTGACTGCCAAGCAGCGGACCGTGCTGGTGCTGCGGTTCTACGAAGACCTCACCGAGGTCCAGACGGCGGCCGCCGCTCGGCATCTCCACCGGCACCGTGAAGTCCACGACCCGCCAGGCCCTCGCTCGGCTGCGGGCGCTCGCCCCCGAGCTCGCCGAGCTGATCGGAGCCGACGCATGACCGACGAACTCCGCACCACCCTGCACCGCATCGCCGACGACCTGAGGCCGGAGCCGGTCGACGACGACCTGTGGCAGCGCGGTCGAGCAGCGCGGCGCCGCGGGCACGACCTCGCCCTGGCGCGCCGTCCTCGTCCTCGTCGCGTCCGTCGCCGGCATCGGTGCCTGGGTCCTCACCGATGATCGGGAGACGCAGGTGGCCGGGACCGTGGTCGCCGAGGGTGCGATCCCGAGCCGGATCGTCGACATCCCGGCCGACCTCGAGGTCGACGACCGACCTCGCTGTGGGACGTGGCTTCCGTCGCCTTCGTCTCGGCTCCGGCGACCCCGTCGTGATCACGGCGACGGACGGGCTGCCGCACCGGCTCGGCCTGCCTGCTGGGATCCGGAGTGGCTCGCGCTCGCGCTCTCCCCCGACGGTCGCACCCTGGCCTACCTGCAGGCGAGCGACGACGGCACGCAGGTCGTCGTGCTGGATCTCGAGACGGGCCGCGGCACAGCCCGTCCTGTCGCACCCCGATGACGCGCTCGAGGCTCGCCGGGCTCAGCTGGTCCTCCGGGGGCAGCCGGCTCGCGTGGGTCGCGTGGCGATGGACGAGACCCCGCCGTTCGCCGGCCGGTCGCGCGTCCGGTCGCGAGTCACAGCGTGTGGCGCTGCCCTCCAACGAGGTCAGCGTGGCCGTCGCCGACGACGGCACCAGCGCCATCGGCCGGCGCGCGGGCGGCCTCTACATCCGACCCAAGGGCGGTGACCTCGAGCGCGTGTCCCCCGATCCGCCGGGAGCTGCCGGGGCGTTCTCCCCCGACGGCACCTACCTGGCGCTCGGCACCGTCGGGCCTGGCGTCGTACGACCCTCGACACGTCGACGGACAGGCGTCCTCGCGCGACCTACTTCCCCGACGGCATCTTCACCTCGACCGTCGACGTCCGACCTCTCGGTTGGGTGGACGAGCGTCTTCAGTCCTGCTCTTCCAGGTCGACCTCCGGAGAGGGACGTCGTGAGCTGGCCGCCTGACGACGCCACAGGTCGCCCGACGCAGCACGTGGCGTCGTACCGTCGGCCTGTCGGCAGTGGCATCGCGAGCTCGCCGACTCTCGCCGTCGACCTCATGCCCGACCTCGACGGGACGTCGTCGCAGCAGCTGACCCACGACTTCCCGGTCCCGCAGGAGCGCGACATCTCCTGGATGATCGGGCTCGGCGTGGCCGCGGCGATCGCCGTGCTCCTGGCACTGCAGTGGCTCTGGCGCCGCTCGGGGTCAGGCCACTGACGGCTCTCGCGCGTCGCCGGCCGGCGAACGCGGCCAGCCGCTCGTACGCGCCGGCACCCTCGGGCGCCTCGACCTCGGGGCCGAAGGCCTCGCCGCGGTTCTCGGACGTCAGCCCCTGCTGCATGAAGGCGAGCCCGCGCTCGGCCACCTCCTCGTCGAGCTGCTGTCGAGCGACCCAGGGCCTGCACCAGGTCCCAGGTGTGCACGGCGACCTCGGCGGTCTGCCAGTCGGCCTGCGCCAGCTGGTCCGCGGGCTGGCCGTGCCAGTGGTGGATCAGGTCGTCGGCCTCGGCGCGGAAGTGGGCGGCCCACCCGCCGTCGACGACCTCGGCCCGGGCCGACCAGTCGACCTCTTCCCCGCGCGCCTGCTGGAGGAAGTGCTCGGGAGCAGCGGCGAGGTGGTCCGCCAGCTCACGCACCGTCCACTCACCGCAGGGCGTGGGCCTGCCGAGCTCCGCGTGCTGGATCGAGGCCAGCACGTCTCCGGCCTGGTCGAGGGCGCGCGGAGAGGACGACGACGGGCTGGTTCGAGGAGTCCATGCCCCTACCTCACCCCCGCAGCGCCCGACGCGCAAGGGTCAGGAGGTCACTCGCTGCGACAGGTAGGCCAGCTGGGCACGCACCGACAGCTCGGCCGCGCCCCACAGCACCGGGTCGACGTCGGCGTACACGATCTCGACGATCGGCGCGCGGCAGGGTCTCGCGGGGGAAGGAGCCGCCCTCCCGCGCGATCGCGTGCAGGTCGCGCACTGCGTCGCGGACCTGGCCGAGCCGCTGCTGCCGGTGGGCGAGGTAGAAGTCCAGCGCGCCGAGCGCGTCGTCGATCACCGGTCCGTGGCCGGGCCAGACGGTGGTGATGCCCTGCTCCCCGCACAGCGCGTGCAGCCGCTCGAGCGAGGAGAGGTAGGCGCCCAGCTGCCCGTCGGGATGCGCGACGACCGTCGTGCCGCGCCCCAGGACCGTGTCGCCGGTCAGCACGGCCCGGTCGCGCGGGACGACGAACGACAGCGAGTCGGCCGTGTGACCGGGAGTGGCGACGACGTGGATCTCGAGACCGCCGATCGCGACGACGTCACCCTCACCCAGGCCCTCCGAGCCCAGGCGATAGGCAGGATCCAGGGCGCGTACGCCGCAGCCGTGGCGCTCGGCGTACTCCCGCGCGGCCTCGCTGTGGTCGGCGTGGTGGTGGGTCAGCAGCACGGCAGCCACGTCTCCGGCGACCGCGTCGATGGCGTCGAGGTGGCTCTCGATCGACGGACCCGGGTCGACGACGACGGAACGCGCCGAGTCGGGGTCGCGCAGCACCCAGGTGTTGGTGCCGTCGAGGGTCATCACGTCGGCGTTCGGCGCCAGGACGCACGTCCCGGTCTCGCCGAAGGACCCCCCGGCCCAGCTCATCCGGCTGATCGATGCCGTGCCAGCCGCTCGTAGTGGGGCGGGGTGGAGAGGATGAAGTCGCTCGCCGCTGCCGACCACCTCGGGCATGAACATCTCGACCGTGCGCTCCCGCGCCTCGTGCAGCACGGCGTCGGGGTCGGGGTGCTGGGCCACGTCGAGGCAGGTGAGCCAGGTCGGCGGCAGCATGAAGATCTGCTCCTCCTCGACCTGCCGGACCGCCTCGCTCGCCGGCAGCCAGTCCACCGAGGAGGACTCGGTGGAGACGTCGCGGGTCACCTGACCCTCGGGCAGGCGGGCCACGAAGAACCACGTGCGGTAGCGGCGCGGCTCGAAGACCGGGGTGAGCCAGCCCGACCACGCGCCGAGCAGGTCGGTGCGCAGCACCAGGGAGCGGTCCTCCAGGAAGGTCGTCAGCGAGAGCTCGCGCGTCTCCAGCGCGACCCGCTGGGCCTCCCAGTCGTCGCCCGTGGTGTCGGCGACGACGTCGCTCCGACGTGGGACCGGCGAGCAGCACGCCGGACTCCTCGAAGGTCTCGCGCACCGCCGCACACACCAGCGCCCGCGCCATCGGCTCGTCGCAGCCCAGCCGCCGCGCCCACTCCGCCGGCGACGGTCCGGCCCAGAGGCCGCGGTCGACCAGCTCGTCGTCGAAGTCGCGCGGGTCCACGCCACCACCGGGGAAGACGCACATCCCACCGGCGAAGGCCATGGACGTCTGCCGGCGCAGGAGGTAGACCTCGACCGCGGCCCCGTCCCGCAGCAGCACGACCGTCGCCGCATCGCGCGGCTCGGCAGGCGTCGCCTCGCCGTCGGCGTACGACCGCGCCTGGGCGATCAGCGCCTCCGGCAGCGGGATGCGCTCCACCGACTCAGACCTCGACGATCGAGCTCGACCTCGACCGGCACGTCGAGCGGCAGGGCGGCCACGCCGACCGCCGAGCGGGCGTGCTTGCCGGCCTCGCCGAACACCTCGCCGAGCAGCTCGGACGCACCGTTGGCGACCTTGGGCTGACCGGTGAAGTCGGGGGTCGAGGCGACGAAGACGACGACCTTGACCACGCGCTTGATCGCGTCGAGCGAGCCGATCTCGGCCTTGATCGCGGCCAGCGCGTTGAGGGCGCACTGGCGGGCACAGTCGTAGCCCTGCTCCTCGCTGACGTTGGCACCCAGCTTGCCGATGGCGATCATCTCGCCGTCGCGTGCCGGCAGCTGGCCGGCGGTGAAGACGAGGTTCCCCGTGCGGGCGGTGGGCTGGTAGGCAGCCAGCGGGGGGACGACCTCGGGGATCGTGATCCCCATCTCGGCGAGCGCGCGCCTCGGCACCCATCAGGCGGCCTTCTGTCGCTTGAGGAAGGCCACGAGGCCACCCTGGGCGTTGGTGTGGATGGCCACCAGCTCCCATCCGTCCTCGCCGAAGTTGTTGAGCATGAGCGCTTCGTTGTGGAGCGGAATCGGCGCCACCTGGTAGTCCCACTTGGTCATGCTCCGCACCCTACTCGGCGTCGTTCCGGTCTACCGTGGCCCCATGGAGTGGATCCTGGCTCTGGTGGCGGTCGCGGGCATCGGCAGCGCGACACCGCTCGCTACGCCGTCGCGCCAGGTCGCGGCGTACGGACCGGCTGCGCACCGCCGAGGTGTTCCGCCTCAACCGGCACCTCGCCGACCAGGACGTCACCCGCTTCGGCGAGGAGCTGATGGACCTCCACGTCGAGACGATGACCACCGACCTCGATCCGGCGATGCGCGAGAGCTACCAGCGGGCCCTCGACTCCTACGAGGAGGCCAAGGGCGCACTGGCCGCGACCGCGACCCCCGAGGACATCACCGGGGTCGTCCGGACACTCGCCGACGGTCGCTTCCACCTCGCCTCGGTGCTCGCGCGACGCGACGACGTACCCCTTCCGGATCGCCGCGAGCCGTGCTTCTTCGACCCCAACCACGGCCCGGCCTCGCGCGACGTCACGTGGACACCGCCGGGAGGTGTCGAGCGCGAGATCCCGGTCTGCTTCCGCGACGCCGAACGGCTCGCGGCCGGCGACGCCCCGCAGCCGCGCCTGGTGCGGCTGGGCGACACGACACGTCGGCCTGGTACGCCGCCGGGCCGGCGTACGGGCCGTGGGCCACGGGCTGGTACGACCGCCTCGTGAAGGACGGGCGCTACGACGCCGACCGGCTGACGATGATGTTCAGCGGCGGCCTCGGTCTCCGGCGGCTACCTGGGCGGCAACCCGGCGCGTGGTCCGACCCCGGCGGGTGGACGCAGAGCGACCTCGGGGTCGGCTACGACTACGGCGGGGGCATCGGCAGCAGCTTCGAGGGCGGCGGCTTCGACAGCGGCGGCGGCTTCGACGGCGGAGGCGGCGGCGATGGCGGCGGTGGAGGCGGCGGGGACTGATCAGGCAGGCCGCCAGGCCCTATCCTCCCGTCATGGAGACCAACGACGCCGCAGCAGACCGTCAGAGCACTGACGGCCCGAACCCCTTCGAGCGGTTCGTCGACGCGACCAACCAGCGCGTCAGCCGGGCGCCGTTCTTCGGTGTCATCCTGGTGGCGCTCGCGCTCTGGGCCCTCAGCAAGCCCCTGTGGTCCAGCACCACCAAGTGGGAGCTGGCGCTGCACACCGGCTCGTCGATCCTGTCGCTCCTGCTGCTGGTGCTCCTCGAGAATGCCGGGCGTCGCAGCGAGGAGGCTGCCCAGGAGAAGCTCAACGTGCTCGCCGAGGGCCTGGCCGCGCTGATGACCTCACACGGCGAGAAGGACCCCGAGCTGGCCGAGGCCGCGGAGAAGCTGCGCGAGGCCGTCGGCCTCGAAGCACGCCACTGAGTCAAGCGGCGAGGAGTCGCAGCGTGCTCTCCCGATTGGGCGAGGTCGCCACGTCGGTGCCCGCCCACGCGCCGGCGACCGGGTGGACCATCACCTCGTCCACGCCGTACGTCGTCGCCAGCTCGTCGAGCTGGGCGCGCGCGGTCTCGGCCGAGCCCACGACCCAGCGGCGCATCATCGCCTCGCCCATCGAGCGGTGCTGGGCCGGCACCTCCATGGCCTCGGCCTCCTCGACCAGGCGCTGCGGCAGCAACGGCGAACCCGTGCGGAGCGAGATCATCGCCTGCATGTTGGGCAGGGCGAGACGACGCGCCTCCTCGTCGGTCTCGGCGACGACGGCGTTGACGGTGAGGAAGGTGCGCGGCTCCGGGAACTCGGGCGACGGCTGGTACGACGACCGGTAGAGGTCGAGCGCGACACCCGTCCCCTCGCCCGAGAAGTGGTGCGCGAAGACGTAGGGCAGGCCCTTCTGCGCGGCCAGGCGGGCGGAGTAGTCCGAGGAACCGAGCAGCCACATGTCGGCGACCGTGCGGGCCGACGGGGTGGCGCGCAACGGCTGGCGCCGCGGCCCGATCTGGATCTCGACCCCCTCGGTCGACATCAGCGTGCGGATGTCGTCGACGTACTCCGGGAACTTGGTGACGGCGTCGTCGGCCGACTCCGCGCTCCCGCCGCGCAGGACGTAGCGCGTCAGCGGGTCCGTGCCGGGCGCGCGCCCGATGCCCAGGTCGATCCGGCCCGGGGAAGGCCGCCTCCAGCAGGGCGAACTGCTCGGCCACGACCAGCGGTGCGTGGTTGGGCAGCATCACGCCGCCGGAGCCGACGCGGATCCGGGAGGTGGCCGAGGCGAGCATCGCGATCAGGACGGGCGGGTTCGTCGCCGCGACGGCGGGCATGTTGTGGTGCTCGGCGACCCAGTAGCGGCGGTAGCCCAGCTCGTCGGCCACCCGGGCCAGCGACAGGGAGGCGGCGATGGCGTCCCCGGTGCGCTGGTCGCTGCGGACGGGGACGAGGTCGAGGACGGAGAGCGCGGGTGAGGTCACTGTCGACCCAGCGCATCGTCACCCGCGTCTATTCCGATTGACCTCAGGTGCACCTGAGGTCCTACCGTCATCGATGTGACGACCACGCCGACCTCCCCGCGCGAGGGCCTGCTCTCGCCGGCCTACGTCGCCACCACGGTCGGGCTGTTCTCCCTCATCGCCTTCGCCGCCTTCGAGGCGATGGCGGTCACGACGGTGATGCCGACCGTGGCCCGCGACCTCGACGGCGTTCGACTACTACGCCCTCGCCTTCGCGGCCCCCTTCGCCAGCGGTGTCGTCGGCATGGTGGCGTCGGGGATGTGGACCGACCGCAGCGGTGCGCTGCGCCCGCTCTTCACCTCGATGGCGATGTTCTCGCTCGGCCTCGTGGTGTGCGGCACCGCGCCGACGATGGAGGTCCTCGTCGTCGGCCGGGTGCTCCAGGGCCTGGGCAGCGGCGCGATGGTCGTCGCGATCTACGTCGTGGTCGGCCTCATCTATCCCGCCGCCCTGCGACCGGCGATCTTCGCGTCGTTCGCCGCGGCGTGGGTGCTGCCGGCCCTGTTCGGCCCGGCGCTCGCGGCCTTCGTCGCCGACGCGGTGGGCTGGCGCTGGGTCTTCCTCGGCATGGTCGCGCTGGTCGCGCTCGCCGCGGTCCTGGTCGCGCCATCGCTGCGCTCGCTGCCGACCCCGGACTCCCCCCGTCACGACGTCCCGCGTCCAGCTGTGGTGGGCGGTCCTGGCGGCAGCGTGCCGTGCTCGTCGCTCGAGCTCCTCGGCTCCGGGAGCGGCCTCACGTTGCTGGCCGCGGCGGGCGCCTTCGTGCTGGTCATCGTCGGTCTGCGTCCGCTGCTCCCGGCCGGCGCCCTCGTCGCGCGCCGCGGCCTGCCGGCCGTCATCGTGACGCGCGGCCTGCTCAGCGCGGCCTTCTTCTGCGCCGAGGCCTACATCGTCTACGCCCTCCAGGAGCGGTGGGACCTCACGCCCGGCCAGGCGGGCATCGCGCTGACGTGCGTCGGGGTGGTCTGGGCGGCCTCCAGCCAGGTCTCGTCACGCCTGGGCAACCAGGTCACCAACGTCGCCGCGATGAAGTTCGGCACGACCGTCGTGCTGGCCGGCGTCACCGGGGTGGCGGTCGTCGTGCTGCTGCGCTCGCGCGGCGTCGACCTCCCGGCCGTCGCACCGATCGCCGCCTACGTCTTCGCCAGCGTCGGCATGGGCTTCGCCTACCCCCGCACGAGCGTCGCGATGCTCGCCGTCACCACCGACGCGGACCGCGGCTTCAACTCGTCCGCGCTCTCGGTGGCCGACTCCCTCGGCGCCGCGCTGGCCCTGTCGCTCAGCGGCATCGCGTACGCCGTCGCCGTGCGCTCGGACGTCGACCCGTTCCCGGTGGTCTACGCCATCGCCGTCGGGATCGGTGTGCTCGGCGTGCTGGCGGCCCGGCGTACGGCCGCCCGCCGCGTAGTCCCTGCGCGCCGGACGCCACGGGAGCCGGCCCGGGGCACCCCCCTCCCGCGAAGCCCCGGTCCCGGTCTCAGCGCCGGCGCAGTGCGGCGTCCACGAGCGCCGGCGGTGCGTACCCGCGGTCGGCCTCGTTGAACGTCGTACCGGGCGGCACGATCTCGTCGATCCGGTCGAGCACGTCCGGGGTCAGGACGACCTTCTCCACGCCGAGCTGCGACTCGAGCTGCTCGAGGGTGCGCGGGCCGATGATGGCCGACGACACCGCCGGGTGCGCGAGCACGAAGCCGAGCGCGAGGTGGATCAGCGACAGCCCGGCCTCGTCGGCGAGCTCCTGCAGCTGGTGCACGGCCTCGAGCTTGACCCGGTTCTCCGGGGACGCCGGGTCGTGCCGGGCGGGCTGGCGCCGCAGCCGGCTGGACGTGACCTGCGGCGTCCTCGCCGCGGCGGTAGCGACCCGAGAGCCAGCCGCCCGCGAGCGGGCTCCACGGCAGCACGCCGATGCCGTACTTCTGCGCGGTCGGCAGGATGTCGCGCTCGACCTCGCGCGCCAGGATCGAGTACGGCGGCTGCTCGGTGACCGGGCGCTCGCGCTGGCGCTTCTCGGCGACCCACTGGGCCTCGACGACCTGCGACGGCAGGAAGGTCGAGGTGCCGATGTAGCGGATCTTGCCCTGGCGCACCAGGTCGGTGAGGGCTCCGAGGGTCTCGTCGATGTCGACCTCCGGACGCGGCCGGTGCACCTGGTAGAGGTCGATGTGGTCGGTCTGGAGCCGACGCAGCGAGTCCTCGACCTCGCGGACGATCCAGCGACGGGAGTTGCCCGCCTGGTTGGGGTCGTCGTCGTGCATGTTGCCGTGGAACTTGGTGGCGAGGAAGACGTCGTCGCGACTGCCCGTGCGCGCCTGGAGCGCCTTGCCGACGATCTCCTCGGACTCGCCGCGGGCGTAGACGTCGGCGGTGTCGATGACGTTGATCCCGGCGTCGAGCGCCCGGTGGATGATCGAGATCGATTCGTCGTGGTCCGGGTTGCCCCAGGCGCCGAACATCATCGCGCCGAGGGTCAGCGGGCTGACCTGGACGCCGGTCCGGCCGAGGGGGCGGTAGTGGTCGAAGCTCATGCTGTCTCCTTCTGTCGCGGTGCTGCGTGGGGGGCGTACTGGCTGTCGGGCCGGTCGAGGCCGAGGTGGTCGCGCAGCGTCCTCCCGGTGTACTCCCTGCGGAACAGGCCACGGTCGCGCAGGATCGGCACGACCTCCTCGATGAAGACCTCGATCCCGCCCGGCAGCCACGGCGGCATCACGTTGAAGCCGTCCGCGGCGCCGCGCTCGGCCCAGTCCTGGATGGTGTCCGCGACCTGGTCGGGGGTGCCGGTGACGACCCGGTGGCCGCGCGCGCCGGCGAGCCGGTGGCACAGCTGGCGCAGCGTGGGCTGCTCGCGGTCGACGATGTCGAGGACGAGCTGGAACCGGCTGCCCTCGCTGCGTTCGACGTCCGCGTCGATGACCTCGCGCGGGAACGGTCCGTCGAGGTCGTACGACGACAGGTCCACGCCGGTGAGCCGGTTGAGCTGGGCGAGCGAGTACTCCGGCTGGGTCAGCTCGTTGAACTGCTCGTGCAGCTCGTCGGCCTCCTGGGACGTCGAGGCGATGAACGGGCTGATCCCCGGCAGCACCTTGAGGTGGTCGGGGTTGCGGCCGGCGGCCAGCGCCCGGCGCTTGATGTCGGTGTAGAACTCCTGCGCCGACCCCAGCGTCTGGTGCGCGGTGAAGATCGCCTCGGCCCACCGGGCTGCGAACGACCGGCCGTCCTCCGACGACCCGGCCTGCACGTAGACGGGCCGGCCCTGCGGCGAACGGGGTGCGTTGAGCGGCCCCTTGACGCGGAAGTGCTTGCCGACGTGGTCGACGTCGTGGATCTTGTCGGTGTCGGCGAAGAGCCCGGTCTCGCGGTCGGCGACGACGGCGTCGTCCTCCCAGCTGTCCCAGAGCTTGGTGATGACCTCGACGTACTCCTCGGCCCGCTCGTAGCGGTCGCGGTGCAGCGGGTGGGCGTCGAGACCGAAGTTGAGGGCCGCGTTGGCGGCCCCGGTCGTCACGATGTTCCAGCCGGCTCGCCCCTTGCTCAGGTGGTCGAGCGCCGCGAACTGCCGGGCCAGGTTGTAGGGCTCGGTGTACGTCGTCGACGCGGTGCCGATCACGCCGATCCGCTCCGTGGCCGCGACGATCGCCGTCATCACGGTGATCGGCTCGAGGCGGAAGCGGGCGGCGTACCTGATGTTCTCCGCCAGCGACGGGCCGTCGGCGAAGAAGACCGCATCGAACTTCGCGGCCTCGGCCCGCTGGGCGAGCTCCTGGTAGTAGTCGATGTCGAGGATCCGGTCGGTCTCGCTGTCCGGGTGCCGCCAGGCCGCCTCGTGGTGGCCGTCGGGGTAGATGAACAGGTTGAGGTGCAGCTCCCGGGTCACGAGGCGGCCCTCTCGCCGAGGTGGGCGCCCGGACGGCGGCCGGGTGCGGCGTCGTGGTCGTCCTCGACGCCGAGCTCGCTGAGCAGCTGGGCGCGGAGCCGCGCGAACGCCGGGTCCGCCACCGAGCGGCGACCGTCGAGCTCGATCTGCGCGTCGTGGCGCACCACGCCGCCGTCGAGCACGATCACCCGGTCGGCCAGCACGATCGCCTCGTCGACGTCGTGGGTGACGAGCAGGACGGCCGGCTGGTGCACCTCGCACAGCTTGCGCAGCAGCGTGTGCATGCGGATCCGGGTCAGCGCGTCGAGCGCGCCGAACGGCTCGTCGGCCAGCAGCAGCTGCGGGTCGCGGACGAGCGAGCGGGCCAGCGCGGCGCGCTGCTGCTCACCGCCGGAGAGCTCGTGCGGCCAGGCCTTCTCGCGACCGGCCAGGCCGACCTCGTCCAGCGCCTGCGAGCCGCGCTCGGCCGCGTCACCGGCCCGGAGACCGAGGGTGACGTTGTCGAGGACGCGCTTCCACGGCAGCAGCCGGGAGTCCTGGAAGACCACCGACACCTTCTCGGGAACCTCGATCCGTCCGGTGCCGGCGACACCGCGGTCGAGGCCCGCGAGCGAGCGCAGCAGGGTGCTCTTGCCGGAGCCGCTGCGGCCCAGCAGGGCCACGAACTCGCCGGGGGCGATCTCGAGGTCGAGGCCGTTGAGCACGCCACCGGCCTCGTTGAAGCTGCGGTGCAGGTTCTGGACCCGGACGGCCGGGGTCAGCTCGCGAGCGTACGACGCCATGAGAGTGCCTTCCTTTCGATGAGCCGGACCGCACCGTCGGCGGTGACGCCGAGCAGCGCGTAGACGACCAGGCCGACGACGATGATGTCCGTCTGCCCGTAGTTCGACGCGAGCGTGATCATGTGGCCGATCCCGCTCGTGGCGTTGATGACCTCGACGACGACCAGCGCGAGCAGCGACGAGGTCACCGCGAAGCGCATGCCGAGCAGGAAGCCGGGCATGGCGCCGGGGAGCACGACGTGGCGGACGAACTCCGGGCGGGTCACGCCCAGGGTCTCGGCCAGCTCGGCGTACCTGCCCTCGATCGTGCGCAGGCCGTTGTGGGTGTGGATGTAGATCGGCACGAAGACGGCCAGCGCGATGGTGAGGATCTTGAACGGCTCGCCGATGCCCAGCCAGAGGATGAGCAGCGGGATGAGCGCCAGCGTCGGGATCGAGCGCTTGACCTGGATGGGTCCGTCGATCAACGACTCGCCGACCCGGGAGAGGCCCGAGATCAGCGCCAGCAGGGTCCCGACGACCACGCCGAGGCCGAGGCCCAGCGCGGCGCGGATCCCGGAGGTGACCAGGCTCTCCTGGAGGCGCCCGTTCTCGATCAGCGTCCCCGCCGTCGCGACCACCGTCCACGGCTCGGTCAGGTTGCGCGGGTCGATCAGGCCGGTGGCCGACCCGATGATCCACGCCCCGAGCAGCACGGCGATGCCGATCAGCGAACCGAAGCGGATGGGCTTGCCCGGTCCGAGCCGGCGCCGGACGGGCCGGAGGTCCTCGCCCTCCGCCGCGGTGACCGCGCGGGAGGGGACCGTGAGCGTCGTCATGACGACGCCGCCGCGGCCTCGGCGATGGCCTTCTCGTAGCGGCGGTCGTAGAGCGTCTCCACGTCGAGCGCCTCCTGGTCCTGGGCCTCGACCAGCGTGTCGACCGTCTCCTGGTGACGGGCGATGAACTCGTCCCAGCTGGTCGGCACCGCAAACGTGCCGAGCGCCTCGACGACGTACGCCGCGTCCTCGGACGACAGGCCCTCGTGCTCGACGTAGTAGGCCTCGGCGAACTCGTCGGGGTTGTCGGAGATCCACTGCTGGGCCTTGCGCCCAGATCTCGACGTACTCCTTGATGGCGGCCGCCTTGTCGGCGTCCTCCAGCACGGTCGTCGGCGTGTAGAGCGTCCAGGCGTCGTCGCGCACGCCCGGGTCGATGGTGGTGGCGCCGTCCACCTCGTACTTCGCGAGGTAGGTCTTGGCCAGGGTCTGGCCGAGCGGAGCGACGTCGACCTGCTTGCCGGCCAGCGCCACGGAGAAGGCGTCGTCGACGCTCTGCATCTCGACGAACTCGACGTCGTCCTGCGTCAGGCCGGCCTCGCGCAGCACGTTGAGCACCAGCGCGCCCTGGGCCTGGCCGGGGCTGTAGGCGATCTTCTTGCCCTTCAGGTCCTCGATGCTGGAGACGTCGACGCCGGGCGCGACGCCGAGCTCGTACGTCGGGTGCTCCTCGGGGTCGACCGTCTCGCGGGCGGCGACGATGCGGACGTCGGTGCCGGTCCAGTGCGCGAAGAGCGGCGGGATGTCGGCGACCGAGCCGATGTCGATCGCGTCGGCCCGGAAGGCCTCGAGCGTCTTGGGGCCGCCGGTGATGTTGGCCCACTCGACCTCGACGTCGAGCTCGTCGATGAGCCCGGAGGTCTCCAGGGCCACCTCGGTGGCCGGGTCGCCGACCCGCAGCACGGTGCCGTCGGCGGGCGCCTCGGGCAGGGCCGCGGAGAGGGCCAGCTTGGGGCCGGCCTCGTCACCGCCGCAGCCGGCCAGGGCCACCATGGCGACGGTGGTCAGCAGGGAGGCGCGGATCAAGGGGCGGGTGAGCCCTCGTCGTGACATCAGATTGTTTCCTCTCGGGGGTGCGGATCTTCAAAGTACTGTAAATGACTCGACTAACAACACAAAGACGAGTGCAGCGTGTTGCCTGTCACTCGACGGAGTGGTCCTGGCGCGTCAGGCGGAGCGGAGGAGCGGCAGCAACGAGTCGCCGATCCGGGCGATCTCCTGCTCGTACGGCGTGTCGCTGAGGACGAAGTGGCTGACGCCGAGGTCGGCGTAGCGGCGCAGCGCCTTGGCCACGTCATCGGGAGAACCGACCAGCCAGGTGGTGCCGGCACCGCCGCCACCCACCCGTCCGGGCGCGGTGTAGAGGCAGTCGTCGAGGACGTCGCCCTGCTCGGCGAGGTCGAGCAACCGCTGCTGGCCGACCGCCACCCGCCGCCCGGGGTCGGCCGCCCACTCGTGCGCACCGGCGGCCATCGCCGCGACCCGGGCCTCCGCGTCGGCCCACGCCTCGTCGGTCGTGTCGCGCACCAGGGTGGTGATCCGCAGCCCGAACTCCAGCGGCGGCAGGTCACGGTCGAGGTCGGCGCTGAGGGCGCGCAGGTGCTCGATGCGTGCGGCCACGCCGTCGAGCGGCTCGCCCCAGAAGAGCTGTACGTCCGCCTCGGCCGCCGCCGTACGTTGGGCCGCCTCCGAGGCGCCGCCGAAGTAGAGCTGGGGGTGCGGGCGACCCGGACGGGAGACCGGCTTGTGCTCGAGGGTCGCCTCCGAGGCCTGGTAGTAGTCACCGTCGAAGGTGACGTCGTCCTCGGTCCACAAGCGCCGGAGCAGGCGCATGAACTCGCGCGTCCGGGCGTAGCGCTGGGCCTGGTCGCCCTCGTCGTCGCCGTACTGCGGCTGATGGTCGGCGCCGGAGACGATGTTCACCTTCACCCGGCCGCCGCTCAGCTGGTCGAGGGTGGCCGCGGACGAGGCGAAGTGGGCCGGCGTCCAGTAGCCGGGCCGGATGGCGATCAGCGGGTTGAAGGTCGTGGTGGTCGCCGCCAGCGCGGACGCCAGCGTGAAGGTGTCGGGCCGCTTCCACCCGGTGCCGATCAGCGCCCCGCCCCACCCGTGCTCCTCGGTGTGCCGCGCCAGCGCGGTCAGCCGCGCCAGGCTGTTGTGGCCGTCGACGGTCGAGTCGAGACGGTGGCCGGGCGTCACCTGGTTGGGGATGTACCAGAGGAACTCCATGGGGAAACCTTTCTACCTGTTGTCTAGTGAGTTACTAGAGATAGCACAGGTGGGCCCGGCTTCCCCGACTCCCTCCCGGGAAGCGGACAGCGGATGACCTGAATCCGTCGTAGCCTCGACCGATGGAGATGAAGCTGGAGCTGGTGACGGTGCCCGTGACGGACGTCGACCGGGCCAAGGAGTTCTACGAGAAGGTCGGCTTCAGCGCCGATCACGACCACGAGGTCAGCGACGACGTGCGCTTCGTCCAGATGACGCCGCCGGGGTCAGCCTGCTCGATCGCCTTCGGCAAGGGGCTGACCCGCCTGGAGCCGGGATCGCTCGACAACCTGCAGATGGTCGTGGCCGATGCGGACGCCGTACGGGCGGAGCTGCTCGGGCGCGGAATCGAGGTGAGCGAGGTCGACGAGCAGCAGTGGGGTCGCTTCGTCTTCTTCGCCGACCCCGACGGCAACGGCTGGGCGCTCCAGGAGCTGCCCGACTGGTCCGCCGGAGCCGGCGGCGAGGGCTACCAGCCCGACGCCTGAACCGGTCAGACGAGCTCGGGCTGGGTCTTCTCCCGGACCTCGTCCTCGGTGACCCCGGGCGCGAGCTCGACGAGCCTGAGGACGCGCGTCGCCGAGGGTGCCCGACGGCGCGACCTCGCCGGTCGCGGGGTCGATCACGTCGATGACGCAGAGGTCGGTGATGATCCGCTGCACGACACGCTTGCCGGTGTAGGGCAGGTCGCAGTCGTCGAGGATCTTCAGCGAGCCGTCCTTGGCGGTGTGCTCCATCAGCACGATGACCCGCTTGGCGCCGTGGACCAGGTCCATCGCGCCGCCCATGCCCTTGACCATCTTGCCGGGGATCATCCAGTTCGCGATGTCACCGGCGGCGCTGACCTGCATCGCACCGAGGATCGCGGCGTCGATCTTGCCGCCGCGGATCATCCCGAACGACTGCGCGGAGTCGAAGAACGACGCCCCCTTGCGCAGCGTCACCGTCTCCTTGCCCGCGTTGATCAGGTCGGCGTCCTCCGTCGCCCTCGAACGGGTAGGCCCCCACGCCGAGGATGCCGTTCTCCGACTGCAGCACCAGCTCCACGTCGTCGGCGACGTAGTTGGGCACCAGCGTCGGCAACCCGATGCCGAGGTTGACGTACGACCCGTCCTTGAGCTCCGAGGCCGCCCGTGCGGCCATCTCCTCACGCGTCCAGCTCATGTCAGCCTCCCAGTCCGTGCGTCGCCACGTCGTCCACGAGCGCCTGTTCCGACGAGTCCGACCCCTCGGGACGGGGCCTCGTCGTGACGCCGCTCGATCCGCTTGTCCGCGGCCTGCTCCGGCGTCAGCTCGACCACCCGCTGCACGTAGACACCCGGCGTGTGGACGTCGTTGGGGTCCAGCTCGCCGGGCTCGACGAGCTCCTCGACCTCCGCGATCGTGACCCGGCCGCACATCGCGGCGAGCGGGTTGAAGTTGCGCGCGGACTGCCGGTAGACGAGGTTGCCGTGCCGGTCGCCCTTCCAGGCCCGCACCAGCCCGAAGTCCGCGACGATGGCCTCCTCCAGGACGTACTCCCGCTCACCCTCCGCGGTCGCGAAGACCTTGGTCTCCTTGGGCGGGGAGCGCACGACCACGTTGCCGTCGGTGTCGTACCTCCACGGCAGGCCACCCTCGGCGACCTGGGTGCCGACGCCGGTCGCGGTGTAGAACGCCGGGATCCCCGAGCCGCCGGCCCGCATCCGCTCGGCCAGCGTGCCCTGCGGCGTCAGCTCGACCTCGAGCTCACCGCTGAGGTACTGCCGGGCGAACTCCTTGTTCTCCCCGACGTAGGAGGAGATCATCCGCCGCAGCCGCTTCTCGAACAGCAGCCGACCCAGCCCCCACTCGTCGACGCCGCAGTTGTTCGACACCGCCTCGAGGTCGGTCGTACCCGGCCTCCAGCAACGCATCGATCAACACCGACGGGATGCCGCAGAGCCCGAAACCCCCCACCGCAAGCGTCGCACCGTCCGGGATGTCGGCCACAGCAGCGGCGGCCGAGGAGACCACTTTGTCCATGCCCGGCACCTTAGTGCGGCCTGTCGCTCACACCTCTACGCTGGGAGCTCGTGACCGACTGGCCGAAGGTGCAGCTCCACGTGGTGACCGGCAAGGGCGGCACCGGCAAGTCGACCGTCGCCGCCGCGCTCGCGCTCGCGCTCGCCGGCTCGGGTCGCAACGTCCTGCTGTGCGAGGTCGAGGGCCGCCAGGGCATCGCCCGCATGTTCGACGTGGACCCCCTCCCCTACGAGGAGCGCCGGGTCGCCAAGGGCCTGCCCGACGTCCACGGTCGCGCCGGCCAGGTGCACGCGCTCCACATCGATCCGGAGTCCGCGCTGCTGGAGTACCTCGCGATGTACTACAAGCTCGGTCGCGCCGGGAAGGCGCTCGACCGCTTCGGGGTCATCGACTTCGCCACCACCATCGCACCCGGCGTCCGCGACGTGCTCCTCACCGGCAAGGTCTACGAGGCCGTGCAGCGCCCGCGCCGCTCCGACAAGGGCCGCCACCACTCCGCCATCACGTACGACGCCGTGGTGCTCGACGCGCCGCCGACCGGGCGGATCTGCCAGTTCCTCGGCGTCAACTCCGAGCTCGCCGGGCTCGCCAAGGTCGGCCCGATCAAGTCGCAGGCCGACAAGGTGATGGCGCTGTTGCGCTCGCCCCGCACGGCGGTCCACCTCGTGACGATGCTCGAGGAGATGCCCGTGCAGGAGACGGTCGACGGCATCAACGAGCTGCGCGAGGCCGGGCTGCCGGTGGGCGGCGTCATCGTCAACCTCGTCCGCCCCCAGGACCTCGGGCCAGCAGGACCTCGGCCGCGGTGCGCGCCGGGACGGTGGACGCGACGGCCATCGCCTCCGACCTCGGCCGCGCCAAGGTCGACGTCGACTCCGCGCTCGTCGCGTCGCTGATCCACGAGGCCGCCGACCACGCCGTACGACGCCAGCTCGAGGACGAGCAGCGCGACATCGTGGCCCACCTCGACGCACCGACCTACGAGCTGCCCCGCCTCGCCGCCGGCATCGACCGCGGCTCGCTCCTCGAGCTGGCCGAGCTGCTCCGGAAGCAGGGGATGGCATGACGGCACCCGGCGGCGCGACGCACCCCACCTCGACGTCGACGCCCTGCTCGACGACCCCGGCACCGGCATCATCGTGTGCTGCGGCTCGGGCGGGGTCGGCAAGACGACCACGTCCGCGGCGCTGGCGCTGCGGGCGGCCGAGCGCGGCCGCAAGGTCGTGGTGCTCACCATCGACCCGGCCCGCCGGCTGGCTCAGTCGATGGGCATCGAGAAGCTCGACAACACCCCGCGCCCGGTGCCGCTGCCCAGGCCGCGAAGGGCCGAGGACGGCGCGCGGGCGGCTCGCTCGACGCGATGATGCTCGACATGAAGCGCACCTTCGACGAGGTGGTGGAGAGCCAGTCCAACCCGGAGAAGGCCAAGCTGATCCTGGAGAACCCGTTCTACGTGGCGCTGTCCAGCTCGTTCGCGGGCACCCAGGAGTACATGGCGATGGAGAAGCTCGGCCAGCTGCACAGCCAGGCGCGCGAGGACGGCACCTACGACCTGATCGTGGTCGACACCCCGCCGTCGCGCTCGGCGCTCGACTTCCTCGACGCCCCCGAACGGCTGTCGCAGCTTCCTCGACGGCCGCTTCATCCGGCTGCTGCTCGCACCGGCACGCGGTCCGGCCAAGCTGATGACCGCCGGGCTCTCGGTGGTCACCAATGCGCTGACGAAGATCCTGGGCGCCCAGGTGCTGCGGGACATGCAGACGTTCGTGGCCGCCTTCGACACGCTCTTCGGCGGCTTCCGCCAGCGGGCGGAGAAGACGTTCGCGCTGCTGCAGGCCGACGGGACGGCGTTCCTGGTGGTCGCGGCTCCCGAGCCGGACGCGCTGCGCGAGGCGGCGTACTTCGTCGAGCGGCTCACCGACGACGAGATGCCGCTGGCCGGGCTGGTCATCAACCGGGCGAGCCCGCGACCGCACACCGACCTGTCGGCGGAGGAGGCGATCACGGCGGCCGACCGGCTGCACGACCGCGACTCGTCATCGATGACGGCCGGGCTGCTGCGCCTGCACGCCGACCGGGTGCGCATCGTCGAGCGCGAGGCGCACCTGCAGGAGCGCTTCGCCAGCGTCGTACCCGCGGGTCGCGACCGCCGTGGTGCCGGCCCTGGCCGGCGACGTGCACGACCTCGACGGGCTGCGCGCGATCGGTGACCTGCTCGCCGACGTGCTGACCCTGTCAGCCGGTCCGGGGCGGTTGCCGGCCGGACCGACCTTGCCGTGACGCGCGTCAGACGGAGACGGACGCTCTCGACGTCTCGGTGCGGGCGGTCTCGAGGATGTTGCGCCACGACGAACCGGGACGACGGCGGAGCAGCGCACGGCGCTCACGCTCGGTCATGCCACCCCAGACACCCCACTCGATCTGGTTGTCCAGCGCCTCGGCGAGGCACTCGGTGCGGACGGGGCAGCCCGAGCACACCTGCTTGGCCTTGTTCTGCTCGGCGCCGCGCACGAAGAGCGCGTCCGGGATGTCCTCTTGCACGCCGCGTTCGACGCCCAGTCCTCAACCCACATGATCAAACCCCACGATTCTCGGAGAAGGTGGTCGCCCCCATAGCGACCATTCCTGCTCCTGCGATGAGAAAGTAAACGACTTCACCGCGGCTGACAGGACCGAGTGGCCCAAACCGGATAGTCCAATGTGACTAGTTGCCTGCGCGCCTGGAATTGAAGGTGGTATGCGTCCGCCCCGTACCATCGGGTCCATGTCCTCCAGTCCTGAGCGCTCCCCGGAGCGTCCCGACGCCGGTCGCATCGCCTCCCACCTCGCTGTCATGGCGCAGTCGCGGTCGTCCTGGGAGTGCTGGTCGCCGGCCTCGCGATCCCGTTCGCGGGCGTCGTCGGCGTCGCCGCCAAGGACGCCAGCGCCGGGCATGGTCAACCTGCCCGAGTCGCTCGAGGCCAAGGACCTGTCGCAGAAGACGCGCATCTACGACGTCAACGGCAACCTGATCGCCTCGCTCTACGACCAGAACCGGATCAACGTCCGGCTCAAGTCGATCTCGCGCCCGATGGTGAAGTCGATCGTCGCGATCGAGGACTACCGCTTCTACCAGCACGGCGCCCTCGACATCCGGGGCACGCTGCGCGCGTTCGTGACCAACCAGGCCAACGGCGGCTCGGTCCAGGGTGGGTCGTCGATCACCCAGCAGATGGTGAAGCAGACGCTGCTCTACCAGGCCGAGAGCGACGAGGAGCGCGCCGCCGCCACCGAGGAGACCTACGCCCGCAAGGTCCGCGAGCTGCGCTACGCCATCGCGTTCGAGAAGAACTACACCAAGGACTGGATCCTCGAGCGCTACCTCAACATCGCCTACTTCGGCGACGGCGCCTACGGCGTCCAGTCGGCCGCGCGGCACTTCTTCTCCAAGAACGCCAAGGACCTCAACCTCCTCGAGTCGGCCACGCTCGCCGGCCTCGTGAAGAACCCGATCGGCTACGACCCGATCGACTCCCCCGAGCGCGCCGAGAGCCGTCGCAACGTCGTGCTCGACCGGATGGCCCAGCTCGACGTGCTCACCGCAGAAGCAGGCCGACCGGCTGAAGGAGAGGCCGATCAGAGACCTCAAGATCGAGACGTCGCCCAACGGCTGCCAGCAGTCCCGCGCGCCGTTCTTCTGCGACTACGTCGTCGAACTACCTGGTCAAGGACACGTCCCTCGGTGACACGCGCCAAGGAGCGCCGGACGGCGCTCAAGACCGGCGGCCTGACGATCCAGACCACGCTCGACCTCGACATGCAGAAGGCCGCCGACGACGCGGTCGTCCGCCCACGTCTACCCCACCGACCAGGCCATCGGCGGCCTGGCGATGGTCGAGCCCGGCACCGGCGACGTACGAGCCCTGGCGCAGTCGCGGCCGATGGGCAAGGACAAGGCGGCCGGCGAGACCTACCTCAACTACGTCGTCCCCAAGAAGTACGGCGACGCCAACGGCTTCCAGGCCGGATCGACCTTCAAGGCCTTCGTCCTCGCCGTCGGCCATCAACCAGGAGATCCCGCTCAGCACCCGGATCTCCGCCCCGCAGACGATGCACATCGACGACGAGGACTTCGAGACCTGCGACGGCCCCTACGCCGGCGACGGCGAGGGCTGGGACCCGGAGAACTCGACCGGCGCGGGCACCTTCGACCTCTACTCCGGCACCCAGCAGTCGGTGAACACCTTCTTCGCCCAGCTCGAGACGCAGACGGGCATGTGCGAGCCGATCGAGCTCGCCGCCGAGATGGGCGTCAAGGTGCCGCTCGCGCAGAAGGTGCCGTCGTGGATCCTCGGCGTCTCCGACACCAACCCGCTGACGATGGCCGAGGCCTACGCCACCTTCGCCGCCCGCGGCCTCCACTGCGACGCGCTTCCGGTGACCCAGGTGCTCGACTCCGAGCGGCCAGCCCGTCAAGGACTTCTCCAGGACCTGCGAGCAGGTGATGCCCGGCGTCACCGCCGATGCCGTCAACGACATCCTGCGCGGCGTGATGGAGCCCGGCGGCTTCGGGCAGAACATCGCCATCGACAAGCCGTCCGCCGGCAAGACCGGCACCAACGACTGCAACATGGCGGTGTGGTTCGTCGGCTACACCCCCACGATCGCCACCGCCGCCATGGTGGCCGGCGCCAACTCGCTCGGCCACTGGGTCAGGCTCAACGGCCAGCTCGTCGGCGGAGCCTACATCGACGAGGCCTTCGGCTCCACCGTGGCCGGCCCGATCTGGGGCGAGGCGATGGCCGCGGTCTCCGCCAAGCTCGACTACGAGGACTTCCAGGCGCCGCCCGGCGACGAGATCGCCGGTGTGCTGACGACCGTCCCCGAGGTCAGCGGGATGAGCGTCGAGGAGGCCACCGCGACCCTCGAGGCGTCGGGCTTCACCGTCGCTGACGGCGGCCAGGTCAACTCCGAGACCGGCGCGGGCCTCGTCGCCTTCAGGTCACCCGCGGCCGGCACTCGCTCGAGCAGCGGCGACATCGTCGACGCTCTACCAGTCCACCGGCTACGTCCCGCCGCCCACCAACCCGACGGCAGTGGCGGCAGGCGGCGGTGGCGGCGGCGGTGGCGGCGGCGGCAACGGCGGCGGCAACGACGGCAACGGCAACGGCAACGGCGGTCGCGGCAACGGCCGCTAGCCCCGCCACGCCGATCAGCCCAGCTGACGGCGTACCTCCGCAGCAACCGCGCCGCCGTCGGCACGGCCCTTGACCTGCGGCGTGACGACACCCATCACCTTGCCCATGGCGCGCATGCCCTCGTCGGCCGCACCGGTCTGGGCGATGGCGGCGGTGACGAGGTCGGCGATCTCGGCCTCGGTGAGCGGAGTCGGGAGGTAGTCGGCGATGACCTCGCCCTCGGCGGCCTCCTTGGCAGCCATCTCCGCGCGGCCGCCGTCCTCGAAGGCGACCGCGGCCTCGCGACGCTTCTTGGCCTCGGTCGACAGCACGCCGATGATGTCGTCGTCGGAGAGCTCGCGCTGCACCTTGCCGGCCACCTCGGCGTTGGTGATCGCGGTGAGCACCATCCGCAGCGTCGAGGAGCGGACCTCGTCACGCGACTTGATCGACGGTGGTGAGGTCGGCGCGGAGACGGTCCTTCAGAGCACTCATGGGCCCATTGTGGCAGCCTTGCCGGGTGCCCCTCCTCCCCTTTCTGCGTCGAGCCGCGGCACGTGGGCGTCGTCGCCGGCGCGGGGCTGACGTCGTACGCCGCCTGGGAGGCCCGCCAGTACACCCTGCGGCGGGTCACCGTGCCCCTCCTGCCGGCCGGGCACGCGCCGCTGCGGGTGCTGCACCTGTCAGCGACATCCACATGGCCCCGGACCAGCGCGCCAAGCAGGAGTGGCTGCGCGGCCTGGCCGACCTGGAGCCCGACCTCGTCATCAACACCGGCGACAACCTGGCGCACTCGCGGTCGGTCCCGGTCGTCGCCGACAGCCTCGGCGGCCTGCTCGACCTCCCGGGCGTCTACGTCTTCGGCTCCAACGACTACTGCGCGCCGGGCTTGCGCAACCCGCTGCTCTACCTGCTGCCGGACACCGGCAAGCGCAACACCACACGGCCGCCAGCTGCCGTGGCGCGAGCTCAAGGAGCGCTTCGACCGACGGCGGCTGGCTCGACCTCAGCAACGGCTTCGGGTCCGATCACGGTGGGCGGCACGACCATCGCCTTCGCCGGCGTCGACGACCCGCACCTGAAGTACGACGACCTCGCCGCCGTCGCCGGGCCGGCCGACGCCGGACGCCGACGTGCGGCTCGGCGTCACGCATGCGCCGTACCTCCGTGTCCTCGACCAGTACGCCGCCGACGGCTACGACGCCGTCATCGCCGGCCACACCCACGGCGGGCAGGTCTGCCTGCCCGGGCGGTCGGCGCGCTGACCACCAACTGCGACCTCGAGCCGGCCCGCGCCCGAAGGGCTGCACCGCCACCCCGCCGACTCGCACCCCGGGCGACCCCGGCTCGTCGTGGCTGCACGTCTCGGCCGGGCTCGGCACCAACCCGTACGTCCGCATCCGGGTCGCCTGCCGGCCCGAGGCCACGCTGATGACCCTTCGTCCGCGCGCGATCGTCCGGCCTCGAGGCCGATTTCAGCGGGCTCGCGACCGCTCCGGTATGCTCGCCCGCGTTGCCAGTCGGCCAGTTCCTGCTCGGAATTGCTCGGCAAGGTGACGGCGGGGTGTGGCGCAGCTTGGTAGCGCGCGTCGTTCGGGACGACGAGGCCGCAGGTTCAAATCCTGTCACCCCGACCGCGAGCTCCCGGATCCATGACCATGGGTCCGGGAGCTCTTCATCTCGGCTGGCCCGGGCGCCGGGACGTGCTCGTGGCACACTGCCGGGCATGGCAGACCAGCCGCAGGACGAGCCCTCCCTCGAGATGCCCACGTTCTCGCTGCGGCGCGCGAAGGGGCGTACGCCCGACCCCGAGGCGGGTCACGCGCCGCCCGCCGCCGACCCCCCGACCCGAGCCTGCTGCTGCAGCCGACCACCGACGACGACGCTTCCCGGCGAGCCCGAGCCGGCTCCTGGGCCGGCGTCCCGCGCGCCACGCGTCTCCTTGCCGGCCCTGCCCCCGCTCGCTGCCGTGACGATCACCGGTGCCGTGGTCGGCGGCCTGGCCGTGCTGTTGACGTGGCTGTCCACGACCGCCTGCGACGCCGTACGCGGCACCTCGTCGTGCGGCGGCGGCCCCGGCTTCCTCATCCTCGTCGCCGCGCTGGTCGTCCTGGCCTACGCCGGCGCGCTGCTGCTCGGCGCCCTCGGCGTACCCGACGCCGGGTCGACGAGCGTCCTCGCCGTGGGGATCACGGCCGTGCTCGTGATGCTGTTCCTGCTGGACTCGATCTACGACGGCTGGATGGTGATCGCGATCCCGGTCGTCGCGGTGATCGCCTTCGCCGCCTCGTGGTGGATCACCCACGCGGTCGTCGAGGGCCAGGGCGACTAGGTGTGATGTCCAGGGACGTTGTTCCGTGACACGGCGGTGAGTCTGCTGGACAGGTGAAGGCCTCCGGTTGTGAAGTGGAGCTGTCTAGGAACCGCTTCACACACCAGGAGGCCTTCGTGTCCCACGCTAACGCTGACGCTGACCCCGACAGCCCGTCTGCGGCTGGCCCGGCTGGTCGTCGAGGACGGCTGGACGCCGTGCCGCGGCGGCCAAGATGTTCATGGTCTCGCCGCGCACCGCCCAGAAGTGGGCCGACCGCTACCGCGCCGAGGGCGCCGGCCGGGATGGCCGACCGCATCTCGCCGGCCGCACTCGCAGCCCGACCAGGACCACGCCGGAGCTGGTCGCGCGCAGATCGTGCGGCTGCGGTGGCGCCACCGGCTCGGACCGGTCCAGATCGGCGGCCGGCTCGGGATGCCGGCCTCGACGGTGCACGCGGTGCTGGTGCGGTGCCGGATCAACCGGCTCTCCCACATCGACCGGGTCACCGGCGAGCCGTTCCGCCGCTACGAGCACCCGCACCCCGGCTCGCTGATCCACGTCGACGTCACCAAGTTCGGCAACATCCCCGACGGCGGCGGCCACCGGTTCGTCGGCCGCCAGCAGGGCAAGCACAACGCGCAAGCGACCGCACGCCGGACCGGCGCAACGCGGCAAGCGACTACCGGCCCGCTGATCGGCACCGCGTTCCTGCACACCGTCATCGACGACCACTCCCGCGTCGCCTACGTCGAGATCTGCTCCGACGAGAAGGCCGCCACCGCGATCGGGGTCCTGCAGCGCGCCGTCGCCTGGTTCGCCGACCGCGGCGTCACCGTCGAACGAGTGCTGTCCGACAACGGCAGCTGCTACCGCTCCCACGCCTGGCGCGACGCCTGCGCCGAGCTCGGCATCACCCACAAACGCACCCGGCCCTACCGGCCCCAGACCAACGGCAAGATCGAACGCTTCCACCGCACCCTGGCCGACGGCTGGGCCTACGCCCGCTTCTACGACTCAGAAACCGAACGCCGAGCCGCCCTGCCCGGCTGGCTCCACTTCTACAATCACCACCGGATCCACTCCGCCATCGGCGGCACACCCATCAGCCGACTGAACAACCTGCCTGGACATCACACCTAGCGCCTGAGTCCGGCGGCCGAGGGTAGACGTCACCATCTGAACCTGGACCCGCACTACGCCGCAGTCTTCGCGCCGTTGAAAGTGGCCCATTCCACCGCGACAGGGGCATGGGGTGCTGAGGGGTGTTGGCCGATCGTCGGCGCGGCTAGCCTCGGCGGATGAGTGCGGATGGAGTGCTGCCCTTCCCGATCGATGCCTTCCAGCGTGTGTTGTGTGTCGTTGCCCATCCCGATGACGTGGAGTACGGGACCTCCTCGGCAGTCGCCGCCTGGACCAGCCAGGGAATCGAGGTGGCGTACCTGCTCTTGACTCGCGGAGAAGCCGGTATGGATGCCAGCACGCCCGACCGGACTGCCGAGCTTCGCGTGCGTGAGCAGGTTGCAGGCTCGACGGCTGTCGGGGTGACGCAGGTCGACTTCTTGCACTACCCCGACGGTGTGCTCGTCTACTCCTTGGAGTTGCGCCGCGATATTGCCCGCGAGATCCGGAGGTTTCGACCGGATGCCGTCCTTGTGGGTTCATGGGAGGTGGAGTTCGTCGCTGGCCTCAACCAGGCCGACCACCGAGTAGCCGGTCTCGCCGCCTTGGACGCGGTGAGGGACGCGGGTAACCGGTGGGTGTTTCCTGAACTGCTCGAAACCGAGGGCCTGGAGCCGTGGTCGCCGCGTTGGTTGCTCGTGTCGGCGATTCTCGGCCCACGCATGGCGTTGATGTCACGGGGGAGGCGTTGGAGCGAGGGATTGCGTCGTTGGAGGCGCATCGCGAGTATCTTGCTGGCATCCCTGGCCACCCACGCCCGCGCCCGATGATCGGCGGAATCACTGCGGTGCAGGGACAGCGATTGGGCGTAGCGCACGCCGTATTGTTCCGTGCCTTCGACTTCCATGCCCCACCGTCCATAGCGTTGCAAGCCATGAAGCTGGCGGAGGGTGACACCTCCCGCCCTTGAGTAGACCGGCGCGATCGCCCCTACATCTGCACGCACCCGCGCTGCCCAACATATCGCCGCGAGCCGGACGCACTCATCAGCCGAGATCAGTGCACGGGTCTGTTACGTCGGGGGTGTTTCGAGGGCCTGCTTGGCGAGGGCGTCGACCTCCATTGTTGGGGGCTCACGATGACGAGACCAAGGAGACCGCGACCCAGGTTCTGCGCAACGCCGTCGCCTGGTTCGCCGAACGAGGCGTCACCGTCCAGCGCGTACTCAGCGACAACGGCAGCTGCTCAAATCCCACCTCTGGCGCGACACCTGCGCCGAACTCGGCATCACGCCGAAGAAGACCAGGCCCTATCGGCCACAGACCAACGGCAAGATCGAGCGATTCCACCGAACCTTGGACGAGGGCTGGGCCTTCAAGAAGTTCTACAACTCCGAGTCCGCCCGACGCGCAGCTCTGCCAGCATGGCTCCACGAGTACAACCACCACCGGCCCCACTCAGCTATCGGGAAGCGATCACCCATCACGAGGTTGAACAACCTGGCTGGGCATCACACCTAGTAGGCCCAGACAGGCGGCGTACTTCGCCAAGCGCCGCAGCGGCCAGCAACCTCAGCCCAGACGCCCTCGGCTGCGTCAACGAGCACAGCTACAGACATCCCCCGGCGCACCATCAGCGAGTTGGTCTTCCGGTGGGGATCACGCCGACCTGCGCCGGCGCGACTGCCACGGAGGACGGTCATCCGTTGGGGCCCGACGCGCGCGACCTGCTCCGCCGCCGTACGGCGTCCGCCTCGCTACTGGATCCTCCGGCCCGCTGAGGCTGCCGCTAGACGAAGTTCAGATCTGCCGGCGCGACGAGGGGGTCCTCCACAAGGCGCCACATAGGGACTGCCTGATTGCCCACCCGGTAGCGCCCGCCGAAGTGCAGCCCCAGGACCTGGTGCGTAGTCAGGTCGATGACGGGCGAGCCGCTGTTGCCTCCCAGGGTGGAGCAGTCGTGCCGCATCAGCAGGTTGGGGTCGGAGGAGACGGTGACCGTCCCGGGCTGCAGCCGCTTGACGTTGTAGACGTCGGCGAAGATCCGCCGCATGTCGTCCGGTTCGTTCCGACGCCCGTCCCACGCCGGGTACCCGATGACGTACACCGTCCGCCCAACGAGCTCCTCCGGTGAGGTCCCGGCCAGCTGGAGGGGAGGGGGCAAGGCCGGTGCGCCGTCGCGCGCGGTGACCCGCAGGAGCGCCAGGTCGACGTCGTCGGCGCCGTGGATCCCGACCACCTCGGTGACGGCGAACTCAAGTCTGCTCGGGACGGTCCCGCTCCTCCAACACGTCCCACCCGGCGCTCCGACCGCTCATGAAGGACCACGTGTCCCCATCCAGGCGGGAGAACTCCCGCGCCACGTGCCGGTTGGTCATCACCAGGTCGGGGGCGACCAGGAAACCCGTGCCGACCCAGTCGAGGTCGGGGTGTCCCTCGACCTCGATGCGCCCGACCCGCGCCAGGGAGTCGCGGATGGCGGCACGCTCCCCGTCGAGCACGGACCAGTCCTGTGGCAGATCACTGGTGAAGTCACCGCCCTCCACGAAGAGCGCCGGTCGACCCTCCACCAGGACGATGGCCTCCACGCCGGTCTGCTCGTCCGGAGTTAGCTCGGCGTCGGGGTCCTGGGCCACCTTCTCCAGGCCCCGGGCCCCGTCGACGAGCACCTCGGCGAGAATCTCCCGTGTCGCGCGGTCGAGCTGCGCCCCGGCACCCGGATCCTCGACATGCGACTCGGGGAGCTCGAGCTGCGCCTCGGCGCGGGCACGAACGCGTGCGGCGACCTCCTCCAGGTCGTCGAACAACGAGGTGAGGTCGGTGGCGACGGGTGAGTCCGGTTGCATGGCATGTCTCGTTTCTGTGGCGGGTCACCCGGCCGGGGTGGCAGCCGGATCGGGGGCAGGGTCATGGTTCAGGAGCGCCAGCACCTCCGGGTAGCGCGCGGCGAGGTCATCGAGGATCGGGCGGATCTGGGTGCCGACGTTGACGTAGGCGCTGGGCTTGCCCTGGAACTGCACGTTCACCCGGCGGGAACCGCGATGGAGCGCGCAGACAGCCCAGGCGTCGGTCAGCACCGGCGATCCGGACGAACCGGTCTTGGTGTCGGTGAAGTACCGCACGTCGGTGCCGGTGGTCTCGTGCACCAGGTTGTTGCGCAGTCCCACCCGCTTGGCGTGACCCTCGGGGTGCTGGATGACGTTGACCGGCACGTTGTCGTCCAGCGAGGCGACGAGCAGCTCCCGGTGCAGAGTCAGCGGGGGTCGGCCAAGGGGCTCGGCGAGCCGTAGCACCGCGTAGTCCAGCTGAGGGGACCAGGCCAGGAGAGCGGCGCAGGCCACGTCAGGCCCCGGGCTCTCCTCGGTGTCGTAGTCGAAGCGGACGAGCGCGTGCGCGGCCTGGTCCGCGAGCTCGGCGTCGGAGGCCTGGTGAGCCGGCCCGTTCATGGCGGATCGGGCGTTGACAACGTGGTGGTTGGTCACGACCAGGTCGGGTGCCACCAGCCAGCACGTCCCGGCGTGGGGCTCTGCCCGGCCGGCAGCGTTCAGCTGGGGCTGGCCCTGCGACCACTGCGGCACCACGATCCTGCCCACCGATCGGCCCGCGGCGGCCCCGCTGGCGAGGTAGCCGAAGGCGACCGTGTCGTCGCGGAAGACGACCTGTTCCTGACTCTCCGTCGCCGCGACCGCGTCGTCGATCCCGGGTTCTCCGGAGGCAGCGCGGGCCACCTTGTCCAACGCCGCTTCCAGGATGGCGCGTTCGGAGGCGTCCTGGACACGTCGGGCGGCGTTGGTCAGCCACTGCTGGAGCGGCACGCTGCCGTCTGACAGCCGCTCGACCCGGTTCAAGGTGGTGAGGTCCGAGTCGACCTGGGCGGTGGGCCGTGGGTTCCAGGGCAGGGTGCCGAGGAACTCCCTGTGCACACGGTCGAAGAGCTGGGGGCGCAGGAGTGGGTCGATGGCGAGCTCGCTGGCGACGATCTGCGTGATTTCGTCGACCTCTGCGGCCGTGAGGTACTCATGCACCGGGGCCTCCCCGCGGGTCCAGGGTGTCGCCGAGCACCTCGTGCATCGCCGCGGCGATGCCGTGCCGGATCCGGCCGGACCGGTCCTCCACGGAGACCAGTTGTTGAACCAAGGTCTCGAGGCGGCCCGTGGCGCCGGTCTCGGTGATCAGCCGCTCGACGTCGTCGCGGCTCGCGTGCCGCCAGCGCTCGGGATCGTCCCGGGCGGCCTCGGCCAGAGCGGTAACGACCCCGGGCGACCCGAGGCCCTCCACGATGGCCGCGGCCAGCGCGGAGACCCTCTGGCGGGAGAGCGCCGGCAGGCCCACCAGCTCCACCGCGTGCGCCAGGACGGCGGGCTCCTCGTCGGCGACCTCCGCGGCCACCGCTCGGTAGAGGGCCGGCCGCTCGGAGAGCACCGCGTCGGAGACATGGTGCACGTGGGTCGTCAGGGCTCGCTTGACCTCGTCACGGGAGCCGGGGAACTCAGCGGGCAACGACTCGCGCAAGCGGACGCGCTGCAGCAGCACTCCCAGCGTCTCCATGTCGTTCCCGAGCGCCCGGGCCGCCGCCTCGGCCAGCTCCAGCTCCGAGTCTGCAGTGGGCAGGTCACCGTCGTCGGCGGCCACGCGGGCCGAGAGCAGCAGCAGCTCCAGGTAGGCCGCGCCCTGCAACTCGGCATCGGGTTCGTCGAGTGCGGCGTCGAGGGATCTGCGTGCATCCGACGTGCGGCCGGTGCGAAGAAGGATCTCCACGTGCAGGGGCTGCAACGGCCCACCCGGGATCCAAGGACGCTCGGCCTCGACCAGGTCCAGCGCCTGCCGCGTGAAGCCCTGGGTCAACAGGTCGTCCGCCTCGGCGGCGGCTCGCTGCTCATGCTCGAGCTGGTCCTCCTCGGCGGGCGCCGCGACCGAGCCCTCGAGAAGACGGGCGAGCACGCGGGCGCTGCGGTGCGGCAGCTCGTCCATGGCGGAGGCGAGACCGGGGCCTGCCTCGGGGCGCCACCGGGTGCGCACCAGGGCGAGGTCCTCGCCGAGACGGAGCCGGTGGTAGAGCTCCTCGCACCGGTCCTCGTCGGAGTCCCGCTGCTCGTAGTAGTGCACCGCCGCGCGCTCCACCTCCTGCACGTCGCGGCTGCGGTCGGCCTTGAGGAGACGCAGCATCACCTTGCGCACGTCCTGCCGGTGGCGCAGCACCCACGGGGCGATCTCGTCGACGAGGTCGAGCTCGCGGGCGAGCTCGACGTAGAGATGCTGCGCCCGTCCAGGCTCTTCGACCGACACCTTGCTCAAGGGGGCCAGCACCTGCGCGATCAGGTCGGGGGTGATCCGGCGCAGCACCAGCCCGGGGTGGGCCAGGCGACGGACGTCGGGGTCGGCGATGTGCAGGAGGACGCGGTCGTAGAGCATCCCCTGGATCAGCATGTCGTCGACGTTCTTGAAGATCCAGCGCCTGCGCGCCGGCAGGTCCGCGATCCACTCGGCGTGAGAATGGGCAGGGGAGTGGGCGACGACGACCTTGGCCGCGAGCTGCAGGTTGAGCGGGTTCCCGCCGATGCGCTCGACGATGGCCGGCGCCAGGTCAGGGGCCACCTTGCGGTCGACCAGGAACCGGTTCGCCGCTGCCCGGTCGAGATCGACCAGCTCCAGGGTTGGGACCTCCTGGATGTCGATCTCCGGGTGGCCGACCGGTGCCCGGCCCGCGACCACCACACGTGTGCCGGGGTAGCTCGCCTGCAGCGCGGCAAGCATCGCCCACATCCGGTCCAGCACGGGCGACGAGCGGTACTGCGCCTCCTCGAACGAGTCCAGGGCCACCACGAAGGAGGGGGCGTCGGCTCCGACCGCCCGGATGAGAAGGTGCCCGAGCTCCGAGACCAGCCCGGACTCATGGTCGCGGGAGTGGGCGTGGTAGACCGAGGCGACGTCACGGCTGATGGTCCGCGTCGTCGCGACCTGACGTAGGTCGTTCAGGTCCTCGTAGCGCTCGCGTTGCTCGCGGGCCATCGTCCTCGCTGTGAGGGCGAGGTCCGTGAGTTCCGCCTGCTGGCCCGGGTACTGCAGGGCGAGCTGGCGGGCCATCTCCGCCACCAGGGACAGCGGCTCGTCGAGGCTCACGGTGGCGCGCTCTGCGTCCACGAAGACGAAGGGAAACCGGGGAACCTGCTCGTCCTCGAGGTGGTTGACCAGCGACCGTGCGATCAAGGTGCTCTTCCCGATGCCGCCCGGACCGTGGATCACCAGCGGGTAGTCCGAGCGCGCCCGCCTCGCGGTGACGGACCGGGCGACCCGGTGTCGGAGGGTCTGTGGCATGAGCGCCAGGTGCTCAGCAAGGACGGCGAGCTCGTCCTGGCGGCCCTCGAAGGGGAGACGGAGCAGCCGGCTCAGCGGCTCGACCAGTCGCGCCCACTCGAGTCGTTCGTCCACCTCCTCGTTGGTGGGGAGCCCTTCGACGTCGGGCACCAGGCGCAGCCAGGAGACGGCCCGGCGAACCCGTCCCAGGTCCTCCACCGACATCGAGGCCAGGGGCAGCTGTTCGCCCCGGAGCAGCGCCAGGGCCACCCAGGGTGTGGTCTGCGGAGGAGCGTGGTCCAGGTTCGCCTCGAGGTGCAGTCGGGCGTCCTCCGGCGATCTGAAGGAGCGCAACGCGTCGTTGCGCGGCGCACCGCGCAGGCGCCACCGCAGCTCGCTGGGCGGGCCGATCGAGACGGCGTCATCGACAAGCATGGCCACCGCGCGGCCAGCGGAGGCGCCTGGGTGGCCGGGGAGCTCGAGGTGTCGGGGATCGAAGCCGGTCAGGAGTGCGGCGGCCCGCCTGTACGCCGCCCGCTCGTCCGGCACTGCCGACTGCGATGCTGCACGCTTCCTGGCCACGGACCTCTCCAGCAGCCGCTGCGCGAACTCGTCACCGCTCTGCGCCGACACGGCCGGCCTCCTCCCGGTAGAAGTCCACGACATCCGCTGTGGACTCATTGAGGGCCCCCGTGTAGCACCCACCTCCGGCGACGGCTTCTTGCGCGTCCTGTAGGACGCGTTCGACGCTCGCTGCGACGGTCGTGCTCAGCTCGGCTTCGTCCAGGGGCTGCCCGGGCCGCATCTCCTCGTGGATCTGACGGAACACCGACGAGAAGAAGTCGCCCAGCTGCTGTGCCTCGAGCCTGTCGACCTGATCGACGTACACCTGCTTGCGGGGCAGCTTCAGGTCCGGCAGCGGGTCGTCGTAGCCCAGCAGCACGAGCTTTGGACGCAGTTCGGGCGGTGGTCCCTGGACGCCGGGGTTCTGCACGTTCAGCGCCAGCTGGGCGATCAGGTCGACGGCGTCCGAGGTCGGGTCGAGCTCGTTGCACTGGTCGAAGACGAACCACAGCGCCCGATCCTCGGTCTTCTCGATCGCGCGTGCCACGAGCCAGTCGGCCCAATGCCGGATCCGCTTCGCGGGGTCGTCCACTTCGCGGGGGGTCGATCCGTCGGGGGCGATCTTGGTGGCGAGGTCACGGAGGATGTCAGCGGCGGTGTAGGAGGAGTCGAGGAAGACCGGAACGGCTGCGACGTCGCGGAAGCCCGACAGGTGCACGATGAACGGGTAGGTGTAGGACTTGCCGAGCCGCTCACCGCCCACGACCCGCAGGGCCAACGGGACAGGCTTGTGAGGTTCCGGCCGTGCCAGCTGCCGCAGCAGGTCCCGGGTGGGCACCCGGTCGATGAAGACCTCGCCGGAGACGAGAATGCGGGAGTCGAAGGGGTCCAGGATGGGGGAGGCGGCCCGCTCTGTCCTCAACCGATCCAGGAACCGCTGGAGGATCGCGTGGTCGGCGGTGCGTTGCAGCTCAATCTCCTTCAGCCCGAGCAGAACGGTGAGCAGGCGCAGGGAGAATGGCGCCTCGTCGCTGGCCCGTGCGTCTCGCGCCTGAGACACGAGGAGCCGGGCGTTCTGGGCCGGAACCGTGCTCAACGCCCAGCCAGCGACGAGGTCGGGGAAGTGCTGACGGAGCGGGATGAACGGCTCGGCCGTGCCGACCAAGAACTCCTCCACCAGGCACCGCACGATGTCCCACTCCTGGTCCTCGAGCGGCATGGTCTCTCCCTTCCGACGCTCGGCGCCGGCGACTGCCGACGCTCAGGCGCGACCCGGACTCCCGGTCCCCGCCTGTAGACGCAGCCGAACGTCGCTGTTCGGCCCGACGCGCCCGTCGGTGTCGCCCTGCTTGTCGCGCGCCGTGTCCCCGTCCTCGGCGACACCCGCATGCGCTGCCGATGCTGAAGGCGACGGTGCCGAAACCGGCCACGGTCAGGTAGGTGACGAGCAGAGAAGTGATCGCGAACGCTCCCGCGGTGCTGGCCGCGCCCGAGGACTCGTCGGCCAGCCACGCCATCAGGGCCAGTCCGGCCAGGGCACCGACCCCCGTCCCGACCGCCAGGAGCCTGCGCGCCCGCTCACCCAGCCACGCAGGCTTGCTGCCTGACACTGACACGGCGGGGACGAGGCCAGCGCCGCCTACGCCCTCCTGCATCGAGTCACTCTGATGCTTCTCCAGGACATCCCGGTAGACGCCCGTCACGTCATTACGGACCTGATCGTAAGCGTCCATACTGAACTCCCGAGCGTCGTGTTGGCACAGAACTCTTTCAATTCCCACATAGACATGCCGACGCGCAACTGGCATCCCCTGATTCGGTCATTTCTGGTACATATCCTTACAATTCAATGCCGCTGGGCCAAGACTCGGGCCGGCTTTTGTGCCCCGTGTTTCGACGGGGGAGTTCGCTGTCCGGCCATATTCCTGTCCGCGGAGCAGCGCCATCACAGCGAGATCGACATGCCCTCCTCGAACGTCCCGTCTCGTTTCTTCTTCGGCAGCCGCACCCGGTATCGCTCGCCTGCACCTGCGATCAGCCCGGTGACCCGGTCGGTCACGTAGTTGAGGCAGAACGTCGGGCGCTGCTGGCTCACCACGATCCGCCCCAGGCACTCCCCGTCGGGGTGGCCGAACGACGCCCCGTTGCTCGAGACCAGCCACAGGGGTGACTCGATCCGCTCGGCCACCGCCAGGCTGGTGTTGTTGCGGGAGCCGTGGTGGGAGATCTTCACGGCGTCGAAGTGATGCCGGCCGGGGCCGAGCCGGTCAAGCGCGGTGAGAATCCCCTTGGACGAGGCGTCTCCGGTGAGCAGCACCCGCTTCCCTTCGTACTCCGCCACGAGGATGATGCTGGCGCCGTTGGGTTTGCTGGGATCGGTGGTCGTCCTGGCCGCGCCGAGCAGGTCGGGGTCGAAGGCGCCGCCGAGGAACTCCTCGCGTTGCCAGGTCCTCGGGATCGAGGGCTGTCCCTCGCCGGCCACGATGCCCGCCTTGATGCAGGACTTCAGATAGTCGGGTGCCAGCGCGGTCAGCGCTTCGCGGGTCGGCCCCAGCACGGTGAGGGTGAGACCGTCGCGAAGCGTGACCACGGCGGGAGCCCCCTCGTCGGTGAGCCGGACGGCACGGCCGTCGAAGGCAGCGTTCCAGCGCGTCGGGTCCTCCAGCAGCCGCGTCGGTCAGTCGCTCGGCGTCGACGCCGCCGAGGAGCTGGTCGGGGTCGTGGTGCTTGAAGCCGTTGAACCAGACGTCCCGGAAGACAGCGACCCGGCCGGGCACCGACAGCAGCGAGACCACGCCCTGGATGTGGTCGGCGTCGATGTGGGTGACCACGAGCAGCTCGATCCGGCCCGTTGCCGCCGGACACCGCCTTGATCCGCCGCTCCAGCTCCGGGAGGAGCGTGGGGATGGTGTCCTGCGGGCCGCCGTCGATCAGCACGTGTCGCTGTCGCGCCGCGGTGCCGTAGGTCAGCCACAGGCAGTCGCCTCGCTGCGCGGGCAGGACATCGATGGTGAACACGGCCGTCACACCTTCCAGTCGGCGTCGCCGTAGGCGGTGACGCTCAGGGCGGCGAGGAGCCCGCCGCGCAGGGCCTCGCGGCGGAAGTCGCGCAACACCTCACCCATCGGGAGCGGTGTGCGTCCGGGAGCCATCAAGGTCTCGGCCAGCCCGCGGGACATGGCCGATGCCTGAGAACCCTTCACCATCGTCAGGGTCGAGAAGACCACGCCCGCACGCGCCCGCATGAAGCGCGCCGCATAGCCGGCAGGGTTGTCCGTGAAGCCGCCGGTGTCGCAGCCGAAGAGCATCACGACGGGATTGAGGTCGGCCGCGGCCACGACGTAGCGCGGCTCGATCCGGCCACCGGCCAGCGTCTTGCCCGCGATCTCGAGGGTGTCGGCCTCGGGGTCGGTGTGCGGCATGAGCACGAGAAGGTCCGGGCTGACAGCCCTGATTGCGCCCTCCCACTCCTTCCAGCCGGCCAGCGGCTGGAGGTCCTTGCCACCAGTGGCCCCGAGCGCCTTCGCGGCCGCGCTGAGGTCGGACGGGCGCACCTTGTCGCTGGCAGCGAGCACGGGCTTGGTGACGGTCAGGGTCCGGCGGCCGCGCTTGGGGGCGGCACCTACCAGGAAGGTCGTCCCGGTCTCGGCGGTCGCGTCGACGTAGTGCCGCTCGATCACGCGGCTCAGTCCCCAGAACACCTGCGGGCAGATGACGGAGTGGTCGTCATCGGCGGCGAAGCACCCGGCGCCGCAGGCCTCGCCGGCGATCCAGTGTGGGCAGAGCACGGCGTCGTCGTCCGGCGCCTCGCGGTCGTAGACGAACTCCAGCGGAAGGAACCAGGACGGTCGCGCCGTCACGATCTGCATCCGCTGCGGGTTGTCGATCGCTCCGAGATAGCCGCGCAGCTCCCCGTGGAGGCTCCGGCCCTCGACCGCGAGGGTGATCAGCGTCTTGCGCTGGTTCTCTGCGGTCCCCTTGCCGGCTGCCACTGAGATCAGTGCGGCGCGGATCCGGCCGGTGATGGACTCGATCTCCGCCGTGCTCGTGATGGTCGTGCTGGTCCCCTTGGCGAACGTGGCGATCGCCGGCTTGCCCGTGTCGGTGTGGTTGAGCACGAAGGCCCGGTCGAAGGGGCGCCGGTCGTCGAGAGCTGCCATGTCCTCCCACAGCACCAGGCGCTGGGAGAGGGCGGCAGGCTCGAACAGCTCGCCGGACAGGATCAGGGTCTGCAGTACGCGGTTGCGATGGAGTACGACGACTCGAGCGGTCACAGCCGTGGTGTGCTTGTCGAGCTCGAGCGAGAAGACCGCGTCCGGCGAGCGCCCGGTTCGCGGCACCACCAGTTCCGCTCTCTGCGGCTTGCCCGGTGGCTCGAGGGGGACGAACTCCACCGTCAATGACACGCTGGCCAGCTCGGGATCCTCGGCGAAGCCGAGGGCGGCGTTGGTGATGACACCCCCGGCCAGCGCATCCTGCTCCCGCGACCCCAGGAAGACCCGGATGTCATTGCTGCCCATGCGCCAGATGTTCGGCTCCGGTGGGAACGTGCCGGTGTCGAAATTGAACAGACCGTCGGAGTGGTTGACCGTGGCCTGGAGCAGGCGCACTTCCTCGAGCGAGGCGAGTGCCTCCTCGATCTCGGCCTCCAGATGTGGGCCGGTCGACGCCTCGCCGTGCTCGGAGTCGAAGGCTCCCTCGCTCAGCCCGCCGAGCGAGTCGATCGCAGCCGGCGGTGCCGATCGCGGAACCGGGGGTGCGGGCTCCGGCTCGACGCCGACCGACTCTTGCTCCTCCTGCTGTTGCTCTTGCTGACCGTCCGGAGGTGCCGTCTCCGGCAGGATCGGTCCCGGTGGTTGCCTCGGTCCACGCATCGGCGGCGTCACCGGCGGAGGTGCGGGGGCCGACCGGACAGTGGCACGCTCCCAGTCGAGGTGGTACTGCCTGGCTCGCGACGCGAACAGGTCGGGCAGCCGCGAGTCGTTCAGCCCTGCGACCTCGCCGACGAGGACCAGGTCGCGCCGCAGCCCGTGCGTGAGCGCGACGTCGAAGGTGTGGCCGTGGGTGAGCGAGCGCAGCATCGCGTAGAGGCCGGCCGGGAGTAGCTCGGCCGGCTGTCTCGTGACCGCGCTGGCGACCGCCCCGGTCAATGCGCGCAGCTGGGCGAGCTGCCCCGCGATCTCGTCCCACGGCAGTCCCTCAGGGGCCGCACACAGTACGGCGGACGCCACGCACGGATGAGCGGTGACGATGCTGATCGCCTCGGCGGGAGACACTGTCAACGCAAGCAGCCCGACCGATTCGGGATCGGTGCGGATGTCGGTGACCCGCACCAGGTCGGTCGGCACCCAGGGCAGGTCGTCGGCGGGCTTGAGCAGCGCCTGCAAGAGGGCCTGGTCGGCGACTCCGAGCCCGAAGACTGTCGGCCATGCCCGGCGCCGTAGCGCGTCGGGCGCCCGGGTCGCGGGGAGGACGGCAGAGCCGACCCCGGGGGAGTCGAGCAGCCGCGGCACGATCGCGAGGACGTCGACATCGCCCTCGACCAGGAGTCGCAAGGGCTGGCCGGACTGCCGGATCGGCACATCGGCGTCGACGGCGTCGCTCAGCCACGGCGGCACGGGCGCCGGCTGACCGTTGGCCGTCCAGGTCACGAAGCCGGCCGGCGCGCGCGGGTCGCGCACCGGCTCCTGGGTGCCGATCCCTGAAGAGACCAGGTTCTCCGGCGACTCGTGCGGCGGCATCGTGGTGCTCATCGCCGGAGCCCGCTGCTTCGTTGGGTGGTCATGGGTCAGTCAACTCCGCCGCTGTACGGGAACCCACGTCCGGCGGCGGCCGAAGGGTCGGCGAAGTTGCGCAGCACGAGGTCGGTCGCGGCGTAGCCCCAGTTGGCCAGCGCATGCCGGGTCGGCTCGTCGAGCTTGGCCAGCCGGGTCGGCGTTCTGGAGAGCTCGAGGGCCCGTTCGGAGGTGATCTCCAGACCCGGCGATCGGACGACGAGGTCCTGGTGGTTGGGGTCGGTGTTGATGGCCCAGAAGCCACCCCGGCGGGAGCGGCGTGGATCAGAGTTGTCGGGGTCTCGATGGAAGGCGGCGAGCGCGCCCATGACCTGTCGGCGGCGCAGCCTGCGTACTTCCACGTCGATCACGTTGAGGACCCGGAGCGTGCCGCGCAGCCAGTCCGAGTGCGGCTTGGCCTGGTCGGTGAACGTGCCCCCTCCGTCGCTGACGAGGATGGTGCCGCAGTTCTTCAGGATCGGCTCGATCCCGAGGTTGTCGTAGACGCCACCGTCGGTCAGGGTGACCCGCCCGCGACCGGGGATGTCCAGGAAGCACGGCGACAACACGGGTGGGAAGGCGGAGCTGGCGGCGACGGCGTGCGCGAGGGGGAGGCCAGGTCTGGTCACGTACTTCGTGCGCCAGTCGCCCATCCGGGGCTGGGAGAAGCGCCACAGCGTGCCGTTCGTGAGGTTGGTGGCCAGCACCTCGAAGAGTGGCCCGTCGCCCGGCTCCGGTAGGTCTTGCAGGGTGGCCCCGTGGAAAAGCCGCTTGTCGTAGGCCTTCTGCACGCGGGTCGAGATCCGGCCGGGCCACAGACCGGTGAGTACGGCGGGTACGTCTACCGTGTGCGCGGCGAAGTCGAGGATCGGCCGGGCAACGAGATCCTCGAAGTTGGTCGCGACGCGCACTCTCGTCGAATGTCAGCCGCGACCAGACCAAGCCGAGCTGGCCGGCGGTGATCGAGCCTCCGGAGACCGAGGCGACGCGAGTGACCCGCGGCAGCCAGCCCGCCTCGTTGAGCCGAATCAGAGACCCGACATGGAAGAGCATCGCCCGGTAGCCGCCGCCGGACAACGCCAACCCCACGGTGTTGTCGGCGGCGGGGAGACCCAGGCTCGCTGCCGACTCGTCGGCTGCCTCGGGATCCTCGCGAGCGAGGTCGGTCAGGTCGTCGTCTGTCGTCGACACGATCCCTCCTCCCGGGCGAGACCTTTTAGGCTACTCGCGGTGCAGACCGGCGCCGGTGCAGTCGCCCAGGAGGGCTGATATGTAGGGCTTCCTGTCAAGAGGCAGGGTGAGGCGCCCGTCCCGGTGATTCGGGGCGGGCGCCTCGTGCTTCGTCGTGTGGTCGGTGGTGAGCGTGTCGTTGGCGACGCGCGGTCAGGCTGATATGCGCGGGTTGGTTACCGCAGGACGGGCTGTTCGGCTGGAGCGGACCGCGTGTCTAGGGTCGAGCGTCGCCAGCCGGAGTGTCGGGCTGCTCATAGCTGTAGTCGCGGGTCGCTCCACGCGCTGCTCACCAGCCCGTTGGTCGACGAAGCAGATCGTGGGGCGTTACTCCTCGAGCACGGCCAGGGACCAGCACCAGCCGGCGAGCTCGCGGGCGATGGCGACGTTGGCGATCGGTCGACTTCTTGCTGCGGTCGTTGAAGTTCACCCACCGCTGGTGCAGTCGCCGGTTGCCCTCGTCGCCGCGGGCGCGGGCGGCCGCGGGAGGCCAGGTCCCACCGGTCGCGCATGGTCTTGCCGACGACGTAGCGGGGGCGGTGGTGCCAGGCGGCCTCGACCAGCAGCCGGCGGACGTGGCTGTTGCCGGTCTTGGTGATCGAGCCCTGGACCCGCGAGGTGCCCGAGGAGTACTCGGACGGGCACCAGGCCGACGAACGAGCCGATGCGTGTTGCCGGTGAACCGGTGCCAGTCGCCGATCTCGACCGCCAACGCGAACCCGGTCAGGGTGCCGATCCCGCGCAGACAGCCCAGCCGGTGCACCAGCGGGGTGAACTCGGACGTCGGCGGCCATCTCCTCGATCGCGGCATCGAGCCGATCGCGGCGGGCCTTGTCGGCGAGCACGGTGTCGTAGTCGGAGTCGAAGGTCAGCCGCGTCGCTGGTGCGTCAAGTGCGGCACCGCTTCCGGCGCAGCCACGACGTCGTGCGCGCCGGTCCAGGCCTGACCGCCGTAGTAGACGATCCCGTGGCGCAACAACAGCTTGGACAGCCGGTGCCGGGCCCGCATCAGGTCACCACGGCAGTCCTCGCGGGCCCGGACCAGGTCCCGGGCCGCCTCCTGGTCGACGGTGGGGATCGACACCGGGGTGATCTCGTCCAGTCGCAGCAGCCGGGCCAGGTGGATCGCGTCCTTGGCGTCGGTCTTGACCCGGTCACCGGACGGGTCGCTGCAGCTTCGAGGGCGCCACGACCTCGCACCGGATCCCGGCCGCGGTCAGACGCCCGGGACAGCCCGAACCCGGTCGGGACCGGCCTCGTAGGCCACCGCCACCGGACCGGGCAGATCGCCGATCCAGGACCGGATGTGCTCGTGAGACGGGGTCAGCTTGGCTTGGAACAGCTCGCCCGTGACGCCATCGATCGCCGCCGCAGCGACAGATCGTGCGTGCACGTCGAGCCCAACACTCGTACGCTCGGTAAACACCGGGGCCTCCCACAATTGTCGGATAGGCCGAGCAGGCGGCCCCTGCTCGGTAACCCACGAATCTTGTGAGTGAGGCCCCGGCCCGCAACCCCGTCACAGCGACCGGGTCACTCCATACCGTCTGAGAGGTCCGTGCAGCTCAATGCGCACAGCTACCGCGGTCGTGGTCGGCGGCTTCTTCCTGGGCCGCTCATCGGGTGGCCGTGGGCGTCGCCGGACCGCTGGGCCTGGCCACGAGGACGACGAGGTTCCGGTAGCCCCCGAGCGTCGGGTCATACGGTGGCGCGCATGTGACGAGGACAAGCTGGCGCGTGCCGCTGGATGAGTACAGGTCGGGGCGGGCGGTCAGGGCCTCCCGCCGGATCAGCCGCACCGAGCGGATGCGGAAGTCCTGACGAAGGCCGGCCGACCGCAGCACCAGCCCGAGCCCGGGTCGCGCATCGTACAGTTCTGCGAAGGGTCCCAGCCGCTGGCGCGGCGAGTCGATGTGGGCGGCCACGAAGGTGTTCCCGGACGGGTCCCCGACACGGGAGCTGCCGCGCCACCAGCCGGCGGACCGCGGACTGTCCGGTACGTCGAGCTGCCCGTCCCGGCCGGTGGAGACCGCATGGACCGGAACCACCCGGCCGCTCGGCAGCCGCAGCGACCGGGGCTCCTCGGGAACTACCGGGTCGGCCGGGCCGGGGGTGAGCAGGCCGAGGAGCACCGCAAGCACGGCGCCGGCCGCCGCCGCCAGCAAGAGCGAGGTGAACGTCCGGTGCCGGATCATGGCGTCATCCCGAGCCAAACACCCGAACGGGGAGGTGGCGGGCCAGCCCAACCGTCCCGGTGTGCACGTCGCCTGGGGCGGCTTGGCCACCGGTGCCCAGCGCCATGGTGTGCACGATTGCTCGGCGCGCACCGGCGGGAGGACCACCCGCCGCGTAGACCATCGTCACAGTGCCCGCGGCGACGGTGACTTTCAACGGACCAAGGACGGCGGGTGCCGGCTGTCCGGTCGGCACCAAAGCGACCAGGTGCCGTCCAGCCGTCACGTCAATGGTGGCCGACTCACCGTTGGCTATGTTGGCGAATACGACCCTGTCGTCGACTCGTACGTCGGCCGGCACGAGGGTGGCCGTGGCCCCGACCAGGATCCGAGCCCACCCCGCCCTGATCGGCCGGGTCGGTGTGGGGAACGAGGTCACCAACGACGCTCCTCGGACTGCCGCGGGCCGGTGGAGGACGACGTCGACGGCGGAGCCCGGCCTCAGCCAAACGGTTGACCGTACGACGCTGCCTCCCGAGCCGACGAAGGCAAACACATGTCGACCTGCCGGAAGCCGGACCGGGCCGATGACGTCGCCACCGTGCGCCACCCGACGAAGTTCGCGCCCGTCGACCCGCATTTCGACCGCCCGGCCCGGCACAGCCTGCACCAAGGTCACTGTGCCTGAGAAGTTGCCGGAGTCGCTGCTGGCCGCGTTGTCCGGGAGGCCAGGCAGGGCACCGGCCAAGCCGATCTGGGCAACCGAGAGGAGGAGCGCAGCTGCCGCGAAGCGGGGCAAGGATGTCTGCATGGTGCACGACCTGGTGTGGGTGATGGAGCGTCACTCTCTTCAACGGCCATCCGAGCACTTGGGTTACGCGAGGATGCAGGCCGAGCTCGCCGGGCTGCTAGGTGCTGTCGCGAGGATCGCGACATCGGCCCGGTCGTTAGTCGCGGCGGAGGCGACCTGACCAGCGCCAAGCCGAGCATTCTCCCGAACCACCCCATGGCACGCATCGACAGATCCGCGCGTCCGGCAGGCGGCGAGATGAGAGCCGGGAGAACCTAGAGTCGGATTCGGCGCGGTAGTCATGCCGGGGTGACGCGACGCTTCTGACTGGACTGATCCGCAAGCCACGAAGCGATGATCGGCAGCACCAGGTCAAGCCGGTCCAGCATCCCGTCGTGGTCCAGCCCGGGTACGACGTCGTACTCGACGTTGCGTGACTCCAGGTCGCGCTCCAGTTCGTCAGGGGAGAGAAGTGAGGACAGGACCGCGTCCAGTTCGCCCCACCACGCTCTGACCGGACAGGCTGGCTCGGCCAACGCAGCGCGGGGCAGTCGGCTGATGTCGTCCCAGAACGCGACCGAAGCCTCCGGATCAAGGGCGGTCACCACCTCCGCCCAGGTCGTGGGGTCCTGGCGCGCATCTGCGTTACGAGCGCGCGCCCGCTGCGCCATCCCCGTGAGGTCGGCGGTGAGGGGGAAGCCGCCGCAGGCGACGGCCGTGACCCGTGGGTTTCGCACGGCCAGCCGAGCGGCCATCACCCCGTTCATCGAGTATCCGAACGTGGCGTAGGACTCGATGTCGAGGTGGTCCACAATGCGCCCGACGTCGCGGACAAACCCCGCCCCGTCGTACGAACCCGGTCGAGTGCTGGGCCCGAAGCCGCGCGGTGCCACGATCACCACCCGGAACCGGTCGGTCAGCGCCGACAGGTCCACCGCGGTCCAGTCGATGTTGAGCTGTGGCACCACCACCACCGGCCCATCACCCGTGGTCGACCACCAGATCCCGTCGAGCTCCGCCACCCCGTCAGCCTATGGCCTGACCGTGCGGCTCAGTCGCCGCGGAATGTCGCACCCCAAGGGCCGTCCGTGCCAGTCCGGGTCTACGGGAAGCGGCTGCTTCATTCCCGTAGCATCGGTGCGAGCGAGAGGCGTCGGTCGCAGACAGGGGTCCCGATGCAAGCTGTCATTCAGGACAGGTACGGCCATCCGGACGTCCTCCGGTTGGGGCGAGCCCCGGAGCCCGTCCCCGCCGACGACGAGGTTCTGCTGCGAGTGCGTGCGGTCTCCTTGAACGGCTCGGACCGTGAGAACCTGGCGGGAAGTCCGGCGTACGCGCGGTGGTCCAACGGGCTGCGCCGACCGCGGCACCCGGTGCCGGGATCCGACGTCGCGGGCGTCGTCGCCGCGGTCGGCAGTGCGGTCACGGAGTACGCCGTGGGAGACGAGCTGTTCGGCGAGCTGGCCGGATACCGGGGCGGGCTTGCCGACCTCGTCTGCACGCGACCCAAGCTCTTGGCCCGGAAGCCTGGAGGGTTGTCGTTCGCGGAGGCCTCGACGATCCCGCAGGCGGGCGGCATCGCGCGCAGGGCGACCGCCGATGTCCGGCCGGGAGATCGGGTTCTGGTCAACGGCGCGGGCGGCGCCGGCGGTGTGTTCGTTGTCGCACTGGCCAAGCATGCCGGGGCCGAGGTAACGGCGGTCGACAGAGCCGACAAGGGCGACTTCCTGCGCGAGATCGGGGCCGACCGCACGATCGACTTCGCCACTGAGGACTGGGCCGACGAGCACGAGGGCTTCGACCTGATCGTGGATCTCGTGGCCCGTCGCTCGCCGTTCCGCGTGCACCGCGCCCTGCGGCGCGGCGGGAGGTACGCGATGGTGGGCGGCCTGGCCAGGATCCTGCTGGGCACCGCGGTCGCCGGCCCGCTCGTGGGACGTGCCACCGGAAAGAGAGTCGGCGTGCTGGTCGTGCCCCAGTCGCGAGCCGAAGCTCGAGGCGGTGACCGTCCTCGTCGCCCAGGGTGCCGTCACGCCGCGGATCGACCACGTGTACCCACTCCGCGATGCCCCCGCGGCATTCGCCCGACTCGCCGCCGGCGAAAGCCGAGGCAAGCTCGTCCTCGAAGTGTCCAAGGGCTGACAGCCGGTGACGCGACCTCCCCGCCCCACGTCGAGGCCGGGGTTCCGAACTCGGATTCGGATGCCGGTGCGAGATCCAGCCGGAGCGCGTTCCGCGTGAAGATCGGCCGGTAGTGCGTGTTCTGGGCGGGAGGGGTGCGCCAAGCGGCCCCATGGCAGTCGCCAAAGGCACTGCCCTCCTCGCGGCGGAGGGACGCACCTCGGCCCAGACCCGGACCGTGATGGCAGTAGATCAACGTGCGGGGGAACATCATCTCCCTCGACCACACGATCGAGGAGGGCACGACGTTGGCGGTGTTCGAGCCGAACCCGCGCCCGCAGGGGGATGAGAGTCGGACGCGGCGGTCTGACGCGGGTTCACGACCGCGCGGACCGGACAGGAGCCGACGGTTCGGTCCACGCCGAGGCGCGCGGTGAGCGACGGCGGCATCGCGAGCCGGTAGTGCATGCGAGGAAAGCACTGTGCAATTTCGGCGAATCGGGTCCCTCGCCGCCCGGGACGGGCATCGCACGAGATGGAACACCGCGCTGGCGGGTTTTGCCGGCTCCGTCACCCATCCGGGGTGATGCTCCTGCACAGCATGACGTCTCAGGCTGAGCCGGTGGACAGTTTCGACGTTGTCGTGAAGATCGCACGCTTGACGCTGGCGTCGAGTGCGGAGGGGGTCGAGACCCTGGAGCAGTGCGTGGACGTTGCGGCCTCCGCGTACGGACTCGACGTCAGCCTGATCGTCCTCCCCGAACAAGTCGTCGTCACCGATGTTCTGTCGGGAGAGACCGCACGCGTGGCGGTGGTACGGGCCGCCCCGGGCATCTTCCGTCTCGACCAGATTGCCGCAGTCAAGCGGATCCTGATCGAAATCGTCGACGGGTTACCGGCGGCGCAAGCATGCGAAAGGCTCGATTCGGTCGAAGCGATGGCGCCGCGGTGGCCGTGGTGGGCGCGCGCCGTGGGGGTGGCGCTCTTTGCTGCGGGTTTCGCGCCCAGCGTGGTGGCTACCTGGGACGAGGTCGCCGCAGCGGTCATCCTCGGAGTCGTGATGGGCTTCATGGTGGTCGGCGCGGCAGGACGAGCAGTTGAAGGGCTACTGCCGTTCATCGGCGCCTTCGTGGTGACCGCCCTCGGGCTCACCCTGCTGGGTGACATGTCGAGTGGCACCGGCGTCACCTTGATGGTCCTGCCTGCGCTCTTCATCGTGGTGCCGGGCGACACGCTGTCAGCCGCGGCGGGGGAGCTGCTGTCGGGGCGCCTGACGTCGGGGGCGATCCGACTCGTCTTCGGGGCCTTCGTGCTCGGTCTCATTGTGCATTGGCATCGTGGCCGCGGCCGCAGCGACCGGACACCGCGACGCCCTCACCGAGACCTTCCCGGAGCCTGAGATCCCCCTGGCGTTCATCCTGGTGGGTTGGGTGGTGTTCAGCGTCGGGCTGGTGCTCGCTTTCAATGCCGAGGCCACGGTGCTCGTGTGGCTCATTCCCAGCGTGATCACCACGTTCTTGCTGCAGCAAGGGGTGACCAGGGCCGGCGGCACCGTCGTCGGCACCTTGGTCGCGGGAGTTGCCCTCGGCGCGTTCGCAAACGTCGTGAGCGGCAGCCCTCGCCGGCCGCCTCGACTTGTTCTGGTGCTCGGCGGGTTCTTCGTGCTGACCGTTGGAGGGATGGGGATCCGTGGGGTCACGGCACTGATGGGCGCGGACGTCGTGAACGGCCTGCGCAACCTCTCGGATTTCCTCCTACAGGTGCCCACGGTAGCGCTCGCGATCGCGGTGGGGGTCCTCCTCTCGGGCGGGACCCGGACATCCCCAGGCACGCCGGCAGCGCCGGCACCAGCCCCACGATGATGCACGCCCGCCCTCGGCTGCGCGTCTCCGTCGACAGGTTGCACCACGCCGCAGCAACTCTGCGTTGCTGATCTGGTGACGCGAGGGAGTATGCGCCTGCCGGTGTCACCTCGAGCCGTTGGTTGAGATCGCACCGTCCAGGTCGATGAGCGCAGGACTCGCGCATGTTCTGGGCGCTTTGGTCATCATCGAGCACTTCGAGGGGCACGCACGACCGGCCGTGCGACGTCACCGACGCGGCGGACCGATTCCCGACGTACTCGACCTGAGCGCAGACCCACCGAGCCAGCGACCCATCGCTGTGCCCCACGTCTGAGGATCCTGCGTCGCCCTCAGGTCTGGCGAAGCAGAAGCGCGTCGAACGCCGGAGTCACGCATGCTGGCACCTGAACGCGGCGTCATCACGACCTCATCGCGCTACTAGCTCCGGGTGTCCCCGAACGCGGCGGCATGACGCCGGCGCTGACGACTTCCCATCTTTCCCGAAGCGTTCGGGACTCCCGTCCCGTGCGTGGTGCTCGAGATGCGCCCATCCTGAATCGCATCGGATGCGGGGAGAAACCATCAGGACCGGCTGGGCAGGGGAACTTCAGGATGCAGCCCCACCCACACCCACGCCTCCTCGGCGGCTGACGCCGTTGGTGCCGGCCCACACATCGAAGGAGACGATGACATGAACACACGCCGAGGCACAGCTGCTATTGATGGACAGACTGCTCGTCATGGCACCAAATCGATGGAGGTGGACTCCCGGAGGAACCATGGTGCCGCGCCTGATCCTCGCCGGCTTCGCGCTCGTCGCGCCGCTGCTTCCCGCTGTCCCGGCGAGTGCCGTCGCGGGGACGTGCGAGGGCAGGGCCGCGACGCATCTCGGCACGCCGGGAGACGACGTCCTCAGTGGGACCAACGGTGACGACGTGATGGTCGGCCTGGGCGGCGACGACACGATCTCGGGGTTGCTCGGCAACGACGTCATCTGCGGCGACGAGGGGTCGGACCGCCTGGAGGGGCTGGCGGGCGACGACCGCATCCTGGGCGGGCTGGACAGCGATGCCGCCGGCGACGTCATCTGGCCGGGAGCGGGCAACGACTACGTCGACGCCGGCCTCGATCCCCTGACGCGCGACGACTTCTCCGTCCCCGTGGACACCGTGGTCTACGCGGACCTCCTCGCCGCCGGCTTCCCGGGCGGGATCAGAGCCGACCTCACCCCGGTCGGCGGACTGGGCGTCGTGGCAGAGCCGTCAGGCACCGACCAGATCGTCGTGACCGAGGCTTTGGGCATCGTGGGCACGCGCACGGCGGACGTCCTGATCGGATCGCCGTACGTCGACGTGCTGACGGGTCATGGCGGCGCTGACCAGATCGACGGCGCCGGCGGCAACGACTCCCTCTACGCCGACCTGTCGGACACCGACGTCGACCCGGCATCCGACGGCCCGGACGACATCGACGGAGGGTCCGGCGGCGACTGGATCGTCCTGGGGCAGTCCGGAGGTACGGCGCGTGGCGGGGAGGACAGGGACCACCTCGAGGTCCATCCGGCGACCGGCCCGGCCGTCCTCCGCGGCGAGGACGGAGCCGACCAGATCCTGGTCGCGGCCGTGAAGCACGTCGACGTCGACGGCGGTGGGGGCCATGACGACATCTACTTCAGACTCACCCCCTCGTCCCGCAGGGTGTCGGTGGACGGAGGCGGTTCCAGGGACCTTGCCATTTTCGACGTGCGCAAGGCGGGCTTCGGGAAGGGCTCGACGATCACCGTGGACCTTGGCAGCGGAGTTCTCCGGACCAAGGTGCGGGCCGGTCGGGTGCGCGGCCTCGAGGTCATGTGGATCATCGGGCGAGGACGCACGCTGGCGGGTCCGCGGCACCAACCGGAGCGAGGACCTGCATCATGCAGGGAGGACGCAGCCTGGAGGCCTGATGCGCGGAGGTCGCGACTCCGTCGTCGCCACACGAGGGCCGGACTTCCTGGACCTGGGCAAGGGTCGCGGCGACTTCGCGAACGGCCGCAAGGGGCAGCGACACCTGTCTGGGCGCCGAGCGGGTCTCGAGCTGCGAGGACCTGGCTCCGGCCGGTCGGGTCGAGCGGTACGCGATGCACGCTGCGCAGGCACGGGGTGCAGACGAGCGACTCGCGCGCCGCGCGCAGGTCGTGCCCCGGCTGCCGCTCGGGGGGTCCGAGCACCACGGGTGATCAAGCCTCGTCGGCTGCTGTGACCGGGTCCAGGGGCGGCGATGACTCTTCCTGCCCTTCACCGATGATGAACCTTGTGGAGCACCAGCAGACACCGCAGTCGGCCGAGGACGAGGCGAAGGTCATCACGCTCTGCGGCTCGACCACGTTCGAGGCCGAGTTCGCGGAGGTCAACCAGCGGCTCACGATGGATGGTTGCGTCGTGATCAGCCTCAAAATGTTCAGCCTCCCCGACCTGCCGGACTACGACTGGACAGCCGACTGCTCGGATCTGAAGGGGCGGCTTGGCGCCCTGCACTTCCAGAAGATCCGCATGGCCGACGAGGTGTACATCGTGGATCCGGGTGGCTATGTGGGTGAGTCAACCCGACGGGAGATCGCCTACGCGGCAGTTGTCGGCAAACCGGTTCGGTATCTGAGTCGCTGTAGCGCTCGGCTTGAAGGGGTACGGCCCCCAAGCGTGGGTAGGACCGGACGTGTCGAAGCCCGCTACCGTCGCGAGGTGGAGATCACCACGCGCATCAGCTCCGGTCAGGGAGACTTCGTTCTCTTCGCGATCACGCCGCCCAGGCAGTCGACGCCCGCCGAGCGGCTACCGGAGATTGCTCAGGCCACCGTCGACCGACTGGACCACCTCGACCTCGACGGCCTGGTCCTCTACGACATCGACGACGAGAGTTCCCGCAACCCGGTCGAGCGCCCGTTCCCGTTCAGCCCGACGGTCGACCCGTCCGAGTATCGGGCTGACCACCTTCAGCCGTGGCGGACGCCGGTGATCGTCTACCGCGCGGTCGGCAAGTACCAGCGCGAAGATCTGCGAACCTGGATCACCGAGCAGGACCCCCGCCGCACCTTGACCGTGATGGTCGGCGCCGCCTCGAGCGGCACCACCCCGCCGTGTCGCTCGCTGATGCCCAGGCGATGCGCGCCGAGCTCAACCCGGACCTGCTGCTCGGCGGAGTCGCGATCCCGGAGCGGCACAGTCGTCGCGAGAACGAGCACCTGCGCCTGATCGCGAAGCAGGAGGCGGGCTGCCGGTTCTTCGTGACCCAGGTCGTCTACGACCTCAACGCCGCCAAGAACCTCGTGTCCGACTACCGCTATGAGTGCGAGTCGCGCGGACTGGACCCGGTGCCGATCGTGTTCACGTTCTCGGTCTGCGGCTCCATGAAGACCCTCGAGTTCCTGCGCTGGCTCGGGGTCGACGTCCCGAGGTGGATCGAGAACGACCTCCGGCATGCGACCAACCCGTTGGCGGCCTCGTTGGAGCAGGCGCAGGCGACGGCAGTCGAGCTCATCGACTACTGCCGCCGGCTCGGTGTGCCGTTCGGCCTCAACGTGGAGAGTGTCTCGATCCGGCGCGAAGAGATCGAAGCGTCCGTGGACCTCGCTGCTCGACTGACGACCTACCTACGGGCCTAGGTTCACACAACTAGGCGAACGGATCCGCGACCTGGGCGCGATTGCGAAGCGCGTCTCTCCGCCGCCTGCCAACGTGGCCGCACGTCCCTTCAAGTGAGGGGTCGTCAACGGCAATAGGTCAATTCGATCAATGATCCCGAGGATCGAGGGCCTCGCACACGTCGCCGGGTGATCCAGAAAGCACTCACGACACGAGTGTCCAGTCACCGTCAGTTCACGACCCGCCGGACGACGTGCCATCAAGGGCGCAGCTTGACCGAGCAGTCCTTCAGCGATGAGATCAGTCAACTGCTGGATGCGCAGCGGTTTCTCCATCACGGTGTCGACCCCGAGGTCCTGAAGTACGCCTCGCTGCTGGCCCGTCCAGGCGCTCACCACGACGATCCGCATGTCCGGGGCGACAGCCGGGTTGTCCGCGCAGCCAGCGCACCACCTCGACCCCGTTCATCCGCGGCATGCTGAGGTCCAGCAGCATCACGTCGAACGATTCCCGCTGGAGGCTGTCGAGAGCTTCCAGCCCATCCCTCGCGATGGATGCAGGCGTCCCGCCCGCTGCACGAGGCGGCAAAAACGTCGCGGATTTCCCTTGTTGTCGTCGACGACAAGGAAATGCAGCGTCTGTGCCTCAGCGCTCACGGGTCGAGCCCAACGTAGATGTCCCGGATCTTGTGTCCTTCGCGCCAGTTGCACGGTGGTCGCTAGCAGCACGGCAACCGCCGACGCGTGCCGGAGCCAGCCGTGACTGTTCGGTCTAGATTAGTCGAGGGCCCGTCCGCGGTCGGATGATGCACACCGCTGGCAACCCTTCGTGGCAGACCACCGTTGGGTCAGGTCGGGATTGGGTACCAACCAGCGTCTGGCACCCCCATCGCCATGAGACGCGACGTGGCGGCATGTAAGCACTTCACGCGCATCAGGCTCATGCTGAGGCGCCCTGTGCCGGCCACCGTCATGGTCGAGAGTGCCGTGGCCCCACCCACGATGCGCCACACGCGCCCAGTCCCCGTTCCGGAAGCCGGTCGAGGAGTTCGCGCACTGACGTGGCGCAACGGTGGCGCGTTCCCCCAGAATGGGGCAACTCCGCGCGATCTGACAATCAGTTGCGGAGCGGGCGGGCAAGGTGGGTCCCACCCCAGGAGGCTGCCGTGCGCCCATGTCTCGCCGCGCTCGTCATGTCCTTGGGCCTGTCCATCGCTGTCCCGGGCGATCGGGCGATCGCAACTGCCCAGCCCGCCACCACGGTCGCGTCCCTGGCGCCGAGCCTGGCCGTTGACACGGACGTGGCTCCCCGGCCCCGGCGTGCCTGGCCCGGGGGCCGCGTCACCTACGTCGATCGCACCCGGTACCCCGAGGCCGTCCGGCTGGCCGTGCGTGCATGGAACTCCACCGGCGTGCGGTTGCGTTTCGTCAAGGCGAAGCGCGCGCGCAACGCCCAGCTGGTGATAGAGCACGAACAAGGCATGCCGTGTGCGTTCGGAGTTGCCTCGGTTGGCTACGCCCCACGCGCCTATGCCCGAGTGGGCGGTCGGGATCAGGACGGTGACCCTGCCCGTGGCCCGAGGTGGCCCTGAAGACCACCCACGAGCTGGGCCACGTGCTGGGGCTCAACCACATCCGGGAGTCGACGTGCGCCACCATGAACCCGACCACCACCAATGGCGTCGCCCCCACCGGCTGCCTCGCGCCCGACGACGAGGCCAAGCCCGGCCGGTGGTGGTGCCGGATGGTCGCCCGCCCGGACATCCGACGGGCGAAGAGGTTGTACGGCGGCAGGGTGCATGAGCGATCGCCGGAGTGGGTGCAACGCCTTCCCGATGATCCCGCAGACGGTCTCGGTGACGGCCACCTCGTCCGGCGTGAGCAACTCGATCCGGCTGTCGGTCACGCGTGCCCCGGAACCAGTCGTGCCGGACTGGGTGCTCGACGGCGACTACGCAACCGAGCCGGGCGTGGAGGTGCACGTCACCAACGACGGATGTGTCAGCTCTCCTGAGAGCGCCCGCACCTTCCTGACGACAGCCTCGTGGGGCACCATCCCGGTGGGCGGGTCGTTGGAGCTGTTTGCCTTCGCGCCCGACCTGGTGATCCCGGGGAAGACGTGTGTGACCGTGTGGCAGTACGACGCAGGCTCAAACTCATCCGACCTGCCGACCAGTGCCGTGGTGCAGCAGGCTTCTCCTGCCGGCTGACCTGGTTCACGTAGCGCACGTGTCCGAACGAGAGGCCTACGCTCCCATCCGCCACAGGGACCACGTGGTCAAGGCCGGTCACGCGGCCCGACGAGTGCTGCCAACGGTCAGGGCCTGTGCGAGTCCTGCAACTACGCCAAGGAGGCGATCGGCTGGCAGGCGAGACCCCGCCCGGGCCCCCGACCAGTCGAGGCGGTCACTCCGACGGGTCACCCC
>CAVZWM010000008.1:0-20697 GCA_963778975.1 uncultured Actinomycetota bacterium
GGTGATCGCCGACATCCACTTCCAGCCGAAGTACGTCTTCGCCGCCATCGACGCGGGCTGTGCCGCCGTACGGGTCAACCCGGGCAACATCCGCAAGTTCGACGACCAGGTCAAGGAGATCGCGCGGGCCGCGAAGGACCGCGGCACGTCGATCCGGATCGGCGTCAACGCCGGGTCGCTCGACAAGCGGATCCTCGACAAGTACGGCAAGGCCACGCCGGAGGCGCTGGTCGAGTCCGCGGTGTGGGAGGCGGGCCTCTTCGAGGAGCACGGCTTCCACGACTTCAAGATCTCGGTCAAGCACAACGACCCGGTCGTCATGGTGCGGGCCTACGAGCTGCTCGCCGAGGCCGGTGACGGCCGCTCACCTCGGCGTGCACCGAGGCCGGCCCGCCTTCCAGGGCACGATCAAGTCGTCGGTGGCGTTCGGCCACCTGCTCAGCAAGGGGATCGGCGACACCATCCGCGTCTCGCTGTCCGCGCCACCGGTCGAGGAGGTCAAGGTCGGCCTCCAGATCCTGGAGTCGCTCAACCTCAAGCCGCGCCGCCTCGAGATCGTGTCGTGCCCGTCGTGCGGTCGCGCGCAGGTCGACGTCTACAAGCTCGCCGAGGAGGTCACCGCCGGCCTCGAGGGCATGGAGGTGCCACTACGTGTCGCCGTCATGGGCTGCGTCGTCAACGGTCCCGGCGAGGCCCGCGAGGCCGACCTGGGTGTCGCCTCCGGCAACGGCAAGGGCCAGATCTTCGTCAAGGGCGAGGTCATCAAGACCGTGCCCGAGTCGCAGATCGTGGAGACCCTGATCGAGGAGGCCATGCGCCTCGCCGAGGGCATGGAGCCCGTCGACGGAGCAGAGGCCTCCGTCTCCGTGTCCTAGGCTCCCCACTAGGCTCCACATGTGCTGAAGACCCGCGAGCAGGTGCGCGTGCTGGGCCCGGTCGACCGGGACCGGTTCATCGCGCTCGCGGAGCGAGATCCGGTCGTCAACGTCTTCGTCGACTACCGCGCCCGGCTCACCAACCTCGACGAGCGGTGGCTCGGCGGGCAGGTCTGGGGCCGCTTCGTCGGTGACGACCTCGTCGCGGGCTGCCACCTGGGCGCCAACCTCGTCCCGGTCCAGTGCACGCCCGGGGACGTCACCGCCTTCGCGGACGCGGCCCTGCGCCGACGTCGTACGGTCGGGACGATCGTGGGGGAGACCGCCGTGGTCGCGTCCCTGTGGGAGGCCATCGCAGCCCCGCTGGGACCGGCCCCGCGACGTCCGGATGACCCAGCCCCACCTCGAGATCTCGCGACACTCCGCGATCGCGCCGGCCACGGACGTACGGCTCACCACCCCGGAGGACATCGCGATGCTCTATCCCGCGTGCGTCGCGATGTACACCGAGGAGGTCGGCGTCTCGCCCGAGTCGGACTCCGGCGGCGGCGACCTCTACCGCGCCCGCGTCCAGCAGCTCATCGGGCGGGGCTGGTCGCTGGCGAGCTTCGACGACCGCGGCGTCGTGTTCAAGGCCGAGGTCGCGTGCGCCACGCCGTACGCCGCCCAGGTGCAGGGCGTGTGGGTACGTCCCGACCGGCGCGGGCAGGGCCTGGCCGCGCCCGGCGTGGCCGCCGTCGTCGCCCACGTCCTCGACTCCGGACTCGCCCCCGTGGTCTCCCTCTACGTCAACGAGTGGAACACCGCCGCGCGCGCGACCTATGCCCGGGTCGGCTTCGAGCAGACCGCGACCTTCGCGACGATGATGTTCTGACTGGCGGTCCCGAGTCCGTCGCAGCGCGCCGGGAAAGTTTTCTGGCGGAGACGTATCAGGCGAGCCGCTGCTCCCACCTGAGAAGACATGGGGACAATGGTCACCATGTCAGAGCACCGGAGAGCAGAAGGGGAGCTCGAGCAGTCGCCGTGGGATGTGGCCAGGGGGGCGTTCACAGCGTGGCGTTCGGGGGACGCCACCGCCGTGGACGATCTGGTCCGCTCTATGACACCGGTGCTCTGGCAGGTGGTGAGGGCGTACGGGCACGATCGCGAAGCCTCGGAGGACATCCTCCAGGCGACGTGGCTGGGCTTTGTCCGCCTGCACCAGACCATCGAGGATCCCCAGGCCGTCGCGTCCTGGCTGATCACGTCGGCCAGGCGCGGCGCCGCCCAGTACGCCAAGGCCGGACGCCGTACGACGCCGGCCGAGGACGAGGCGCTCGCCGCTCGTCTTCCCGACACGGAGTCGGCGGAGGCGGTGGCAGTGCTGGATGACGAGTCGGCACGGCTTTGGGGAGCCGTGGCGACCGTCGACGAGAGATGTCGCAAGCTCCTCCGGGTCGTGGCCTTCATGGACCGACCCGACTACGCGTCGCTGAGCCAGGACCTCGACATGCCCGTCGGGGAGCATCGGACCCACGCGGGCGCGGTGCCTGGCCAAGCTCCGCACGGCTTTGATGGAAGGGGGACACCGATGATGACCGACGACGACCGCCTGCTGGCGGAGCTCCGCGACCTCTGGAACGCGGCCGACCCGCCACCCGCGGGCCTGGTCGAGACGATGATCGCGGCGGTCGCTGCGAGCGATCTCGACGACGACCTCGAGCTGCTGATCCTGGTGCGCGACTCGGCCGACGAGCCGGCCGCCCAGGTGCGTGGGCTCGGCACCGCGCGAGTGCTCTACTTCCGTGCCGTCCAGGGCTGGACCCTCGACGCGGAGATCGACGGCGGCCTGATCCGCGGCCAGCTCCTGGACTACAACGGCGACCTCGGCTCGGTCGAGGTCGGCCTCGAGATGCGGGACGGTCAGCGCTGGACGTCGGCGCTCGACGAGGTGGGGTTCTTCGGGATCCGGGCCGATCTCACCGGCTTCATCCGGTTCACCGTGACCCAGGGCGACATGGCCTCGGCCAGCCGCTGGGTCGAGCTGTAGGCGGCTCAGGCGTAGGGCTGGCGCAGCACCTGGATCGGCCCGACCCCGGGGTCCGACTCGTAGTCGGCTCCGGCGAGGACCGCGTCGGCCGCCTCCCTGGCCGTGCACCCGGTCTCGGAGATCTCCCGGGCGATCAGCCCGGCGACGACGGGGGCCGAGAACGACGTACCGCTCCATCGCGCCATCCCGGTGCTGAACACCCGGACGTCTCCCTTGTCGGGGCTCTCGTGGCAGACGAACCGGCCGTCGGGGAACGCGTTGACGTGGTTGCGCCCGAGGGCGTAGACGTCGGCGGACACCCCGAAGTTGGAGTACTCCGAGACCCGGCCGTCGCGGTCGAGCGACCCGACACCGACCGCCCAGTCGAAGGCCGCCGGCCAGAACGGCGCCGAGGTGGAGTCGTTGCCCGCCGCAGCCACGAGCACGCAGTCGCGCTTGCGCAACCGGGTGCGGTGGAAGGTCTCGAGCGCGACCGAGGGCAGGTCGAGGCGCGTCCGGCAGCCGGCGGACAGGTTGATGACCTGCGGGTCGTGGGCGAGGGCCTCCTCGAGCTGCACGACCAGGTCGGACTCCAGGACGCCGCCGCCTCCCAGGCCCGCCGACGGCGAATCCCTCGACGAAGATCTTGGTCTGCGGAGCCCGGCAGCGCACCACACCCGCGATGAAGGTGCCGTGGCCGGCGTACGGGCGCAGGTCGGGGCCGTTGAGCTCGTCGTCGCCGTCGACGTCCTCGAGCCACGGGGTACGCGGGTCGCCGGCCGCCGGTGGGGACCAACCGGTGTCGACCACCACGACGCTCACGTCACTGCCCTTGCCCTGAGGAGCCTCCGGCGGCCACGGCTCCTTCAGGCCGGTCTCCTGCGGGCTCGACCGCAGGGCACGTGCTGCCGCCGCCCCCGCCGGGGCTGACGTGGACCCAGTGGTCGGGTGAGGCCGCCCCCCGACGCAGCCCGCCCTCCTCGAGCAGGTCGAGGAGATCGCCGACCGACTCGCCGCCGGCGCGCTCAGGCAGCAGGTAGCGCACCAGCTCCCCGTCGAGGAGTCGTACGTCGTCGCGCCGCGGGGGGTCCTTGAAGATGCCCTGGTCGAGCCGCGCGACAGCGCGTTCGAACTCCTCGACGTCCGCGACCCGCACCAGCACCCGGTCGGGGTGGTAGAGGTAGGTGAAGTCGGCCGGTGCCTCGGTGTCCCACGCCACCTGTCCGTCGTTGGTCGCGCGGAAGTCGCGGAGCTGGTCCGTCGTACGCCGCCGCTTGTCGCTGCCGATCTTCCAGTCACCCATACCTTGACGCTAGCGGCGCAACGTCTGAGCACGAAGCGTTTCGCGACAACTTTGTCGGGCGTCGGGAAGGATGGGCAGCACCATGGTGACCAGGTCCGAGGCCGAGGAGCTGCTTCGCACCCTGTTCGCCGATCCCGACGGCCGCGCGAGCCCGCGCCGAGGAAGAGCTGGTCCCGGACCCCGACCCGGCGGTGTCCTCGATCGGCCACCAGATCATCGGGATCGTGCTGCGCGACATCGGTGAGACCGACGCAGGCACTCGCCCACTTGCGGACGGCGATGCGGCTCGCGAGAGCGGTGGACGGCGACCGCGCGGCCGATGTCAGGGCCACGCTCGGAGCCTCGCTGGTCCACGCAGGTCGCACCCGCGAGGGGCTCGCACACCTGGACCGTTCGGCCGACGAGCTCGACGGGCTCCCGCTCGCGCGGGTGCTGGTGCGGCGGGCCAAGGTCCTCAGCTTCAATCTCGAGAGGTTCGAGGCGGGAGCCGACGACCTGCGACGCGCGCACCGGCTCCTCGACCGGTCGGGCGACGAGGTCTGGCGGGCACGTGCCCTCAACATCGAGGGCGTCACCCGGACAGGGCTCGGCGACCTCACGGCAGCGCGCGCGCGCGTTCGCGGAGTCGCTCGAGATCTACACCGCCCTGGGGATCCACTGGGACGTCGCGGTCGGCGTGCACAACCAGGGGTGGGTCGCGTTCCTGGAGGGAGACCTGCCGCGCGCCCTGGAACGCTATGCCGACGCGAGCGACCGCTTCGACGCCCTCGGTGTCACCAGCGTCGAGCTCGTCTACGACCAGTGCAACGCCTACCTCGCCGGACGTCTGGCGACCGACGCCCTCGACGTCGTGGATCGGGCGCTCGTTGCGCGCCCGTTGGCGGAGGTGGAACGGGCCGACCTGCTCCTCGCGCTGGCCGGGGCGGCCCTCGCGGCGCACGACCTGGACAGGGCCAGGTCGGCGGCGGACGAGGCCTGCCGCCTGTTCCGCCGTCAAGGACGGCGTCAGCACTGGATCAGGGCGGAGCTGCTCGCGATCTGGGCGCGCGCCGAGTCGACGCACCCACCTGCACGGTTGCTGGGTCGCACTGAGGTCCTCGTCGAGGCGGCCCACACGACGGGCGCCCCCGAGCTGCCCCAGGCCCTGCTCCTCGGCGCCAGGCTGGCGGGTCGGGTGCGGTCGCGAAGGGCGTCCGACCTGAGCGAGAGGTGGCTCGACGAGGCGGCGGGCTTGCGCGGTGCCACGACGGGCACCACCCGTGCTCTCGGCTGGCTGGCCATGGCCCGGCGCCGCGAGCTCGCCGGAGACGTCGGCGGCGTGCTGCGGGCGTGCGACCGGGGACTGGCGGCGATCGACGAGCACCAGGCGACCCTCGGCAGCCAGGAGCTGCGGGCCCTGTCGACGGCCCACGGTGCAGAACTGGCCGAGCTCGGGACCCGAACGGCGCTGGAGTCCGGCGACGCCCGACGGCTCCTGCGCTGGTCGGAGCGGTGGCGGGCCACATCGCTCGCCCTCCCGCCGACCGCGACCCAGGACCACGACCCGGAGACGGCATCCGACCTGGCCGCGCTCCGGCGCCAGCACAAGCGGCTGGTCGACGCACGGGCCGCAGGTGAGCCGACCGACCGGATCGAAGCGCGCGCCGAGCGGCTCGAGCAGTCGGTCCGCCGTCGCCTGCTGCACGCCCGGGGAAGTGGCTCCGCGGCCGACGCCTTCGACGTGAACAGGCTGCTCGACGCCCTGGCCGCGGACGACACGGTACTGGTCGAGCTCACCGACGTCGACGGCCACGTGTACGCCCTCGTGGCCGGTCGCGGGCGCGTCCGACGCTTCGGGGTGGGGGAGGCGGCGGCCGCATCGGCAGCGGTCGACTTCGCCCTCTTCACGCTGCGCCAAGCGGCCCGGGGCCGCCGGTCACAGCTCGACGTCGCCGGAACGCGTCTCCAGCGCGCCCTTCTCGGGTCGGCGCTCGACCACGTCGGGGACGAGCGCGTGGTCGTCTCCGGCACGAGCGCCCTCCAGGGCGTGCCGTGGGGCCTGCTCCCGGGCCTCGCGGACCGCCCGGTGACCAGTACGCCGTCCGCGCGGCTGTGGCTGCGGGCGAGGTCGGCGCGGCCGGCGGACGACGACCGGCGCGTGATGCTGGTCGGTCCGGGTCTGGGCAGCGGCGGAGCGGAGGTCCCGGTCCTGGCCGCGCAGGACCCCGGGGCGGAAGTCCTCGACGGTGCCGACGCGACGGTCGCCGCCGCGCTGTCCGCACTCGACGGCGCCACGCTGGCCCACGTGGCGGCGCACGGTCACTTCCGCGAGGACAGCCCGCTCTTCTCCTCGCTCACCATGGCCGACGGGCCGCTGCTCGTGCACGACCTCCAGGGACTGCGGCGACCGCCGCACCGGGTCGTGCTGTCGGCCTGCGAGTCGGGCGTCATGCAGCCGGTCGGTGACCAGGAGCTGCTCGGCCTGTCCGCGGCCCTGTTGTCGATGGGCACCGCCGGTGTCGTGTCCAGCCTCGCCGAGGTCGACGACGCCGCCACCGTCGAGGTGATGGTGGCGCTGCACGCCGGCCTGCGCGACGGCGGTGGACTCGGCGAGGCTCTGCTCGCCGCGCGCACGATGGCCGCCGGTGACCCGGTGCTGACCGCCACCGCCGCGTCGTTCACGGTGCTCGGCACCTGATCGCCCGCTGGACGTCGTCAGTGGTTGCTCGATCAGCGAGGGGAGGTCAGGGGACACGTCGTCACGGGATCGGTCGCGTTCTCGCAGGCGGTGGCCGTGCACCGCACGGTGGCCGACTTCTTCGTGCCGTTGACCCCGAGCAGGACGGTGTCGGTGGACTCCCACTCCACGCTGGAGAACCAGCCGGTGCTGTAGCGCGCGAGGGCGGAGCCGTCGATCTCCCGGATCGTGACGACGCCGGGACCGACCCCGTCGGACAGCAGGTCGATCGTGGCCAGGCGGGTGCCGTCCGGGGAGATGTCCCAGACCCTGTGGTCGCAGGAGCGCCACAGCTTCGTCGAGGGATCGCTGAGCCGGACCAGCTTGGTGCAGCCGCCGAGGTAGGGATCGCGCGTGTAGAACGCCAGCAGGTCGTGCTCGATGTCGGCGACGTTGGCGCCCTTCTTCACCACGGTCCGGGTCCGGTCGGTCGTGAAGCGCCACTGCAGGGTCCGCTTCCAGCCGCCGAGCAGCACCCGGTCGTCGCTGACGTCGAGCAGCCGGTGCGGAGCGGTCGGCCCCTTCTCGCCGAGGACCGCGCCGTCGGCCGAGGAGGCGGCGTACGTCACGACCTTGCGGCCGCCGTTGACGAAGCGCTGCCAGGCCAGCGTGCTGCCGTCGGCGGACAGGATCACGGTGTAGGTGTCGATGTTGCTCAGGATCGTGGTGACCGTGCCGTCGGCCTCGACGCGTACGACGCGCCGGTTGCGCTTGCGGTCGGCGTTGTTGGTGCCGACCAGCCAGGCGTCGCCGGCCTGGCCGATGACGCGGGCGACCGTCCCGGGCAGCTCCACGCGGCGCGCGCCGTCGACGAAGTCCCCCTCGTCGATGTGGGGGATCGCGATGTCGGCGCCGCGCGGCAGCTTCTGCGGCTGCAGGTCGGTGGTGGGCACTGCGGCGCCCGCCGGCGGAGCCAGCAGCGTGCCCGCGACGAGCAGGGCGGTGAGCGCGGTGGCCAGGCGGGTGTCACGCATGGATGTCCCCTCGAGTGTGGTGCGGGTGGTCGGGCTTGTCCCGGTTGGACGCATGGCGGGCGTCGTTGGTTGTAACTGGTTCGCGGCCGTCGTCGCGCCGCACCTATCCTTGCGCGCATGACCGCCCGCCTGCTGCGCATGTCGACCCTGTTCGTCCGAACCCTGCGCGACGACCCCAACGACGCGGAGGTCCCCAGCCACCGGCTGCTCGTCCGGGCGGGCTACATCCGCCGCAACGCGCCCGGGCGTCTACACCTGGCTGCCGCTGGGCCTGCGGGTGCTGCGCAAGATCGAGGCCATCATCCGCGAGGAGATGGACGACATGGGCGCCCAGGAGCTCTCCTTCCCCGCGATCCTGCCCAAGGAGCCCTACGAGGCGACCGGCCGCTGGACCGACTACGGCCCCAACATCTTCCGCCTCCAGGACCGCAAGGGCGCCGACTACCTCCTCGGCCCCACCCACGAGGAGATGTTCACCCTCGTGGTGAAGGACCTCTACTCGTCCTACAAGGACCTGCCGCTCTCGATCTACCAGATCCAGAACAAGTACCGCGACGAGGCGCGTCCGCGCGCCGGGCTGCTGCGCGGCCGCGAGTTCGTGATGAAGGACTCCTACTCCTTCGACATCGACGACGCCGGGCTCGAGAAGTCCTACCAGCAGCACCGCGAGGCCTACATCCGGATCTTCGACCGCCTCGGCTTCGAGTACGTCATCGTCCGGGCGACGTCCGGCGCGATGGGCGGCTCGGCCAGCGAGGAGTTCCTCGCCCGGGCCGAGGTCGGCGAGGACACCTACGTCCGCTGCACCCACTGCGACTACGCCGCCAACGTCGAGGCGGTGGCCGTCCGCGCGCCCGAGGCGATGCCGTACGACGACGCTCCCGCCGCGCACGCGGAGGACACCCCGGACACGCCCACCATCGACTCCCTGGTCGACCACCTCAACGCGGCGCTTCCCGCGCGAGGACCGCCCGTGGGCGGCCGGCGACACCCTGAAGAACGTGATCGTGGTGCTCAAGCACCCCGACGGCACGCGCGAGCCGCTCGCCATCGGCGTACCCGGTGACCGCGAGGTCGACCAGAAGCGCCTCGAGGGCCAGCTGGAGCCGATCGAGGTCGAGGCGATGGGCGAGGCGGAGATGGACAAGCACCCCGCGCTGGTCAAGGGCTACATCGGCCCGGAGTCGCTGGGTGAGGAGTCGAAGTCCGGCATCCGCTACCTCGTCGACCCGCGCGTCGTCGACGGGCACCCGCTGGGTCACCGGCGCCAACGTGCCCGGCTCGCACGTCATCGACCTGGTCGCGGGTCGCGACTTCACGCCCGACGGCACGATCGAGGCCGCCGACGTCCGCGACGGCGACGCCTGCCCCAACTGCACCGAGGGCACGCTCGAGTCCGCCCGCGGGATCGAGATGGGCCACATCTTCCAGCTCGGCCGCACGTACGCCGAGGCGCTGGGACTCCAGGTGCTCGACGAGAACGGCAAGCTCGTCACGGTCACCATGGGCTCGTACGGCATCGGCCCCTCGCGCGCCGTGGCCGCGATCGCCGAGGGCACGCTCGACGACATCGGCCTGTGCTGGCCGCGCAACGTCGCGCCCGCCGACGTCCACATCGTGGCCGCCGGCAAGGAGGACGAGATCTTCGCCGTCGGCGAGGAGCTCAGCGCGGAGCTGTCCCGCCAGGGCATCGAGGTGCATCTACGACGACCGCCGGGGCAAGGTCAGCCCCGGAGTGAAGTTCAAGGACGCCGAGCTCATCGGCGTACCCACGATCGTCACCGTCGGCCGCGGCCTGGCCGACGGCGTCGTCGAGGTGCGCGACCGCAGGTCGGGGGAGCGCGAGGACGTCGCGGTCGCCGACGCGGCAGCTCGCCTCGTCGAGATCGTCCGGACCGTTGGCTGACATCCGGGCGGTCATCTTCGACTGGGGCGGCACGCTCACCCGCTGGCACGACGTGGACTTCCACGCCGAGTCGCTGGCGCTCGCCGAGGCCGTACGTCGTACGCCCTCGCCCGACGACGACCACCACGCGCACGCCGCGCGGCTGCACCGGGCCGGCGACGCCATCTGGGGGCGCAGCCGCGACCACCAGCAGAGCTCGACCATCGCCGACCTCTTCACCGAGGCCGGGCTCGACCACGACCCCGAGCTGCTGCAGGCCTACTTCGAGTTCTGGGAGCCGCACACGCTCACCGACCCGGAGGCCCGGCCGATGCTGGAGGAGCTGCGCGGCGATGGGGCTCAAGGTCGGGGTGCTGTCCAACACGATCTGGCCGCGCGAGTGGCACGTCGGCTTCTTCGAGCGCGACGGCGTCTACGACCTGATCGACGGCGACGTCTACACGAGTGAGATCCCGTGGACCAAGCCGTCCCCGCAGGCCTTCGAGGCCGCCATGGCAGGCGGTCGGCGTGGACGACCCGGGCGCCTGCGTCTACGTCGGCGACCGGCTCTTCGACGACGTGTGGGGCGCGCACAACGCGGGCCTGAAGGCGATCCACATCCCGCTCAGCACCATCCCGGCCGGCCAGGTCGGCCACACCGAGGGCGACTCCCGACGCCACGGTCCGCTCGCTCCTCGAGATCCCCGGGGCCGTGCGCGCGCTGGGCTGAACGCCCTTCCCTGCATCTTTGTGCGTTGCAAGAACCTGCAAGTCGGTTCCGCTTCTGCTCCCACGGATTCGAATGCATGATTGTGCATGTGGTTCCACCACCCCCACTGGAGGGGCCACGCAGGGTGATGCTGACCAACCCCAAGACTACGGTCCGCGTCCTCGGCGATTGGGAAGGATCTCGGGACTTTCCCACTCGTCGAGGCCGCGGACTGTAGTGATTTCGGCCGCCGGCGGCGGTGGCGTGAGTCAGCCGAGCTCGGGCGCTCCCGGCCAGGTCTGCGGCTCGCCGCCCAGCTCCAGCCCCCACGTCGCCGACCAGATCGCCTCGGTCAGGGCCCACTCGCGGACCGTGCCGGCGGACTGCGCGACCAGGGCGAGGAGCACGACCGTGCTGGCCTCCTCGAGCGCGAGCGCCGCCGCCTCGATCGCCGCGGGCTGCAGCAGCCGCCCGCGGAGCTCGTACGCCGGCTCCGCCACGACCGGTGTGCCACCGGCCTCGTCGATCATCAGCCGCAGCTGGTCACGCCGCGACCGGTGCTGCCGGTAGCCCGTGTCGAGTGCGGAGGAGAGGGCGGGGGAGTCGGACTGCGAGGTCCGTGCGCCGAGCACGCCGTAGGTGTAGACGGCCGCGTGCTCGTCGCTCAGCGTCGTCTGGAGCGCCTCCAGCACGGTCATGGCGCCGGCTCCGGGGCCAGGGTGGCGACGTGCTGGGAGACCGACGCGGCGATGCTCGCCAGCACGCGGGCCAGGTCGCCGCTCGCGGCTGCCGCGCACGACTGGCGCAGCGTGCGGAGCAGGCGCTGCTCGGAGCGGCGTACGGCGGTGAGTGCCGGGGCGGGTCGCGCCGGCGACGGAGGCGGCCCCGGGAGAGGGGACGTCGGCGTCCGGGACGGCGCCGACCAGGAGGTCGAGGTGCGCGGCATGGTCGCGCGCGAGGCCGTCGAGGCGGGCGGCGAGTGCGGGGGTCACGTCCGACGCGGCGGCCACGACGTCGGCGGCGGCGGACACGGCGGCCACGACCGACGCGACCAGGGCCGAGTCCTCGGGCGGCTCGGGGACGACCTCGCCGGAGGCGTCCTCGCGCACCGGGGGGTCGATGTCGCAGGCCGAGACCACCAGGGGGAGGAGCAGTGCCGAGCCCACCGTCGTACGACGGGAGAGCGGGCGGGCAGGCACGGCTGAACCCTAACCGGCGGCCCGGACGGCGGAACGCCCCCGCGGCCTGAACGCGGCGCGACGCGGGCGGCTATCGTGGTCGTTCACACAACCGCATAAGGAGGTCGCAACCCGATGAGCACCCCCAAGCAGGACGCCACCCGGGACCGCATCGAGGCGGAACTGATCGACCCCCTTCGCGCCTTCGGAGTCGATGTCGAGGCCGTCGAGCTCACCCCGGCGGGCAAGCGCCGCGTGCTGCGCGTGGCCGATCGACAAGGACGGCGGGGTCACCCTCGACGACGTCGCCGACGCGACCCGCGAGATCTCGCGCGTCCTCGACGACGAGTCCGACGTGATGGGCGAGCACCCCTACACCCTCGAGGTCACCTCCCGCGGCGTCGACCGGCCGCTGACGCTGCCGCGCCACTGGCGCCGCAACGCCGACCGGCTCGTCAAGGCGACCCTGGCCGACGACGAGACCGTGACCGGCCGCATCCTGGCCTCGACCGAGGAGTCGGTGACGCTCGACGTCGAGGGGACGCAGCGTGAGGTCCCCTATGCCGAGATCACCAAGGCCCTGGTGCAGATCGAGTTCAACCGCAAGAGCGAGAAGAAGGACGACTGATGGACATCGACCTGAGCATCCTGCGGATGCTGGAGCGCGAGAAGGAGATCTCCTTCGAGGTCCTCGCCGAGGCCATCGAGCAGGCGCTCCTCACGGCCTACCAGCGCGCCACCGAGTCCCACCACCCCGCGAGGGTGGAGCTCGACCGCAAGACCGGTCACGTGACCGTGTGGGCGCGCGAGGTCGACGAGGAGGGCAACGCCGGTCCGGAGTACGACGACACCCCTGACGGCTTCGGGCGGATCGCCGCCACCACGGCCAAGCAGGTCATGCTCCAGCGGCTGCGTGACGCCGAGGACGAGATCCGGTTCGGGGAGTTCGCCGGCAAGGAGGGCGACATCATCTCCGGCATCATCCAGCAGGGCCGCAACCCCGACGACGTGATGGTCGACCTCGGCAAGCTCGAGGCGTTGCTGCCGGTGAGCGAGCGGGTGCCGGGGGAGAAGTACGTCCACGGCGAGCGCATCAAGTGCCTGGTCACCTCGGTGCGCAAGGGCATGCGCGGGCCCCAGATCACGCTCTCGCGCTCCCACCCGACGCTGGTCAAGAAGCTCTTCGCGCTCGAGGTCCCCGAGATCGCCGACGGCACCGTCGAGATCGCCGGCATCGCCCGCGAGGCCGGTCACCGCACCAAGATCGCGGTCCACTCCACCATCCCGGGCGTCAACGCCAAGGGCGCCTGCATCGGGCCGATGGGACAGCGGGTGCGCAACGTGATGAGTGAGCTGCACGGCGAGAAGATCGACATCGTCGACTGGGCCGAGGACCCGGCCGAGCTCGTCGGGCACGCGCTGTCGCCGGCGCGGGTCACCTCGGTGGAGATCGTGGACCTCGCGACCCGCTCGTGCCGCGTCGTCGTACCCGACTTCCAGCTGTCGCTGGCCATCGGCAAGGAGGGGCAGAACGCCCGCCTCGCCGCCCGGCTGACCGGGTGGCGCATCGACATCCGCTCGGACGAGGCCCCGGCGCCCGACGACGCTGCCAGTTCGTAAAGCGCTGGCCGTACGCAGTAAGGTGGTCGCAGTGGCCACCACGTCTGACAACCCTGTGCCCGGACCCGTCCGGACATGCGTGGGTTGTCGGGCCAGGGCCACTGCGAACGAGTTGCTGCGCGTGGTCGCAGGCTCGGATGCCGAGGGCCGACCAGCCCTGGTGCCCGATCCGGCCCACCGGGCACCCGGCCGCGGAGCGCACCTGCACCCCGTGGACGAGTGCTGGCAGCTCGCAGTGCGACGACGTGCGTTTCCCCGGGCCCTGCGCTCGGGGGCCCCGCTCTCCGACGCACTGGTGAGGGACTACCTCGCCTCGCTCTCCACCCCACCCGATCACCGACCAGAAGCTGGAGCAAGCAGCTCATGAGCACTCGATGAGTAACTCACTATGAGTTTGTTGCACACCCACTAGCTGGTCCGCTTCCCCTCCTTCTGGGGTCCCGGACCAGAAGGAGCAATTCGCACCGTGGCAAAGACCCGAGTCCACGAACTCGCCAAGGAGTTCGGAGTCGAGAGCAAGTTCGTTCTCGAGAAGCTCAAGGAGATGGGTGAGTTCGTCAAGTCGGCATCGTCGACTGTCGAGCCCCCCGTCGAGATGCGCTTCAAGAAGCAGTACGGCGACGAGCTGAAGGCCGCTGCGGCCTCCGCTCCCGCCGCCGACACCGAGGCAGCGCCTGCCAAGAAGACAGCGCCCAAGCCCGGCCCCAAGCGTGCTGCAGCGGCCGAACCGGCCGTCGAGGCACCGGTCGAGGCGCCCGCCGCCGAGACGGTCGCCGAGCCCGCCGCCGAGCCCGCAGCGGCGCCGGCCACCCCCGGCGCCCGCCCCGGCCCGAAGCCCGGCCCCAAGGCTCCCGTCGCGGAGCCCGAGGCGCCCGCCGCCGAGGCAGCCGACGGAGACCCCGTCCGAGCCCCAGGCCCCGGCTGCCAAGGCCGGCACCCCGGCCCCGCGCCCGGTCGGACGCCCCGGTGCCCCGCGTCCCGGCAACAACCCCTTCGCGCCCAGCCAGGGCATGGGTCGCTCGCGCCCGGACGACAACCGTCCGCCGCGTCCGCCGGCCGCCGGCGGCGACGCCCGTCCCGGCATGCCGCGTCCCAACCCCGCGATGATGCCCAAGTCGCCGGCTGCCTTCGGCAGCGGCCCGGGCGCTCGTCCGGCCCGCGGTGGTCCCGGTGGCGGTCCCGGTGGCGCCCCGGTGCGCTCCCGCCCGCGGTGGCGCTCCGGGTCGTCCCGGCGGCGCTCCCGGTGGCGGCGCTCCCGGTGGTGCTCCCGGTCGTCCCGGCGGCTTCGGCCCCTCCGGCGGCGGTCGCCCCGGTGGTCAGTCGCCCCGGCCAGCGTGGCCAGACCCAGGGTGCCTTCGGGCGCGCTGGTGGCCCGTCGCGTCGAGGTCGCAAGTCGAAGCGTGCGCGTCGTATGGAGTTCGAGGCCATGGAGGCCCCGACGATCGGCGGCGTGCGCGTCCGCAAGGGCAACGGCGAGACCGTACGTCTCCCGCGCGGCGCGTCCCTGACCGACTTCGCCGAGAAGATCAACGTCGACGCGGCCGCCCTGGTCCAGATGCTGTTCTCGCTCGGTGAGATGGTCACCTCGACCCAGTCGGTCGGCGACGAGACCTTCGAGCTGATCGGCGAGGAGCTCAACTACATCGTCCAGATCGTCTCCCCCGAGGACGAGGACCGCGAGCTGCTCGAGACGTTCGACCTCGAGTTCGGCGCCGACGAGGGCGACGAGGACGACCTGGTGATCCGTCCGCCGGTCGTGACCGTCATGGGTCACGTCGACCACGGAAAGACCAAGCTCCTCGACGCGCTGCGCGACGCCAACGTGGTCGACAAGGAGGCCGGTGGCATCACCCAGCACATCGGTGCCTACCAGGTCCACACCGAGGTCGACGGCAACGACCGTCGCATCACCCTCATCGACACCCCCGGTCACGAGGCGTTCACCGCCATGCGTGCTCGTGGTGCCCAGGCCACCGACATCGCGATCCTGGTCGTCGCGGCCGACGACGGCGTCATGCCGCAGACGGTCGAGGCGCTCAACCACGCCCGCGCTGCCGACGTGCCGATCGTGGTCGCGGTCAACAAGATCGACAAGCCGGACGCCGACTCCGACCAAGGTCCGCGGCCAGCTGACCGAGTACGGCCTGATCCCCGAGGAGTACGGCGGCGACGCGATGTTCGTCGACGTCTCGGCCAAGGCCGGGCTCAACCTCGACAAGCTGCTCGAGGCCGTCGTCCTGACTGCCGACGCCTCGCTCGACCTGCGGGCCAACCCCGACGCAGGACGCCCAGGGCCTCGTGGTCGAGGCACACCTCGACCGCGGTCGCGGTCCGGTCGCGACCGTCCTGGTCCAGCGCGGCACGCTGCGCGTCGGCGACTCGATCGTGGCCGGTCCGGCTCACGGTCGTGTCCGCGCCATGCTCGACGAGCACGGCAACGAGATCACCGAGGCCGACCCGTCGCGTCCCGCGATGGTGCTGGGTCTCTCGGCGGTGCCGGGTGCCGGTCAGAACTTCATCGTCGTCGACGACGACCGGATGGCTCGCCAGATCGCTGAGAAGCGTGAGGCGCGCGAGCGTGCGGCCATGCAGGCCAAGCGTCGTGTCCGTCGCAGCCTCGAGGACTTCATGGCCTCCATGGAGAAGGGCGAGAGCCAGGAGCTCAACCTCATCCTCAAGGGCGACGTGTCCGGTTCGGTCGAGGCGCTCGAGGACGCCCTCGCCAACATCGACGTCGGCGAGGAGGTCTCGCTGCGCGTCATCGACCGCGGTGTCGGTGCGATCACCGAGACCAACGTCGACCTCGCGGCCGCCTCCGACGCCATCATCATCGGCTTCAACGTCCGCCCGCAGGGCAAGGCGAGCCAGATGGCCGACAAGGAAGGTGTCGAGATTCGCCACTACTCGGTCATCTACCAGGCGATCGAGGAGATCGAGGCGGCCCTCAAGGGCATGCTCAAGCCGATCTACGAGGAGTCGACCCTCGGTCAGGCGGAGATCCGCGAGATCTTCCGCTCGTCCAAGGCCGGCAACATCGCGGGCTGCATGGTCACCGTCCGGCCTCATCCGCCGCAACGCGAAGGTGCGCATCCTGCGCGACAGCGCCGTGGTGGCCGACAACCTCGACCTCGCCTCGCTCCGCCGCGAGAAGGACGACGCGTCCGAGGTCCGGGAAGGGTTCGAGTGCGGCATCGTGCTCAAGAACTTCCAGGACATCAAGATCGGCGATGTCGTGGAGTCGTTCGAGATGCGCGAGATCCCGCGCGCCTGACAGCTCCGGCTGCCGGCGCCTGTTCATCAAGGTATGCAGGCCAATGGGCACTTCCCGACGGTCAACTGATCGTGGGAAGTGCCCATCGGCGACATACCGTGGTGAAGCAACACCACCGAACGTTCGACCGACCTGAGGACCAGCCATGAGCAACCCCCGCGTCCGCAAGATCGCCGACCGGATCCAGGTGATCGTCGCCGAGATGCTCGAGCGTCGGATCAAGGACCCGCGCCTGGGTTTCGTCGACGATCACCGACGTCCGCCTCACCGGCGACAGCCAGCAGGCCGTCGATCTTCTACACCGTCCTCGGTGCCGAGGAGGAGCTGGCAAGCATCGGCGGCCGCCTCGAGTCGGCCAAGGGCGTCATCCGCTCCGAGGTCGCCAAGCAGCTCGGCATGCGGATCGTGCCCACGCTCACCTTCATCCCTGACGCGCTCCCCGAGAGCGCCCGCGCCCTCGACGAGGTGCTGGCCCGGGCCAAGCAGATCGACGAGGAGGTCGCCGCCCAGCGCGGCGCCGCCTACGCCGGCGAGGCCGACCCCTACAAGAAGCCCCGCCTCGAGTCCGACGACGACGACGACGAGGACGACGGCGACGAGGTCGCACCGACGACAGCGTCGACAAGGGCGAAGACACCGTCTGATGGCGGAGTCCGGCCTGGTCGTCGTCGACAAGTCGCCGGGCATGACGTCGCACGACGTCGTCGCTCGCGTACGCCGGCTGGCGGGCACCCGCAAGGTCGGCCACGCCGGCACCCTCGACCCGATGGCGACCGGCGTGCTGGTCCTCGGGGTCGAGCGGGCGACGCGGCTGCTCGGACACCTGATGCTGACCGAGAAGGCGTACGACGCCACCGATACGGCTCGGCGTGTCCACCACGACCGACGACGCGGAGGGTGAGGTGGTCGCCGCGACCGCCGCGGACTTCCTCCAGCCCGGCCTGGTCGACGCCGAGTCGGCGAGCAGGTCGGCGAGATCATGCAGGTGCCGACCGCCGTCTCGGCCATCAAGGTCGACGGGCAGCGCGCTTATGCCCGGGTACGGGCGGGAGAGCAGGTCGAGCTCAAGGCGCGGCCGGTGACGATCCACTCGCTGGCCGTCCTCGGCCAGCGGGTCGTGGGAGAGCACCTCGACGTCGACATCTCGGTCCGCTGCTCGAGTGGGACCTACATCCGCGCCATCGCCCGTGACGTCGGTGCAGCGCTGGGGGTGGGTGGACACCTGACCGTGCTGCGGCGTACGGCGGTGGGGCCCTTCGACCTGTCGTCCGCGCACACGCTGGACGAGCTGGGGGACGACTTCACTCTTCTGCCGATCGCGCAGGCGGCGCGGGCGGCGTTCGCCTCCGTCGACCTCGACGACGAGGACGCAGCCCACGTGCGGTTCGGGCGATCACTCGAGCTCGCCCTCGAGGGACCCGGCCCGCACGCGCTCTTCGCCCCCGGGCGGGGAGTTCTCGCGCTGCGACGAACCCGCTGGGGCAGGGCTCTGACCCGGTGGCGGTCTCGTCGGGTAGTGCGACTCACCCGCGCGGGTGAGAGGTCGTAGACCGCTCGAACTTCGTTGCAACGTCGCCTGGTGGAGGAATTGTCGCCACGACGTCAGCCCGACCGAGGGCGACGGCAACGGGAGAACTCATGACTAGAAGACAATTGGCGCCGCTCTGGTGAGCGCCGGCCTCGTCGCGTCGCTGCAGGAACTGCGGTCACCGCCGAGGCAGCATCCGCACGACGTCGAGGAGCCTCGCCCGTCGCGGTGAACCATCGATGCCAAAGCGCAATGATCACGATGCCACGACAGTGCAACCGGGCGTCAACGAGTTCCGCGGTGACGAGCAAGAAATCGTCGGGGTTCAGCTGGTTAGCTGCCGAGGACTACACCCTCGACGAGGTCGAGGCGGATATCAAGGCAGGTCGTCGAGGGCGGACCTCAAGACGTCCGCCCAGCGCCACTTCGAGAAGCAATGATGACCCCGATCGGTGGGGTCTACGGTGCCGGGCAAGCGAAGGAACGTTCGGGTCGACCTGGAGCCGGGCCCTACGTCGCGCCCGACACCGTCGGCAAGGCCAATCAGCGAAGTGGGTCACCTTCATGGTCAGTGGGCCGAACACGGGTCGAGGGATGCCGTCGGGCGGCATGGTCAGGGTGGTCTGTGACGCGAGTGGGCGAACAAGTTCGCATCGACCGCACAAGGGCAACGCTGATCTTCAAGAACGTCTCTTCCAGACCATCTCGCCGACGAAGATCAACAAGGGCGCCATGGGGTGGACGTCAAGGGCTTCCTGATCACCGAAGAGGTCCGCTGCCGGTGGACCTCCAGTTGATCATCGTCATCAGTCCTGGGCAAGATCTGGCAGTCAACGACAAGCTGCCCGGCGTGGGCAACTACCATGGCGTCTGCGTCTGATCGCCAGCATGGCGGGGCATGCGGCACTCCGCGATGGGCATGGTCCGCATCAAGCGCGCCAGCAAAGCCTGCTCCGGGCCTGCGGCCTGCTGTGCCGCGAGGGAGGGGCGCGACGTGTACGCATGCCGCAGGGCGTCGCCAGGCTCCGCCGTGCACCGCGCCACGTCGAGAACGTGCCGGCCGAACCTCGGCGCACGGTGCGAGCATTCGGCCTCCACGGTCCGACCTCGGGCACGCCAACGTCCTCCGCGAGGCGCGCGAGACCGCTGTCCTGATGGGCGTCGACACGGTTGTCGCGGCGACCTTCGACCTGGACCTTATGGCGGTGCTCGACCGAAGCATCCATCCACCGATCCTGAACTCTATCGAGACCCGGCGCCGACCTGCTCGACGGCGCCGGCCGCTGACGCCGTGCCGGGCCGCCTCGAGTCGACCTTTTATGTTCGCCAGCGGCAGCCCGAGCAGTTCATCGAATCTTTACTCGTCCACCGTCGAACGCCCGGCGCGGTCGTCGGCGCCAACTTCGCCTTCGGCGCCAAGGTGCGGGCGGCGTTGCGACCCTGCGGGTGCGGCGTGTGCGTTTCCAGACCGTGGGCGTGGCGCTCGACGGTGACCCAGGTGCGCCGACCCACGTCGGCAGCGCCGGTGATGCGACGTGGGTGGGTGCCGAAGGGCGCGGCCGATGTCACTGTCGTGGCGCTGGTCGTCGAGGGTGGAAGGAGGTTGACGAAGTCGGTGATCTGACTGCGACAACGTCCGATCCTCGTCGATCGACGTGGTGCTGCGACGGCGTTGGTCAGCCGGGTCGCCTCGACCCGCGCGACATCGGCCAGGGCTATCTGCGTGACTCGGTGGGCACTATCCATTCTTCGACGGCAAGCGCCATCGACGGCCTGGGTCCTACGTCTCGATCGGCGACGACCTGAAGCTCAACGGCGTCGAGGCCGAGGTCGCCTTCGTCGAACGGCTGCGGGCAACGGCGAAGTCGAGGGGATCGAGGTGCTCATCCAGCCATGCACGACGACGAACTGCGCGCGAGGTCGGGTCTGACGATCTACGAACGACGCCTGGAGGAGTGGTCGCCGACGGGCCGCCGGTCGCCGCGAGGAGCGCAGCCGCTGGCGCGCGCCGGGCGCGCCGCCGACGGCTGGTGCTGCTGCCGTCGTCCTGGTCGCTGGTCGCCGTCGGAGCAGGTGGTCGAAACCGGCGACGGTGAGCTTCGTGGTCAGCGTGCGGCTGTTCCGTGACGGCTCGGCCGCTCCGTACGCGCTACGGCGCTGCGTAGATGCCCCGACCGATCTCGCACTCGCGCTGTCTCGTACTCCTCGGGAAGCGCGGCGCCACTGCTTGTCGATGGTATCGCGCGGACTGCTGGCTTCCTGCTGGTCTTCGTGATGCTTCTTCTTCGTCACGCTGAGGATGGACACGACGAGCAACTGCTGTTCGGCTGCGTGGTCGACTCGGCGCCGTCGATGCCGGGCTGGGCGCGGCGTTCTGATGGCTGCGGCGGCGAGGAGGTGGACTGTGTCGATGACGAGGTGGACGACGCCTTCATCGTGCGCGCCGGCCGCCAGTCTCCGCTCCAGGCGGCGAGCCGCTACGTGGCGGCGGACCTGTTCGTCGACCTGAAGGATGATGCCGGGCGGGCGGCTTCGAGCGGCTGGAACCGATGGTGCTGCCGGTGATCGAAATGGCGCAGGTCGCGCCGTCGTCGGCGATGGTGTTCGTGTTCTTCATGCTGTTCGGCTCG
>CAVZWM010000009.1:0-21228 GCA_963778975.1 uncultured Actinomycetota bacterium
GGGACTCGTGGGGCGTGCCGGTCGCGGCGGGCCGGTCGGTGAACGTGATCGCGTGGCCGCCCGGCTTCGCACCCGAGCAAGCCGCACCTCGTGGTCGGCGCCCACCTCGACACCGTGGCGCGGGCGCCGGGAGCCGAGGACAACGCGTCGGGTGTCGGCGTCATGCTCGCCGCGGCACAGGCAGCGGCGAGCCACCGGACCCGGCTCCCGGTCGTGTTCGTGGCGTTCGGCGCCGAGGAGCCCCGGGGCCCGACCGACGCCGATCACCACTACGGGTCGCGGACCTATGTCGAGGAGCTGTCGGACCGGCAGCGACGGGCCGTACGGGGCATGGTCTCGCTGGACCGGGTCGGCGTGGGCGACGTCGTGCCCGTCGGTTCGGCCGCGGGCACCGACCCCGTCCAGCGCAGCCTGCTGTCGGCCGCCCGTTCGCTGGGGGTGCCGGCCGTGGCCGACCCCGACCAGCGCAGCAGCGACCACTGGTCGTTCGTCCGCGCCGGTCTGCCCGCTGCCCGGCTGGGGTCGACGCCGTACGCCGGCTACCACTCGCCCGCGGACGTCCCGGCGGTCGTGCAGCCCGCCCAGCTCGAGCGGGTCGGCCGGATCGTGCTGGAGTGGTTCGCGCCGCGCTGACCGGGCTCAGCCGGTGAGCCCGGCGCAGGCGCGCAGGCCCGCCCGGCGCTCCCGGAAGTCCGCCACTGCAGCGCCGGTGACAGGGGCCGGTAGGCCGTTCTGCCCGATGACGGCGGGCTGCCAGGCAGCGCGTACGACCCGGGCCCGGCCGCGGCGCTCGACCGGCGGTTGCACGGTGAGGGTCAGCACGCCCGTCCGGGACGTGGCATCGGTGCCGGGGGAGTACCACGCGAAGTTGCCCAGGCCGTAGGCGACGTAGCCACGTCCCAGCCGCCCGTCCCCCTGCAGCTGGTGCGCATGGGTGCCCACCACGACGTCGGCGCCGGCCGCGACGAGCCGGGTGGCGATGCTGCGCTGGTCGGGCGAGGGACAGCTCTCACCCTGGATCCCCCAGTGGAGGTAGACCACGACCACGTCGGCCACGGTGCCGGAGCGGCGCACCTCCTCGAGGAGCCGGGACGGGTCCGTCGCGTCGGCGATGCCCGGCCTCGCTCCGCTGGCCGCCCACGCGCCCGTCGGATCGGCCGTGGGGTCCTGGTCGGCGAGCGAGGCGGCGAGTGTCGCGACGGTCGTGCCGTCGATCTCGGTGAGGGCGGGCGCGAACGCCTCCTCCTCGTCCCGACCGATGCCGACGACCGCGAGTGCGGGGTCGGAGTCCACGCTCGCTCGCGCGGCTCGCAGCGTGCTGGGCAGCCGGGCGCGACCGTAGTCGAGGGCGTGGTTGTTGGCCATGCTGGCGACGTCGATCCCCGCCGCCGACAGCGCGGTGAAGGCCTCGCGGCCCGCCGAGAACGTGAAGCGCTTCCCGGGCTCGGGTGCGCCGCCGGTGCCCACCGACGTCTCGAGGTTGACGATGGCCAGGTCGGCGGCGGCGAGCGCCGCCGTCGCGGGCGCCAACGCCGTGTCGGGGTCGCGCAGCCGGTCGGCCAGGACTCCCTCGAAGTGGACGTCGCCGGCGACCGCGATCCGCACCGGTCGCCGGCGAGGGGTGGAGGTCTCGGATGCGGATGGGGTTGTCGTGGAGGTCGAGGGTGTCGCCGGCGCGGACTGCTGCGGCGGCGCGGGTGGGCCGCCGGGGGTGCTGCAGGCGGTGACCGTGAGGATCGACAGCGCCGCCGCGACCGTCCGGAGACGGCGTACGCCTCGGTGCACCGGCCCCGTCATGCCGACATCGTGCCACCGGGCCGCGTCCCACCCCCCGAATCAGGTGAACGCAAGGGGGGTGCGGGGTGTCACACTCGGAGCATGAGGACTCGGATCTCGCTCACCGCCGTCGCTGCGCTGCTGTTCGCCGGACTCTCGGCCGCGCCGGCACACGCGGAGTACTACGCCATCGACGACCCGGCCGACGCGAGCGCCTCGTTGACCGACATCTACGGTTTCACGGCGATGCACGGCGGGAGCAACCTGCTCGTGAAGGTGCGCTTCAACGAGCTGATGCGCTCGAGCGCCGCCGGGGTGTCGATCTTCATCGACACCGACCGGGGCACCAGGGGTCCGGAGTTCGTCCTCAGCAGCGGACTCGGTGACGGCACCGACTACGTCCTGACCGAGGCCGTGGCGTGGCGCGGCAGCGACCGGCGGGTCGACTGCGACTACCAGGCGCGGCCCAAGTGGGGCAAGGACGTGTTCCGGGCGCTGATCAGCCGTGACTGCCTCGACGAGCCCGGTTCCGTCCGGGTCTCGGTGAAGATGGTCGACCAGGCCGACGGCTCGCACCCGGTCGCCGACTGGGCACCCAAGCGCCAGCGGTGGAGCCTGCCCATCGCCTCGGGACTGGGCGCCACAACAGCCTGACGCTGCGTCAGCCGGCGGCGACGAGGGCCACCGCGACGGCGCACAGGGTGAGCCCGACCCCCTGAGCACGATGGATGTGCTCGCGCAGGAGCGCGGCGGCCAGCACGATCGTGACGGCCGGGTAGAGCGAGGTCACCACCGACGCGACGGTGAGCAGCCCGGTCTGCGTGGCCAGCAGGAACGCGACGACCGCCGCCGTGGCCAGCAGGCCGGCCACGACCCCCCAGGCCTGCGAGCTGTGGTCGGGGACCCAGCGGCCGCCGAGGGCCGTGGCCGTGAGCGCGACGCACACCACCCCCACGGCCTGCGCGACGGCGAGCGGCCAGAAGCCGGCCGACTCGGGAACCTGGCCCATGGCGGCGAACAGCAGACCGAACCCGAGTCCGGCCAGCACACCGTCGACGATGCCCGCGGCCACGTCTCCCGACGCGTCCGGCTCACGGCTGACGAACCAGATGCCCGGAACGGCGGCCACGATCCCCAGCCAGACGACCAGCTCGGGCCGTTCGCCGGTGACGACGCCGACGGTGACCGGCACGAGGGCTGCCCCCACCGCCGAGATCGGCGCCACGACGCCCATCCGCCCCGCCGCCAGGCCGCGGTAGAGGAAGGCACCGCCCGCCCCGGTGCCGATCCCGGCCAGCGCGCCCCACCACAGGTCGTCGCTGGTCGGGTTCCCGTCGACGGTCAGGGCAAGGAGGAGGGCGCCGGCCAGCGCGGAGGCGGTGCCGACGAACGCGACCGGCCACGCCGACGTACGACGTGACGCGAGGCCGCCGACGAAGTCCGACAGGCCGTAGGCGAGCGCGGCACCGAGCGAGAGCAGGACCACCATCAGGTGACCACGACACCGACGACCCACACGACAGCGGCCAGGAACGCCGCCACCAGCTCGATCAGGATCGACACACCCACCGCGCGCAGCGCACCGGTGGTCGAGGGCCAGGCCAGCGCGGAACCCACGCGGCGCCGCTCGGCGACGTAGACGCCGAGCACGAAGCCGATGAACATCCCCACCACGGGGATGACGAAGAACCCCACAAAGGCCAGCAGCGCTCCGGTGAGGAGGGTGCTGTTGGGGACGCCGGACGCCTTCAGCCGGCGACCGGGCACGAGGTACTTCACGATGGTCCCGCTGACCAGGAGCACCGCGGCCGAGACGAGGACGATCCAGGCGGTGGACGTGCCGACCTCCAGGGCCCAGACGAGGATCGCGCCGAGCACCAGGATCGTGCCGGGCAGCACCGGCACGATGATGCCGGCGATTCCGACCGCGATGAGGACGGCGATGAGGATCTCGGTGGGGCTCACGGCGTCAGCCTCCCATGACGCGACACGGCCCCGGACGAGTCGTCCGGGGCCGTGTCGGTGGTCAGGTCAGGTGCGGCTCACAGGTCGCTGTCGGCAGCCGGGGTGGACGGGGTCGCGAGCTTGTGGGTCTCGTCGACGACCGTGGCCGCGATCTCACGAAGCTTGTCGCCGTGCTCGCGGGCGTGGTGGGCGCAGAACAGCAGCTCGCCGCCGGTCTGGAGCTCCACGCGGAGGTAGGCCTGGGCCCCGCAGCGGTCGCAGCGATCCAGGGCCGTCAGGGCGGCCTGGGTGGGTGCGGTGGCAGTGGTCACGTCAGCCTCAATTCTCTTCATCGGTGTCTTGGCCCAACGTAACCAGTGGGACAAAGATTCCCGGCTGGTGACCTCGGGTGGACGTGAGCCCAGTCAATCACTGAATTGTTTCGCCTGTCGGCGTTGCACCCAATTCCTGGGACGCATGCCGTGTTCGGTGCGGTGCTGCTCCCCGGATTGCCTGGTCGGGGATGACACCACGCTAGTCCTGCCACGTCCCGACGGTCGGCAGCGTGCCCTGCACTGCTCCGCGGCGTGTCGCGGGTAGGTTTTCTCCTTGTGGCAGCACCGGCGGACAACACCTACAACGCAGCGCACCTCCTGGTCCTCGAGGGCCTCGACGCCGTGCGCAAGCGCCCCGGCATGTACATCGGGTCGACCGACACCCGCGGCCTGATGCACTGTCTCTGGGAGATCATCGACAACGGCGTCGACGAGGCGCTGGCCGGCGTCGCGCACCGGGTCGAGGTGACGCTGCACGACGACGGATCGGTCGAGGTGCACGACGACGGGCGTGGCATCCCGACCGACAAGGAGCCCAAGACCGGGCTGCCCGGTGTCGAGGTGGTCGCCACCAAGCTGCACGCCGGAGGCAAGTTCGGTGGCGGGTCCTACGTCGCCACGGGTGGCCTGCACGGGGTCGGCCTCTCGGTCGTCAACGCGCTGTCCTCGCGGATGGACATCGACGTCGACCGCGCACCGACCCAGCAGGGGTTGTCCTTCCAGCGCGGCGTGCCCGGCGTCTTCGACGGCGACGGTCCGACGGCCGGTTTCACGCCCACCTCCGGCCTGACCCGCAAGGGCAAGCGCGTCGCCAAGGGCAAGACCGGTACGAGGATCCGTTTCTGGCCCGACCGCCAGGTCTTCACCAAGGACGCCCGCTTCGAGATGGACGGCCTGATCGGTCGCGCCCGGCAGACGTCGTACATCGTGCCCGGGCTCGAGCTGGTCATCCGCGACCAGCGCACAGCCAACGCCGCCGAGGGCCCGGTCGAGGAGAAGTTCCGCCACGACGGCGGCATCGCGGAGTTCGTCGAGTTCCTGTCCCACGGCGACCCCGTGACCGACGTCCTGCGCCTGCAGGGGACCGACACGTTCACCGAGACCGTGCCCCTGCTCGACGACAAGGGGCACATGACGCCCCAGGAGATCGAGCGCGAGCTGATGGTCGACGTCGCCCTGCGCTGGGACACGGCCTACGACACCGAGCTGCGCTCCTTCGTCAACGTCATCGCGACACCCAAGGGCGGCACGCACGTCAGCGGCTTCGAGAGCGCGCTGACCAAGACCTTCAACGACGCCATGCGCGCCGCGAAGGTGCTCAAGGCCGCCGACACCGACGTCATCAAGGACGACGTCATGGAGGGGCTCACCGCCGTGGTGACAGTGCGCCTCGCCGAGCCGCAGTTCGAGGGCCAGACCAAGGAGATCCTGGGCACCCCGGCCGCGCGCGGCGTCGTACGCAAGGTGGTCGCCGGCGAGCTCAAGTCGTTCCTCACCTCCTCCAAGCGGGCCGAGAAGGCCCAGGCCAAGCTGCTCATGGAGAAGGTCGCCGGCGCGTCGAAGACGCGACTGGCCGCGCGCCAGCACAAGGAGAACCAGCGGCGCAAGACCGCCCTGGAGTCCTCCGCGCTGCCCGCCAAGCTCTTCGACTGCCGCAGCTCCGACACCGAACGCACCGAGCTCTTCATCGTCGAGGGCGACTCGGCGATGGGCACGGCGAAGGCCGCGCGCAGCAGCGAGTACCAGGCACTGCTGCCGATCCGCGGGAAGATCCTCAACGTCCAGAAGGCCTCGATCGGCGACATGCTCAAGAACGCCGAGTGCGCCTCGATCATCCAGGTCGTCGGCGCCGGCTCGGGGCGTACGTTCGACCTCGAGGCCGCTCGCTACGGCCGGATCATCCTGATGGCCGACGCCGACTCCGACGGCTCGCACATCCGGTGCCTGCTGGCGACCCTGTTCTTCAAGTACATGCCCGAGCTGGTCCGGGACGGGAGGCTGTTCTCGGCCGTCCCGCCGCTGCACCGCGTCGAGCTCTCCAACCCCAAGAAGGGGATGGACAAGTACATCTACACCTACTCCGACGCCGAGCTGCAGCGGCGACTGGCCGAGCTCAAGCGCAAGAACGTGCGCTGGAAGGACCCGGTCCAGCGCTACAAGGGACTCGGTGAGATGGACGCCGACCAGCTGGCCGAGACCACCATGGACCCGCGCCACCGGACGTTGCGCCGCCTCACCATCGACGACCTCGACGAGGCGAGCCGGGTCTTCGAGCTGCTCATGGGCTCGGAGGTGGCGCCGCGCAAGGAGTTCATCGTCCAGGGGGCCTATGAGGTCGACGTGGAGTCGCTGGACGCGTAGGGGACGCACGCGTTCGCTGCGTTGCGCGGTCCCTGCCCGTGCGGGTAACGGGCCCGTCCGAGCGCTTCCGCCCCCACTGATGGGGGCGGGAGTGCATGAATGGGCCCGTTACCGAGCGGCTCGGAGCCCGGGTGAGCGGTGGCTGAGCCACGATCCGGACTCACAGAGACGTGGGTGGCTCACCGCTGGCTGGGGGAGTCGTCCGGGCGAGGACGGGTCAGAGGGCTGGGTCAGACGCGCTGGGTCAGCAGCCCGGTGTCGACGTCGTAGACGAAGCCGCCGACGGCGACCGTGGCGGGGATCAGCGGGTGCGCGCGCACCTTGGCGACGTCGTCCACCAGCGCCGCCGCCTGGTCGGCGATCACGCCGAACGACTGCCAGCTGGCGTCGGCGCCGGCGGACTCGCCGACGCGGACGCGCAGCTCGGCCTCGGAGGCCGACGCCATCGCGCAGCGGGTGTGCGGGATGACGAGGATGCGCTGGACGTTGAGCAGGTGCACGCCGAGGACGAGGGCCTCGAGGGCCTGGGGCGTCACACGACCGCCGGGGTTGCGGAAGATCTTGGCGTCGCCGTGCTCGAGGCCGAGCATCCGCAGCGGGTCGATGCGCGAGTCCATGCAGGTCACGAGGGCGATCCCGGCGTGCGCCTTGCCGTCGAAGCCGCCCAGGTCGAAGGAGGCGGCGAACTCGCGGTTGGCGTCGAGCAGGTCGGAGAAGTCGTCCACGACGGCGAGATTAGTCCCTCAGCCGCCGCTGGCGAGCAGGTCCCGGTGGGGGAGACGGCTGGGTCGCACCTCCCGGAACAGCACGAGCGCCAGCACCGCCGCGACCACGGCGCACCCCGCGGCACCCCAGAAGACCGCGTGCTCCTGGGCGATGCCCGCCACGCGGAGCAGGTCGGAGAACTCCTTGCAGCGGCTCTTGCCGTCGCAGACCTCCTGGACCGGGGGCACCACCTTCTGCTCGGCGTAGTAGCGACGCAGGCCGACCGTGGTGAGGGCGGAGATGCCGATGAGCATGCCCACCATCCGCGAGACGACCACGAACGCGCTGGCGACGCCGTGGACGTCGTCGTCGGTGTGGGCGAGCAGGGCCGCGTTGACCGGTGCCAGGGCCAGGCCGAAGCCGAGACCGCCGGTGATGAGCGCGACGTTGGCGATCGGCTCCTCGATGGTGGTCAGTCCCCAGCGCGTCATGAGCACGAAGCCGGTGGCGGCGAGCAGCATCCCGACGGCGGTGACGAGACCGGGGGAGAAGCGCCGGATGGCGTAGCCGCCGAGCACCGCACCGACCGGCAGCGCGATCAGGAACCGGACCAGCACGAGCGCGGCCGGGAGCTGGTCGTCGGGGTAGACCGTGGTGCGCGCGAAGAGCGGGATGTCGATGAGGGCGGCGATCAGTGCGGCTCCGATGAAGAAGCTGACCAGCAGCGCCCCCCACGCCGGCGTACGACGCAGTGCCCCGCGCGGCACGAGGGGATTGGTCGCGCGGCGCAGGTGCCAGACGAAGGCCGCCGCGGCGACGGCGGCTCCCAGGAGGTACCAGCGGCCGCGGGGCGAGAAGACCTCGACCTTGGGGTCGGCGGTCGCGAAGGCCAGGATCACCCCGCCCAGGGCGGCGGCGAGGAGCAGCGCGCCGACGAGGTCGGCCTCGAGCAGCACCCCGACCCAGCCGCGCAGGTCGAGGAGCGGGCGTGGGGCGAACCAGCACCAGAGCAGCAGCAGGACGAGCGCACCGACGGCGATGGCGCCGATCGGCGTCCACCAGCGGCCGTCGCCGGCGAAGGGCACGAAGAGCGACCCCCAGGTCAGGTCGCGCAGGAGGGCGGGTGGGCGCAGGAAGACGACGCCGACGGCCACGAGGGTCACGAGCAGGAGCAGGAGGCCGACCAGGTCCGGACGGAACCTGGCGCGACGGTCCGCGCCGCCGGGTGCACCACCTGCCAGGCCGCGGATCGCCACCGCCAGCACCAGCCCGACCGCGAAGTTGATCGCGAAGATCGCGCGCCAGTCGGCGACGGCCAGGACGAGTGCGCCGAAGAGGGGTCCGACGACCGAGCCGATCTCCTGGACGGCCGAGACCAGGCCCGAGCGGGACGCCGCGGCGCTCGACCGGGTAGAGGTCGGCCACGAGGGCCAGCGTCGCGGGCACCAGCCCGCCGCCGCCGACTCCCTGGAGGAAGCGACCGGTCACGATGCTGGGCATGTCGTAGGCGATGGTGGTGATCAGTGAGCCGAGGGCGAAGAGGACCAGCGCCATCACCAGCACGGGCACCCGCCCGCGGAGGTCGGCGATCCTGCCGATCAGCGGCAGCATGGCGACGTAGCCGAGCAGGAAGCCGCTGACGATCGGCGCCGCCCGCTGCAGCTGGTCGATCGGGACGCCGACGCCGGTCATCATGTCGGGCAGCGCGAGGACGACGACGTAGGTGTCGGCAGCCGCGAAGGCGACCGCGACGGCGGCGATGCCGAGGAGCAGGGTCGAGCTGCGCGAGACCTGCCCGGTCTCGCTCACGGGGCCTGGATGTCCTTCTCGGTGCCGTAGTCGGCGAAGTCCACGGTGTAGGTCATCGCGTCGGTCTGGGGGTAGAAGACGCCGGTGAGCGTGGCCTTGCGGAGCTCGCCGTCGTCGGTGATCTGCCACTCGACGTCGAACGAGTCACCGGCCGACGACGGGATCACGCTCTCCATGGCCTTGCCGGGCACGGTGCCGGTGTAGGTCGTGAGGATCTCGTCGTTGTCCGCGCCGCCGCGCACGCTCGCGCCTGCCTCGACCGACTCGGTCTTGCCGAGCAGTCCGGGGAAGCCGTCGGCGCCGGTGAGGGTCGACGGGTCCGGGGCGCCGTACTCCTTGGGGTTGACGGTGTCCCAGCCCGGAGTGAACGGGATCTGGGCGTAGACCGTGTCGTCCACGGCGATCACCGGGACGTCGGCGGTCTGGCCGGCGAAGACGACCGTCAGCGTGCCCTCGAAGGCGGGAGCGTCGGTGACGGTGCCCGCCGCCCTGGCGATGCCGGAGACCCCCTCGGGCAGGGCGTCGGTGGCGAGGGTGAGCTCGACGCCGCTGGTCTCGGTCAGCTTCTCCGAGGCGAGCGCCAGCACCTCCTCGGGGGATGCCTCGGTCGGAGGCCTCCGACGAGTCGTCCCCCGAGCACGCGGCGAGGGTGGGCACGAGGAGCAGGGTGGCGGTCGCGAGGGCTGCGAGACGTCGAGCGGGCATGGACTCAGCCTTCCACACCGGCGGGTGGCGCGACCTGCGCCGCGACGGGGGAGGCGACGGCTGCGATGGGCTGGGGAGCGGGTGTCCCGGACCCGTCGCGCCTGCCGGTCGGCTCGGGCAGGTCGATCGGTGCACCGCTGGCCGCGGCGGCCCGGGCCGGACCGGCCCCCGCCCACGCGGTGACGAGCACGTCCTCGCCCTTGAGGAACCGGTGGCTGCGGACGCCCCCGGTCGCGCGGCCCTTGCCGGGGTACTCACTGAACGGCGCGACCTTGAGCGAGCCCGCCTCGGTGCCGGGCAGGGCGGTCGAGGAGCCCGACGCCGTCACGACGACGGCCTCGGCCGGGTCGAAGGCACCGAAGAAGGCCGCGTGCTGGCCCGCGCCGAGCTTGATGCCGGCCATGCCGCCGCCGGTCCGTCCCTGGGGGCGTACGCCGCTGGCCGGGAAGTGCAGCAGCTGGGCGTCGGAGGAGATGAAGCACAGCTCCTCCTCGCCGGTGCGCAGCTCGACGGCGCCGATGACCTCGTCACCGTCCTTGAGCCCGATGACCTCCCACTCGTCGCGGCCGAGCACCTCGGGGTTCACCCGCTTCACCACGCCGGCCCGGGTGCCGAGCGCAAGGCCCGGGCCCCTCGGTGGGCAGCGCCGTCAGGGCCAGCGCGCGCTCACCGGCCTCGAGGGACAGGATCTCGCTGAGCGGCAGGCCGCCCTGGAGGTTGGGGTCGTTGGCCGAGTCCGGCAGCTCGGGCATGTCGAGCACGCCGACCTTGACCAGCCGACCGCGACTCGTCAGGACGCCGACCTCGCCACGGGCCGTGGTGCGTACGACGCTGACCACGACGTCGTGGTTGGCCCGGCCCTCGCCGTGGCCGGGGTGCGTCGACCGAGGACGTACGGGCCAGCAGGCCGCTGGAGGAGAGGTAGGCGAAGCAGGGGTCGTCGGCCACCTCCAGCGAGCCGGCAGCCGTGGCCGTGACGGTGGTGCCGGCCGAGGCCAGCAGCACGGTTCGGCGGGGCGTGCCGTGGGCCTTGGCCACGTCGGCGAGCTCGTCGGAGACGACCTTCCGCAGCAGCTTCTCGTCGGCCAGGATCGCGTCGAGGAGCTCGATGGCGCGCTCCAGCTCGTCCTTCTCCTTGTCGAGCTCCAGCTTGGAGAACCTGGTGAGGCGGCGCAGCGGCATGTCGAGGATGTAGTCGGCCTGGGCCCCGGAGAGCTCGAAGACCGAGATCAGCCGCTCCTTGGCCGCGGCCGCGTTGTCGGAGGAGCGGATGACCTGGATGACCTCGTCGATGTCGAGGATCGCGATGAGCAGGCCGTCGACGAGGTGGAGGCGGTCGGCGGCCTTGGCGCGGCGGTGCAGCGAGCGACGGCGGACGACGTCGAAGCGGTGGGCGAGGAAGACCTCGAGCATCTGGATGAGGCCGAGCGTGCGCGGTTGCCCGTCGACGAGGGCCACCGCGTTGATGCCGAAGGTGTCCTCGAGGGGGGTCTGGCGGTAGAGCTGCTCGAGGAGGGCCTCGGGGACGAAGCCGTTCTTCACCTCGATCACCAGCCGCAGGCCGTGCTGGCGGTCGCTGAGGTCCTTGATGTCGGCGATGCCCTGGAGCTTCTTGGCCAGGACGAGCTTCTTGATCTGCTCCATCACCCGCTCGGTGCCCACGCCGTAGGGGAGCTCGGTGACCACGATGCCCTTGCGTCGCGCCGTCACCGACTCGACGCGGGCGGTCGCGCGCATCCGGAAGGTGCCGCGGCCCGATCTCGTAGGCGTCACGGATGCCGTCGAGCCCGACGATCTTGCCGCCGGTGGGCAGGTCCGGGCCCGGGATGAACCGCATCAGGTCGTCGAGGGTGGCCCTCGGGTGGGTGATCAGGTGGCGCAGCGCCTGGACGACCTCGATGAGGTTGTGGGGGGCGATGTTGGTGGCCATGCCGACCGCGATGCCGGCCGAACCGTTGACCAGCAGGTGCGGGATCGCCGCGGGCAGGACCACCGGCTCGGTCTCGCGGGAGTCGTAGTTGGGCTTGAAGTCGACGGTGTCCTCGTCGATCGAGGCGGTCATCGCGACGGCGGCGGGCGACATCCGGCACTCGGTGTAGCGCATGGCGGCCGGGGAGTCGTCGGGCGAGCCGAAGTTGCCGTGGCCGTCGACGGTCGGCAGGCGCATCGACCAGTGCTGGGCCATCCGGACGAGCGCGTCGTAGATGGCGCCGTCGCCGTGCGGGTGGAGGCGACCCATGACCTCGCCGACGACGCGGGCGCTCTTGACGTGGCCGCGGTCGGGACGCAGGCCCATCTCGTCCATCGTGTAGAGGATGCGCCGCTGCACGGGCTTCAGCCCGTCACGGGCATCGGGCAGGGCGCGGGAGTAGATGACGGAGTAGGCGTACTCCAGGAACGACGACTGCATCTCGTCCCGGATGTCGGTGTCGAGGATGTGCTCCTCGAAGTCGTCCGGGAGCGGCGGCTGTGTCGTACGTCGTGCCATGCGAGGCATTCTCCCTGTTCATCGGGCGGACCCGAGCCGGGGCACGCCGAAGTGCGTGCGGACGGATAGATTGCAGCCGTGACCGAGCCGGAGGAACTGACCGCGACGCCGCCTCCGCGCCACTGGGAGGCCGACGTCCTGCTGCGGGACGGCCGCACCGCCCACATCCGGCCGATGCAGCCCGAGGACCGCGACCTGCTCGTCGAGTTCTACAGCAGGGTCTCCGACCAGTCGAAGTACTACCGCTTCTTCTCGCCGATGCCCGAGCTGTCCGACCGCGACCTCGACCGCTTCACGCACGTCGACCACAAGGACCGGGTGGCCCTGATCCTGCTGGTCGCCGGCCAGATGATCGCCGTGGGCCGCTACGACACCGTCCGGCCCGGCTACGCGGAGGTCGCGTTCCTGGTCGAGGACCAGCACCAGGGCCGCGGTGTCGGCCAGCTGCTGCTCGAGCATCTTGCCCAGGCCGGCCGGGAGCGTGGGGTCGACGAGTTCGTCGCTGAGGTGCTGCCGGACAACCAGGCGATGCTCCACACCTTCAGGGACGCCGGCTACAAGGTGAAGAGCCACTTCGAGGACGGGGTGATGGAGCTGGTCTTCCGGATCGACCCGACCGACACCGCCATCGGCGTGATGGAGCAGCGCGAGCACCGCGCCGAGTACGCCTCGATCGAGCGGTTCTTCACCCCCCGCTCGGTGGCCGTGATCGGCGCCAGCCGTCGGCAGGACACCATCGGTCGCGCGCTCGTCCGCCACCTGGTGCTCGGCAACTTCAGCGGCCGCGTCCACGTGGTCAACCCGAGCGCCGACTCGGTGGCCGGCATGCCGGCCTGGAAGACGGTCGGTGAGATCCCCGACGAGGTCGACGTCGCCATCGTCGCGGTCCCGGCCGACGCGGTGCAGGACGTCGTGCTCGACTGCGCGGCCAAGGGCGTGCACGGCCTGGTCGTCATCTCCTCGGGCTTCGCCGAGACCGGCGAGGAGGGTCGGCTGCGCCAGCGTCGCCTGGTGGGCCTGTGCCGCTCCTACGGCCTGCGCCTGATCGGCCCCAACGCCCTCGGTGTGATCAACACCGACCCCGAGGTCTCGCTCAACGCCTCCCTCTCCTCCGTCATGCCGCCCCGTGGCCGCGCGGGCTTCTTCTGCCAGTCGGGTGCGCTGGGCTCGGCGATCCTGGAGAAGGTCCAGAACCGCGGTCTGGGACTGACGACCTTCGTCAGCGCCGGCAACCGTGCGGACGTCTCGGGCAACGACCTGCTGCAGTACTGGGAGGAGGACGACGCGACCGAGGTCGTCCTGCTCTACCTCGAGTCGATCGGCAACCCCCGCAAGTTCTCCCGCATCGCGCGCCGCGTCAGCCGCCGCAAGCCGATCGTCGCCGTGCGCTCGGGCCGCAGCTCCCAGGGTGTGCCGATGGGTCACGCGGTCCGCAAGATCGCCGCGCCGGGCCAGGCGGTGGACGCGATGTTCCGGCAGGCCGGGATCATCCAGGTGGAGTCGCTGGAGGAGATGTTCGACGTCGCCCAGCTGCTCGCGCACCAGCCGCTGCCACGGGGACGCCGGGTCGCGATCGTCGGCAACTCCGACGCCCTGGGCCTCCTGGCCGCCGATGCGGCCAACTCGGTGGGCCTGGTGGTCAACAAGCAGGTCGCGCTCGGCGCGGACGCCACCGCCGAGGACTTCGAGGACGCGCTCGACGCCGCCATCGACGACCCCGAGGTGGACGCGGTCACCGCGATCTTCATCCCGCCCCTCAACGTGCCCGGTGCCCGCGAGGACGTCGCCAACGTGCTCGCCGCCGTGGGCGAGCAGTCCGACAAGCCGATCGTCTCGACCTTCCTGGGCACCGAGGGCGTGCCGGAGCTGCTGCGGGTCCCCGACGTGGCCGGATCGAGTGCGGGGCGCGGGTCGGTGCCGTCGTACCCGGCGGTCGAGGCCGCCGTGCGCGCCCTGGCGCACGTCGTCGAGTACGCCGTGTGGCTGCGGACGCCGCAGACCCCGATGACCGACCTGGCCTCCACCGACCGGGAGGCGGCCCGCCACCTGGTCAACGAGCTCCTCATGCACCACCCGGAGGGGCGCGACCTGGACTACACCGAGCAGCACCGGCTGCTCGCGGCGTACGGCATCGACCTCTGGGACACCTTTGCCGTCGCGTCCGGCGACGAGGCGGTCGCAGCGGGGGAGTCCCTCGGCTGGGACGTCGTGCTGAAGGCCACCGCCGAGCACCTGCGCGACCGTCCCGACCTGGCGCACGTGTGGCGCAACATCGACGGCCCCGAGGACATGCAGGACGCCTGGACCAGCCTCAACGAGATCATCACCGACCCGGACCGCGCCGGCTTCGTGGTCCAGCGCAACGCCCCGCCCGGTGTCCCGCTGACGATCGCGACGATGGAGGACCCGCTGTTCGGTCCGGTCCTGTCCTTCGGCATCGGCGGCCCGCTCACCGAGCTGTTGGGGGACCGGTCCTACCGCATTCCTCCCCTGGCCGACCACGACGCCCAGGACATGGTGCGCGAGATCAAGGCATCGCCCCTGCTCTTCGGCTACCGCGGGAGCGAGATCGTCGACGTCGCCGAGATCGAGCGACTGGTCAAGCAGGTCGCCCAGCTGCAGCACGACCTGCCCCAGGTCCGCGCGCTGCAGCTGCCGCTGGTGCTGGCCGGTGCGGACGGGGTGACCGTGCTCGGTGCGATCATCCGGGTCGAGCCGGTGAAGGACCCGCGGTCGGACTGGTTCGTGCGCCGCCTGAGCACGATGCCCGGGGACACACTCCCCGACTGACGCCGGCCGCGTGACAGACTTGCGGACATGCCCCGCTCCACTCGTGACGCGGACGTCTCCGACGACCTCCGCCAGGCGATCCATCGCACCGGCTACTACCCCGAGGTCGTCGCCGACGGCGTCTTCTCCGCGGCGGGTGGCGAGGACGTGCTGTCCTTCTTCGTCCACCACGAGACGACCTTCGACCACGAGGAAGTACGCCGGCACCTGACCGCGCTGCTCCTGACGCCGACGCGCCTGGTGATAGCCCACACCGACGAGCACCCCGGCGACGAGATGCTGCCCGAGCCCTACACCTCGACGACGACCGAGGCGGTCACCCTGACCTCGATCCGCACGGTCGTGGTGACGCGGATGATCGCCAACCCGACCGCGGGCGTGGCCCCGCCCGCAGAGGCCGTGCTCACCATCGGCTGGGGTGGCGTCGGCCGGCTCGACCTCGAGCCGGCCGCCTGCTCCGACCCGAGCTGCGACGCCGACCACGGCTACACCGGCACCCTGGCCGGCGACGACTACAACCTCCGTGTCTCGGCCGCCGCCGAGGGCGTGGACGCAGTCGCCGGTCTCCTGGCCTTCGCCGACGCGCTGTCCGCCCGGACCCGCGGATGAGCACCCCACGACGTTCTTCGTCTCCTCCGCTCCGCTCCTCCGGCGAACAACGCCGCGGGCCCCGGTGAAAATGCCCGCCTCGGGGCGGGGCTTCACCGAGCCTGCCTACGGCCAGCGGTCGTTGGCCGACGTCATCCCGGCTGTCGGACGCGCCCTGGGAGTGCCCCTGGCCGGCCACACCGTCGCCCTCGAGCTGCCCCCGGCGCCGTCGTACGTCGTGTTCCTGGTCGACGGGATGGGCTCCGAGCTGCTGGCCCGGCACGGCCACGCGGCGCCGTACCTCTCCTCGTTGGTGGAGGGGAGCGCGACCGGCACTGCCGGCGTTCCGTCCACGACCGCGACCTCGCTGACGTCCCTCGGGACCGGCCTCGTGCCCGGCTCCCACGGGCTGGTGGGCTACACCGCCCGCATCCCCGGCACCGATCGACTGCTCAACCACCTCGGCTGGGACAAGTCCGTCGACCCCGTGGAGTGGCAGCCGCACCCCACCGCGTTCGGCCGGCTGGCGGCGGCCGGCGTGCACGTGACGTCGATCAACAAGCGTGACTTCGACGGGTCGGGGCTGACCGTCGCGTCGCAGCGCGGAGCGACGTACGTCGGCGCCGACCGGGTCGGCGAGCGGATCGCCGCGGCGGTGACGGCGTCCGGGGAGAGCCCGGCGCTGACCTACGTCTACGACTCCGACCTCGACTGGACCGGTCACAAGTTCGGTGTCTCCTCGTCCCAGTGGCTCCAGCAGCTCGCCATGGTCGACGCCCAGGCCGAGCACCTGCGCGAGTCGCTCCCGTCCTCGACCCGGCTCCTCGTCATCGCCGACCACGGGATGGTCGACAGCCCCGAGGAAGACCGCGTCGACGTCGATGACGTGGTGGGCATGCGCGACGGGGTCGCGCTGATCGGCGGGGAGGCGCGGTTCCGCCACCTCTACTGCGCGTCCGGGGCCGTCGACGACGTCGTCACGACGTGGCGCGAGGTGCTCGGCACGCGTGCCACGGTGCTCACCCGCGAGGAGGTCATCGGTCGCGGCTGGTTGGGGCCGGTCGACCCGCGGGTGCGACCCCGGCTCGGTGACGTCATGGTCGCCTGCCACGACGACGCCGCGATCGTCTCGACACGCGACTTCGCCTACGAGAAGACGCTCGTGGGCCTGCACGGCTCGCTCACGCCGGCCGAGATGCTGATCCCCATCCTGGTGGGCTGAGCCCGATCGGCGCGGGACGCGTCAGCGGCCGAGTCGGTGCAGCGTCCGTGCGGCCAGGCCGTCGACGGCGGTGAGCCCGACCAGGCTGAGCGCGGTGGCCCGGCCCGTCCAGCCACCGCGTACGACGACAGCGGCGGTCACGAGGTTCGCGGCCGTGCGCGCGGTGAGCCACGGCCAGCGGGGGGAGCCGGCCAGGAGCCCCGGCGCAAGCGCGAGGTCGACCAGGCCGACACCCCGCGCCGTGTGGGGGTCGTCGATGCCTCCGAGGGGACCCACGCGCTCCGGGGCCAGCACCATGGCGGCCCCGATGGCGAGGGTCGCGAGCCCGGCGGTGCGGCTCGCGTTGAGTGCTGCGTGCTCGTCCATGACGAGATCCTAGGGCCCGGGGAGGGGAGTGGCTCAGCCGAACGGCAGCGGCTCGGGAGCCAGGCTGACGGCCTTGGCGCGCGCAGCGGTGAGCCGGCGCCGGTGGTGCTGACGGCACAGCACCTCGTACGCCACGTCCGCGGCGGGCTCGTCGGCCTGCTCCACGTCGCCGACGACGATCACCTCGCCCTCGACGACCATCGCGCCGTTCTCGGTCCGCGCGTTGTGGGTGGCCCGCTTGCCGCACCAGCACAGCGCCTCGACCTGGAGGACGTTCATCCGGTCGGCCAGCTCGACGAGCCGGCTGCTGCCGGGGAAGAGGATCGAGCGGAAGTCGGTGAGGATGCCGAACGCGAAGACGTCGATCTGCAGCTCGTCGACGACCTTGGCGAGCTGGTCGATCTGGTCCCGGGAGTAGAACTGGGCCTCGTCGCAGACGAGGTAGTCGATGCGGCCGCCCCGGGTCAGCGTGCTGACGACATAGGTCCAGAAGTTGAACGACTCGTCGACCTCGAGGGCCTCGTGGGTCAGCCCCAGCCGACTCGACACGACGGCCTGGCCGGCGCGGTCGTGGGTCGTGAAGATCCGCCCCACCCGGCCGCGGGCGGCGTGGTTGTGGTTGGTCTGGAGCGCCAGCGTCGACTTGCCGGAGTCCATCGTGCCCGTGAAGAAGTGCAGTTCAGCCATGTCGCGGGCGATCTTGTCACAACGGGGGCGGGCCGCGGCGGCTACCGTGCCGGGCATGGACGACGACTTTGCGCGGATCGACCGGATCGCCGCCGAGATCGCCGCCGAGCGCCGACGCCAGGTCACCCGGTGGGGGCGCCAGGACCATCCCTCGGTGGGTCCAGCCGGCACCGAGCCGTTCGTGCCGGTCGTGGAGCGGTGGAAGGCGGTCAACGACGCGCGGATGGAGTCCGGGGCGCACTCGTGGGACGCGATCCTCCTCGAGGAGGTCTTCGAGGCCCTCGTCGAGTCCGACCCCGCCCGCCGCCGCGCCGAGCTGGTCCAGGTCGCGGCCGTGGCGGCCGCCGAGATCGAGTCGATCGACCGTCGAGCCGAGGACTGACCCGCTCAGGTGACCACGGCGCCGGACCCGGACTGGTTGCGGTTGAACTCGACGTGGGCCACCCACAGCAGGAAGCAGCCCACCCTCAGGTCGACCGCTTCGGAGAGGTCGAGGCGGGCGCGGGTCGTGAAGAGGCCGGACCTGGTGGCCTCGCCGATCACGGTGCCCGCCCGCGTGACGTGGAGACGCGACGTGAAGATGCCGGCGTGGGTGAGCTGGAGCGGGTCGGAGCCGCACTCGACGGTCCAGGTCACCGAGAGGACTCCGGACGGGTCGGCCCGGAAGCGCTCGACGCCGTCGAGCTCGGCGACCAGGGGGGTGCGGAGCCAGGACCCGTTTGCGCGGTAGAGCCAGCGCTCCGGGCCGATCTGCACCTCGGCCCGCTCGCGGAACCACGCCCGATCGGCGGACGCCACCTCGGTCCCGTCGACGACGATCACGTCGCCTCCGGCCCAGTCGAACTGCATGGCCGCAGCCTGCCAGACGGGATCTCGCGCCGTGGCACAGTGGACGCATGACCCACGGTCCGCTCATCGGTCCCGACGAGCTCGTCGCCCGCCTCGACGGAGTCACCGTCCTCGATGTGCGCTACGTGATGGGGGGTCCGCCCGGGCTGGCCGAGCACGCCGCCGGACACGTCCCGGGCTCCCACTACGTGGACCTCGACACCGACCTCGCCGATCCCCCGGGCGCCGGAGGTCGTCACCCGCTGCCCGACCCGGCCCGGTTCGAGGCCGCCATGCGCCGGGCAGGCGTCTCCGACACACGGCCGGTGGTCGTCTACGACGACTGGCAGGGGCGTGCAGCGGCGCGAGCCTGGTGGCTGCTGCGCTTCCACGGCCACCACGACGTACGCGTCCTCGACGGTGGGTGGACCGCGTGGCAGGCCGCTGGGCTGCCGGTCGCCACAGGTCACCGCGACGCGGTCGCCGGGGACTTCACGCTGTCGGGCGCGCAGCACATGCCGCTCGTCCACGAGGCCGACGTGCCCGGCGTCGACGTGCTGATCGACGCCCGGGCCGCCGAGCGCTATCGCGGAGAGATCGAGCCGGTCGACCCGGTTGCGGGCCGCATCCCGGGTGCGGTGAACGTGCCCACGACCGACAACGTCGACGAGAAGGGTCGGTTCCGTCCGCCTGAGGAGCTGCGCGAGGTCTACGGACGCGTCGGTGCCACCGGCTCCGGCCGGGTCGCGGCCTACTGCGGCTCTGGTGTGACCGCCGCACACGACGTCCTGGCCATGGAGTCCGCCGGCATCGAGGCGGCGCTCTACCCCGGGAGCTGGAGCGGCTGGATCACCGACCCCGATCGGCCGGTGGAGCGAGGATGAGGATCCGGATCGAGGGTCACCACCTGCCCGGCCGCCACCCCGGTCATCACCGCGACGTGCAGGTCGGCATCCAGGTCCGCAAGGACCCGAGCGACCTGGTGTGGGCGGACGCGTCCGAGCCGGTCTGGACGGTCCAGGTGGCCGAGTCCTACGGCGCGGATGTCCGCGACTTCCACGGCCCGGCGGTCCAGGGCAGGCGCGGCGAGCGGTTCATCTACCTCACGTGGCTCGAGGGTCCGGATGCCCAGATGTTCAGGCGGGCGAAGCTGATGCTCGGCGATGCGCCCGAGGCCGAGGACGTCGTCGCGAGGGTGCACCTCACCGATGAAGTGGGCCTGCCGCGCTGCGCCCGGCTCCTGCCCCCGGTCGTCGAGTGGAGCGTGGGCGGGTGACCGTCACCCGGCCAGGACCTCGTCGCCCACCCTGATCCTGCCCCCGGACACCGGGACCAGGTGGGCCGCGAACATCGTCTTGCCGCCGACCAACCGGTGGCGCGCCAGGGTGCGGATCGGCTCCTTGGCCGTGGCCAGTGACACCGGGTCGATCGTGGTCATCACGCACCGGTCGGTCTGCTTGGCGACGCGGAAGAGGACCTCGCCCACGGTGAGGGTCGTCCAGCCGTCCTCGGCGAAGGGTTCGTCGCCGTCGATGACGAGGTTGGGACGGAATCGCTCCATGGGCAGCGGCTGCCGGCGGCTCCTCGCCGCGCTCGAGGGCGCCTTCGACGATCCAGTCGTTGAGCAGTCGCAGGGATGCGAGCGACGCCACGGTGACGGGGAAGCTGTCCGGGTAGGTCGCGTGGTCGCCGGGCTCGGAGTAGCCCGGCTGCAGGCGGCGCCGAGACGGGTCGTGGCACCAGACCAGGCGCAGGTCGTTGCGTCCCACCGCCCGTCGGATCCACTCGTCGGCCTCGTCGCCGGCGGGAACTCCCGTCAGGTCGAGGGAGTGGAGCCGGACGTCGATGGCGGGTCCGTCCGGGAGCGCGACGAGGAGGTCGGCGAGGCCAGGAGCCCGCAACCTCAGTGCCGTGTCGAGCCCGGGCTCGGTGGCCGACGTGTCGGCGACGATCCGGAACGTCGTGTGCTCCTCCCGCGCCGAGACGAGCCGTCCCTCGTTGTCGACCAGCATCCACGAGCGGTCGTCGGCGAGCCCGCACGGCAGCACCTCGGCGTGCTGGACCGGCCTGATGGCACCGGACTTCAGCGGGTGGACCGCCAGGCCCGTGAGCCGCACGCGCTCAGTCGTTCTTGCCGCCACCGAACATGATCTCGTCCCAGCTCGGCACGGAGGCCCGGCCACGCTTCTTCGCGGGCTTGGGCGCCGGGGGCTCGTCGGGCGCTGCGTCCACGTCCGTCGCGGGCGCCTCAGGAGCCTCCGAGGTGGGTCGGGACCCGGACCCGGCGGTGTCCTCATCGAGGTAGGACTCGATCGACCGCTCGGTGCCGAGCGAGGTCTCGCCGAAGTCGAGAGTCGTCTCCGCCGGGGAGTGGAGGTCCTCGTCCTCGCCGGCGACCATCTCGATCGCGTCCTCGCCCAGGGGGAGCTCGTCGGAGGCGGGTTCACCGGGGGAGACCGCGCTGAGTCGGCGCTGGCGAGCCATGGAGAGGTCGTCCGACGAGAGCTCGGCAGCCGCCTCGGCAGCCGGGGACGCGTCGCCGATCAGCCAGCGTGCGTCCTCGTCGTCGACGGTGACGAAGCTGCCGCGGGGGTCGTAGGAGAAGGTCGCGATGCCGGTGCGCC
>CAVZWM010000010.1:0-37875 GCA_963778975.1 uncultured Actinomycetota bacterium
CCGCTACCGGCTGTTGGAGACGATCCGCCAGTACGCCGAGGACCAGCTCGCCGCCACCGGCACGATCCACCAGGTCCGGGACCGTCACGCCGCCTATTACGCCGAACGGGCCGTCGCCCACTGGGAGCTGTGGGACGGGCCCGACCAGACAGTGGCCCTCGACTGGGTCGACGCCGAGCTGGCGAACCTGCGGGCCGGATTTCGTTGGGCGAGCGACCGAACCGAGTTGGACACCGCCGCCGCGATCGCCGCGCACGCCGCCATCTTGGGATACGAGTTGGGGCAGCTTCGAGCCGGTCGCCTGGGCGGAGGAGCTCCTTCCCGCCGCCACGACCGCCGACCTGGCGCAACTCCCTCGCCTCTACACCGCCGCCAGCTTGTGCTACTGCATCGGGCGCCCTGACGACGGCGTCGCCTACGCCCGCACCGCCGCGGGCTTGGAGGCCCAGCCTCGCTACGACCCTTTTCCCCACGAGTGAGCAGCTTCTGGGAAGGGCTCGGCCACCTCTACGCCGGCCGGGCGGAGCAGGCGCTGGCGATCTTCACGGCGCTCGCCGCCAGGACCGGGCCCGCTCACGTCTATGGTCGCTGCGGGCAGACGCACGCGCTCGGGGTGCTCCACCGATGGGAGGAGGCGGCAGCCATCGCCGAGGAGACCTTGGCCGCCGCCCGCGCCCACGGCAACCCCCTTCTCGTCATCGAGGCGCTCTACGCCCACGGGCTCGCCTACACCACGAGCGACCCGGCGCGCGCGTTGGACTCCTACGAACAAGGACTCGACTACACCCGGGAGCACCGCGCCCGCCTCATCGAGACCGTGTTCGCCCGACAAGCGGCTCACCTCGCAACCGTCCAGGGCGACCTCGACCGCGCCCTGAAGCTGCAGGACAGCGTGATCGAGTCCTTCCACCAGTCCGGCACCCTCACCGACCTCGGCCTCACGCTCTTCAACGTCGCCGCGACCTTCCGTCGCCTGGAACGCCTCGAGATCGCCGCCACCCTCTACGGCAGCGCCACCAGGCTCAGCGCGACGTCGTGCAGCCACCTCCCCGGCGAGCTCCGCGCCGTGCTCGGCGACAGCCGACTTCGACCGCTGCGCCGCCGCCGGCGCCGCCATGGAGCCCGCCGAAGCTGTCCGCTACGCCCGCCGGCAGATCCAGATCGCCCAGCACGAGCGAGCAATTGGGCCCCCACAAACCAGCGACGCTCGGTAGCGCTGGGGTGAGGGGCCTCAGCGTCGGTTCTGGCGATGGGTGCTCCGGCGGCTTCGGGCGGTAGCGGTCCGGGTGCTCGACCTGGAGGTGGTTCTCGAACTCGCTGCGTCCCCCGAAGACCAGGTGGCAGAACGGGCAGGTGAAGGTGTCAGGCATGAGGACCTCACTATGCACCGCACCGGTCCGGGGCGAGCTCGGCCGTGTCATGCCGAAGGCCGCTGAACGCCGACCGGGGGGCGCCCCCGCGAGGTACGCTGCGCTCGACGTTCCGCTTTGCCCTGCCCAAATCGCGCAGTCGTGGGAAGCCGAAACCGAGGTGCGCGTGAGGACAGCGGAACCGGAGGCCGTCGGCGACGTCCCGTCGTCGCCTCCTCGCCGGCACCGTACGGCGACCCGACCAAGCTGTCGGTGCTCCGAGCGGTGGCGCGCCGCTTGGTGCCTCACCTCATCGAGGCCACACTCGTCCCGACGTTGCTCTTCTACGTGAGCTTCGTGACGTTCGGGGCCGTCGCCGCCTACGTCAGCGCGCTGGCCTGGTCGTCTTGGGCGATCGGCCGCCGCGTCGTGCGCGGTGTGCCGGTGCCGGCGATCCTCCTGCTGGCGAGCATCGGCCTGGCCATCCGGACCCTGTTCGCCCTGGCCAGCGGGAGCACGTTCGTGTACTTCATGCAGCCGGTGCTCGGGAAGTTCGTGCTCAGCGGCGTCTTCCTGCTGTCGGTCGCCCAGGGTCGCCCGCTGATCGGTCGCTTCGCCCGCGACTTCTGCACGATGCCGGCGGACATCGAGGCCCGCGCCGGGATCGTCCGGCTCTACCGCCACCTCACCTACCTCTGGGCCGGGGTGAACCTGGCCGCGGCAGCGGTCTCGTTGCTGCTCCTCCTGACGCTGCCGGTGACGGCGTTCGTCGCCGTCAAGCCCTTCGTCGGCTGGTTGATCACCTCGGCCGGCATCACGCTCACGGTCGTGGCGTCGGTCCAGGTCGCACGACGGGAGTGCCTGTTGGCGGCGATCTCGCCGAACGGGGCGCTCAGCGCCCGCTGCCGGCTGAGCGGCTGAACGTCAGCCCGGTCAGGGCCGACGAGCCGATCGGACCGACGATCCCGGGCCGGTCGGTGGTCAGGCAGCATCGCCGCGCCGGGCGTCTGCCCATGACGCGCAGCCAGCGGGCGTGGGATCGCAGCGCCGCACCGAGGCTCGCGTGCCGGCGCAAGGTGAGGCCGTGCGTCGAACAGAGGTGCTCGACGCGCTGGGCGAGCAGCGGGTAGATCGTGTGGGGCAGACGGGGCGCGAGGTGGTGCTCGACCTGTTGGTGGAGCCCGCCCATCCACCAACGAAGGAACCGACCGACGACGGGGATGTCGATCTGCACGTCGACGGTGGAGCGCAGTTGGTGCGCGACGAATCGCGGCCCGCGGTGCGGTGCCGCGCTCGGGGAGAACTCGGCCTCGTCGACGCAGTGGGCGATCTGGAACATGACCGCCAGCGTGAAGCCCACGCACCACGAGCACGCCAGGTAGAAGGCCAGGACCGCCCACCAGGGGCAGAAGAGCAGCGGGATGACGACCGCCCACGCCAGATGGAGGAGCTTGCCGACGACCACGGTCGCGAGCTCGACGGGGCCGGGCCGCCGAGGGAGCGGTGACGGCCCTCGCGGCCGCTGATGATCGTGCGGAGGTCGGAGACGAGCAGCCAGCTCAGCGCCATGAACCCGTAGAGGAACCACAGGTAGATGTGCTGCGCACGATGCCACGGCCGCCACGGCTGCTCGGGGGCGAGGCGGGCGAAGGGCATCTGTTCGATGTCGGTGTCCATCCCCATGACGTTGGGGCTGGCGTGGTGGAGGGTGTTGTGCTTGAAGCGCCACAGCCAGGAGCTGCCTCCGAGGAGGTCGCCGGTGAAGCCGAGCAACCGGTTCAAGCGGCGCGAGCGGCTGAAGGCGCCGTGGTTGCCGTCGTGCATGATCCCCGTCGCCGTCGCCACGGCCGCGACGACCAGGACCGCCGCGAACAGGAGCCGAAGCGACGACGCCGACGTCGGAGAAGACGAGCATGCCGTAGCTGCCGACCGCGAGGACGCCGATCAGCACGGCCTTGCGCTGCAGCTTGTGCGTCGCCCGCACGACCTCGGGCTCGCCCGGCCGCAGCGTCCGGCGGATGATCGAGATCCGCGTCCTGGTCGGCGGTCGAGGGACGAAGACCGGCCGCGGCACCATCGAACACGAGACATCCCGCAAGCGCTACGAGACGGCGGGGATGTCGAGCGCTCGATCGACCAGCTCCGAAGGGTGAAGAACCCTCGGCGTCAGATTAACCGCCGCGCGCGTCGGAAACGGCCGGAGGCGCCGGTGGCCTCCATCGACCATGATGGACCGTCGGCGCCGGAGCGCACACGGCTGGAGGGGACATGGCCCACACGATGCAACAGCCGCAACAGCCGCAACAGCACCGCCCGCTCGACGGCGTCCGGGTCGTCGACGTGACCCAGGAGGCGGCGGGCCCGATCACGGGACGGCTCCTGGCCGAGATGGGTGCCGACGTCGTGCACGTCGAGCCGCTGCGCGGCGACAACGGCCGCAACACCACCACCCCCTTCCTCGGCAGCGAGGGCATCTTCCACCAGCTGGGCAACCGATCGAAACGGGGCCTCGCGGTCGATCTGGCCACCGCGGAGGGTCAGGAGATCGTCCGCCGGCTGGCCGTGCGGGCGGACGTGCTGATCAACGGGACCGCCCGGGGCACGCTCGAGCGCATCGGCCTGGGCTACGAGGACCTGTCGGCGCTCAACGACCAGCTCGTCTACGCGTCCCTCACCGGCTACGGACCGAACGGCCCGCTGGGCGACGCGCCCGGCTACGACGTCGTCGTGCAGGCGTTCACCGGGATCATGAACCGCCAGGAGGACGGACCGCGCCTCACCGGCTTCCTCTACGCCGACACCGCCACTCCGCTCGTCCTCACCAACGGCATCCTCCTGGCGCTGATGGCGCGGCCGACGATCGGCCGGGGACAGCTGGTGGAGACCTCGCTCCTGCAGGGCGCGCTGCACATGCTGACGAACTTCATGCTGTGGGTGGAGGACGACCCGATCCTGTCCCGCACCGCTCCTTCGAAGGGCACCAAGCGGGGTGCCGATCCCACCACCGCCGTCTACGGCTGCGCCGAGGGCACGTACCTCATGCTCTCCGCCTGGAACGACGGCCAGTTCCGCAAGCTGTGCCACGCGCTCGACGTGCCCCACATCGGCGACGACCCGAACTACCAGACCCGCCCCCAGCGGGCCGCCGCCTTCACCGACCTGACCGAGCTCTTCGACGGGCTGCTCGCCCATCGCCCGGCCGCCGACTGGGTGGCGACACTGGCCCCCCTCGGCATCCCCTGCCAGGTGGTGGCCGAGGGGCCACGGACGATCATCGACCACCCCCAGCTGGCGGCCAACGACATGCTGGTCGACGTCGAGCACCCGACGAAGGGCCGCATGCGCCAGCCCAACTACCCCGTTCGCCTGAGCGAGACGCCTGCCTCCGTCGACGGCCCGGCACCGCTGCTCGGCCAGCACACCGACGAGGTGCTGACCGAGGTCGGGCTATGGCCCCGAGGAGATCGCGCGGCTCCGGGCCGACGGCGTGGTGGCCTGACCTGGTCGTGTCCTGCCAGATGCTCCGCGGGATCAAGCGGCGAGTCGAGCGGGGGTCGACGGCGCCGGCGGGTCAGCCCATCGTTGCCAGCAGCCTCCCGAGTGCCGGATTCGGCGATCCGTAGCTGACGAACGCGAGGTCGACGTCGGGGTCGAGGTCGACGTCGGGGTTGGGGTCGGTGCCACGGAGGACGCCCACGGCCCGCTCGATGGCGTCGAGGATCCATCGGGTCGGGTTCCGGAACGCACCGCCGCCGAGGAGCGTGAGGTAGGCGGTGTGGTTGCCGGTCAGGCGCGCGTTCAACGCCGCCGCGGTGAGGCATGCCTCGTAGGCGCCGTCGAGGACCAGCCGGGCGAACGGCTCCCAGCGCTCGGCCCGGTGGGAGCCATAGGCGATCGGCAGCGCCGAGCAGTACGCCTGGGTCACCGTGCGCCCGCCGTTGTCCAGCGTGACCTCGGTGTCCCACTGCAGCCCGATCCGCAGGCGACCCATCACGGCACGGCGACCGGGCTCGTCGAGACCGATGAGCCGGGCACGCACCCGCTCGAGCTGTTCGGCGGTCGCCGAGCGCGTAGCCATTGCGCATCTCGACCTCGACGCCGAGCCCGGCCGCCAGATCGGCGAGGCAGTCGATCTGGCGTTCGCGGGACTGGCCGAACCCGCCCCCGAGCGGCACGAGGTAGTTCCGGTAGATCGTCCCCGCACCACATGCGATGGCGCAGGCCGGGCCCTGCGTGCGGTCGCGCTCGTAGCCGTCGATGCCATCCTCCGGGGTGACCGACGGGTCGATCATCTCGAGGGTGTTGAACTGCGAGGCGACCTGGAACAACGCCCCGGCGTTCGCCTGGTCCGTGTGGAGGGCCTGCACGTCGGCCACAACCTCCCGCAGGCGCAGCGTGCCGGCCCCGGCGGGTCCAGTCACGAGGCGCTCCCGCAGCTCGGCCAGCGAGGGCGTCTCGAACCGCCCCCACCGCATCGTGCGGCCGTTCGCCTGGGAGGTCAGCTGCTCGCCGTCGAGGACGAAGCGGCCGGCCACGTCCTCGTGGCGGTCCTCCCGGAACCCCGTGAGCGCCTCGAACCACACGGCCGTGGACGCTACGCGAATCGTCCCGCGTGATCCTCCAGGAGCGGGTGCAACGGCTCGGACGAGCGCGTCGATCGCCCGTTGTCACCCGCCCGGACGCGGCGGCGAGACGTCGATCCCGCTCGCCTCGCGGTACGCGCCGACGAAGGCGCTGCGATCCTGGTTGAACAGCTCGATCCACTCGTCATCGGAGAAGCTGTCCCGCACGGCGAGGGCGTCGGTGGCGGTGCTCCCGACGGTGCGTCGGAACGGATGGTCGGCGTCGACGATTGCCTCGCAGATGGCGTCCGCCACGGTCTCGGGCGCCATCGCTCGGGCGAAGCCGGCACCAAGGACGAGCGCCCCCTTGGTGGCCACCTCCCGGTAGGGGCTGGAGCGGTCGATGGGGCGGGCCTTGGCCCCGAGCGCGGTGGAGGTGTAGCCGACATCGAGCAGGACCACGCGAACGCCGAACGGTCGCACCTCGAGGGCGAGGACCTCGCTCAGCATCGCCAGTGCTGCTTTCGACGAGAGGTAGGGACTGATGGGCGAGATCGGGAAGCGGGCACCGAACGATCCGACGTTGACGATGGCCCCCCGCCCGCGCTCCCGCATATGCGGCAGCGCGGCCTGGACGCATCGCACCACGCCGAACAGGTTGGTCTCGAACGTCGCCTTCCAGTCCGCCAGCGGCAGCTCCTCGATCACTCCGTTGGGGCCGATGCCGGCGTTGTTGACCAGTGCGTCCAGCGCCGGGAGCTGCGAGAACGCCGCCTCCACCGATGCATCAGAGTCCACGTCCAGCGCCACGACCGTGATCGCCGAGGTGGCCTCGCCGGCCGCCTCGGCGAGCCGCGGTGCCCCCGCAGCGGGGTCGCGCATCCCCGCGACCACGTCGAACCCGGCGCGGGCCAGGCGGACGGCGGTCGCGAGGCCGATGCCCGACGACGTACCGGTGACCAGGACCGTTCCCATCGTTCCCATCTCTCCAGCCTCGCGTGCGACGACCGACCGCGGGGCCTGCGGTCGGCGGCGCGTGGGGCGGGCGGGGATGCGACACTGTGACCCATGACCAGCTACCGCGACGAGATCGACTGGGCCTACCACGGTGAGGTGTACGGGGAGGCGATGTTCGCCGCCATGGCGGAGGTCGTCGAGGATCCGACCCGTTCGGCGCACCTGGGGGTGATGGCCCTCATCGAACGCCAGACCAAGGAGCAGCTCGCCCCGCTCTGCGATCGTGAGGGCATCGAGCGTGACGATGCCCGCTTCGAGGGGAAGGGTCGAAAGCTGGCGGAGCGTGCCGGCCGGCCGAACTGGGACTGGGAGCGCTTCCTCCGCACGTTCGAGCCGATCACCGATGAGGCGCTCCTGCGCTACCGCTCGATGCGGGACGTGCTGGCTCCCGAGGACGACGCTCCCACGATGCGTTCCCTCGTCGTCCACGAGGAGGTCCTGCAGCGCTACGGTTCCGGCGTGGGCCACCACGACGTCGGCTGCGCGGATCCTCGCCGACATCTCGTCCGACGGCACCCGCTCCCGCGCGTCGATGCCGAGCCCGGTGGTGTCGGTCCCGCCTGTCTGCCACAGCACCTCGGTGCCGGGCGGAACGATCGGCACGAGTCGGTCCAGGAGCCGCCGGAATCCGTAGTCGGCCTGGGTGCCCAGGCTCACCACCATCGACCGGATCGGGCGCGGCGGCGCGAGCGCGGTGTCGTACAGCTCCCACGGAGAGGCGAGGTACTGCCAGTGCCCGCGGGTCAGCGCGCTGGACTGGCTGAAGGTCGTGATCCCGGGCACCATCGCCAGCGCCCGACCCGAGAGGGAGGGCGCGTCGCAGGCGGGTGGCGCTCTCGATGTAGACCGTCTCGATCCCGCGCAGCCGGGCCTGCGGCAGCACCGCGAGCGCGAGCGCCGCGCCGGTGCTGACCACGAGCGACACGTCGTGGTCGCGGAAGAGCTGTCGGCACGCCAGCGCGTTGCGCGCCAGCGCCCGGGTGTCGCGCGGCGGGCACGGCATGGCCCAGTGGACCCGCTCGCCCGCCAGCAGCGACTCGGTCTGCGGGGTCCGGGGCGTCACCCAGACCACGTCCTCCCCCACGCCCAGGCGCGGGCGCAGGGTGTGCAGCTGCATCAGGTGGCCGCCGTCGTTGGCGACGAGCAGGGTGGTCACTCCTCGCCCCTCTCCACGTGGCCCTCGACCGCGTCGGCAAGCACGTCGACGACCCGGTCCTGCATGTCCTCGGTGAGGTGCGGGTGCATCGGCAGCGACAGGATCTCGCCGGCTGCGGCCTCGGCGACCGGTGCGGTGCCCGGACCCAGCCCCAGGTGCGCGTAGGCCCCGGTGAGGTGCACCGGGTAGGGGTAGTGGATCCCCGCCCCCACCCCGGCCCGGCCGAGGTCGGCCAGGACCCGGTCCCGGTCGTGGACCCGGACGACGTAGAGGTGCCACACGTGCTGGCCCTCGGCGCCCAGGAGCGGGCGTCGTACGGCGGGCAGGTCGGCGAGCAGGCTGTCGTAGCGGGCGGCCGCACGTACGCGGAGCTCGTTCCACTTCTCGAGCCGGTCGAGCTTGGCCCTCAGGTAGACGGCCTGGATGGTGTCGAGGCGGGAGTTCATCCCGATGACGTCGTGGACGTAGCGGACCGAGGAGCCGTGGTTGCGCAGCCGGCGCAGCTCCGCGGCGATCGTGGCGTCGTTGGTCGTCACGGCGCCCGCGTCGCCTGCTGCACCGAGGTTCTTGCCGGGGTAGAAGCTGGTCGCCCCGACGAGCCCCAGTCCACCCGAACCGCGACCGGCCAGCCGGGCGCCCTGGGACTGCGCAGCGTCCTCGACCAGCGGCACCCCCGCCGCGTCGCAGATCTCGGCGAGCCGGGCCATCGGCGCCAGCTGGCCGAACAGGTGCACGGCCACCACGGCCTGGGTGCGGTCGCCGACCGCCGTCTCCACGGCGGCCGGGTCGATGAGGAGCCGGTCGTCGTCGACGTCCACCGGGACGGGCACGGCGCCGATCCGCGAGACCGCCTCGGCCGTCGCGACGAAGGTGTTGGCCGGGATCACGACCTCGCCGCCGGGACCGACCCCTGCGGCCCGCAGGGCCAGCTCGAGGGCATCGGTGCCGTTGGCGACGCCGACGCACTGGTCGACGCCCACGAAGTCGGCGTAGCGATGCTCGAAGTCGGCCACGGCAGGACCGTCCACGAAGGCGGTCGCGGCGAAGACGGAGGCGATGCCCGCCTCCACCTCGGCCGCGACCTCGGCGTGCTGGGCGGCGAGGTCGACGAAGGGGACGTTGCTCATGCGGGGACTCCTGCGCGGATGGGGCGGGCCGGGACGCCGACCCAGGTCTCTTCTGCCGGGACGTCCTGGAGCACCACGGAGCCCATCCCGACCGTGGCCCCGGCACCGATGCGTACGCCCTCACGCACCGAGGCATTCATGCCGATGTAGGCGGCCTGACCGACGTGGACGTCGCCGCCGAGGGAGACACCGGCGCACAGCGTCGCGAAGTCCTCGACGGTGCACCCGTGCGTGAGCGTGACGTGCGGCATGAGCACGACGTGCCGACCGACCTCGACATCCGCGGTGAGCACGACCCCGTCCAGCGCGATCGATCCGGCGCCGATGGCACAGCCGCCGCGCAGCACGACGCGCGGGTGGAGGAGAGCGGTGTAGCGCTCGGCGTCCATCCCGAGCATGTCGAGGCGTGCGGCGACTCGGCGGCGGTGCCGGCCCTGGCCCAGCGCGAGCACCACGTCGTGGTCGGCGATGTCCGGGACCATGTCGACCGACCCGAGGACCGGGGAGAGTCCGTGGAGCGTGCCCCAGGTGGCGGGGTTGTCGTCCACGATGCTGACCGGACCGTCGTGGTGGAGCATGACCGCCACGCAGATGGCCTCGCGGGCCAGGCCGCTGGCGCCCACGAGCAACAGGCCGGTCACGGTCGCCACGCAGTGCTGAGGGCCTCGCAGACGCGGGCCTGCTCGGCGTCGGTCATCTGGTGGAACATCGGCAGGATCAGCGTCTGGTCGCTGAGCCGCTCCGTGACCGGCAGCGGCACGTGCTCGCGGTGCCAGTGCGCGGGCTGGCGATGGGCGGCCATGATGCCGCGCCTCGCGGAGATGCCCGCGGCCGCGAGGTGCTCCATCATCTGATCGCGGTCGAGCGGGTGGTCGGGGAGCACCTCCAGCCAGCACGACTGGAAGTTGGTCGTGCCCCAATCGGGGTCGGCGACCATGCGCAGACCCGGCAGCTCGCCCACCACCTGTGCGTAGGTCGCGGCGAGCTCGCGTCGGCGAGCCACCATCGCGGGGAGCCGGCCGAGCTGCACCAGGCCGACGGCGGCCTGCAGGTCGGTCATCCGGAAGTTGAAGCCGACCTCGGCGTAGGACTCCGGCGGGGCCAGGACGCTCGCGTGCCGGTCGGCGGCGGACGCGCTCATCGCGTGCTCGCGCAGGCGCCGGGCACGCTCGGCCCAGTCGGCGCGGGACGTGGTCAGCATGCCGCCCTCGCCCGTCGTCAGCAGCTTGCGCGGGTGGAAGGACCACGCGGCGATCTCGGCGCCCGCGCCGACCGGCCGGCCGTAGGCGGTGGACCCGGCTGCGCACGCGGCGTCCTCGATCACGGTGATGCCGAGCGGGTCGCACCAGGCGCGGACGGCACGCAGGTCGAGCGGCACGCCGCCCTGGTCCACGGCGATCACCGCGCGCGTGCGCGCGGTGACCACCGTGGCGATCGTGGCGGGGGTGAGGTTGCCCGTGGCCTCGTCGACGTCGGCGAACACCGGGGTGGCGCCGACGTAGGTCGGGGCGTTGGCGGTGGCCACGAAGGAGAAGGACGGGACGACGACCTCGTCGCCGGGACCGACGCCGGCGACGACCAGCGCCAGGTGCAACGCCGTCGTGCAGCTGCTCGTCGCGACGGCGTACGGCACCTGCTGCGCCTGCGCGAAGGCGGCCTCGAAGGCGGCGACGCGAGGACCCTGGGCGACCCAGCCCGGAGCGCAGCACCTCGGAGACGGCAGCGACCTCCTCCTCGCCGAGCCAGGGCTGCATGACGTTGATCCGGGTCAGCGACTCCTCGGTGACGCTCATGCCGACGCCCCGGTCAGGACCCGTCCGGCCGCGATCTCGTCGCGCAGCGGGCGCCACCACTCGACCAGTGCCCGCAGGCCCTCCTCGAGATCGACCTCGGCGGTGAACCCCAGGTCGCGCTCGGCCGCCGAGGTGTCCGCGAGGCGTCGTACGACGCCGTTGACCCCGCGCTCGGGACCGTGCTCGACGGGCAGGTCCGAGCCCATCACCCGGAGCAGGGTCCGTGCCAGGTCGAGCAGGCTCGTCTCCTCGCCGCGCGCGACGTTGTAGACGCCCTCCACGACGGGAGAGGCGGCGGCGCAGCACGTTGGCGCGGGCGATGTCGGTCGTGAAGACGAAGTCCATCGTCTGGAGTCCGTCACCGAAGATCAGCGGCGGCAGTCCGTCCTCGATCCGCTCCATCCAGCGGACCAGGACCTCGGTGTAGAGGCCGTGCACGTCCATCCGCGGTCCGTACACGTTGAAGTAGCGCAGCGCGACGTAGTCGAGGCCGTTCATCGCGCGGAAGCTGCGCAGCATGCCCTCGTTGAAGGTCTTGGCCGCACCGTAGAAGGTGTCGTTGTCGTAGGGGTGCTGGTCCTCCGGCGTCGGGAACTGCTCGGCCAGGCCGTAGACCGACGCCGACGATGCGGCCACGACCTTGTCCACCCTCGCGGCGGCGGCGGCCTCGAGCACGTTGAACGTCCCGTCGACCAGCACCTCCAGCGCCAAGCCGCGGCTCCTCCGCGCACTGGGTGATCCGGATCGCGGCCTGGTGGAAGACCAGGTCGCACCCGCGGGTCAGGTCGTGGACGAGGTCGCGGTCGCGGATGTCGCCGCTCGACGAGGTGCGACGCCCCCGCGTGCCTGCGCCTCCTCGAGGTTGGCCTCGCGGCCCCGGACCAGGTTGTCGAGGACCTGGACCTGCGAGACACCGGCGTCGAGGAGCTGGTCGACGAGCGTCGATCCGATCGTGCCGGCACCGCCGGTGACCAGCACCGTGGCCCCGGAGAGCGCGGTCATCGCACGACCTCCATGACCCGCTCGGTCGCCGCCTGCCGCGGCAGCGGTGGCGGTCCTGCGGGCACCGCCTGGTCGGCGAGCCGCTGCGAGGCCTGCTCCAGGACCTCGAGCACCCGCAGCCCGGATCGGCCGTCGGTGCAGCGCCGGACGTCCCTCGTGGATCGCGGCGGCGAACTCCCCCACCATCGAGCCCAGCGCCTCGCGCTCGGGCAGGGCCGGCGACCAGGTGTCGCCGAGGCGGTAGGAGACCGTCGAGGCCGCGCGGTCGGAGCCGCCGACCGACGTGCGGGCCAGGTCGACACCGCGGTCGAAGACGCTGAGCCGCTGCTGCGGGTTGAGGTCGTCCCAGACCAGGGTGCGACGGGAGCCGCCGATCACCATCTGGCGGATCTTGGTCGGGCTGAGCCAGTTGACGTGCACGTGCGCCAGCCCGTCGTCCGGCAGCGGGAGCGTGAGGTGGCCGACGCAGGCCCGGCCGGCGCCGATGGGGTCGGCGCCCGTGGCGCCGATGCCCGTCGGTGGGCAGGCCCGCCGGCAGCACGAAGTCGAGGATCGCCAGGTCGTGCGGGGCGAGGTCCCACAGCACGTCGATGTCCGGCTGGATGAGGCCGAGGTTGATGCGCACCGAGTCGATGAAGTGCACCTGCGCCCAGCTCACCGCTGACCACCAGGTCGCGCATCTTCTGCACGACCGGCGTGTAGCAGTAGGTGTGGTCGGTCATCAGGACGAGGCCCTGCTGCTCGGCCAGGTCGACCATGGCCCGACCCCGGGCGACGCTGTCGGCCAGCGGCTTCTCCACCAGCACGTGCTTGCCGGCGCGCAGCGCCTCCAGCGCGAGCCCGTGGTGCGTACGCGCCGGCGTGGCGATGGCGACCGCGTGGATGTCGGGGTCGTCCAGCACCCGCTGCGAGGCTGTCGGTGACGTCGACGTGCGGACCGGCGACCTTCCGCGCCCGGTCGAGGTCGAGGTCGCAGACCATCCTGAGGTCCCACTCCGACGAGCCGCCGAAGTTGCGGACCAGGTTGGGACCCCAGTAGCCGGCACCGATCACGGCGATGCCCAGGTTGGTGCTCATCGAGCTTCCTCCAGTCGTCCGTCGACGCTCTACGTAGACCTCGCCCGAGACCGGGCAGGTCCAGCGGTCACCGGTGTCGGCGACGAGCGGTACGCCGCTGCGCCCGACCCACCCGACCCTGCGGGCGGGCGTCCCGACGACGAGGGCGTGGTCCGGCACGTCCCGGGTCACGACGGCCCCGGCCCCCACGCTCGCCCAGCGTCCGATCGTCACCGGCGCCACGCAGACTGCGCGCGCACCGATGGAGGCTCCCTCGCGGACGGTCACGCCGACCGCCTCCCAGTCCTCGGCACCCTTGCGGCGGCCGTCGGGTGTCACCGCCCGGGGATAGATGTCGTTGGTGAGCACCACGGCCGGCCCGATGAAGACGCCGTCCTCGAGGACCGCCGGCTCGTAGACCAGCGCCTGGTTCTGCACCTTGCAGCGCTCCCCGAGCCGGGCACCGGGGCCGACGTAGACACCGCGCCCCAGGATCGTCTCGGCCCCGACCTCGGCGCCGGCGCGGACCACGGACTGGTCCCACACCTGCGCGCCGGGACCGACGCGGGCACCGTCCTCGACGGTGGCGGTGGGAGCGATGACGGTGTCCGCTCCCCGTCGGGGCCTTCGGGCTGGACAGGGTGGTCATGAGCGTGAGCTTTCGTCTCGTTGCCAGGTGGTGAGGTCCCCGGACCGCAGGGCCCGTCGAGCGCCGAGCTGGGCGGCGAGGTGGACGACCACGAACACCGGCAGCCGAAGAGCGAGGCCGGGTCGGACGACGGCCAGGCCCAGGAGGGTGCGCACGCTGGTGCGCGAGGCCGAACGGCGGACGCCGAGCTGCCCGGCCTGGGCGTTGCCCGTGGCGATCCGGATCCGGCGACGGACCAGGTCGCGCACGGTGCGCGGAGGTCGGACGACGGCCACGGCGCCGGGGACGACGCGGCGCTCCTCGCCGCTGAACGAGTCGGACATGCCGAGGTCGTCGCTCATCATCCGTGGCAGCGCGGTGACCCGCGCCTGGGCCTGCTCGGACAGCACGACCACACCGCGGCCGAAGAGCCCCGACTCCACCTGCGGCAGCGACTCCCAGACGTCGTAGTACCAGCGCACCCAGCGCGAGCAGCCGGTGCGAGGCACGTCGCGCCTGGGGGCGGTCGCGAGGACGTGATCACGGGTGATCGGCTCCAGCAGCTGCATCACGTCGCGTCCGTTGAGCTCGATGTCGGCGTCGAGGTGCACCCGCGGGAACACGTCGGTCGCGGCGTTGCCCACCCGGACGGCCTCGGCCTTCGAGGGCTGCGGGATCTCGATGACGCGCGCGAGCGGATCCACCCGCCGCGCGACCTCGGCAGTCTGGTCGGTGCACCCGTTGCAGACCACGACCACGTCGAGGTCGTCGTCGTGGGTGCCCTCACGGAGGGCACGCAGGTTGCGGCCGATGCTCGCTGCCTCGTTGTGCGCAGGAATGATGACGCTCGCGACAACCATCCCCACTCCCCCAAGTCGAGTGCCAACCGAGCGGCTGGCATTGTCAGATCTTGGGGAGTCGGCGAGCCTCGCACCGCCCTCGGAAAGACCCTTTCGCCAATTTGGGGGTGAGCGCTCCGGCCTCCGTGGTCGAGCGTCATCCGGGCCGCGCCATGGAGAAGGCGATCTCGTGCGAGCGCAGGTTGCGCAACGACAGCACCATGCCGTCGAGCTCGATGACCGACCACCCGTCGTCGACGGCCGTGCCGTCGGCGGTCGTGAGGAGCGCGCGGAAGAGGTTGAGCGGCTGCTTGCGCAGCTCGGCGTGCAGCGTGCCCTCCAGCACCCGGCGCAGGAAGTCGTGCTGGACCGCCGGCCGCCGACCCGTAGGCGTACGCGGGGTCGACGCCGTTGTCGGCGGCCAGCCGGACGAACGTCCTCCAGTCGATCGCCATCAGGTGGTCGATGCGTCGACCCGACCAGTCCTCGACGGCTGCGACGGACGAGCTGGGGGCGAGGACGCCACCACGGGACTGATCCCGCTGCTGTGCGGGAGGGACTCCACCCGGCCGACATCCCGTCCGGCGGCGATCTCGATCAGCATCACTGCCTCGATCGGACTGCTCACCCGCCAGCCACGGCACGTCGGGCCGGACCGCCGGGCCGGGTCCCGACCATGCAGGATCGTCTGCCCCGGCGCGGACGCCGGCCGCGCCGGCCAGGCCGTCGAAGGCGCCCTCGATGCGGTCCAGCCGGCCGGCCAGGGCCACGTTGATCCCCAGCGCCACCAGCGCGAGGCCAGACCCAGGAGGCCCACTACGCCGAGCAGGCGTCGTAGCGCCGCGGAGGGGGCTCCCGGCACGGGGCCGGACGGATCAGCTGTGCACGACGCGTGGACGTGGACGGTCCTGGACTCGCGGCGCCGGAGCGTCGCGTCAGCGGCGTGAGCGTCGCCATCGTGGCCCCTCCCCGTCACGACCGATGCCCCGACGCTAGGGCGGATCACCTCGCGTCCTCATGCCCCAAACAGGGGAGAGCGGGGCGTGGCGCGGGTCAGGAGTTGAAGCGCTGCTGCGTCTTCTCGAGGCCGTCGGTGACCAGCGACTCGACGGCGTCGGCCGCATCGCCGACCTGGAAGGGCAGCTCCTTGCGCTCGGTCGTGGAGTAGTTGGACAGCACGAAGTCGGCGACGTCCTGGCGGCCCGGGGGTCGGCCGATGCCCGCCCGCACCCGGTAGAAGTCGCCGGTGGCCAACGAGGAGCGCATGGACTTCAGTCCGTTGTGCCCGTTGTCGCCGCCGCCGAGCTTGATGCGCAGCGTGCCGAAGGCGATGTCGAGCTCGTCGTGGATCGCGATGACGTGGTCGGGCGGGACCTTGTAGAACGTCGCCAGCGCCTTGACCGGTCCGCCGGCCTCGTTCATGTAGCCGCGCCCCTTGGCGAGCACGACCCGGCGGACCACCCAGCGACAGGCGGCCCTCGACGACGTCGGCGCGTCCGGTCTTGTGCGACCTGAAGGGTCGTGCCCATCCGCGAGGCCAGCTCCTCGACGACGAGGTAGCCGATGTTGTGGCGGTGACCGGCGTAGGTCGGCCCCGGGTTGCCCAGGCCGACCACCAGCCAGACGTCGTCGCTCATGGAGTCATCCTCCCAGCGGCTCCGTCGCCGGTGTCGGTTCATCACGGTATGTAGGCGAATGGGCACTTGCCATGGTGAATTCACCATGGCAAGTGCCCATCCAGCGACATCCCATGATGAAGCGTCACCACGGGATGTCAGGCGGTCACTCGGAGTCGGCCTCGATCTTGGCGTCCTCGGCGGCGGCCTCGACCTGGGCCTCGGCGATCTCGGAGTCGGCGACGTCGTGCTCGATGCCGGCCTCGGCCTCGGCCTCTTCCAGCTCGGCCTCGAGGGCCTCGGCGGAGATCTGCTCGGTCACGTTGACGATGAGCAGCTCCTCGTCGGCGAGCAGCGTCGTGCCCGACGGCAGGTCGAGGTCCTTGGCGAGGATCTGGGTGCCGGCTGCTGCCCCCTGGACGGAGACCTCGAAGAACTCGGGGATGTGGGTGGCCTCGGCCTCGACCGAGACGACGGAGTTCTCGGTGACGACGAGCGTCTCGGGGGCGGCGTCGCCCACGACGTGGATCGGGACGTCGACGGTGACCTTCTCGCCGCGGCGCACGGCCACGAAGTCGAGGTGCTCGATGACGCGACGGATCGGGTCGACCTGGACGTCCTTGGTCAGCGCGAGCTGCTCGGAACCGTCGATGTCGAGCGCGAGCAGCGCGTTGGCGCCACCGTGCTTGAGGGCCATCATCGTCTGGTGGCCGGGCAGGATCACGTGGATCGGGTCGTTGCCGTGGCCGTAGATGACAGCGGGGATCTTGTTCTCGCGGCGGATGCGGCGGGCGGCACCCTTGCCGAACTCGGTGCGCTGCTCGGTGGCGATCTTCTCGGGGGCAGACATGGTGTTCTCCATCGGTTGGGGCTGGTCCAGTGCGGTCTCGGGGGGCCCGGCGTCGGAGACGACGAACGCCGCGCTCCGGATCGTGAGCGCGGCGCAGTGGTGCGGGCCGGCCCAGTCGATCACGGAGCTCCAGGCTTTCGTCTGGCTCCCTCGCCGAGGCAACCCGTGAACTCTAGACCTCGCCGGCGGCCGCGGGCCAATCGTCGGAGCCGGCCCCCTAGTCTGACCGCGTGCCCCTGATGCTGCCCGAGGCCCGCGAACGCGCCACCCTCATCACCGACGTCCACACCGAGGTCCACCTCGACCTCACCTCCACCGACGCCTTCCTGGTGGAGGCGACGATCTCCTTCGGGTGCACCCGGCCGGGCGCGAGCAGCTTCCTCGAGCTGCGCGGGGCGACGGACGTGACCCTCGACGGGGCGCCGGCGGCGTACGACGACGGTCGGATCGCGCTGCCCGACCTCGACGCCACCAACAGCGTCCGGGTCACCGCGCGGATGCCCTACGTCACCGACGGCGACGGGATGACCGCGACGGTCGACCCGGCCGACGGCGAGCGCTACGTCTGCGCCTACACCGCCATGGACATCGCCCAGAAGGTCCTCCCCTGCTTCGACCAGCCCGACCTCAAGACGACGTTCACGGTGTCGGTGACCGCTCCCGCCCACTGGACGGTCCTCGCCAACGGCGTGCTCGCCGGCCGGGAGGGCGACACGTGGTCCTTCGAGACGACGCCGCCGATCTCGTCCTACCTCTTCTTCGTCGCCGGCGGCCCGTGGGTCTCGGTGACGTGGGACGAGCCCTACGCCCCGGCGCCCGGCGGCACGCTGCCGTTCGGCTGGCACGCGCGCGCCTCGCAGGAGCGTGAGCTGCGCCGCGACGCCGACGAGCTCCGGCGGATCACCAGCGCCTGCTTCCAGCACTACACGACGATCTTCGAGCCGCCCTACGCCTTCGGCGACTACCAGCAGCTCTTCTCCCCCGGTCTCAACTGGGGGGCCATGGAGTTCCCCGGCTGCGTGGCCTACCGCGACGAGGCACTCACCCAGGGCACGCCCACCGAGCTCGAACGCGAGTGGATCGCCTCGACCATCGCCCACGAGATGGCGCACATGTGGTTCGGCGACCTGGTGACGATGGAGTGGTGGGAGGACTCCTGGCTCAACGAGTCCTTCGCCGACTTCATGGGCTACGACGTCGCCGGCACCGCCGCCGGCTACACCGACGCCTGGACCTCCGCGGCGATCACCCGCAAGCCCAGCGGCTACCGCGCCGACCGGCGCCGGTCGTCCCACCCGGTCGCCGAGGACACCGAGAAGGTCGTCGACGTCGACACCGCCTTCGCCAACTTCGACATGATCACCTACGCCAAGGGCAACGCCGTGCTCGCGCAGCTCGGCCACTGGCTGGGCCAGGACGACTTCCTGGCGGGGGTCAACCGGCACCTCACCGCCCACGCCTTCGGCAACGCGACGCTGGCCGACTTCCTCGACTCACTCGACGCCGCCACCGACCTCGACGTGCGCGCCTGGGCGGCGTCCTGGTTGCGCTCGACCGGCTTCGACACGCTGGTCGTCACCCGTGAGGCCTCAGCAGACGGGCGGAGCGTCCCCGTCCTGACCCGCGAGGGCTCGCGCCCCCACCGCCTCAGCGTCTCGGCGTACGACGACGCGATGCGGCTGGTCGGCACGCGCGACGTGCACCTCGGCGACGAGCCCGTACGGCTCGAGGAGTTCGCCGGCCGGGTCGTCGTGCCGAACGCCGGTGACGAGACGTTCGCCACGATCCGTCCCGACGAGCAGTCCTGGGCCGCGATCACCGCCGGCCTGTCGTCGGTCGAGTCCTCCCTCACGCGCGCGCTGCTGTGGTGGACCGCGGTCGACCTGGCCGAGTCGCAGGTCATCACCGTCGCCGACCTGGTCGCCCTGGCCGACCGCCACCTGCGCCCCGAGCGCCACCCGATCGTGGTCGAGGGCGTGATGCGGGCGCTGCAGGCCGTCGTGCGGAGGTACGCCCTGCCCGACGAGGTCGCCGCCCACCTGGCCGTCGTCGCCGACATCGCCCGCGGCGCCGTGGAGTCGGGCGAGCCGACCCTGGCTCCCGGAGCGTCCCGCGTGCTGGCTCGGCTGAGCAGCGACACGGACTTCCTCGCGGGCTGGCTGGGCGAGTCGGACGTCGACCAGGAGGTGCGGTGGGCCGCGGTCCACCGGCTGGCCGAGCTCGGCGACGACTCGTTCATCGCGCGCGAGGAGGAGGCCGACCGGTCGGTCGCCGGCCATCACGCCGCACTGTCCGCACGGGCCGCCGTACCCACGCCGGAGGCGAAGGCGCGCGCCTGGGACGTCCTCATGGGCGGCACGCTCGGCAACCACGAGTTCGACGCCGTCGGCGAAGGGTTCTGGGGCTGGGAGCAGGCGGAGCTGGTCGAGCCCTACCTCGCTCGCTACGTCACCGACGGCCTGGCACTGGGACAGCGCTCGGGCCAGGGGATGGAGGACGTGATCGGCGATGCGTTCCCGAGCCTCCCGCTGACCGTGCAGTCCCGCCTGGCCCTGCGCGACACCGTCGCCGCCGCGCTGGCGGGTGACGTCCCGACGGTGCTCGCGCGCTCGTGGAACGACGCCCTCGACGATCTCGAGCGCACCCTGCCTCAGGCGTAGGGGTCGGTGATCTCGCGGAGGGACTCCAACGACCTCCGCAGCTCGCGCATCCGTCGCGGCCCCAGGTGGGCCTCGAACTCCGCCTCGAGCTGCTGCTCCATCTCGCGGGCGCAGGCCTGGGCCGCGCGGCCTCGCTCGGAGATCCGGATCAGCCGCGCCCGGGCGTCGGAGGGGTCGGGCACCCGCTCGACGTAGCCGGCCTTCTCGAGCTGGTCGACCAGGAACCCGGCCGTCTGCTTGGTCACCTGCGCGGACTCCGCCAGCTGGGTGAGCCGGCTGCCGCCCTCGTCGATGCGCGCAGCGATGCGACCCTGGGCGATGGTGGCCACGAAGCCGTGCGCGGCCAGGTGAGCCATGATGCGCGCTTCCGCGTGCCGGTGGACGATGAACATCAGGAGCGAGGTGGGCAGCTGCACGGACATCTCCCTTGACATCATTGGTCAGTCAGGCTGACCATATAGTACGACTCTCTGACTACTGCGGAGTGCAGGCGATGGACAAGGCCACGATCTGGCAGCACATCCATGAGGAGCGACGCTCCCTGGCGGCGACGCTGGCCGGCCTGGACGTCGCCCAGTGGGAGCAGCCCTCCCTCTGCGAGGGCTGGACCGTCAAGGACGTCGCCGCCCACGTCATCGAGCACCCGCAGATCGGCTGGGCGCAGATGCCGGCGATGGTCGCCCGCAACCTCGGCCACGGCTACAACGCGATCATCTTCCGCGAGGTGAAGCGCCTCGGTGAGCGGTCGAGCCCCGAGTCGGTTCTCGGCCGACTTCGCGACGTACGACTCCTCCACCCGCAAGGTGCCCACCACGACCTCTGTCGAGCCGCTCGTCGACGCGCTCGTGCACCACCAGGACATCGTCCGGCCGCTGGGCCTGCGACACGAGATGGCGCCGGAGGCCGCGGCCGTTGCCGCGGACCGGTGCCGGGCGCTCGCGTTCCTGATGGGGTCTCGTGGTGTCGTGAGGGAGCGCCCGCATGGTCGCCACCGACATCGACTGGTCACGGGGTCGCGGCCCGACCCTCACCGGCCCCATGCAGGAGCTGCTGATGGTGTGCGCCGGTCGAGGGCGCGTCGCCGAGGGACTCAGCGGCGACGGGATGGAGCTGGTCCCAGCTCAGGCGTGACCGTCGAACATCGAGGTCACCGAGCCGTCCTCGAAGACCTCACGGATCGCCCGGGCGATCAGCGGGGCGATCGAGAGCGTGGTCAGCTTGTCGAACTGCTTCTCGGCCGGCGACCGGGAGCGTGTTGGTGACGACGACCTCGAGGGCGGAGGAGTTCTTGAGCCGGTCGACGGCCGGGTCGCTGAGGATCGGGTGGGTCGCGGCGATGATGACGCCCGCGGCACCGGCCTCCATGCACGCCTCGGCCGCCTTCACGATCGTGCCGCCGGTGTCGATCATGTCGTCGGTGAGGATGCAGATCTTGCCCCTGACCTCACCCACGACGCGGTTGGCGACGACCTCGTTGGCGACGTCGGTGCGTCGGGACTTGTGGATGAACGCCAGCGGTGCGCCGCCGAGGCGGGCCGACCAGCGCTCGGCGACCTTGATCCGGCCGGCGTCGGGCGAGACGACGGCGAGCTCCTGGTCGCCGTACTTCTCCTTGACGTAGTCGGTGAGGATCGGCAGCGCCATCAGGTGGTCGACGGGACCGTCGAAGAAGCCCTGGATCTGGTCGGCGTGCAGGTCGACGGTGATCAGCCGGTCGGCGCCGGCGGTCTTGAAGAGGTCGGCGACCAGGCGCGCGGAGATCGGCTCACGGCCGCGGTGCTTCTTGTCCTGGCGGGCGTAGCCGTAGAACGGCATGACGACCGTGATCCGCTTGGCGCTCGCCCGCTTGAGGGCGTCGACCATGATCAGGTGCTCCATGATCCACTCGTTGATCGGAGCCGTGTGGCTCTGGATCACGAAGGCGTCGCAGCCGCGGACGGACTCCTCGTAGCGGACGTAGAGCTCGCCGTTGGCGAAGGCGTAGGCCTTCTGCGGGACGAGCCCGCACTCGAGGAGGTCGACGACCTCCTGGGAGAGGTCGGGGTGCGCCCGGCCACTGAAGACCATCAAGTTCTTCTCGGTGGTCCGCTTCATTCCGGTCACGCGACGCGACTCCTCTGTGCTGGTGGGCCTGGTGGGCTGTTCGGAGGTGCTGGTCAGGATTCTGCCCACCGACGGGCTCGATCCCCAACCCCGGGTCGCCCGTCGGACGTCTCCTGCTGCTCTTCACGGGCCGCCCGCGCCGCCTCTGCCTGCGCCGTACCGGCGCGCCGCGACTCGGTCCACCCCTCGAGATTGCGCTGCGGTGAGCTGCTGACGGCCAGCGCGCCCGGCGGCACGTTGCGTCGTACGACGGTGCCACCCGCGGTGCCCGCGCCGTCGCCGATCGAGACAGGGGCGACGAAGGTGTTGTTGGAGCCGGTCTTCGCGTGGCGCCCGATGCTCGTGCGGTGCTTGGCGACCCCGTCGTAGTTGGCGAAGATCGTGCCGGCGCCGATGTTGGCACCTTCCCCGATCTCGGCGTCGCCGACGTAGGACAGGTGCGGGACCTTGGCGCCGTCGCCGATCTGCGAGTTCTTGGTCTCCACGAACGTGCCGATCTTGCCCGCGATGCCGAGCCGGGTGCCGGGGCGGAGGTAGGCGAAGGGGCCGACGGTGGCCCGGTCGCCGATGACGGCGAGCTCGCCGTGGGTGCGCACGACCCGGGCGCCGGCGCCGATCTCGCAGTCCTTCAGCGTCGTGTCCGGGCCGATCACCGCGTCCTCGCCGATCACGGTCGCCCCCAGGAGCTGGGTGCCGGGCAGGATGGTCGCGTCGGGCTCGATCACCACGTCGGCCTCGATCCAGGTGGTGGCGGGGTCCATGACCGTCACGCCGTCCTTCATCCAGCGGGTGACGATGCGACGGTTGAGCTCCTTGCCGAGCTCGGCGAGCTGGGCGCGGTCGTTCGCGCCCTCGGTCTGCGCCACGTCGTCGATCAGGTGCGCACCCACGGTGAGGCCGTCCCCGCGGGCGAGGTGGACGGCGTCGGTGAGGTAGTACTCGCCCTTGGCGTTGTCGTTGGTGATCCGCGGCAGCGCGCTGATCAGGAACTCCGCGTCGAAGGCCAGGATCCCGGAGTTGATCTCGTCGATCTCACGCTGCTCCGGCGTCGCCTCCTTCTCCTCCACGATCGCCTCGACGTCGCCCTCGTCGTTGCGCACGATCCGGCCGTAGCCGAACGGGTTGGCCACGCGACCGCTCAGGATGCTGACCGCGCGCTGGGCCGCCTCGTGCTCGTCGGCGAACGCCCGCAGCGAGTCGCCCTCCAGCAGCGGCGTGTCACCTGCCGCCACGATGACCGTGCCGGTCGTGGTGCCGGCGGCCTCCATCGCGATGCGTACGGCGTGGCCGGTCCCCTCCTGCGTCTCCTGGATCGCCAGCACCGCGGTCGGCACCATCTCGATGATGTGCGGGCCGACCTGCTCGCGCTGGTGGCCGATGACCGCGACGACCCGGTTCGGCTCGACGGCCTGCACGGCCCGCAGGACGTGGCCGATCATGCTGCGCCCGGCGATGGGGTGGAGCACCTTCATGGTCTTCGACTTCATGCGGGTGCCGCCGCCCGCGGCGAGGACGATGACGGTGAGGTTGTCCATGGCCGCAGTCTGTCACTGCCCGCGGGGCCGGGATCAGCCAGCGGTAGAGCCGATGAGCTCCGGCGCCGGTTCCTCGCGCCGTCGGGCGCGACGCGACTGAGCGCGACGACAGCCGCGAGGGTCAGCCCGCCACCGAGGAGGAAGGTCATCGCCAGGGCCCGGGGCCGGCTGCCGCTCACGCCGTAGACGACAGGTACGTCGGGGGACGACTTCAGGGAGATCTTGCCGCCCTCCGAGACCGCCTCCGCGTCCTGCAGCTCATCAAGGGTCTCGGCGATCCGCCGCGGAGCGTCCGACCTGCTCCAGCACGAATCGCGGGACGGAACCGACCGCCTCGATGGCCAGCACCTGACTGTCGAAGCTCGTCGACCACTGTCCCCCGGCGTCGGGAAGGGTGATGGCACGCACCCTCGCGTACCCCGGCCCACCAGGGTCACGTCGGGCGAGGCGTACTGGTGACACGGTCCGGGCCCGAGCACGGCCTTGGCGACCGCCGCCGCGGCGATGACGACCGACTGGAGGCCGCCCCGAGGGCGTTCGGGTGGAACTGTCGCGGGACGAGGAACATGACCTCCGTCGCGTCCAGCAGACCGAACGGTCCTGGATCGCCATCAGTCCCGCCGCGAGCGTGAGCAACACGCCGAGGGCGACGACGACACGTTGGCGCCATGCGGCGGCGAGCAGATCAGAAAGAGTCATCGACGAAGTTCTCGACGTGGGAGTGCGGCGGAGAAGTCGTTGATCGACGCTGCAGCCGAGCGTGTCGACGCGGAGGCCGAGGACGCCGACTCGGACGTGGCACTGCTCATGGAGAAGCCGAGCGCTCTTCGGCATCGTTCGTCGTCGCTGTACGTCCTCGCCCTCGGCCTCGTCGCGTCGTTCGCGCTCGGCGACGGGGCCACCTGGCGCAGCCCTCCGAGCTACACCGCTCGGCGCCCTCGTGATGCTCCTGCCGTCGCAGGCGACCGTGGCGAGGACGGATCCTTCCTCGAGCTCAGCGGCCTCGACTACTGCCGCGTCGTGGTGGCATCGCTGAGCAGCACCTCCGTGCGTGAGGACGTCACGGAGCAGTTCCCCGACATCACCTACCAGGTGACCATCGAGGAGTCCACACGAGGCCCGGTGATCGCGGTCGACGTCGAGGGACCGTCCGAGGAGGCGACGCTCGAGGCCCTGCCTCGCTGGTCCAGCAGACCCTCTCGACCCTCGACCGACTCGAGGACGAGGTCAATGCCCCCTCCTCCTCGAGCGTCCGGCGCTGCTCCTCACCACGGACGAGTCCGCCACCGAGGAGCGGGGCGGCACCGTGCGTCTCGCTGATCGCCGCCGTGGCCCTCGGCCTGATCATGACCGTCCTCTGCGCAAGTGCCATCGACGGCCGGAGCCGCCAGCGGCGAGCGAGGAAGGCCGCTCTTCAGCCCACTGAGGCCACCGCCCGACCCCCGAACCCCCGCGCCGTCCACGGCGTCCACCGAGTCCACCCCGGCCACTGTGTCCACGGCGTCCACGGCGTCCACGGCCTCCACGGCCTCTACGAGCGCCCGGAATCTCCAGGAACGGCAAGGTCTCCAAGGGCGCGGCTCGCACCAGGAGGACGCGCTAGGGGCCTCAGCGCTCCCGCGTGGAGACTGACGGCCCCCGCCACGACGCCATGAACCCGATCCCCTGGCTGACCACCTACCTCGCGCCGCTCCTGGCTGTTCCGTCGACCCAGATCGTCGGACCGCTCGGCAGCGCGGGGTCGTTGGCCATGGTGTACGGACTCGGCAGCTTCCTGCTCTGGGTGGTGCTGCGCGCCGCCGCGTCGCGCTCGACCCAGCTCGGTCGCGAGCCGGTCCGGCGAGCCCTCGTCGTCTTCCTGTTCTGCGTGGGGCTGACCTACGCGTGGACCATGGCGCACCCCGTCAGCCCCGACGAGGTCAGCCCCGCTGATGTCGCCGTGCTCGCGGTGGTCTCGTGGTCCGGGACGTTCCTCATCGCCGACGACGGGCTCGACACCCTCGCCGACCTGCGGACGATCCTGCGGCGGATTGCACTCAGCGGTGGCCTTCTCGCGCTGCTGGGCCTGCTCCAGACGTTCACCCGGCAGGTCTGGGTCGACCGCGTGTCGATCCCGGGTCTCACACTGACGCAGGCTGCGGGCACCTTCGACCGAGGCGGCTTCCCGCGCGCGTCGGGCACGTCCGTCCACCCGATCGAGTTCGGTGTCGTCATCGCTGTGCTGTTCCCGATCGCCCTGCACATTGCCGTCTGGGACAAGGAGCGCCCGCTCCTCGTGCGATGGTTCCCCGCCGCAGCCATCGGCGCCCTCGTGCCGCTCACGTCCTCGCGGTCGGCCTACCTCGGCGTCACCGTGGGCATCCTCATCTGCATGACCGCCTGGGAAGCACGGCTTCGGTGGCGGATGCTGGGGGTGGCGGGCGTGGGGGTCATCGCCATGCTGGTCGTGACGCCCAACCTGCTCAACTCGATCTTCCGGCTGTTCTCCGGTGCCTCCGGGGACCCCAGCGTCGCCTCGCGGACGGACAGCTTCGACCTCGCCTTCGGGTTCCTCGATCGCGCACCCATCCTCGGCCGCGGCTTGGGCACCTTTCTGCCCAAGTACCGCATCTTCGACAACCAGTACCTCTTGCTGCTGGTAACCGTGGGGCTGCTGGGCACCCTTGGTTTCCTGGCGCTCGCCGTTGTCGCTGTCCGCGCGTTGCTCCGCGTGCGTTCTCAGTCCGACGACCCCGCGATGAAGGACCTGACAACCTGCATGGCCGCGAGCATCGTGGTGGGCTTCGTGAGCCTCGCGCTCTTCGACGCGTTCGCCTTCCCCCAGACGATGGGGATGATCTTCCTGCTGCTGGGCCTCGCCGGAGCCGTGAGCAGGCTGGCGGTCACCGGGCCGGTCGGTGCCGCGAGCCGTGCTGCCCGACCCATGGACGACCTGCCTTCCTGATCTTTCGCACCTTCCGGCGGGCTCGCTCGTGGATATAGTGCCCACGTGCTCCGGACGTGGCGGTCGTCGTGGTCACGTACAACAGCGAGGAACACGTCGAGGGGCTCCTGGCCAGTGTCCCCGCCGCCATGGCCGGTCTGGCCTACTCCGTGGTCGTCGTGGACAACGGATCGAGCGACGGTACGGTCCCCCTCCTCGAGGGCCGCAAGGACGCCGCACTTGTCCGTTCCGCCAACCTCGGCTACGCGGCCGGCGTCAACCGCGGGATCGCGGAGTCGGGGCCAGCGAGGGCCTTCCTGATCCTCAATCCCGACGCCACGCTCGACCCGGGGTCCGTACCGACGATGCTCGAGGTGGTCATCCGGCCGCGAGTCGGGGTGGTGGCCCCCAGGGTCCGCGAGGCGGACGGCAGCTTGTCCCCGACCCTGCGCAGGAAGCCGAGCCTGGCCCGAGCCGGAGGCCTCAGCTTCACGGGCATGCCAGCCTTCGCGGAACGGATCGAGGAACCCGCCGAGTACGACCACGAGCACCCGGTGGACTGGGCGGTCGGGGCGATTCTCCTGATCGACGCGGACTGCTACCGCGCCGTCGGGGGGCTCGACGAGAGCTACTTCCTCTACTCGGAGGAGACGGACTTCAGCCTGCGCGCCCAGGACATGGGCTGGTCGACGGTCTACACCCCACGAGCGGGCGGGATGCACGTAGGGGGCGGCTCCGGCGAGAGCGCGACCACGCACACCATGAAGATCATCAACCGTGTGCGGATCTACCGCAGGCGCGCGGGGACGTCTCGTGCCTGGGTCTACTTCGTGATCACCGTGGCCAACGAGCTGAGGCGCGCCGTGCTGGGGCACCGTCGGTCCTGGTCGACCCTGGGTGCCCTGTTGCGACCCGGTCGCCGCCCGGCGGTGCTCGGCGCCTCCGACCACCTCCTTCCCGAATGACGACTACTGCTGGGGGACCGATGCGTGACGTGCTGCTGATCGCCCCTGCCTGTGACGGGCAGGACGTGGGCGAGTCGTGGCTCGCCCACCAGTGGGCGGAGCCGCTGTCGACCCGCGCCCGGGTGACGCTCCTGACCAGCCACAAGCGCGACCACGTGCCCCCGTCCCATCAGCTCAGCGGCGTACGAGTCGTGGAGTGGCCCGAGCCCCCCGGCGTCGGTCGCTTCGAGCGATTCAACAGCCTCCTGCAGCCCGGCTACGCACCCTTCTACGTCCGGGCGAGGCGCTGGTTGCGCCGCGAGCTGGCCGCGGGACGGCCCTTCGACATCGCGCACCAGGTCGTTCCCGTCGCCATGCGCTACCCATGCCCGGCCACCGGCCTCGGTGTTCCGGTCGTCATCGGTCCGGTCGGCGGAGGCCTCGAGTCCCCGCCGGCGTTCGTCGCGGAGGAGGGCGCCACCCCGTGGTACCAGCGCCTTCGCGCGCTCGACCAGGCGCGGCTGGCGCACGACCCGATGCTGCGTCGTACGTATGAGAGCGCCGCGTGCGTGGTCGGGATCGCGCCCTACGTGGGCGAGCTGCTGTCCGGACTGTCCCTCCAGCGGCTCGAGATCATGAGCGAGACCGCGGTCCACCGCGTGCCTGCTGCGGTCGACCGGTCTGGGCGCAGCGGCACCGTGCGCCTGCTGTTCGTGGGACGGGTCATCCGCACCAAGGGACTGCGCGACGCAATCCGGGCCCTCGACCAGGTGCGGGACCTGGACGTCGCGCTCGACGTCGTGGGGGACGGCAATGACCGCGCGGCCTGCGAGGAGCTGGTCGAGGATCTGCGGCTCCAGGACCGTGTCCACTTCCACGGCCGGCTTCCTCGCGAGGAAGTCGCCGAGTTCTACGAGACCGCGGACGTCTTCGTCTTCCCCAGCTATCGCGAGCCCGGGGGCAACGTCGCCCTCGAGGCGATGGCTTCTGGGCTCCCCGTCATCATCTGTGAACGAGGCGGCCCCGGAGCCAACGTGGATGACACCTGTGCCATCCGGTTGACCGCCGAGAGCCCCACCCAGCTCGCGGGGGAGTGCGCGGACGCCGTCCGCCTGCTCGTCACCCAGCCCGAGCTGCGCGGACGCATGGGCGAGGCCGGGCGCCGCAAGATCGAGACGACGCACCTGTGGGACCAGCGAGTCCGGCAGATGATGGCCCTCTACGAGGAGATCATCAGCCGTCGATGACCGATGTGTCAGTCGCCGGGGCGACGACTCACACCGTCCAGGGAACGACCTTCTTCGTGGCGTGGCGCCAGCGGTTGCCGCTCCAGACGTCGCCCGGCGCATCGGGGTCGAAGTCCATGGTCGCTGCCGAGATGCCGCAGTTGCCGGTGGGACCCTTCTCGAAGACGTTGTCGATGAACCGGATGTCGTTGACCCCCTCGGAGTAGGGCTTCCCGCGCGTCGAGCCGCCGTAGGCGCACGTGCCGCCCGTCGACCACAGGAAGAGGTTCCCCTGGATCAAGTCGTCCTCGACGACGGAGAAGTCGCCGTAGCCCGTCAGGCCGGCCGAGCACCCCGCGTCGGGTGGCACAGCGGGGGCGTCACACGTGATGGTGTTGTGGATGATCTGGTTGTGGGAGCCGATCCGCACGCCCGACTCGTGCTCCTTGCCCTTCTCGTCCGTCATCTGCCCGTGCAGGTAACTGTCGATCAGCCTGCATTGCGTCTCGCACATGACCGACCTCGTGCCCCCGACCACCTCGATCCTGCGGGCCGTGAAGTTCCTCGACCCGACACCCGACCAGACCTGTTCTCCGGCGTCGATGTTGGAGCGACGGATCTTGAACGAGAACCCCCTGGACTCGGGGTCGTTCCACACCGTCCCGTTGATGCGTGACTTCGTGATCACGACGTTCGCTGCCTGGATGCTCAGGTCACAGCTCACGAGCTTGCTGTCGATCACCGTGTTGTCGCGCGTGATGGTGCACGGTCCTTTGTAGGGCGTGAGCTCGACCCACCCCGGCACACCGGTGTTCGCGGCTGAAGGCCAGCGATCCCGCTTGGCCAGCTTCGTCGTGTGCCCGTCCAGCGTTCGCACTGAGGAGGCGAACGTCGAGGCCTCGGGAGCAGGGCTGGCAGACACCGGGGCAGGTGCGACCAGCAGGCTCAGAGCCAGGCCGCACAAGGAGATGAGCGCAGCCGGACGACGCCAAGTGGTGGCAGAACTCATGCAGGATCACCTTCAAGGCAGATAGGCCGCGCGGGGCATCGGCGATCCGACGCGTTCGCACCCCGGTACGACCCGGTCGTTACGCGGGCCTTGACCCAGTTCACCTCGAAGGTGCCCACCACAGATCCTGGGGATCTTCGTGCAGCGAGAGGACTCCCACCACGACGACGCCAGGAGCCACGCATGAAGAACTGGACCACAAGGTCGCCGCCGTGACCGGAGCCGGCTCGGCATCGGTCGGGCGCTGGCCTGGCGGCCGCTGAACACCACCTCGCCCTCTCCGACGTCAACAACGCCGAGGGCCTGGCCGAGACCGAGCGCGGCCTTGCCGGCCCTGGCGCGGCCTCACCACGGCGGTGGTCGACGTCTCCCGCGAGGCCGCCGTCACCGCCTGGCTGGACGCCGTCGTCGCCGACCACGGTCCAGGCGAACCCGTCCTCCAACAACGCCGGCGTCGCGCTCCGGCACCGTCGCGCTGCTTCGAGACCGAGGATGCCCGTACCGCTGGTCGATGGCGCGGTCGGCGTTGTTGATGCACCAGGTGTCCTGCCCGACCTCGAGGCTCGGGTCGGGACATGTGGGCGATCTCCAGCGTCTTCGGCCTGACCGCGGAAACCGCTGATGAGCGGCTAGAACGCCAAGAAGTACGCCGTACGCGGTTCACCGAGTTGCTGGCGGAGGACTCGAGCCACCGGCCGGCGGCGCGCGAGCGAGCGACCTGCGCGCACCGGCGGCGTCAAGACCAACATCGCGCGGACGCTGCGGCTACCGCAGTGCTGCTGAAGCGACGGGCACGTCGGCCGACGCCTGGAACCGCGGGCTCGAAGAAACAATCATCAGAACTCCCGGCAAGGTACTGGCGCTGATCATCGGCGCGGCGGCGGAACAAGGCGGTGGTGCTGTCGGGCCTGAATGCCGCGTCTTCGACGCGATGGCGCGCGTCGCGCCTGCCGGCGATGAGCGCTACATCACCGCAGCCGTCGTCCGTCGCCGGGCCGCCAAGGCGAGCCGACGAGATGGTGCTGAGCCTGCTGCTGCGGCCGTGACGCGCGCCGAGGCGAAGGTCGACGGCAAGGGATGAGCCAGGTCGACGTCGGTGACGCGACGTCGGCCGTCCTCGGGGCGGTCCAGCGCATGGACCGGCGGTCGGCGCCGTCGGCACTGGGCTACCGGCGGACCCTGGGTCGTGTGGATGCGCTTCGCCAAGCACCTCATGCGGGACACCATGCGCCGCGCTGACCTTGCCGGCCAGGCCTCGGCATTCACGACGGGCGGGGGGCTGACTCGACCCGCCGAAGTGATGTAGGCCTGATGGACGACTTCGGCATCGACCAGCGCCACGTCGCCGGCAACTCGATGGGGCGGTCTCGCTGGCCGCCACCTCGCGTCCTGGCCTCACCCTGACTCCGTGGTGTTGAGCCACCTGCTGCTCAGCGACGCGGTGGGCGTGGCCTTGCCGGTGCCGAGCGAGGTCAGTGGCGATCTGCGAGGGCGGCAACGTCCTGCTCGACGACCAGGATGTTCGCGTTCTACGTGACGACCATGGCCGCTGCCCTCTGTTCCGCGCCTTCACCGCGCCGCCCCTCGCCGAGGACTTCGTTGCCCGCCGCGACCAGTTCGAGGAGCATCGGGGACTTCTCGACGGCGCAACCCCTACCTCGACGACGGCGGCGAGATCACCGCGCCGACGTCGTTCATGTGGCGAGCAGGACCGGCGCCATCTACAGCCGGGTGTGGGCCGACGGGTATCTTCGGCGCTGGAATGGTCAGCTATCCGAAGGGGGCATGCCGATGCTCGAGGTGCTGTGGTGCAGCGCGATCGACTACCGCGCTCTGGCAGGGCTGGCGCGCGGCGGTGAGACCAGGTTCGCCGGGCTGGCCAGGGACGTAGCCCTACGAAGAGGGCCGGGCGGCGGTTGACGGCGGCGAGCCGATGCCCATGAACGGACCCCACGGGCCAGCAGCCGAGCGGCAGGAACCAGTCACGGGCTGCTGCTCGCGAGGTGGCGGCGCGTGCGACTGAACGGTCGGATCTTCGAAAACCGTCGTCGCGACGACGGAGCACCGGCGTGCCGACGAACCTCCACCACTCGGCGCTCGAGGTGCGGCTGGGAGCCGACCGGGCGGGTCATCGAGATGGCGCCCACGGAGGATCCCCGAACCGGATCGAGGGGGTCGTCGCTGAAGGGCTGGTCGGCCTGCGGTGGTTGGGGATATTCGCTGTTCAAGCCCACCAGGTGGCGCCGCTGCGCGACGGTCGTATTCCGACCGGGACGAGGCCGATGGACAGCCCCTGTCCCGCGCCAGCGCGAATCCTGAGCACGCCCTGCGGCGCTGGCTGGCGCCGCAGTTCTGCATGGCCACCTGGTGGACGAAGAGCACTGCGGCGACAACATGCCGAACTCCAACTCGGCGACCTCGCGCGGCTGTCGTCAGCAAAGCGGCGACGACCCGATCCTCAGCCCGTCCGGCTGCGGGCCGGGCTGGGAGGGCTGGAACCGCCCTGGTGTCCGGGGAGCATGCGCGACGCCGGGAAACCAGCGATGAGGCGGCCGGGCACCTCCGGCCGCCGGAGCGGGGCGTTGCGTGGTGATGTTGTCGCTGCATCGACGGCGGCCGCCCATCGGGCCGCGTGTTCGACGCGGCGCGGTGGCGGTTGTCGTCGTCCGGGCGAGGCTGATCGACGTCAAGGAGCTCGCCCTGGATCGCGCGCTACGCGCATGAGGCTGCTCATCGGCCGCCAACGACCTCGGGCGTGCTCGTCCTGGGCGTGCTCCAGGGCGTGGTCGTCGACCAGCCTCCTCGTAGTGGAATCCGGCCTGCTCGTCTACCGCTACGACGCCCACGTCCTTCCGCCAACGCCGAACACCTTCTGTCTCGGCGTTTCCAGCAGTTCGAGGCCATGAGCGACCTGCCGAACGGCGCTGAACGCGAGGACATGGTCAAGGTCGACCTCACCGGCGCGGACGCCCTCGAGACGCTCGCGCTGCTCGCGGCGAAACGGCATCGTGCGGCCCTCGCCCGGCTCAAGCAGGAGCCGCGCGAGGGTCCTGCAGCCCAGCGGCCTCCTGCAGCGGATCGGTGATGCAGACATCTTCCTGATCCTGCTGATCCGCGCTGGGAGGAAGACCGCGCCGTCACCGGCCGCGAGCGACGTGCGTCCTGCGGGTAGTCCTCGACGCTCTGCGCGTCGATCAGCTGCCCGAACAGCTCACGATACTGGACCAGGCGCCGGTCGGCGAGGAGTGATGACGCGCAGGTGGGCGGCTGTCTATCGACGTACACCGGTCGGCATCGCTGGGTAGCGGATGCGGCGGCCAGCTCGGCACCGGCTCGCGGATCGTCGAGCAGCAGCCGCCGGCACCCTGGCGCTGGATCTGGTCCTGGATGCCATGGATGGCGAGGTGGACGATGGTCGCCCTTCCATCGGTCTCGAACGACGGCGAGGCGACCTCTTCGCGAGGCCTCTGGATGATGATCGTCGACCAGCGCTGGAGGGCATCGACGATGTGGTGTTCTGGTCGAGGTTGTCCGATTGGAAACTGACACGAGGTGGTAGCGCTCGCGCACGAGTGTGAAGCGTAGCGCGACCGCGACTGAACTTCCGGCCAGCACCTCGGAGGCCTCGGGGTCATCGGCGACGCCACTCGTCGGGAAACCGCCAGCACCAGGTGGACATCGGCGGGGTCGGCGAGGTGCTGCGAAGGCATCGAGGACCTCTGCCACGTCCTTGAGCCGGTCCCATCGGCGACCTGCAGAACGACGCCAGCCGGTACTTGAGTGGTGCGCCTCGACGACGAGTGGCGGTGGACGAGCACCTCGACGTACTGGTCGCCCACGTCGGCGTTCCTGGGGCTGAAGGGATCGAGTGATGTGGGATGATCGAGTGATCGCTGTTCACCCAGTCGGTGAACTCTACGCGAGGTACGAACGATGCGCCGGGCTCGACCAGCTTGCGCAGGAAACCCATGCTCCTCGGGTCGACCTGGTCGCGCTCGTCGAGACCCACGTGGCAGCGCCACACGACCGAGGCACCGGCCGCAGGCTGGGCGGTCAGCCGCCTGGGGGTCGCGGTGCAGGCAGACCACGCCACCGGGCTGCACGAGACCGACGACCTCGTCGCTGTCCTGCGCCAGCGTGGCGTCGTAACGCCTCGCGAGCGGAGGTCGAAGCGCCGGGCGCCTTGGACATGCGCAGCTGGTTGTGGACCGCCGGTGACGGCGAAGAAATCGGGTCCCTTGACCACCAGCGACCGCACGTCCATGTGGTGCTGCTGCATAGTCACGTAGGGCGTGCAGCATCTCCGCGACACCACCTCCGCGCGCCGTCGAGTTGACGTTCCAGACTGTGCGCGCTGCGAGCAGCCGACGGGCCGCCGCGGCGTACGTCCTCGGTCTGCTCGACGAGCTCCTCCGGCTAGAGCAGCGCTCCAGACGCTCTAGTGGGACGGGGACGACGGGACCTCGCAGCACCCCCGTCACGGCGCGCCCCGGGGCGGGGCAGGTCGATCGGGACGCCATCCGGATCTCGACACACGGCGCGGCCCGGCGCGCCACCGTGAGGGCCTCGTCCATACGTCGGATCATGCGCGCCTTGGCGGCGTGGTATGCCGGCACGAACGGCTCGACGGCACGACCCCGCGGTCGGACTCGCGAGCTCGTCGCGCTGCGTCTTTCACGCGTTCTTCGAGGTCCGGGACGTCCTCGATCACTACCCGGACGGGGTCGGGTGGAGGGGGGCTGGCGGGTATTGATCACGGTCTCCTGAGGTTCTCCTACGAGTATCGCTCCACCGGGAGCCCCGACAGGGTCCAGGGCCCGGCACGTGACGTTCTTCCGCCGTCAGCCTCGGGGCCGAGGACGAGGTGGGCGCGGTCTGCGGTCGCTTGAGCGTTGTAGTCGTGGCCCTCGGGGATCATTGGTTCCCAGAGGTCGAGCTTCGCCTGGTCGTCGCCCTGCAGCAGGTCGCGCGCCTTGGCCGCTGGCCGGCCGCCTCCGGGTCGAGGTCGATCGACATCGTCAGGTCGAACCAGTCGCGCGTGCGGTCATCGATCAGCGGATGTCCTCGACGACGAGGATGGTGGCATCGGGCGGCCTCGACGCCGGTCTCGCGTCCACCAGCGGTAGTCGAAGCGCAGCGGCTCCGGCGGCGGGTATGTCGTACGCCCGTCACCAGCGCGTCGATCAGAGGCCAGTCGCGCCGCTCTCGATCCCGGCCGCGGGGCCGACGCGGTGGCGTAGAGCAGTCCGTCGGGACGACCTGGTCAGGCTCAGGCCGAGGTTGCGCCGAGCCTGGTGGCCAGGGTCGACTTGCCGATCCGCCGTGCCCGTGACGCCGTCGACCGGGACCGGTCCGTCGTCGCGGCGAGCTCGTGGACGCGCGCCAGCGGTTGTCGTACGTCGTGGGGTGGGCATCGCGCCCATGCCGCTGCGCGCCGGTCTTGTAATCCGACTGTTTCGGGGATCACCGGTGGACCGACGACGCCTGTGACGATCAGCTTGACGATCGCGAGATGATCTCGATGGTGAGCGCGTCGATACGCCAGGGGCTCCAGCGGTCCCAGTAGTTGGTGGTGCCGATGTCGACGTCGACGTGGGTGCCGTCGTAACCGTCCGAACGACGCATGCACCGCTGAGCAGTCGCTTCCCGATGGGCAGGCCACCGCCGACCTTGCCGCCTGATCGGCCGGGACCGACACCGAGTTGAATCGGCTGGTAGCCGCTGATGCCTGGTCTCCGGCCGGATCGGCCGACCCGGTGCACCCTCGAGGGCCTCGATTGCCTTGGAGGACATGTCCTTCTTCTTGAGCGTCCCGTTCTTGATGTCCTTGGTCGTCACGGTGTTGTCCTTGATCTGCTTGCCCGTGATGAGCAACGCGGCGGAGGCACCACCGGCTGCAGCACCCACGGTCAGCGCACCGGCAATGACGAGCGCAGGGATAGCCCTGCCAATTCCAAATCGTCCTCATGATTCGCTCCGATCGATAGTCATGAGTGAGGCCATGTACAGGAGACCAGCGGAGCACCTGGTCGCTCCCGTATGCGTGGACGGCCTGGACGCTCCCCAGAATTGGCGATAGATGGTCGTCGGCCAGCCTCGCGGGGAACGCTAGGCGCGTGCCAGCGGTTTACTTCACCTTGCCCAACTTGAGCTTCTTGGTCTTGGCGAGGGTGCCGGCCTTGGCGGTGACCTTGACCGAGATCTTCTTGCCCTTCAGTGCGGGGGTGAGCTTGAGCTTGGACTTGTTCGCCTTCTTGATCGCCTTGGTGCCGGCGTACCACTGGAACGAGTACGTCGTCGCTGCCCGGCTCAAGATCGCCTGGTAGTTCTTCAGCTTGAGCGTGGAGCCGACCGTGAGTGAACCGGCCACCTTCATCCCTGAGGGGAAGGTGATCGCTGTCGGTAGCGGTGCAGGAGGCACCGTCGGCGTCGGGGTGACGGACGGCGCCGGTGTCGTCGGCGCGACCGTCGGCGTCGTCGTGGGAGTCACGGTCGGCGTCGGGGTGGGCGTCGGGGTGGGGGTCGGATCACCCGACGGGCGAGGACGACGTCGGGCAATGACGAGGCGCTGCCCTGGACAACTCCGAGCGGCGTGGCGGCCTCCACTGTCGCGACGTTGTTCCAGTACTCCTGGAGGTACACGTTGGCCGGGTCGTAGAACGTCACCTTGTAGGACCCCGTCGTAAGGCCGCCCACGGTGTAGAGCCCATTGGCATCGGTCAGGTCGATGGCGGTCGACACCCAGCTGTCATCCCCCTCGTCGACCAGGGCCGACACCCGGATGCCGGCGAGGGCGACCGAACCGTTGGTGACGCGACCGGTGATGAGTCCCGCCCGCGAGAGCACGGCGTTCTGGCTGGAGACCGTCTGTCCCGAAGCCACCGTGATGGGCGGTGAATCGCCGTATTCGGGGACGTTGCCGTTGCCCTCGGTCAACCACCCACCGTTGGGATCGGTGAAGCGGATGACGTAGTCGTCGGCGGGAAGGCCGTCCACCTCGTAGGCACCGCTGCCGTCCGTCGTGGTGGTCTCGAAGGGCTTCAGCCCGCCGTTGCCGAACGGTCCCGGCGTCTCCTGAAAGACGGCATGGGCACGAGAGCAAGAGCTCCCCGGGTAGGAGTCGAACCTACGTCGCTAGTCCTGATTCAAAGTCAGGCGGGCCCTGCCGGCAGACCAACCGGGAATGTGAGGCGCCAAGTCTAGGGCTCGCCGACGGATCTTCACCGAACCCCCACACGCCTCGGGGACCTCCCTGATGCTCCCGGAGGGCGACGACCGCTAGCGTGGCTGTCGTGACGGGGGCAACCATCGGCCAGGCGCAGGTCATCGCGACCGCCGGCCTCACCAAGCACTACGGAACGGTCCATGCGCTGACCGACCTGACCGTCGACGGTCGGCGAGGGCGTGACCGGGCTGGTCGGCGCCAACGGTGCCGGCAAGTCCACGCTCATCAAGATCCTGCTGGGCCTGCTGGAGCCGACCGAGTGGCCGCGCGCAGCGTGCTCGGCCACGACATCGAGCACGCGAGCCAGGACATCCGCCGGCTGGTCGGCTACATGCCCGAGCACGACTGCCTGCCGCCCGACGTCAGCGCGAGCGACTTCGTCGTCCACATGGCCCGCATGTCGGGCCTGGGCGCCTCCTCGGCCCGCGAGCGCGCCGCCGACGTGCTGCGCCACGTGGGACTGGAGGAGGAGCGCTACCGCCCGATGGGTGGCTACTCCACGGGCATGAAGCAGCGCGCCAAGCTCGCGCAGGCTCTGGTCCACGACCCCCGACTGGTCTTCCTCGACGAGCCCACCAACGGCCTCGACCCTGCCGCGCGCAACGACATGCTGCGGCTGGTGCAGCGCATCGGCAGCGAGTTCGGGATCGCCGTCCTCGTCACCTCCCACCTCCTCGGCGAGCTCGAGCAGGTCAGCGACCACGTGATCGTGCTCGACGGCGGTCACCTGCTGCGGTCGAGCGCGACGGGTGAGTTCCTGGAGCGCACCGGCAACTTGCTCGTCGAGGTCATCGGCACGGCGACCGAGCGCGACCGCCTCGGCGAGGCCCTCGCCAAGCGTGGCCTCTCGTGTCGCCCGCGCGGCGCGATGGTCGCGGTCGACCCACCTCCGCCCGAGCTCGCCGGCGAGGGGGCGGCCCACGACATCATCCGTGACGTCGCCGCGGAGCTCGGCCTCGGCCTGATGCGCCTCCAGCCCGACCGCCGTCACCTCGAGGACGTGTTCTTGGACGGAGGCGCACATGTCTGAAGAGCCACGCTCCGGCGTCATCCACGACCTGGGCTACCGCCACTACGACGGGCGCCGCGACGGCACCGGCACGATCGCACTGACCCTGTTCACGACCGGCCTGCGCCACGTGTACGGCCTGGGCCGCTCGGGCAAGTCGAAGATCCTGCCGTTCCTCCTGCTCGGCATGTCGGCCCTCCCCGCCCTGATCGTCGTGGGCGTGGTGGTGCTGACCGGGTTGTCGGA
>CAVZWM010000011.1:0-41504 GCA_963778975.1 uncultured Actinomycetota bacterium
CATTGGGCAGAGGCCACCAGGTGACTGGTGGCCTCTGCGTCATTTCACGGCACAACTGAGTACCGTGGCACCCGTACGGGGCAAAGAACTTGAGAAGGGAAGTGCGGCCGTGGCCGAGGACCGTGGAGGACAGCGTCCGTCGCGAGGCGGCACCGGAGCGAGCCGTGGAGGATCCGCGGGTCGTGGGGACTCTGCCGGCCGGGCAGCTCGACCGGTCGCGGAGGTGGCGGACGCCCGTCGTCCGGCGACTCCCGCGGTCGTGGCGGGCACCCGACAAGGGTCGCGGCTCCGGCTCCGGCGGCTACAAGTCGGGCGACAAGTCCGGCTCGTCACGTGCGTTCCGCGGTCGCTCCGGTGACGAACGTCCGCGCACCGTCGAGCAGTCCACCTACGACGGACCCGACCTGCCGGAGGAGATCACGGGCGCCGAGCTGGACCCGGCTGTCCGCGCACAGCTCAAGGGCCTGCCCGAGAAGCTGGCCGCCCGCGTGGCGCGGCACCTGGCTGCGGCCGGGATCCTGATCGACGAGGACCCCGAGACCGCCTACCAGCACACCCTGGCGGCCCGGGCTCGTGCCTCGCGCCTTGCCGTCGTGCGTGAGGCCACCGGCGAGGCGGCCTACGCGGCCGGCCACTACGCCGAGGCGCTGGCCGAGCTGCGTGCGGCCAAGCGGATGAACGGAGCCACTGACTACCTCCCGATCATGGCGGACTGCCACCGTGCCCTGGGCAACCCGGAGCAGGCGATCAAGCTGGCCAAGAGCCCCTCGGTCTCGAACTTCGCACCCGAGGCCAAGGCCGAGATGACGCTCGTCGAGGCCGGCGCCCGGCGTGACATGGGCCAGCTCGATGCGGCGCTGCGCACGCTCGAGCTCGCACCCCTCCAGTCCAAGACGCGGGCCACCTGGGTGGCGCGACTGCGCTACGCGTACGCCGACATCCTCGAGGCCGCCGGACGCGAGTCCGACGCGCTGGCGTGGTTCCACCGGACCCACGCGATCGACTCCGAGCAGATCACCGACGCGGCTGAGCGCGCCGACCTCCTGGAGCGCCGACAGGCCTGAGGGTCGACACGCTGGCGTTCTTGCGCCACATCGGCAACAATGGAGCCACTAATCACATAGGTGTCACTCGATCTCTGAGAGCTTGGACGACAGACCGCTGGGGAAGGCGCATCTGGAGCGTCGGAACTCAAGGAGGTCGTGGTGACCACACGCATTGCCAGCCGCCCGGACGGTCCGGGGACACGGGGCATTCTTTACGTGCACTCTGCACCCTCTGCACTCTGCCCGCACATCGAGTGGGCCGTGGGCGGAGTCCTCGGAGTTGCCGTCTCGCTCGACTGGACGCCGCAGCCTGCCCAGCCGGGCGCCTACCGCGCCGAGCTGTCGTGGGCCGGTTCCGCGGGCTCGGCTGCCGCCGTGGCGTCGGCGCTGCGCGGGTGGAACCACCTTCGCTTCGAGATCACCGAGGAGCCGACCAGCTCGACGGAGGGCACGCGGTTCTCGTGCACTCCCGACCTGGGTGTCTTCCACGCCGTGACCGGGCCGCACGGGGACATCCTGATCCCCGAGGATCGCCTCAAGGCGGCCGTGGTCAAGGCTGCTCTGGGTGACACCACCCTCCTGCTCGAGATCGACAAGCTGCTCGGCAAGCCGTGGGACGACGAGCTGGAGACCTTCCGCCACGCCGGCGAAGGCGCTCCGGTGCGCTGGCTGCACCAGGTGGTCTGAGCTCGCGGATCGCTCAGCGTCCGGGCGCGAACCGGCTCGCTCAGAGCGGGATGTTGCCGTGGCGCCCGCGGCGTACGCCGGCGGTGTCGATCTCGTGCCGCATGGCGTGCGCGATCGCACTGCGGGTCCGGGTGGGCTCGACGACCTCGTCGACGACGCCGATCTCCACCGCCTTGTCGACCCCGCCGGCGATGCGCTCGTGCTCGGCGGCCAGCTCGGCCTCGACCTGCGGCCGGATCTCGGGGGAGACGTCGGCCAGCTTGCGCCGGTGGAGGATGCGGATGGCGGCGACGGCACCCATCACGGCCACCTCGGCACCCGGCCACGCGAACACCCGGGTCGCGCCCAGCGAGCGGGCGTTCATGGCGATGTAGGCGCCGCCGTAGGTCTTGCGGGTCACCAGCGTGATGCGCGGGACCACGCACTCGCCGAAGGCGTGCAGCAGCTTGGCTCCACGGCGGACGACTCCGTCCCACTCCTGGCCGACGCCGGGGAGGTAGCCCGGGACGTCCACGAGCACCACGAGCGGCACGCCGAACGCGTCGCACATGCGCACGAAGCGCGAGGCCTTCTCGGCCGACAACGAGTCGAGGCAGCCACCGAGGCGCAGCGGGTTGTTGGCGACCACGCCGACCGTGCGGCCGCCGAAGCGACCGAGGGCCGTCACGATGTTGGGGGCCCAGCGCGCGTGGAGCTCCTGCATGGTGCCCTCGTCGAGCAGGCCGTCGACGAGAGGGTGCACGTCGTAGGCGCGCTTCTTCGACTCCGGCAGCAGGGCGCCGAGGTCGCGGTCCTCCACCTCGTCGGCAGCAAGGCTGCCCTGGGCACCGAGCAGCGAGGCGACGGTGCGCGCCCGGTCGAGGGCCTCGCGCTCGGACTCGGTGAGGATGTGCACGACACCGGAGCGGCGGCCGTGCGGCTCCGGACCACCGAGCCGCAGCATGTCGACGTCCTCGCCGGTCACCGAGCGGACCACGTCGGGACCGGTGACGAAGATGCGTCCCTCCGGACCGAGGATGACCACGTCGGTGAGGGCCGGTCCGTAGGCGGCGCCGCCGGCGGCGGGGCCGAGCACGACGGAGATCTGCGGGATCACGCCGGAGGCCTGGGTCATCACCTGGAAGATGCGGCCCACGGCGTGGAGCGAGAGCACGCCCTCGGCCAGCCGGGCGCCGCCCGAGTGCCACAGGCCGATGATGGGTACGCCGTCGGTGATCGCGCGGTGGTAGGCATCGACGACCACCCGGCAACCGACATCACCCATCGCGCCGCCCATGACGGTCGGGTCACTGCAGAACGCGACGACGGACGTCCCGTCGACCCGGCCGACGGCCGCCAGCATGCCCGAGTCGTCATCGGGGGTGATGAGCTCGAGGGTGCCCTCGTCGAGCAGGGCAGTCGAGCCGGTGGACCGGGTTGCGGGGGTCCTCCGAGCGCGGCAGCTTGGCGGGTGCGGTCTGCGTGGCAGTCACGAGATCGGAGTCCTTTGCGAGTGTCGAGCCCGGATGGTCAGGCGCTGCCGAAGGCGACGGCGACGTTGGCGCCACCGAAGCCGAAGGAGTTGTTGAGCGCGACGATGTCGCCCTCGGGCAGTGCCCGGGCCTCGGTCGGGATGTCGAGCTCGACCTCCGGGTCGAGGTTGTCGAGGTTGATGGTCGGCGGACTCTTGCGGTCCTTCAGCGCCATCACGGTCGCGACGGCCTCGAGCGCACCGGCACCACCGAGGAGGTGGCCGGTCATCGACTTGGTGCTCGTGACGACGCAGCGGTCGACGTGCGAGCCGAGGACGGTGTGCAGCATGAGGCCCTCGGCGATGTCGCCCTTGGGCGTCGAGGTGGCGTGGGCGTTGACGTGCACGACGCGGGCCGGGTCGACGTCCCCCTCGCGCAGCGCCATCTTGATGGCGCGAGTGCCGCCACGACCCTCGGGGTCGGGCTGGGCGATGTCGTGGGCGTCGTTGCTGATCCCGGCGCCGAGGACGGTCGCGTAGATCTTGGCTCCACGGGCCAGGGCGTGCTCCTCGGACTCGAGGATCAGCACGGCGCCACCCTCACCGAGGACGAAGCCGTCGCGGGCCGAGTCCCAGGGGCGCGAGACCGTGGTCGGGTCGCCCTCGTTCTTGGAGAGCGCCATCATGTTGGCGAAGGCCGCCATCGGCAGCGGGTGTATCGCGGCCTCGGTGCCGCCGGCGATCACCACGTCGGCACGCCCGAGGCGGATGAGGTCGATCGCCATGGCGATGGCCTCGTTGCCGGAGGCGCAGGCCGAGGTCGGGGCGTGCACGGCCGCGCGGGCGCCGTACTTCAGGCTGACGTTGGCCGCGGGCGCGTTGGGCATGAGCATGGGCACGGCGAGGGGGGAGACCCGGCGCGGGCCCTTCTCGAGCAGCGTGTCGTAGTTGCCGAGCAGCGTGGTCACGCCGCCGATGCCGGAGGCGATGGAGACGGCGAGGCGCTCGGGCTCCAGGCCTGATCCCTCGAGCCCGGAGTCCTCCCAGGCCTGGTCGGCCGCGATCATGGCGAACTGGCTCGAGCGGTCGAGTCGACGGGCCTTGACCCGGTCGAGGACCTCGGACGGCTCGACGGCGATGCGGCCGCCGATCTTCACGGGGAGCGTCTCGGCCCACTCGTCCTCGAGGTGGCGTACGCCGGACGTGCCGGCGAGCAGCGCCTGCCAGGTGGTGGGGACGTCCCCGCCGACCGGGGAGGTGGCGCCGAGTCCGGTGACGACTACGCGTGTCGAGGGCATCTGGGAGGTTCCGTTCTCGCGAGGGGTGGAGGAGGGGGCCGTCACGGGCGGCCGCGGCTGGTGCGAGCCGCCCGTGACGCGTTGGTGGGGCAGATCAGCCCTGGGAGCGCTCGATGAAGGCGACAGCGTCGCCCACGGTCTTGAGGTTCTTGACCTCGTCGTCGGGGATGGTCACGCCGAACTTCTCCTCGGCGGCGACGACGACCTCGACCATGGAGAGCGAGTCGACGTCGAGGTCGTCGACGAAGGACTTGTCCAGCTGGACGTCCGCGGCGTCGACGCCGGCAACCTCGTTGACGATCTCGGCGAGGTCCGCGCGGATTTCTTCGGTGGTGGCCATGGGGCCTTCCCTTCTCTAGGTGGGTGCTGCTTGTGGGTTGGTGCGGTAGGGGGTGGTGCGGGTCAGGGAACGGTGACGACCTGAGCCGCGTAGGAAAGTCCGGCGCCGAAGGCGATGAGCAGCGCGAGGTCACCGGACTTCGCGTCGCCCTCGGCGATCATCCGGTCGAGCGCGAGCGGCACCGACGCGGCCGAGGTGTTGCCCTGGTCGGCGACGTCGCGGGCGATCCGCACCGTGCTGGGCAGCTTCATGGATCGGGCCATCGCGTCGATGATGCGCATGTTGGCCTGGTGGGGCACGAAGACGTCGAGCTCGTCGAGGGTGATGCCGGCCGCGTCCAGCGCCTGCTGGCCGATCCTCGCCATGGCGAAGGACGCCCAGCGGAACACCGGGTTGCCCTGCATGGTCAGGTGCGGCATCACACCGCTGCCGGGCACCTCGGGACTGCCGACGACGTCGCGCCAGTCCTCGCGCTGCCGGATGAGGTCGAACTGCTCGCCGTCGGAGCCCCACACCACCGGACCGATGCCCGGAGTGTCGCTGGGTCCGACGACGGCTGCCCCCGCACCGTCGGCAAAGATGAAGGCGGTGCCGCGATCGGTGAGGTCGAGGATGTCGGTGAGGCGCTCGACGCCGATGACCAGGACGTAGCGGGCGCTACCGGCCCGGACGATGTCGGAGGCCAGCGCGACGCCGTGACAGAACCCGGAGCACGCCGCGGAGATGTCGAACGCGGCGGCATTGTCGGTGCCGAGCTCGTGGGCGATCGCGGTGGCGACTGCCGGGGTCTGGAGCAGGTGGCTGACCGTGGCGACGACGACGCAGTCGATCTGGCTGGCGTCGAGACCGGCCCGCTCGATGGCGATCCTGGACGCCTCGACCGACATCATCTGGACCGATTCCTCGGGCCCGGCCCAGCGGCGCGTCTTGATTCCCGAGCGCTGCTGGATCCACTCGTCGCTGGAGTCGATGGCGTCGACGACGTCGGAGTTGGGGACGACCCGGACGGGCCGGTAGGCGCCGATGCCGAGGATGGCCGCGTGCTGCGCCCCGGTGGTCGTGTTGAGCGCGGCCATCAGTGGGTCGCCTCGGGGTGCAGGCGCAGGAGCGGCTGGCCGGGGGAGACGAGGTCGCCGTCCTCGACGAGCCACTCGACGACGGAGCCGCCGTGCGGCGCCGTGATCTCGGTGCGGTCGCGCAGGCTGGCCACCTCGCCGATCGGTGCGCCGGGCGCCAGCACGTCGCTGTCGGACGCCTCGGCGTCGAGATGGAAGGTGCCCTTGGCGGGGGAGACGACCATCCGCCAGGTCGGCGTGGTCTCGATCATCGAGGCCTCCCCGTGCTTGTCGCAGAAGGCGCGGGCGGCGTCGAGCTGGTCGGGGGTCTTGAGCGCGAAGGTCTCGACACCCTTGAGGGCCCGCTTGGCGATGCCGGTGAGGGTGCCGGCGGGCGGCATCTCGAGGATGCCGGTCACGCCGAGGTCGGTCATGGTCTCCAGGCACAGGTCCCACCGGACCGGGTTGGAGATCTGCCCGACGATGCGGCGGACGACCTCGCGTCCGTCGTGGACGATCTGCCCGTCGCGGTTGGAGATCAGGGGAGTGCGGGGGTCGTGGGTCGAGACCGAGCGGGCCAGGGAGGCGAGGCGCTCGACCGCCGGGGCCATGTGGCTGGTGTGGAACGCACCGGCGACGCTCAGCGGCATCAACCGTGCCTTGGCGGGCGGATCGTCCGCGAACGCGGCCAGCTGCTCCATCGTGCCGGCGGCGACCACCTGGCCGGGACCGTTGTCGTTGGCGGCGGTGAGTCCGTGACGCTCGACGGCGGCCAGCACCTCGTCGCGGTCGCCACCCAGGACCGCGGTCATGCCGGTGGGCGTCGCGGCGGCCGCGTCGGCCATCGCGGCACCACGCTCGCGCACCAGCACCATCGCCTGCTCGGCGCTGATGGCGCGTGCGCCGGCAGCGGCGGTCAGCTCACCGACGCTGTGGCCGGCGACCGCACCGATGCGGGCGAACGTGTCGGCGGGGTGCGGGAAGACGTCGAGGGCGGCGATCAGGCCGGTGGCGACGAGCAGCGGCTGGGCGATCCGGGTGTCGCGGATGGTCTCCGCGTCGGCCTGGGTGCCGTAGTGGGCCAGGTCGAGCCCGGCGACCGTGGCGAGCCAGTCGAACCGTGCGGCGAAGGTCGGGTCCTCCAGCCACGGAGTGAGGAAACCGGGGGTCTGGGCCCCTTGACCGGGAGCGACGATGACGAGCACACGACCACTCTGACGCCTCGGGGGACCCCGGCGCGGGTCAGACGCCGACGAAACTCACCCCCAGATGTTTGTAGGGTTCCTACAATTCGGTGCGGCCGGACTGGCGACCCGAGGATCAGGGCGAGCTGCAACGTGAACGCCTCGCGCGGGCGGGTGGGCGACCAGCCGCTGATGTCGGAGATCTGCCGGAGGCGGTAGCGCACCGTGTTGGGGTGCACGAAGAGGGCGCGGCCGGTGGCCTCGATCGAGGACCCGTGCTCGAACCACGCGCCCAGCGTCTCCAGGAGCGTGCCCCGGGCGGCGAGCAGCGGGAGGTAGACATCGTCGACGAGGTGGCGCCGGGCGTGCCCGTCGCCGGCCAGCGCGCGCTCGGGAAGCAGGTCCCGGCTCATCACGGGTCGAGGTGCGTCCGGCCAGCCGCTGGCCGCCCGGTGGGCCGACAGGGCGGCCCGGGCGGACGCATGGGCGTGCGCGAGGTCGGCGGTCACCGGTCCGACGACGACCGGGCCGTCGCCGAAGTGGTCGATCAGCCGGGTCGCTGCCTTCAGCGGCTCGCGTACGCCGCCGAGGACGACGACGAGCCGATCGCCCTGGGTGGCGCACAGGGCGTCCATGTCGCCGCCGCGGGCCGAGCGGCGTACGGACTCGAAGACATCGAGCTCCGCGCGGTGCGGAGGCGTCGCTCCCAGCACGACTGCGACGTCGCCGTGGGCACCCCAGCCCAGGGCGCTGGCGCGGGACAGGACCGTCTCGTCGGCCTCGGCACGGACCACCGCGTCGACGACGAGGGCCTCCAGCCGGGCGTCCCAGGCGCCACGCGACTCGGCGGCCCGGGCGTAGACGGCGGCGGTGGCGAAGGCCACCTCGCGGGCGTAGCGCAGGACCGCGTCGTGCACCGCCCCGAGGTCGTCGGGGTGGATCAGGTCGTCGATGTTGGTCTCGACGACCCGGATGCTGAGCCGCACCAGCTCGACGGTCTGCTGCAGCGAGATGACGCCGGTCAGCTCGCGCGGGGCGGCACCGAACACGGCGACGGCGAGCGGGTCCGGATCGTTCGACTCGACCTCGACGTCGTACCAGTCGACGAACCCGCGGATGCCGGCCTGGACGATCAGTCCCACCCACGACCGGTCCTGTGCGCTGAGGTCGTCGAACCACGGCAGGTCGCTCGACATCCGCCCGGTGGCGGCCGTGCTCAACGCCCCCGAGGAGCTGCGCAGCGCCGCGGCTGCGCGGCGGCGGGACGGGGGCATGGGACGACTGTAGTGCGGTCGTGTCCGTAGTGGGGTTCCCACGAAGGTGCGACCGGGCGGCGCGACGGAGTCGACCGGTCCACCCAGATCACGACTTGGCATCGGCACCGAGGGCGGGCGTAACTCCGAGTTGCCCCAGTGGTTGAATCCGTTACTTACCTCTGGAGGTCCCACGTGCGTCGACGCAGTTCACAGTTGCAGTACGTCACCGTCCACGGTCATCGCCGCGCCTACGTGAAGACCGGGTCGGGGCCGGCACTGCTGCTGCTCCACGGACTGGCCTGCGACCACAGCACCTGGGAACCGGTGATCGAGTCCCTCTCGCGCACCTTCACCGTCATCGCGCCCGACCTGCTGGGCCACGGCGACTCGGCCAAGCCGCGCGCCGACTACAGCGTCGGTGGGTACGCCAACGGCATGCGCGACCTCCTGACCGTGCTCGGCATCGACACGGTCACCGTCGTCGGGCACAGCTTCGGCGGCGGCGTCGCGATGCAGTTCGCCTACCAGTACCCCGAGCGCACCGAGCGCATCGTCCTCGTCGGCTCCGGCGGGCTCGGTCCCGAGGTCACGCCGGCGATCCGGGTCATCACGACGCCCGGCTTCCACCAGGTCATGGGCGTGCTCGCCCTCCCGGGCGTGCGGCACGTCGGCACGGGCGCGATGCGCCTGCTTGCGAGGAGCGGCATCACCCAGTTCCGCGACCTCGGCGAGGCCGCGGAGATCTACGACTCGTTCAAGGACCCGCGCACCCGCGCGGCGATCCGTCACGTCGTCCGGGCGGTCGTGGACTGGAAGGGCCAGATCGTCACGATGGCCGACCGGGCCTACCTCACCGACGCGATGCCGATGTGCGTCATCTGGGGTGCCGACGACGTGATCATCCCGGTCAGCCACGCCAGCTTCGCCAGCGCCCTCGCACCGACGGCTCGCGTCGAGATCGTCCCCAACGCCGGGCACTTCCCGCACAAGGACCACCCGCAGCGGTTCGTGAAGATCGTGCGTGACTTCATCCGCACCACCGACCCCATCGCCTACGACCGCGAACGCTGGCGCGAGCTGCTCGACTCCGGTGCCGACGTCGCCCCGCTCCAGGCCGAGGCGGGCGACACCCCGCTCGCGCCGGTGCACTCCGTACGACGTGCGTCCGGGGCCTGAACCCGCCGGCGACGGCAGGCGCGAGACCGTGAGGTCAGGCCTCAGGAACGTTGCCTCTGCAGGATCGACTTGAAGAGGAACAGCGGGAGGACGATCGCGGCGACCACCGTGGCGGCCCAGACGATGAGCGTGGCCAGCACCCACGTCGACGCCCCGTCGATCTGCAGGCCGTCGGAGACCAGGGTGGTGATGAGCAGGCCCACGAACGTCGTGACCAGGGCGGACCCACCGCGCAGCGCATCGACCTTGGTGATGGCGATCTGCGTGATCAACGGCTGGAGGACAACGGTCACGGCGGTGAAGATCAGCACCGCGATCACGAACGCGGCTCCGTTCAGGGTCATGTCCTCCAGGATCCAGGCGGCGGCGATCAGGCCGACGGCGCTCGCCATGACCTGCAGCACGATGGACACCAGAAGCCTGATCACGCGACGATGCTAGCGGGCTCCCGGCCCTGCCAGGAGCCCGAAGACGGCGCCTGTGTCAGGCGTCGCCGCCCTCCTGCTTCACGCCCTTGACGGCAGTCGGGTCGTCGATGCGGTAGCGCGCGAGGGCCTCGGACACCTTCTCCACCGGCACCTCTCCGGCATCCGCGAGCGCCTGCAGCGCCTGGACGACGACACTCTCGGCGTCGATGTGGAAGAAGCGCCGGGCCGCGGCGCGGGTGTCGGCGAAGCCGAAGCCGTCGGCACCCAGGACGCGGTAGTCGCCCGGGATCCAGCGGGCGATCTGCAGCGGCACCGCACGCATGTAGTCGGACACGGCGACGACCGGACCGGCAGCCCCGTCGAGCCGCTCGGTGACGAAGGCCCGGCGGGCCGGCTCGGCGGGGTTGAGGAGGTTCCACTTCTCGGCCTCCGCGCCGTCGCGCGCCAGCTCGTTCCACGAGGTGACCGACCAGGTGTCGGCACGAACGCCCCACTCCTCGGCCAGCATCGTCGCGGCCTGGTCGATCCACGGGTAGCCGACCCCGGAGGCCAGCAGCTGGACCCGGGGACCGTCGCCTTCGGCGGTCGAGACGTGGTGGATGCCGCGCAGGATGCCCTCGACGTCGACGTCGTCGGGCTCCTTGGGCTGGGTCACCGGCTCGTTGTAGACGGTGACGTAGAAGATGACGTCCTCGCCGTTGCCGTTGGGCCCGCCGGTGCCGTACATCCGCTCGAGGCCGCTCTGCATGACGTGGCTGACCTCGTAGGCGAACGCCGGGTCGTAGTGCACGACCGCCGGGTTGGTCGCCGCGAGGAGCGGGGAGTGGCCGTCGGCGTGCTGGAGGCCCTCACCGGTCAGCGTGGTGCGACCGGCGGTGGCGCCGATGAGGAAGCCGCGGGCCAGCTGGTCGGCCATCGCCCAGATCGAGTCGCCCGTGCGCTGGAACCCGAACATCGAGTAGAAGATGTAGAACGGGATCATGTGCTCGCCGTGGGTGGAGTACGCCGATCCCGCGGCGGTCGCGGACGCCACGGCGCCGGCCTCGGAGATGCCCTCGTGGAGCATCTGCCCCTGCGCGGACTCCTTGTAGGACAGCAGCAGCTTCCGGTCGACGGACTCGTACTGCTGGCCGCCGGGGTTGTAGACCTTGGCGCTCGGGAACATCGAGTCCATGCCGAAGGTGCGGTACTCGTCCGGGGCGATCGGCACCAGCCGGTCGCCGATCTCCGGGTCCTTCATCCAGTCCTTGAGGAGCCGGACGGTGGCCATGGTGGTGGCCATCTTCTTCTTGCCCGCGCCCTGCTTGAGCTCGGCGTACATCTCGTCACCGGGCAGCTTGAGGGCGGTGGCGCGCAGCACGCGCCGAGGGACGGAACCGCCGAGCTGCTTGCGGCGCTCCATCATGTACTCGATCTCGGGGGAGTCCTTGCCCGGGTGGAAGAACGGCGCGCCGCCGGTCTTCTCGTAGGACTCCTCGAGGTCCTTGTCGCTGATCGGGAGGTAGAGGCGGTCGCGGTACTTCTTGAGGTCCGCCGGGGTCAGCTTCTTCATCTGGTGGGTGGCGTTCTTGCCCTCGAGGGCGTCGATCGTCCAGCCCTTGATGGTGTGGGCCAGGATCACCGTGGGCTGACCGGCGTGCTTGGTCGCGGCGTCGAAGGCGGCATACACCTTGCGGTAGTCGTGGCCACCGCGCGGCAGCTTCTCGATCTGGGTGTCGCTCATGTGCTCGACCATCGCGCGCAGGCGGGTGTCGCCGCCGAAGAAGTGCTCGCGGACGTAGGCGCCGTCCTCGGTGGAGTAGGTCTGGAACTGGCCGTCCGGGGTGGTGTTCATCCGGTTGACCAGCACGCCGTCGACGTCCTTGGCGAGCAGGGCGTCCCACTCGCGGCCCCAGACGACCTTGATGACGTTCCAGCCGGCACCGCGGAAGTTGGCCTCCAGCTCCTGGATGATCTTGCCGTTTCCGGTGACCGGTCCGTCGAGCTGCTGGAGGTTGCAGTTGATGACCCAGGTGAGGTTGTCGAGCTCCTCGCGAGCGGCGATGCGGATCGCGCCGAGCGACTCGGGCTCGGCCATCTCGCCGTCACCCATGAAGGCCCACACCCGCTGCTGCGAGGTGTCCTTGAGCTTGCGGTTGTGCATGTAGCGGTTGAACCGGGCCTGGTAGATCGAGTTGATCGCGGTCAGGCCCATCGAGACGGTGGGGAACTCCCAGAACTCGGGCATCAGCCGCGGGTGCGGGTAGGACGAGAGGCCCTTGCCCACGCCGTGCTGGACCTCCTGGCGGAAGCGGTAGAGCTGCTCCTCGCTCAGGCGTCCCTCGAGGAAGGCGCGGGCGTAGATGCCGGGGGAGCCGTGTCCCTGGATGTAGAGCTGGTCACCGCCGCCCTCGTGCTCCTTGCCGCGGAAGAAGTGGTTGAAGCCGACCTCGTAGAGGCTCGCCGAGGACTGGTAGGTCGCGATGTGCCCGCCGACCTCGAGGCCCTTGCGGTTGGCGCTGGAGACCATCACCGCGGCGTTCCAGCGGATGAAGGCGCGGATGCGGCGCTCGACCTCCTCGTCGCCGGGGAACCACGGCTCGCGCTCGGGCGGGATCGTGTTGATGTAGTCGGTCGAGCGCAGCGCCGGCACGCCGACCTGCTTCTCGCGCGCCCGCTCGAGGAGCCGGAGCATCACGTAGCGGGCTCGCTCCCGACCGCGGTCGTCGAGCATCGCGTCGAAGGACGCGATCCACTCCTGCGTCTCGTCGGGGTCGATGTCGGGCAGCTGGGTGGGGAGTCCCTCGTGGATCACGGACACGATGGACGGGCCCGGCTTTGGCGTGTCCTGCGCGGACTTCTCGACGTCACTCACACACGCATCGTGTCACGCGTGAGCCCGTCGCGAAATCTACCCATGGGTAGTTGGAACACCCCTGCCTCTAGGGTGTGCAACGGCTCGCTGCGCGGGACGGGGTTGCATCGCATCCCCAACTCGGGTGGACTACGGGCACTCAAACATTGGAGGCCATGCGTGAGCTCGACGGTGGGCGATTCTGCCCCGGTGACAAGTACAGGCGATCGACTGGGGTTGAAGCCCGGGATGGTCGTCCAGGAACTCGGCTGGGACAACGACACCGATGACGAGCTGCGCGTCGCGGTCGAGGACTGCATCGACGCAGACATGGTCGACGGTGACTACGGCAATGTCGTGGACGCGGTGCTGCTGTGGTGGCGCAACGACGACGGTGACCTCGTCGACGGTCTCGTCGACGCGTTGACCGATCTCGTGGGCGGTGGCTCGATCTGGCTGCTGTCGCCCAAGGTGGGTCGCCCCGGCAGCGTCGACGCGGCTGACGTGTCAGAGGCTGCCCCGATCGCCGGGTTGTCGCAGACAACCACGGCCGCGGTCAGCAAGGACTGGCAGGCCACTCGACTGGTCGCGCCGAAGACCCCCGCGTGAGCCTTTCCCGCAACGCGGTCGCGACGAGGGTCGCGGGGATCGGGACGACCGTCAGCGTGCTGGGCCGGGCGGGCGTCATCCGGCCCTACGGTCCGCGGACGCTGGTCAACGTGGGCAAGGCGGTCGTGCAGTGGGGGACCGGCCCCGCCGGTGGATTCGCCTCGCTGGCCGCCCGCAACCCCAACGGGGTCGGCATCATCGACGACCTCGGTGAGCTGACGTGGGGCGACCTGCACCGTCGCTCCAACTCGCTGGCACGTGCCCTGGCCGAGCGTGGGGTCGGCGAGGGCGACTCGGTGGCCGTCATGTGTCGCAACCACCGCGGCTTCGTCGACGCGTCGATCGCGATCGCGAAGCTCGGCGCCGACATCCTCTACCTCAACACCTCCTTCGCCGGCCCGCAGCTCGTCGACGTGCTGGAGCGTGAGCGCCCCGGCGTCGTGATCCACGACGAGGAGTTCGCCCCGCTGCTGGCGAAGGCCAGCGTCGAGCGACGGCTGATCGCGTGGAGCGACAGCGGGATCGACGGGGAGACGCTCGAGAGCCTCGTGCAGGCCTACGACGAGAGCGACCTGCACCCGCCCGAACGGCACGCCCGGATCGTGATCCTCACCTCGGGCACGACGGGCACACCCAAGGGGGCACCCCGCAAGGAGGCCGGCATCGACGCGGCGGTGTCGCTGCTCTCGCGCATGCCACTGCGAGCGGGATGGCGTACGCACATCGCGGCGCCGCTGTTCCACACCTGGGGCTTCGCACACCTCGCCCTGGCCATGCTGCTCGGCTCCACGGTCGTCCTGCGCCGCACCTTCGACCCGGAGACCGCGCTGCGCACGACCCAGGACCTGCGGTGCCAGTCGATGGTCGTGATCCCGGTGATGCTCCAGCGGATGCTCGCGCTCGACCCCGAGGTCCTCGACGGGATCCGGCTGCCCGGGCTGAAGGTGGTGGCGTCGTCCGGCTCGGCGCTGCCGGCCACGCTGGCGCAGGCCTGGATGGACCGCTTCGGCGAGAACCTCTACAACATCTACGGCTCGACCGAGGTCGCCTACGCCTCGATCGCGACACCCGAGGACCTGCGCGCGGACGCGACCTCGGCCGGCAAGCCGCCCTACGGCACGGTCGTGAAGATCCTCGACGACGGCGGGGACGAGCTGCCTGTCGGCGAGACGGGGCGCATCTTCGTCGGCAACGGGCTGCTCTTCGAGGGCTACACCGGCGGCGGCTCCAAGGAGGTCATCGACGGGCTGATGTCCTCGGGCGACGTGGGTCGCTTCGACGAGCACGGTCGCCTGCACGTGGCCGGTCGCGACGACGACATGATCGTCTCCGGTGGCGAGAACGTCTTCCCGCAGGAGGTCGAGGACTGCCTCGTCACCCACGAGCAGGTCCATGAGGTCGCTGCCGTGGGTGTCGACGACGACGACTACGGGCAGCGCCTGCGTGCCTTCGTGGTCAGTCTCGGCGAGGTCTCCGAGGACGACCTGAAGTCTCACGTCAGGGCCAGCCTGGCGCGCTTCAAGGTGCCGCGCGAGATCGTCTTCGTCGACGAGCTGCCGCGCAACGCCACGGGCAAGATCCTCAAGCGCGAGCTTGCCGACTGGACTTCCGGTGACGACGCGTGAACGAGCCCGGCCTGCGGATCGGCGGTCAGGCGCCCGACTTCACCCTGCGTGACCAGTTCGGCCAGGACGTCACCCTGAGCGAGTTCCGCGGGCGCAAGGCCGTGGTGCTGATGTTCTACCCGTTCGCCTTCTCCGGTGTCTGCACCGGTGAGCTCTCCGGCGTGCGCAACAGGCTCGACGAGTTCCTCAGCTTCGACACCGAGGTGCTCGCCATCTCCTGCGACCCGGTCTACTCCCTGCGCGCGTTCGCGGAGGCCGAGGGTCTGAACTTCCCGCTGCTCGCCGACTTCTGGCCGCACGGTGCCGTCTCCACGACGTACGACGTGTTCGACCCGGTCAAGGGAGTGCCCCGCCGGTCGTCGTACGTCATCGACCGCGAGGGCATGGTGCGGTGGTCGGTGCACAACGCCAACCCCGACGGACGCGACCTCGACGAGCACCTCAGGGAGCTGCACGCGGCCCTCTCCTGAGACTGCGGTCTAGACCGCTCGGGGGAAAATAGGAAAAGCCGCGTCGCCCTTTGCAGGTCGTGTAATCTTCTACATGTCGAGCCGCTGGTGACCCGAGACGCCAGCGGCTCGACTCATGTCATTTTGCGCCGCTGCAGTTTGTGCCCGCACTGACTCGTCCGTAGTCTGTGCCAGCCCGTCTCGACGGGCACCCGCGTCGGTAGCTCAGCGGTAGAGCACTCGGTTTACACCCGAGCGGTCGGCGGTTCGAAACCGTCCCGACGCACCTCCTCGTCCGGCCTGCCTCTCCTTCATGAGAGGCGTCTCATCGTCGGCTCATGGTCGCCTCACGGCTCATCGGCACAGTTCTTCCCATCCACCGGGCCGACCGGCCCCGATGAGAGGAAGACACATGAAGAAGCTCGTTCCCACCGCCCTGCTGGGCGTCGCCACCCTCGCCGTCCTCGGGCTGGTCGGCATGTCGACGCCGGTGGTGTCCGCGGCTGCCGACGAGGCCGCCAAGCGCGAGGAGGACACCACCTCCATCGTCCTCATGGCCGACGACGATGACGACGACACCCACGACGACGACACCCACGACCCGACGACACGGCCACGCGCTCCGGGCGAGCGCCAACACCAACGACAACACGGCGAGCAACTTCACCGGTGTGAGCCGCGACCGCGACAACAGCCGCGGCGACAAGACGCGCGACTGGACGCGTGACGGCGGCGACAGGACCCGCGACCGGTCCGCCAACCAGACCAACGACAGCAGCCGCAACGACACCCGTCGCTGATCCACGCACGACTGCCGGAGGGACGAGGACGATGGGCACCAAGGACAGCTGGGGCTTCGCCGAGGGCGACCAGATCACCGCTGAGCTGAGCGCGCTGAGGCTCCTCGGTGGCGGCTCCGCCTTCGAGGCCTGGCTGGCCTTCGACGAGATCACCTTCTCGCCCGTCGTGGTCAAGGTCCTCCGTCCCGTCCCAGGTCGAGGACGAGTCCTCCCGGCGCGGGCTGCGCCGGGAGGTCGCCGCCCTCGCCGAGATCAACCACCCCGTGGTGGTCCGCGGCCTGCGCGGCGGCGCCGATGACGAGCGGCCGCACGTCGTGCTCGAGAACATCGACGGCCCGCGGCTGTCCAGCCTGATCCGTCGCTACGGCAGGTTGCAGGACTACCAGTACCTCCCGCTCGCGATCGACATCGCGGCCTCGCTCCACTACTTCGCGCCACATCGGCTGGACGCACCTCGACATCAAGCCCAGCAACGTCATCATGGGCTCACCGGCGCGACTCATCGACCTGTCGGTCGCGCGCCCCGAGGTCGACGCCCGCCGGCTCACCTACCCGATCGGCACGGACGCGTACATGTGCGCCCGAGCAGTGCGACCCCGGCGCCCGGGTGCCGACGTACGCCTCCGACGTGTGGGGCCTGGGCGCGACGCTCTTCCACGCCGTCGCCGGCCACAAGCCCTTCGCCACGGGCGATCCCGACGCCGACGACGTACGCGTGCGCTTCCCGCAGCTGACCTCGGCGCCCCGCCGCCTGCCCGACGACGTGCCGGCCGAGGTCGCCAAGGTCATCGACGCCTGCCTGCAGGTCGACCCGGAGGCGAGGCCGCTGCCTGCGGACGTCTCCGGACGCACTCCAGCCGGTGCTGGAGCGCCTGCCGCGCGGGTCGCTCGCCGGCTTCAAGATCCGCGGCTGAGCAGGATCAGGGCTGAGCAGCTCACGCGTTGAGCCGGTAGCCGACTCCGCGGACCGTCGAGATCGTCGAGCCCCCGAGCTTCTTGCGCAGGTAGCCGACGTAGACGTCGACCACGTTGGAGCCGGGGTCGAAGTCGTAGCCCCACACCAGGTCGAGGAGCTGCTCGCGCGTCAGCACCTGGCCGGGGTTGAGCAGGAAGATCTCCGCGAGCGCGAACTCGCGCGCGGAGAGCTCCACGTCGCCGCCGGTCCCGCTGATGTGACGCGTACGCCGATCCAGCCGCAGCTGCCCGACCGCCAGGACGTCGCCCGATGCGGGAGCATCGGCCGGGGTCAGGCTGCGCAGCCGGAGCCGGATGCGGGCCATCAGCTCGGCGAAGCGGAAGGGCTTGGCCATGTAGTCGTCGGCGCCACTGTCGAGTGCGGTCACCGTGTCGGTGACCGAGTCGCGCGCCGTCAGCACGATGACGGGCATCCGGCTGCCCTGCGAACGGAGCTGGTCGAGGACCTCGAACCCGTCCAGGCCGGGCAGGCCGATGTCGAGCACCATCAGGTCGAAGCGACCGGACATGGCCTCGTCCAGCCCGGCGTGGCCGTCCTCGGCCACGGTCGGCTGGTGACCCTCGGCCCGCAGGCCCTTGGCGATGAAGGCAGCGATGCGCTGCTCGTCCTCCACGATCAGGATCTGAGCCATGAGGTCTCCTTGGCGGAACCGGTCGGGATGATGAGCTCGACACGGGCCCCGCGCGGCTCGGCGTCGCGCGATCTCGACGGTGCCCCCGTGGGCCTCGACGATGGCGTGGACGATCGACAGGCCCAGGCCGAAGCCCTCGTCGCCGGGTCGTACGCGACTGCGGCCGAAACGTTCGAGGACGGTCTCCCGGTCTGCCGGGTCGATGCCGTCGCCGGTGTCGCGCACCCAGAGGCGTACGACCGTCGTCGGAGCGTGACGGACCCGACGGCGATCTCGGACCCGGGGTCGGTGTGCTTGACGGCGTTGTCGGCGAGCTGGAGCAGCGCCTGGGTGATGCGCTGCTCGTCGAGGACGGCGCGTCCCGGTCGCGACGTCGTCCAGGGTCCAGTGCCGCTCGCCGAGGCCGCGGGCCTTGGCCGAGCACGGTCTCGGTCAGCGACTCGAGGTCGACCTCGCCGGGGACGAGGAAGTCGGGCCGCCGGCTCTTGGCCAGCAGGATCAGGTCGCCGACGAGCCGCGACATCCGGTCGACCTCGTCGAGCAGCAGCTCCCGGGTCTCGGCCCGCTCGACGGGGTCGTCGTCGTCGAGCAGCTCGAGGTGGCCGCGCAGCACGGTGAGCGGCGTACGCAGCTCGTGGCCGGCGTCGTCGAGGAACTGGCGCTGGTCGCGCGAAGCCTTCGTCGAGCCGCTCGAGCATCGCGTTGATGGTGCGTGTGAGCGCGGTGATGTCGTCGTTGCCGCGCTCGGGGATGCGCCGGGACAGGTCGGTGGTCGGTGATGTCGCGTGCCGTCTCCTCGCAGCGTGCGCAGCGGCGCGAGGAGGCGTCCCGACTGGCAGTGCCGCGATCGCCGGTGATCAGGAGCGAGCGAGAGCAACGCGACCAGCGCTGTAGGTGCGCAGGGTGCTGTTGAGCTCGTCGTGCTCGTCAGCGAGGAAGTTCACGATGACGAGGGAGCCCTGGCCCTGCGCGTTGCGCACGGGCACGAGGGTCACCCAGATCTCGCCGAAGACCTCGGACTCGATGATCACGCGTGCCGCCGTCGTCTGCTCGGTCCTCGAGCGGCACGCAGGTAGGCGGGCTCGTCCAGGACTCCTGGCCGTAGCGGTTGGCGGTCGCGCTGGGTGCGGTCGCCGTCGCACGTAGGCGACCAGCATCTCGTCGTCGTCGGGCACGTTGCGGGTCAGGAAGACCTCGAGCACCCTCTCGACGTCGTCGAACGGGCGGCCCGGTGTTGGGATCCCGCCGCAGGTCGCGGAACTCCGCGATCTCCTGGTTGATCTGGCTCGTCACCGAGCGCTCGATCCGCGACGACTCGAGGGCGTAGACGAGGAGCCCGGCCCCGGTCATCGCGAGCGGTGGTGAGCACGGCGATGACGACGGTGATCCGCGTCCGGACGGACACCTGGGAGAGACGGCCACTGCGCGGGCGCTCAGTCGTCGCCTTCGTCGGTGTCGTCGTCGTCGTCGTCGGTGTCCCCGTCGTCGTCCTCGTCGTCGTCCCTCGTCGTCGTCGTCCTCGATCGGGGTCGGCGGGCGTCACGACCCGGGCCTCCTCGTCGGCCTCGGCGTCGTCGCGTCGGCCGCTACGCCACTACCGCCACTCCGCCGCTACCGCCGCCGCCGTCGATCGTCGCGCGCGGCGTCTCGTGGGCGACGGACGAGAGGGAGCAGGCGTGGGCGTGGACGTGGGCGGCTCGGGGGATGGGCGTGTGCCGTCAGCTGCTCGCGAGCGGGCCGGCTCGTACGCCGTCGCCGCAGGATCACCGGGCCCTGCTGCTCGGGGGTCTCGCCCCCGGTGCTGGCGAGGGATCCGGCGACGTAGGCCACCAGGGGAACGACGAGCGCCACGGCGAGCAGGGCCTTCACCAGCGGAGTCATGCAGGCAGGGTGCAGGAACTTCGTGGATCACCCATGAGAGCCGCGTGAGAGGTCTCTCATGAAGCCGGGAGTCCTAGCATGGGCAGGACCCGACAGGTCCACGGAGAGCAGGAGCCCGAAGTGTTCGTACCGTTCAGCGTCACTGACTTCCTCGACCGCGCAGCGACCGTCTACGGCGACCGGGTGGGCTTCGTCGACGAGCCCGACCAGCCGGCCACCTCGCTCGGCACGCAGACCTATGCCGAGATGCAGGCGCTGGCGGTACGGCAGGCGGCCAGGCTGGACGAGCTCGGCATCGAGGTCGGCCAGCGGGTGGCCGTGATCAGCCACAACTCCGCGCGCCTGCTCGACGTCGTTCTTCGGGGTGTGCGGCTCGGGTCGGGTGCTGGTGCCGATCAACTTCCGGCTCCGCCCCGACGAGATCGCCTACATCGTGGCCCACTCCGGCGCCCGTGTGCTCTACGTCGACCCCGAGCTGGAGGAGACGGTGGCGAACATCGACGTCGAGCACCGGTTCCTGCTCGGCGACGACGACGCGATGTACGCCGCCCCAGGGGTCGAGCCGCGGGTGTGGGACCCGGACGAGAACGCCACCGCCACCATCAACTACACCTCCGGCACCACCGCTCGGCCCAAGGGCGTCCAGCTCACCCACCGCAACCTGTGGACCAACGCCGTCACGTTCGGCCTCCACGCGGGGATCAGCGACCGCGACGTCTACCTGCACACCCTGCCGATGTTCCACGCCAACGGCTGGGGGATGCCCTTCGCCGTGGCGGGCCTGGGGGTGCCGCAGATCGTGCTCCGCAAGGTGGACGGCGCCGAGATCCTGCGGCGGGTCGAGCAGCACGGCGTCACCTTGATGTGTGCCGCGCCCGCCGTCGCCGCCGCCGTGCTCGAGGCCGCGCAGTCCTGGGAGGGCGAGATCCCCGGTCGGGACAGGGTGCGGATCATCATGGCCGGCGCGCCACCTCCCACGAAGACCGTGGTGCGCGTGGAGGAGGAGCTGGGCTGGGAGTTCATCCAGATCTACGGCCTCACCGAGACCTCGCCACTGCTCACGGTGAACCGCACCCGCGCCGAGTGGGACGACCTCTCGGCCGAGGAGCGGGCCGGCAGGCTGGTCCGGGCCGGCGCGCCCGCCATCGGCGTACGGCTGCGCACCGACGAGCACGGCGAGGTGCTGGCCCGGTCCAACGTCATCCTCGAGGGCTACTGGGAGCGACCCGACGAGTCCGAGAGGGCGCTGGTCGACGGGTGGTTCCACACCGGCGACGGAGGCGTCATCGGCGACGACGGCTACCTCACGATCAGCGACCGCAAGAAGGACGTGATCATCACCGGCGGCGAGAACGTCTCCTCGATCGAGGTCGAGGACGTGCTCTTCTCCCACCCCGCAGTCGCCGAGGTGGCGGTGATCGGGGTGCCCAGCGAGAAGTGGGGCGAGACCATCAAGGCCCTCGTCGTCCTGGCCGAGGGTGCGTCCGCCGACGAGGCCGAGCTGATCGCGTGGTGCAAGGACAGGGCTGCGGGATACAAGGCACCCACCTCGATCGAGTTCCGGGACGAGCTGGCGCGCACGGCGACCGGGAAGCTGCAGAAGTTCAAGCTGCGTCAGCCCTACTGGGAGGGTGCCGAGCGCCAGGTCAACTGATCCCGACCTCGCGCGATCACCGATAATCGCCGCATGCCCTCCCTCGCCGCCGTCGTCGACCTCCTGCACGAGTGGTATCCACCGGACACGGCCGACTCCTACGACGCTGTCGGCCTGGTCGTGGGAGACCCCGAGGCTGAGGTCTCGAAGGTGATGTTCGCCGTCGACCCGACCCTCGAGGTGGCCCGAGAGGCGGTCGAGTGGGGTGCCGACCTGCTGGTGGTGCACCACCCGCTCTTCCTGACCCCGGTCAGCTCCGTGGCGGCCACGACGCCCAAGGGCAGGACGCTGCAGGCGCTGACGGTGGGTGGCTGCGCGCTGCTGACGGCCCACACCAACGCCGACCAGGCCGAGGGCGGGGTCAGCGAGTCGCTGGCCCTGGCCCTGGGGTTGGGCGGGCTGACCCCGATCCGGCCGGTGTCCGGAGCGCCCACCACCGGCACCGGGCGCGTCGGCACCGTTGACGAGACCACGCTGGACGCGTTCGCCGCCCGCGTCGCCGAGGTGCTCCCGCGCACCGCCCACGGCGTCCGGGTGGCGGGCGACCGTGACCGCCCCGTACGCCGGGTGGCCGTGTGCGGCGGCGCGGGGGACTTCCTGCTGGACGAGCTGGCCCGCGCCGAGGGCGACATCGACGTGTTCGTGACGAGCGACCTGCGGCACCACCGTGCGGCCGAGTTCCTGGAGCACGGCGGGCCCGCGCTGGTCGATGTGGCCCACTGGGCCGCCGAGTGGACCTGGCTCCCGGTGGTGGAGGGTCGGCTGCGCGGAGCGCTGGGCGATAGGGTCGACACCCGGGTCAGCACGCAGTGCACCGATCCGTGGTCGTTCCGCTACTGAAGTCCCCAGGAGAGCCGTTGAAGGCCGATCCCACCCACCAGCTCAAGCTCCTCGACGTCGCCGATCTCGACTCGCGCGCCAACCAGCTGCGCCACCAGCGCGCCCACCTCCCCGAGCTGGTCGAGATCACCGCCCTGGAGGCCGAGCGCACCGCCCTCACCGACCAGGTCCGCGACGCCCGGATCGTCGTCGACGACCTCACGGTGGAGCAGAAGAAGGCCGACCGGGAGGTCGAGCAGGTCCGGACGCGCCGCGAGCGGGACCGCTCGCGGATGGACGGAGGCCAGATCACCAACCCCAAGGACCTCGAGCGGATGCAGCACGAGCTGGTCTCGCTGGAGCGGCGCATCACGACGCTGGAGGATGCCGAGCTCGAGGTGATGGAGGCGCTGGAGGAGGCCCAGCAGGTGCTGGACGGCCTCGGCATCCGCGCCGAGGACATCGATGCGCGGCTGGCGGAGCTGGTGACGGCCCGCGACGAGAAGCAGGCAGGGATCGACGCCTCGCTCGCCGAGGTCGCGGGCGCACGGGGTCCGGCGGTCGACGGGATGCCGGACGACCTGCTGGCGCTCTACGAGCGGCTCCGTGAGCAGAAGGGCGTCGGCGCGGCGCTGCTGAGCGGCCGTCAGTGCAGTGGCTGCAACATGAGCATCGACGCGTCCGAGATCTCGCGCATCCGCTCGGCGCCGGCCGACGAGGTCGTCCGGTGCGAGGAGTGCCAGCGCATCCTGGTGCGTAGCGACGAGTCGGGACTCTGAGAGCAGGTCGCCCATGCGCGTCGACGCGGAGCTGATGGCCGCGCGCGGACGCACGTCGCTGCGTGAACGGGCCGGGAGGCTGCGGGCCAAGGGCTGGGTCATCGGCCAGTGCGCGATCGCCGCAGGCGTCGCCTGGTGGCTGGCCGCCGACGTCTTCGAGCACCGGTTGCCGTTCTTCGCGCCCATCGCCGCCGTCGTGTCGCTCGGCATGTCCTACGGACAGCGGCAGCGCCGGGTCGCCGAGGTGACCGTCGGCGTCGCGCTGGGCGTGCTGCTCGGCGACGTGGCCACCCACCTCATCGGCACCGGAGGTTGGCAGATCGCTCTGATCGTCGCCGCCGGCATGTCGGTCGCGCTGCTGCTCGACGCAGGGCAGCTGCTGATCATCCAGGCCGCCGTCCAGGGGATCGTGGTCGCGGCGCTCGCACCGGCTCCCGGTGATGCGTTCCTGCGATGGACCGACGCCCTGATCGGCGGGGCGGTGGCGCTCGTGGCCGCGACCGTGGTCCCGCGGGCGCCCTTGCGCAAGCCGCGCGACCAGGCCGCTGTCGTGGTGCGCAAGATCGCCGACCTGCTGCGCTCGGCCGCCGACCGGCTGGGCGACGGCGACGTCGACCTGGCCCTCGCCGCGCTGCGCGACGCCCGCTCGACCGACGTGCTCATCGCCGAGCTGCGGGCCGCGTCGGAGGAGGGCCTGTCGGTGGTGAGCTCGTCGCCCTTCCGGCGACGGCACGGCGAGCACCAGCGACAGCTCGCCGACCTCGTGGAGCCGCTGGACGTGGCCCTGCGCAACACCCGCGTCGTCGTACGTCGGGTGGCGGTGGCCACGTACCGCCGCGAGCCGGTGCCGGCGTCGTACGGCTCCCTGATGCGCGACCTGGCCGCGCTGTCGGAGCGGGTCGCCGACGAGCTGGTGGCCGACCGGATGGCCACCGCGGTGATCGAGGACCTGATCGCGCTCGGCCGCGCCACGGCGGCCGTGGAGCACAGCGAGGACCTGTCGGCCGAGGTGATCCTGGCGCAGGTGCGCTCGATCATCGCCGACCTGCTGGCGCTGTGCGGGATGGACCCGCTCGAGGCGACCGACGTCATCCCGCTGCGTTAGACCTCGCTGACCACCACGTCGAGCTGCGTGCCCCTGGGCGTCCGCTCGCCGACCTCGACGGTCCAGCCCAGGCGGGTCAGCGCGTCGGCGAGCGCCTGCGGGGTGCGGGGGTCGGCACCGTCCTCGAGCAGCGCGCGCACGATCCGCCCCTTGGTGGCCTTGTTGAAGTGGCTGACGACGCTGCGCCTGCCCGCCGACTCATGGAGGACGCGGACGGTGGCGGTGCGGGGAGCCAGGTCCCGGGTCGGCCGCCAGAAGGCGGCGTACGTGCTCGACCGGAGGTCCACCAGCAGTCCGCTGCCCCATGCCGTCCGTGACGGCCGGCCCGAGGGCCTCCCGCCAGGTGCCGGCGACGACCCGAGCCCGGGCAGGACCGCGTCGCCGGAGAGGCGGTAGGCCGGGATCCGGTCGCCGGGACGGACGAGTCCGAAGAGGGCGGAGGTGACGGCGACCCGGCTCGTTGCGCGGCGGCGCGCGGCGGGGTAGAGGGAGGCGAAGTCGAGGGCGTCGTAGAGCACGCCGGTGTAGATCGCGTCGGCCCGAGCCGTCGGTGCGGTGTCGAGGACAGCGTTGCGCGCGACCAGGTCGAGCTGGCTGGGCCCGAGCCCGAGGGTGGTCGCCGCGGTGGCCGGATCGCTGCGGCAGAGGCGTACGAGGGACTCGACCACGCTGCTCGCGGGCGTCGGTGAGCACCGGTCCCGACAGGGACACGAGGTCGAGGGGCTTGCCGCGGCGGGGAGCGGTCTTGCCCTCGCTCGGGGGCAGCAGGATCAGCACGGGGCAAGAGTAGGGAGAGGGGCGGGCGCGGCTTTGGCTAGGGTCGAGACATGCCGAGCAATCGTGTGGTCAAGGTCCGGTCTGCCGAGGACAGCGTCTCCGCCCAGGAGATGCGGGACGGCGTCGCCAGGATCCAGGACGAGCTGAAGTTGTCGCCGGCGTTCCCCGCGAGCGTCGAGGAAGCAGCCGCTGCCGCGGCCGCGCGGCCCACGGCTCCCCGACCTCGACCGGACGGACATCGAGTTCGTGACGATCGACCCGGTCGTCGATGGACCTCGACCAGGCGATGCACATCGAGCGCGACGGCGCCGGCTACGTCGTCCACTACGCCATCGCCGACGTGGCGGCCTTCGTGAGCCCCGGTGACCCGGTCGACCTGGAGGCCAACCGTCGCGGCGAGACGCTCTACGGCGCCGACTCCAAGATCCCGCTGCACCCCAAGGTCCTCAGCGAGGGAGCAGCCTCGCTGCTGCCCGACCAGGTCTGCCCGGCGCTGCTGTGGACGATCAAGGTCGACGAGACCGGTGAGGGCATCGACGTGGTGGTGGAGCGGGCCCTGGTGAAGTCGCGCGCCAAGCTCGACTACGCCTCCGTCCAGGCCGACCTCGACGCCGGCCGCGCCGCGGAGATGTTCACCCTGCTCAAGGAGGTCGGCGAGCTGCGCCTGGCCCGCGAGGCCGCGCGCGGCGGGGTCTCCCTCCCGCTCCCCGAGCAGGAGATCGTCGAGCGAGGACGGCCACTGGCACCTCGAGTTCCGCCGGCTGCTGCCGGTGGAGGAGTGGAACGCCCAGATCTCGCTGCTGACCGGCATGGCGGCGGCCTCCCTGATGGTCTACGCCCGGGTCGGCGTCCTGCGCACCCTTCCGCCGGCCGACCCGCGTGACATCCAGCGGCTGCACCGCACGGCCCGCGCCTTGGGCGTCGAGTGGCCGGCCGAGCAGCTCTACCCCGACTTCATCCGCTCGCTCGACGCATCGTTGCCCAGCCACGCGGCGATGATCGTGGCGTGCACCCGACTGCTGCGCGGCTCGGGCTACGTCTCCTTCAACGGCGAGCTGCCCGCACAGGCGCAGCACTCCGCGCTGGCCTCCGAGTACGCCCACGTCACCGCGCCGCTGCGCCGCTTGGTCGACCGCTATGCGGGGGAGATCTGCGTCGCGCTGTGCGCCGGCACCGAGGTGCCCGAGTGGGTCATCACGGCGATGCTCGACCTGCCCGACACGATGCGGGAGTCCGGTCGGCGCGCCAACCAGTACGAGAACGCGATCGTCAACCTCTGTCGAGGCCGAGCTGCTGTCCGGCCGGGTCGGCGAGTCCTTCCCGGGCGTCGTGGTCGAGATCGACGAGAAGGACAAGCGGCGCGGTGACGTGACCATCCAGGACCCGGCGATCGAGGCGACGGTGACGACCGAGGGCACGCTGCCGCTCGGTGAGCACGTCACCGTCGAGCTGGTCACCGCCGACCCCGGCTCGCGATCGGTGGCCTTCCGCCTGGCGTGACAGCTGGAGTGACGAAACGCCGGCCGACCCTTCTCGGGGCCGGCCGGCGTTGTCGTGTGTCGTCGTCGCTGTGCGGTCAGACCAGGTCGAAGCGGTCGAGCTCCATGACCTTGGTCCAGGCGGCCACGAAGTCGTGCACGAACTTCTCCTGGGCGTCCTCGCCGGCGTAGACCTCGGCCAGGGCCCGCAGCTGCGAGTTGGAGCCGAAGACCAGGTCGACGGCAGTCGCCGTCCAGATGACCTGACCGCTGGCGACGTCCTGGATCTCGTAGACGTTCTCCTCGTTCTCCGACGTCTTCCAGCGCGTCCCGGCCGACAGCAGGTTGGCGAAGAAGTCGTTCGACAGCACACCGGGTCGGTCGGTGAGCACGCCGTGCTGGGCGCCACCGTGGTTGGCGCCCAGGACCCGCATGCCGCCGACGAGGACCGTCATCTCGGGCGCGGACAGGTTGAGCATGTAGGCGCGGTCCACCAGCAACGTCTCGGGCTGCAGCTTCGAGCCCGGGAGGAGGTAGTTGCGGAAGCCGTCGGCCCGGGGCTCGAGGACCCGGAACGAGTCGACGTCGGTCTGCTCCTGCGAGGCGTCGGTGCGGCCCGCGTGGAACGGCACCGTCACCTCGACCCCGGCGTCCTTGGCCGCCTTCTCGACGCCGGCGGTTCCGGCGAGCACGATCAGGTCGGCCGTCGACACCTGCGCGCCGCCGCGGCCGTTGAAGTCGGCCCGGATCGTCTCGAGCCGGTCGAGGACCCGCGTCAGCTGATCGGGGTCGTTGATCTTCCAGCCGCGCTGCGGCTCGAGACGGATGCGAGCACCGTTGGCGCCACCTCGCTTGTCGGTGTGGCGGAAGGTCGCGGCGGAGGCCCACGCCGTACCGACCAGCTCGGCCACCGAGAGGCCGGAGTCGAGGACGGCGGCCTTGAGCACGGCGACGTCGGCGTCACCGACGAGCTGGCCCTCGACCGTCGGCACCGGGTCCTGCCACAGCTGCGCCTCCGGGACCCACGGGCCGAGGAAGCGGGACACCGGACCCATGTCGCGGTGGAGGAGCTTGTACCAGGCCTTGGCGAAGGCCAGGCGGAACTCGTCGGGGTTGTCGAGGAAGCGGCGCGAGATCTTCTCGTACGTCGGGTCGACGCGCAGCGCGAGGTCGGAGGTCAGCATCGTCGGGCGGTACTTCTTCGACGGGTCGTGGGCGTCGGGGATGATCTCGTCGTCGGTCCTTGGCGACCCACTGCTTGGCACCGGCCGGGCTCTCGGTGCAGCTCCCACTCGTAGCCGAAGAGGATCTCGAAGTAGCGGTTGCTCCACTCGGTCGGGCCGGTCGGTCCACGTGACCTCGAGGCCGGACGTGATGGTGTCGCCGCCCTTGCCGCGTGCCGTACTCGCTCTTCCAGCCCAGGCCCTGCGCCTCGAGCGGCGCGCCCTCCGGCTCCACACCGACCAGGTCGGCGTCGCCGGCACCGTGGGTCTTGCCGAACGTGTGGCCGCCGGCGATGAGCGCGACGGTCTCCTCGTCGTCCATCGCCATGCGGGCGAACGTCATGCGGATGTCGCGGGCCGAGGCCAGCGGGTCGGGGTTGCCGTTGGGGCCCTCGGGGTTGACGTAGATGAGGCCCATCTGGACCGCGCCGAGCTGCTCCTCGAGCTCGCGCTCACCGGAGTAGCGCTCGTCGCCGAGCCAGGTGTCCTCGGGTCCCCAGAAGATCTCCTCGGGCTCCCAGACGTCCTCGCGACCGAAGGCGAAGCCGAAGTTCTCGAAGCCCATGTCCTCCATGGCGACGGTGCCGGCGAGCACGAGCAGGTCGGCCCAGGAGACCTTCTGGCCGTACTTCTGCTTGACCGGCCACAGCAGCCGGCGGGCCTTGTCGAGGTTGGCGTTGTCGGGCCAGGAGTTGAGCGGGGCGAAACGCTGGCCGCCGTCGCCGGCGCCGCCGCGACCGTCGTAGATGCGGTAGGTGCCGGCGGCGTGCCAGCTCATCCGGATGAAGAGGCCGCCGTAGTGGCCGAAGTCGGCGGGCCACCAGTCCTGCGAGGAGTGCATGACCTCGACGAGGTCGCGCTTGAGGGCGTCGACATCCAGCTTCTCGAACTCGGTGCGGTAGTCGAAGTCGTCACCCAGCGGGTTGCTGCGGGGCGAGTGGGCGTGCAGGACCTTGAGGTCCAGCATGTTGGGCCACCAGTCCTGGAGGGTGTGCGGGCGCCCGCCGGTCTTGGGCTGCGGCGAGTCGATCGCCGGGTTCTCGCTCTCGCTGCCGTCCGCCGTGGCCGAGTCATGCATGACCGGGCATCCCGCCGCCGCCTTGTCGTCGACCCCCTGCGGGTTCGTGGGGGCGTTGTCCTGGCTGTCGCTCATCTGTTTCCTTCCATCGGCTGGCGGAACTTCATGGGGTGGGGAGGGCCGCACAACCGGGACAGGTGCCCCAGTAGACGACCTCCGCCTCGTCGACCACGAAGCCGTGGTCGTTGTGGGCGGTGAGGCATGGTGCGTGGCCGACGGCGCAGTCGACGTCGGCGATGGCGCCGCAGGAGCGGCAGACGAGGTGGTGGTGGTTGTCGCCGACGCGGACCTCGTAGCGCGCGATCGCGCCCGCCGGCTGGATCCGTCGGACGAGGCCGGCGTCGGTGAGGGCGCGCAGCACGTCGTAGATCGCCTGGTGCGAGACCGTGCCGAGCTCGCTGCGTACTGCGGAGATCACGGTCTCGGTGTCCACGTGCGGCTGGGCTCGCAGGGCCGCGAGCACCGCAAGGCGCGGCCTCGTCACCCGGAGATCAGCTGCGCGCAGCTGGGCCTCGAGCTCGGTGGTGGTCACCCCTCGAACCTAGGGGCTTTTCTGGAACAGATCAAGTATCTGGCCGCGTCGACGTCGATCCCACCCAGAGCGGGTGAGCGGCGGTGCCGGGAATGGTGCGACCGTCCTGCTGGAGCGACGCAGCGAGGAGGACGGTGGTGCGGACCCGCAACGTCGTGATGCTCCCCGACCTGTCCTGGGGATGGTCCGCCGCCGCGCGCGGTGTCGTGATCGCCGTTCCCGCTGCCGTCGTGGCCATGCGCGACCCGGAGGCCGCGGCTGCGCTGGCGATCGGGTTGATGTGCGTGGCGCCGCTGCCGATGCCTCCGCGACGTTCCGGCCGGGTGCGACTCATCGTGTACGGCCTGCTCGCGGGCTGCTCGGTCGTGGTCGGTGGTGTCGTCGCCCAGTGGCCGGCGTTGGCGGCCCTCACCTTGCTGGTCGCCGGACCGGCGATCGGTTACGCGATCGGGACGCTACGCCGCCCCGGCCTGATGCTCGGGCTCTTCCTCTGCATGCCGCTGATGGCCGTCGGGCTCAGCTACCCCGGCTTCACGGACGCCGCCGGACTCGCGGCGCTCCTTCTCGCTGCGTCCGCCTGGGTCGTCCTGGTCTCGTTGCTCTGGCCTGAGAGGCCCGTCCGACCTGCCCCCGAGCCGTCGCTACCCCCGAGAGATCGACTGGTGATCTACGGAGTCCTGGTCGGTTCAGCGGGCGCGACGTGTACGGCCATCGGTTTCGCGTTGGACCTCGAGCACGTCGGCTGGGCACCGACCGCCGCGCTCCTGGTCATGCGCCTCTCTCCCGGTCGTGCAGGAGAGGCGGTCGTTGCGAGGCTCCTCGATGTGACCGTGGGAGCCCTGGCCGCGATCGTCATCGTTGCGGTCGATCCGCCGGCGATCGTGTTCTCGGTGGCGATCATGGGGATCGTCGTGCTGGCGACCGCCACGGCTGGGTCCGAGTGGTACGTGGTGCCGACCTTCACCACCTTCCTCGTGTTCCTGCTGCTTCTCGTGGGTGACGCGGGTGCCTCGGAGCAGCGGCTCGTCGAGCGACTCCTCGACACCGCGCTGGGGCTGGGTGTCGCTGCGCTGCTGGGTCTGCTGGTGCCCGCTCTCCTGGAGCGTCGCCCGGCTCGCCACGGGGCTCCGTCGAGCTCCTGACTGCCTCCGGCAGGATCTCCTCGGACGCTCTGGCTAGCATCGAAGTGCCGTGATGGAGGGGACAACCATGGAGAAGACGCTGGTCCTGGTGCCCGGTGGCACCGCGACGATCGGCAATCTGTCGTTCTACCCCGAGGAGAGCCCGGTCCTCGAGGTCGAGGTGTCCGATCTCTGGTTCGACCCGCACCCGGTGACCAATGCCGAGTTCGCGCACTTCGTGGCCGAGACCGGGCACGTCACGGTCCCGGAGACGAGCCCCACCCTGGCCGACTTCCCCGATGCCGACCCTGACCTGCTCGTTCCCGGGCTCGCAGGTCTTCACCCAGTGCCCCGGGCCGGTCCCTCTCACCGACTGGACGCGGTGGTGGCGCTGGCAGGAGGGTGCCCAGTGGCGGCACCCCCAGGGCCCCGGCAGCGACTGGCACGTCATCCCCGACCATCCGGTCGTGCACGTGGGCTGGGAGGACGCCACGGCGTACGCCGCGTGGGCGGGCAAGGACCTGCCGACCGAGGCCGAGTGGGAGCACGCCGCCCGCGGCGGGCTGGCCGGCGCGGACTACGCCTGGGGCGACGAGCTCTCGCCGGGCGGTGTCGTTCTCGCCAACACCTGGCAGGGACCGTTCCCGTGGCGCAGCGACGACCCCGACGGGCACGACCGCACGTCGCCGGTCGGCAGCTACCCCGCAAACGCCTACGGGCTCGTCGACATGATCGGCAACGTCTGGGAGTGGACGAGCAGCCCGTGGACGCCGTCCCATGCGCAGGTGGTCGCTCCGCTGCCGGTGGCTGCGCCCTGTTGCGGGGGGTCGCGTGGGCTGCAGGAGTCCGACCGGATGGTCACCAAGGGTGGGTCGCACCTGTGCTCGCCGGACTACTGCCGTCGCTACCGGCCGGCCGCGCGCCAGGGCCACGGGGTCCGGGACACGACCTCGCACGTCGGGTTCCGCTGCGTGGTGCGGTCGGCCTGACCCACGTCGTCTCCTGATCCCTCACGACAGAACCGCCCCGGCTTCGGGGAGCCGGGGCGGTTCTTTGTGCCCACCGACGGGACAGGGGGGTATCGGGCCGGCGGGCTCGGGGGTGGGATCGTGTCTCGGTCGGTACAACGACCTGGAGCACGACTGGTGACGGCCCTCTACCAACTGGTCTAGCCCGAGCGTGCCGGACAGGGCCGTCTGATGCCATCCGGTGCAGGTCAGAGGCTCGAGGGCGAGTGGGTCGGCCTGTAGGCCGGGTTCTGTCCGCACAACGTGCGGGGCGACCATCCATCTGCGACGACCGTTGCCGGCCGCCTGGTGCGATCTACCCGGATGCTCGGGCGGGCCGCCCTCGAACGCATCCTGTCTGATCTTGCTCCGGGTGGGGTTTGCCTAGCTACGCCAGTCACCTGGCGTACTGGTGGTCTCTTGCACCACCGTTTCACCCTTACCGCTCCTCCCCACCAAAAGGCACGGAGGAGAGGCGGTCTGTTCTCTGTGGCACTGTCCCGCGGGTTTCCCCGGTGGCTGTTGGCCACCACCCTGCCCTGTGGAGCCCGGACCTTCCTCGACCCGACACCCGGAGGTGACGGACCGCGGTCGCCCGGCCGGCCCACTCGCTGGATCGAGTCTAGGGCAGGTCAGGGGTGGGTCAGCACCTCGGCGCCGCTCTCCGTGACGAGCAGGGTGTGCTCGAACTGCGCGGAGCGCTTGCGGTCCTTGGTGACCACCGTCCAGCCGTCGTCCCACATGTCGTAGTCGGGGGTGCCGAGGTTGAGCATCGGCTCGATGGTGAAGGTCATGCCGACGCGGATCTCGTCGTCGAAGCGCGCGTCGTCGTAGTGGGGGACGATCAGGCCGGAGTGGAAGGCGGTCCCGATGCCGTGGCCGGTGAAGTCGCGGACCACCCCGTAGCCGAAGCGCCTGGCGTAGGACTCGATGACCCGGCCGACGATGTTCATCCGGCGACCCGGCTGGACCGCCTTGATCGCCCGGTCCAGTGACTCCTTCGTACGCTCCACCAGCAGGCGCGTCTCCTCGTCGACGTCGCCGGCGAGGAAGGTGGCGTTGGTGTCGCCGTGCACGCCGTCGATGAAGGCGGTGATGTCGATGTTGACGATGTCGCCGTCCTCGACCACGCGCGAGTCGGGGATGCCGTGGCAGATGACCTCGTTGACGCTCGAGCACAGCGACTTGGGGAAACCCCGGTAGCCGAGCGTCGAAGGGTAGGCGCCGTGGTCGCAGAGGAACTCGTGACCGATGCGGTCGAGCTCGTCGGTGGTGATGCCGGGGGCCACGTGGGAGCCGACCAGCTCGCGGGCCTGGGCCGCGAGTCGGCCCGCGATCCGCATCCGCGCGATCGTGTCGGCGTCCTTGACCTCTTCGCCCTCGTACCGCTGCGGCGCCGCCTGGTCGACGTACTCCGGCCGGACGATGTGGGCAGGCACCGCACGGCGCGGCGAGATCAGGGCGGGGGCTACGGCAGACACGGGTCGAGTGTAGTTTCGAGCCATGAGCGAGAACGAATACTGGTTCTGCCTGACCCACCACACGGTCGAGGGGAGAGACGGCTGCAAGAACGCCGACCGGCTCGGCCCCTACGCCTCCGCCGACGAGGCGGGTCGCGCCCTGGAGAAGGTCCAGGAGCGCAACGAGGAGTGGGACAACGACCCGAAGTGGAACGACGACGGTGCCGGGTCCGGTGACGGTCTCACCGACGGCACGCCCGACAACTGAGGCCCTACTTCTTCTTCTTCTTTCTTCTTCTTGCCCTTGATGGGTCGAGGCCGACTGAGCGAGATCCGCGGCGGCGCGCATGCTCTCCAGCGCCCGCTTGGTGTTCTTCGTCCAATGTCCTGGCGAGCTCGGCGATCGCGGCGTCGTACTGCTGGCTCACCCGGGCGGCGGTCCCGGCGGCAGCGCGCTCGGCGGTCTCCGTGGCGACCTTCTGGATGAGGGCCGCGGTGCTGAGGGCCTGCGCGCCGACGTCGGACGCCCGCTCGGCGGGTGAGCGTCGCGCGGCCGTCGCCACCGGCTTGGGGGCGGTGGGCGCGGCCTTCGTGGCGGGTGCGGCTCGCGGCGGTCGGTCTTTCGCGGCCGTCTTCTTGGCCGGAGCCTTCTTGGCGGTGGTCTTCTTCGCGGTCGTCTTCTTGGCTGGAGCCTTCTTGGCGGTGGTCTTCTTCGCGGCCGTCTTCTTGGCGGGAGCCTTCTTGGCCGGCGCCTTCTTCGCTGCAGTCTTCGTGGCCGTCGTCGTGGCAGCCGTCGTCTTCTTGGCAGCCGTCTTCTTGACCGGGGTCTCGCTCACAGCTCACTCCTCGCGTCGTCGGAAGGCTGATCCTGCCGCGCCCTGCGGGCGTTGTCACCCGTTAGCGTGGCGGCGTGCATGACGTCGGTCCACCCACTGCGAGGCGAGAGCTGTCGCCGTGGCCCTTCGCCGGGCTGATCGGCCTGGCGTGCGTGGCGTTCCTGATCGGCGCCACGACGGTCGCTGTCGGTGCGCCATGGTGGGCCATCGTGGCCCTCGTCGTGGTCTGGCTGGGTCGCGCTGGTCCTGGCGATCAGCTGGTTCGGCACCCGCCCGCGCACGGTCGCGTTCATCCCGTTGGTCGTGGCCGTCATCTGGTTCGCCACCGTCGTCGGTGGCGCGCGCTTCCTCGACTGGTCCTAGCCGGGCTGCTCCGTCCGCCACCCTCGGTCAGGTGGACGCTAGAACGTGTGGTCGGCGCCGGGGAAGGTGCCGCCGCGTACGTCGTCGGCGTACGCCCGAGCCGCGTCGAGCAGCACGGTGTGGACGTCGGCGTACTGCTTGACGAAGCGCGCCATCCTGCCGGTGCGCAGGCCGAACGCGTCCTGCCAGACGAGCACCTGCGCCGTCGCAGCCGGCGCCCGCGCCGATGCCGATCGTGGGGATGGTGCAGCTCCTTGCTGATCCGCTCCGCGACGTCGCCGGGAACCATCTCCATCACGACGGCGAAGGCGCCCGCCTCCTGAACGGCGTGGGCGTCGGCGACGATCCGGTCGCTGGTCTCGCCGCGACCCTGGACCCGGTAGCCGCCGAGGGTGTGCTCGCTCTGCGGGGTGAAGCCGATGTGCGCCATCACCGGGATGCCGCCGCGGGTGCACTTCTCGATGACCGGGGCCATCTCGGCGCCGCCCTCGAGCTTGACGCAGTGGGCGCCGGCCTCCTTCATGAAGCGGACGGCGGTGAGGTAGCCCTGCTCGGGGGAGGCCTGGTAGCTGCCGAAGGGCAGGTCGCCGATGACCATCGCACGCTTCACCGACCGGGCGACGGCACGGGTGAGGGGGAGGAGCTCGTCGACCGTGACCGGCAGCGAGGTCTCGTTGCCATAGACGTTGTTGGAGGCCGAGTCACCGACCAGGAGCAGGTCGATCCCCGCCTCGTCGAAGGTGGCCGCGGTGTACATGTCGTAGGCGGTGAGCATGGTGATCTTCTCGCCGCGCTCCTTCATCTCCCGCAGGTGATGGGTGCGCACGCGCTTCACCGGCGCGGCTGCGGCCTTGGGGCCGGAGCCGTAGGGCGCGGTCTCTTCAGTCATGGCTCGCTCCTCGTCATCTCGCGGCTCCCGAGTGGAGTCCACGGACCACGATCAGGCTAGTCCCGACCCGGCAGTAGGGCGGTGTGGCGCCGATCACGTCAGGGCGCGAGGCCATCGAGGAGCTGCGGCGTGTCGTTGTCGATGCGGTCCTGGTCGTCGTCGTCGTAGGACGCGCACTCCGAGGAGACCGAGACCTGCCACCTGTCCGGGCCGTACGCCGCACCCGGCTGCTGGATGTCGAACGTCGTGCCGTCGAGCTCCATGGTCACGTGCCCCTCGACCTGGGTGACGTCGTCGTAGCCGACCTCGACCAGTGCGCTGCGGACGCTCTCGAGCTGCTGGGCGGTGTCCTTCTCCGCCGCGACGAGCTGCCCGATCGCGGCGTACTTCGAGCTGATCGCCATGCAGCTCTGCCACTGCGTGTAGACCTCGGCCTCCGTCGCGCCCAGGGCCTCCGAGGCGAGCGGGATGGCTTCCTCGGCGCGCTCGGTCGTGGTGCTCTCGACCGACTCGGCGCCACCCGCGCCTGCGGTGTCGCCCCCCTCGCTGCCGCCGTCGCCGCACGGAGGTGAGGGTGGCCAGCAACGCGAGGAGGAGGACTGTGGTGCGCATGAGGAGGACCCTAGTGCGGCTCACGGCCAGCGGTCCGGCCACAGGTCGTCCCAGGCTTCCTGGCCCCGGTCGACGGCATCGCCGACCCCGTCGCGTACGCCCTCGTAGGTCTCGGTCGCGCCGTCGCGCACCCCCTCATAGGTGTCGACCACTCCGTCGACGACGGGATCGACCACGTGGTGCTGGACCTCGTCGCCCACCCAGTCGTAGAGGTAGTCGTGGGCCTCCTGCGTGCGGCCACCGGTGTCTGCGACATCGTCCGAGTTGCCCGAGACGATGTCGGCCATGTTGGCCAGGGCGGGGTTGCCGTCGTCGAAGTAGTTGACGTGGTTCTGCATGAATCCGGTGTTGACGAGACCGCCGGGGCCGTGGAACTCCTGGCCGTTGTCGACGGCGAAGTTGTGGGCGCCGAAGTCGCTCTGGGCAGGGTCCGCGCCCAGACCGAGACTGTCGTCGAAGGATACCGGGAGCAGCCCGTCCTCGCCCCCGAGCCAGGACACCGGGTCGCGGTCGGCGGCGCCGACGAAGACCTGGCCCTCCGGCATGTTGAGCCCCGACGCATGGGTGACGCCCTCGCTCGCACCGGGACTGCCGATGAGCACCAGCGAGTCGGCGTCCATGCCGCCGGCCGCCGCATAGGCCGAGGTGGTCGAGCCGTAGCTGTGGCCGATGACCGTGAGGTGCGGCTGGTCTCCCGACTCGTGGGTCGAGTTGAGGCCGTCGACGAACTGGGACAGGGCCACACCGCCCGCCTGTGCGTTGGACTCGGTCACGGTGTGCGCGACGTCGCCGGCCGACCCAGGGATGCCCCACGCGGACTCAGGGTTGAAGTTGGGGGAGTCGTAGCCGATCCACGCGATCGTGGACACCGAGCCGGTGCGTGGCGGGTCCTCCGCGCCCATGCTGGTGAGGGTCTCCTCGTAGAGATTCAGCGCCTGGGCGCCGTTCTCGTCGATGAAGGTGCCGTCCTGCATGATGCCGGGCACGTGGACGGCCGTGTGGTCAGCCGTGTCGGGGTTGCCGTAGGCCACGGCCGCGATGCCGTCGCCGCCGAACGCGTGCGGCTGGTAGGCCACGACGAGAGCATCGACGTCGAGCCCGGCGTAGGGCGGCAGGGCGGCCTGGGCGATCGCCTTCTCGATGGACTGCGCGTTCTCCAGCCATCGCTGGTCGCTGGGGCTGAGCTCCTGGCCCGAGGCCTGCAGGCCGAGGAGATGTTCGAGGTCGCGCTGCACCCCGGAGCGGTTGGCCTCGTCGCGGTCGCCGGTCGGGATGCCGTTGGTGTTGCCGACCAGGTCGGGATCGCTGATCAGCAGCGCGTTGCGCTTGCTCTGCGACAGCCCGGCCCACCACGCGTTGACGGCGTCGGTGTCGGTGCCGAGCGTACGCAGCTCGGCTGCCAGCACGGCTGTGTCCGCCCGCGCGGAGTCCGTGGCCGCCGGCACGTCCTTCGGCGAGCTGGTCGACGGCGGCGAGGGCGCGGATCGCGGCGTCCTCGTCGGCCTCCACGCGGTCGCGCCACGCCTGGCAGGTCCTGGTGGTAGGACTCGAAGCGCTGCCGCAGGGCGGCGGCATCGGCCTGCAGCGCCTCGACCTGGTCCTCGGTGGCGGTCTCGATCCGCTGCAGCAGGGCGTCTCGGTCGCCGTTGAGGCTCTGGCGACGATCCATCGACGTGTGCGTGCTCGTTGCGTCGCTGACGCATCTGGGTGAGGAACTCGTCGATCGCGAGGGCGCCTCGCTCGAGGGCGGCGCTCACCGCGTCGGTGTCTCCGGCGAACGCCGTGACGGCGTGGGCTGCAGCCTCGGCGGCATCCCCGGAGAAGTCGGCAGGGGCGCCGTTGCTGCGCGCCCACTCCGCGACGTCGCTGACCGCGGTCGCGGCAGCACGTACGTCGGTGAGCACCGCGCCGGCCGCCTCCTGGACCTGCGGCTCGGGCTCCAGCGGCAGCCAGACCGGAACAGCGATCGTGCGTCACGGGCCCACCGCCGAGACGGGCATGGTGTTGCGGTCCTGCCACATCAGCAGCTGCTGGGTCTCCTGCACGCTCTCCTGGTCGGTGACCAGGAAGTCGAACATCGTCTGCGCCAGCGAGTCGGAGTGACCGGAGGCCAGGGTCGCGGAGGACGAGGACGCGCTGCTCCCAGGTGGTGAGGAAGGCATCGGCCGCGGGGCCGACCCGGTCACCGAGCAGGGAGGGCGTTGCCTGGGTGAGGTTCTTGCGGGGGCCGTTGAGGCCCTCGGCGGCGTTCTCCCACTCGTCGCGGGACGCGGCCAGCGCGGCGGTCCACATCTGGATCGTCATCGGGAGGCCACCGGCCCGTCGACGGGTCGGACGAGGGGAGTGCGCGCCGTGAGGACCAGTGATGACGCGCGCACCTTCGCCGCGGCGGTCTCGCCGCCACGGCGCCGGGCGGTGATGCGGGGTCGGTCACCGGGCACCGGCCGTGCCCGCCACCCCAGGCCCACGAGCACGTGGCCGGTGGCGCGGAGCAGGGCGATGTTGTCGCCGTCGGCGAGGCCGGTGACCTCGACGGCCGTCTCGTAGCAGGTGTGGCCCCACTCGTCGGTGATCCACCGCCCGGCCCGCTCCTCAGCGGTCCAGCCGGGCTCGCGGGAGAGACGCGCGACGAGGTCGTCGACGTGCTGCTCGAGGGACTCCACCAGCGCGCCCCGTTGCTCGGCGTCGGCCTCGGGGACACGTGGCCCGGCGACCGGTGCCTGCGGGGGGAGCAGGACGATGTCGACCTCGGGGTGTCGCTGCCGGAGCTCTCGGAACAGCGGATCGACCAGGGTCGGGTCCGTCGGTGGGGTCGCCATGGCTGGCTTCTTCCCATCCCCGGGCCGTGCTCAAACCCACCGGGCCGGGACGCTGTGGATTCAGCGGGGCGAGACCCGCAGGATCCGGTCGTCCACGCCGTTGTCGGTCGTCACGAGAAGGTCGCCGTTGCGGGCCGCGCGTGACCGACCGCAGCCGACCGAACCCCTGCATCACGCGCGGTCGGCGTACGGACTCGAGGCGGCCGGTGGAGTCGAAGTCGAGGAAGAGGAGCTCGGAGGCCTTGAGGACGGCGACGGCGAGCGTCCCGTCCAGGGCGCCCCACTCCTCACCGCGCACCCACGCCGCCCCCGAGGGGGCGATGGTGGGCGTGCCCGAGGACCACACGGCTTCCTGCTGGACGCCGGGCAGCGACTGGTCGGTCATCGGGACCGACTCGTTGTAGCCGGGCACCGGGTTCCAGCCGTAGTCGCCGCCCGGGACGAGCCGGTTGACCTCGTCGTCCCGGTCGCTCCCGTGCTCGACCGACCAGAACGAACCGTCACCGCGCTGCGCGAGACCCTGCACGTTGCGGTGGCCGTAGGTGAGGACGAAGCGCCGGGCCGTGGTCGCACCGGCGTACGGGTTGTCCGGCATGGGCGCACCGGTGTCGCGCTGGACGCGCAGCACCTTGCCACCCAGCGAGTCGAGGTTGCGGGGGTTGGTGCCGACGGCGGCGTCCCCGGTGCCGATCAGGAGGGCGGGTCCGGTCCGGTCGAGGAGGAGCCGGCAGCCGCCGTGCCGTCCGGTGGTGGCGGGGAATCCACCGATCAGGGTGCGTCGCTGTGAGAGCCTGCGCCACGACGCATCCACCTGCCACCTGCTCACGCGGACCTCGCTGCCGCCCGCGGTCCTGGCGCCGTGGCAGGCCCACAGCACGCGGCGTCGGCGGTCGACGGCCATCGACATCAGGCCGGTCTCGCCGGCGACCCGGACCAGCGAGGACAGGTCGGCGAGGGTCCGCCGCGTGCCGTTGCGTACGACGCTGAGCCGGGCCCGGTCTCGCTCGGTGACGAGCAGGCGCCCGCCCGGGGCCTCCTGGACGTCCCAGGACTGCTCGAGCCCCCGCAGCACCGTGCGCACCTGGAGGCGGGGTGCGGACGCCGACGCGTTCGACCGCTCGGGCGCCGGTGCACTCACAGCCTGGCCGATCGGGGTCATGGCGAGAGCGGTGACAAGGGTCAGGGTCGTGCTCAGGAGGTGGCCCACATCGACGACGCTAGCCGCCGGCGGGGCTGTTGGGAACGGGACGATCAGTCGAGTGGGAGGGCCCGCGTCACCTGGATGCCGGTCCTCGTGGTGGCGTAGCCCAGGCGCGTGTTGAGGGCGCGCATGGCCGCGTTGCCGTCCTGGGTCCAGGTGTAGACCTCGGCGATCCCGTGCTCGGCGGCCCACGCCAGGGTGAGCTGCTTAGGTGGACCGCGATCCACGACCGCGCCAGTCGCGGCGTACGGCAGTGAGGGCGTTCTCCGCGCGTGCCGGGTCGTCCGCGTCGAGGCCGAGGCCGGCGCATCCGACGACCTCCCCGTCGTGGAGGGCCAGGAACATCGGCTCGCCGAGCCAGACGCGCGTCCACCGGTCGAGGGTGACCTCCAGGGGCGTGTCGACGGCGAAGTCCGCCAGCGACTCGCGCCCGAACCGGTCGAAGCACTCCTCCCACAGGCCCGGCCGCTTCTGGGCGGTGACGGCCTCGATTCCGTCCGGCAGCGGCGAGAGGCCGGGCGCGGCAGAGACGGTGTAGGTCTGCTCGACCTCACGGTTCACCTCGGTGAAGCCGAAGTGCTCCGCGAAGAGGGAGGAGGCCTCGTCGTCGACGGAAGCCCGGAGGTGGGGGAGGCCCAGCGCTGGCGACATGGTCGGCCAGACGGCGCAGCAGCGCGGTGCCGATGCCCCGACGCCGGTAGGCGGGCAGGACACGGGGGATGACCGAGCCCGAGTTGGCGCTCTCGGCCCGGTCCGAGAGACCAGGAGCCGGCGACCACGCCGTCGACCCGGGCGAGCACCAGCAGCCGCTCGGGCAAGTCGCCCTCCCGCAGCTCGGCCAGGGACTGGGTCCGCTCATAGGGAACGACGGCGATCCGCACCTGCCGCCACTGCTCGTAGTCCTCGTCGGTGAGGCACGTCGTCACGTCCACATCTTCACGGTAGGCCTCGCGTCCACCGGATATTCGATGTCGCGCGAGACACCCGCAGGTGTGGAACGCCGGCGGGTGGGAACAATGCTCCCCGTGACCGAGACCAACGATGCCGGGGAGCCTGAGGGCGGTCGGCCCTCGTCTGCTGCCGAAGGACTACCCACCGTTCCTCTACATCCCCTGCATGGAGCACGTGGACGACGGCGGCCAGGCCGCCGCTGTCTATCGCACGACGAAGGGCGGGCGCCGCGCCTGCTGGTCTACTCCTCCTCGAGCCGCCTCCACGCCTGCAGGGCGACGACAGCCCCGTGACGTTGATCCGCCGCTGGCCAGCCTGCGGCCTTTACCTCCCGACGTACGTCCCTTCGACATCGTCACCGACGTCGTCGTGCCCGAAGAGCGCCGGGCCCGCCTCGAGGAGGGGCTACCGCGGTGAGGCTCTGAGGGCGGCGGGGGTGGCGGCGGGCGACCGGCTACGTCGTCGACACCGAGGCGATCGACAAGTGCGCCTGGGCCGCTGGAGGCGGCGGGAGATGGCACTGGACACCGGCGGGCGCCGCCGTCTACGTCCGGCGGGGTGCGGGGCTCGCCGAGCCACTCATGCTCATGGTGCTGGCCGCCGCGGCAAGAGATTCCGGGCACGGCCGCCCGGCTGACCTTCGAGTCCGCGAGCCCTCGGCAGGGCCGGTGGCCGCTGCGACACCGACGCGCAGGACCACCGACTCGGTCATTGCCGCCGCCGGCATGCTCACGGGGGCGGCGGCGGTGGCCGACCTGCTCGACACGGATCGAGGGCGGCCGGCCAGCGATCTCGCGCGGTGTCGCGATGGGTGGGCACCGACCTCGGGGGTGGTTCGACCCGATGGCCACCGACGTGGGCAGCCACCGCCGCGCGTCGCCGGCGAGGTGGTAGGGCGGGGCCGGGACGGCTTGCCGGACGGGCCCAGACCCTGGTCCACGGCGTGACGGTCAGGGCGTCGCGATCTCGCGCGCCGTGGCCACCGTCCTCGACACCTGGCCAACGACTGCGTGATGTCCAGGCAGGACAACCTGGCGGATGCCGGTCGACCGCCCGCGACGGTAGCGATACGACAT
>CAVZWM010000012.1:0-41621 GCA_963778975.1 uncultured Actinomycetota bacterium
GTACGGTAGCATGCGCGCACACAAGCAGAGTCGTGGGTTCAGGTGAATCGATGCGCTACTTCGGGCTTCTCCTCGTCCTGCTGATCCTCGTGTCCGTGAGCGAGCACCACAGCAGCGGCGTGGTCGTGGCGGGATTCGAGATCGACGGCAACGTGCCCGGACGTGCCGAGGCCGGCGTCGACTGGGATCCCGGTCGGCAGTCACCGCCGCGATCCGTGGGCAACGCGTACACTACCAACTTCGGTTGGGTTCCAAGGAGTTCTACTACCCGACCACCTGGGAGCGGAAGAACAGGGTCGCACCGCCCCAGGTACGACATCTCCGCCGTCTACTTCCATGTGATCGTGGCCGGCGACATCCCCTGGGGATTTGCTCGGTTTCCGCCTGTTCCACGACGTCGGGCACGCCAACTTCGACGTCGAGTTCACAGAGCTTCCCAACGCGTCCGGAGCCATGTACTGTCCCTGTCCGCTCTGTCGGCGACGTCATGGTGCGCTTCGAGCAGGACGGCAACGCTGCCTTCGACTTGACCACGGCCTGGTTCTGGACGCGGGTCACGAGCCCGGACTGGGGCAGGAGTTGCATTGAGGTCCCCGGCTACACGCCGCGTTCCGGGTGGTGCGTAGAAGCGATCGGCTCCGTCCCGTTCACGGGCGCGACGGGTGAGAACGGTCTCTTCGCCGAGGGTGCCTTCAACTTCAGCAGCCTGCTCGAGGCGGGCGGCATCGGCGATGCCACGTGCGCGGGTGGCGACTTCGGGCACCATGAACATCCGCTCCTTCACCGGCAACTCCGCTGAGTCCTCGCTGAAGGACTACGTCAACCCGGTCACCATCGACATCGACGACACCTGCGGTGAGCTGGAGATCTACAAGATCGACCAGTTCGGCAACTCGATCCCTGGCGCGCCGCGCATCTCGATCTCGCCCAACCCCGTCCCGGGCCAGAACGCCAGCCCCCTCGTGATAGTCGAGGGCGGCGCGGGGGACCCCGACAACGAGGCCGACGGTGACATCGTCATCGACCCGGCGACGCCGGGCGTCTACACCGTCATCGAGACTGCGGCGCCAGCCGGCTACGAGCTCGTGCAGCCGGAGTCGGGGGCGACCTGGACCGTCACGGTGACCCAGACGAGCACCACGTGGACCGGTCCGGGCCAGACCACCGGCAGCGGCCCGGTGTCTGTGACGAACCGCCGCTATTTCCAGGCTCCGTCTGTGACGAACACGCCCACCGCGACCTACGACATCGACTACAACTGGAAGGTCCGGAAGTCGGTGAACCGCACGCGCGCCGACATCCCCGCGGGTGGGAGCGCTGCGTTCGACTACACGGTGACCTTGGAGGCCCTTGAGGCGACACGGTCGGGCCACCAGCTGCGCGGCGTCGTCACGGCGACCAACCCCAACGCACTTCCGATGGAGGTGACGCTGGCCATCGCCGGACCCGGCTGCACGTACGACAACGCCCTGCTTCTCGACGCCGACGATGAGGCCGCTGGATTCCAGGTCCTCGTGCTCATCGGTGACGGTGGATGCAGATGGCGTCCAGGAGCCCTACACCTGCGCGCCCGGGCCCAACCCGCCCGACGGCAGCACCACCGCGACGATGACCTGGAGCCAGGTCGATTACCCGCAGACCGTGCCGAACCCGACGTACGAGCGGACGGCGCAGACCAGCTACCTGTTCGCCATCAACCAGCCCCCGACCGACCTGACGACGACGGTCTTCGACACCTTCAACGGTGGCAGCGCCGAGAACCTGGGCACGTTCAACTGGATTGACGTCTGGAGTGAGAGCAACGCCAACACCCCACCCCACACGGTGGTCGTGAAGACCTACACCCGCAACATCCCGGGCGTGCCCGGGAAGTGCACCGACTATCCCAACAAGGCGACGGAGTCGGCGGACGGCACCGAGGCGAACCAGTCGGTGAAGGTGTGCGTCGGGGCCGACCTCGACGTCACCAAGACCGCCAACCTTGGCTTCCAGCGCGAGATGCTCTGGGACATCGCCAAGAGCGGCCCGGGGACGGTGTTCACAGGAGCCGACGGCCAGGGCAACCTCCGGCGGATGGTCCGCTACACGATCGACATCACTGCTGACGGCATGACCGACTCGGCCTGGGCGCTCACGGGCACGATCTCGATCGACAACCCCAACGAGTGGGGCGTCACCGGAACGATCAGCGACACGGTGGTCGTCGACGGGAAGACCCTGGAGGTGTGACGTGTTGTCGCCCGACGTGTCCAGTGCCGCCGGGCATCAGGTCACGATTCCCGCCAACAGCGTGGACCACCCGTTCAGCTACGAGTGCAAGGATGTGACCCAGGGGGCCTACGTCGGCAACAACACCGTGACGTTCGACTACAGCGATGACTCGCACGAGTACCCGGACGCCGACGACAAGGACTCCCACACGCAGGCCGTGGCGGTCACCGGTGACCCGACCCCGACCAACGAGACGGTGACGATCACCGACCTGCTCGACGGCAGCAACGTCACCGGGGGCACTGCCGCAGACGAAGTTCGTCTGGACGATGGTCAACGCGATGACCGACAGCACGCAGCACATCAATTACGACGTGATCATCGGGCACCACCGAGGACGCGTGCACGCCCCACAAGAACGTGGTCACCATCGACCAGACCGAGCAGTCCGACGACCACACCGTCACGGTGTGCTCGCCGGGCCTGGACCAAGAGCGTGGTCGCAGACTACGGGCTCAAAGCAGCCGTGGAGCCTGACCAAGGACGTCGACAAGACGTTCGTCGAGGTCGGGCCCGACGGGGGAAGCGACCTTCACCTACACGGTGACCGCCACACCGGGCCAGGTCGTCCCGGACGGCACGTCGTCGTGGACCGGTGTGGTGGGGGTTCACAACCCGTCCACCACCGAGCCGCTGACGATCAGCCTGAGCGACACGCCCAACGTTCCCGGATACACCGGGTGTGCCTTCGCCACCAACGCGACGAACGTCGTCCTGGCGCCCGGGGCCTCCGCGACCGTGGCCTACACCTGCACCGGGACCGGGTTCGTGTCCGGCACCAACAAGGCGACGGCCACCTTCGGTGACCAGTCGGTGAGCGAGACGGTCAACGTGGACTTCACGCCGCGCCCGACGGTCACCGACTCGAAGACGATCCTGACCGACGACATCCCCAACGACGCCCTGCCTGCAATGGAGTTCGCGGTGGACGCTGCCAAGGGTGCCAACGTCTTCACCTACGCCCGCAGGCTCGGAGCCTCAGCGGGTGCGTGCGAGACCTACACCAACACCGCCGTCCTGGCGCTGACCGGAGAGGACCTGTCCAAGCAGAAGACGGTCGAGGTCGCGACGAGGCCCCGATCGAGGTCGAGGTCAGCGGAGACGGCAGCTACGGCGTGACATACCCGTGGACGATCGACAAGGTCGCCGACGCGACCCAGCGGACGGTCGACGGGTCCGGCAACGCGACCTTCACCTACACGGTGACGGCCAGGGCAGGTGCGGCGACGGACTCCGGGTGGGAGCTCCAAGGCTCGGTGACGATCGACAACCCAAACCAGTACGCCGACGGTGACATCACCGCCGACGTCACGGCGGTGACCACCCTGGGTGGTGGCTCGGTCTGCACCGTCGCCGGCGGGTCGCACGTCCTCATCGCCGAGGACAGCTCGAAGACCCTGCCGATCGCCTGCACCTTCGGCTCGAAGCCCGCGGGCTCCGGGACGCTGAACGTCACGGCGACGTGGGATCCCGCGGGCAGTGCCACCACGGCAACGGCCACGGACTCCACGTCGATCACCTTCGGGATCCGCTCGGAGACCAACAAGACGGTCCAGGTCGTCGACGACAAGACGGTCGCCGGCCAGCGGGTCGTGCTCGACCCGGCGCTGACCTGGGCGCCGGGACTGGTCAAGACCTACACCTACTCGCTGGCCGTGGCTGGCGGGGCTGCGGGGTCGTGCCGGAGCCACACCAACACCGCCACGGTCGACCAGCCGGTGGGCACGGACCCGACGGCGACTGCCGTGGTCCTGGCCTGCACGCCCCCGGCACCCCCGGCACCCCCGGCACCCGAGGTGGCTCCCGAGCAGTCCTTCGGCAAGGCCGGTGGCTCGGTCAAGGCCAGCTGCCAGGGAACGGTCCGCTCCAAGCTCAACAACCGCTCCGGCGTCGAGGTCACCTACACGCTCCGCGTGGGCAAGAAGGTGCACAAGATCGCCGTGAAGTCGCTGAGCGAGAAGCGGTTCACCACGACGGGCAAGCCGCGCGCCAAGGTCGTCCTGAAGGCCGAGGGTCGCACGCTCGACAGGGTTCATCTGAACCGGTGCGTGGCGCCCGAGGTCCTGCCCGACACCGGCATGCGAGCGGCCGAGGCCCGGCTGGGGTCCATCACCCTTCGGTGGCGCAGCTAGCCACCGGACGCCTCCACCCCCATGAGGCGAGCCGGCGTCGATGAGTCACCCACGAACTCATCGGCGCCGGCTCCTTGGGTCCGCGACGACACCGGTGGGATTGGTGCTGGCACGCTCCTGCCGATACGTTGAAGCCTCCATGTGGTCGGGGTCACACACGCCGAGGCCACACTGAGCCGTCGGTGTCCGGCGATCCCGTGACCACCGCACGCTGCGAAGGAGTGCGTGAGCGACCCTGCGGTTTGGCCCCGACCTCGTGGAGGTCTTCGGGCACCTCCGCAGCAGGACGGCGGCCCCGAGCTCGTCCAGCTGCTGACCCCCGAGGGTGAGCGTGTCCACCACCCCGAGTTCGACCACGACTTCTCCGCCGAGGAGCTGCGCGGCTTCTACCGCGACATGGTCCTCACCCGGCGGATCGACACCGAGGCCACTGCGCTCCAGCGCCACGGCGAGCTCGGCATCTGGGCCCAGCTGCTCGGCCAGGAGGCCGCCCAGATCGGCGCCGGCCGCGCCCTGCGCCCGCAGGACTACGTCTTCCCGACCTACCGCGAGCACGGCGTCGCCTACTGCCGCGGCATCGACCCGCTCGACCTGCTCGGCCTCTTCCGCGGCGTCGACCAGGGCGGCTGGGACCCGAACGACAACAACTTCGGGCTCTACACGATCGTCATCGGCGCCCAGGTGCTGCACGGCGCCGGCTACGCCATGGGCATGCAGCGCGACGGCGTCGTCGGCACCGGCGACCCCGACCGTGACGCGGCCGTGATCGCCCACTTCGGTGACGGCGCGTCCTCGCAGGGCGACGTCAACGAGGGCTTCATCTTCGCCGCGTCCTACAACGCGCCGGTGGTGTCTTCTTCTGCCAGAACAACCAGTGGGCCATCTCCGAGCCGATCGAGCGCCAGACCCGCATCCCGCTCTACCAGCGCGCGCTCGGCTTCGGCTTCCCGGGCGTCCGCGTCGACGGCAACGACGTGCTCGCGACGTACGCCGTCACCAAGGCCGCGCTCCAGCGCGCCCGCGACGGCAACGGCCCGTCCTTCGTCGAGGCCTACACCTACCGCATGGGTGCGCACACGACGACCGACGACCCGACCCGCTACCGCCTCAACGACGAGCTCGAGCACTGGAAGCTCAAGGACCCGATCGAGCGCCTCAAGGTCTACCTGCGCCGCAACGGTCTCGTCGACCAGGAGTTCTTCGACAGCCTCGACGCCGAGGCCAAGGCGCTGGGCCACCACCTCCGCGAGGGGTGCAAGGCGCTGCCCGACCCGAAGCCGATGGGTCAGTTCGATTACGTCTTCACCGAGATGACCGACGAGCTCGCCGCCCAGCGCGACGGCTTCGCGGCCTACCTCGCGAGCTTTTGAGGGAGCGCACTGATGGCAAGCACGCAGAAGATCACTCTCGCCAAGGGCCTCAACATGGGCCTGCGCAAGGCCATGGAGGACGACGACAAGGTCCTGATCATGGGCGAGGACGTCGGCAAGCTCGGCGGCGTCTTCCGGATCACCGACGGCCTGCAGAAGGACTTCGGCGAGGACCGCGTCATCGACTCGCCGCTGGCCGAGTCCGGCATCGTCGGCACCGCGGTCGGCATGGCGCTGCGCGGCTACCGCCCCGTCGTCGAGATCCAGTTCGACGGCTTCGTCTACCCGGCCTACGACCAGATCGTGTGCCAGGTCGCGAAGACGACCTACCGCTCGCAGGGCAAGGTCGAAGATGCCGATGGTCATCCGCATCCCGTTCGGCGGCGGCATCGGCGCGGTCGAGCACCACTCCGAGAGCCCCGGAGGCGCAGTTCGCGCACACGCCCGGCCTCAAGGTCGTCGCCTGCTCCAACCCGGTCGACGGCTACTGGATGATCCAGCAGGCCATCGCCTGCGACGACCCGGTCATCTTCCTCGAGCCGAAGCGGCAGTACCACGCCGACAAGGCTCGAGCTCGACGAGTCGGCGACCCCCGACCCGCTGTTCAGCGTCGCGCATCGTGCGCGCCGGCTACGACGTCACCGTGCTGGCCTACGGCCCGACGGTGAAGACCGCGCTCAAGGCGCGCCGAGGCCGCCGCCACCGAGGGCAAGCCAGCTCGAGGTCATCGACCTGCGCACGCTGTCGCCGCTCGACATGGCGCCCGGTCTTCGAGTCCGTACGCCGCACCGGGTCGCGTGCGTCGTCACCCACGAGGCCCACGTCAACCTCGGCATGGGCGCCGAGCTGTCGGCCCGCATCACCGAGGAGTGCTTCTACTCCCTCGAGGCCCCGGTGCTCCGCGTCGGCGGCTTCGACACGCCCTACCCGCCGTCACGGATCGAGGAGGAGTAGCTGCCCGACCTCGACCGCGTGCTCGACGCCGTCGACCGCAGCTTCGAGTTCTGAGAGGACCGTCGTGTCTGAATTCCGCTGCCCGACGTCGGCGAGGGCCTGACCGAGGCCGAGATCGTCTCCTGGAAGGTCAAGGTCGGCGACGTCATCGAGATCAACGACATCATCGTCGAGATCGAGACCGCCAAGTCGCTCGTCGAGCTGCCGTCGCCCTACGCCGGCACGGTCCTCGCGCTGATCGTGTCGCGAGGGCCAGATGGTCGACGTCGGCACGCCGATCATCTCGGTCGGCGACCCGTCGGAGGCCCCGGCCCCGCCACACCCGCCGCTCCGCAGACCGAGTCCGACCCCTACCTCGGGATGGCGCAGAAGGCCGGCGCCGAGGAGGCCGCGGCGCTGCCGCAGGTCGACCTCTCCGACATGGACCTCTCCAACCCGGCGGCCTCCGGCTCGATGGAGGGCGAGTCCCTCGTCGGTCGCAACAAGGCCGACCGGGGTCCGCAGCGTCGGGCCCGCCGCGGCTCGGCCACGCCGGCCACCGACGGCCGGCGCCCAGACCCAGCTGCAGCTTCAGGGGGCGTTCGCCCCGGCGGCGCCCAGTCGACGAGGTCGTGCGCCGGCGACGAGCCGCCGGTGCCGGCCGCGACCGCGCCGCGGCGCCCGCAGCCGCCCCCGCCGAGGCGCTCGTCCCGCCGTCCGTGCAGGTCGAGCCCAGCGACGTACGAGCGCTGGCGAAGCCGCCGGTGCGCAAGCTGGCCAAGGACCTCGGCGTCGACCTGACGACGCTCATCGGCTCCGGTGCCGGCCGGGTCGATCACGCGTGCCGATGTCGAGGGTGCCGCCTCGGGCGGTGGCTCCGGCCGTCCACGGCTCCGGCTGCCCGTCGCGGCCGCCGCCGGGCGAGCGCGAGACCCGCGAGCCGATCAAGGGCGTGCGCAAGATGATGGCCCAGGCGATGAGCCAGTCGGCCTTCACCAGCCCCGCACGTCACCGAGTGGATCACCGTCGACGTGACGGCGCACGATGCAGCTCGTCGAGCGGCTCAAGGCGCGTCGCGAGTTCAAGGACGTCAAGGTATCAGCCCGCTGCTGGTGCTCGCGCGTGCCGTCCTGATGGCGATGAAGCGCACCCCGGAGATCAACTCGTTCTGGGACGAGGCCGCGCAGGAGGTCGTCTACAAGCACTACGTCAACCTCGGCATCGCCGCGGCCACCCCGCGTGGCCTGGTCGTGCCGAACGTCAAGGACGCCGACGCGATGCTCGATGCTCGACCTCGCCGGCGCGCTCGGCGGGCTGACCGCGGTGGCCCGCGAGGGGCAAGACGCAGCCGGCCGAGATGGCGGGCGGGACGTTCACGATCACCAACGTGGGCGTCTTCGGCGTCGACGCCGGCACCCCGATCATCAACCCGGGCGAGTCCGCGATCCTGTGCTTCGGCGCGATCAACAAGCGGCCGTGGGTCGACGAGGACGGCGAGATCGTCGTGCGCGACGTGACCACGCTGGCGCTGTCCTTCGACCACCGGCACATCGACGGCGAGAAGGGCTCGCGCTTCCTGGCCGACGTCGGCCGGGATCCTCGAGGACCCGGGGACCGCGCTGCTCTTCTGACTCCTGCTCGAGCGGTGAGCCAGCCCATCTTCACGTCCGCGAATGTGGCTGGGCCACCGCCCCGAGCGAGCCGCGGCGCCGTCAGCGGGCGTGCCAGGCGGCGAGCACCTCGGCCTCGCGCTCCGCGGTGATCCCGATGACGTGGCGAGGGTGGTCGCGGGCGGTCTCGGCGACCGGTCGCAGCCGCAGCCCGGCCGCGACGAGCGGGCTCGGCGGCGTGCGACATCATCCCGTCGTACTCCGGCCGCGGCAGCCACAGCGGGATCGAGCCCTCGCCGGCCCAGGGCTCCACGTCCTGCTCGGCTCCAGGAAGTCGGAGTCGACCCAGGTGAACGACGGCTCGGCGCCCACGCCGGCCGCCACCTCGTCGAGGAGCCGTGGCCAGCGGCATCGGCGTCGCCGACGCCGTCGAAGACCCCGGTCGTCCGGGCCTCGCAGGCGTCGAGGATCCACGCCGCCAGGTCGCGTACGTCGATGACCTGGACCACGTCGTCGGGTGACCCGGGCGCCAGCACCTCGCCGCCCCGGGCCAGCCGGTCGGGCCAGTAGGAGAAGCGGCCGGACCCGTCGCCCGGGCCGACGATGAGGCCGGGCCGCACGAGCATCGAGGACGCGGCGCCGTCGGTCACGATCTGCTCGCACGCGACCTTCATCGGGCCGTAGGCCTCGGGGTCCTCGGCGAGGTCCACGTCGTCGGTGATCGGCTCGACGCAGCGGCTCCATCGCCGGCGAGCCGTTGTCGGCGTACACGTTGATCGTCGAGACGAAGACCCAGTGCGCGTCCGGGACGGCGGCCACTGCGCGGCGTACGTGCGAAGGCAGTCGCGAGACGTCGACGACCGCGTCCCACGAGCCCTCGACCAGCGCCGGCCGGCGCGTCGAGCGACGCGGTCCCACGGCAGGTGGGTGACGCCGTCCGGCAGCGGCCCCGACGTCGCCGCGGCAGGCGCAGGTGACGTCCCAGCCGCGGTCGACCGCCTGGGTCGCCACTGCGCGGGAGAGGAACCTGGTGCCGCCGAGGACGAGGAGTCGCATGCGCTCACTCCACCCGGCCGGGCGAGGTCGCGGCAAGGGAGTTCACTCTCGGCGGAACGGAGCGATCAGCCGGGCAGCCGCCGCAGGAAGTCGCGCAGCAGCAGGTTCACCTTCACCGGGTCCCGGGCCTGGGGCAGGTGGCCGCCGCCCTCGATCACGACGTGCTCGCCGCCGGTGAGCTCCGCGACGAGCGGCGCCGCGGTCGGGGTGCTGGCACTGGTCGTCCGAGCCGGTGATGACGAGCACCGGGCACCGCACCGCGCGGCAGGCCGCCGCGGCCGCGTCCGGGTCGCCGGCGATCCCGCGCGCCGTGCCGTACTCGAGCAGCATGGTCTCGGGCCCCACGGCCATCGCCCACTCGACGCAGTCCTCGCGCTGCTTGGTGGAGTGCGGCTCGGGGAACATCTCGGCGAAGAAGAACGTGGCGAAGTCGCGCCAGTCGGCCCGCCAGTGGTGGCGGTTCTGCTTCTGCCAGCCCTCGTAGGTCGCGCGCGGCTCGTCGAAGTCGTAGGCGATCCGGTGCGGCAGTGGCGTCGGTCAGCCGCAGGCCGGGGTTGATCGCGCACACGCCGAGCACCCGCTCGGGCGCCTCCGCGGCCATCAGCAGCGCGTGCCCGGCACCCGTGCAGACGCCCGCCAGCACCGCCTGCTGCGCGCCGACGGCGTCCAGCACGGCCCACTCCTGGTCGATCAGGACCCGCTCCTCCATCGCGTCGACGGTGACCGGCGTGCCGCTGAGCCCGTTGCCGGGCGGGTCGCTCACGACGACGCGGTGCGAGCGCGCCAGGAACGGGATCTGGGCCTTCCACGCCCGCGACTCTGGACGATCGAGTCGGGCATCAGCAGGAAGACGGTCGGGTCGCCGTCGCCGTACACCTCGAAGTGCGATCGCGGACGCCGCGCGGCTCGACGTGTCCGTCGCCGGACCGGGGTCGGCGCGCGCATCAGATCAGCTCCGCCAGCATGTCCGCGGCTCGCGCGGCGCCACCGGTCTCGACGGGCCGGTAGTGCACCTCCTCGCGCACGGTCTTGGCGATCATCTCGGCCAGCAGCGCCGGGTCGGAGGCGTCGTCGTAGGTCAGGCAGTGACCGGCGCCGTACCGCTCCAGCCGGTGCCGGACGTGGAAGTTCTGCTCGAAGTGGTTCTGCAGCGGCACGTAGAGGAACGGGCGGCGGTTGGCCGTGAGCTCCATGCAGGTCGTGAGCCCGCCCTGGACGACGGCGAGGTCGCAGGCGGCGAGGTGCCGGTAGAGGTCGGGCAGGAAGCCGCGCACCTTCACCCCCTGCCGACGCGGCAGCGACGCCGGGATCGATCCGGGGGCCGCAGACCACGAGGAACTTCAGCTCGGGCACCAGCCGTCGGGCGAGGGGTACGGCGTCCAGGACCCGGCGCAGCAGCGAGGCCCCCACCCCGGAGCCGCCCACGGTGACCAGGCAGACGAGGTCGTCCTCGCGGTAGCCGAGCGGCGCCCGCAGCCGGGCGGACTCCTCCTCGTCGGGCGGGGTGAAGCCGGAGACGTAGCCGGCGAAGTCGAAGTTGGCGTTCGGTCCACTCGCGGATGCCGGGCAGGTCGGGACCGAAGGACTCGTCCACGACGTCGTCGGGGTTGCCGACGAAGATCGACCGGTCGCGCAGCCGGCGGTAGCGGGCGCGCTGCTCGATCATCTCGGCGTTGTAGTCGGCGGTCAGCGCCGCCTCGTCCGCGCCACCGGACGGGCATCGGCAGCCAGCCGACGAAGTCGGTCATCCAGGCGAAGCCGAAGCGCTTCAGCTCGGGGTTCTCGTGCAGGAAGTAGTCGACGTCCCAGGCCTCGTCGCCGATCACCAGGTCGTAGTGCGTCTCCTCGACGACCTCGTTGAAGACCATGAAGTTGTTGACCAGGATCTCGTCCATCCGGCGGATCGCCTGGAAGGCGTGCAGGTCGTGCTCGGCGCACTCGTCCTCGATGTGCGCGGACTCGTTGGCCAGCCACTGCGAGGCGGGGTGCACCGTCTCGCCGGCGGCCGCGAGCACCCGGGTGACCGGGTCCTGCGCGAGCCAGTCGACCTGGAGGTCGGGGTGCCGCTCGCGCAGCTCGGTGGCGATGGCGAGGTCGCGGCGCGCGTGGCCGAGGCCGATCGGGGAGGAGAGGTAGAGCGCCCGCTTGGGGCGGCGCTGCGCCCGGACCCAGGTCCGCGGCGCTGTCAGCGGTCGGCGAGCGGATGCACCATGTCGGCGAACTCCTTGATCAGGTGGTTGATGCGGACCGGCTCGCGCGCCGGCGGCGCGTGACCGACGCCCTCGAGCAGCACGAGGTCGGCCGCCGGTCAGCTCGGCCAGCCGCGCGCCGATCTGGGCCGGGCCGGACCTGGTCCTCGGTGCCGTGGATGACGACGACCGGGCAGCGCACCTGCTCGCACAGCGGCTCCAGGGCGGTCGCCTCGGCGCCGCGCAGGCCCAGCCGGCCGGCCGTGGTGTCGGCCAGGGTCTGCGGCGGAGATCTCCGAGGCCCAGGTCGCGAAGTCCTCGATCTGCTTGGTCGAGTGCGGCTCGTGGAACATCTGCTCGAAGAAGAAGCGCGACGAAGTCCTCGAAGCCGCCCTCGCAGCCAGTAGTGCTCGTTGTACTTCGCCCAGCCCCTGCGTGGTGTCGAGCCGCGCGTCGAAGGCGTACTTCTCGCGCCCGGGCTGGCGCACCGACAGCCCGCAGGAGGGGGCGATCGGCGACCAGCCCGCGACACGCGGTCGGGATGCCCGGCGGCCACGTGCACCGACCAGGCGACTCCGCACGAGAAGCCCACGAGCAGGGCCCGCTCGGTCCCGGTCGCGTCGAGGACGGCGACCGCGTCTGCGGCGTACTCGCTGTCGGCGTACGCCGCAGCGCCGACCGGGCGCCCGGACCGACCCGAGCCCCGGCCGTCGAAGGTGACCACGCGGAAGTGCCGCGCGAGGTAGGGGACCTGGAACTTCCAGACCCGGGAGTCGACGATCGACCAGGTCGGCATCAGCAGCACCGTCGGCCGGTCGGCGTCGTAGACGTCGTAGGCGATCTCGACGCCGTCGCGCTCGACCAGGCCGGAGCGGTCGGGAGGCCGCGGACGGTGCACCGAAACCCCCGTCGAGTCTGCGGCATGCCATCCCCGGCCTCCTCCCGCTCCTGCGATCCGTCATCAGTGTCCACCCGCGACGCCGCCTCGCGTCAGGGCCGGACCTCGAAGACCTGGTTGAACGGCGTCTCGGCCACCCGGCGAACCGGGTGAAGCCGCCGGCGGTCGTGACGTCGCGGATCCGGGCCGGGCCGGCCTGGGTGCCGAGCGCCAGCCCGACGTCCTGCGACAGCGACGACGGCGTGCACAGCAGCGTCGAGAAGCCGTAGTAGGCGCGGCCGACCGGGTTGAGGTTGTCCTCGACGTGGTCGCCGGCCATCGGCTCGACGACCATCCAGGTGCCGTCGTCGGCGAGCGCGCTCGCGGACGTGCCGGGCCGCGCCGACCGGGTCGCCCATGTCGTGCAGGCAGTCGAACATCGTGACCAGGTCGTAGCCCGGTGCCGGTGAAGCCGCTGGCCGGCGGCGACCTCGAAGCGGACCCGGTCGGCGACGCCCGGCCGTCGGCGGCCCGCTCGCGGGCGGTCGCGATCGACTCGGGGTGGTAGTCCGAGCCGACGAACGTCGAGGCCGGGAAGGCCTGCGCCATCAGGATCGTGGAGGCGCCGTGGCCGCAGCCGACGTCGGCGACCGTGCGCGCCGGCCGTCAGCTTGTCGACGACGCCGTCGAGGGCCGGCAGCCACTCGGCGACCAGGTGCGCGTGGTAGCCGGGCCGGAAGAACCGCTCGCAGCCGACGTGCACGTCGGTGTCGTGCTCGTGCCAGCCGAAGCCGGCGCCGCTGCGTGGCCGCCTCGAGGATCGTGCGACGGTGTCGTGGACCGTGCCGAGCGGCGATCTGGAAGAAGCCGGGCAGGAACGCCGGGCTGTCCTCGTCGGTGAGCGCGACCGCCTGCTCGGGCGGCAGCGTGTAGCGTGCCCGTGGCCGGGTCGTAGGTCACGTAGCCGCCGGCGGCCTGGGCGTTGAGCCACTCCCGGGCGTAGGGCTCGCTCGGTGCCGGTGCGCTCGGCGAGCGCGCCGGCGTGCTCGGGCCGTGGGCGGCCAGGTCGCGGTAGTAGCCGAGCTTGTCGCCCATCACCACCAGCGCGGCGTTGAGCGTCGCGCCCACCTCGTCGACGGCGCGGAACACGAACTCCATCAGCTTGTCGGTGTCGACCGGGGTCGGCGCCTGAGTCGTGGTCATCAGGATCTCCCTTCGTTGTCGGATCTCGAACGTAGGAAGCAGCGGGCCGGGTCCGCGTCCGGTGACCCCCCTAGTCAGGTGGAACCACCCCTAGACTCGGCGGGTGCTGATCGGACGGGAGCACGAGCAGCAGACCATCGATCGGCTCGTCTCCGGGGCGAGGATCGGTGCCAGCGGCGTGCTCGCCGTCACCGGCGAGCCGGGCGTCGGCAAGACCGCGCTGCTGCGCTGGACCGAGGGTCGCCTCGACGGCTTCCGCGTGCTGCGCGCGACCGGCACCGAGCCCGAGCGGGAGGTCCCGTTCGCCGGTCTCCTCGCCGTGCTCCGACCCGCGCTGGGTCTCCTGGACACGATCGCCCCGCCGCAGGCCCGTGCGCTGTCGGCGGCCCTCGCGATGGAGGAGGGGCCGGCCGGTGACCGGTTCGCCATCGGCGCGGCCACGCTGAGCCTGCTCTGCCGGTACGCCGAGGAGGCGCCCGTCGCCGTGCTGCTGGACGACGTCCACCTGCTCGACCGGCCGTCGGCCAGTGCGCTGGTCTTCGCCGCGCGACGGCTGAGCTCCGACCCGGTGGCGATGCTCGTGGTGGGGCGCGCCGGCGAGGCCGACGACCTGGTCGAGGGCCTCGACGGGCTCGGTCCTCGGCCGGGCTCGACCGGGGCGCTGCTCGCAGCCTCGTCGACGGGCTGTCCGCGACACCGGTGACCGACGCGTGGCTCGCCCGCGTGCACGCGCTCACCGGCGGCAACCCGCTCGCCATCGCCGAGCTCGCCGAGGACCCGGACGCCCTGCTGCCCACCGGCTCCGACGTCCCGCCGCCGCTGTCGTCCGCGCTCGCCGCGTCCTTCACCCGTCGGGTGCGCCTGCTCGATCCGGCCGCTCGCTCGGTGCTGCTCGTGGCGGTCGTGTGCAACGGCGACCTGCGGCTGACCGGAGCGGTGTGCACGGCGCTGGGCCTGGACGTGTGCCCGGCTCGCGGCCGCGCAGCACGCGGGGCTGGCCGACGTGGTGGGCGGCGAGGTGACCTTCCGGCACCCGCTGCTGCGCGCCGCGATGTATCGGGACAGCCCGCCCAGGAGCGTCGAGCCGTGCACGCGGCGGTGGCCGCCGCGCTGCCCGTCGACGACGTCGATCGGCGGGCCTGGCACCTCTCGGAGTCGCTGTGGGCCCCCGATGCCGGGGTCGCCGAGCTGTTGGACGGTGCAGCCTCGCGGGCGGTCGACGCGCTCCGCCTACGCCGTCGCGTCGACGGCCTACGAGCGGGCCGCCCGGCTGAGCCCCGACGTCGACGACCTGGCCGTGCGGTTGGTGGCGGCGGCCGAGAACGCGTGGGCCGCCGGCCTCGGCTCCTCGGGCGATCGCGCTGCTGGACGAGCTGGCCTCGCCACGGCGCTCGCGCCGGAGCTGGCGACCAGCGCGCTCGAGCTACGCGCGTCCATCGCCGTCCGCAGCGGCTCGGTGCGGGAGGCCGTCGCGCTGCTCGAGCGGGCTGCCGCCGAGACCGGGTCCGCCGACGTCCGCGCGGTCCTGCTGGCCGAGGCGCTGCACGCCACGCTCTTCCTCGCCGACGGAGCGGCCGCGGGCCGGCTGGTCGAGTCGCTGACCTCGGCCGTGGCCGCGGCGACGTCGACGCGGTCGCGAGCCATCGGGACCGTGGCGGCAGGGATGGCCAAGGTCCTGGCGGGCCGCGGCGGCATCGAGGAGCTCCGCGCCGCCGTACCCCTCCTGGCGGGCAGTGCCGAGCTGCAGGCGGACGCCCGCGGGGTGTCGTGGCTGATGTACGCCCCGCTGTTCATCCGCGACGCCGAGACCGGGCGCGAGCTCCGCGCGCGGGTCGACGAGGCGCGGGCGCGGGCCGGTGTGGGCACGCTGCCCGGACTGCTGTTCCTGGTGGCGCGCGACGGGGCGACCTCGGACTCGTGGGCGCGGGCGGCGGCGGACTACACCGAGGCGATCCGGCTGGCGCGGGACACCGGCCAGGCCACCGAGCTGGCGATGTCGCTGGCGGGTCTGTCCTGGCTGGAGTCGCGGTGCGGCCAGGAGGCGGAGTGCCGGGCGCACGCCGCGGAGGCGATGGCGCTGTGCGTCGGTCGGACATCCACTGGGGTGAGGCGTGGGCGCTGTTCTCGCTCGAGCGACCTCGAGCTGTCCCTGGGCGATCCGGGCGCGGCGCTCGAGCACCTGCAGTCGCTCGACCGCCTGCTCGTGTCGCTGTCGGTGGGCGACCCCGACCTCTCACCGCGGGCGGAGCTGGTCGACGTGCTGCTGCGGCTGGGCCGCATCGACGAGGCGACCCGGACCGCTGCGGCGTACGTCGAGGCCGCGGACGCCAAGGGACAGCCTGGGCCGGGCGCGGCGCCCGCGATGCCTCGGCCTGGTCGCGGGCGACGACTTCGACGGCCCGTTCGTCCAGGCGCTGGCGCTGCACGAGGAGACGCTGGACCGGTTCGAGGCGGCGCGCACCTCCGTGGCGTACGGCGCCCGCCTCCGTCGCGCCGGACGGCGGGTCGACGCCCGCGTGCACCTGCGGCGGCGCTCGACACTTCGCGCGTCTCGGCGCCGAGAGTGTGGGCCGACCAGGCCGCGACCGAGCTCGACCTCACGGGGGAGCGGGTGCCGCGTCGGGCCGTCGGCGGGGTCGCGTCGCTGACGCCGCAGGAGCTCCAGGTCGCGCTCCTGCTCGCCGACGGCCGGACGACCAGGGAGGCCGCCGCGGCGCTGTTCCTCAGCCCGAAGACGGTGGAGTACCACCTCCGCAAGGTCTACACGAAGCTCGACATCCGCTCCCGCGAGGAGCTGGCGGGGGTCGTGTCCGCGGCCTAGACGTAGCGGCGCGTCCGCTCGTCCGCGGACCCCGGCCCCTGGGCGATGAGCGCGCCAGCTCGTGCTCGAGCACCGCACCGACGCGGCGGCAGAACTCCTCGGGCTCGTCGGCGGCGTCGGGCTTCTCGGCGACGATCCGGTCGACGATGCCGCGGCGGTGGAGGTCGAGCGCGCGCACCTGCTGGGCGCGCGCCATCTCGGCGGCGTGGTCGAGGTCGCGGTGCACGATCGCGGAGGCGCCCTCGGGCGGCAGCGGCGACAGCCACGCGTGCTGCGCGGCGACGACCCGGTCGGCGGGCAGCAGCGCGAGCGCGCCGCCGCCGTTGCCCTCGCCCAGCATCAGGCACAGCGTGGGCGCGTCGAGGGTGACGAGGTCGGCCAGCCAGCGGGCGATCTCGCCGGCCAGGCCGCCGTTCTCGGCGTCGGCGCGACAGCGCCGCACCCTGGGTGTCGATGACCGTCACCAGCGGCAGCCCGAGCTCGGACGCCAGCCGCATCCCGCGCCGGGCCTCGCGCAGCGCCTCGGGTCCCAGCGGGTGGTCGGTGGTCTGGCCGCGCCGGTCCTGGCCGAGGAAGCACGCACGGCGCCTCGCCGAAGCGCACGAGCGCGATCAGCAGCCCGGGGTCGGACTCGCCCTGCCCGGTGCCGTTGAGCGGGTACGACGTCGGTCGCGGCGTACGCAGCAGCCGTCGTACGCCCGGGCCGGTCCGGGCGCCGCGACCGGGTGACGCAGTCCCACGCGTCGACGTCCGGCACGTCGTCCTGGCCGGGTCGGCGACCGGGGCGACGCCCTCCGGGCGGCCATGCAGGATGCTGAGCGCGCGGTCGAGGATGTCGGCGATCTCCTCGGGCGGCAGGACGGCGTCGATGATGCCGTGGGCGTAGAGGTTCTCCGAGGTCTGCACGCCCTCGGGGAACGGCCTGTCGTAGAGCGCCTCGTAGACCCGGGGCCCGAGGAAGCCGACGAGCGCGCCCGGCTCGGCGACGGTGACGTGGCCGAGCGAGCCCCACGACGCCATCACGCCGCCGGTGGTCGGGTGGCGCAGGTAGACGAGGTAGGGAAGGCCCGCGGCTGCGGTGCGCGGCGACGGCGGCGGAGATCCGGACCATCTGCACGAAGGCCGGGGTGCCCTCCTGCATGCGGGTGCCGCCGCTCACCGGTGCGGCGACGAGCGGCAGGCCCTCGCGGGTCGCCCGCTCGATGCCGGCGACGATCCGGTCGGCCGCGGCCCGCCCGATCGACCCGGCCAGGAAGCCGAACTCGCCCACCAGCACCGCGATCCGCCGTCCGCGCATCCGCGCCTCGCCGGTCAGCACCGACTCGTCGACGCCCGACTTCTCGGCCGCGGCGGCCAGCTCGGCGGCGTACGCCTCGCTGACGCCGTCACGCGTCGGAGCCGTGTCCCAGGAGGACCACGAGCCCTCGTCGAGGACCAGGTCGATGAGGTCGCGCGCACTCAGTCGTTCGCTCATTGAGCGAGGTTAGGCCATCTCCCGCAGCGACCGGCCGCGCTCCACTCACCTGCAGGGTAGGGGTGCGTACACCAGCGTGGGTATTCGCTGGCAGGGCATTCCTGACGCGCTCGCGCGCGGTCCTACGGTGCAGCACGCTGTCCATCAGGCTCGGGCCACGCCTGTACGGAGATCGCTGTGGTCACTGGAGAAGCCCGTCGCGTCGCAGGCCCCGTCGGCCTGTTCCTCCTCGTCCTGGCTCTGGTGCTGGCGCCCCTCGCTCCGGCGTCCGCAGCCCCGGGGGATCCGGGCACCATCACCGGCACCGTCTACGACCCCGATTTCGTCGAGGCCTCCGGTGCCACGGTCACCCTCTACAACGCGGCGAAGGTCGCGGTGGGCAGCCCCCAGGTCACTGGCGCCGACGGGACGTACGAGTTCGGCGGCCTGGACGGCACCTACTACGTCGGCGCCACCAAGGCCGGCGTGGGCACGGTCTTCTACGACGGCGCGGGCACCATCGCCAACGCCGACGCGATCGCGGTCGACCCCGACTTCGGGGAGTTCGTCGACCTCCAGCTGATCCCGCCGCCCGTCATCGCCGGCACCGTGAGCAACGCCGGAGGTCCGATCGACGGAGCCGACGTCACCGCCTACGAGTACGACGCCATCGACGACTTCTGGTCGGCTGCCGACTTCGCCAGCACGGACGCGGCCGGCCACTACGCGTTCACCGGCCTGGCCCCGAAGGCGTACCGGCTCCGGTTCAGCGCGCCTGGCTCTGTGAGCGAGTACTGGAACGACAAGGCGTCGCTGTCGACCGCCGACGACGTGACCGTGGTGGCCGGAGCCGTGCAGCAGGCGAACGCTGTGCTCGCGAGCCTCACGGCCGTGTCCGGGCCGGGTCACCGGGACGGGCGGCGCCAACGTCGCGAACGCCAGCGTGACCGCGGAGCAGCAGGTGACCGACGAGTTCGGGGACACCTACTGGGACGAGGTCGACTTCGCCTCCAGCGCAGCGGACGGGACGTACACGCTGCGGGTGCCTGCCGGGCCCACCCGCATCTCGTTCGAAGCGACGGGCTACCTCGACGGAGTACTACGACAACGTCCTCGACGCCGCTGACGCGCAGCTGGTCCAGGTGGCGCAGTCCCCGGTCACGAACCTCAACGCCGCGCTCCAGGTCGGGGGCAGGATCTCCGGAGTCGTCCGCAACGCCGGCAGCACCCCGATCTCGAGCGCGTCGGTGACGGCGTACCGCCTCGTCGGCGGTGAGTGGGAGATCGCGGAGAGCACCTTCACCGACGGCGCTGGCTCCTACACCGTCGAGGGCCTGCGCACCGGCACGTACCGGGTGCGGTTCCGGACCTTCGGGGGCGGCTACCTCCAGGAGTACTACCAGGACAAGGACACGATCGAGACCGCCAACGACATCCCGGTCGTCCAGGGGGGCACCGCCACCGCCAACGCCACCCTCGACCTGGGCGGCCAGATCTCCGGGACGGTGACGGGACCCTCGGGCGCGGTCTCGGCGCCACCGTCACCCTCTACGTGCCCGAGCCGCTTCTCCTCCTCCGGCTGGAGCTGGGGCGACTCCGCGACCACCACGGCCGGCGGCGCGTACTCGTTCATCGGCCTCGGCCCCGGCCCCTACCGGGTGTGCGTCGACACCGCTACCGGGCTGGCCCCGGAGTGCTGGAACGACAAGCCCGAGGTGTTCGCCGCCGACACCATCACCGCCGCCAGGAACAGCACCGCCACCGCCGGCTTCGTGCTGGCCGCCGCACGCAAGATCACCGGCACCGTGACCTCGCGCGCCGGCGGCGCCCTCACCGGCGCCTCGGTGTCGGTCCAGCGCAAGCTCACCGGACCTGAGGGCACCTACTGGCAGTACGTCGACTCCGCGACCACCGCCGCGGGCGGCGCCTGGTCGTCGGACGTGGCGCCCGGCACCTACCGCGTCTCCGCCTCCGCGACCGAGCACCAGCGCGCTTCTACAGCGACGCGGCGACCTCGACCCGAGCCCACCCGGATCGTCGTCGCTGCCGGTGCCGACCAGACCGGCAAGGACATCGCCCTCGACCGGTTCGGCCGGATCAGCGGCACGGTGACCGGACCGTCGGGCACCTTGTCGGAGCCACCGTCCGGGTCTACCGCTGGTCCAACCCGAGCTTCGTGCAGGTCGACGTCGGCGCACGACCACGGCCGGCGGCGCCTACTCGTGCACCGGTCTCAACCCCGGCAACTACCGGGTGGGCTTCACGGCGACGCGGCATGACGCCCGAGTTCAACCTCGACAAGACCGACGTCGAGCTCGCCGACGACGTCGCCGCCGACGCTCAACGGCACCGCGACCGTCAACGCCACCCTCGCCTCCAACCAGCGCACGCTGTCCGGCACGGTCACCGCGGCTGCCGGCGGAGCGGCCCTCGCGGTGCTGACGGTGCGCGTCGAGCGCCGCGTGCAGACCCAGGACGACGTCCGGTGGCGACTCGTCGACCGACCTGACCACACCGGCCGACGGCACCTGGAGCGACCACCGTGCCTGACGGCACCTACCGGCTCGGCTTCTCCCGCACGGGCTACCTCGAGCCAGTGGTACTCCGGCGCCTCGACCGGTCGCGACGGCCACCCCGGTGGTCGTGAACGGCAGCAACCGACCGGCGCTCAACGCCGCACTGGCGCGTCGGCGGCACGATCACCGGCACCGTCACCGGCCCCTCGGGCCGATCGACCGACGGGTCGTCACCTTCTACCGCGAGGTCGCCCCGGGCGACTTCGAGGACGTCGACGTACGCCTCGACGAGCGCGCACCGGCACCTACACCGTCGACTCCGCTCGCCCCCGGCACCTACGTCGTGCGAGTTCGGGGCCGACGGGCACGTGACGGAGTACTGGAACGACAAGCGCCGGACGCTGGCGACGGCCGCAGCCGCATCGTCGTCGGCGTCGGCAGCACGTCCACCGCCAACGCCACCCTCGGCAGCCGCCCGCACGCTGCTCCGGAACGGTCACCGGTCCCACCGGCTCACCGCCTGGCCGACGTCGACGTCACCGTCGAGGCGCGGTACGACGTCGGCGGCGGGGACTTCTACTGGGACTACGAGACCGACGCGACCACCACGGCGACGGGCGCCTGGTCCGTCGACGTCGGTGCCGGGACCTACCGGGTCGAGCTTCCAGCAAGAGCGGCTCACGTCACCGAGTGGTGGAACAACGCCGCCACGGCGGCCGCGCGCCGCAGAGCCGTGGTCGTCACCACCGCCGACGTCGGCTCGATCAACGCCCAGCTCGCCCCGGCCGCCGTCCTCAAGGGCACCGTGTCGGGACCGGACGGTCCGGTCTTCGGTGAGGTCACGGTCTACCCGGCCGCGGCCACCGACCTCGGCGACGGCCACTCCGCTGGCCGATGACTTCACCGGCTCGGACGGTGACTACGTGATCGACAACCTGCCCGCCGGCAGCTACAAGATCCGCTTCGAGGCGACCGGCTGCTCCCCGAGTTCTACCTCGACAAGCCCGACCTGGCGTCGGCGACGCCGGTCTCCCTGTCGACGGCCGCCCCGTCACCGTCGACGCGACCCTCGCTCGCGGCAAGTCGATCACCGGGACGCTCACCGGCGTCGGGCGGCGCGATCGAGGACGGCAACGTCGACTTCTACCAGCTGCAGGGCAACGGCAGCTACAGCTACGTCGACTCCGACGACACCGACGCTGACGGTGCCTACCGGGCCGTACCTGCCGTCGGGCACCTACAAGCTGCGCTTCTCCGGCTACGACAACCGCATCTCGGAGTGGTGGAACAACGCCACCACCCAGGCCGCCGCGACGTCCGTCCCGCTCACGTCCGCCGACGTGACCGGCATCGATGCCGTGCTCGACGACGGCGCCGACGGTCACCGGCACCGTCACCTTCCCGCAGCGCCGGTCCGGGTGGGACAGCAACGTGCAGGTCTACGACGCGCTGTCACGGCGCCTTCGCCGGCGAGCGCCGCGGTCAACGCCCACACCAACGCGTTCTCGATCAGCAACCTCGCCGCCCGGCACCTACCGCGCGCAGTTCGCCCGCACCGCCACGTACGAGCGTGGCGGAGGCGCAGTTCTTCAACGGCGAAGTCGGAGAACCTCGGCGTCGGCGTCGTCGGAGACGTTCGTGCTCGGTGCCGGCAGCCACCAAGGCCGGCGTCAACGCCGTGCTCGTCGAGGGCGGACGGCTGACCGGCGGATCCAGGACGCCGCGGGCACTCCCGCTCGCCGACTGCGTCGTGACGGCGTACACCAACGACGGGTCGCTGGTGGGCCGGACGTCCCGCATCTCCGCCGCCGACGGGACGTTCGCGGTGCCCGGGGCTGACCACTGGCAGCTACCTGCTCCGCACCCGGAACGGCGGCTGCGGGTCGACCACGATGTACTACGACGGCGTGGGCGCCATGTCCACGGTCGCGGGCAACGCCACAGCCGTGAGCCGCGACGCGCGGCGTCTGCGACGGCGGTGCCGCAGGACCTCGTCATCGGCGGGCTCGACCACCGATCGTCAACACCGCGCTGCCGACGGTCAGCGACACCACCCCGATGGTGGGCCAGCTGCTCACGTCGACGCCCGGCTCGTGGAACGCCCTCCGACGGCACCTACGCCTACCAGTGGCTGGCCAACGGCACCCCGGTCGCGGGCGCGACCGGAAGCAGCTACGCGGTCGTCGCCGGCGACGTCAGGCAAGACCTTGGCGATCCGGGTCACGGCGACGAGGGACGGCTTCGCGAGCGGCACCGCGACCTCGGCCGCCACCAGCGCCGTGGCACCGCAACCGGTGATCACCAACACCGCGGTGCCGACGGTCAGCGACACGACGCCCGAGGTCGGCCAGGTGCTCACCGCCGGCGACGGGACCTGGTCGCCGGCCGACGTCAACCTCGCCTACGAGTGGCGCTCCGACGGGACCCCGATCGCGGGTGCCACGAGCAAGACCTTCCAGGTGCCTGCCGGCCAGCTGGGCAAGAAGCTGTCCGTCCGCGTCACCGCGACCAAGGTCGACCACGTCCCTGCCGCTGCGACATCGGCCGAGACGGCAGCCGTGGTAGCCGCCACGACGCCGTTCATCAGCAATTCGACGCCTCCCACCATCGACGACACGACCCCGACGGTCGGCCAGACCCTGACGGCCACCGACGGCACCTGGTCGGAGACCACTGGGGTCACCTACACCTACCGGTGGCTCGCCGACAACGTCGTCATCCCCGGCGCCAGCGCCAAGTCGTACGTCGTCGCGCTGGCGCAGCAGGGCAGCCCGCTCCAGGTGGAGGTGACGGCGGCCAAGTCGGGCTTCACGTCCGGAGTGGCCGACGTCGGGCCAGACCTCCACGGTGGCACCCGGGACGCTGACCAACAACGCCGTGCCGACGATCAGCGACACGTCGCCCGAGGTGGGTCAGGCGCTGACCGCGACACCCGGCAGCTGGACGCCGTCGGACGGCACCTACGTCTACCAGTGGCTCGCCAACGGCGGGGTCATCGTCGGGGCGACGAGCAGCGGCTACACCGTTGCCGCGGCGGACCTGGGCAAGGCGCTCGCGGTCCGGGTGACGGCCTCCAGGGCCGGTTACACCTCCGGAGTCGCGACCTCGGTGGCGACCGGTGCCGTGGTGGCAGCCCCGACCCCGGTGCCCACCCCGACCCCGACGCCGACCCCGACGCCGACGCCGACGCCGCTCCCGACGCCGCTCCCGCCGGTGTCGACGACGATCACCTGCCCGACCCCGAAGGTGACGGGCACCTACAAGGTGGGCAAGAAGATCAAGGCGGTCGTGGGCACAGTGACGCCCTCCGGCGTGACGGTGAAGTACCAGTGGCTGCGCAACGGCAAGAAGATCAAGGGTGCGACCAAGGCGATCTACAAGCTCCTCGCCGCCGACAAGGGCAAGAAGGTCAATGTGAAGGTCACCTACACGAAGACGGGGTACACCACGGTCGTGAAGAAGTCGGCGGCGAAGAAGGTCACCTAGGCACGCCGGGCTGGGGGGTCGTGGGGCCCACGATCCACGCGTCGAAGAACGCCGACAGCTCGCGGCCGGTCTCCTTCTCCAGTGGGCGTAGATCTGCTCGCGGGTCGCCGACGTGTTGTCCTTGGCCGCCAGCCACGAGCGGGCGATGCGGAAGAACTCGTCGTCACCGAGCTCCACACGCAGCTCGTTCCACATCACGGCGGGAATGTAGTAGATGTTGGTGCTGCCGAACTGCCGCGGGTCGTAGTCGCCGGGCGGTCCGTAGTCGTCGCGGAACGACTGGTCGGCGGCGCGGGCGTTGGCGAGGGTGTCGGCGAGTCGCGAGATGTCGTGGTCGTCCTCGTAGAGCCACTGCATCAGCATGGTCATGCCCTCGTTGAGCCACACGTCGCGCCAGTCGGCAGGCGAGACCTGGTCGCCGTACCACTGGTGGACCAGCTCGTGCGTGATCACCTGCGGGGACAGGACGTAGTCGGTGTTGCCCAGGGTCACCATCGTCTGGGTCTCCATGGCGCTGCTCGACTCGGTGACGACCATGCCCAGGGTGTCGAACGGGTAGGGGCCGAGCCTGCTCTCGATCCAGTCGACGGACGCCGCGGCGGTCTCGAGGCGTCTCGAGGCCCTGCACCATGCCGCGCGGGGTCCAGTAGTCCACCCGCAACCCCGACGAGGTGGTGTTGCTGGAGTGGACGTAGTCGCCGACCGCGAGGGTGAGGAGGTACGACGACGCGGGCTCGGTGAGCTGCCACGACGTCGTGGTGACGTCGTCGGTCGTCGCGAGGTCGACGAGGCGGCCGTTGGCGATCCCCGTCCACGGCGCGGGGACGTGGACGGTGATGTCGTAGAGGGCCTTGTCGGCAGGTTGGTCGTTGACGGGGTACCACGTGAAGGCACCGAACGGCTCCTGCATCGCCCACAGCTCGCCGGAGTCGGTGGTGGAGAGGCCGGTCGTGGAGAAGTCCCGGCGCGTGGTCGGGGCCGGGACCGGCCGGGGGTGCCGGCGTAGGTGACGGCCAGCTCGTAGCGCTGGTCGGCGGCAAGGGGCGCCCTGACGACGAGGTTCTTGCCGGACCGCCCGAAGGGCACCTCCTCACCGTCGAGGGTCACGGCCGAGACCTTCGAGCGGCCTGGCCAGGTCGACCTGGAAGCGCTGCGCGTCACCGGTCGCCCGGAAGGTGAGCGTGGTCTGCCCCTCCAGCATCCTCTGCTCGGGCAGCCAGGTCAGGTCGAGGTCGTAGAGGAGCGCGTCGACGCCCGGGTCGCCCACCTGCGGGTAGACGCTGTCCTCGACCGGCGTCGAGAGCGCGAGGTCCAGGTCCTGCTCGACGCCCTCCGTCGTGAGCGCGGTGGGCGCCGACGTGGGCTCCGGGAGCTCCTGCTCGACGGTGCTCTCCGGCGACGTGGTGCACGCCGTCAGCAGGCCGATGGCCAGCAGGGTGCCGCCGAGGTGGGCCCGCCTCATCGATCACCGCGCAGCAGTGGGCGGGCGAGCTTGCGGCCGTGGTGGATCTGCGCCTTCACGGTGCCGAGGGGGGCGTCGACCAGCGCGGCGATCTCGTCGTAGGGCAGGCCGTAGACGTCGCGCAGCAGCAGCGGCTCGACGAACTGCGGGTGGTCGCGCTCGATGGTCTCCATGGCCTCGAGCAGGTCGAGGCGGGTGCCGGCGATGACGCTCGTCGTACGCGGGTCCGGCCGGTCGTGCCCGGTCGCCTCGAGGTCGACGGGGGTGGCGAGGTTCTTCAGCCGACGGTAGGTCGAGCGTGCGCTGTTGACCGCGACGACGTGCAGCCACGTGGTGAACCGGCCGCGGCCGGCCCAGCTGCCGATCTTGGTGGCGACGCTGAGCATCGCGTCCTGGCAGGCGTCCTCGGCGTCGCCGGAGTAGGGGAGCACCCCGCGGCAGATGTTCAGCACCCGGGGGCGTACGGCGGCGAGCAGGGACTCGAGCGCGTCGCGGTCCCCGTCGCGGGCCGCACGCGCGAGCTCGTCGGTCTCGTCAGCGGTCAGCGCCACCCCGGCATCCCCCGAATACGTCATCCCTGAACGATAATGCCCGCGTGTCTGCCCCCTCTCGTCTCGGTCGTTACCCGGTGCGCCGCCGCATCGGCGCGGGAGCCTTCGCCACCGTCTGGCTGGCCTACGACGAGCACCTCGATTCACCGGTCGCCATCAAGGTGCTGGCCGACAACTGGACCGAGGACCTCCACGTCCGGCAGCGCTTCCTCGAGGAGGGGCGCTTCCTGCGCAAGGTCGAGTCGGCGCACGTCGTCACGGTCTACGACGCCGGCGAGCTGGCCGACGGGCGTCCCTACCTCGTCATGGCGTACGCCGACCAGGGCACGCTGGCCGACCGGCTCGAGCTGGAGTCGCTCGACCGGGCACAGGCGCTCCACGTCATCACGCAGGTCGGCCGCGGGTTGTCAGCGCTCCACGACCGGGGCGTCCTCCACCGCGACGTGAAGCCGGCCAACGTCCTCTTCCGCACGATCGACGCCGGTCGGGCCGCCCACGTCGTCGCGATGGTCGGTGACCTCGGCCTGGGCAAGGCGATGGACATGTCCTCCCGCCTCACCATGATCGGCGGGACACCGACGTACGTCGCTCCCGAGCAGGCGGCTGGTGAGGCGCTCGACCCGCGCGCCGACCAGTTCTCCCTGGCCGCGCTGACCTACTTCCTGCTCGCCGGACGGCAGCCCTTCGACCACAAGAACCTGATGGCCGCGCAGGACCCGTCCCCGCCACCGCCGATGGGGATCGGCAACGACGCAGCCGAGGTGGTCGTCCTGCGGGCCCTGTCGAAGGACCGCGACGATCGTTTCGACGAGATCGCGGACTTCACCGGCGCCCTGGCCGAGGCGCTGGGGGAGCCGCTGGAGGAGGCCCCGCAGGCCTGGATCCCGCTCGATCCCGAGCTCACCCAGGCCGGGCGGAGGCCCGAGCTGACGGCGCTGGCGGACTCGCACGACCTGCCTCCCGTGCCGCCGCGTGCAGGTCGGCGGCGCCGCTGGCCGTGGCTGGTTGCCGGCGTGCTGGCGCTGGCGCTGGGCACGGGTGCCGGATGGGCGACCGGGCTCGTCACCACGACCGAGAGCACCCTCGACGACGTCACGGAGACCATCTCGGTGACCGTCCCCGAGTCGTGGACCGCCCAGGTCGACCCCGAGCAGTGGACGCCTCCCAACGGTGACACCGAGCTCCCCTCCATCGCGGCCGGATCGGAGGTGGGCTGGAACACCGACGCCAGCCCGGCGCCGGGCGTGTTCGCGGGCATCCTCGAGGGCACGAAGCTGCCCTCGCAGGTGCCCCAGCACCCCGACTGCGGCGGTGCCCGCAACCCGGTCTACGCCGAGGACAGCACCGTCATGACCGTGGTCTTCACCGACTGTCCCGGTGCGGACGTGACAGTGGAGCGTGTCGAGCGCCTGGCCGACAACCAGCTCCTGTGGGTCCAGGTCCGCAGTGACGACACGGGCACGGCCAACCGGGTCCTCGACTCCGTCGAGGTCCACGGCATGGGCCGCACCTGACGGCCGACCGGGCACGAATGTCCCGCCCCGGCCGCGACCGGGCACGAATGTCCGCCTGGTGGGGCTCAGTCCATGCTCACGCTGGCGGCCACCCGCTCGATGATGTCCTGCATGCCCGGCACGTCGACGTCGCGTCCGGAGATTGCGACCTCGACCTGGGCCGTGGAGGTGCCGGGCACCGGCACCCACGTCAGCAGGCCGTGGCGCAGATGGTCGTCGGCGGTGTAGGTGAAGTGCAGGCTGTCGGCCGTCTCGCTGACGAACTCGAGGTTGCCCTCGTCCTCGTCCAGCGCGACCTTCCTGTTCGCCAGCACGCGGGAGATCGGGTCACGATCGCCGCGAACCTGCTCGACGCGCAGCACGTAGCGCGTACTTGGGCTGGTTCTCCGGGCGCCAGGTCCACTCGTCCTCGGCCAGGTTGCTCCTCATCCAGCCTCGCGGCACCGACAGGCTGACGACGTCGGCGCCGCGACCGACCTCGCGGTCGACCAGGGGAAGCGTGGTCGCCAGCGGTGCTGTCGCGGGGTCCGCGACGAGGTCGGGTGCCGGGTCGACCGGCAGGCTCGGGGACTGGGCGGCCACCGGGGAGGCGGTCCCGGTGCCGACGTGATCGGAGGCCATGCGCCATCGACGCGCACGAAGCCGCCGCCGGCGCCGAGCACCAGCAGCAGCCCGAGCACCGCCGGCCCCCGCCATGTCACGGAGGCAATCTATCGGCGAGCAGTCAGCCGCCTTGCAGGCCCGCGGCGACGCGCTCGACCAGGTCGCTCGTGCCGGGCACGTCCCGCTCGCGGCCGTGGACCACGATCTCCACGTCGGCCTGGCCGTCGGCGTCGGTGTCGACCCAACGCATGAAGCTGTGGCGGGCGTTGCCCTCGTTGCTGCGGTAGGTGTACTCCAGCGAGTCCTGGCCCCGGTTGACGGATCCGGACGCCCTCCTGCTCCGCGCGCAGCCGTGCGACCCGCGTGTCGACCGCCTGCTCGATCGTGACGTCCTGGCTGGTGATCTGCTCGATCCGCATGACGTAGCTGTTGTTGGACGTGCCGGGCTTCTTCCATTTCGCCTCGTTGGTGGCGTTGGTGTTGGTGCGCCAGCCCAGGGGGACGGGGAAGGTGATCGCGAACTTCCCCACCCCGAGCGAGCCGTTGGTCATCGCGATCCCGGGTTCGAGCGGCGGGTCGTCGGGGTCCTCCGCGGGCGGGACCGGCGGGTCCACCGGCAGGCTCGGCCCCTCCGCGGCGACCGGGTCGGCGACCCCGGAGCCGGTGCTGTCGTCCCGGGCCGACACGGCGAAGCCGAGCGCGGCGCCGATGGCCACCAGCGCCACGAGCACCATCGGCCCCCGCCATTCCATGGTGCCGACCCTATCCGCGGTGGGGCTCCCTGATGGATTTCCAGACGCACGCGTGGAAGTTCGACCGGTACGAAGCCGAGTGAGGTGGGCGCCGATGGACTTCCTCTCGCCGGAGCGCATATCCCTTGGCCTACGGTGGCGCCATGCTCATCCGCAACGCCCGGCTCGTCGCCCTGACCGATGCTGTCCCCGGCCTCGTCGACGTCCGGGTGACGGACGGTGTGGTCGCCGAGCTCGGCGCCGGGCTGTCCGCGGGCGCCGGCGAGACGTCGTACGACGCGGATGGCGGCTGGCTGATGCCGGGCCTGTGGGACCAGCACGTCCACCTCGGCCCAGTGGACACTCTCTCCGCGCCGGCTCGACCTCGCCGCGTGCGCGGTCGAGCGCGGATGCCGTCGCGCAGGTGCGTGAGCGGCTGGAGGAGTGGCCGGACCTGCCGGTGATCGGGTGGGGCCACCGCCCGACGGCGTGGGACGACAACCCGGCCGTGTCGGACCTCGACGCGATCGAGACCGACCAGCCGATCGTGCTCATCGCCGGCGACGGCCACCACGGCTGGCTCAACACCACCGCGCTGCACATGCTGGCGCTGCCGACCCGCGAGAGCGTCGTCAGCGAGGCCGAGTGGTTCATGGCCTACGGCCGGCTCTCGACCGTCCTCGGCAGCGACGGCACCGGCCCGGAGGCCTACCGCCGCACGATGGAGGCCGCCGCCGCGCTCGGCGTGGTCGGCCTCGTGGACTTCGAGTTCAGCGGCGGGGTCGCCGACTGGGCCGAGCGCGGTGGGCCGAGGGTGCGGACCTCATCCGGGTGCGCCATGCGTGCTACGCCGACGGCCTCGACGACGTGCTCTCCCGCGGGCTGCGCTCCGGCGACCCGCTCGACGGTGACCCGCGGCTGACGATGGGGCCGCTCAAGATCATCAGCGACGGCTCGCTCAACACCCGCACGGCCTGGTGCTGCGAGCCGTACGCCGAGAAGGCGGTGCCCGGCGCGGAGGACGGCCAGCCCAACCAGACCCCCGAGGAGCTGCGGCACGCTGCTCGCGCGCGCCGCAGCCGGTGGCGTCGACGGTGGCCGTGCACGCGATCGGCGACCGGGCGGTCACCGAGGCGCTGGCCGCCTTCGAGGAGACCGGCGCCCGTGGCAGCATCGAGCACGTCCAGCTCACCACCCGCGAGGACGTACGCCGGATGGCCGGGCTCGGCGTCCGCGCCAGTGTCCAGCCGGCCCACCTGCTCGACGACCGCGACGTGACCGAGCGGCTCTGGCCGGGCCGCGGCGACCGCTGCTTCCCGCTGCGCTGGATGCTCGACGACGGGGTCGACGTGGTCATGGGCTCGGACGCACCGGTGCTCGGCGCTCGACCCGTGGCTGGCGGTCGCTGCCGCGGTCCACCGCTCGGGTGACGAGCGCGAGCCTGGCACCCGGAGCAGTCGATCACCGCGCGCGAGGCCCTCGCCGCCTCCACCGACGGTGGGGCACGGTCGCCGTCGGCCACCCCGCTGACCTGGTGCTGCTCGGCTCCGATCCGCTGGCCGGGGAGTCGGACCGGGCGCACGCGGAAGCCGCTCCGCGGCTTCGCCGACCACGTGCGTACGGTCTGGGTGGCGGGCGCGGTCGCCCGCGACTCCGACGAGCGGCGTAGCGACGAGGCACCGCCGATGCCGCCTCCGCTCAGGCGCCGCGTTACGTGCCGCGGGCACCCTGAGGCAGCCACCGTCAGGCCAGGGCCAGCGTCGCCTCGAGCACGAACGGCGGGTCCTCGAGCCGGTCGCCGTACAGCTCCCGCAGCTGCTGGACGCGGTAGCGCACGGTCTGCGGGTGCACGAAGAGCTGCCGCGGCGACGGCGTCGCGGCGGCCCTGGTGGAGCAGCCACGAGCGCAGCGTCTCGGTCAGCTTCTCCGCGGTCGAGGGCCGTTGGTCGGCGAGCGGGGCCAGCACCGCGGCGCGCAGGTGCGGCACGCGCGTCGGGGTCGGCCGCCAGGACGAGCGCCGCGAGGTGGTGCGTCGGCGTCGACGACGCCCTCGGCCGCTCGAGCGCGCAGGCGCGCACCGCCCGGTCGTGCGAGCCGGACCGCCTCGAGCCACGGCACCGCCGGCCCGACGACCGCGTCGGTGCCGCGCAGGGCACGCAGCAGCGCGCGACCGGGCGACGCCGCGCCCGCGGACGGCACCAGCAGCAGCGCGCCGCCCCTCCGGGAGGCCCGGCACGTCCTCGACCGGCTGCAGGGTGTCGGCGTCGAGCAGCGGTCGAGGCGTGCGCGACCTGCGACTCCGGGCAGGAGTACGGCGCGTCAGCGCGCCGGCGGCTCCCAGTCGGCGCGCTCGGCGGCCGCCGACGACGGCGTCGGCCGCGGCTCCGGTGAGCAGCGCCCGCGCGAGACGCTCGAGGTTGCGCTGCCGCAGCCGGCCGCGTGCTCTCGAGCTCGTCGGTGTGGCCGGCGGCGCTCGCGGCGGAGAGCTCGTCGATGTAGGCGAAGACCAGCTCGGCGAAGCGCGCCGAGCTGCTCGGCGTCGATGCCGGTCGTCGACCGCGGTGCGCGACATGTCGCGCCACGACGACGCGCGCCCCGATGCGGTAGGCCGCCAGCAGCGCCTCCATCGTCCGGCCGCTGCGCGCCTCGCCGCGACCGAGCTGGTAGGCGCCCTCGAGCGCCGGCGCCATCGGCGCGCTGCTCGTCCGTCGCGGGTGGCCAGGGTGAGGAAGCCGCCGAGGGCGAGCTGCACGGCGTTGCGGATGGTCGCGCCCATCGGTCGCCGCTCAGCGCGCCGGCGTAGCTCGGCACCTCGTCGATGATCGGTCCACGGCCCGTTCGGCGACGTCGGCGAGCTCGCCGCGGAGCACCGTCGACGAGGGCGTCGGTCGAGCGTGACCACGGCGCGTTGTTGTGTGGCGGGGCGCACAACACGAGCGACTCACGACATCTCCGGTCGATCGAATTGTTCGATACGAACAAGAGTGTAGCCCCGATTCACGTGCACAGGGCAGGAACTTCGCCGCCCTGACCGGCGACCTTGAGCATATGACGCACGACACTGAGTCGCCCGGGCGCGGCGAACCCTCGCTCCGCGACCGCCTGATCCGCCTGGCCGAGGCCGCCACCACGCCGCTGCTGCCCGCCGACTTCTTCGACCTCTTCGCGCCGCTGCGCGCCGGCGCCGACCTGCGCGGCCGGATCGAGCAGGTCCACGCCGAGACCCCCGACGCGGCGACGATCGTGATCCGCCCCGGCGCCGACTGGGCCGGTCACGTGCCCGGCCAGTACCTCCGCATCGGCATCGACGTCGACGGCGTCCGCCAGTGGCGCGCCTACTCGCTGACCCACGGCCCGCGCGCCGACGGCCGCATCTCGATCACCGTCAAGGCCGTGCCCGACGGCCTGGTCAGCAACCACCTCGTCCACGAGCTCCGTGCCCGGCACGCTGGTCCACCTCGAGCAGGCGGCCGGCGAGTTCGTGCTCGCCTCCGAGCGCGACAAGTTGCTCTTCGTCACCGCCGGCTCCGGCATCACGCCGGTCATCGGCATGCTGCGCAACCTCTTCCCGAGCACCGACGACGGGCGTCCTGCTCGCTCGACCGCAGCGAGGACCTCGACATCGTCGTCGTCCACGTCGCGCCCAGCGAGCCCGACTCGATCTTCCTCCGCGACCTGCAGGCGCTCGACGCCGCCGGCGCCATCCGCCTGGTCGCGCGGTACGACGACGTGCACGGCGTCCTCGACGTCGACGACCTCGCCGACCTGGTGCCCGACCTCGCCGACCGCCGCACCCTCGCGTGCGGCCCCGCCGGACTGCTCGACGCCCTCGGAGGCGCACCACGACGCGGCCGGCCTCGAGCTCGTCACCGAGCAGTTCCGCACCGCTCGCGTCGAGCCCGGCGAGGGCGGCACGGTCGCCTTCGCCAACGGCACCACGCTCGACCTCGACGGCGCCACCCCGATCCTCGACGCGGCCGAGGCGGCCGGCGTCCTGATGCCCAGCGGGTGCCGGATGGGCATCTGCATGGGCTGCGTGCTGCCGATGACGCGAGGGCACGGTGCGCGACCTGCGCAACGGCGCCAGTCACCACCGCGTCCCCGGCGAGAGCCGGCGCGCGTCAAGGTCCAGACCTGCATCAACGCCGCCGCCGGCGCGTGCCACCTCGACCACTGACCCGCTCTCCCACCACTCTGCCAAGGAGATCTGCACATGACCACGATCCAGAAGCAGTCCGCCCAGGCAGCAACCCGATCGCGCACCTCACCGAGGCCGACATCGAGCAGATCGGCGTCGAGCTCGACGCCATCCGTCAGGACGTCCTCGACAGTCGCGGCGCCGACGACGCGGCGTACATCCGCAAGCTGATCGACACCCAGCGCAAGCTCGAGCTCGGCTCGCGCGCGGTGCTGCTGTTCAGCGTCTTCCCGCCGGCCTGGCTGCTCGGCACCGCCGGCCTGAGCGTCGCCAAGATCCTCGACAACATGGAGATCGGGCACAACATCCTGCACGGCCAGTGGGACTGGATGCGCGACCCGAAGATCCACTCCAGCACGTGGGAGTGGGACATGGCCTCGCCGTCGGAGCAGTGGAAGCACAGCCACAACGAGGTGCACCACACCTACACCAACGTCATCGGCAAGGACAACGACCTCGGCTACGGCATCATGCGCGTCGACGAGGACCAGCGCTGGGCGCCGTTCCACCTCGGCCAGCCGGTCTGGTGCTTCATCAACGCCGTCTTCTTCGAGTACGGCATCGCGGCCTACGACCTCGACCTCGGCGCCGTCGTCAAGAAGAAGCAGACCAAGGACCCGGAGTTCCGCGCCCGCGCCAAGAAGGTGCTCGACAAGATCCGCAAGCAGGCCACCAAGGACTACGTCGCGCACCCGCTGCTGTCGATCCCGACCGGCTCGTTCCTGCCGACGCTGGCCGCCAACTTCACCGCCAACATCGTGCGCAACCTGTGGTCCAACTCGATCATCCTGTGCGGCCACTTCCCCGAGGGCGTCGAGACCTTCGAGAAGCGGTCGATCGAGGGCGAGACCAAGGGCGACTGGTACGTCCGCCAGATGCTCGGCTCGGCCAACATCTCCGGCTCCAAGGTCGCTGCACCTGATGAGCGGCAACCTCTCGCACCAGATCGAGCACCACCTGTTCCCGGACCTGCCGTCCAACCGCTACGCGGAGATCGCGCCGAAGGTGCAGGCCCTGTTCGAGAAGTACGAGCTGACCTACTGCTCGCGCCCGTTCGTGCCGCAGGTCTACTCCGCCTGGCACAAGGTCGTCCGGCTGTCGCTGCCCAACGGCTGGCTGGCACGACCACCAACGCCAAGAACGCCCCGCAGCAGCTCGGCATCCTCTACAAGATGGCCACCGGTGACCGGCGTACGCGTCGGCTGCTCGGCCGCAAGCTCGAGAGCGAAGCCCGCGCAGCCGCTTGACTAGACCGTTGGAGCAATCCCCCGCTACCCCCGTGACGAATGCCCTACATCCGTAGTACTACGGATGTATCAGCGGGCAGATCAAGCGCATCCTTGTTGATGAGACAGCACCTGGGGAGTGGGAACAGATGAGCGCATGCACGAATGACACGGCAGGACCGGTCCGGTGATCCGCATCGGCTCCGTGGAGGACGCGGTCCTCGAGTCGGGGGCGGAGTGGTCGGCCGAGTGGTCGTCGGAGGCACTGTCCTCCTGGACGCGGCCGCTGGTGCCGAGGCAGCGTGGTTCCGTGGAGAGCGGCTCCACGACTTCTTGACCTTTGAGGTCATGGTCTGGACCGGGTCCTGCAGATCTCTCGCAGGCATCTCGAAGCACGGCGACACGGCGTCCAGCGCCTCGTACGGTGGCGACCTGAGTGGTCCGTGGGGGGCCACCTCTCGGGAGGGGCACGTCCGTGCGGACGTGGAGAGGCGACAGCGATGGGCACTGACAAGGGCAACGGCGACAACAGCGCCAACATGGCACAGCGGCTCCGGCAGCTGGAGGCCCTCACGGGCGGGCTCGTGCGGAGCGTGGCCGAGCCGGACGCGGTCCCGCAGAACGAGACGCCGGTCGCGCTGGTCCCGGTCCCGCGACGCTCGCGCATCTTCCTGCGCCACGGCAAGGGGCACGGCGAGTTCGCCGACCTCACGCTGACGGCGCCGGTCGTGCGCTCCTACCTGACCTGACGGCCCCGCGTCCTCCCACCTCGGGACGCTCCGCGGCGCCTAGAGTCGCCCCAGTGATCTGGCTCGTGGGTGCGCTCGTCCTGCTGTGGATCGCCCTCGGGCCCTGGGTCCTCGTGGCCGCGGCCGCGGCCCTCTTCGTGCCCCGTGCGCGGTGGTGGGTGCAGGACCGGATCCACGTCTCCCGTCGCGCCCTGTCGTACGCCGCTGCCGGCGCCGTCGTCCTCACCGGCCTGGTCGTCGTGGTGCCGGACGGGTGGCTCCCGATCCCGCCCGCGCCCGGCCTGCTCGCCACCCCGTCGTACGTCGGACGGCCGGCGATGGCGACCCCCCTCGCCGCGGCAGAGCTGGCGCAGCACCCGCACCTGGCGCGCAACGGAGCAGGCTCAGGCACAGCGACGCCGCTGCCAGTGGTGCCTCCTCGTGGTCCGGGCCGCTGGGGCTGCAGCCCGAGGTGGAGACAGCGTGGTTCGGCCTGCAGGAGTGCGCGACGCTGGCCGTCGACTCCCGTGACCGACTCGTGGCTCTGTGCAGTGACCGGTCGGGTCCGAGCCTGCACGTGGTCGATCCCGAGACGATGCGCAAGTCCGCCGGCAAGGACCTCCCGGAGTGGGTCGAGGGCGACGAGACCGCCAGGGACGTCTGCAGCACGAAGTCGTTCTATCTCGACGAGCGCGACCGCGCGGTGCTCGCCACCACCGCCCGGCAGGTGCTGGCGGTCCGCACGTCCGACGGGGAGGGCGAGCCCGAGCTCTCCACCGACGAGTCGTGGGACCTCAAGCCCTACGTCGCCTACGGCGACTGCCTGGTCGCGCTGCTGCCCGACTGGTCGGGCCGCATCTGGTGGGTCTCGCACGACGGGCTGGTCGGCACCATCACCCCCGACTCGGGCCAGGTCCGCGTCCACGACCTGGGCGCTGACGTCGTCGGCTCCCTCGCCGCCGACGAGTCCGGCAGTGTCTACGTCGTGTCCGACGAGGCGCTTCACCGCCTCGTCGCGGGTCCCGACGGCACGCCGCAGGTGACCTGGCGGTCGGCGTACGACCGGGGTGACGAGCAGAAGACAGGCCAACCGAGCCGGGGCAGCGGAACGACGCCGGTCCTGCTGGACGGCGGCGTCGTGGCGATCACCGACAACGCCGAGCCCAGGATGAACGTCGTCTTCCTCGATCGGGGCACCGGCGCCGAGATCTGTCGGGAGCCCGTCTTCGACGACGACGCGAGTGCCACCGGCAGCTCGCTGGTGTCGGTCGGCACCGGAGTCGTCGTGGAGAACAACCACGGCTACGCCTCGCCGATGAGCACGGTCCTCGGCTTCGCATCGTCGCCCGGCCTGGCCCGGGTGGACCTCAGGGAGGGCGAGTGCTCGACTCGCTGGACGAGCGACCGCGTGGCCCCCAGCTCGGTGGCGAAGGCGAGCTGGGCGACCGGCCTGGTCTACGTCTACACCAAGCGACCGAGCTGGACGGGCGTGAGCTCGTGGTACGTCACGGCCATCGATGCCACCACCGGACGCACCATGTGGAGCGTCCGCACCGGCACGGGGATGCTGATGAACAACGACCACGCCGCGATCACCCTCGCCCCGGACGGAGCGCTGTGGATCGCCACCCTGGCCGGGTTGGTGCGGGTGCGCGGCCCGCGCCTCGGCCAGCTCAGGCCGACCGTCTCCTCGCTGATCTCCCACAGCCGACGCGGGCGGCCTCGGGTCGCGCGCCAGGGCGCCGGTGACCACGTGGCGGCGCCCCGCCACTCGCCGATGCCGTTGGGACCGACGTACGTCCCGCTGGGCAGCGTCGGCGGTGGCCGCCATCAGCGTCGGCAGCGCGCCCATCCCGGCGGACTGCGGCGGTGGCCCGCATGGTGGCGTCGAGGATGCTGGTCAGGCCGCCCGCCGCCCTTCATGGTCTGGCCGTAGGACAGCAGGTGCGTCGCGGAGTAGCCCGGGTGCGCGGCGGTCGCGGTGAGCGGCAGGCCGGCCTCGCGGGCGCGGCGGTCGAGCTCGTAGGTGAAGAGCAGGTTGGCCAGCTTGGTCTGCCCGTAGACACCCCAGCGCGAGTAGCGCCGCGGCGCCGTCCGCGGGTCGCCGAGCGGCGCGGTGCGCGCCATCCGGTGCCCGTTGGAGGACACCGCGACGACGCGGGCGTCGCCCGAGCGACCAGCTGGGGCAGCAGCAGCCCGGTGAACAGGAACGGGCCGAAGTGGTTCGTCGCCATCTGCAGGTCGAGGCCGTCGACCGTCCGCTGCCTCGGGGTGGCCATCACGCCGGCGTTGTTGACCAGGACGTCGATCGGCCCGAGCTCGGGCGACTCGGCCGCGCCGTGGCGCACCGAGGCGAGGTCGGAGAGGTCGACGACGACCCGCTCGAGGTCCGCGTCGGGGACCTCGCGGCGGATCGTCGCCGCGGTGGCGGCGAGCTTGTCGGCGGAGCGGGCGGCGAGCACGACCCGGGCGCCGTGCCGGGCCAGCTCGAGCACGGTGTGCTGGCCGATGCCGCTGGTGCAGCCGGTGACCACGAAGGTCCGCCCGCTCTGGTCACCGATGTCGTCGAGCCCCAGGTCCCAGGTCACGGGGTCACCGCGAACGCGCCGAGGATGCGGTGCCCAGCTCCTGGTCGCCCTCGACCCGCGCCGCGGTCGGCGCCGTCGACCGCCGGCGAGCACGATGAAGTCCTCCCGGTCCATCCGCAGCCGCACCGTCGGGTCCGGGGGTGGTTCGACCGGCCGGGCCCGTCCGTCGTCGCCGACGGTCACCGCGTACGCCGGCGAGCCGGTCACCTCGATCACCACGGTGGTGCCGGCCGCCGGACCGACCCGCTTCCCGACCACCAGGTCCAGGCTCTCGGTGAGGTAGTCCGCGGTGTGCCGGGCCGGCGCGGAGTCGAGGCCGCCGGGGAGGCCGACGGCACGCCGTACGTCCTGCTCGTGCATCCACACGTCCAGCGGCCGGTTGCGCAGCAGCCGCTCCCAGGTCCACGGCACGCCGCCGAAGATCCGCTCGGGCCGCGCCGAGGCGTCGGTCGGCGGGTCGGAGAGCAGCGCCGTGTGCCGCCGGGTGGTCGACTCGCGGATCTCGGTGATCAGCTCGTCGGGGGAGCGGTCCCGGCGGGCGACGACGCCCTGCTCGGTGTAGGCGCCGAGCAGCCCCGCGCATGGGACGGCTCGCCGATCGCGACGGTCTCCTCCGGGGCGCCGGCGAGCACCGCCTCGAGGTGCGCGGTGTGCGCGACCACCGCGTGCACGTCCCAGCCGGGCCGGCCCGGGTGCTCGCGCCGGTCTTGCCGATCGCGGCGGACAGGTGGTTGCGGACGGTGCCCTCGCGACAGGTGCGCGCGGGCGGCGATCGTCGCCACCGGCGAGCCGTCGAGCGCCATCGCCAGGATCTCGGCCTCGCGCGCGGTCAGCGGACTCGGGCCCGCCATGAGCGACTCGGCGGCCAGGCCGGGGTCGATGACCCGAAGGCCGGCGTGCACGCGTCGTACGGCGTCCGCGAGCTGCGTCGGCGGGGTGTCCTTGACGACGAAGCCGCCGCGCCCGGCGTCCAGCGCACGGCGCACGTAGCCGGGCCGGCCGAAGGTCGTCACGATCAGCGACCCGCGCGCCCGACGTCGGTGACCGCGTCAGCGTCGGCCGCCACCCCGATGCCGTCGCGACCGGGCATCTCGATGTCGAGCAGGCAGACGTCGGGGCGGCTACGAGGACCGCGTCGACCACCTCGTCCCCGCGTCCGACCTCGGCGACCACGTCGATGTCGGGCTCGAGGGTCAGCAGGGCGGCCATGGCTCCGCGCACGAGCGCCTGGTCGTCGGCCAGCAGGACCCGGATGACGCTCAGCACTGCACCCGCATCGTCGTGCCCGGGTGGTGCCACCGCAGCTCGACGGTGCCACCGGCCGCGGCGACTCGCTCGCGCATGCCGCGCAGACCGTTGCCCTCGGGTGCCCGCCCGGGCCACGGCCGTCGTCGGTGACGACGAGCCAGCCCGGGGCCGAGCTGACGATGACCGCAGGTCGACGCCCGGCGTGACGCACGACGTTGGTCACCGCCTCGCGCAGCACCCACGCGAGCACGTCCGGTGGCGGGGGTCGGCCGCCGTCGGATCGGAGGGAACCTGGGTCTCGATCCCGGCGTCGGCCAGGACCGAGCGGCGCAGCCTCGAGCTCGTCCGCGAGGCGGGCGACCCGAAGTCCGCCAACCGTCGCGCGGATCTCGGCCAGCGCCTGGCGGGCGGTCTCCTGGATCGAGGCGAGCTCGGACTTGGCTCGCTCGGGGTCTACGTCGATCAGGCGCTCGGCCAGCTCGGCCTTGACGGTGAGCACGGTGAGCGAGTGGCCGAGGACGTCGTGGACGTCGCGGGCGACCCGCTCGCGCTCAGCGACCAGCGCGAGCTCGGCTGCGGCTCTGCCGGCTGCTGCGCCTTGCACCGAAGACGTCGAGTCAGTCGCGCGCCGAGCATGATCGGCCAGACCATGAGGAAGAAGATACGACCGGGAAGCCCGTCGCCGCCCACTAGCGACAGCAGCGACGGCGACACGCACCAGGACGACGTGACCCACCGCCACCACGGCGCGGGCAGCATGCAGCGCGCGAGAGGACGCGAGGTAGGGCGTCAGTGCCGATCGCCTCGATGCCGATGATCGGCAGCGGTGCCAGGGCCATGCAGCGACGATCACCGGCCAGGTGGCCAGCCATGCTCGGTCGCGCCCGAGCGGCTGTAGCCCGAGGAGTGTAGACGACGGCGAAGCCGCGATCCAGTGCGAGCGCGAGCACCCTGGGCCGACCGGGTGGTCGGCTCGTGACGGCCGCGACCACGGGGTAGCCCAGGAAGACCAGCCAGATCGCGCGCGATCACCCAGCCCCACCGCTCCCAGGGGTCCTGGCGGGCCATCGGTGGAGCGTTCACACCCGTTCGCGACCCCGGCGCACCGCCCACACCGCCAGCGCGCGAAGATCGCCGCCCACACGCTCACGTTAGCGACGGCCATCCACAGCGGGTCGTGGTCGCCGTTCTCGAGGTAGCCCTCGGTGAGCGGGTAGCGGGCCAGCGCGACGTACCCGTAGAGCGGGGGTGAACTTGGCGACGGTGAGCATCACTCCGCTCAGCGGGAAGAAGATGTTGCCCAGGAACGCCAGGATCACCAGGATGCCGCTCGCGGCGCCGACGGACGCCTCGGTGCGGAAGTAGAGGCCGACCGCGAGGCCGTACAGGGCGAACACTGCGGCGCCGAGCAGCACGATCAGGCCACTCAGCGCCCAGCGCCCGGCGGTGCCCTCGGCTCCGGTCAACGCCGCGAGCAGGTAGATCAGGGCCACCGGGATGGCCGCGACCACGAGTGCGATCAGCGCCTTCATCGCGACGAACGACGGGTCGCGCATCGGGGTCAGGCCGAGCTGACGACCCCAACCCTGCATCCGCTCGACCGCCGCCATGCCGCCGACGCCGGTGGTCGCGGTCACGGCGCCGTACGCCGCCATCGAGATCGCGATGTAGAGCACGACGTTGCCGTTGCCGATGTCGTCGTTCGCGTAGCCCTGGGTGCCGAAGATCAGGAAGAAGAACGCCGGCAGCACCGCTATGAAGAACACGCTCACCCGGTCGCGAAGGATGGCGGCGGAGCTCGAGGGCGGCGTAGCCGGACCGCGCGGGGGGAGCTGACGGGTCCGGTCGAACGGGGGTCTCGGCGTCGGGGTGGGTGTGGTGGTCATCGGGGACCTCCTGCGAGGTCGGGAGGTCGAGTGTGCGGGGTGGGGTGGGGCTGTCGGCGCCGGTGATGGCGAGGAAGGCGGTCTCGAGGCTGCCGGTGGAGATCTCGAGCTCGGTGACGCCGAGCGGTGCGCCGGCGGCCCGCAGCCGACCCGGGCCAGCCGCGCCGGTCGACGCCGTCGCGGTCGGCGACGTCGGCGGGGGGCGGCAGGCACGGTGCGGCCGCCGTCGCGGCGCGCACCTCGGCGGTCGGCCCGTCGGCGACGACGCGGCCCTGCGCGACCAGCACGATCCGGTCGGCGAAGGTCGTCGGCCTCCTCGAGGTAGTGCGTGGCGAAGACGATCGTGCGGCCGGCGTCCGCGTCGGCGTGCATGGCCTCCCAGAACTCGCGCCCGCCTCACGTCCATGCCCGCGGTCGGCTCGTCGAGGACGAGCAGGTCGGGGTCGGGCACCAGCGCCAGGGCGAAGCGCAGCCGCTGCTGCTCCCCACCCGAGCACTTGGAGACCATGCGGCCGCTGATCCCGGCGAGGCCGGCCCGGTGGAGCAGCTCCTCGACAGGTCGGCGGCGTGTGAGCAGGCCGGCCACCAGCTCGACCGTCTCGCGGACCGTGAGGTCGCGCAGCAGCCCGCCGGACTGGAGCACGGCGGAGACACGTCCGGCCACGACGGCGCGGCCGAGGATCGGCGCCGTAACCGCGCGGTGCCGCCGGAAGGTCGGGTCAGGCCCAGCACGACGTCGAGGGTGGTGGTCTTGCCGGCGCCGTTCGGTCCGAGAAGTGCCACCACCTCGCCGGGCCAGATGGTGAGGTCGAGTCCACGGACGGCGACGACGGTGGAGCCGTCGGTGGCCTTGAACGTCTTGCGCAGGCCCGAGGCCCGGATCGCGGGCAGGGCTGCTGGCGGCGTCATGCCTCCAGCGTGGTCGTACGCCTCGTGCCGGCCCTGGCCGAATCGTCACGAGGTGGGCGT
>CAVZWM010000013.1:0-25410 GCA_963778975.1 uncultured Actinomycetota bacterium
AAGCGCTACGTCGAGTCGATCGACAAGCACACCGTCACCTTCGGCATCGGCCCCGCCGGCACCGGCAAGACCTACCTCGCGATGGCCAAGGCCGTGCAGGCGCTGCAGGCCAAGGAGGTCAACCGGATCATCCTGAGCCGCCCGGCGGTCGAGGCGGGGGAGAGGCTCGGCTTCCTCCCCGGCACCCTGAGCGAGAAGATCGACCCCTACCTGCGTCCGCTCTACGACGCGCTGCACGACATGGTCGACCCCGACACCATCCCGAAGCTGCTGGCCGCCGGGACCATCGAGGTCGCGCCGCTGGCGTTCCTGCGCGGACGCTCCCTCAACGACTCCTTCATCATCCTCGACGAGGCGCAGAACACGACGCCCGAGCAGATGAAGATGTTCCTGACCCGACTGGGCTTCGGCTCCAAGATCGTGGTCACCGGCGACACCACCCAGGTCGACCTCCCCTCGGGCACCAAGTCGGGACTGCGGGTGGTCGAGGGCATCCTCGACGGCGTGGAGGACATCTCCTTCTGCCGCCTCACCCCCACCGACGTCGTACGCCACCGGTTGGTGGGCCGCATCGTCGAGGCCTACGAGGTCTTCGACGCCGAGGTCCCCGCGGCCGACCGACCGCGAGGAACCCGATGAGCATCGAGGTCCTCAACGAGTCCGGGCTCGAGCTCGACGTACGCCGTCTCTCCCGACTGTCGCGCTTCGTGATGGACGCGATGCGGGTCCACCCGCAGGCCGAGCTGTGCATCAAGGCCGTCGACGAGGACACCATCGCCGAGCTCAACGCGCAGTGGATGGACAAGGAGGGCCCCACCGACGTGCTGGCCTTCCCGATGGACGAGCTGCGCCCCGGCAAGGTCAACGAGGAGCCCGAGGAGGGCGTGCTCGGCGACCTGGTCCTCGCGCCGTCGATCGCCGAGCGCCAGGGCGACGAGGCCGGTCACGGTCGCGAGGCCGAGATCGACCTGCTGACCGTGCACGGCATCCTGCACCTGCTCGGCTACGACCACGCCGAGCCCGAGGAGCACGCGGTGATGTTCGGCCTGCAGGGCGAGCTGCTCGAGCAGTGGCGCGCCACTCCCGAGTCCGGCTGACATGACCGCCGACCTCTGGCAGCTGGGTGGAGCCGCCCTGCTGGTGCTGCTCGCCGGCCTGTTCTCCGCCGCCGACGCCTCCCTGGCCGGCTTCTCGCGCGCCCGCGCCGAGGAGCTGAAGGCCGAGGGACGCCCCGGCGCCACCCGGCTCATCAAGATCCTCGACGACCCGGCGCGCTACCTCAACACCGCCCTGCTGCTGCGGCTGCTGTGCGAGATCAGCGCGATCGTGCTGGTCTCCATCTGGGCGCGCGACGCCTTCGAGGGCGCCCTGCTGCCGGCCGTGCTGACCACGATCAGCGTGATGCTGGTGGTCTCCTTCGTCGCCATCGGCGTGGCCCCCCGCACCATCGGGCGGCAGCACGACGCACAGGTGGCGCTGCTCTCGGCCGGACCGCTGTCGATGGTGACCACGATCCTCGGGCCGATCCCCGCCCTCCTGATCATGCTCGGCAACGCGATCACGCCGGGCCGGGGCTTCAGCGAGGGCCCGTTCTCCACGGAGACCGAGCTGCGCGAGCTCGTCGACCTCGCCGAGGCGTCCGCGGTCATCGAGTCCGGCGAGCGCCGGATGATCCACTCGGTCTTCGAGCTCGGCGACACCTCCACCCGCGAGGTGATGGTGCCCCGCCCCGACGTCGTCTACATCGAGCGCCACAAGAACCTGCGCCAGACGCTCTCCCTCTTCCTGCGCAGCGGCTACTCCCGCATCCCGGTCGTCGGGGACAACCTCGACGACATCGTCGGCATGGCCTACCTCAAGGACCTCGTCCGTCGCGACTTCGAGGCTCCCGACGTGGAGTTCACCCAGCGTGTCGACGAGGTGATGCGCCCGGTCCACTACGTCCCGGAGTCCAAGCCGGTCGACGCCCTGCTCAGCGAGCTCCAGGCCCGCCGACAGCACATCGCCATCGTGGTGGACGAGTACGGCGGCACCGCCGGACTGGTCACGATCGAGGACGTGCTGGAGGAGATCGTCGGTGAGATCACCGACGAGTACGACGACGACGAGGTCGAGGTCGAGCACCTCGACTCCGGTGCGATCCGCGTCTCCTCACGCTTCCCCATCGACGACCTCGACGAGCTGGTCGGATTCGACGTCGAGGACGAGGACGTGGACAGCGTCGGCGGCCTGATGGCCAAGCACCTGGGCAAGGTGCCGATCCCGGGGTCGGTCGTGGAGTGCCACGGCCTGCGGCTGGAGGCCGAGCGCGCCACCGGCCGGCGCAACAAGATCGACACCGTCCTGGTCAGCGTGCTGCAGGACGAGTCCCTCGCGCACGGTGACCAGGACGGGGCCGTCAGCTCTTCCGGCCGGTGACCAGGGCGTACTCCCACCGCATGCGGCCCCCACCCTCGTCCGCGTCCGCGGCCAGGGCGTCGAGTGCGGCGTCGAGCTCCGCGAGCCGTTCGGGCTGCTCCGCCAGGCCGCGGTAGGCCGCCAGCGTCGGTCCGTAGTTGTCGCGGAAGTAGTCGCGGAAGTCGCTCGGGCCGGTGAACTGGTCCACCTCCAGGTGGTGGCGGACGACCTCGAGGTCGCTGACCCGGTCACCGAGCAGACCACGCACGTGCTCCTCGTTGCCCCACAGCGGCGGCGGCTGGACGCCCGCCGGCGGCGGCGGGACGAAGCCGCGCATGGTGGCGAACAGGCGTCCGATGAATCCCTCCGGGGTCCAGCTGATGAGGCCGAGCCGACCACCCGGGCGCAGGACGCGGATCAGCTCGTCGGCAGCCGGTTGGTGGTGCGGCGCGAACATCACGCCGACGACGCTCATCACGACGTCGTACGACGCATCGGGCCAGGGAAGTGCCTCGGCGTCGGCGACCTGCCACTCGATGTCGAGATCGGGGTGGTCGGCCCGGCCGATGTCGAGCAGCTCAGGGGTCAGGTCCGAGGCGACCACGTGGGCGCCGGCCCGGGCCGCGGGGGCGGCTGCGTTGCCGGCTCCTGCGGCGACGTCGAGGACGCGTTCACCGGGGGCGATCCCGAGGGCGGTCACGACGTGCTCGCCGAGCTGCGGGATCACCTCGCGGGCCACGCGGTCGTAGTGCCCCGAGGCCCACATGCCACGGTGGCGCTGCTTGAGCTCGGCGTCGGTGGGCGGTGCGGTGGTCGCGGATCGCGTGGTGGTCTGGCTGGTCATGCTGGTCTCCTTCTGTGTGGTGTGCCACCGACGGTAGGAGCGGGCACGACCCCGGACGAGTGCACGATCTGTACCACCGGTCGCGGGCGGCGTAGCGTGCCTGCATGGGTGCGAGCTACCGCCAGTTCTGTCCCGTCGCCAAGGCCATGGAGCTGCTCGACGAGCGGTGGACGCTGCTCCTCGCGCGCGAGCTGCTGCTCGGCAGCGAACGCTTCAGCGACCTGCGTCGCGGCCTGCCACGGATGTCGCCCACCCTGCTCTCGCGCCGCCTGCACCAGCTGGTGGCTGCCGGGGTGCTGACGCGGGAGGACACCGGGGGAGAGGTGCGCTACCGACTCACCCCGGCCGGCGAGGAGCTGCGACCCGTGGTCGAGGCGCTGGCCGTGTGGGGAACCCGGTGGATCCCCGAGCTCGCCGACGAGGAGCTCGACCCGAAGCTGCTGCTGTGGGACATGCACCGCAACGTCGACCGCGAGCGGGTGCCGCCTCGACGGACGGTCGTGGCCTTCGAGTTCTCCGACGTGTCGCCCAAGGTGGCGCGCTGGTGGATCGTCATCACGGCCGACGACGTCGAGGTGTGCGACGACGACCCCGGCGACGATCCGGACGCCGTCGTGCGCACGTCCCTCCGCTCGCTCACCGAGGTCTGGCGGGGCGACCGGACCTGGGCACACGCCCACCGGGCGGGCAGTCTCGAGGTCGTCGCCAGCCGCGACGTGCAGGGGTCGGTCGCGCAGTGGTTCACGCTGTCGCCCTTCGCGGGCGTCCCGCGGCCCGTCGGGTCCTGAGGCCCGCCTAGGGTGGGGCGCATGACCGACCTCACCGCCGAGGACGCCAAGCTCGTCACGCTCGCCCGCGCGACACGCGCCCGGACCAGGGCGGCGGAGGGCGCCGCCGTACGCGATCTCGACGGTCGCACCTACGCCGCGGCCAGCATCGGGCTGGAGCATCTCCGCCTCGGCGCGCTCGAGGTCTGCGTGGCGATGGCGATCTCGTCGGGGTCGACCGGCCTCGAGGCGGCCGTGGTGCTCGCCGACCAGGACGAGGTCGACCTGCGCGCGGCCAGCGAGTTCGCGGGGCCGGGTGTGCCGGTGCTCGTGGGTGACGCGAGCGGCACGATCCGCACCCGCTCCAGCACCTACCCCACCTGAGGCCTCGTGCCGGGGCCGTCCTCTCGCTACCGTGGAGGGGTGCGCACGCACGTGGGGCGGGAGGCCCACATCGACGGGGTGGCTAGGCTCAAGGAGTCCTACGCCGTCCTGCCGCCGGGTGCGCCGGTGCGGCTCGCCAAGCGCACGAGCAACCTCTTCCGCGGCCGGTCCGAGCTCGGGGCCGGGCTCGACGTGTCAGGGCTCGACGGCGTCATCGAGGTCGACGGCGATGTCGCCGAGGTGCAGGGGATGTGCACCTACGAGCACCTGGTCGAGGTGACACTGGCGCACGGTCGGATGCCGCTGGTCGTGCCTCAGCTCAGGACGATCACCCTCGGCGGCGCGGTGAGCGGGCTGGGCATCGAGTCGACGAGCTTCCGCAGCGGGCTGCCGCACGAGTCGGTGCTGGAGATGGACGTGATGACCGGGTCCGGGGAGATCGTGAGCACCAAGCCCGGCGACGACCTCTTCGACGCCTTCCCCAACTCCTACGGCTCGCTCGGCTACGCCACCCGGCTGCGGATCGAGCTCGAGCCCGTCCCGGCGTACGTCGAGCTCCGGCACGTCCGCTTCGACGACGCCGGGCGCGCTGGCCGGAGCCGTGGCGCGGATCGTCGACGAGCACGAGTGGGCGGGGGTGCGGGTCGACGGGCTCGACGGGGTCGCGTTCGGGCCCGGCGAGCTCTACCTGACGCTGGCCCGCTGGACCGACGAGCACGGTCCGACGTCGGACTACACCGGACAGCAGGTCTACTACCGCTCGCTGCAGCACCGTGCGACCGACCGGCTGACGCTGCACGACTACCTGTGGCGCTGGGACACCGACTGGTTCTGGTGCTCGCGTGCCTTCGGCGCCCAGCACCCGCTCGTCCGGCGGGTGTGGCCGCGTCGGTGGCGCCGGTCCGACGTCTACTGGCGCCTGGTCGCACTCGATCGGCGTCTCGGCATCGGTGACCGGCTGGACCGGCGCGCCGGTCGGCCGCAGGGGGAGCGCGTGGTCCAGGACGTCGAAGTGCCCCTCGACCGACTTGCCGAGTTCCTCGACTGGTTCGACCGTGAGGTGGGCATGCGCCCGGTGTGGCTGTGCCCCCTGCGACTGCGACGCGGAGGAAACGACCGGCCGTGGCCCGGCTACCCGCTGGTCGCCGGTACGACCTACGTCAACGTGGGCTTCTGGGGGGTGGTCAACGTCGGGCCCGATGCCCCGCACTCCCCGCGCAACCGGGCGATCGAGGCGAAGGTGGCCGAGCTGGGTGGACACAAGAGCCTCTACTCCGAGGCGTTCTACGAGCGCGACGACTTCGACCGCCTCTACGGCGGCGCCGACCTGGCGCGTGTGAAGGCGCTGCACGACCCCGACGACCGATTGACACCTCTCTACGACAAGGTGGTGGGACGAAGATGAGCTTCACGGGATCAGGACGGATGGCGATCGCCCCGGCAATGGACCGGCTGGTCAGGGGAGGCCTGCCGGTGCGCTTCACGGCGTACGACGGCAGCAGTGCGGGCCCTCCCGACGCAGCGCTGGGCATGCACCTGCGCAGCGAGCGGGGCCTGGCCTACCTGGTGACCGCGCCCGGCGACCTCGGCATGGCCCGCGCCTACGTCAGCGGCGAGCTGGACCTCTCCGGGGTCCACGCCGGCGACCCCTACGAGGTCCTCGTCCTGCTCAAGGACCACACCAGGTTCCGCGTGCCACCGCCCTCGGAGGCCCTGGCGATCGCGCGCAGCCTCGGCGTGCCCTACCTGCGCCCGCCCGCCCCGCCACCGCAGGAGCACCTGCCGCGCTGGCGCCGTGCGGTCGAGGGGCTGAGGCACTCGATGATCCGCGACGCCGAGGTGATCTCCCATCACTACGACGTCTCGAACCGCTTCTACGAGCTGGTGCTCGGGCCGTCGATGGCCTACACCTGCGCGCTCTACGAGCCCCTCGACGCGACGCTCGAGCAGGCGCAGGAGGCGAAGTTCGACCTGGTCTGCCGCAAGCTCGACCTGAGGCCGGGGCAACGGCTGCTCGACGTCGGCTGCGGCTGGGGCAGCATGGTCCGCCACGCTGCCCGGGAGTACGGGGTGAAGGCGCTCGGCGTCACGCTCTCCCTCGAGCAGGCCCAGTGGGCCAAGGAGGCCATCGACCGTGAGGGCCTCGGCGACCTTGCCGAGGTGCGCCACCTCGACTACCGCGACGTCGTCGAGACCGGGTTCGACGCAGTCAGCTCGATCGGCCTCACCGAGCACATCGGGGTCCGCAACTACCCGGCGTACTTCGCCCACCTGCGCGACCGCCTCGTGCCCGGAGGTCGACTGCTCAACCACTCGATCACCCGGTCGCACAACGGCCGCCAGGAGACCGGCGCATTCATCGACCGCTACGTCTTCCCGGACGGTGAGCTGATCGGCTCCGGGACGATCATCACGGCCGCTCAGGACCAGGGCCTGGAGGTGCAGCACTCCGAGAACCTCCGCCTGCACTACGCCTCGACCCTGCGGGACTGGAACCGCAACCTGGTCGACCACTGGGACGAGTGCGTCGCCGAGGTGGGTGAGGGGACGGCCCGGGTGTGGGGCCTCTACATCGCCGGGTCCCGGGTCGGGTTCGAGCGTGGCGAGGTCGAGCTCCACCAGGTCCTCGCGACCCGCAACCACGCCGACGGACGGTCCGACTTCCCGATGCGCCCGGACTGGTGAGCCACCGATAACCTCGTCGGGTGAGCACCCGCGCAGCCCAGTTCCAGGCGACCGTACGTCGCCGAGAACCGCTGACGGACCATCTCGTCCGCCTGGTCCTCGACGGACTCGACGGGTTCCGGAGCACCGGTGTGCCCGACGAATGGGTGGGCCTGGTCGTGCCCGGTCAGTTCCAGAGCCGCTACTACACCGTGCGGTCCTTCGACGCCGGTGAGCTGACCCTCGACGTCGTGGTCCACGACGTCGGCCTCGTCACCGAGTGGGCCATGCGCGACTGCGTCGGCGACACCGTGGTCATCACCGAGCCCAAGGCCTCCTTCGACCCGCCCCCGGGCGCCACCTGGCTGCTGCTGGTCGGCGACCTGACCGCGATGCCCGCGATGGCGCGGATCGCCGAGACCCGCCCCGACCTGACGACGTACGTCGTCGCGGAGGTGCCCGACGACCTCGCCGGCTACCTTCCGGGGCACGCGCAGGTCACCTGGCTCGCGCCCCCGTCGGCGGGACAGAGCGCGCTCGCCGAGGTGGTCGAGGGCATCGACTGGCCCGAGGGCGAGGGCTACTTCTGGATGGCGGGGGAGTCCGCGCAGATGCGCGCCATCCGCAAGCACCTGATGCGCGAGGTCAGGTTGCCGACCAGCCACTACGACGTGATGGGCTACTGGCGCGCCACCGCCGGCCGGCAGCCGCGTGCAGTGGATCCGGGCCCCATCTGGCGCGCCGGCAAGGCGGCAGGGAAGAGTGACGAGCAGATCTGGGCCGAGTACGACGCAGCGCGAGAGGCGACCGATGGCTGACGAGCAGGATGAGACCCCCGAGATCGACGACGAGATCGACGACGAGATCGAGGACGAGGTCGACGAGGACGACGAGCCGGACGGCGACTTCGACCTGTCCGGCGTCGCGCCGGCGGGTGGGTTCTACCAGGCTCCCGAGGGCTACCGCAGCGGCTTCGCGTCGTTCGTCGGACGTCCCAACGCGGGCAAGTCGACGCTCACCAACGCACTGGTCGGCACGAAGATCGTGATCACGTCCTCCAAGCCGCAGACGACCCGCAACGTGGTCCGCGGCATCGTGCACCGCGAGGACGCCCAGCTCATCCTCGTCGACACCCCCGGCCTGCACCGCCCCCGCACCCTCCTCGGCGAGCGCCTCAACGACCTGGTCAGGACCACCTGGGCCGAGGTCGACGTGGTGGCCTGTTGCTTCCCGGCCAACGAGAAGATCGGCCCCGGGGACCGTTACCTGGTCACCGAGCTCGCGAAGGTGCGGCGTACGACCCGGGTCGCGGTCGCGACCAAGACCGACCTGGTCACCCCCGAGCAGCTCGCCAACCACCTGATGGACATCGCCGCGCTCGGCCGGGAGACCGGCACCGAGTGGGCCGAGATCGTCCCGGTGTCCGCCGTCGCCGGCGACCAGGTCGACCTGCTCGCCGACCTGCTGGTCGGGCTGATGCCGGAGGGCCCGCCGCTCTATCCCGACGGCGACCTGACCGACGCCCCCGAGGAGGCGCTGGCCGCCGACCTGATCCGCGAGGCCGCGCTCGAAGGCGTCCGCGACGAGCTCCCGCACTCGATCGCCGTCGTGGTCGAGGAGATGGGCCTCAAGGAGGACCGCCCCGACGACAAGCCGCTGCTGATGATCGTGGCCAACCTCTATGTCGAGCGCGACTCGCAGAAGGGGATCATGATCGGCCACAAGGGCTCACGGCTGCGCGAGGTCGGGACGACCGCCCGCAAGCAGATCGAGGCGCTGCTCGGCACCCCGGTCTACCTCGACCTGCAGGTCAAGATCGCCAAGGACTGGCAGCGCGACCCCCGCCAGCTCCGCAAGCTCGGCTTCTGAGTCGTCGCGAACGACTGAAGCGTTTCCCTTACTTACCGCGGTCCACGGCCGGGCGACGTAGGGTGGGGTGTCGAGGAACCCGACAGGCGTCGAGCATCGAGCGTCGCTCCTCCGCGATCGACGACACCGGCAGGACCGGCTCCTTGGCACTCCCCGCACCCCATCGCCCCACCCTCCTCACGGTCGTCCAGCGCGTCTCGCTGAGCCTGCTGATCGCCGTGGTGGCGCCCGCGGTCCTCTTCTACGGCGTCTTCGTGCTGGCCGGGGTCTGGTCCGCGATCGCAGCCGCCCTCGTCTGGTCCTACGGTGCGATCGCGTGGCGCGCGCTGACCCGGCGCCGCACGTCGGGACTGCTGATCCTGACCGCGATCCTGCTCACCGGCCGGACAGTCCTCTCGGTCGTGGCCGACAGCACCTGGCTCTACTTCCTGCAGCCGGTGATCAGCGACGGCTTCGTCGCCCTGCTCTTCCTCCTCTCGCTCGCCAGCGCGCGGCCCATGGTGGCCCGGCTCGCCGGCGACTTCTACCCGATGGACCACGAGCTGGCCATGCGACCGCGGGTCCGGCGCCTCTTCCAGCACCTCACCGCGCTGTGGGCGGTGCTCGGGCTCGCCAAGGCCGGCATGACGCTGTGGCTGCTCCAGTCACAGTCGCTGGAGACGTTCATCCTGGTCAAGAGCGTCTCGATGCTGGCGATCAACGTGCTCGCGGCGTTCGCCACGATCGGTCTGGCCGCGCTGGTGGCGCGCCAGGAGGGCCTGATGGGCTCTACCCGCGCGGCCCCAGTGCTCGTCGAAGCAGCTCGATCCTGAGCGGCGAGCTCTCCCGCAGCGGCTCCCACTGGCCGGTCGCGACGAATCCGCAGCGCTCATAGATCCGACGGGCTGCGTCGTTGCCCTCGGTGACGTGCAGGGCGACGTCGGTGATGTCGTGCTCGCGGGCCCAGGCGAGCAGGTGGCCCACCAGCGCTGCCGCGTGCCCGCGGCCGCGGGCCTCGGGGGCGGTCCACATGCCCCAGATCATCATCGAGCCGGGGGCATCGGGCGGGAGCCAGCCGCCGCCCATGGCCACGGCGTTCCCGTCGTCGCGGACGAGCAGGATCGGATGGTCGGTGTCGAGGCGCGAGCGCCAGGCGTCCTCGGTCTGCTCGAGGGCATCCGCGAGCGTCATGCCGAACGCGTCGGGTGCGTCGGCGAGCGCGCGCAGCCTGATCCCGCGGAACTCCGCCCAGTCCTCGGGGGACACGTCGACGATCATGAGCCCGGCGCCCAGCAGATGCCGTAGCGCCGGCCCGCGTCCCACTGCTCCTGCGTCGGGCTCTCCTGCGACCAGGTGAAGGAGAGCGGGTCGCTCGCTCGTGGAGCGCGCGGCCGCGCGGCAGACCGGGTCCATCCGGGCCCGGACCTGTTGGGGTCCGGGCAGCCTCGCTCCGGGCAGGTCCACCGTCGACACCGCCACCCAGGAGTGCGTGCTGCCGCACGCCACCCGGTCGAAGGCCTTGGTGCCCGGCTCCGCGGTCGCGCACATCGCGATCGCGGGGGCGGTGCCCCAGCCCTTCGTCCGCGGTGGCAGCCGCAGCAGCTTCTTCTGCGCGGCGACGACGACCACGTCGCAGCGGAACCAGTTCGCGCCCGCCTCCACCTGTTCCACGCCGGGAGTGAACCAGACGGCCTGGGCCATGGTGAGCCGCAGGTCTCGCGGGGAGCGTGCCGAGGTGGCGCGGCAGGCGGGCGGTGCAGGTGCGCCGGACCCGCCGCTGCACCTGTGCGGAGTCCACCGCGCGCGCTCCGGAGTCGAGGTCGAGGCGGCCGACGGCGAAGGTCTGCGCGGTGTGCGGCTTCCGGCACCGCACCGCGTCGACCTGGGCCTCGGGCGCCAGGGCCTGTCGCCACGACAGCGCGTGGCACTCGCCGACCTTCGGGCGCGGGCCGGGGTCGGCGGCGACCGTCTCGGTGACGGACGGGGTCGACTCGCCGGAGCCGGGGCTGCTGACGGGGTCGGAGGTCTCCGAGCCCGACGAGCACCCGGCCAGTGCCAGGGCCAGCACGAGGACCAGTCCGGACAGGAGTCGAGCGGGCGCCACGGCGTACTCCTCCGGCTCAGGTCGTCAGCAGGGCGGCGATCGTACCGCCGAGCTCGTACGCCGACTCACGCTCCGCCGGCCCCACGTCACCCAGCACCTCCAGCACCGGCGCGGCCTGGCGCCAGGGCAGCGCACCGACGATCGACTGCACCGAGCGGACGGCGCCCGTCGTGTCGTAGCGACCGTGGACCCACAGCCCGTACGGGCCGCTTCCCACCCTCGTGCCGCGCCCGCCGAGCCGTCGTCGGTGAGTGCGCCGCCGGCCTCGAGGAAGATCGAGTCGAAGAAGTGCTTGAGGGCGCCGCTCATGTAGCCGAAGTTCGCCGTCGTGCCGAGCAGGAAGCCGTCGGCTCCGAGCACGTCGTCGGCGGTCGCGGACAGGGCCTCCCGCACGACGACCTCGACACCGTCGATCGCGTCGTCGCCCGCGCCCGCGATCACGGCGTCGGTGAGCTCGCGCACGGTGGGCGTGGGGGAGTGGTGGACGATCAGCAGTCGCGGCACGGCACGAGGCTATCGAGCGGGCGTGCGGGCGTAGCGTCGCGCTGTGTCCTTCGATGTGTCAGGTGACCTCTACGACCGTTTCATGGGGCGCTACTCCCGTCCGCTGGCAGCGCGCCTCGCCGCGCTGGATGTCCGTGACCCCCGGACAACGCGTGATCGACGTCGGGTCCGGGCCGGGTGCGCTGACCGAGCAGCTCGTCGACCTCGTCGGCGCCGACCACGTGGCTGCGGTCGACCCGTCCGAGCCGTTCGTGGAGGCCTGCCGGTCGCGCCACCCGGGCGTCGACGTACGTCTGGCCACTGCGGAGGCTCTCCCGTTCGACGACGACACCTTCGACGCGGCCGGAGCGTGTCTGGTGGTGCACTTCATGCAGCGACCCGGTGGGTGGTATCCGCGAGATGGCTCGGGTGACTCGCCCCGGCGGCCGGGTCGCGGCCACGGTGTGGGACCTGGCCGGCAACCGGGCGCCGATGTGGCCGGTCTGGGGAGCTCTCGCAGAGGTGGCACCCCACGTCCCGGACGAGGGCGACCTCCCCGGTGGGACCGACGGGAGAGCCTCGAGCTGCTCCTCGCAGGTGCGGGGCTGACCGACATCGAGTCCTTCGAGCTCGATGTGACCGTCGCCCACCCCGACTTCGACGAGTGGTGGTCGCCCTACCTCCGCGGCGTCGGACCCGTGGGGGAGGCGCTCGCCGCGCTCGACCCACCCGACCTGGAGCGAGTCCGCTCGCGCTCCTGGCGCAAGCTGGGCGAGGGTCCGTTCGAGCTCACCGCCGTCGCGTTCGCGGCACTCGGTCGCGCCTGAGTTCTCCTGTGACCGTGAGGTCGCGTGGGAGACCGACGACCTGTGAGCCCGCCCAGTGTCGAGGGGTGGGCGGAAACCTACGGGCCGGGTGCCTGCTTCTTCGGGCCCGACCGCGGGCTCTCGACCACTCTGCACGCGCACCGGACAATGAAGGGCACCAGTGGCAGGGTAGGTGAGGTGAAGCGTCCACCTCCTCCACTCCTGGCGCTGGCCGCAGGCTTCGCCCAACGAACGTTGACCAAGGGTGCGCCGCCGCTCTCGGGAACCCGTGCCCTGGTTGCCACGGCCACTGCGGCTGCCTCGATAGGCCTGGCCGCTGCTTCGGCGCGACAGTTCCGGCGTCAGGGCACCACGGTCGAGCCGTTCGAACCCTCGCGGGCGGCCGTACTGGTGACAACAGGTGTGAACGCGATCAGCCGGAATCCGATGTACGTCGGCATGGCCGGCCTGCTCGTCGCGAATGCGACGCGCCTCGGATCCTGGACAGCCCTGCTCCCGGTTGCGGCCTTCACCGTCGTCATCGACCGCGTGCAGATTGCCGCCGAAGAGCCCGCGCTGCTCGCCAACTTCGGTGCCGAGTACGAGGCGTACCGAGCGTCTGTGCCACGGTGGCTGGATCTTCGTTCGGTCACGAACACACGACAGCCACGTCGCTAGTCCGGATCTGGTGACCTCTGCCCGAGGACGCCTTCCAGGATCATGCGGGCCAACCACGTCTCGTAGCGTTGCGGGGACCACCCGTGGTCCCTCATCAGCATGTCTGCGACCTGTGGGCTGTAGAGCACGTACAACGTCGCGGCGGCTTCCTCCGGCCCCAGCCGTAGGCCGTCGGGGCCGGCGAGCAGGCTGGCCGCGTCGAGCATCTCGCGTCGCCGGGTCGCCTTGATCGTCTCCATGGTGGCGGCCAGCGCAGGGTCGGAGGCCGCTGCCTCTTCCGCGACCCGCGCGATGGGGGCAACACGTTCGACGATCGTCCGGCTCAGCGCGGCATCGAGCTGTGCGCGTCGGTGCGCGTCCGGCTCGGCGGCGATGGCTCGGGACTCGGCTCTCTCCGTGATGGGCGTGGGGTCGTCGTCGCCCGTGATCGCGGCCTCGATCAGCTGCCGCATGAGCTCGCGCTTGTTCCCGAACGCGGCGTACACGGTCGGCACCGCCACACCTGCTGCTGCGGCGATCGACTCGATGGTGGTGGCGGCGTACCCGTGGGCGACGAAGAGACCGAGAGCGGCGTCGAGTATGGACCGGCGGGTCTCGCGTGCCTGTGCGGCGCGACGGGCGGACGAGTAGGACCTCTTGACAGACACATTGGGGAGAGTAACACTCTAATGAATAGGAGTGCACTTAACCGAACCAGGAGGCGTGTCCCCCGGGAAGAAGGACCCCATGCTCAGCTCTCAGCTCGACGCGACGAACACCCTGGCGGCTGGTCGCTACCGCATCGACCCGGACAGGTCCCGGGTGCGCTATTCGGGGAAGCACATGTTCGGCCTGGGGACGGTTCACGCCACGTTCTCCATCCGTGAGGGCGTCCTCATCGTCGGAGACGACGCAGGCGCGCTCAGCTCGAGCGTCACCGTGGACGCTTCCAGCTTCTGCTCCGACAGCACGAGGCGGGACCGGGACGTCCGATCTGCTGGCCTGCTCGACGTCGAGCACTACCCGGACATCACCTTCGCCTCGGAGCGCATTCTGGAGACGCCGGGGGAGGGCTGGCTCGTCCCTGGCACCGTGACGGCTCGCGGACGATCCGTACCGGTGGACGTGCAGGTCGACCGAGTCACCAGCAGGGGTCGAGAGGTCATCGTGCATGGTTGGGCGCGACACCTTGATCGCACCAGCTTCGGAATCACCGGATCACGGGGAATGGTGGGCCGCTACCTCGACCTGGAGCTCGACGTTGTTGCGACGCCCGCCACACAGGCCGTCAGAACGCCGAGCGGAGTGAGTCCTAGGACGCGGAGGAGCTCGCGTGGTGCTCGCGGTACGGCTGGTAGAGCCGCCGCAGGAACGTCTCGAGCTCCGAGGCGAGTTCCTCGTCCAGGGATGGGAACGAGAAGGTCGCCTTGCCAGTGCGCAGGGACTGGAATCTCGTGGAGGAGCCCTGGAGTGTCTCTGGCCAGGTGTCCACGGCAATGGCGTAGAGGCTGACCTTGTGAGCGCTCCGCTTCACTGCTGCGAAGTAGTCGTGGCTGCCAGATCCTGGCCAGCGCAGCGACGGCATGCCGTAGATGGTCGCGTCCTCGAGCTCATCCCGGTAGGGATCGAGGAGCGCCCAGATCCAGGCTTCGACAGCGTCCAGCTCCGCCATCGGACCAGTGTAGAAGTCCGACTCGCGCGGAAGACACGGGCGGGCCGCAGCTGCTGGGCTCGGACATCGGGATATGGAGCGGACGCGAGGATTTGAACCTCGACCCCTTCCCTGGAAGGGAAGCGTGCTGCAACTACACCACGTCCGCGAAGCCAGCCTCTGACGAGCCTGACACGTTCGTAGTATGAACCACCTCCGGACCATCGGCCGACAGCGACCGTGCGGGAGTCTCCACGAGCGCCGCGCCGCCCCGCCACGGCTGGTGGCCTCTGGCGCAGCCGGGGATCAGGGAGTAGGCATGAAGCAGACCGAAGGAGATGTCATGGTTGCACCGCAGCAGACGTATGCCGCACGCCTCGAGATCGACTACCCCGAGCGGCTGGACCGGGTCACCACGCTGTTCCGCGTGGTGCTCATCATCCCCATCGCCATCGTGCTGTCGCTGGTGAGTGCGTCCGCGACGTCGACCACGGTCATCTACAAGTCGGGCGAGGTGGTCGAGAAGACGACGAGCACCGGTGGCGGCATCGCCGGTGGTCTGTTCGCCGCCACGGTGCTGATGATCGTCATCCGGCAGCGCTACCCGCGCTGGTGGTTCGACTTCGTGCTCCAGTTCAACCGCTTCGCGACGCGCGTCGGCGCCTACCTCGCCCTGCTCACCGATCGCTACCCCTCGACCGAGGACGAGCAGTGCGTCCACCTCGACCTGGACTACCCCGACGCACGCGAGAGCCTCAACCGGTGGCTACCGCTGGTCAAGTGGCTCCTGGCTCTGCCCCACTACGTCGTGCTGCTGTTTCTCGGGGTCGGCGCCGTCGTGGCAGTGGTGATCGCATGGTTCGCGATCCTGTTCACCGGTCGCTACCCGCGCGCACTGTTCGACTACGTCGTCGGGGTCGGCCGGTGGGCGCTGCGCGTGCAGGCATACGCATTCCTCCTCCTCACCGACTCCTACCCACCCTTCAGCCTCCGCTGATCCGCGCATCGGGGCCGCCGATCAGGCTCCGCGGCCGGGGGTTGACTTCAAGTTCACTTGAACAAACAGGCTGTGGTTCATGACCATCACGGAGACCACCAGTCACTACGTTCCACACGACCAGGAGACCGAGCTCGAGGCGATCCAGGACCTCGTCACCACGATCGAGCGCGTCCAGCGACAGGAGCTCGTCGACGAGTTCGTCTCCCTCTTCCGGGCAGACGCGATCTGGACCACGGGACACGGCAAGCGCCTGTACGGCCGGGACGCGATCGCCGAGTTCACCGGCAACGGTGCTGCCAGGCTCGAGCGCCCACGGCAGGGCCACGTACGACGTCGAACAGGTCCTGTTCATCCGACCGGACGTGGCGGCGGTCAAGGTTCGACAGCGCTACTTCGACGTCACGGGCAACCTCGCCAGCGAGGGAACGCCGATGTACGTCGTCGCCAAGGAGGACGGCAACTGGCTCCTCACTGCCAACCAGAACACGCCAGTGGTCGTGGGCTGAAGCGGCGGTCGGGGTTGTGCACGAGCCCAGCGTGGCGGAACCTGCTGCTATGGAGGCTGGCGGGTCATCCTGCTGCCGGGGATCGTGATGCCTGCGGCCGATGCGTTCGGCAATCTGCTCGCCGAGCTCGGCGCTGACGTGGACGCAGTTGCGAAGGACTTGGAGGTGTACGCCGCCGCCAGCACTCCGCCCCCCGACTACTCCCTCGACGTCGAAGTAGCCGGGGTCATGGACTCTGCGCTTGCGCGAGGGTGGGATCGGTTTCACCTGGTCGGGTACTCCGGCGGCGCGTCCGTTGCGCTGGCCTTCGCCGCCTTGCATGCCGAGTCCCTCAGCAGCCTTGCGCTGCTCGAGCCGGCATGGGCCGGCAACTGGGACGACGCCAGCCAGGCCCACAAGGCGCTGTGGCCCGAGTACGTTCGCCTGGCAGCCCTGCCGCCTGAGGAATCGATGCCCGCCTTTGTTCGGATGCAGTTGCGCCACGGAGTGGATCCCCCAGCTCCGCCGGCGGGTCCTCAGCCTCCATGGATGGCCCGACGTCCGGGAGGTATACGAGCCATCGTCGACGCGTTCCAGACCTACGACCTCGATCGGGACGCGCTACGACGCTTCGATCGCCCCGTGTACTTCGCCCTGGGGGCGTTGAGCAACCCCGACCAGTTCCGTGAGGAGGCGGAGCGCTTGGCCCGCGTCTTCGACGACTTCTGGCTCGAGGTCTTCCCCCACCGCCATCACTTCGACCCACCTCACCGGGCCGAGGCGTCGGCGCTGGCTGCCTCGCTCCGCAGTCTGTGGCAACGTTCTGGAAGGAAGCTCGGCTCCTGGCGCGCAGGGGTCGCGCCGGCTCGCGGCTGATGGACGGTCTCAGCCCGGGTTTCTTCCTCCTCACCGGCATAGGATCTCGTCATGGAACTGATCCTGCTGGTGCTGGTCGTTGCGGTGCTGGGGGCTGTCGTCCTCGGCGCTTCGCGTCAGAACAAGTACCGCGAACTGGCCCGGCGCGAGGATGAGATCGCTCCGGTGAGGAAGCTGGCCTTCGAGGACATCACCGCGTTCGGCGAGGACCTGCAGCAGCTCGACGCGGAGATGAGCGGTCACGAGCTCGACGCCGGTGCCAACTCCGACTACCAGCGAGCGCTCGACGCCTACGAGTCGGCCAAGGTTGCCGGTGACTCGATCAACCGGCCCGAGGACATCCGGCACATCACGGAGATCGTCGAGGATGGTCGCTACGCCATCGCGTGCGTGCGCGCCCGCGTCGCAGGAGAGCCGTTGCCGACTCGGCGGCCGCCGTGCTTCTTCGATCCTCGTCACGGGCCCTCGGTCGCTGACGTTCCCTACGTCCCACCGGACGGTGTCGAGCGGGACGTGCCCGCATGCGCCCTGGATGCCGAGCGGGTCCGCGCCGGCGCAGATCCTGATATCCGCAAGGTCATGGTCGGAGCCCAGCGGGTCCCTTACTGGCAGGGTGGCCGCGCCTACGAGCCGTACGCCATGGGCTACTTCGGCGCTTTCGGCCCGATGACGTGGATGTTCATGGGAGGCATGATGTTCGGCGGCTTCGATGGCGACGGCGGTGGCGGCGACGGTGGCGGTGGCGGTGACGGCGGTGGTGGTGATGGCGGCGACGGGGGTGGCGACGGCGGCTTCGACGGCGGCGGCTTCGACGGCGGCGGCTTCGACATGGGATTCTGAGTCGGCTTCACACGTGAGCACACTCGTCCTGCTGCGGCACGGCAAGTCGGACTGGTCCGGCGGCGAGTCTGACCACCTGCGACCTCTGGCGCGACGGGGACAGCGTCAGGTGCCCGAGGCCGGCCGATGGCTCGCCGACAACGTCGGCGTCATCGACCTGGCCATCGTCTCGCCCGCGGAGCGCACCCGTGAGACCTGGCGGCTCGCCGCCGCGGAGCTCGACGTCCCTCCGCCGGTCCGAGAAGACGCTCTCGTGTACGCCGCTTCGGCACGATCGCTCCTCGGCGTCCTTCGGGAGGTTCCGGGGGAGGTGGCGACCGTCGTCCTCGTGGGCCACAACCCGGGGATCGAGGACCTGGTGGCGAGCCTGACCGGTCGCTCGTGTACCGATGCCGACGTCCGCGCTGGCCGTCATCGATCTGCCGGGACCATGGTCCGATCTGGGGGACGCTGCCGCTGAGCTACGGGCACAGGGACGCCCGCCCGCGCGGCGGGGGTGACCTCCACCTGCTCGCGAGCCCCACACGGTGGGACGACGCTGGCCTCCCGTCGCCGGCCGCAGCGATATCCGCACGTCTGGCCCAGCCCATGGCCCCGAGGGGCCTTGAATGGCGCCTGGCCGTCCATCAGAGTGTTTCTCACATGGAAACCAGGAGGTGCCTGATGGGTGCTCCGAAACAGCGAGTTCAGGTTCTTGACACGCCGGGTGTCCTCGCGCTGACAGGGCAGGACTCTGGGACCATCCGCGTGGCTTCCGGTTACGCAGGACCGCGTCGATGCGTTCGCTCGGGCGGTCGATGACTGGCACTGGGCGCACAACGACGTCGAGCGAGCCTCCCGCGGCCCCTTCGGAAGGACCATCGGTCATGCCCACCTGACCTTGAGCCTGATGCCGCACCTCTTCGCATCGTTGGTCTGCTTTGCCGACGGGGAGGACGCCATGTTCTACGGATACAACCGCGTCCGGTTTCCGACGGCGATCCTCGTGGGGTCCAGCGTTCGGATGCGCGCCGACATCGTGGACGTGCGCGATCTCGGCGGCGGTGAGCAGTTGACCGTGGACCTCCTCATCGAGATCCAGGAAGAGGAACGTCCGGCCTGTGCCGCCCCAGGCATTGCTCCGGCACTACCACGTGAAGGCGCCGGTCTGAGAGTGCAGCGCTTCTGGTCTGCCTAGTCGCAGGTGAAGGTGTCCCTTTCGACGGTGGCCACCCCGTTGGCGTTGAACGTCACCTTGCCCGAGAGCCTCAGGTCAAGGTGCGATCCGTCCGTGCCGTGCAAGGTGCTGCGTAGGCGGAACTGGCCGATGCGCTCGACGTCGCCCTCGTCGGTGAACTCGGTGACGATGCCGTTCACCTTCTCGCGGTAGTCGCCGGCGTATGTCGGCAACGACCTGTCGTCGGGGATCAGCTCGACGGTGCCGTCGATGACCCCGTTGATGTGCAGCTCGCCGGACTGCTGACCACCGGGCGCGGCGACCAGGCGGTAGCCGCCGTGGCGTACCTCGTGAAAGGTTCCGGCCCAGGTGACGCAGAAGCCTTCCCCTGCAGCGAAGTGCTCGTAGGCGTCGTAGTCCTCGGGGAAGAAGGCATGGTCGGCTCCCGCGGCCGAGACAGGGCCGGTGGCTGCTGCGCCGATCAATCGCAGCGCCACCGAGGAGAGTACTGAGGCGGTGTCTCATGGTGTGCTCCTTGGGTGTGGGGGATCAGCCGACGAGGCAGATCCAGGACGTGGCGACGAAGCATGCGGTGCTGACCAGGAGGGCGGTCATCGTGATTCCGGAGAACGCTCCGACGCGGCGGCGGTACTCGAGGGAGAGCGCGACACCCACCGCGGCGAAGATGTGCGGCCAGCCGGACCAGAAGCCGATGAACGTCACGGCCGAGGCCAGGGCGAATCCGAGCGACGCCCTGGCCAGCCTGTCCGGCGTACCCGAGCGAGCACGTGTGCCCAGCCAGACGGCGAGCGCGAACCCGACGAGGACGAGCCCTGCGTACCATCCCAGGTCCTGCAGGGTCGTGGCCGGCGCGTCGTCGGCATCGGAGTTCAGGCCGAGCACGTCACCGGCGATCATCGTGGCGGCGAACGTGACCGCTCCGACGGTCGAGGCGACGAGTGGATGCAGGACGTCGACCCGCTGGCCGGGTCGTGTGGTGATGGTGCTCATGCGGCACCCCTTCCGTGTGGTGATGAGGCAGCGAGCACACCACCGCCGGCGGCCGGGCAGGACCTGTCATGCGACGCGAACCGACCGGGAGATCTTCCTGCCGCTGGCAGGACTGCTGTCCCGGGACAATTCCCACGGATCGGGCGCACACTGCAGGTATGGGAGCCCTCCACGGTGACCGCGCGCGCCGACTCGGTGGCTGGTTCCTGGTCGTGCTCGGGCTGGTGCTGTTGGTGAGCGTGCCGCTCTCGCTGTCCGGCGGAGTGATGTCCAGACCCGGGGTGGTGACTGCAGGTCCGGACCCCTGGATCGCGGTCTTCGTGCCGGCGTTCGTCCTGTCCGGGGGCGTGCTGGTCCACCTGCGCCCGCGGAACCCGATCGGCTGGATCCTGCTGGTCTCCGGGCTGTTCCAGGTCACCAACCTCGCGGCGGACGCCTACGCGACACGGGCGCTGACCGATCCCGACGGCTCGTTGCCCCTGGGGCTGCCCATGGCGTGGCTGGCGTCGTGGACCTGGCCACCGTCGCTCCTGCTGCCGATGCTCGTCCTGCCCGCGCTGTACCCGACCGGCCGGCCATCGTCGCGCTACTGGCGCTGGCACGTCCATGCCTCGCTGGTGGGTATCGTTCTTGCCGGCCTGGCCATGGCGACCGGCCCCGGCGGCCTGGACGACAGCGTGGCCGGAACGCGGCTGCCGTGGACGGCACCGGCGTGGACGTCGTACGTGCTGGGGTTGACGGCAGCTGTCCTGCTGATCGCCGCCGCCGCGAGCAGCATCGTGGGCACGTTCGTGCGGGCCTGGCGGGCCAGCGCCCCCGAACGGCAGCAGCTGCTCTGGCTGATCAGCGTGGTCGCGGTGCTGGTCGCGACGACGTTCAACCCTCCGGAGATCCTGTTCCTGCTGTCCTACACGCTGATCCCGGTCGCCGTGGCGATCGGCGTGCTCCGCTACGGCCTCCTCGGGATCGAGCTCGCCCTGCGTCGCACCCTCCTGTACGTGCCCCTCACCGTGATGGTTGCCCTTGTCGTGGGTGGGCTGACGACGGCACTGGCACGGTTGGCGCCCGAGGGTCCGCTGCCCCTGCTCGCGGCCTCGGCCGTGGTGGCTGTGGTCCTGGTTCCGGTCGCAGCCTGGATGCGCCGCGCGGTCGATCGCCTGGTGCTGGGCGAGCGCGCCGATCCGCTCGCCGTCGTGGATCGGGTGGGAGCCGGTCTCGAGGTCGAGCACGACGACCCGGTGGCCTCGATGCTCGAGGCTGTCGCGTCAGCAGCCGACGCGTCGTACGCCGTGGTCAGGGACGAGGACGGGCGGCTGCTTGCCCAGGTCGGTGGCACCGGAGAGCCCGTGCTGCGGCTGCCCCTGCGTCACGGCGGCAAGGCCCTGGGGGTGCTCGAGGTCGGGGCTGCGACCGGCCGGCCGTCGCCGACGGGCCGGGACCTGCGGTTGGTCACCGCCCTGGCCCCCCAGCTCGCGGTGGTCGTCAGGTCCCGCCGGCTCACGCAGGACCTCGCCCGGGCACGCAGCCGGGTCACCAGGGCGACCCTTGCGGAGCGGGACCGACTCCGCCGTGACCTGCACGACGGCCTCGGCCCCTCGTTGTCCGGCATCGCCCTCGGGCTCGAAGCCGCCTCGACGGCGTACGACACCGACCCCGACGCAATCCCGGAGCTGCTCCGACGAACGCGCACCGAGGCGGACGCAGCAGTGCGCGAGATTCGCCGGGTGCTCGACGGGCTACGCCCGGGCGCCCTGGATCTGCACGGACTGGACGGCGCGGTCCGCGACGCCGCGTCGTCGCTGGGAATGGGCCGGCCCGGAGCGCCGCACTTCGACCTGTGCTCCGACCTGCCGCCTTTGCTCCCACCGAGCATCGAGGAGGCGGCCTTCCGCATCGCCACCGAGTCGCTGACCAACGTCGTACGGCACTCGCATGCCGACCACTGCGCGGTGCGCCTGCAGCGGGCCAACGGCGACCTTCGGGTCCAGGTCATCGACGACGGTTCGGGCCTCGGCGTGGACCAGAGCCAAGGACACGGATTGGACTCGATGCGGCGCCGGGCAGCCGACGTCGGAGGAAGCCTCACCATCGACCCAGCCGACCCGAGAGGCACTGTGGTCACTGCCGTCCTACCCCTGGAGAGGCCCGCATGACGCTCCGGATCGTCGTTGCCGACGACCACCCCATGTATCGCTTCGGGTTGACCGCAGTCCTCAACCAGGCCGAAGGCGTTGAGGTGGTGGCCAGCGTCGGCGACGGCGCTGCACTGATCGAGGCCGTTGCCGAGCACAGGCCCGATCTGGTCCTCACCGACCTCGCCATGCCGGACCTCGACGGCGTCACCGCCACGCGACGGCTGCTGGAGGCGAGGCCCGAGCTGCCCGATCATCGCCCTGACCATGCACGAGGACGACGAGCACGTCTTCGCCGCCCTGCGCGCCGGCGCCCGCGGCTACCTCGTCAAGGGTGCCGACGGCGAGGAGATCCTGCGTGCGTTGCGCGCTGTCGCGGGAGGCGACGCGGTGTACGGCGGGAGCGTCGCCCGCCGCATCGTCACCTTCTACGCCGGCAACGAGACGAAGACAGCAACGGAGCGTGCCTTCCCCGGCCTCACCCCACGCGAGCGGGACGTGCTCGAGCTGCTTGCACTGGGCTGCCGCAACCACGAGATCTCCCGGCGGCTGGCGATGTCCGAGAAGACGGTGCGAAACCACGTGTCCCAGGTCCTGACGAAGTTGCAGGTACCCGACCGCACCGCGGCGGCGCTCAAGGCCCGCGAGTCCGGGATCGGCTGAACCTGCGTCGCGGTCGGCACTGGAACTCCCTCAGGGCCTGCAGTCGCGGGGTGAGGTGAGCGTCGGCCTGATGCGTCGGTGACCACCGCGTCCTACGATGGCGGCCGAGAGGAGGCGGCGATGGCCGATCCGGTGCGCGACATCATCGGGGACTATCGGGCGTTCGCCGGGCAGCAGCACGACCGTCTGCTCGACCGGGGCATCGACATCCGCCCGTACGCCCTCAGCCACCTCGCCGTCCGTGTGCCCGAGTGGGACCAGTACGCGCACGTGAGGAGCCTGCTCGAACGCCACGCGGTCGCCAATCGCGAGAACGTCTGGAACGGTCGCCCGATCTCGTTGATCGTTCTCGCAGAGCCGCTGGAAGTCTTCGACGGCAAGATCGTCCCGCTGATCGAGCTCATCCCGCCCGTGCACCAGCGTGTCTACAAGATGGGGTTGGAGCACCTCGGCGTCGTGGTCGGCGACGCGTTCGACGCGTTCGTCGGAGCCCACAAGCCCGTCCTGACGGGACAGCAGTTCCAGGGACCGAACAGCACACCCGACCCCGTCTACATCTTGTTCGAGGACTTCACCCACGTGAAGTTCTACCGACTTTCGCTGCGGGCATCCGTCGAGCTGGATGGTGGCACGGTTCGATGACGGGTTCCATCACGTCGACGACTGGGTGCCCCAGCGGCTCGTGACCTCGACAGGCCCGAACCCTCTGCCGCGCTGAGCGCGTGGACCGCGACCACGACGTGCGCTGCTGACGCGGCGACGCAGCCCGTGGCGGCGTTCGGCCTAGCCCGCAATCGACGGATGGGCGCGACAGAACTCGCGCACGGCTTGGTTCACCTGCTCGGGCCGTTCCAGATGACTCATGTGCCCTGCGTCCTCGATCACGACGAGGGTCGAGTTCGGGATCGCCTCGTGGAACTGGTGCGCGACGCTCAGGGGCGAGCGCGCGTCGTGCTGTCCCCAGATCAACAGAGCAGGGACGGCGATCTGAGGTAGCAGGTCGCTCAAATCGGTCCGGGCCATGATCGCCAACTCGTTGCGAAGCGTGTCTGGTCGGACGTCGGCAGCGATGGCAGCGAGCAGTGGTACGAACTCCGCCGGCGGGTCGTTGGCGAAGAGCCCGGGAAGCGTGGGGTCGAAGACCTCACCCTTGACGGAGAGCATCTCCCGCGTGCTCGCAACTCGTGCTCGTACCTCGTCTGCGGGCAGTGATCCCTTCCAACCGGCATACGTGTCGATCATGATCAGCGTCGTGACCTGCTCAGGGTGACGGCGGTACAGCTCCAGCAGCACCGTGCCACCCCAGGAGAGCCCCGCGATGTGCGCCGGCCCGAGATCAAGGGTCTCAAGCAACGCAGCGAGTGCATCCGCGATGTCCGCCAGGCCGAAGTTGTCCGGAAGGTCCGACGATCTGCCAGCCCCCGGCTCGTCCCAGGCGACGACTGTGAACTCGTCGGTCAAGTCCGCGAACTGCGGTGCCCAGATGCGGCTGTCCTCGGCCGCGCCGTGGACAAAGACCAAGGGCGCTCCCACACCGTGGCGCTGGTACGCGATCGTGAGGCCGCCCGTCTCGACAAGCTGCACCTCTCCCAAGGTACTCGGGTGCGCTGAACGAGTGACTCAGTGGCGAGGGGTGAGCTCGATGGCGACCGGGCCCACCGTCGCCTCGGGCACGCAGCAGCTGAGGTCGGGCCGGCAAGCTGGCGGGGGTGCCTCCAACTTCAGCCGGGCACGCACGTCGCCCAGCTGCGCGGAGAATGCCTCCAGCTCGGCGATGCGGTCGGCGATCTCCGCCTGCTTGTCCTCGATGAGCCGGACGACGCGCTCCTGCGTGGTGCCGCAGTCCGTGCTGGCCCAGACGGGGAGGAGCGACGTGACCTGATCACAGCTCAGGCCCATCCGCCGCGCCCGCGCTATGAAGAGCAGCCGAGCGGCGGCATCCTCCCGGTAGTCGCGGTAGCCGGTGGCGGTCCTCTCGGGCGGGGAGAGCAGGCCTACTCGCTCGTAGTACCGCACCGTCGAGGTCGGTACTCCGGCCGATTCGGCGAGCTCGGAGATCCGCACATGATCACGGTAGACCCCGCACCCGGGTGCAAGGTCAAGATGCGATGTCGACTCTTGACCTTCCACCCGAGTTCAACTCGTAGGTTCGGGGCATTGACCGGGTCAGCCGGTCCCCAACGAGGAGCAGACCATGGGAACCTTCACACGAAACACAGAGCCTCGCTGTTGATGTCGCCGACTCCGGCCAGCAACATCGCGCGGAGGCCGGCGGCATGACCATCGCTCTGGAGCAGTGGAAAGCCGGCCTGGACACCGTCGAGTGGTTCGCCGACCTACCCGACGGCGCCTGCCAGGAATCCCACTGGGGCTACTGCCTGAAGGGCGCGGTGACCATGCGGTACACCGACGGCCAGACCGAGCAGATCTCCGCTGGAGAGGCGTACTACATCCGGCCCGGCCACAACGCCCACATCGACAGGGATGCTGAGCTCGTCGAGTTCACCCAGGCCGACCGCGCCCCGGGTATCAACACCGTCGTGCTGGAGGCGAACCTCCAGGGCCAGCCGGTGTAGCGGCGGGTCCGACAGGCGTCCCGCGCGCGCCAGCGAACCGATAGGTCGCCTCGAGGGAACAAGGCA
>CAVZWM010000014.1:0-243500 GCA_963778975.1 uncultured Actinomycetota bacterium
GCAAGACGGTCGCCGGGTCGCTCGGCTCGTTGGGCTCGCTGGGCGACTACCTCAGGGAGCAGCGCGTCGGCGCGCAGCTCTCGTTGCGTCAGCTCGCCGAGCAGGTCGGGGTCAGCAACCCCTACCTGAGCCAGATCGAGCGCGGGCTGCGCAGGCCGTCGGCCGAGGTGCTCCAGCAGCTGGCCAAGGCGCTGCGCATCTCCGCCGAGCAGCTCTACGTGCGGGCCGGGATCGTCCATCCCGACGCCGGGCATGGCGGATCCGTCGAGCTCGCCATCCTCGCCGACCCCGGGCTCACCGAGCGACAGAAGCAGTCGCTGCTCGACGTCTACGCGTCGTTCCTCGCCCTCAACGCGAGACGCAACCCGAACTCGAAGCCCCAGAACTGATCCCGACCCGGCCACCAGGGTCGGGCACCCCACAGAAGGAGAAGGACATGGCCACCGCCAAGTTCGACATCACGACCGAGGCCCTCAGAGCCCGTCCTCGCCGACGTCGGCGCGACCGACCTCGCCGTCGAGGTCGTCCGCGACGCCGTCGCCGACGTGCAGAAGCGCGTCGCGGCCGTCCAGAAGGACGTCACCACCCGCGTGGCCGACGTGCAGAAGGCCGCAGAAGACCGACGCGAAGGCGCTGCGCGAGCAGGCCGTCAACGCCGTGACCACCCGCGTCGACGCCCTCGCCAAGGACGCCCAGGCCCGTCGCGCCGCCATCGAGGCCCGCGTCGCCGAGCTGCAGGCCGAGGCCAAGGCGTACCCCGCCAAGGTCTCCACCGCTCGTCGACGAGAACGTCACCGCCGTCAACGCGACCTACACCGACCTGGTCAAGCGCGGCGAGTCCCTCGTCGGCCGGATCCGCCGCCAGGAGTCGACCAAGGCCACCGTGAAGTCCGCCAAGACCACGACCGCCAAGGCGAAGACCACCAAGACCCAGGCCACGAAGGCCGCCGACGCCGAGGTCACCGCGACCAAGAAGGTCCAGACCGCGCAGAAGCCGCCGCCAAGAAGGCCGCCGCGAAGAAGGCTCCGGTCCGCAAGGCCGCCGCGAAGAAGACCGCCACCGCGCAGAGCAGCGCCAAGGCCACCGCCACCGCCGCGCAAGAAGACCGCCACCAACGCGGTCGAGGCCGTCGCCGACGCCGCCGAGAAGGTCGGCGACTGAAGAGACGACCCGTCGGCGACCAGCTGACGTTGTTCTGAGCGCAGGCCCCCGCCCCCTGGCCGTCAGGCCAGCCGGGCGGGCGGTCTTGTGCGTCACGGCTTAGGCTGTGCGCGTGAACATCTACGCCTTCGAGAGACGGTCATGCTGGTGGTGCTGGTCGTGCTGCTCGCGATCAAGGGCTTCGCGTTCGTCAACTCGCTGACCTACTCCGCCGAGGCCTACGCGGCCGCCGGCAAGCTCACCAAGCCCGCGTGGGCGGCGATCACCGGCCTCGGCTTCGCGGCGCAGCTGATCCTGATCGGCTCCTCGCCGCTCGGGCTCATCCACCTGGTCTTCACGATCGCGTCGCTCGTCTACCTCGCCGACGTACGCCCGGCGCTGGCCGAGGTCACCTCGCGCCGCTAGCGGGCGAGCTCGACCGGCGGGGCCGTCAGGCGAGGTAGCGGTCGAGCGCGACCAGCGCGTCCTCGGGCTCGAAGCCGGTGGCCTGGATCTTCGCCAGCGACATCGCGGAGTTGAGCGGGCGCGGCGCGAACGGCTTGCCCTGCGCGAGCACGCCGTCGGCGTACGCCGCGGTGGTGGTGCCGGAGACGTCGTCCGCGCTGCGGCCGCAGCGCTCGAAGACCGCCTGCGCGATCTCGCCCACGACATCACGGCGCCGCCGTTGGAGACGTTGTAGGTGCCGAAGTCGGCCCCGGACTCGAGCAGGTGCCGCGTCGCGCGGACGAGCTCGCCGGTGAAGGTCAGCCGGCCGACCTGGTCGTCGACGACGCTGGGGGAGACGCCCTTGTCGGCGAGCGCCGCGCATGGTGCGGACGAAGTTGTTGCCGTCGCCGATCACCCACGACGTGCGCAGCAGGTAGTGGCGCGGCGCCAGGCCGACGGCGATGTCGCCGGCGGCCTTCGACTGGGCGTAGACGCCGAGCGGGGAGAGCGGCTCGTCCTCGGTGTGCGTCGAGGCGGCGGTGCCGTCGAAGACGTACTCCGACGAGTAGTGCACGAGCGTGAAGCCGTGCTCGCGCGCGAGGCGGGCCAGGGTGGCCGGAGCGGTGGCGTTGGCCGCCCAGGCGGCGACGCGACCCTCGGTCGTCTCGGCGGCGTCGACAGCGGTGTAGGCGGCGGCGTTGAGCACGACGGCGTACTCGTGCCACGGCCAGGCCGCGACCGCCTCGGCGTCGGTCAGGTCGAGCGCCGTGAGCCGTCGCCGGCGACCAGGTCGACGAGGTCGGCGCCCGGGAAGTCGACCTGCAGCGCCCGGCCGAGCTGGCCGAGCGCCCCGATGATCAGGGTCTTCTTGGGCGCGATCGCGGTCGACGGGTCGAGCGCCGGGTTGTTCTGGTCCTTCTCGGAGATGATCGCCTCGGCGAGCGGGATCGGCCACGCGATCGCGACGCGTCGGGTCGTCGAGCGCGAGCGCGGGGTAGGTGATGCCGGGACGCCAGTGCTCGTTGACGAGGTAGGTGTAGGCCGTCGCGTCCTCGAGCGCCTGGTAGCTGTTGCCGACACCGCGCGGGACGAAGACCGCGACCGCGGTGTCCATCTCGAGGGTGAAGGTCGCGCCGAAGGACTCGCCCTCGCGCATGTCGACCCACGCGCCGAAGATCCGGCCGGTGGCCAGCGAGACGAACTTGTCCCACGGCTCGGTGTGGATGCCGCGGGTGACGCCGCGGTCGGCGTTGAAGGAGACGTTGTTCTGCACCGGGCCGAAGTCGGGCAGGCCGATCGCCAGCATCTTCTCGCGCTGCCAGTTCTCCTTGAAGAACCCGCGGGCGTCGTCGCGCCGGTCGAGCCGGACGACGACCAGGCCGGGGATGGGCGTGGTCTCGAGGGAGGGGAGGGACGCCATCACTGGCCCTTCTGGGCGTACGTCGCCTCGACCGCTTCCTTGTCGGGGCGCCACCAGTCCTCGTGGCTGCGGTACCACTCGATGGTGTTGGCCAGGCCGGACTCGAAGTCCTGGAACTGCGGCGACCAGCCGAGCTCCTGGCGCAGCTTGCCGGACTCGATGGCGTAGCGCAGGTCGTGGCCGGCGCGGTCGGTGACGTGGTCGAAGGCGTCCGCGGGCTGGCCCATCAGCGTGAGGATCAGCCGCACGACCTCGAGGTTGTTCTTCTCGCCGTCGGCGCCGATGAGGTAGGTCTCGCCGATCTCGCCCTTGTTCAGGATCGTCCAGCACGGCCGAGGAGTGGTCGTCGGCGTGGATCCAGTCGCGGACGTTCTCGCCCGAGCCGTAGAGCTTGGGGCGGATGCCGTCGATGACGTTGGTGATCTGGCGCGGGATGAACTTCTCGATGTGCTGCCACGGGCCGTAGTTGTTGGAGCAGTTGGACACCGTCGCCTGCACGCCGAAGCTGCGGACCCAGGCGCGGACGAGGTGGTCGGAGCCGGCCTTGGAGGCGGAGTAGGGCGAGGAGGGGTTGTAGGGCGTGTCCTCGGTGAAGCGCTTGGGGTCGTCGAGCTCGAGGTCGCCGTAGACCTCGTCGGTCGAGACGTGGTGGAGGCGCTTCTCGTGCTTCCGGACGGCCTCGAGGATCGTGAACGTGCCGAGGATGTTGGTGCGGATGAACGGGCTCGGGTCGTTGAGCGAGTTGTCGTTGTGCGACTCGGCTGCGTAGTGCACGACCGCGTCGTGCTCGGCGACCAGCGGGTCGACCACGTCGGCGTCGGCGATGTCGCCGACGACCAGCTGCACCCGGTCCTCGGGCAGCCCGGCGAGGGACTCCTTGCTGGCGGCGTAGGTCATCTTGTCGAGCACGGTGACGCGCACGTCGGTGTTGCGCAATGAGGTGGTGCACGAAGTTGGAGCCGATGAAGCCGGCGCCGCCGGTCACGAGAAGTCGATCCATGGCGGGGAGTCTAGGGGGTGGTGTCGGCCGATCTCGAGGACGAGACTCGGGGGTCTCGAGCGCCGTCGGTCCAGGTCGCGGACCGCCCGTCAGACGCGTCCAGCCCTCGGGGAGCTCGTCGACGGTGAAGCCCGTCGGGAAGCTGCACGCGTCACGCTCGACGGACTGCGGGCTGACCATGCCCTGCGGGTCGAGGTCGAGCCGGTAGGTGCAGGGTCGCCGTCCTCGGCGGCGCGCGGCGGCGGGCACGTCGTACTCGAGACGCAGGTCGTGTCGCGCCTGGGGCGCGAACTCGATCGTGTGCCGCGACGAAGGGCCGGCCGAAGTAGTCGCCGACGGTGAAGGCGAACGGGTCTCCGTCGACCGTGCCGCCGGTCGACGCTCGGCGCCGTCGGGCAGGACGCAGCCGACTGAGATCTGGCCCAGCGGGTGAAGTAGCCCACTGCGGGGGTCGGGCCCGGTCCGGACGTAGGGCGGACAGTCGTTGTGGACCTCGACCGTCGAGCGCGCACCTGGGCGCTGCCGTCGGGCCGGAGGCGTCACGTCGCGACGCGGACCGCACGGCGCTGCCAGTAGTCGGTCTTGCTGGGCACGGGGTTCTGGGTGAAGACCCCGAGGTAGTCGTGCTCGGCGGACGCAGGAGGTCCGCCGGTCAGACCCAGATGCCGTCGAAGGCATCCTGGCTCCTCGGGGTCGCGGAGGTAGACCGCGAAGTGCCGGCCCGTCGGCCGCCGTCGACCAGGACCCGGCCTTCTCGGCGGGGCTCGCCGCTCGACAGCAGCCGTTCGGACGAAGAGCGGCACCAGGGCGCGGTTGACCGCCTTGCGCTGCGCCGGCGTCGGGGTAGGCGTCGTAGCTGCCGACCAGCTGTCTCGACGAGGTTGTCCGCGTCGACCTGCCCGTAGGCCCGGGACGTCGATGCGGGCCGGTGAGCTCGACGAGGTCGGGCCAGGGCGACGACGTCGACGGCGACGACTCCGGCGATGTCGCGACCGCGCAGGCTGCGCCAGGCGTTGAGCGATCTCGTCGCCCGCGACCGGCCAGGACGGGCGCCATGGTGGACGTTGAGCACGCTGCGGCGACCGCGGTGGAAGGGGTTGCCCTTGACCTTCCGCCAGTAGCGCGGTTGTCCGAACCCGCGGGTCGGTCGCGGTGTCGACGGGCTCGCCCGATCGTCGAGCGTGCCGCCATCGACGGTCATCGGCGACGAAGGTCAGCGGCGTACCGCCGGAGTAGCTGCAGCTCGGCGGGGTTGAGCATGGCGACGAGGTACTGGCGCTCGCGCTCTCGCCGAGCAGCCGCGGCAGCACGTCGAGCAGCGGCATCGAGGCCGCCTCGAGTCCGTCCGCCACCGGGTCGACCTGCTCGAGCGCCTCGTCGCGGGCGTCGCCGAGCCGGGACCCGGCGATCGGCCGGTCGTCGGCCACGTCGTCCAGCTCGGCGCGAGCCCGGTCCAGCGAGCTCGACACTGTCTGCGAGCCGCGTCGATCACCTCGCTCAGCGTGTCGGAGGTCGACGTTGCCGTCGTCGAAGAGCGTCGACTCCTCGCCGCGTGACCTGCGGCACACAGTCTCCAGTGCCCACTCGGCGACCGGGGTCAGCTCGTCGAGGGCGTTGCCGAGATGGCGTACGTCACGCACGCGGGCCACCGGCCACCGGGACCAGGCTCCAGATGTCGCCGCCGAGTCCCTGCATCGCGCCCTGCACCTGGTCGGTGTGCGCGTCGGGCGCTCTCCACGGACGCCTCGGCGCTCGCGAAGTCACCGGAGGAGAGCGCGGTCTTCGCCTCCTCGAGGTCCGTCCTCGCGCTCTCGGCGTGGCCGGGTGCCTTGAGGAACGGGATGGCGAGCAGCGCGAGCGCCGCCACGAGCAGGAAGAGTCCCAGCACGATCGTGCGTGGGCCGTCACGCAGCCGTCGCGGGGTGCGAGCTGCGACGGGTGGGCATGGCGGCAGATGCTCTCAAACGCGAGGTGGTCATAGGGTGGCATCCATGCGCGGAATCATTCTGGCCGGCGGCACCGGCTCGCGACTGCACCCGATCACCCAGGGCATCAGCAAGCAGCTGGTGCCGGTCTACGACAAGCCGATGATCTACTACCCGCTCTCCACGCTGATGCTCGCCGGCATCCGGGACGTCCTGATCATCACCACGCCCGCACGAGGCCGAGGGCTTCCACCGGCTGCTCGGCGACGGCTCGCAGTTCGGCGTCAACATCACCTTCGCGGTGCAGCCGAGCCCCGACGGGCTGGCCCAGGCCTTCATCATCGGCGCCGACCACATCGGCAGCGAGCGCTCGGCGCTCGTGCTCGGCGACAACATCTTCTACGGCTCCGGCCTCGGCCACCAGCTGCGCCGCTTCGCCGACCTCGACGGCGCCGCCGTCTTCGGCTACCACGTGGCCGACCCGCAGGGCGTACGGCGTCGTCGAGTTCGACGACCGAGGGCCGGGCGCTGTCGCTGGAGGAGAAGCCGGAGAACCCCAAGAGCCACTTCGCGGTGCCGGGCCTCTACTTCTACGACAACGACGTGATCGCCTACGCCGCCGAGCTGCAGCCGTCGGCGCGCGGCGAGCTCGAGATCACCGACCTCAACCGCCTCTACCTCGAGGAGGGCCGGCTCCAGGTCGAGGTGCTGCCGCGCGGCACCGCCTGGCTCGACACCGGCACCTTCGACTCCCTCAACGACGCCAGCAACTTCGTCCGCACGATCGAGGGCCGCCAGGGCTTCAAGATCGGTGCGCCCGAGGAGGTCGCCTGGCGGATGGGCTTCCTGTCCGACGACGAGCTCGTCGCCCGGGCCGAGCCGCTGCGCAAGAGCGGCTACGGCGAGTACCTGCTGCAGCTGCTGCAGCACGGCTGAGGGGGCTCCCGGCTCCGTCGGTTCCCCGGGTACCCGGGGAAACTGGAGCCTCCACCCCGAAACTCGGGGGTGAACCTCCAGTTTGAGCCAGGAGGCTCGACCACCCCGCCGTACGCCGGTCAGCTCAGGTCGGTGGCGACCATCCGCGCCACGATCTCCTCGAAGTCGACCGTCGGGGTCCAGCCGAGCACGTCGCGCGCCAGGGTCGCGTCGCCGACGAGCTCGGTCGCGATCGGCGGGGCGCATGAAGGCGGCGTCCTGCCGGATCAGCGGCTCCCAGTCGGCGATGCCGGCCGCCGCGAAGGCCGCCGCCACGAAGTCGCGCACCGAGTGGGCGACGCCGGTCGCGATCACGTAGTCGCCGGGGGCGTCGGCACGGGCGGCGCGGACCATCGCGTCGACGTAGTCCGGCGCCCAGCCCCAGTCACGGCGGGCGTCGAGGTTGCCGAGCGTCAGGTGGTCGGCGTCGCCGCGGGCGATCGCGGCCACCGTCGAGGTGATCTTGCGGGTGACGAACCGATCGCGGCCGACGCGGCGACTCGTGGTTGTAGAGGATCACGCTCGACACGTGGAGGTCGCGCTGGCGGAAGACGCCGACGGAGAGGTGCGCGAAGGCCTTCGCCGCGCCGTACGGGTTGACCGGCCGGATCGGCGTGGCCTCCGTCTGCGGGGCGTGGGCGGGTTCGCCGAAGATCTCGGCGCTCGAGGCCTGCACGAACCGTACGTCGCTGCCGACCCGGCGTGCGGACTCCATCAGCGCGACGGCGGCGGTGCCGTTGACGTGGGCGGTGAGGTCGGGCTCGTCCCACGACTGCGCGACCGAGCTGATCGCGGCCAGGTTGTAGATCTCGTCGGCGCGAGGTCGAGCACCAGGCGCCGGGTCGCCTCGACGTCAGCGAGGTCGCCGACGTGCAGCACGACCTCGCTCGGGGCAGTACGCCGGCGGGCCGTCCGCGTCGAGCACGAGGGCGTGGACCTCGATGCCGTCGGCCACCAGGCGTTCGGCGAGGTAGCTGCCGTCCTGGCCACCGATGCCGGTGACGAAGGCCCGAGGGGTCACCAGCCCGCCTTCAGCGGCGGCGATGTCGGCGTCGACCATCATCGCGACGAGCTCGTCGAAGGAGACCGTCGGCTTCCAGCCCAGCTTCTCGCTTCGCCTTGGTGGCGTCGCCGATCAGCAGCGTCGACCTCGGCGGGGCGCATGAAGCGCGGGTCCTGGCGTGACGTAGCTGCGTCCAGTCGTCGATGCCGACGTGGCCGAAGGCGATGTCGAGGAACTCCCGGATCGAGTGGGTCTCGCCGGTGGCGATGACGTAGTCGTCGGCCTCGTCCTGCTGCAGCATCCGCCACATCGCCTCGACGTAGTCGCCGGCGAAGCCCCAGTCGCGCTGGGCGTCGAGGTTGCCCAGCGCGATCGAGTCCTGCAGGCCGAGGTTGATCCGGGCGACGGCCTGGCTGATCTTGCGGGTGACGAACTCCGGGCCGCGGCGCGGCGACTCGTGGTTGAAGAGGATCCCCGAGCAGGCGTGCATGCCGTAGGACTCGCGGTAGTTGATGGTCATGTAGTGGCCGTAGACCTTGCTGACGCCGTACGGCGAGCGCGGCCAGAGCAGGGTCGTTCTCGCGCTGCGGCACCTCCTGCACCTTGCCGAACATCTCCGAGCTCGACGCCTGGTAGAACCGCACGCTCGACGGGTCGTCGCCGGCGTGGAGGCGTACGGCCTCGAGGATGTTGAGCACGCCCATGCCGGTGACGTCGGAGGTCACGAAGGCGTTCTCCCACGAGTAGGCCACGAAGCTGATCGCACCGAGGTTGTAGACCTCGTCGGGGTTGGAGTCGCGCAGCGCGCGCATCAGGCTGGACAGGTCGGTGAGGTCGCCGTTGTGCAGGCGTGACGTCCGGGACGAGGTCCTCGACGAGCTCGCGCCGGGGGTTGTTCTGCCCCCGGATCAGCGCCGTGCACGTCGTACCCCTTCGCGAGCAGGAGCTCGGCGAGGTAGAGGCCGTCCTGGCCGGTGATGCCGGTGATGAGAGCGGTAGGCATGGGCGTCAGTCTGTCAGCCGACGGAGACCGTAGGCTCACCGGTCATGAAGATCCTCGTCAGCGGAGGGGCCGGCTACATCGGCTCGCACACCGTCATCCAGCTCGTCGACGCCGGCCACGACGTGGTGATCGTCGACAACTTCAGCAACTCACACCCGACCGTGCTGGGGCGGCTGGAGTCGCTGACCGGTCAGGGCATCGTCGCTGCACTCGTTCGACCTGTGCGACTACGACAAGACCGAGCACCTCTTCGCCGCCGAGGGCTTCGACGCGGTGATCCACTTCGCCGGCCACAAGGCCGTCGGCGAGAGCGTCGAGCAAGCCGCTGGAGTACTACGAGAACAACCTCGGCTCCACCTTCTCCCTGGTCCGCGCGATGCAGCGTCACCACGTCGACAAGCTCGTCTTCTCCTCCAGCGCGACCGTCTACGGCAACGACCAGGCCGGCCGCGACCGAGGACCGCCGCCACCTACGCGACCAACCCCTACGGCTGGACCAAGGTCATGCAGGAGCAGATCCTGCGCGACGTCGCCGCCGCCTCGCCCGACATGCGCTTCGCGCTGCTGCGCTACTTCAACCCGGTCGGGCGCGCACGCGTCCGGCGACGATCGGCGAGGACCCGTCGGGCATCCCCAACAACCTGATGCCCTACATCGCGCAGGTCGCGGTCGGGCAAGCGCGAGAAGCTCAGCGTCTTCGGCGACGACTACGACACCGTCGACGGCACCGGCGTGCGCGACTACATCCACGTCGAGGACCTCGCCGCCGGCCACGTCGCCGCGCTCGAGGCGCTGGTCTCGACGACCGACGCCGGTCAACGTGTGGAACCTCGGCTCCGGCCAGCGGCACCAGCGTGCTCGAGCTGCTGCGCGCCTTCGAGCAGGCGGTCGGTCGGGAGCTGCCGTACGAGGTCGTCGCGCGCCGCCCCGGCGACGTGGCGACGTCGTACGCCGACCCGTCGAAGGCCAACGCCGAGCTGGGCTGGAGCACGACGAAGACGGTCGACGACATGTGCGCCGACACCTGGCGCTGGCAGTCGCAGAACCCCCAGGGCTTCGCCGGCTGATGCGGCGCGCGGTCGCGGGCGTCGTACTCCCGTGGTGGTGGCGCTGCTGCCCGCCGCTGCCTCGGCTCTGCCGGGTCGGCGTCCGCCGCCCCTGATGCGCGCGCCTCCCTGCCGCTGGCCGGGCAGGTGGTCGTGATCGACCCCGGCCACCAGCTGGGCAACCACAACTTCCCGGCCGAGATCAACCGGCCGGTGCCGGCGGGCGGGTTCACCAAGCCCTGCAACACGACGGGCACGTCGACCGACGGCGGCTACGCCGAGGCGACCTTCGTCTGGCAGGTCTCCCGACTCGTCGCGGCCCGGCTGCGCGCGCTCGGCGCCACGGTGCGGATGACCCGGCACGAGCAACCGGCAGGACCGCTGGGGCCCGTGCGTCGACGCCCGCGGCCGGGCCGGCAACCGGATCGACGCCGACCTCAAGGTCGTCGATCCATGCCGACGGGTCGTACGCCGCCGGCGCCCGCGGCTTCCACGTGATCGCCCCGGCCGACCGGGCGCCGTGGACCGACGACATCCACGCCTCGTCGCTGCGGCTGGCGTCCGCGGTGCGGGCCGGACTGGTGGGCAAGCGGTTCGCGGTCGCCAACTACATCGCCGGTGGCGACGGCCTCGACGTCCGCTCCGACCTCGGCACCCTCAACCTGTCCGACGTACCGACCGTGATGGTCGAGCTCGGCAACATGCGCAACGGCGCGGAGGCTCGCGTGATGACCTCGGCGCGCGGGCGTACGCGCTATGCCCGGGGGCTGGTCTCGGGGGTCCGGGCCTTCCTGGGCTGACCAGCAGGCAGTTGGGCCCTCGCTCGGTCGGACTGACCGTGGCATCGCCGGCTCCTGCGGCGAACTGCCTGCTGGAGTGCCTGTGGAGAACGGGATGCGCGATCTGCCGAGGGTGGCCACGCTGGTCCGGTGACCCCCGCCGAGATCATCAGGTTGCTGGGAGGCGTGGCCAGGTGGAACGAGATCGAGTGCCTGGTGACTCGGGCTCAGCTCGAAGGCGCAGCTGGCCGACGGCTCCATCAGCCGGGTGCGCCGCGGCACCTACGCGCTGGGCAACATCAGCGAGGTCCGAGCCCTGGCGGAGCAGATGGGGGGCACGGTGTCGCACCTGAGCGCAGCGCAGGAGCACGGATGGAAGGTGAAGTTCCCACCGGCCAAGCCGACGATCACCCTGGGCCGCAACAGGTCCCTGCCGACGGGTGAGCTCGCCGACGTCTTCTGGGCGGACCTGACGCCGATGCAGGCCTACCGAGGCGTCACCCGACCGGTGGCGACCGTGATCGGCTGCGCCCGCTCCTATCCCTACGACGTCGCGCTCAGTGTCGCGGACTCGGCTCTGCGCGAGCGCGCCGTGAAGCGGGCCGAGCTTCTCGAGGCGGCCCTGGCCAGTCCTCGTACGGGTCGGGCGAAGGCGGTGCGGATCGCGCGGGAGGCGGACGGCCGGGCCGCCAACCCCTTCGAGTCGTGCGCCCGCGCCATCGCCGCCGACGTGGCCGGGCTCGCGGTCCAGCCCCAGGTGTGGATCGACCGGGTGGGCCGCGTCGACCTCTGTGACTCTTCCCTGGGCATCGTCATCGAGTGTGAGTCGTTCGAGTTCCACAGTGACTCGCAGTCGTTGAAGCGGGACGTGCGGCGCTACACCAGCTGTGCCCGCCGCGGCCTGGTCGTCGTGAGGTTCACCTGGGACGAGGTGATGTTCGATCCCGGCTACTGTCGCCAGGCGCTTCAGGAGGTCGTCGAGCTCCGCCTCCAGCAGGCAGTTCGTCGGACGTGGTGAGTCGTTGAGCGCGTACGTCGGCCAGCCCGCGCCGAACTGCCTGCTGAGGTCAGCGGACCTCGAGCATCGCGAGCGCCCGGAGCACGACGCGCAGGTGGGCGACCTCGTGGATGCGCAGGAGGTGGGTGCCGCCGAGCGCGGCCAGGACGCCGTAGAAGCCCTCCGCCTTGCGGAACTCGTCGCCGAAGATGTCGTAGGTGTGCGGCACGCACGTTGCACACCGGCACCCCCAGCGGCCGCAGCCGGAAGGTCTGGGTCAGCACCCGGGTCTGGTGGCGCGAGCGGGTCATCGGGTCGACGCAGGTTGCCGTAGTGGAAGCCCATCCCGGGGTCGACGACCACCCGGTCGACACCCAGCGCCCGCGCGTGCTCGAGCCGGGGCGCGAAGTGGTCGAGGAGCACCGGCATCGGGTCGGCGTCGGGCGGGACGTCGGAGGCCTCGCGCACGTTGGCGGTCTCGCCGAAGCACATGACCACGGCGGCGTCGTACTCGGCGGCGAGCGCCAGCATCTCGTCCTCGTGCTGGCGACCGGTCATGTTGAGGATCCGGGCGCCGGCGTCGAGGCAGGCGCGCGACGACGTCGGGCTCGTAGGTCTCCACCGAGACGATCGCCTCCTCGGCGAGCCCCTTCACCGCCGGCACCAGGCGGGCGATCTGGTCCTCGACGGAGACCCGGACGGCGTTGGCGTTGCTCGACTCGGCGCCCAGGTCGATGATCGCGGCGCCCTGCGCGGCCTGGATCCGGCCCATCCGGATCGCGTCGTCGGGGCTGGTCGCCACGCTCTCGCGGTAGGTCGAGTCGCGCGACAGGTTGACGCACCCCATCAGCGTCACCGGCCCGTCGCCGATGCTGACGTCTCCCCGCGGCCCGCCCAGCACGACGGGCGCGACCGGGCTCGGCCCACGCGTCGCCGTACGAGCTCTGCAGGGCGGCGAGGTCGGCGAGGGTGATCACGGGGCAAGATTAGGCGCGTGAGTGAAGACCTCGAGCTCCGGCGGCTGGCCGACCTCTCCGACGACGAGCTGACGCAGCTCTACGCACCGCCCAGCGGGCCGTGGCTGCGGGTCAACTTCGTGAGCACCGTCGACGGGGCCGCCCAGGGCTCCGACGGGCTCAGCAAGGGCATCAACAACGACGCCGACAAGCGGGTCTTCGACGCCCTGCGGAGCCGGGCCGACTGCCTCGTGGTGGGCGCCGGCACGCTTCGCGACGGAGGGGTACGACGTCCCGCGACTGCCGCTGGTCGTCGTCAGCCGGTCGGGGGACCTGCCGCCGACGCTGCGCGACGCCCCGCCGGGGCGGGTGCTGATGGCGACCGTCGCCTCGGCCGACGGGCTGGCCGAGGTGCGCGAGCAGCTCGGCGCGGACAACGTGCTGGTGCTGGGCGAGGAGGAGGTCGACCTCGTCGCGCTCAAGCAGGCGCTGGCCGACCGCGGCTGGGCCGAGCAGCTCTGCGAGGGCGGGCCCTCGCTCTTCGCCGACCTGCTGGCGGCGGGCGTCGTCGACGAGCTGTGCTGGACGGTCGTGCCGAGGCTGATCGGCGGCGACGCCGTACGGATCGCGACCGGGACCGAGGTGGACGTCAGGCTGCGCCCCGCCCTGCTGCTGGAGCAGGACGGGACGCTGCTGGGTCGCTGGCTGGTCGACCCGTCGGTCTAGCTGCCGAGCGCGTCGAGCAGTGCCTTCGAGAAGGCCGGGATGTCGTCGCGGGTTGCGGCTGGTGATGAGGTTGCCGTCCACGACGACCTCCTCGTCCACCCACTCGCCGCCGCCGTTGCGGATGTCGGTCTGCAGGCTGGGCCAGGACGCGACGCGCTTGCCCCGGACCCGGTCGGCCTCGACGAGCGTCCACGCGGCGTGGCAGATCGCGGCGACCGGCTTGCCGGAGTCGACGAAGTCGCGGATGAAGGCGACGGCGGTCTTGTCCATGCGCAGGGCGTCGGGGTTGGCCACGCCGCCGGGCAGGACGAGCGCGTCGTAGTCGGCGACGGACACGTCGCGGACCCGGCGGTCGATCCGCTGGGTGCTGGACTTGTCGAGGTGGTGGAAGAGCTGGACCTCGCCCTCGTCGAGCGACAGGAGCTCGGCGGTGTGCCCGGCCCGGACGGCGGCCTCCCACGGCTTGGTCAGCTCGACCTCTTCGACGCCTTCGGCTGCGGTCAGGAATGCGATGCGCTTGGACATGTCTCCCACGGTTGCTCGCCGGGTGCGGACCGGACAAGACACCAAGGGGTGAGGCGCGGCGTCCGCCCCGTGGCCGGGGGCCGGGTGCCGTGGCCGCGTTCGCTAGCGTCGGCCCGGTGAGCGACTCCGACGTGACCTCCCTGACCATCGCCGTCCTCGGGGGGACCGGCCCGCAGGGTCGTGGCCTCGCTCGCCGTTTCGCCGCGGCCGGCCTCGACGTCGTACTGGGCTCGCGGTCGGCCGAACGGGCCGCCGAGACGGCCGCGACGCTGGCGTCACTGGGACGGGTGCGGGGCACGTCGAACGCCGAGGCCGCGGCCGCCGCGGACGTCGTACTCGTCGTGGTGCCGTGGGACGGCCACGCCGAGCTGCTGCGGTCGTTGACCACCGAGCTCGCCGGCAAGATCGTCGTCGACTGCGTCAACCCGCTCGGCTTCGACAAGCAGGGGCCCTTCGCCCTCCAGGTCGAGGAGGGCTCGGCCACCCAGCAGGCCGCCGCGATCCTCACCGGGTCCCGCGTCGTCGGCGCCTTCCACAACGTCAGCGCGAGCCTGCTCGAGGACCCCGAGGTCGACCGGGTCGAGACCGACGTGCTCGTCCTCGGCGACGACCGCGACGCGACCGACCTGGTGCAGTCCATCGCCGACGTGGTGCCCGGCATGCGCGGGTTGTACGGCGGTCGCCTCCGCAACGCCCACCAGGTCGAGGCCCTCACCGCGAACCTGATCGCGATCAACCGGCGCTACAAGGTGCACGCCGGGATCCGGGTGACTGACGTCTGAGGGCCGGTGTCGAAATCCCCGGGTACCCGGGGAAACTGGAGGTTCACCCCCGAAGTTTCGGGGTCGAGGCTCCAGTTTGAGGCGTTAACCCCGACGCATCACGCCGTGGTCAGTGTCCGCGAGTCCAGGACTCGGCGCACCCGGCCGGCGAGAGTCCGGGGCTGGTCCAGCTGCGCCCAGGTGATGCGGATGCACACCCAGCCCAGTCAGCTGGCAGATGAGCTCCTCGCGCGCCTTCTCCCTGATCAGGAAGTCATCGAGCGATTCGCCCTTGCGCCGGTACTTCGCGTACTTGATCTTGCCGTCGAACTCCAGGAACACCCCGAAGCGGATCCAGGCGAAGTCGACCCGAGCGATCTCTCGCCCGTCCTCGTCGCGGATGTTGACCTGCGGCTCGGGTCGCGGGAGCCCCTGGGCGTAGCAGAAGTACGCCGTCCGCGATTCGCCCGCAGACTCGTGACGCAGATCGGCCAGGCGCAGCACGACCGTCGTACGCAGGCTGTTGGGCCACCACCGCGTGCGATGGGCGAACTGTGCGACGCCCATGAGCGTCGTCAGTCCCGCGTGCAGCAGGCCGTCGACGGTGATGAGCGCCGACTCCACGGGGGAGATGGTCGTCATCTCGACAGCACAGCGGGTGGCCAGGGACACGGGCACGCCGTTGACCTGTTTGACGTGGTACGCCGGCATGGTGCCGGCGTGCTGCACCCGGTCGCTCTCCTTGCGCCCGGCCCGCCCGTCGGTGCGGGTGGTGTGCACCTGCGTCAGGTCGTGTCCCCACACGGGAGCGCCTTGCTCGATGGCTGACGACACGTGCGTGAGGACGGTGCTGGGGTGCGCGCGGGCCAGCACGGCGCGGGCCAGGAGGCGGTGCCGGTCCGCGACGCTGAGGGAGCTCCAAAGAGTCGCGTCGCAGTAGGCGCCGTGCCGGACGCGATGGAGCTCGCCGGCCTTCACGCGGGTGCGGATCTGCCGGTCGGTGTATCCCGCGGCAATCAGGTCCCGGCGCAGCACGACGACGCCGGTGAGGTCGATGGGTTCGTCTGTCATGGGAGTACGCCTGCCCGGCGCCGTACCTCAGCAATCCCCGCTTCTTGCCGCCTGTGGACAGACGGCTGGCCGGGGGTGTGTGGGCGGCTCTGAGCGCGAGGTTACCTATCCAAACTGGAGCCTCCCCCGCGAAGTTTCGGGGTGGAGGCTCCAGTTTCCCCGGGTACCCGGGGAAACTGACAGGAGAGGGAGGCCCCCTCAGGAGAGCGAGCCCGCGTTGTCCTTCGCCAACGACCGCGAGATGACCATCCGCTGGATCTGGTTGGTGCCCTCGAAGATCTGCATGACCTTGGCCTCGCGCATGTAGCGCTCGACGGGGAAGTCGCGGGTGTAGCCGTAGCCGCCGAGCACCTGCACGGCGTCGGTGGTGACCTTCATGGCGTTGTCGGTCGCGACGAGCTTGGCGATCGACGCCTCCCGCGAGAAGGGCAGGCCCGCGTCGCTCAGGCGGGCGGCGTGGAGCATCGTGGCCCGCGCGGAGACGATCGAGGCCTCCATGTCGGCCAGCACGAACGCCAGGCCCTGGTGGTCGATGATCTTCTTGCCGAAGGTCTCCCGCTCGCGGGCGTACGCCACGGCCGAGTCCAGCGCCCCCTGCGCGAGCCCCACGGCCACGGCCGCGATGCCGAGGCGACCGGAGTCGAGGCCGGCCAGCGCGATGCGCAGGCCGTCGCCCTCGGCGCCGAGCAGGCGCGACGCGTCGACGCGTACGTCGTCGAAGCGCATCGTCGCGGTCGCGGACCCGGTGAGGCCCATCTTCCGCTCCGGCGGGTCGGCCGAGAGCCCGGGAGTGGAGGCGGGGACCAGGAAGCAGGAGATGCCGTTGCGGTCGTCGGAGGTCCGCGCCATCACCTTGTAGAAGTCGGCATGGCCGCCGTGCGTCGTCCACGCCTTCGCGCCGTTGAGGACGTACGCGTCGCCGTCGCGGCGGGCAGTCGTCCTCATCGCGGCGGGGTCGGACCCGGCGTGCGCCTCCGAGAGGCAGTACGCCCCGAGCAGGTCGCCGCCGAGCATGTCGGGCAGCCACTCGGCCTTCTGCTCGTCGGTGCCGAAGCGGGCCAGGCCGAAGCAGGACAGCGCGTGCACCGAGACGCCGACGCCGACCGACGACCAGACCGCCCCGATCTCCTCGAGCACCTGGAGGTAGACCTCGTACGGCTGGTCGCCCCCGCCGAACTCCTCGGGGTAGGGCAGCGACAGCAGACCGGCCTGGCCGAGCAGCCGGAAGACGTCGCGCGGGAAGACCTCGGTGGCCTCCGCCTCGGCCGAGCGGGGGGCGAGCTCCTTGGTGGCGATCTCACGGACGAGGGCGATCAGGTCGCGGGCCTCGTCGGTCGGCAGGTGGCGGCGCGCTGTCATGGGTCGCACGTTACCGGCGTACGTCGGTGTCAGTGCCGCGGGTAAGCCCATCGATGCAAAGCGATCAGCCCGGGCAGGAAGATGACCAGCAACACCAGCCCGAAGACGTGGTCGTCCCCATCGCCACCGAACAGCAGGAACATCGACCCCACGAACACGAACGGGGTGGTGAAGAAGGCCACCACCCAGAAGACGATTCGGTGGGCGACGCGGCTGGGTGCCTCAGGAGCGGAGGCCCACAGGGACTGGTGCCCCATCGCGCCGAGGCCGGACATCACCAGCGCGAGGTCGCCGTGCGTGCGCGCCGCCAACGCCCGGGACGTGCGCTCGTCGAGCTCGGCGGACGTCAGCCGCCCGTCCCCGAAGGCGGCGTTGAGCAGCTCGCACACCTTCTCGCGCTCCACGTCGGACGCCAGCACCGCGTCCCGGCGGGCCGCAGCCCGGGCGCTCACGGTGGACAACCACGCGACCGCTCCGGCCTCGTTGGACTGAGTCATGGGGCAAGGCTAGAGCGGGAGATGCGGACCCGGGGGCGCCTTGGGGAATGTGGTCCTGCGGGAGGTGGTTGAGCAACCTTGATGACTTCCCCCGCTGACACACGCGTCCACGTCGAGACCGCCGACGACTCCCGGCGCGTCTCGATCCTGCTGGGCCTGCTCTTCGGCCTCGCCGGGATGGGGTCCTCGAGCGCGGCGGTCACCCTTCCGTTGCTGGGGCCCGACCTGGGCGTCGGGCCGGGTCTGGCCGCGTGGACCATCAGCCTCTACGTCCTCATGCTCGCCGTCACGACGGCGCTCTACGGCCGGATCTCCGACCTCGTCGGCGTACGGGCTCCGCTGCTCGCCGGCCTGGTGCTGATGTCCGTGGGAGCGCTCGTCGCGGCCCTGGCCCCGACCTTCCCCGTGCTGCTCGGTGCCCGGGTGCTGCAGGGCGCCGGCGCGGCCGCCGTACCGACGCTCGGCGTGGCGATCCTCTCGGCGAGGTACAGCGGCGAGATCCGCGGTCTCGCCTTCGGCCGACTCGCCGGGGTCGCTGCTGCCGTCAGCTGCCTGGGCCCGCTCGTCGGTGGCCTTGTCGAAGCGGTGGCCGGGTGGCGTGCCGTGATGGCGCTGCCGATCCTCGGCGCGCTCGTGGTGCCCTTCCTGTGGCGGGCGCTGTCCACCGGCGGCAGCGGCGCACGCCTCGACGTCGTGGGTGCCGTGCTCGTCGCGCTGACCGCGTCCGGGATGGTGCTGCTCGTGCAGTCGCCCTCGGCGGGACTGCTCGTCGCCTCGCTCGGGGCGGTGCTCCTCGTGCTCGGTGTGCCGGCCGTCCGCCTGTCCGTACGCCGTCGCCCCGACGGCTTCCTGCCGGTCGAGGTGATCCGCAACGCCGTCGTCGTACGCAGCGCGGTCGCCGGCTCAGCCGTGCCCGCGTCGTGGTTCGCGATGCTCATCGCGCTCCCGGCGGTCCTGCTCGCCGACGGCTGGGAAGCCTGGCAGGTCGGGCTGGCGATGGTGCCGAGTGCCGTGGTGGCTCTCTTCGTGCCGCGGGTCGCCGGCCCCATGCTCATCCGGATCGGGCCGGGTCTGGCGCTCGCCGTGTCCGGGATCGTCGCCTCCGCCGCCCTGCTGGTCGCGGCCCTCGGGGCCTACCTGGTCAGTGCCCCGATCCTCGTCGTCGGCATCATGCTGGTGACCTTCGCCTTCGGACTCGGGCAGCCGGCGCTGAGCGCCGTGGTGGGTGACGCGGTGCCCGAAGAGGTGCGCGGCGTGGCGCTGGGCGTGGCGACGCTGCTCTTCCTCGTCGGCGGCAGCATCGGCTCGGCCGTGGTCGCCGGACTCAGCGGACCGCTGGGCATGACGACCGCCCTGCTCGTGCTCGCCGTGCTCCCGCTGCTGGGGCTCCTCGTGCTCGCGCCGACCATCAGGCCGGCACGAGCCTGACGTCGGTCAGCCCCGCGACGCCCGCGCCCGCTCCGCGAGGGCAACGGCGGCGTGCTGGACCAGCGGCAGCTCCTCGGGGTCGCGCGCAGCCTCGTGGGGGATCGCGCCGCTCAGCAGCGCAGCGGGTGTGGTGAGCCAGATCCATGCCCGCCACGGATCGACACCAGACGCCAGCAGCGGCTCGAGCACCACCAGCAGCTCCGTGCGAACCAGTCCCTCTGCATCGAGCTGGAACGACGGGATCATCGTGGTGCCCTCGTGCGGGACGAGCAGGAGAGCCCGACGCTCCGCCGCCTTGTGCACGGCGAACCGGGCGGCGTTCTCGGAGACCCCGCGCAGCCGGCCGACATCGGCGTAGCTGCACCACCCACCGTCGAGGAGGGATTCGCGCAGGCGGCCCTCACGGCGCAGCCGGACCAGTGCGACCGGCACCGCATGAGCCGGGTCATCGCCGACCGAGCGCAGCAGCCGGTCGAGCTCCTCGAGCCGGTCTGTGGTCAGTGGCTCGGCGCTGCGCGGGTCGCGCCACTGCACCGCACCCGCGCCGTCACGCTCGTACGTCGGCAGCCCGGCCGCGACCAGCTGGTCGGCGAGACCGAGGCCCTCCAGCCACGACGCCAACCGCTCGCCCAGCCCGACGGTGTCGTCGGGCCGAGCCGGCGTCTCGGAGCCGGAGGGCACGGGTCGACCTACTTGTTGGCCTTGCGCGACTGCGAGGCGGTCTTGGCCCGTGCGTTGGCGTCGAGCACGAGCTTGCGGATGCGTACGGCGTCCGGGGTGACCTCGACGCACTCGTCGTCGCGGCAGAACTCCAGGCACTGCTCGAGCGAGAGGTGGCGCGGCGGGATCAGCTTCTCGAAGTTGTCGGAGGTGGCGGACCGGATGTTGGTCTGCTGCTTCTCCTTGGTGATGTTGACGTCCATGTCGTCGGCGCGGGAGTTCTCGCCGATGATCATGCCCTCGTAGACCTCGGTCGTCGGCTCGACGAACATGATCCCGCGCTCCTGCAGGTTGGTCATGGCGTACGCCGTCGCCGCACCCTTGCGGTCCGCGACGAGCGAGCCGTTGGTGCGCGAGCGGATCTCGCCGGCCCAGGGCTCGTAGCCCTCGGAGATGCCGTGCGCGATGCCGGTGCCGCGGGTGTCGGTGAGGAACTCGGTGCGGAAGCCGATGAGGCCACGGGCGGGCACGAGGAACTCCATGCGGACCCAGCCGGTGCCGTGGTTGGTCATCGACTCCATGCGGCCCTTGCGGGAGGCGAGCAGCTCGGTGATGGTGCCGAGGTACTCCTCCGGCGCGTCGATGGTGAGGCGCTCGAACGGCTCGTGCACCTTGCCGTTGACCTCCTTGGTGACCACCTGCGGCTTGCCGACGGTGAGCTCGAAGCCCTCGCGACGCATCTGCTCGACGAGGATGGCCAGCGCCAGCTCGCCGCGGCCCTGCACCTCCCACGCGTCGGGACGCTCGGTCGGGAGGATGCGCAGCGACACGTTGCCGACGAGCTCCTGGTCGAGGCGGTCCTTGACCAGACGGGCGGTGACCTTGCCGCCCTTGGTGCGGCCGACGAGCGGCGAGGTGTTGGTGCCGATCGTCATCGAGATCGCGGGCTCGTCGACGTGGATGAGCGGCAGCGCGACGGGGGTCTCGGCGTCGGCGAGGGTCTCACCGATGGTGATCTCCGGGATGCCGGCGACGGCGACGATGTCGCCGGGACCGGCGCTCTTGCCGGGCTGGCGCTCGAGGCCCTCGGTGACGAGGAGCTCGGTGATCTTGACGTTCTTGACCGAGCCGTCGCGACGCATCCAGGCGACGGTCTGGCCCTTGTTGAGGGTGCCCTCGTGGACCCGGACCAGCGCGAGCCGGCCGAGGAACGGGGAGGCGTCGAGGTTGGTGACGTGGGCCTGCAGCGGCGCGCCCTCGGTGTAGACGGGGGCCGGGATGGTCTCGAGGATCGTCTTGAAGAGCGGCTCGAGGTCGGAGCCCTCGGGCATGGTGCCGTCCTCGGGGGCCACCAGGCTGGCGATGCCGGCGCGGCCCGACGCGTACACGACGGGGAAGTCGAGGGCGTCCTGGCTGTGGCTCTCGTCGAGCAGGTCCATGAAGAGCTCGTAGGTCTCCTCGACGACCTCGGCGATGCGGGCGTCGCTGCGGTCGGTCTTGTTGACCACGAGGATGACCGGCATGTCGGCGTTGAGCGCCTTGCGCAGCACGAAGCGGGTCTGGGGGAGCGGGCCCTCGGAGGCGTCGACGAGGAGCACGATGCCGTCGACCATGGACAGGCCGCGCTCGACCTCGCCACCGAAGTCGGCGTGGCCGGGGGTGTCGATGATGTTGATGACCATCGGCTCGCCGCCGCCGGCGGGACCGGCGTAGTGGACCGCGGTGTTCTTCGCGAGGATCGTGATGCCCTTCTCGCGCTCGAGGTCACCGGAGTCCATGACGCGGTCGGCGACGCTCTCGGCCTGGTGGGCGGTGAAGGCACCGGCCTGGCGCAGCATCTGGTCGACCAGCGTGGTCTTGCCGTGGTCGACGTGCGCGACGATCGCGACGTTGCGCAGGTCGGAGCGGGACTGGGTGGGCATGCAAAGGCCTTCCGGGCGGAGACGATCGGCCGACAAGGCCGGGACGCGACCGACACGGTCGCAGCGTCCGAGTCTAGTGCGCTGAGCGTGGAACGCAGATTTCGCGGCGAGCGGCTCAGGCGTCGTCCGGGCCGACCCCTTCACCCGTGTCGGTGTCGGCAGGTAGACCTGTTCCATGAGCTCTCGGGACACCCACTCGCACTGCACCTTCATCCCTCCCTGGCTGTCCGAACGCGTGGACGGCCCGGACGCGGCGGCGCGCGACGAGGCCCTGCGCGCGAGGCGTGGCGTCGAGGCCCGGGCCACGGCGCCCGAGGCGGCGGTCGAGGGCGAGGCCTGGACCGTGCACGACGCCGGCAACACGAGGTCCCTGCCGGGCACTCCTGCCCGCAGCGCCGGTGAGCCGGCGACCGGGGACGTGGCCGTCGACGAGGCGAGCGCGGGGATCGAGGCCACCCTCGCGATGTTCGCCGAGGAGTTCGCCCGCGACTCCCACGACGGGGCGGGCTCTCCCGTCAGCCTCACCGTCCACTACGGCCGCGCCTACAACAACGCCTTCTGGGACGGCACCCAGCTGGTCTTCGGCGACGGTGACGGCAAGACCTTCGAGCGGTTCACCAAGCCGGTGGACGTGCTGGCCCACGAGTTCGGCCACGGTGTGATCGAGCACACGGCCAACCTGGTCTACCGCGACCAGTCCGGTGCGCTCAACGAGTCGGTGGCCGACGTCTTCGCCGCCTGCCTCAAGCAACGAGTCCTCGGCCAGACCGCGGCGGAGGGCGACTGGCTGATCGGCGAGGGCATCTTCACGCCCGCGATCCAGGCCCGGGCGCTGCGCGACATGGCGGCACCCGGCACGGCCTACGACGACCCCGGCCTCGGCGCCGACCCGCAGGTCGGCCACATGGACGACTTCATCGTCACCACGTCCGACAACGGCGGGGTCCACCTCAACTCCGGCATCCCCAACCGTGCCTTCCAGCTCGCGGCCGTCGCCATCGGCGGAACGGCGACCGAAGGCGCCGGGCGGATCTGGTACGCCGCCCTCACCGGCGGCGACGTGCGGCCGGGCAGCGACTTCGCCGACTTCGCGGCGGCCACGGTCGCGGCCGCCGGGCGCGGACGCGGACGTCGTACGGGATGCGTGGGAGCAGGTGGGGGTGGTGCCAGGCGCGTCGACCGTCCCCACGGCCGGAGTCCTGCGGGTGCGGCGTACGGGCGGGTTCGCCGGGCTCACCACGTCCAGCGAGGTCGACCTGGCGAGTCGGGGCTCGTCGCCCGAGCAGGTGCGGGACCTCCTCGCGCGCGCGGAACCGGCGACTGCTCAGGGCGGTCACCCGAGGCCCGACATGTACGTCTACGAGTTCCAGCTGGACGACGCCGAGCCGGTCATCGTGCCGGAGCACCAGCTGACCGACGACCTGGCGGAGCTGGCGCGGGTCGTCCTCGGATCGGCTCAGGAGGATCGCCCGATCGACAGCTGACGCGTCTGAGCTCGGCGACCCCGTGGGCCGGAGGCGTCTCCTCCCTGCGGGAGTGCCCCGGTCAAGGTCCCCGGGTACCCGGGGAAACTTGCGGTTCCAGTGCGAAACTTCGGGGGTGAGGCTCCAGTTTCCCCGGGTACCCGGGGAAACTGCAGGCGCCCGTGCGTCTCCTCCCTGCGGGTGTCCGCAGGGGCACCGGACGGGCCAGTAGGTTGCACCGCATGCCTCGCCTGCGGCGCACGTCGCCGGACCAGCCCGGCTGGACGCGTCGACGTGCCGGCAAGGGCTTCACCTATCTCGACGAGGCCGGCTCGCGGCTGTCGCCCGACGACGTCCAGCGGTGCAAGGACCTCGTCATCCCGCCGGCCTGGCGCGACGTGTGGATCACGCCGTACGTCAACGGGCACCTGCAGGCGGTCGGCACCGACGACGCCGGCCGGCGGCAGTACCTCTACCACCCGCACTGGCGCGAGACCCGCGACGCCGCGAAGTTCGAGCGGATCATCGTCTTCGGCAAGGCCATCTCCAAGGCCCGCGAACGCATCCTCATCGAGCTCGGCACCGAGGGCATGTCGCTGGAGCGCGCCTGCGCCGTCGCCGTACGACTCCTCGACCTCGGCTGCTTCCGGATCGGCAACGACGTCTACACCGACACCAACGGCTCCTTCGGGCTCACCACGCTGCGCAAGGAGCACGTCACCAAGCGCGGCGGCGCCCTGCGCTTCGACTTCGTCGGCAAGTCGGGCATCGAGCACACCATCGAGATCGACGACGTCGCGGTGATCGAGGCGCTCGACGTGATGCGCCGTCGTCGCGGCGGCGAGGAGCTCCTCGCGTGGAAGGACGGCCGGCAGTGGCGCCGGCTCGACGCCAGCCTGGTCAACGACTACATCGGCACCCTCACCGGCATCGGCGCGACGGCCAAGGACTTCCGCACCTGGCACGCCACCGTCCTGGCCGCGGCCTCACTGGCCGAGACCGACGAGCCGGGGGACACCAAGGCGTCGCGCAAGCGCGCCGAGGTCACCGCGATGAAGGAGGTGGCCGAGTTCCTCGGCAACACCCCTGCGCTGGCCCGGTCGGCGTACGTCGACCCGCGCGTCGTGGAGGCCTACGAGCACGGGAAGACCATCAAGGTGCGCGGTCGCTACGACACCGACGACGCGCGGCAGGCCGCCCTGGAGCGGGCCGTGCTGCGGCTGCTCCGGGAGGAGTAGGGCCCCGAGCGCCTCAGAGGTTGGCGACGACCCAGTCGATCGACGTGGTGAGCTTCTGCACGTCGCTCGGGTCGATCGCGGGGTACATCGCGATGCGCAGCTGGTTGCGGCCCAGCTTGCGGTAGGGCTCGGTGTCGACGACCCCGTTGGCCCGCAGCGTCGCGGCGATCTTCGCCGCGTCGATGGAGTCGTCGAAGTCGATCGTGCCGATGACCAGCGACCGGTGCGTGGGATCGGTGACGTACGGCGTCGTGTACGACGTGGCCTCGGCCCAGCCGTAGAGCGCGTCGGAGGAGGCGGTCGTCCGCTCGACCATCCCGGCCAGGCCGCCCTCGGCGTTCATCCAGTCGAGCTGCTCGGCCATCAGGAAGAGCGTCGCGACGGACGGCGTGTTGTAGGTCTGGTTCTTGCCGGAGTTGTCGATCGCGGTCGGCAGGTCGAAGAACGGCGGGATGTAGCGGTCGCCGGCGGCGATCTCCTCGGCGCGGGCGAGGGCGCGCGGGGACATGATCGCGATCCAGAGGCCGCCGTCGGAGGCGAAGCTCTTCTGGGGCGCGAAGTAGTAGGTGTCGACCTCGTTGAGGTCGACCGGCAGCCCGCCGGCCCCGGACGTCGCGTCGACGAGGACGAGCGCGTCGTCGGCGATGCCCGCGGGGCGGATCACGGGTGCCATCACGGCGGTCGAGGTCTCGTTGTGCGCCCAGGCATAGGCGTCGACGCCGTCCTCGGCCACGGCCTCCGGACGGGAGCCGGGGTCGCTGGTGATGACCGACGGGTCGGCCAGCCAGGGCGCCTTCTTCACCGAGGTGGCGAACTTGGCGGAGAACTCACCGAAGGACAGGTGCTGGCTCTTCTCGCGGATCAGGCCGAAGCAGGCGACGTCCCAGAACGCCGTCGCGCCACCGTTGCCGAGCACGACCTCGTAGCCCTCGGGCAGGTCGAAGAGGGCGGCGAGGCCCTCGCGGACCCGCCCGACGGTCTTCTTCACCGGGGCCTGGCGGTGGGACGTACCCATCAGGCTCGAGCCGGTCGCGGCGAGCGCGTCGAGGTGGCTCGTCTGGATCTTGGACGGGCCGGCTCCGAAGCGGCCGTCGGCCGGGAGGAGCTCGGCGGGGATCTGCAGGGTCTGATCGGGCCGTGCGTCGGTCATGGAGGAACCTCACGTGAAAGCGGAAGGGCTGTCCTGACGACGCTGTCAGAGGAGTCCTAGTCTGTCATCCGCCGGCACACATCTCAGAACGGGGGACCAGCCGTGGGCACGAGCTTCGAGCGGGTCCCGATCACCCATCCGGATGCGCAGGCGCTGATCGACGCCGTCCAGGAGGAGTACGTCCGTCGCTACGGCGGGCAGGACGAGTCGCCCATCGATCCGGCCGACTTCGAGGACCCGCTGGGGCAGTTCTTCATCGGCTACCTCGACGGCGTGCCCGTGGCCACCGGCGCCTGGCGTCGCAGCTCGGTGCGCGCGCTGGGCGCCGAGGTCACGGCCGAGGTCAAGCGGATGTACGTCGTCCCGGCGGTGCAGCGCCGCGGCCTCGCCCGCCGCATGCTGGCCCACCTCGAGGCGACCGCCGCCGAAGCGGGGATCGAGGCGTTGGTGCTGGAGACCGGGTCGAAGCAGCCGGAGGCGATCGAGCTCTACGTCTCGTCGGGCTACGAGCCGATCCCGGGCTTCGGCTACTACTCCGACTCGGACCTCAGCCGGTGCTTCGGTCGCCGATCCCGACCGACGGCTGATCTCGCCGACTACGCTTGGCCCGTGGACCGAGGACTGATGCTCAACGACGGCGACTGCGGCTTCTGCATGCGCACCGCCGCCCTGGTGCCGCGCCTCGGCGTCGACATCGACAGCACGACGCTGCAGGCCGTCGACCTCACGGCCCTGGGCGTCGACCCGGAGCGGGCGCTGGTCGAGATGCCGTTCGTCCACCCGGACGGTCGCGTGGACTACGGCCACCGGGCCTTCGCCGCGATCCTCGCCACCGGCCCGCTGCCGTGGCGACTGGTCGGTCGCGTGATGACGTCGCGCCCCGTCGACCCGATCGCACGCCGGGCCTATCACTGGGTCGCGGCCAACCGCTCGCGGCTGCCGGGCGGGACCGCGACCTGCGCGATCGACGCGCGCTGACCCACCCTCGATCGGACCGCCGCGAACTACAGCGGTGATGTTCAGACGTTCCCCTGACGGTGCCTTCTGGGGCCACCTACGGTCACTGAGTCACGTGTGATCACAGGGGAAGGTGGGACGTCGCCATGCGAGGTTTCGTCCGCATCGTCGCGCTGGTCGCCGGCGCGCTGGCGCTCGGCATCGGCGTGCTGCCCGCGACCGCCGCCGACCCCTCGCCGACCACCGCGCCGACCACTGCGCGGGGCACGGTGACCTCGTCCGCGCCGTACCTCCTGCCGGTCGAGGACTACTCCGGCTACGACCCGCAGCGGCGCTGCCGGCAGACCCCCAAGACCGGGGTGCTGCTGCTCGCCGCCGCCCTCACCGCCCGCGGTGGCGGCTACGGGACGATCAGCCGCTCGTGCACGGGATCGAGCACGAGCGAGCACAAGGAGTCGCGTGCCTTCGACTGGCTGCTCGACGCGACCAGCCCGACCGACCAGGCCCTCGCCGCCGCGCTGCTCGACGAGGTCTTCGCCCCCGACGACACCGGCGTACCGCACGCCCTCGCCCGTCGGATGGGGATCATGTACATCATCTGGAACGACCGGATGTACGCCTCCTACGACGGGTTCGTCGAGAAGCGCTACCTCAGCTCGGGGTGCCGCACGCGCCGCACCTGCTCGCCCACGCTCCGCCACCGCGACCACATGCACATCTCGCTGACGCGCCAGGGTGCCAGGGGCCGGACGTCCTGGTACGTCGCCCAGCCCGCCCTGCCCGTCACTCCGACTCCCGTGGGTTGAGGCCTACTTCTCCCAGGCCGAGTCCCAGCCGTCGACCTCGCTGGCCGGACGGGTGCCGGGGCCGGCGTAGATCGCGGAGGGCCGGATCAGTCGTCCGGTCAGCTTCTGCTCGAGGATGTGCGCCGACCAGCCGCCGGTGCGCGCGCAGGTGAACATCGAGGTGAACATGCGCGACGGGACCTCGGCGAAGTCGAGGACGATGGCCGCCCAGAACTCGACGTTGGTCTCCAGCACGCGGTCGGGACGACGCTCCTTGAGCTCGGCCAGCGCGGCCTTCTCCAGTGCCTCGGCGACCTCGTAGCGGGGGGCGTTGAGCTCCTTGGCCGTCCGGCGCAGCACCCGGGCGCGGGGGTCCTCGGCGCGGTAGACGCGGTGGCCGAAGCCCATCAGCCGCTCGCCGCTGTCGAGCAGCTCCTTGACGTACGACGACGCGTCGCCGTCGCGCTTCTCGACCTCCTCGATCATGCCGAGGACGCGGGACGGGGCACCGCCGTGGAGCGGACCGGACATCGCACCGATGGCGCCGGAGAACGCGGCGGCCACGTCGGCACCGGTGGAGGTGATGACGCGGGCGGTGAAGGTCGAGGCGTTCATGCCGTGCTCGGCGGCGCTCGACCAGTAGGCGTCGATCGCGTGGGCGTGCTCGGGGTTGGCCTCGCCGTGCCAGCGGATCAGGAACTTCTCGGCCAGCGTCCTGCCCCGGTCGACCTCGGCCTGCGGGACGACCGGCTTGCCGAGGCCGCGCGCCGACTGGGCGGCGTACGACAGGACCATGACCGCGACGCGGGAGAGGTCGAGGCGAGCCTGCTCGTCGGTGATGTCGTAGGTCTGGCCCATGCCCAGCATCGGCGCGAGCATGGCCACGCTGGCCTGCACGTCGGCGCGGACGTCACCGGTGTGGATGGCGATGTTGTAGGGCTCGGCCGGAGGGAGACCGGGGGTGTACTTCCCGTCGACGAGCAGGCCCCAGACGTTCTCGAAGGGGACGCGGCCGACCAGGTCCTCGATGTCGACGCCGCGGTAGCGCAGGGCCGACCCCTCCTTGTCGGGCTCGGCGATCTGCGTCTCGAATGCGACGACGCCTTCGAGGCCGTGCTGGATCTCGGTCATGGGTATTCCTTTGTCGACGGGGGTGTCCCGGAAGGCGTCACGGGACCGCGCTCATTGTGCACCCGCACCCGCACGGCCAGCCACCGGGCGGTACGACGGCGGGGCTAGGGTCGGCGGCATGGACGGTGCGGACCTCGACCTCGCGGGACTGCGCGCGGAGTACGGCCGGGAGGGGCTCGACCTGCCCGACCTGGCCGACGACCCGATCACGATGTTCCGTCGCTGGCTCGACGACGCCGTGGCCGCGCAGGTGCACGAGCCCAACGCGATGGTGCTGTCCACGGTCGGCGCCGACGGTCGTCCCTCGAGCCGCATGGTCCTGCTCAAGGGGGTGAGCGAGGCGGGCTTCGTCTTCTTCACCAACCAGGCCTCCCGCAAGGGAGGCGACCTGGCCGCCAGCCCCCACTGCGCGCTGCTCTTCCCGTGGCACCCGATCGGACGACAGGTCCGCGTCGAGGGCAGCGCGACACCGCTCGACGCCGGGGCCGTCGCCACCTACTTCCACTCCCGGCCCCGCGGTGCCCAGCTCGGTGCGTGGGCCTCGGCGCAGTCCGAGGTGGTCGGCTCGCGTGACGAGCTCACGACGGCGTACGTCCGCGCGCAGGAGCGCTTCGGCGAGGGCGAGGTGCCGGTCCCGCCGCACTGGGGTGGCTACCTCGTCGCGCCCGAGGCCGTGGAGTTCTGGCAGGGGCAGCCGAGCCGGTTGCACGACCGCCTGGTCTACCGGCGCGACGGCGCCGGCTGGGTCGTCGTACGTCTCGCGCCCTGACCTGGGGCTACCCAATCGTGAGGATGGCTGTGATCTGGATCACACCCTAGTGTCGGGTGATCTGTCCGCTCGGCGAAGGAGCTCCCTCATGTCCAGACGAATCCACCTCCTCGTGGCGGCGGCCTCGGCCGCGGCCCTGCTCGGGGCGACGATCCCCGCGCCGTCGTACGCCGACCCGAACAACAACACCGTCCGCAAGCTGACCAAGGCGGTCACCGTGGACGGGGTGCTCGACCACCTGGAGGCCCTCCAGGAGATCGCCGACGAGAACGGCGACCGTGCCGCCGGACGACCCGGCTACCAGGCGTCGGTCGACTACGTCGTCGAGCAGCTCGAGGCCGGCCGGCTACGAGCCCGACCGTCCAGCCGTTCCAGTTCACCTACGCCGAGGAGAACTCCGAGCTCGAGCGGATCTCGCCGAGCCCCCGGGTGTTCGTGCAGGGCAGCGAGTTCCTGCGCAACACCTTCGACTCCGGCACCCCCGAGGGGACCGCCACGGCACCCTCTTCGTCATCCCGGCCGCCGACGCGACCGACGGCTGCGAGGCCGGCGACTTCGCCGGCATGGTCGCCGGCCAGATCGCGCTGATCCAGCGCGGGGGTTGCGGGTTCGCCATCAAGGCCCTCGCCGCCCAGACGGCGGGTGCAGCCGGCGTCATCATCTACAACAACGCCGCCGGCATGATCAACATGATCGGCGACGCCACCGGGTTGACGATCCCCGCGGTCTTCGCCAGCCAGGTCGCCGGCGAGAACCTCGCGACCACGCCCGGGGCGACCGTCCGGGTGAAGGTCGACTTCGCGGCCGAGCAGCGCACGGCGTACAACGTGCTGGCCGAGACCGGCAGCGGCAACGACGAGAACACCGTCATGGCCGGCGCCCACCTCGACAGCGTCCAGGACGGAGCCGGCATCAACGACAACGGCTCCGGCAGCGCCGCGCTGCTCGAGACCGCCATCCAGATGGCCAAGGTCAAGCCCACCAACACCGTGCGGTTCGCCTGGTGGGGCGCCGAGGAGGAGGGCCTCCTCGGGCTCGGAGTACTACGTCGAGCAGCTGACGGACGAGCAGGAGCGAGGACATCGCGCTCTACCTCAACTTCGACATGGTCGCCTCGCCCAACTACATGTTCGGCATCTACGACGGTGACAACTCGGCGGCACCACGGCCCCGGACTTCATCCCCGAGGGCAGCGCGGAGATCGAGGACGTCTTCGAGAAGTTCTACGCCAACCGCGGGCGAGCCTTCCCAGGACAGCGAGTTCTCCGGTCGCTCCGACTACGGACCGTTCATCGCGGTCGGCATCCCGGCCGGCGGGCTCTTCACCGGCGCCGAGGTCGACGAAGACCCCGGCCGAGGCCGCGCTGTACGGCGGAGTGGCGGGCGAGTCGTACGACCCGTGCTACCACCAGCCGTGCGACAACCTCACCGGTGCCGGACAGGACGATGGCGCTCTACGACCAGCTGCGGGAGGACTACGAGCTGGTCGGGAACATCAACGTGCACGCGCTGGACGTCAACTCCGACGCCATCGCGACGTCGGTGCTCACGTTCGCCTACGACACCTCGACCGTCAACGGCGAGCCCGGACACCCGGGTCGTGGACTGGTCAAGGAGGGCCAGGCCGAGCGGACGCTCGCGACGATCACGGGTCAGAGCGCACGCTGACGAGCAGCTGCACCGGAGGGCGGGTCGCGATGCGGCCCGCCCTCTGTCGCGCCTCGCCGGGCGCCGACGGCCAGCGCGGTCGCCAGCATGACGCCGCCCGCGACCATGAGCCACCGCGGCAGCTCGCTGGGGATGCCGAGGAAGGTCGTGATGCCGAGGATCCGCGCCATGCCCCAGGGCAGGAGCGCGAGCTGGTCGTTCCAGACGGTGAGCGCCTCCTCCAGACCGACCGCCGCCAGCAGCCCGCCGAGGGCCAGGAGCACGGCGCCGCACGTGCCGACGACGACCGCCGCCGCACGCCGCCGACCGACGTGCGCGGGGAGCGACCAGACCAGGCAGGCCAGCACCCAGCCCGTGAGCAGCACGGCGAGGACGACGTACGCCGACCGCAGGCCGGGCTCGGTCCAGAAGACGAACCAGTAGCCACCCGGGCCCCGGACGGCCAGCACCGCGAGAAGCAGCAGCGAGCGCAGCACCACCGCGCCGCCGACCGCGGTCGCGACGTGCCACGAGCGGGTGCGCAGCGTCGCGACGCCCACGACCACCGCCAGCACCGCCCAGCCGAGCCCGACCAGCAGGAGGTGGCTCGGCGCGAGGAACCACGTCAGCACCAGCCGGCTCCACAGCAGCGCTGCGACCGGGATGGCGACCACGAGCCAGGGTGAGACCGGGTCCGGGATCGCGCCACGGCGTGGCCGCGGTGCGCACCAGGGCGCGGCCGGTGCGGGTCAGGCCGAGGACCAGGAGCAGCGCCAGCAGACCGCCCCTCGCGAGCCACGCCATCGGCTCGTCGCGGACCGCGCGCGCCTCGCCGATCCGCGCGGCGGTGAGGTTGTAGGCGGGCAGCGCCAGGTCGTCGCCGTACGTCGCCTCGTGCGCGGCGGCCGCGGCGTCGAACCGCTCGCGGGCCGAGCTCCAGACGTGTCGTCCCTCGCCGGTGTCCAGCCAGGTGGCGTGGCGCAGCACCATCTCGCGATAGGCGCCGAGCACGCCGAGGAGGTCGACCTGGTAGTCGAGCGAGTCGATCAGCTGCTCGCGCAGGGCCGGGTCGTGGAAGGTCGCCGCGTCGGTGCCGGCGACGAGGTCGCGCATCGTGGTGGCGACGTCGATCACGTGCTGTCCGTCGTCGATGGCGGCGGTGACGCCGTCGGGTCCGGAGTCGCGGGCGATCGAGTAGATGACGTCGAGGACGGCGCTGTCGCCGGTGAGGATGTCCCACTCGAAGAGCAGCATCTGGGGCGGCGGCTCGAGGCCGAGGGCGAAGGCACGCACCTCGGCGAACTGGGGGACGTACTGCCCGTGGGTGACCGCCTCGCGGGACAGGGCGAGCGCCTCGGTGATCGCCGCCACGGTGTCGGGGTCGGTGGAGAGCCAGCGGCGTACCCAGTCGGCCGTGACCTCGGCCGGGTCGACGTCGGGATCGCGGGCGAGTCTCGCGGCCACGTCGTTGTTGAGGTCGTAGAGCTGCCAGAAGCCGGTGGTGAGCAGCAGCGACATCGGGCCCGCGCGCCACGGTCCGCCGTCCTGCGTCCACGTCCAGATGCCCTCGACGTGGGGGTTGGCGGCGACGAAGCGTTGGAGGGCCAGCTGGTGGAGGACGCCGAGGTCGTTGGGCACCGAGCCGAAGGCCTCGAACTCCCGGCGGCTCTGCAGCTCGACGATGCGCCGCTGCGTGCCGTGTTCGAGGGTGTCGTTCAGGGGCAGCCAGGAGTAGAAGTCGCCGAGGCTGTACTTGGTCGACACCACCAGCCGCGGGGAGTCGATGCCGGCGAGCACCTCGTCGTACGACGCCGGGTTGGTGTGCATGTCGCCGACGGCGCCGACGCCGACGCTCCACGTCCGGAAGACCACGTCCGTGTCCGTGCGCTCGGCCTGGTCGGTGAAGGCGTCGAGCATCGCGCGAACGGCGGGCGCGGTGGTCACCGAGATCTCGGAGTAGTAGTCGAGGCCGGGGGTGTTGTAGATCGAGCCGCCCTCGCCGATGCGCAGCACGACCCCCGAGAGCTGCGGCAGCTCGGCGTAGATCTCGTCGAGCGCGGCCTCGTAGACGTCCCAGAGCCCGGGGTCGGTGGGGTCGAGGTCGAACCGGTCGGCGAGGTGGCGCTCGAGCGGCGTGCTGAGGACCAGCATGTCGGTGCGCAGGTAGACGTCGAGCCCGAGGTCGTCGAGCTCCTGCCAGATCGGGCCGAAGGCGTCGCGCACCGCCTCGGCCCGGGCGACGTACGCCGGGTCGTCGGCATAGACCTCCGGCACCTCGGCGAACGTGACGTAGTCCAGGAAGCCGGGGACCGTGACGGCGTTGTAGCCCTGGGCCAGCACGTGGTGGGCGTAGTCGAGGACGCTGCGACGCGCGTCGACGAGCGCGTCCTCGTCGATGTACGGCGCGTCGGGGAGGAGCACGTCCTCGAAGGCGCGGGAGTAGTGGGAGTAGTCGGTGCCGTCGCGCCAGTGGTCGGGATCGGGGTCGACGCCGGCCGCGCCGAGGTCGACCATGCGGAAGGGCAGGCGTGACGTGACCTCCTGCCCGACGGACTCGGTGAGCGGTCGCTGTGCCCACGCCGCCCGGGCGAGGTCGTAGACGCCGCGGACGGCCCCGGTCTCGCTGGCGGCGGTGACGCGGATCCGGGTGGGGGAGCCGGTGAGCCGGTAGGAGTCGTCGGCGCGGTCGCCCTCGCCGTGCCGGACGACCAGGGTCGCCGTCCCCGCGGTCTCGCGGGCGGTCGCGTCGTCGAGCTCGTCCAGCGCGGCCTGCATCCGCGCGCTGCGCGGGGCGTCGATCCGGGTGATCCGCGGAGGGACGACCGGCTCGCGGGGGGCGGCCGCCTGCAGCTGCTCGACCGGCACGTCCTTGGACTCCACGCGGATGCCGAGGGCGCTGGAGATGCCGGCGGCCACCACGGCACCGAGCAGGCCGAGGACGAGCACGACCACGCCGACCTGGATCCCCCTCGTGGTCCGCACGGAGGCACTCTAGTGAAAGGAGTTGTGAGTGAGCGCTCACTCACTTATGCTGACCGGGTGACCCCGCGCGCCCGACCGATGACTCCCGAGGACCGCCGCCAGGCGTTGGTCGACGCGACGATCCCGTTGCTGCACGAGCACGGTCGGAGCGTCACGACCAAGCAGATCGCCGATGCGGCCGGGATCGCGGAGGGCACGATCTTCCGGGTCTTCGACTCCAAGGACGACCTCGTCACTGCCGCCGTCGAGCAGGCGATGGACATGGAGCCGTTCCTCGCCGACCTTGCGTCGATCGACCTCGACCAGGACCTGCGCGGTCGGCTGACCGACCTGTGCGCACGACTGCAGGACCGGTTCCGCGGCATCTTCCTGCTGATGAGCGCGATGGGGATGGTGGGTCCGCCGAAGTCGCACCGCCACATGGAGGACGGTCGACGTCGCGCCCAGGAGGTCATGGTCGCCGTCGTCGAGGGCGACGCAGACCTGCTCACCTGCACCCCGGTGCAGCTCGTGCACATGCTCCGGATGCTGACCTTCTCCGGCACCCACCCCCACATCAGCGACGGGCACCTCCTGACGCCCGAACAGATCGTCGGAACGCTGCTCGACGGCGTACTGAAGCAGAAGGACTCGTGATGCTGCTCTCCCTCGTGCGCACCTACCTCCGGCCGTACGCCGCCCCGCTGGCCGCCGTCGTCGCGCTGCAGTTCGTCGGCACCATGGCCGGGCTCTACCTGCCGAGCATCAACGCCGACATCATCGACAACGGCGTCGTCACCGGCGACACGGCCTACATCGTGCGTCACGGCGGGCTGATGCTCGTCGTCTCGCTCGTCCAGATCATCTGCTCGGTCATCGCGGTCTGGTTCTCCGCGCGCAACGCGATGGGCTTCGGCCGCGACGTGCGCGCCGCGATCTTCGCGCGGGTCGGCACGTTCTCGGCCCGCGAGGTGCAGCAGTTCGGCGCGCCGTCGCTGATCACCCGCGAGACCAACGACGTCCAGCAGGTGCAGATGCTCGTGCTGATGGCCGGCACGCTGATGGTCTCGGCCCCGATCATGATGGTCGGCGGCATCATCATGGCCGCCCGCGAGGACCTCGGCCTGGCCTGGCTGGTGCTGGCCGTGGTCCCGGTGCTGGGCCTGTCCATCGGGCTGATCGTGCGCAAGATGGTCCCCAACTTCCGGGTCATGCAGGACCGCATCGACGAGGTGAACCGGTTGCTGCGCGAGCAGATCACCGGCGTACGCGTGGTGCGGGCGTTCGTCCGCGAGGAGCACGAGACCGCCCGCTTCCGCGACGCCAACGCCGAGCTGACCGACGTCGCCGTCAGGGCCGGGCGCTGGCAGGCCGGCATGTTCCCCGTGGTGATGATCGTCGCCAACCTGGCGACGGTCGGTGTGATGTGGTTCGGCGGGCACCGCGTCGAGAGCGGCCAGATGGAGGTCGGCGCGCTGACGGCCTACATCTCCTACCTGATGCAGATCGTCATGTCGGTGATGATGGCGATGTTCATGCTGATGATGGTGCCGCGGGCCGCGGTCTGCGCCGACCGCATCACCGAGGTCCTCGACACCGACTCGTCCGTGGTGCCGCCCAGCGACCCCGTCACGCGGCTCCCCGAGCGCGTCACCCTCGAGCTCGACTCGGTGACCTTCGCCTACCCCGGCGCCGACGAGCCGGTCCTGCGCGGCGTGAGCCTGCGGGCCGAGCCCGGGCAGACCGTCGCCGTCATCGGCTCGACGGGTGCCGGCAAGTCGACCCTGGTCAACCTGGTGCCCCGGCTCTTCGACGTCACCGACGGATCCGTGGCGGTCGGGGGAGTCGACGTACGACACCTCGACATGGACACCCTGTGGTCGCGGATCGGGCTGGTGCCCCAGAAGGCCTTCCTGTTCCGCGGGACGGTCGCCGACAACCTGCGCTACGGCAAGCCGGACGCCACCGAGGAGGAGATGTGGCGGGCGCTCGAGATCGCGCAGGCGCGCGACTTCGTCGAGGCGATGCCCGATCAGCTCGACGCCACGATCGCCCAGGGCGGCTCGAGCCTCAGCGGTGGCCAGCGGCAACGCATGGCGATCGCCCGGGCGGTGATCCGACAACCCGACATCTATCTCTTCGACGACTCCTTCTCCGCCCTCGACCTCACCACCGACGCGCGGCTGCGGGCGGCGCTGAGGCCGGTCACCCGCGACGCGGCCGTGGTGATCGTGGCCCAGCGGGTGGCCACCATCCGCCAGGCCGACGTGATCGTGGTGATGGAGGACGGCGCGGTGGTCGGGCGCGGCACCCACGACGAGCTGCTCGAGTCGTGCTCGACCTACCAGGAGATCGTCCAGTCCCAGCTCACCGCGGAGGAGGTCGCATGAATACCCCACGACGTTCTTCTCCTCCGCTTCGCTCCCCCGAACAACGCCGCGGGGACCCCGAGTCCACGAAGATCCAGGACCCCGGCCAGCTCAAGGAGACCGAGCGCGTCCAGACCGGTCCCGGCGGACCGGGCCGCGGCCCGATGGGCGGCGGGATGATCGGCCAGAAGGCCAACTCGTTCGGCCCGTCCACCCGACGCCTCGTCGCCCGGATGCGGCCGGAGCGCCACCGGGCGTACGCCGTCGTGGCGCTGACGGTGCTCAGCGTCATCGCCAGCGCCATCGGCCCCAAGATCCTCGGCCGGGCCACCGACCTGATCTTCTCCGGTCTCGTCGGCGGTCGTCTGCCCGAGGGAATGAGCAAGGCCGAGGCCGTCGAGGGGCTGCGGCAGCAGGGCGAGGACAAGGTCGCCGACATGGTCTCCGGGATGGACGTCGTGCCCGGTCAGGGCGTCGACTTCAACGCGGTCGGCAACGTGCTGATGATCGTGCTCGCGATCTACGTCGCGTCGTCGCTGCTGGCCTTCCTGGCCGGCTACATCCTCAACGACGTCGTGCAGCGCACCGTCTTCGGCATGCGCTCGGAGGTCCAGGACAAGATCCACCGACTGCCCCTGGGCTACTTCGACAAGCAGCCGCGCGGCGAGCTGCTCAGCCGCGTCACCAACGACATCGACAACGTCAGCACCACGCTCCAGCAGACGATGAGCCAGCTGCTGACCTCGGTGCTCACCGTCGTCGCGGTCCTGTCGATGATGTTCTACATCTCCCCGCTGCTCGCGATGGTCGCGCTCGTGTCGGTGCCGATCTCGATCGCTGTGACGGGTGCGGTGATGAAGCGGTCGCAGGGCATGTTCGTCCAGCAGTGGCGCCGCACCGGCACCCTCAACGCGCACATCGAGGAGACCTTCTCCGGCCACGCGCTGGTCAAGGTGTTCGGCCGGCAGGCGGAGGCCGAGCGGGTCTTCGCCGAGCAGAACGACGAGCTCTACGAGGCGTCGTACAGCGCCCAGTTCGTGAGCGGGCTGATCATGCCGATCATGATGTTCGTCGGCAACCTCAACTACGTCGTCATCGCCGTCCTCGGCGGGCTGCGCGTGGCCAGCGGCACCATGTCGCTCGGCGACGTCCAGGCCTTCATCCAGTACTCCCGCCAGTTCACCCAGCCGCTCACCCAGGTCGCCTCGATGCTCAACCTGCTGCAGTCCGGCGTCGCGTCCGCCGAGCGGGTCTTCGAGCTGCTCGACGCCCCCGAGGAGGAGGTCGAGGAGCAGGGGCTGCCGGCGGCCGCCGACCTGGCGCGCGGCGAGGTGCGCTTCGAGGACGTGTCGTTCTCCTACGACCCGGAGCGCCCGCTGATCTCCGGCCTCTCGCTGGTCGCCGATCCGGGCCACACGGTCGCGATCGTCGGACCCACCGGCGCCGGCAAGACCACGATGGTCAACCTGGTGATGCGCTTCTACGACCCGCAGTCGGGCCGCATCCTCATCGACGGCGTCGACATCGCCTCCATCCCGCGCGGCGTGCTGCGCGGGCGGATCGGGATGGTCCTCCAGGACACCTGGCTCTTCGCCGGCAGCATCCGCGACAACATCGCCTACGGCCGACCCGACGCGGGCGAGGACGAGATCCTCGAGGCGGCGCGGGCGACCTTCGTCGACCGCTTCGTGCACTCGCTGCCCGACGGCTACGACACCGTCATCGACGAGGACGGCTCCAACCTGTCGGCCGGTGAGCGCCAGCTGGTGACCATCGCGCGGGCCTTCCTCAGCGACCCGGCGCTGCTGATCCTCGACGAGGCGACCTCGTCGGTCGACACCCGCACCGAGCTGCTGCTGCAGAAGGCGATGGCCGCGCTGCGCTCGGACCGTACGTCCTTCGTGATCGCCCACCGGCTGTCGACCATCCGCGACGCCGACCTGATCCTGGTGATGGAGGACGGCTCGATCGTCGAGCAGGGCTCCCACGAGGAGCTCCTGACGGCCGGCGGGGCGTACGCCCGGCTCTACCGCTCGCAGTTCGACGCGCCCGTGGACGTGCTGGCGCTGAGCGTGCCGGCCGCGTGGCGGACCTCGCCCACTGCGTGAGATCTGCCGGGAAACCCCGTTGAGCGGCCCGGCCGTGCCACGTACGGTTGAGGCACACAGAAGGGAGGTGGTCCGGAGAATGAATTCTTTTCGGATGAGTGAGGTGGCTGCCCGCTAGGCAGCCCCCGGCATCGCCGACGAGCTGCCGGCGAATTCATCGCAGCCACCCGACCCGCAGGCTTCCGGAGTCATCCCCCGGAGCCCCTTCACTGGGGCAGCAGCCTGCGGGTCGCTGCATGTCCGGGGCCGTCTCCCGCCCGGTATCCGGAGTCCAGCGGCGCTTGCGCCTGAGGGTAGCCAGCGCGGCTCTGGGCGCCGGGGCCCATGCCACGACACGCCCGGACTACGCCTTGAGTCTCTGAGCGACTCAAGGCCAAGTACGGGTCGGGGAGCCCGATGTGTTGCGCGTCTCGCCGCGCGAGGGCTTGGCTGGGGGACAGGTCCGGAATATGGTTGTGGAGCACAACTATTGCGCTACGCAACCACGATCGAAGGAACGCAGTGACCCAGGCTCCCCCCGTCCCGGCCGAGCAGTCCGGCGAGATGACTCACCGCCAGGTGCTCGAGGCACTCAGCGGACTCCTCCTCGCGATGTTCGTCGCGATGCTCTCGAGCACCATCGTGAGCAACGCGCTCCCGACCATCGTCGACGACCTCGAGGGCAGCCAGACCGGCTACACCTGGGTGGTCGTCGCCACGATGCTGGCGATGACGGCGACGACGCCGATCTGGGGCAAGTTCGCCGACCTCTTCGACAAGAAGGTCCTCGTGCAGACGGCCCTGGTCATCTTCTCGGTCGGCTCGCTGATCGCCGGCTTCGCGCCGTCGATGGAGGTGCTGATCGGCGCCCGCGTGGTGCAGGGCCTCGGCGTCGGTGGCCTGACGGCGCTCGTCCAGGTCGTGATCGCGACGATGGTCTCGCCGCGCGAGCGCGGTCGCTACTCCGGCTACATCGGTGCGGTCTTCGCCCTCGCCACGGTCAGCGGCCCGCTCATCGGCGGCGTGCTGGTCGACACCGTCGGCTGGCGCTGGTGCTTCTTCGCCGGGCTGCCGGTCGCGGCGCTCGCCTTCGTCGTCCTGCAGAAGACGCTGCGACTGCCCGTCGTGAAGCGCGACGTGACCATCGACTACCTCGGCGCCTTCCTGCTCGTCGGCGGCGTCTCGGTGCTGCTCGTGTGGATGTCGCTCGGTGGCCAGAACTTCGAGTGGGTCTCGTGGACGAGCGGCCTGCTGGTGGCCGCCTCGATCGCCATCACCGCCGCCGCGATCTACGTCGAGGCCAACGTCGCCACCGACCCGGTCATCCCGCTGCGCCTCTTCCGCGACCGGACGCTGACCCTCGCCACAGTCGCGTCGGTCCTCATCGGTGTCGCGATGTTCGGCTCGACGGTCTACCTCAGCCTCTACTTCCAGCGCGCCAAGGACATGAGCCCGACCGAGGCCGGCCTGATGTCGATCTGCATGGTCGGCGGGCTGCTCGTCTCCAGCATCCTCAGCGGCCGCATCATCACCCGCACCGGTGTGTGGAAGCGCTGGCTGGTCGGCGGCATGGTCGCCGTCATCGCCGGCATCGCGCTGCTGTCCACCATCGACGCGACCACCCCGCTGTGGCAGACCGGCATCTTCATGGCCGTGCTCGGCCTGGGCCTCGGCGCCACCATGCAGAACCTCGTGCTGGCGGTGCAGAACACCATCGCCCTCGCCGACATGGGCTCCGGCTCGTCGATCGTCGCGTTCTTCCGCTCCCTCGGTGGCTCGGTCGGCATCGCGGCCCTCGGCGCCGTCCTGGCCCACCAGGTCGCCGCCGCGGTCGAGAAGGGCCTGCGCGCCCTGCTGGTCATCCACCCCGAGCTCGCGTCCGAGGTCAGCCACACCAAGGGCGGCGTCCCCGACGTGTCGACGATGCCGGAGCCGATCCGGGCCATCTTCGAGAGCGCCTTCGGCGACGCGACCGGCCACATCTTCCTCGTGGCACTGCCCTTCGCGGTCGGCGCGCTGATCGCGGTCCTCTTCATCAAGGAGGTCCCGCTCCGTACGTCGGTCCTGCGCGACGACGAGCTGGCTGCCGAGGGTGTCGGAGTGGCGCCGTGACCCGCTCGGAGGACCTCATGCGCATCGAGGCGGAGGTCGGCGTCCTGATCCGCCGCGTCAAGCGCGTCATCGGCGACCGCGCCCGTCAGGTGCATCCCGACCTCCACCCGATGACGTACCTGCTGCTCTCCCACCTCGCCGACTGCCGGCCCGATGCGCGCCGCCGACCTCTCCGATGCCTTCGGCATGGACAAGGGCGGCGTCAGCCGGCAGGTGCAGTCGCTGGTCGACCTCGGCCTGGTCGAGCGCCAGCCCGACCCCGAGGACCGTCGCGCCGCGGTGCTCGCGGCCAGCGCCGACGGCATCGCCCGGCTGGCCGAGGTCAGCCGCGCCCGCAGCGATCGCTTCGCCGAGAAGCTCAGCAGCTGGAGCGAGGCCGACCTGTCGGCCTTCGCCGGTCAGCTCGCGGAGTACAACGCGGCGCTGACCGACGACTGACGGAGGTTGGCGGGGGTAGTCAGGGACGAAGTGGACGGATACATGGCCGATCTCCGACCAGATCGTCCCTAACTACGCCGCTGTCGCCAACGCGGCGACTGACGGATCAGCGCAGCCAGACCGCGGTGTCCGCCGGCAGCGACGCCGTCGACCGGACCGCTGGCGAGAGCACCTCGCCGTCGGGCAGGTCGACGGGAGTCGTCCCGCAGTTGAGCACGGCGGTCAGCGGGCCACGCCGGAAGGCGAGGACGTCCGCGCCGAGGTCGAGCATCTCGACCTCCTCGCCGGCGGTCCACGCGAAGTCGCGCCGCAGGGCGAGCGCCCGGCGGTAGAACGCCAGCGTCGAGTCGTCGTCCTTGGCCTGCCTGGCCACGGTCAGCGACGACCAGTCCGCCGGCTGCGGGATCCACGGCTGCGTGGAGCTCGGCCCGAAGTCGTACGGCGCCGCGTCGCCACCCCACGGGATCGGCACCCGGCAGCCGTCGCGACCGACCTCGCCGGTGCGGAGGTAGGACGGGTCCTGGCGGTCCTCCGGGGCGACGTCGACCTGCTCCAGGCCGAGCTCCTCGCCCTGGTAGAGGTAGCTCGAGCCCGGCAGCGCGAGCATCGCCAGCGTGGCTGCGCGGCCGCGGGCCAGGCCCTGCTCGCCGCCGCCGTAGCGCGTCACGTGGCGTACGACGTCGTGGTTGCTGAGCACCCACGTGGGCGAGGCGCCGACCGGCTCGACGGCGTCGAGCGTGTGGGTGATGACCTCGGCGAAGGCCTCCGCCGACCAGTCGGCGAGCAGCCAGGCGAAGTTGAAGGCCTGGTCGAGCTCGTCGGGGCGGACGAAGGCGACGGTCGACTCGCGGCGTCTGGGTCCAGGCCTCGGCGACGGCCATCCGGTCGGCGCCGGCCTCGTCGAGGACGCGGTGCCAGGCGCGGTAGACGTCGTGGACCTCGGGCTGGTCCCACATCGGCTCGTCCTTGAGCTCGCGCGAGACCATCGAGTGGTCGGTGTTGACCTGGCCGGACGCGGGGCTCTCGCCCTCGGCCACGACCTGGTCGCGCAGCGACTCCTCCTTGAAGAGGCCGTGCGCCACGTCGACGCGGAACCCGTCGACCCCGCGGTCGAGCCAGAAGCGCAGGACGTCCTCGAACATCGCCGGCACCTCGGGGTTGCGCCAGTCGAGGTCGGGCTGGCTGGAGTCGAAGAGGTGGAGGTACCACTGGCCGTCCTCGACCTGGGTCCACGCCGGACCGCCGAAGACCGAGCTCCAGTTGTTGGGGGGACCGTCGGGGCTGTCGCGGAAGAGGTAGCGGGCGCGCTCCGGGCTGCCCGGCCCGGCCGCCAGCGCCGCCTTGAACCACTCGTGCTCGTCGGAGGTGTGGTTGGGCACCAGGTCGACGACGACGCGCAGGTCCAGCTCGTGGGCCCGGGCCACCAGGGCGTCGGCGTCGGACAGCGAGCCGAACAGCGGGTCGACGTCGCGGTAGTCGGCGACGTCGTAGCCGTGGTCGTGCTGCGGCGAGGTGTAGAACGGCGTGATCCACAGCGCGTCGACACCCAGCTCGGCGAGGTGGGGGAGCCGCGACGTGATGCCGGGGAGGTCGCCGATGCCGTCGCCGTCGCTGTCGGCGAAGCTGCGGACGTAGACCTGGTAGACGACGGCGTGCCGCCACCAGTCGTCGCGGGAAATTTGATCGTTCAAATCGGACATGGCGAATATCCTCTCAACAGGGCGGGGGGAGTGGTCAAGCCCGCGCGTCAGCGCTGGGGGACCTGACCGCCGAAGACCGCCGGGTCCACCGCGATCCAGATGTGCTCCGCGGTGGCCACGACCCGCCCGTCGGCGTCGTACAGCGTCGACGCGGTGAACGTCTTGCGCCCGTCCTGCCCGCGGCCCTCGCCCACCACGACGTGCGGCTCGCCGACCACGGGGAGCGCGTCGACGCGCGCGGTCATCCGGCCCAGCACCATGAGTCGCTCGCTGAGGTCGCCGGCCCAGCCACCGATGCAGTCCAGCGCCGCCCAGGTCGAGGCCACCGACACCCGCCGGGTGTCGTCGACGTAGGTGTGCCAGTCCTCGGCCAGGCTCGGGTGCGGCGTCCACGGGGCCGCGACGCGGTCGCCGGCCTCGGTGGCGACCGGGCCGGGGAAGATCCGCAGGCCGTCGGCCTCCTCGCGCGCCGTACCGCAGGCGAAGCACGTCGGGAACGGGTGGAAGGTGTGACCGGGGTACGACGCCGTGGCCGCCGCCGCGGTCGCCGGGTCCACCGGCTCGACCTCGGCGAGCACGCGCTGGACCCGGTGCGCCGTCGCGATCGCCGCGCCGCCGAAGGCGGCGGTGAACGTGCCGTCCTCGTCGGTGACGTGCATCGGGGTGTCGAGCGGAGGCGGCTGCCGCAGCGAGACCTCGATCGTCGGCCAGCTCTCGGACCGGTCGTCGGGACAGTCGGCCGAGTCGAGGGCGGCGAGTGCGCCGGCGGTCCAGCCGCCGTTCCCCGAGTCCGGGGGCCCGCAGAAGCGCTGCGGGACGATCAGTTCGGTCACCCGTCTCACTGTGCCACGGGTCGGGGCGCACGCGGGCAGGTCGGGTGGGACACAATGGCCAGCGTGAGTGACCTCATCGACACCACCGAGATGTATCTCCGCACGATCTACGAGCTCGTGGAGGAGGACATCGTCCCGTTGCGCGCCCGCATCGCCGAGCGCCTGCACCAGTCCGGCCCGACGGTCTCGCAGACCGTGGCCCGGATGGAGCGCGACGGGCTGCTCACCGTGGAGGGCGACCGCCACCTCGAGCTCACCGAGGAGGGCCAGCTGCTCGCGACCCGCGTGATGCGCAAGCACCGCCTCGCCGAGCGGCTGCTCACCGACGTCATCGGGCTCGACTGGGAGCTGGTGCACGCCGAGGCCTGCCGGTGGGAGCACGTGATGTCCGAGACGGTCGAGCGCCGACTGCTCGAGCTGCTCGACCACCCGACCGAGTCGCCGTACGGCAACCCGATCCCCGGCCTCGACGAGCTCGGCGAGGACGGCGGCGGCGAGGACTTCATGGACAACGTCGAGCCGCTGTCCGATGCCGCGACCTCCGCGGAGGCGCTGGTCCACGTGAAGCGGATCTCCGAGGAGATGCAGAAGGACGAGGAGCTGATGGGCCTGCTGCGCCGCGTCGGCGCCCTGCCCGGCAAGACCGTCACGATCGCGAAGACCGACGAAGGGATCCTGATCGGCTCCGGCGGCGAGACCGCCGAGCTGGTGCAGGAAGCGGCCGAGCACATCTTCGTACGCCGCTAGTCGGCGGCCGTCCGCGGACTCGACCGGCACCCGGGTGGCGAGCGCGCCCAGGAACTCGCTGCACCCCACCTCCAGCTTGTACGACGCCAGCGCGTCGCCGCGGGTCTCGCCGCGGTTGACGATCACGATCGGCGTGCCCCGGCGAGGCCGCGCGCTTGACGAACCGCAGGCCGCTCATGACGGTCAGGGACGAGCCGGCCACCAGCAGCGCGCCGTCGTCGCCGAGCGCCTCGACCGCGTCGTAGCAGCGGGTGACCCGCTCGGCCGGCACGTTCTCGCCGAAGAAGACGACGTGCGGCTTCAGCGCCCCGCCGCACGTCGCAGGTCGGCACCACGAAGTCGTCGGTGTCGTCGAGGTCGACGTCACCGTCGGGGCGGGTCGGCGCGGCAGCATGGCGCTCGAGCCAGCCCTGGTTGAGCTCGTCGAGCTGCTGCTGCAGTGCCGCCCGCGAGGACGTACGACGGCAGGTGAGGCAGATGACGTCGGCCACCCGGCCGTGGAGCGCGACGACGCGGCGGCTGCCCGCGGCCTCGTGGAGGCCGTCGACGTTCTGGGTGATCAGCAGCTCGGGGTCGAGGGCGGCGACGGCTCGGTGCCCGTCGTTGGGCTCGGCGTGCCCCATCCGCTGCCAGCCCAGGTGGCTGCGTGCCCAGTAGCGGCGTTGCGCCTCGGGGCCGGCCGTGAACTCCTGGATCGTCATCGGGTGCGCGCGACGGGGAGCCGGGGCCGCGGTAGTCCGGGATGCCGGAGTCGGTCGAGAGCCCGGCGCCGGTGAGCACGACCAGGGGTCGGTCGGCCAGCAGGTCGAGGGCCGCGTCGCGGAGGTCGGCCTGCGTCACGCGCCGTACCGCAGCTGGGCGCGGGCGCGCGCCTTGTCGGCCTCGACCTCGCGGTTCTTCGGCGGCGCCTGGGTCACCAGGTCGTCGAGCAGGTGCTGGGTGATGTGGGCGATCTCGGCGACGGCCTGGTTGAAGGCGGCCTCGTTGGCCTGCGACGGCTTGGTCGTGCCGGCGACCTTGCGGACGTACTGCAGGGCGGCGGCCGTGACCTCGTCACGCGTGGCGGGCGGCTCGAAGTTGTTGAGCGGTCGGATGTTGCGGCACATGCACCGAGAGTACGTCGATCGGCGCGCTGGTTTCGAGGCTCAGACGTCGAAGAACTGGACGTCCTCGCCGGTGACCAGCACGACCTTCCCCGACGCCAGCGGCACCAGCCGGACCAGCGCGACGTCGCTGCCGTGCTCCACCTCGACCATCCGGTTGGTCATCGTGCCGTCGCCGAGCGAGAGGACCGAGACCCAGCCGGTCGTCCCCTCCCAGCCCTCCGAGACGACGGTGAGGGCGGTGCGCGAGTCGGGCAGCCAGGTGAACTGCCGCGGGTCGAGCGCGGCGCCGGCCTGGCTGTTCCTCGGGTAGCGGACGACGTCGAGCTGCCGCGGGTCGGTCAGGTCGGTGACGTCGAAGAGCGCGGCCTGCGCGCCGCGGACCATGCCGCGCATCGAGGCGTCCTGGCCGACGCCGATCAGGCGGTGCTCGCCGAGCGGGTGGAGGTACTCGGAGTAGCCGGGGATCTTCAGCTCGCCCAGCAGCTCGGGGGCGGCCGGGTCGCTGAGGTCGATGGCGTAGAGCGGGTCGGTCTGCCGGAAGGTGACCACGATCGCGAGGTCGTCGAACCACCGCACCGACTTGATCTGCTCGTCGATCCCGAGCTTGTCGACGCGCCCGTTCTCGACCAGCTCGGCGCCGTCCTCGCGCAGGGTGATCACGGAGTTGAAGTTGCCGGTCTCGCTGCTCGCCCCGACGGCCACCCGCAGCGAGCCGTCGACCGCGTCCATCGACCACCGGTCGGCGATGGTGCCCTCGACCTCACCGGAGGCGACGTACGTCGCGTCCAGGCCGTCGAGCGCGAACGCGAAGATCGGCGTGGTGCCCGACGTCGGCCACATCCGCGCAGTCGAAGCAGTCCCACATCATGGGGCTCGCTGCGGCGCCCGCGAGGTAGAAGCGGTCGGTGGAGAAGTACGACGTGGGGGAGGTCGTCGCCACGGCGTTGGTCGCCCGGGCGTCGGGGTCGGCCGGGTCGAAGGCGACCAGCGTGGTCGAGCCGAGCTCGAGCTCCTCGTCGGTCGGGACGGCGACGTCGGCGCAGTCCACGATCGGCTCTCCGTCGACCGTGGGCAGCCAGTCGGCCAGCGTCGTGTCCCGCACGAGCGCCCGGTTGCGCAGCCGCGAGCCGATCTCGCCGAGCGCGCCCGTGGGGTGGCGGAAGTCGAGCTCGGGCAGCCCGGTCGTGACGACCGCGCGGACCACGTCGCCGTGCAGGCGGGCCGCCGACAGCTGGCCCTCGACGGTGACGGTGTCGACGATGCTCGGCGAGGTCGGGTCGGCGAGGTCGACGGTCGTGATGGTGGAGGAGGCACCGTCGCGGGCCATGCCGAAGACCACCGCACGGCCGTCGACGAAGAGCAGCTCGCCGCCGGGCGACCCGGGCCAGCCCTGCGCGTCGGGGATCGGGGTCGACGACACCTCGGTCGGCTCGTCGCCGGAGACGTCGTACGCCCGGAGCGTGCCGTCCTGCAGGCGCAGCAGGAGGCTGCCGGCGACCTTCACCACGTCGGACTCGTCGACGCCGAGCTCCTGGACGTTGGTCCCGGACTCGTTGCTCGTGGAGCGGCTGGTCTTGACCGACGACTGGGCCGACGTGGTCGGGCTGCCGGCACTCATCTCGGCACCAGTGGCGGAGTCGGCCGCGGAGCCGAACATCCGGATGCCGCCGAAGTCCCAGCCGTAGGGGCCGACCCTCGCCAGTCCGCGATCGACGTAGGAGTCGAGGAGCGCGTCGCAGTCGGTCGCCACCGTCAGGTCGGCGTTGGCCAGCACGAGGTCGCCGGAGCCGCCGGGCGGCGGGGTCGGACCGGTGCCGTCGCTGCCGGCGAGGGCGACGCCCACCCCGACCCCGGCTCCGGCGACGACGGCGAGAGTGGTGGCGGACACGATGCCGGTGCGGATGTTCACGCCGATGGGACGGCACCTCTCGTCCGGCGGTTCCGCGACCTGTGAGGATGTGCCCATGGCTGACCCCGCCCGCGACCTCGACCTCGTCCTGTTCGGCGCCACCGGCTTCACCGGGGAGCTGACCGCCGACTACCTCGCCGCCCACGCGCCCGACGGCCTGCGCTGGGCGATCGCCGGTCGCAACGCCGACAAGCTCGAGGCCGTACGCCGCCGGCTGGGCGTCGACGTCGAGGTCATCGTCGCCGACGCCGCGGACGTCGGCTGCGCTGTCGGACGTCGCCCGCCGCGTCACGCGTCGTCATCTCCACCGTCGGTCCCTACCTCCAGTTCGGCGAGCCCCTCGTCGCGGCCTGCGCGGAGGCCGGCACGGACTACGTCGACCTCACCGGCGAGCCGGAGTTCGTCGACCGGATGTGGCTGGCGCACCACCAGACCGCGCTGCGCACCGGAGCCCGGATCGTCCACGCCTGCGGCTTCGACTCCATCCCCCACGACCTGGGGGCCTTCTTCACCGTCAAGCAGCTGCCCGACGACCAGCCGATCACGATGCGCGGCGTCGTCCGCTCGGGCGGCACCTTCTCCGGCGGCACCTTCCACTCCACGCTCCACCAGTTCTCCCGCGCGAAGCAGATGAAGCAGGCGTACGCCGCCCGCCGCCGCGCCGAGGACCGCCCCGAGGGTCGGTCGTCCCGCTCGGTCCGCGGCAGGCCGCACCGCGACCCGGTGCTGGGCTACTGGCTGATCCCGCTCCCGACCATCGACCCGATCATCGTCGCGCGCAGCGGCGCCGCGCTGGCGGCGTACGGCCCGAAGTTCCGCTACACCCACTGGGCCGGCACCAAGACGCTGCGCTTCGCCGCCGGTGGTGCCGCTGCGGTCGGGGTGCTGTCGGTGGCGGCGCAGGTGAAGCCGCTGCGCGACTTCCTGCTCCGCAGGGTGCCGCAGGGGTCCGGCCCCGACGAGACCAAGCGCGACGCGTCGTGGTTCACGGTGGACTTCGTCGGCCGAGGCGGACGGGCAGACGGTGCGCACCCGCGTGAAGGGCGGCGACCCGGGCTACACCGAGACCGCCAAGATGCTCGCGGAGTCCGCGCTGTGCCTGGCGTTCGACGACAACCCCGTGACGGCGGGGTCGGTGACCCCGGCGCAGGCGATGGGCGACGCCCTGCTCGCGCCGGCTGCAGGCGGCCGGGATCGGGTTCGAGATCCGCTGAACCACGCCGATGGAGTCCACCCGCTGTCAGCCGGGTTGTCCGATCACGGGGGAGTAGCGGTAGCCCAGCTCGTCGTGCGGCTGATGGCGGAGTGAAGGGCCCGCGAAGTCGTCGCGTCGGGCGAATCGGGCCAACGCAAGCAGGGAAGCGAAGATGACAAGGGCGGTGATGAGGGTCATGACGGTGCTCCTTCTGAGTGAGTTCCTGCCGGCAGGCAGGAGGGATAGTCTGTGACTATCGAAACGCGCTGCGTCGCGTTTATATTTCGAAGGTGCTGCCGTTCCCGTCACTCGGCGTCTTCGCGCAGGAGCGCCTCCAAGGCATCGGCCTCGTCGGTGCACACCCCACAACCCGCAAGGTGCGTCGTCATCTCGAGGTCGTCGTGGTGCAGGTCGGCCATGCGCCGTTCGACGTACTGATCGATCCGCTGGAAGCAGTCGTCGCAGGAGAGATACGGCTCGGTGTCAGCGAGCAGGCTGGCGATCCTGACGCCGCTCGGGGCTGGGGTTCTGTCACTCATGGGGTCCTCCGAGTGGACGGTGCTTCGAGGTCACCGCTGGCGATGAGAGCCCGTCGCAACCGTTGACGGGCATCGTGGAGCGCCTTGTAGAGGGCGTTGCGGCTACTGCCGAGCCGGTCGGCCAGGACGTCGATGGGAACGTTCTCGACCAGGAGCGCGAGCACCACGCGGCGCTGGTAGGGGGTGAGCTGAGTGGCGATCGCGTCCTGGACGGCGCGAGCCAGCTGGGCGGCTTCGCTCACCGCGGCCGGTGACGATGCGAGATCGACGAGGGGGAGCGTGTCGGGAAGCGGAACCTCGCGGTGGCGCCACGCCTGCCCGCGCACGGCGACGCCGGCGTGCAGGATCCCGAACTTGTAGGCCCACGTGGTGAACCGGCTGCGTCCCTCGAAGGTGGGGAGCTTCCGCAGGACGGCGACCATCGCGTCGTCGGCCGCCTGCTGGGCCAGGTCGTCGATCTGGGCGGCACCGGCCCCGGGCAGCAGGTCTCGCAACCTCCACACCTGGTAGCGGCTGGCGCGCAGCAGCAGCTCGTGCAGGCGGGCCATGGCCGCATGGCCGACGTGATCGTCCTCGCCGAGGTGCGTCCACCATGCGCTGTCGTCCTCCGTCGGCGTGTCCACGCCGGAGTCGGCTCGCTCCACGGTTGTCATCGAACCACCTCGCCGGGCAATGGGGCAGTGATCCGCACCGCGAGGTCGGGGGGACAACCCCGGTCGAGGAGCTGCAGCAGGGCGTGGAGGTCGAACAACGGGTCGGCCGCGACCGCGTCGGCAAGCGTCTCCGGGAAGCCTGCCTCGAGCAGGCGGCACCGGCGCCAGGTGCGGGCGTCGGTCGGCAGCCCGCTTCCGCAGCTGGTCGTCACTCGCGAGGTGTGGATGGTCATGTGTGTTTGGTGTCGCCGCGTCGCTCCGGTCTTACCTCTCCGCCGCGTGCAAGGTAAGAATTTCACCGCTCCTGACACCAACACTTCATCGCTCCTCCCTCTGGAGGGGTACGAGAAAAGGAGCACACCGATGACTTCCACCACCGCGTCCCACCCGGCCACCCGCTCGCAGTCCGGGACCGATCTGGCCTACCGGCTGCTGCGCACTGTCTTCACGGTCGCGCCCATCGCGTTCGGCCTCGACAAGTTCCTGGGACTCCTCACTGACTGGGAGCGCTACCTGGCGCCCTGGGTCAACGACCTCGTACCGGGCACCGCTCACCAGGCCATGCTGGCGGTGGGTGTCATCGAGGTGGCGGCCGGCGTCGCCGTAGCGGTGGCGCCGCGGTTCGGCGCCCTCCTCGTGGCGGGCTGGCTCGCCGGCATCATCGTCAACCTGCTCACCATGGGTGCCTACTACGACGTCGCCCTGCGCGACTTCGGGTTGCTGGTCGGCGCCCTCGCCCTGGCGGCACTGGCGTTCGACCGGCACAAGGTCCAGGCATGAGTGCCGTCACCGTCGCGCCCGACGCAGACACGGTCTCGCGCTGGCGTCCGCGGGTCACGCACACCCAGCGGGTCGACCCGCTGGCTGCCGAACAGGCGGCAGCCGACCTGCTCACCGCCCTGGGCATGGACCTGACCGACGACAACCTCGTGGAGACACCACGCCGGATGGCGCACGCGCTGATCGAGATGACCAGCGGCGCGGACTTCGAGCTCACCACCTTCCCCAACGACGACGACTACGACGAGCTCGTCCTGGTCCGAGACATCAGGGTGCAGTCGGTGTGCGAGCACCACATGCTGCCCTTCGTCGGGGTCGCCCACGTCGGCTACATCCCCGGCGAGCGCATCGTCGGGCTGTCGAAGCTCGCCCGGATGGTCGAGCTGCATGCTCGTCGACCGCAGACGCAGGAGCGCCTGACCAAGCGCGTCGCCGATCACCTCCGCACCGAGCTGGACCCCCGCGGCGTCGGCGTGGTGGTGGAGGCCGAGCACACGTGCATGGGACTGCGCGGCGCGCGTACGCCCGGCGCCCGCACCACCACCTCCGCCCTCTTCGGCCACCTGCGGGACGACCCCCGCACCCGCGCCGAGTTCCTCGCCCTGACCAGGAGCACGCCGTGAACATCGTCATCATCGGAGCCGGTCTCGCCGGGGCCAACGCCGCCGAGGAGCTCCGCGCTCAGGGATGCGCCGGAGACATCACGTTGATCGGCGACGAGCCGCACCCCCCGTACGAGCGGCCACCGCTCTCCAAGGGGCTGCTTCTCGGCAACGCCGATCCTGACTCCGTCTTCGCCCACCCCACCTCCTGGTACGCCGACCACCAGGTCGAGCTGATCACCGGTCAGGCGGTCACGGACATCGACCTCGACACCAGCCACGTCACCCTCGGTGATCGACGCCTGTCCTACGACCGGCTGCTCCTGGCTACCGGCGCCCGGCCGCGCCGGCTGCCTCTGGCCGATCAGTCGGGCGCCGACGTGGCCTACCTCCGCACCATCGACGACGCGCTGGCGCTCGCGCCCCGGCTCACCGAGACACCTGCTGATCGTCGGCGCCGGCTGGATCGGGCTGGAGGTCGCCGCAGCCGCCCGCCCGCCGGGTGGGACCGTCACGATCGTCGAGAACGCATCGCTGCCCCTGGTCCGGGTGCTCGGTCCGGAGATCGCGCCCATGTTCGCCGACCTGCACCGCGAGCACGGCGTCGACCTCCGACTCGGCACCAGCATCGCCGCCATCGAGCACGCACGGCGGGCGTACCTCGGTCCGTCTCGACGACGGCACCGAGGTGAGCCCCGACCTCATCCTGGTCGGCATCGGTGCCGAGCCCGACGACTCGCTGGCCGCCAAGGCCGGCCTGGCCACCGACCACGGGGTCCTGGTCGATGCCGCGGCTCCGAGCCAGCGACCCCCACGTCTACGCCGCCGGCGACGTCGCCCACCACGACCACCCGCTGCACGGGCGGATCCGCGTCGAGCACTGGGACACGGCCATCCACCAAGGCCGCCACGCGGCGCGCGTCATGCTCGGCGACGACGAGCCCTACGTCCGGCAGCCCTACTTCTTCACCGACCAGTACGACCTCGGCATGGAGTACGTCGGTCACGTCGGCCCGGACGGCTACGACGAGGTCGTGATCCGCGGCGACATCGGCGTCCGCGTGTTCACGCGCTCTCTGGATCAGCGACGGCCAGGTGGTCCGCCGGGATGCACGTCAACGACTGGGACGCCACCGCCGTTCTACGTGCCCTGGTCGGTCGACAGGCCACTGCCGCTGTGCGGAACACGTCCCTCAGCCTGAGCGACGCATGCGTCGAGAGCTGAGGTGGCCACATCGTTGACAGCGCAGTTGCCCGCTGGTTCCTCGACCTGGCGGGCGGAGGAACCAGCGCCTGGCCCTTCGTGACTGCGTAAGTGCGAAGGGAGGGCTGGGTTCGGGGCCGTGCCGGTGACGCTTCCCACCCTGGCTCGCGGAGCGCGGGTCGGGTAGGTGGGGTGCTGGTCGATCTCGGCCACGATTGTTGCCGACGATCGGCAGTCGAGGGGTCAGGTCGGCACCTGGAAGGACGCCTGGGTCAGTGGTTGTTCGGGCCACCCGAGCAGCCTTGCGCCGAGCACCGCTGCCTGCAGGGTGAAGCGATGGGCCGGGTCGAGAGCGTCGAACCCGGTGAGGGCCTTGACCCGGTCGATGCGGTAGGTCACTGCCCGGACCGAGAGATGCAGCGTGGCGGCGGTCGTGGTGGCGACGCAGCCACAGTCGAAGTAGGCCGCCAAGGTGTCGACGAGGGGTTGGGCGCCGCCGCGTGCCTGACTGAGCGGGTTGAGCACCGAATGAACGAGGTCGACGAGGGCGGGCTGGTCCCGCGCGAGCACCCGGTAGGTCAACAGGTCTCGGGTCTCGACGATGGGGCGGTCCAGCTGCATGCGAGTGGCCATGGTGAGGCCTTCGCGGGCTTCCTCGTACGACCGGGCAATGCCATAGGCACCGGGATGTGCCCGACCCACCGCCACCCTCCAGGGTCGCCCGCGCCGGAGTCGGCTCAGCTCGCCGTAGACGATCTTTCCGAGGTCACCGGTCGTGCCCAGGCCGCCGGACATCGGCGGAGCGCCTGTCGCGTCGGCCAGGGCAATGACGACAACCCATCCTTCCTTCGTGGCGACCAGGACGTCTCGGTCGCCGAAGCGGTCCAGGATGACGCGTTCCAGCGGGGTCGTCGCGGCTGCGATGGAGGGGAGCCGCTTCCCCGGCTGTGCCAGGGCGACCTGGTGGGCGCGGGTCAGGTCGAGGCCGAAGGGTTCCGCGCGATCCACGAGGTCGCTGAGGTGGGCGTCGCCGCGGAGGAGGTCCTCGATGAGCTCTCGTCGCAGGGTCTCCTCCCGGCGAACCAGCTCGCGACCGGCCTCTGCGTGACCCTCGGCGAATGCGGCTACGGCGTCGTCCACGACCGTGAGCACTGCCTCAGCGGCTGCCCGCACTGCGGCCCGGTCCCGCTCTCGCACCACGGCAGGCAGCTCGGCCCACACCCGGCGGGCCGCCGACAGGTACAGGTCGACCCCTTGTCCCACGGAGACGCCCTGCTCCGCGGCGCGACGACCCTGGCGTCGTACTGCGCCCAGCTCGTCACGCCCGGGAAACCGACCGAACGTCGCTGCGTCCGCGAGCATCGGCAGGTAGTCGCCGAGCAGGGCGACTGGCAGGCCGCCGGCGTCCTGACCGGCGGACTCGGCGGCCTGAACCAGCCAGTCCTGATCGGCCTGGACGGGATCCGAAGGGCTGGTTGGGCGTCCTGCAGGACCTGAGCCTGTTCCCATCCGCTCGCCCCCTTCATCCACTGCCCCGGGCTGGCGACCAGTAGACGCCACCATGCCGGACCTCGGCAACCCGGTCCCGCGTACGACCCCGCCGGGCGGCCGATCACAAGAGCCCGGATTGACCATCTTGCCGTCCTCCGGCAAAGACGCGCGACACACATTGGCCGATGCGTCGCCTACTCCCCCACGGCCGTGAGCGTCAGAGTCGGTAGGACAACAGCCGGACGTGCACCCGGCCGCGTCGATGTCAGGAGATTCGAGATGCTGCGTCCAAGGGCCCGAGCCATACTTGTGGGTTATGACGGTTCACCCGGTGCCGAAGCAGCTCTCCAATGGGCCGCGGAGACAGCCACGCTGGAGGGCGACACCGTTCGCGCAGTGATCGTGGACCGCGAAGATGGCTCACAAGAGGTCGACCACGTTCGGACCGCAGATGAGGCGATGCCTGGACGCGTGGACGCGGTCCTGGCCGCAGCCGGCGTCACCGGCGCGGCCGAGCGGCATCCAGGCGCCGTGACGCCCGTGCTCATGCGCGAGGCCCTCGATGCACGCATGCTGGTTGTCGGCAGCCAGGGGCACGGATGGACCGCCGAGACAGTCCGGGGGTCGGTCAGCCAGCACCTGGCCAGACACGCGCCCTGCCCGGTGGTCGTCGTACGTTCCGCTGATCGTCCGGAGGCAGCACGCATCGTCGTCGGAGTCGACGGTTCCAGGGCGAGCCGAGCGGCGCTCGAGTTCGCCTGCCGCCGGGCCAGCCTCACCCAGGAATCAGTGGTCGCGTTGCTCGCCTGGAAGCCCGGACGCATCAACGTGGATGGACGCGGCCAGCTGCCGCGCAAGCTCGCCAGACGCTCGCTGGCCGCCGAAGCCGCGCTGTCCGAGTACGTGGCGGACCTGCGTGCAGACCACCCCGACGTGGTTCTCGAGATGGACACGATCGCCGTACGGCCCGCCGTGGCCCTGACCGACATGTCCGCAAACGCCTCGCTCGTCGTGACCGGATCGCGCGGCCGCAGCGGGTTCCTCAGCCTTCTACTCGGATCGGTGAGCCATCACCTGCTGCACTCCGCCCACTGTCCAGTGGCTGTGGTCCGCTGACGCCAATGGTCCGCAGGGCGCGTCCCACCGCTGGATCGGGCTCAGCGGCAGTCGCACGCCGCCTTGGTCCAGGCGTGAGGCCGAGCGTTCCGCGGCGTCAAGACGCAACGCGTGATGGGTGCCCCTGAAGACCTTCGGTTGATGGGTGACAGATCTACTTCGGTTGATCGGTGACACTCGTTGTCACTGTAGGGCGCCGTTGGGGCGCTGTGGATCGCTTGACTCTGACCTCCCCGGTGCTGTCGCGTTTCTCGGTGCGCAGGAGCTGGTCGCCGTCGTAGAACTGCAGGACGTGGTCGGTGACCCAGACGTCGATCGGGCGGCCGGCGGCGGCGACGCCGAGGCAGACCTGTTGCCAGTTCACGCAGACCACGCCGACCGCGCTGGCCCGGCGGGTGACCCAGGTGCCGTCGGGGCGGTCCTCGGCGGGTCGCCCAGCGCTGGCGGGTGCTCGGATCGGGGTCACCGGTGCTGGGTCGGCGTGCAGGAACCGTGCGCCGGGGTGGCCATGTCCAGCGCCTGGTGCGGCCGGTTGTGTTGTAGTCGTGGACCCACTCGTCGAGCTCGGCCTGCGCGGTGGCGAGGTCGGCGAAGACCCGGTCGGTGCGGAACTCGGTGCGCAGCGCCCGGTGGAACCGCTCGATCTTCCCGGTCGTGGTCGGTGACCGGGGCTGGGTCAGCAGGTGCTCGATCCCGTTCTCCCGGCAGATCCGGTCGAACAGCACCTCCACCGGCGGCTGGTTGAACCGGCCGGTGAACACCTTGCCGTTGTCGGTCAGGATCTGCTCGGGCACCCCATAGGCCCGCAGCGCCAGCGCGAGCCCGTCACACACGTTCGGCGAGGACTCCCGCAGCATCAGGTACGCGCTGACGCAGAACCGGGAGTGGTCATCGACCCCGGTCAACGCCTTCGCCCGGCGCCCGTCAGCGAGCACGAACCCGCCCACGACGTCCATCTGCCACAGCTCCATCGGCAGCCCCGCGTTCCCACCGCTTCCACTTCCGGTCCCGCCGCCGGCGACCCGAGGGGTCGATCAGGTTCAACCGCACCAACGCCCGATAGACCGCCGACTCCGACGGCACCGGCTCCACCCCGGCCCTGGCCAGCTCGAACACGAGCCGCCGCGGCCCCCACGACGGATGCGAGGACCGCATCCGTCGCGATCGCCGACCTCGACCTCCGCACCGATCTGGTGCGGACACGACCGCGGCCGATGCGACCGATCACCCAGACCCTCCAGACCACCGGCCTCGTACCTGGCCAGCCAGACATGCACCGTCTTGCGGTGCACCCCGAACCGGGCCGCCACCTCCGTGACCGTCTCACCGTCGCTGATCACCGCCAGCACGGCCTGATACCGCTGCTCAGCCACGCTCAACTCCCTCATCTCGGGAGTGTCACCAATCAACCGAAGTAGCTGTCACCCATCACCCGAAGATGTGTCACCCATCAGCCGAAGCCCGAACGTCACCCATCAGGCGAAGTAATACATGCGCTGGGTGCCCCAGGCAGGAGTCGAACCGGCGACCTTTCGCTTAGGAGGCGGCTGCTCTATCCACTGAGCTACTGGGGCGGGCCACAAACAAATGGCGGGGAGCATCCTGCCACGAGGACCACCCCTGCTCGGCAACCGCGGGGTGCGCGCCTGCCCGTCGGATCGCGGAAGTTTGCCCAGTTCGAGTAGATTCAGCCCGTTCAGTCGTCAAGAATCGCGTCAGGGGTGGGTCGGTGTCAGATGAGGCGCGCCCCTCGGCACCCGACGATGCGCCCAAGCGCAAGGGCAAGGTGCCAAGAAGCACACGGTCGGCCGCGTGGTCCTGATCAGCGCCGTCGTGCTCGCGCTGGTGACCGGGCTCGGCGTCGTCTACCTCTACCGCCACCTCAACGGCAACATCGAGACCGTGTCCCTCGACGAGATCGAGGGCGAGCGGCCGGAGAAGGTCTACGACGGCAACGGCGAGCCGCTCAACATCCTGGTGATGGGCGACGACACCCGCGACGGCGACGGCAACGCCATCGACGATGAGGGCGGCGGTGGCTCCGACACCACGATCCTCGTGCACCTGTCGGCCGACCGCAGCCGGGCGTACGCCGTCTCGATCCCGCGCGACTCGATCGTCGACCGCCCCGAGTGCGACGACAACTCCGACGCCGACGCCGACGTCATGTGGAACGCCGCCTACTCGGTGGGCGGCGAGCTGTGCACCATCGAGCAGTTCGAGGCGAACACCGACATCCTCATCGACCACTTCGTGGTCGTCGACTTCAACGGCTTCGGCGACATGGTCGACGCCGTGGGCGGCGTGCCGGTCTGCGTCCCCGAGGACATCGACGACCCCGGCGCACGAGATCTTCGTCCCCGCCGGGGACCCGTCCGTGCTCAGCGGCGACGAGGCGCTCGACTACGTCCGGGCCCGGTACGTCGGCGAGCTGGCCCAGCAGAACGACATCAGCCGCATCAAGCGCCAGCAGACCTTCATCGCCGCCCTCGTGCGCAAGGTCAAGTCCGCCGGCACGCTGACGCGCCTCGACAGGGTGGTCAACTTCCTCGACGCCGCCACCGAGTCCCTGACGACCGACCCGGACCTGGGCTCGATCACCCGCACTCGGCAAGATCGCCATGCAGCTGCAGAGCATCGGCCTGGAGAAGGTCCAGTTCGTGACCATGCCGACGGCGTACTACCCGACGCGAGTCGGAGTTCAGCGGCAAGGTCTACTGGACCGAGGGCCGACGAGATCTGGGAGATGATCAACGAGGACAAGGCGCTGCCCAAGCGGCTGCTCGCGGCTCGATCACCGCCGAGCCTCCGGCCACCTCGTCCGAGAGCGAGACCCCCAGCCAGCCCGCGGGCTACCGGCACTCCCGAGTCGCCGACCGAGGCCTCCGAGACGCCGACCGAGACGCCGACCGAGACCACCGCCCGACCGGACGAGCCCGAGCCGGAGGAGCAGACCCCGGGGTCTGCGCATGAGCGTCGACGACGACCCCGACGACAGGCGCCGACGCTGCCCGAGCCGGAGTGGGAACGCCGCAAGCGACTCGCCGCGGTCTTCGGCGACGTGCGTCCCCGAGCAGACGAAGCGACGACCGCGACCCGGCGCGAGGACGACGCCGGCAAGGGCGACGACTGGTATCGCGACCAGGTGCCGCCGCACCACGGCTGACACGGCGCGTACGTCAGATCGGAGCCCGCCACGCGCCTTGAGGGCGTCGCGGATCTCCTCGAGCAGCGCGATGTCGGCGGGGGTGCCCTCCTCGGCGCCGGGAAGAACTTGCTCCTTGGCCTTGGTGTAGGGCAGCACGACGAAGAAGTAGACGACCGCGGCCATCAGCACGAACGAGATCAGGGCGTTGAGGAAGGCGCCGAAGGCGCCTCCTGGCGCTCGACCGAAGAACTCGGAGGCGGCGTCGGGCAGCAGGCTGGTGAGCCACGCGACGAACGCCGTGACGACGGCCGCGAACGACAGCGCCATGATCAGGCCGACGGCGATCTCGACGAGGTTGCCCTTGAGGATGAAGTTCTTGAATCCACTCATGGTGATCTCCTTGCGTCGACCCCGAGACGGCCAGTGGACTGCAGGACTGACGTCGAGGCTAGCGGCCCAGCGCCACGGTGAGGAACTGCGTCAGCGACGCCCCGGTGAGGCTCAGCGCCACCGCAGGTGACGACTCCCGACGACCACCAGCGCCCCGCCCGACCCGCCGGCCGGACCCTCGGCACGTCGCGTGGTGTCGCGAGGACCGTGACGCCGACCGCGACCAGTCGCGCCTCGCCGGTGCCGGGGTCGGTGGCGTAGAGGTCGACCACGTCGCCGGGTCGCAGCAGGGCGACCATGCCGGCGTCGGGAAGTCGCACCGGCAGCACCGTCTGCCCGGCCTGGGCCTCGGCGAGCGCGGGGCCGACGAGGCGTACGCCGGTCACCGGCTCGCCGCGACCGATCGGTGCGGCGAGCACCCGGCCGACGGCGTCGGCGGTGAGGCTCGCCGGCGCGACGGACGGCGGGGAACGCCGCGCGGGTGAGGTCACCCGACTCGAGCCGCGCCCCGGCGGGCAGGTCACGTGCGCGCGACCAGGACGTCCACGGTGTCGGGCGGGGAGGGGCGACCGTCCGCAGCCCGACCAGGACCGCAGCGCCGACCAGCACGGCGGCGATCAGTCGGCGTCGCTGCAGCAGCCGGTGGCGTACGGCGCGCACCCGGCGCCGCGCGGGTGACATCCCCGGGACGAGCATGCCCCGACGCTAGGTCGAAGTGGCCGGTGCCCGCTCGGCCTCTCCACAGGGGTCGCGCGTCAGTCAGCCGGACTCAGTCGGAGGACGAGCTCGACGACGAGGAGGACGACGAGGACGACGAGCGACGAGGACGATGCCGTGCTCGACGCGGCCGGCTTCGCGGACGACGAGTCCGACGTCGCGGCGGGCTTCGAGGAGGTCGCCGCCGGTTCGGACGAGGTCGTCGTCTTGCGGCTGTCGTTGCGGTAGAACCCCGAGCCCTTGAAGACCACGCCGACGGCGTTGAACACCTTGCGCAGCTGGCCGCTGCACTGCGGGCAGACCGTCAGGGCGTCGTCGCTGAAGCTCTGGAACTGCTCGAAGGCGTGCGAGCACTCGGTGCAGGCGTACTGATAGGTGGGCATCGGATCCTCGGTGCGAGCTGGGCCAACGTGGACGAACTGGCTGGGCCGGCGCGACGCGCTGGCACTCAAACCCTTCGACTGCCAAGCGTACGGCACAATGTCCAAGCGATGAGCGAGCAGCCGGTCACCCCATCCCCGACACCACCACTGCGCCTGCCGAGGCGCACGACACTCGTTCCGGCAGCTGTTCCGGCGCGCTCCGCGCGGCGTGCGCTGGGCGGCCTGGATCGCGCTCGGGCTGGTGCTGCTGCTGGTCGTGCTGGCCGCTGTCGCGACCTGGGCCGTACGCCGTCCGCTGCCGCAGACCGGTGGCGAGCTGACGCTCCCCGGGCTGGGCGCCGAGGTCGAGGTGGTCCGCGACGGCAACGGCATCCCGCAGATCTACGCCGACACCGACGACGACCTGATGCGCGCGCAGGGCTTCGTGCACGCGCAGGAGCGGTTCTTCGAGATGGACGTCCGTCGCCACGTCACGGCCGGCCGGCTTGTCGGAGATCTTCGGCGACCGACCGTCTGGAGACCGACAAGTTCATCCGCACGATGGGCTGGCGCGACGTCGCGGAGGAGGAGTGGGCGCTGCTCGACACCCGCGACCCGCGAGGCGCTGGCGTCGTACGCCGAGGGGGTCAACGCCTACCTCGACCAGCACAGCCCCTCCGAGCTCGCCGCCGAGTACACCATCCTCGGCCTCACCGGGCTCGACTACACGCCCGCCGAGTGGGAGCCGGTCGACTCGCTCGCCTGGCTCAAGGCGATGGCGTGGGACCTGCGCGGCAACATGGAGGACGAGGTCGACCGGGTGCTGCTCTCCCTCGACCACACCGAGGCCGAGGTCGACGCGCTGTGGCCGCGCTACCCCTATCGAGGAGCACCCGCCGATCGTCGAGGGCGGCGGGGTCGTCGACGGTGTCTTCGAGCAGAACGCGACCGGCAACGCGACCCGCAACCCGCGCCGGCCGGCGTACCCGGAAGCCGTCGTCGACGCACTCGAGCAGGTCCGGCAGCGGATGGATGCGATGCCCGAGCTGCTCGGCCGCGGTCGCGGCATCGGCAGCAACTCGTGGGTCGTCTCCGGCGAGCACAGCGCCACCGGCGAGCCGCTGCTGGCCAACGACCCGCACCTCGGCGTCAGCCAGCCCGGCATCTGGATGCAGATGGGCCTGCACTGCCGCGAGGTGACCGCCGACTGCGGCCTCGACACCTCCGGCTTCACCTTCTCCGGCGTGCCCGGGGTGATCATCGGCCACAACGCCGACATCGCCTGGGGCTTCACCAACCTCGGCCCCGACGTCACCGACCTCTTCCTCGAGCAGACCGACGGCGACGACCGCTACGTCCGCGACGGCGAGTCCGAGCCGATGACGGTGCGGACCGAGACGATCAAGGTCCGCGGCGAGGACGACGTCGAGCTGCGGGTCCGCGAGACTGCCCACGGGCCGCTGATCAGCGACGTGTCGACCGACTTCGCCACCGTCGGCGCCAACGCGCCCACCGACGAGCCGGCCGAGCGCGGCACCGGGTACGCCGTCGCGCTGGCGTGGACCGCGCTCGAGCCCGCCCCCACCGCCGACGCCATCCTCGCGCTCAACCGCGCCTCCGACTGGGACGAGTTCCGCGCGGCTGCCGCCGACTTCACGGTGCCGGCGCAGAACATGGTGTACGCCGACCGCGAGGGCCACATCGGCTACCAGGCCCCGGGTCGCGTCCCGATCCGGACGTCGGGCAACGACGGCACGATGCCGGTCGAGGGCTGGATCAGCGCCAACGACTGGTCGGGCGACTACATCCCCTTCGACGGCCTGCCGAGCCTGTTCGACCCGGACGAGGGCTTCATCGTGACCGCCAACCAGGCGGTGATCGACGAGGACTACCCCTACTTCCTCACCGAGGACTGGGACTACGGCTATCGCTCCACCCGCATCCGGGAGCTGCTGGAGGCGGAGGGCGAGCTGTCGGTGAAGGAGATGACCGACCTGCAGCTCGACTCGGCGAACCCGATGGCGGCGACGCTGGTGCCCTACCTCCTCGACATCGAGGACCTCCCGTCCGGCTTCTACCGCGGGCCGCAGCAGCTGCTCCGCGGCTGGGACTTCAGCCAGCCCGCCGACAGTGCGCCGGCGGCGTACTACAACGTGGTGTGGAGCAACCTGCTCGAGCTGACCTTCCACGACGACCTGCGCGAGGGGAACTGGCCCGACGGCGGCGACCGCTGGTTCGCGGTGGTCAGCGAGATGCTGCGCGAGCCCGCCGGTCCGTGGTGGGACGACGCCGACACCGACGCGGTCGAGACCCGCGACGACATCCTGCGCCAGGCGATGGTCGATGCCCGCGACGAGCTGACGCGTCGGCAGGCCCGTGATCCGAAGAGCTGGACCTGGGGGCACCTGCACCGGATGAACCTCCACTCCAGCACCCTCGGCGAGTCCGGGGTCGGCCCCGTCGAGCGGCTCTTCAACCGCGACGGCTGGCAGGTCGGCGGCGGCTCCTCGATCGTCGACGCGACCTCGTGGGACGCGGTGGAGGGCTACGAGGTGACGGCGGCCCCGTCGATGCGGATGGTCGTGTCGCTGGCCGACTGGGACGACTCGCGCTGGATCAACCTCACCGGCGTCTCGGGCCACCCCGCCTCGTCGCACTACACCGACCAGACCGAGCTCTACGTCGCACGGCGACTACCTCCCGTGGGCGTACTCCCGCGGGGCGGTCGACGAGGCGGGCGAGGACACGCTGCGGCTGGTGCCCGGCGACTGATCGGGCCCGTGTCAGTTTCCCCGGGTACCCGGGAAACTTGCGGTTCCAGTGCGAAACTTCGGGGGTGAGGCTCCAGTTTCACCGGGTACCCGGGGATCCCGACAGAGGCACCACCCCACCCGACGTCAACGCAAACCCCACGCGTACGTCGTGGGGATCCGTCGGCACGGCGAGGCCGACCTCCTCGGCGTGGAGCACCACGGCCACCGGCGTCCCGGCGACCACCCGGGCCAGCGCCCGGTCGTAGGACCCGCCGCCGCGCCCCAGCCGCTCGCCGGACCCGCTGACGGCCAGCCCCGGGACCAGCACCAGGTCGGCTCCGCGGACCGCCTCGACCCCCAGCCGGGAGCCGGCAGGCTCCAGCAACCCCCGCGCGGCCGGCGCGAGGCTCGACGCCCCGTCGTAGACGGCCCAGTCGAGGTCGTTGTCGGGCCGCAGCACCGGCACGATGACCCGCTTGCCGGCACCCAGCAGCGCGTCGAGCAGCAACCCGGTGCCCGGCTCGCTGCCGACCGAGACGTACGCGGCGACGGTCGCGGAACGTCGTACGACCTCCCACGCGAGGGCGACGGCCGCCAGATCCCTTGCTGCACGGGCGTTCTCGCCCAGCGGCCGGCGGCGCCGCGCGGCCAGGACCTGGTCGCGCAGGGCGGTCTTCGCTGCCGAGTTGTCCCCGGCCACTGACTCCTCCACCCGATCAGCCTACGATCGACAGCATGGCTAGCAAGGGCACCGCGAAGGGCCTCGACCTCGCGCGGTCGAAGATGAGGGAAGCGGGCGTCGACGAAGTCGCGATCGACACGTTCGCCCACTACTACCGCCTGCTCGAGCACGGCGAGACCGGCATGATCGCCGAGGACTCCATCGAGCCCCTGGACATGCCGTCGCTGGCCGACGTGGAGGTCCCCGACGAGGTCGCCGCCGAGGCGATCCGCAGGACCGCGGTCGTCAAGCTCAACGGCGGTCTCGGCACGTCGATGGGGATGGACCGCGCCAAGTCGCTGCTGTGCGTACGCCGCGGGCTGAGCTTCCTCGACATCATCGCCCGCCAGGTGCTCGCACCTCCGCAGCCAGTACGACGCCGTGCTGCCGCGTGCTGTTCATGAACTCGTTCCGCACGTCGGCCGACACCATGGCCGCGCTGGCCCGCTACGAGGACCTCGCGGTCGACGGTCTGCCGCTGGAGTTCCTGCAGAACAAGGAGCCCAAGCTGCTCGCCGCCGACCTGATGCCGGCCGCCTACCCCAAGGACCCCGACCTCGAGTGGTGTCCGCCCGGCCACGGCGACCTCTACACCGCGCTGCGCGGCACCGGCCTGCTCGCCCAGCTCATCGAGGCGGGCTACCGCTACGTCTTCGTCTCCAACTCCGACAACCTCGGCGCCGTCCCGGACGCCCGCGTCGCCGGCTGGTTCGCGCAGACCGGTGCGCCGTTCGCGATCGAGGCCGTGCGCCGGACGCCGTCGGACCGCAAGGGCGGCCACTTCGCGCGGCGCAAGCAGGACGGCCGGATCGTGCTGCGCGAGTCCGCGCAGACCCTCGACTCCGACCGGGCCGCGCTGGCCGACCTCGACCGGCACACGTTCTGCTCGACCAACAACCTGTGGTTCGACCTGCAGGCGATGGTCGACGCCCTCGACGCCCGCAGCGGCATCCTCGGCCTGCCGCTCATCCGCAACGTCAAGCACCTCGACCCCAGCGACCCGAAGACCCCCGAGGTCATCCAGATCGAGACCGCGATGGGTGCCGCGATCGAGGTCTTCGAGGGGGCGCTGACCATCGAGGTCGGCCGCGACCGGTTCGTCCCGGTCAAGACGACCGACGACCTGCTCGTGCTCCGCTCCGACGTCTACGACCTCGGCAAGGACTTCGTGCTCGACCAGGCCGCCGACGACGTACCGCTGGTCACCCTCGACGGCGACTTCTACAAGCTGGTCGGCGACTTCGACAAGCGCTTCCCCGAGGGGGCGCCGTCCCTCCGCGAGGCGAGCTCGCTGAGCGTCGAGGGCGACTGGACCTTCGGCCCGGGCGTCAGGGTGGTCGGCGACGTCGCGCTCGCCTCGAAGGATGCCAAGCGCGTCACCGCGGGTGCGACGCTGGGCAAGGACGAGAAGGACACGGATGGCTGACCTGCTTCCGGTCTCCGAGCTGGTCGACCGGATCCTGGCCACGATCTCGCCGCTGCCGTCCTTCCCGCAGCCCCTGATGGACGCGCTGGGCCTGGCACTCGCCGAGGACGTGGTCGCCCCCATCTCGCTGCCCAGCTTCGACAACTCGGCCATGGACGGCTACGCCGTGCTGGCCGACGACGTGGCCGGTGCGAGCAAGGACGCGCCCGTCCGGCTGCCCGTCGTCGGGGAGATCGGCGCCGGCCAGTCCTCGATCCTCTCCATCGCGCCGGGCTCGGCCGTCAAGATCATGACCGGCGCCCCGGTGCCGGCCGGTGCCACCGCCGTCGTCCCCTACGAGTGGACCGACCGCGGCGTCGCCGAGGTGCAGATCTTCCAGGCCGCAGGCAAGGGCCAGCACATCCGGCCGGTGGGCGACGACATCTCCGAGGGCGACATGCTCCTGGAGGAGGGGACCGTCCTCGGCGCGCGCCACCTCGGCCTGCTCGCCGCCGTCGGCCGCGCCACCGTGCGTACGCGTCCCCGTCCGCGGGTGGTCGTCATCTCGACCGGCTCCGAGCTGCGCGACCCCGGCACCTCGCTGGGCCACGACTCGATCTACGACGGCAACTCCTACCTCCTCGCCGCCGCCGCCCGCACGGCCGGCGCGATCGCCTACCGCGTCGGCATCGTCCCCGACGAGTCGCACGCCTTCACCGAGGCGCTCCACGACCAGCTCGTCCGCGCCGACATCGTCGTGACCAGTGGCGGCGTGAGCGAGGGCGACTTCGACGTGGTCAAGGAGTCGCTGACCAACCAGGGCACCATGTGGTTCGGCGGCGTCGGCATGCAGCCCGGCAAGCCGCAGGGCTTCGGCACCATCGGCGAGGACGACACCCCGGTCTTCACCCTGCCCGGCAACCCGGTCTCCTCCTACGTCTCCTTCGAGATGTTCGTGCTGCCCGCGATCCGCCGGATGATGGGCAAGCTGCCCTACTCCCGCCCCACCGCGCGCGCCCGCCTCACCCACGCGATCTCCTCGCCGGAGGGTCGCGTCCAGCTGGTCCGCGCGCTCCACGACACCGACCGCGGCGGCGCCTTCGTCTCGCCCGTCGGCGGCCACGGCTCGCACCTCATCGGCGACCTGGCCGCTGCCAACGCGCTGATCGAGGTGCCCGCCGACGTGACGTCCGTCCAGGCCGGCGAGATGGTGCGGGTCCGACTGCTCGACGAGGAGTTCTGATGACCGATCGCCTCACCCACGTCGACGACGCCGGCGCGGCCCGGATGGTCGACGTCTCCGGCAAGGACGTCACGTCCCGTACGGCGGTCGCCTCGGGTCGCGTGCTCCTCAGCCCGGCCGTCATCGACCTGCTCCGCGGCGCGGGCGTGCCGAAGGGCGACACCCTCGCGGTGGCCCGGCTGGCCGGGATCATGGGCGCCAAGCAGACGCCGGCGCTCATCCCGCTGTGCCACCCGCTGTCGATCTCCGGCGTCACCGTCGACCTCGTCGTCACCGACGAGTCCGTCGACATCACCGCGACCGTGCGCACGACCGACCGCACCGGGGTCGAGATGGAGGCCCTCACCGCGGTCTCGGTCGCCGCGCTCACGGTCATCGACATGGTCAAGGCCGTCGACAAGGCGGCCGTCATCACCGACGTCCGCGTCGAGAGCAAGAGCGGCGGGAAGTCGGGCCCGTGGAGCCGATGAGGCAGTGGAGCGATGAGCCTGCCCGCGGCCGTCGTCGTCGCGTCCAACCGTGCCGCCGCCGGTGTCTACGCCGACGAGACCGGTCCCCTGATCGTCGAGTGGCTGCGCGGCCAGGGCTTCGACTGCGCCGACCCCGCCGTCGTACCCGACGGAGATCCGGTGCGCGACGCGATCACCGCCGCCGTCGACGGTGGCGCGCGCGTCGTCCTCACCACGGGCGGCACCGGGCTGACGCCCACCGACCGTACGCCGGAGGCGACCGCCGCGATCCTCGACCGCCAGGTGCCCGGCATCGCCGACGCCATCCGCGCGGCCGGGGTGGCCAAGGGCGTCCCGACCGCGATGCTGTCGCGCGGGCTCGCCGGGGTCGTGGGGGACTGCCTCGTGATCAACCTGCCCGGATCGCGCGGTGGGGTGAAGGACGGACTGCAGGTCCTCGAACCCGTGCTCCGCCACGCGGTCGAGCAGATCGTGGGGAGCGACCACTGAACCTCGATCCCCCGACCTCTCGCCTGCTGCGCGCCACCATCCGGGCGCGCTGGCTGCGTGTTCGCACGTCGACGGGCCTCCGGCCCGCCTTCGGCACTCCGCCTTGGCATCACACTCGCCTGGTGTCGCTCGCGACGGCGTCGGTCGAGGGATCGAGGTGAACGCCGCCCCCGGCTGGCCGGCCCGCCTCGAGTCCGAGGGCGTGGTGGTGCGGTCGCTGCGCAAGTCCGACGCGAGCGACTGGAGCGACGTCCGGACACGCAACCACGACTGGCTCCGGCCGTGGGACGCGACGATGCCGCCGGGCGGCCAGCCCCGCCCCACGTCGTACAAGCTGGTCGTGCGGTCGATGCTCCGCCAGGCGAGGAAGGGGCAGTGCCTGCCGTTCGTCATCGAGATCGACGGCCACTTCGTCGGGCAGGTCACCGTCAGCAACGTCGCCCGAGGGTCGGCGATGTGGGCGTCCATCGGCTACTGGGTCGCGGCCGACGTGGCCGGACGTGGCGTGGCGCCGCGCGCGGTCGCGATGGTGATCGACCACTGCCTGGGCCCGGTGGGGCTGCACCGCATCGAGATCTGCGTACGGCCGGAGAACACCAACTCGCTGCGGGTGGTGGAGAAGCTGGAGCTCGAGCAGGTGGGCTACGCACCGCGGTTCCTGCACATCGACGGCGCCTGGCGCGACCACCGGATCTTCGCGGTGACGGCCGAGGAGTGCCCGGGGGGCCTCGTGCAGCGCCTCTCGGCCCACCAGTCACACGAGTAGTTCTGCGACACACCCAGTCACATCCGCACCAGTCCGCTCACCCGCTCCTACGCTGCGATCGTGGACCTGAGCGCGCTGATCTTCGTGGCCCTCGCCGTGGCGTGGGCCGTCTACCTGATCCCCAAGGCGCTCAAGCACCACGACGAGGTCCAGCGCAGCCGCTCGGTCGACAAGTTCTCCCACACCATGCGGGTCCTGGCTCGTCGTGAGCCGGTCGACCGTCGCAATGCGCGGCTGGTCGTCTCGCCCGTACGAGCCGTGGTCCGTCCGCCGGTGGAGACCAAGGCGCACGCGACGCCGGCCGGAGCCGAGGCGCCGGTCGAGGTCCCCGTCGAGGTGACGGTCCGCCCCGTCAGCCCCCAGGTCGCCCGCACCGCCGGGCGCCGTGCCGCGAAGCGCCGCCGCAACGTCCTCGCCCTCATCGCCCTGGCCAACACCGTCGTGATCGGCCTCGCGGCCGCCTCGGTCATCGTCTGGCCCTGGGTCGCGGTCCCCGCGGCGGTGCTCGTCGCGTGGCTGGTGGCGTGCCGGGTGTCGGTCAAGGCCGAGCGCCGCGGACGTACGTCCCGGTCCGCCATCGAGATCGGCCTGCCGCCCGAGGTCGAGATCGAGGAGGACGCCGACCTCACCGGCGAGATCTCCCCGGTCCCGCCGAGGCCGCGGGAGTCACAGCTCCCGTCGCCGCAGGAGTCCCCGGCAGGCGAGGCCCCCGCCGTTCTCACCGGCGAGATCCCGATCATCGCCGAGTCGGTCGTCGGTGGGTGGGACATGGTCCCCACCACGCTGCCGACGTACGTCACCAAGCCCGCCGCCCAGCGTCGGACGGTCTCCACGATCGACCTCGACTCCACCGGTGTGTGGTCCAGCGGCCACAACGACGACGACTCGGCGCTGGCCCGCTCCGCCGAGCAGTCCGCCAGGACTGCGCGCGAGGCCGACGAGACCCGTCGCGCCAGCGGCGCCTGAGCCACCTCGCCGCCAGCCCCGGGTCGATTCGGTCGGGCCCTCGCTGCTCGTGTATCTTTGCGTCGCGCCATGAGGCGCGTGGGGGTGTGGCGCAGCTGGTAGCGCGTCTCGTTCGCATCGAGAAGGCCAGGGGTTCGAGTCCCCTCACCTCCACCACCAGCACGGGCCCGGATCATCGATCCGGGCCCGTGCTGCGTCCCGCCCCAGCCCTGCCGGGCGTGCGCGCCCGATCGAGCGGTGAGTGAGGCCGCTTCCTGGCGCGCAGAACCGGCCTCGCTCACCGCTGCCGGATCGCGGCCACCAGCCGCGGGCCTCTCTCGTCGTGACCCCGCTACCGTCGGAGCGTGACGGACTTCCAGCGCATCTTCGTGGTGGGCACGCAGATCGGCGATGCCGAGGTCGCGACCCTGCGGAAGCGGCTCAGGAAGGTCGTCACCGTGCTCACGGCCCCGACCGGCGAGGCCAAGCTGGTGGTCCAGGGGATCGGCCACGAGGCGACGCCCGACGTCATGCTGGCGCCCGAGCGGTTCCCCGACGTCGACCGCGGCCACCGCCTCGACGATCTCGTACGCCGTCACGCCCTGGCCGATCGGCAGCGCGACGTCGTGGTGGTCGCCGATCCCGCGACCGTGACGCTGCTGCTGCGGGTGATGGCGCCGGGCCAGCTGCCAGAGCGAGGTCCGGTCACCGTGGTCTCGCTGCCGCGGGCCGCGGTTCCGGTCTCCGTCGTCCACGTCGCTGCGGGTGGCGTGGCGCTCGCGGTCCTGACGGGTCTCCTGGCCGCGGTCCTCCCGTTCTGGCTGCTGCCCGGGCTCGTCGTGCTCGTCGGCCTCGCGCTGCTCCTGGTGCCACGCCACCGACGTACCGGTCAGACGCTGCTGCTCGCCACCGGCGCCGCGGCTGTGGTGGCGATGCTGGCGATCGCCGGATCGGCGCGGTTCCCCGGGGCCTGGTGAGGTTCGCGCCCCTGCCCGGGTAACTGCCTCATCCGCGCACTCCCGCCCCCACCGGTGGGGGCGGGAGTGCACGGATGGGCCCGTTACCCGCAGATGGCCCGGCGAGCTGTCGAGCGCGAGACGCGACGCGGACGAGATGCTTGCTTGTTCCAATAAAGCACCTTTATGCTGATCTGGTGCTGACCGACCGCGAGCAACAGATCGTCGATCTGCTCCGCCGCGACCCGTTGATGGGGTCCGCGGCCCTGGCGCAGGCGCTCGGCACCACCCGCGCCGCCATCAACGTGCACCTGTCCAACCTCGGGAAGAAGGGCGTCATCCTCGGCCGGGGCTACGTGCTGTCCGAGCGCCCCGGCGCCGTGGTGATCGGCGGCGCCAACGTCGACCTCAAGGCACGCAGCGCCCGCCGTGCGACGTCGGCGACCAGCAACCCCGGTCACGCGTCCATGGCGCCGGGCGGCGTGGGGCGCAACATCGCGGAGAACCTCGCACGCCTCGGCGACCGGGTGCACCTGGTCAGCATCGTGGGCCGCGACGCGCTGGGCGACAACCTGCTCGAGCACACGTCGGCCGCCGGCGTACGCATCGAGCACGTCGCGCGCACCAGCCAGCCGACCGGCACCTACACCGCAGTGCTCGACGCCGACGGCGAGCTGCTCGTCGCCATCGCCGACATGGAGGCCACGGCCGAGCTCGGCCCGGAGCAGCTGCACGCGGCCCGCGACGTGATCTCGACCGCGGGGGTGCTGGTGCTCGACGGCAACCTGTCGCGCGAGGCCTTCGAGCACGCACTCGACCTGTCCGCGGGGGTGCGCACCGTCTTCGAGCCGGTCAGCGTGCCCAAGGCGGCCGGGCTCAAGGACGCGGTCGACGGCCGGCTGCACGCCGTCACCCCCAACCGCGACGAGCTCGCCGCGCTCACCGACCTGCCGACCCGCACCGACCGGCAGGTCCGGACGGCCGCCCGGGCGCTGCACGACCGGGGAGTCGAGCTCGTCTGGATCCGGCTGGGCGCGCGCGGCTCGTTGCTCAGCAGCGTCGACGACGTCCTGGAGATCGAGGCGCTGCCGACGACGTCCACGACGTCACCGGCGCCGGCGACGCGATGCTGGCCGCCTTCTGCCACGTGCTGCTCGAGGGCGGCTCGGCCGAGGACGCCGCCCGCTTCGGCCATGCCGCAGCTGCCCTCACCATCGCCAGCCCGCACACCGTGCGACCCGACCTCACCCCGCGGCTGCTCCAGGCCGCACTCGAGGCGCGACCCGACGTCCAGACCGCCCAGGAGACACACCGATGACCACCCCCCACCCCGACCTCGTGCTGACCGACGAAGTGGCCCGGGCCCTGTCCGACGGGGCTCCCGTCGTGGCGCTGGAGAGCACGATCATCAGCCACGGCATGCCCTACCCGCAGAACGTCGAGATGGCGACCGAGGTCGAGCGGATCATCCGCGCGGGCGGCGCGGTGCCGGCGACCATCGCGGTCCTCGACGGGCGTCCGCGGATCGGGCTGGAGCAGGCCGACCTCGAGCTGCTGGCCAGCCACCCCGACGTCACCAAGGTGAGCGTGCGCGACCTGCCGTACGTCATCGCGCAGCGCATCCACGGCGCCACGACCGTCGCGGCGACCATGCGCCTCGCCGCGCTGGCCGGGATCCGGGTCTTCGTCACCGGCGGGCTCGGGGGAGTGCACCGCGGCGCCCAGCAGACCTTCGACACCAGCGCCGACCTCACCGAGCTGTCCCTCACCGACGTCGCGGTGATCTCGGCCGGCGTGAAGTCGATCCTCGACATCGGCCTGACCCTGGAGACGCTGGAGACCCTGGGCGTGCCCGTGGTGGCCCACGGCACCGACGAGTTCCCGTCGTTCTTCTCGCGCAGCAGCGGTCACGCGGCGCCGATGCGGCTCGACACCGCGGCCGAGCTGGCCGCCCTCATGGACGCCAAGTGGCGCCTGGGCCTCGCCGGGGGAGTCGCGATCGTCAACCCGATCCGGGTCGAGGACGAGATCCCCGCCGACGAGATCGGCGTCATCATCGACCAGGCGCTGGCCGAGATGGACGCGCTCGGCATCCACGGCAAGGAGGCCACGCCGTTCCTGCTCGGGCGCATCGTCGAGATCACCGAGGGGTCCAGCCTGACGGCCAACATCGCCCTCGTGAACAACAACGCGCGACTCGGCGCGCAGGTCGCGGTGGAGTACGCCGCCCTGCGCCGTCCCTGACGTGAGCCTGCGCCGCGGTCAGCCCTTGCGCTGGCTGAACAGCCGCGAACCGAAGGACCCGCGCTGCTTCGGCACGATGCACCGGCGCGATCGGCGGGGCCGGGAACCACTCCATGCCGTAGCCACCGCCGCGGTTGAAGCCGCCGCGGTAGACGAAGTTGTCCCCGCACTGGCAGACCCAGCGGGTGCCCTCCTCGACCTCCACGTTCGGGTCCGGCGCCTCCGCGGTCTCCAGACAGATGTGGATCATCGTCGAATCCATTGCCACCCTCCCCAGGGCCCGAGTGCGGCACGCACGTCGCGGCCTACCCCATGGTCGCGGCAGGGCGGCGGGATCGCATCAGCCCGAGGCGAAACTGAGGGCTTACTTGACGCTTTCCCCAGAGTTCACGCCCCGTGGGGGTGGGATCGGCAGGCGCTCAGCGCACCATGCTGTTCTCGTGCACGGAGGCGAGCCTGGCCTTCACGCTCAGCAGGGTCTCGATGATGAAGTCCTCGCGCGCCTTGTCGAGACGACTCATCGGCACCGCGACGCTCAGGGCGTCGACGGTCGTCCGGGAGAAGGGCAGGGCCACGCCGAAGCACCGGACCCCGATGCAGGACTCCTCGCTCTCCATGGCGTAGCCGACCAGCTCGGCGGTGTCGATGATCTTCAGGAGGGTGTCGCGGTCGGTGGTCGCCTGCGAGGTGAGCGGCACGATCGTCTCGGGGACGAGCGCCTCGCGCACCGCCTCGGGCTGGGTGGCGAGCATCGCCCGGCCCAGCGAGGTGGCGTACGCGGGCAGGCGCCGGCCGACCGCCGAGTGCATGCGCAGCGGGTGCTTGGACTCGCGCTTGGCGGTGTAGATGACGTCGGCACCCTCGAGGCGACCGAGGTGCACGGTCTCCTCGGTGGCCGCGGCGATCTCGTCCATCACCGCGGCCGCGCGGGAGAGCACCGGGTCGCCGTCGAGGTAGGCCGAGCTGACGGTGAGGGTGTGGATGCCGAGCCGGTAGACGCTGCCGGTCTGGTCGGTGTCGAGCCAGCCGCGCGCACACATCGTGCGCAGCAGGGCGTGGAGACTGCTCTTCGGGATGCCGAGGCGGTTGGCGAGCTGGAGCTGCGTCCCGGGACCCTGCGCGGCGATGTTGTCGAGCAGGTCGAGGGCGCGGGCCGCGGACTTCACCTGTCCGGTGGCGGCCGGGCCGGTCACCAACTTGTCGGGATCCATCCGGTTCCTCCTGGTGGTCGTGGCACGACCATCTTCGCGCTCAGGTGAGACTGTACGCCACTGTCCACATACATGGACTAACTTCGACCCCTTGACCGTGATTGCCGTCACAGGTATCTTCCTCTCGTAGTTCACATAGCGGAACGCAGTTCAGATATCGAGGAGAGACGTTGATCCAGGTCAGGTATTCCGCATCGCCCTCCAGTGTGGAGACGGCGACGAACGCGGACCTCCGCGACAACTTCCTCATCGAGGACCTGTTCGCAGCCGGGGAGGTGAACGGGGTCTACACCCACGACGACCGCCTGGTCGTCGGGGGAGCGGTCCCCGGCAGCGGGCAGCTCGAGCTGCCGGCCTGGGACGTGCTCGGCACGGAGTCCCACCTCGAGCGCCGCGAGCTCGGCATCGTCAACGTGGGCCAGTCGGGCCACGTGGTCGTCGACGACGAGAAGTTCGAGCTCGACCACCTCGACGGCCTCTTCGTCGGCCGCGGCAGCACGGTCGTCTTCGCCGGTCCCGACGCCGCCTTCTACTTCGTGTCCGCCCCCGCGCACGCGTCGTACCCCGCCACGCTGCTCAAGCACCCCGAGGTGGAGCCGGTCGAGCTGGGCACCCCGCAGGGCGCCAACGAGCGCAGCCTCTACCGCTACGCCTGGGGCCAGGAGCTCGAGACGTCGGTGCTGCAGTTCGGCCTGACCGTCATCGCCGACGGCTCGGTGTGGAACACCTTCCCGCCGCACCTGCACGACCGGCGCACCGAGGTCTACCTCTACGTCGACCTCGACGAGGCCGACCGGGTCTTCCACTTCATGGGCCAGCCCGGCGCGACCCGCCACATCGTGATGCGCAACCGCCAGGCCGTCGTCTCGCCGCCCTGGTCGATCCACTCCGGCGCGGGCACCGGCTCGTACGCCTTCATCTGGGCCATGGCCGGTGAGAACAACGCCTACACCGACCTGACGCCGGTCCCGGTGGAGGACCTGTGACCTCGCCCTTCGACCTGCACGGCAGGACGGCCGTCGTCACGGGCGCCGGCCGCGGCCTCGGACAGGCCGTGGCACTCGGCCTCGCCCAGGCAGGTGCCGACGTCATCCTGCTCGGCCGACCCGGCAGCGGCCACGCCACCCGCGAGCTCGTCGCCGCCCTCGGCCGCGACGTCGACGCTGGTGGACCTCGACGTCAGCGACCACGCTGCGGTCGAGCGGGTCGGTGCCGAGCTGGTCGCCGAGCGGCAGGTCGACATCCTCGTCAACAACGCCGGCATCATCGAGCGCGAGGACTCCGTCGCCGTCACCCAGGACAGCTGGAACCGCGTGCTCGACGTCAACCTGACCGGACTCTTCCTGCTGTGCCAGCAGTTCGGCCGTCAGATGGCCGAGCGCGGCGACGGCAAGATCGTCAGCATCGCCAGCCTGCTCTCGTTCCAGGGTGGCCTGCGCGTCGCGTCGTACGCCGCCAGCAAGCACGGTGTCGCCGGCCTCACCAAGGCGCTGGCCAACGAATGGGGCCCGCTCGGCGTGCAGGTCAACGCCATCGCGCCCGGCTACATGGTCACCGACAACACCACTGCGCTGCGTGAGGACGCCGACCGCTCGCGGTCGATCCTCGAGCGCATTCCCGCCGGTCGCTGGGGAACCGCCCAGGACGTCGCCGGTGCTGCCGTGTTCCTCAGCTCGTCCGCTGCCGACTACGTCAACGGCCACGTGCTCGTCGTGGACGGAGGCTGGATGGCCCGCTGAACAGCACCCGTACGTGCACCCCTGCTCCACCCGCCACTCGGGGCGTTCTCCCACCACCAACACATCACGACCGCCGGAGTTCCCGGCAACCAAGAAACGAGGATCGACGATGAACTTCTCCTCTCGCCCGGCTGCGGCCATCCTGGGCCTGACCTTGGCGGCTGCCGCCCTGACCGGGTGCAGCGAGGAAGCCAGCGGTGGCAGCGCCTCCGAAGCCGGTGGCGCCTGCGACCCCTCCGACGTCACGCTGGTGGGCCAGGTCCGCAACGAGTCCAACCCCTACGAGGCAGCCTGGCTCGACGGCGGCGACGCGTTCGCGGAGCAGGTCGGCCTGACCCAGGACCGCCTGACCTACGACGGCGACTCGACCCGCCAGCAGGAGCAGATCAGCCAGCTCCTCGCCGGCGACACCGAGTGCCTGGTCATGAACATCCTGCCCAACGGCGACTCCGACACCCCGCCGATCGTGGAAGGTGCCGAGGAAGCGGGCGCCTACCTGGTCACCCAGTGGAACAAGCCGGCCGACCTCGCGGTCACCGACTACGACCAGTGGCTGAGCCACATCACCTACAACGGCGTCGAGTCCGGCAAGCAGATCGGTGACGCGCTGGCCGAGGCCATCGGTGGCTCGGGTGGCATCATCGCCCTGCAGGGCATCCTCGACACTGGTGCTGCGAAGGACCGCTTCGCCGGACTCGAGGAGTCGCTCGCCGCCAACACCGACGTCGAGCTCCTCGACGACCAGACCGCCAACTTCTCCCGTGCGGAGGCACTCGAGGTGACCAAGACGCTGCTCACCAAGCACGGTGACGACGTCAAGGGCATCTGGGCGGCCAACGACGACATGGCGCTCGGTGCGCTCGAGGCGCTGCAGCAGGCCGGCCGCGACGACGTCGCCGTCGTCGGCATCGACGCCGTGCCGGACGCGCTCACCGCGATCGAGGACGGCACGATGACCGCGACCGTCTCGAGCGACGGTCCGTGGCAGGGCGGCATCGGCCTGGCCATCGGCTACTGCGTCGCCACCGGCGAGCTGTCGGTCGACGACATCGCCGACGAGGACCGCGCCTGGTACGCCGAGCAGTTCCTCATCACCGGCGACAACGTCGCGGAGTTCGCCTCACCCGAGACCGACGAGGCCGACTTCGAGTGCGACAACGTCTTCAGCCGCTCGCAGGGCGCGATTCAGTGACCATGACATCTCCCGCCGAGGACGTCGAGGCCGTCGCGGCTGCGCGTCGCCCCCAGCCTCGGCGGGGGGTGTCGCTCCGGGACGCCGGTCCGCCGATCGCACTGGTCGTCATCTTCGCGGTCTTCGCGATGCTGAGCTCCGACTTCCGCACGATCGGCAACGTGCAGAACATCATGGACACGGCGGCGGTCCTCGCCGTCGTGACCTGCGGCATCACCTTCGTGCTGATGATGGGGTCCATCGACCTCTCCGCCCCCGGGGTCATGGGGGCGTCCGCCATCGCGGTCGCCCTCATGGTCGCCAACAACCGCAACGACAACGACCTGGGCCTCATCGGGGTCCTGGTCGCCGTCCTCCTGGCCGCCGCGCTCGGCTGCCTGAGCGGACTGGCGCTGGTGGTGCTGAAGGTCCCCTCCTTCATGACGACCCTCGGCATCTCCGCCGTCGGGCTGGGCATCGCGACCCTCATGTTCGCCGGCGTGCAGCCCAACATCACCGACGCGATGCTCGAGAGCTGGGCCGTCGAGAGGTTCCTGGGCTTCGCCTACCTCACCTGGATCGCCGTTCGGGTGTGTGCTCCTCGGCTGGCTGGTGCAGCGCTACTCCCGCCTCGGCCGGTACGCCTTCGCCATCGGTGGTGCCGAGGAGGTCCTCTCCCTCTCGGGCGTGAAGGTGGCGCCCTACAAGGTGGCCGTCTTCACCCTCGCCGGCGCGTTCTACGGACTGGCGGGCGTCATGGTGACCAGCCAGCTCGGCGCCGGGCTCGTCCAGGCGGGCCGGGGCTACGACTTCGCCGCCATCACCGCGGCCGTCGTCGGCGGCACCCTGCTCACCGGTGGCCGCGGCGGCATCCTCCACTCGGCCGTCGGCGTCCTGCTCGTCACGGTGCTGACCAACGGCCTCGTCCAGATCGGGGTCAGCCCCTACTGGCAAGGCGGCGTCCAGGGCCTCATCGTCGTCGCCGCGGTCGCCGCCGCGGTCCTCCCGCAGCGTCGAAGGAACCAGGTGACCAAGTGACCACCGACCAGCAGCTGGCGCCCGACACGTCGGCCTCGGCTCCCGCTCCCGCCCTCGAGGTGCGCGACCTCGTCAAGCACTACCCGGGCGTCAAGGCGCTCGACGGCGTGGACCTCGTCGTCCACCAGCACGAGGTGCTCGGCCTCGCCGGCGAGAACGGTGCCGGCAAGTCCACGCTGCTCAAGGCGCTCGTCGGCCTGGTCCGGCCCGACGCCGGCGAGATCTGGGTGCGCGGCGAGAAGGTCCGGCTCCACAGCGTCGTCGAGGCCGCCGACCACGGCATCGGGATGGTCTTCCAGGAGCAGTCGCTCGTCCCCAACCTGACCGCCGCCGAGAACATCGTGCTCGGCAGCGAGGGCCCGGGCGTCCGTCGCGGCCTCTACCGCTGGGACACCATGCGCAAGCTGGCCCAGGAGCAGCTCGACAAGATCGGCTCCCACATCGACCCGCTCGCGCGCACCGACACGCTCTCCTTCGCCGAGCGGCAGATGGTCGAGATCGCGAAGGTGCTCCGCATCGAGGAGCGCACCTCCGCACCCGCCGGTGATCATCCTCGACGAGCCGACCTCCGTGCTGGAGTCGGCGGAGATCGAGACCCTCTTCACCCAGATCAGGCGGCTGCGCGAGTTCGCCTCGGTCGTCTTCGTCTCCCACCGCCTCGACGAGGTGCTCGACGTGTGCGACCGGGTCAGCGTGCTCCGCGGCGGCCAGTCGGTGGGGGAGGTGCCCACCGCGGGCGCCGAGCCGGCCGACCTGCACCGGATGATGATCGGCTCCACCGGGTCCGACGACCACTACCACGGTGGCGCGGCCCAGAAGCCCGACCGGGAGCTCCGCCCGATGCTCAGCGTCCGCGGCCTCTCGGGCGCGACGTTCCGCGACGTCGACCTCGATGTCGCGGCCGGAGAGATCGTCGGCATCGTGGGCGTCCACGGATCGGGCCGCGAGGACGTCTGCCGGGCCCTGTTCGGCGCCGAGCCGACCACGGCCGGCGAGGTCACCCTCGAGGGCGAGAAGCTCGACCTCTCGGGCACCCGCGCCGCCTGCGCCGCCGGCATCGGCTACGTCCCGGCCGAGCGCAAGATCGAGGGGATGGTCGGGCCGATGTCGGTCGCCGAGAACATGACCCTCACCAAGCAGAAGGCGCGCTGCACCGGGCCCCTCGTGGCGCCGAAGAAGCAGGCGTCCCTGGTCGACAGCTGGATCGAGCGCCTCTCGATCCGCACCCCGCACCGCGGCACCGCCATCCAGCGACTCTCCGGCGGCAACCAGCAGAAGGTCGTGCTCGCGCGATGGCTGGTGGCCGGTGACATCCGGCTGCTGCTGCTCGACCACCCGACCCGCGGCCTGGACATCGGAGCCCGCTCCGAGGTCTACCGACTCATGCGCGAGCTCGCCGGCTCCGGCGTCGCCACCGTCCTGCTCGCCGACAGCCTCGAGGAGGCGATCGGCATGTCCGACCGGATCGTCGTGATGAGCGACGGTCGGGCCACCGCGGAGGTCGCCTGTCCTGCCGGCGGCAAGCCGACCCCCCTCGACCTCGTGAAGGAGATGGTCTGACATGACCACTCCCGTCCTCGCCACACCGGCCGCCGAACCTGCGGTCGTCAGGGGCGGCCCGACCGTCGGCCAGCGGCTGACGTCGTTCATGCCCCTGATCGCGCTCTTCGCGCTGCTGGCGGCGCTGACCATCGCGGATCCCGACTTCCTCACCCAGCGCAGCCTCACGGCCGTGGTGCGGACCTCGGCGCCCCTCGTGGTGCTCGCCGCGGGCGCCACGCTCGTGGTCCTGTGTGGCGGCATCGACCTGTCGATCGCCGCGCTGTGCTCGCTCTCGACGGTGTTCTTCGCGATGTGGCTGCCCGACCTCGGCGGGCTCACCACCCTGGCCGTCATCGCCGTCGCCGGCGCGATCGGCGCCGTGCAGGGCATCGCCCACGTGGTCCTCAGGATCCCGTCGTTCATCGTGACCCTCGGGGGGCTCAGCATCTTCTCCTCGATCGCGCTCGTCATCTCCGACGCCGGTCCGATCCGGATCGTCGATCGCGAGGCGACCGCGTGGCTCACGATGTACGTCGGCGGCGTCGTGCCGATGGCGTTCTTCGTCGCGGTCCTCGTGGTGGCCGTGATCTCCCTCGTGCTGAAGCTGACCCCGCTCCAGAGCTGGGTCAGCGCGACCGGCTACTCGGAGTCGGCCGCCCGCCTGGCCGGCGTCCCGGTCGACCTGGTCAAGATCGGCGCCTTCGTCGTCTCCGGCGCGTGCGCCGGCCTGGCCGCGGTCATGCTGGTCTCGCGCAACTTCAGCGGCAGCCCGACGATGGCCGACAACCTGCTGCTGCCGGCAGTGGCCGCGATCGTCGTCGGCGGCACTGCGATCACGGGCGGCCACGGCAGCCTGTGGCGCTCGCTGGTCGGCGCCCTCGTCATCACCCTGCTCCGGGTCGGGCTGCCGATCGTCGGCGTGCCCTCGGCCTACGAGCAGATCCTCTACGGCGCGATCATCGTCGCCGCCGTCGCCCTCACCCTCGACCGCTCGAAGGTGTTGATCATCAAGTAGCAGCGCCGTACCTCCCGACACCCCCCACACGCACCAGCCCATCCACACGGAAGGCCTCCCATGTCCGAGAACTCCCAGCTCCTGCCCGCCGTCTCCGCGTTCCTCTCCAAGCCCAAGCAGCTGCTCATCGACGGCGAGTGGGTCGACGCCAAGGACGGCGCGACCTTCGACACCGTCAACCCCGCCAACGCGCAGGTCCTCGTCAAGGTCGCCCAGGCCTCCGCCGTCGACGTCGACCGCGCCGTCGTGGCCGCCCGCAACGCGTTCGAGGCCGGCTCGCCGTGGTCGAAGTTCACCCCGCGCGAGCGCTCGCACCTGCTGTGGCGCATCGGCGACCTGATCGACGAGCAGGCCGAGGAGTTCGCCCAGCTCGAGTCGCTCGACAACGGCAAGAGCCTCGCCTCCGCCCGACGGCGACGTCGGCGTGGCCGCCGAGCTGTTCCGCTACTTCGCCGGCTGGGCCACCAAGATGGAGGGCACCACCATCCCGATGTCGGTGCCCGGCCGCGAGTTCCACGCCTACACGCCGTCGCGAGCCCCTCGGCGTCGTGGCGGGCATCGTGCCCTGGAACTTCCCGCTCACGATGGCCGCGTTCAAGATCGTCCCCGCCATCACGGCCGGCAACACCGTCATCCTCAAGCCGGCCGAGCAGACCCCGCTGACCGCGCTGCGCCTCGGCGAGCTGCTGCTCGAGGCCGGCCTCCCGGCCGGTGTCGTCAACGTGCTGTCCGGGTTCGGTGACGCGGGTGCCGCCCTCGTCGACCACCCGGACGTCGACAAGGTCGCCTTCACCGGCAGCACCGAGGTCGGCAAGAAGATCGCGGCCGGCGCCTCGAAGAACCTCAAGAAGGTCTCCCTCGAGCTCGGCGGCAAGGCACCCAACATCATCTTCGCCGACGCCGACCTCGACGCCGCGATCGCCGGCGCCGCCCTCGCGGGCTTCTTCAACGAGGGCCAGTGCTGCGTCAACGGCTCGCGGCTCTACGTCCAGCGCGAGGTCTTCGACCAGGTCATCGAGGGCGTCGCCGCGGCGGCGAAGGCGATCAAGGTCGGCGACGCGTTCGACCCCGCGACCACGATGGGTCCGCTGGTCTCCCAGGAGCAGCACGAGAAGGTCATGGGCTACGTCCGTGGCGCGGTCGCCGACGGCGCCACGCTGGCCGCGGGCAGCCCCGACCCGGCCGGCGAGAACGGCTACTTCTTCTCCCCGACGCTCATCACCGACGTCACCGAGCAGATGGCCGTCCAGACCGACGAGATCTTCGGCCCGGTCATCACCGCCATCCCGTTCGACACCGAGGACGAGGTCGTCGCGGCCGCCAACAACACGGTCTACGGCCTGGCCGCCGGCGTCTGGTCCAAGGACATCGGCACCGCCCACCGCGTCGGCAGCAAGCTGCGCGCCGGCACGGTCTGGCTCAACACCTGGCACGCCGACGACGTGACGCTGCCCCGTGGTGGCTTCAAGCAGTCCGGCTGGGGCCGCGAGCTCGGTTCGTTCGGCCTGGACGACTACACCGAGCTCAAGACCGTCATCGCCGAGCTGCGGTGAGTGCACCGATGAGTGCTGCCACGAGTGGGCTCGACGTCCTGGGGGGCCACCGGGTCGTACCGGTGGTCGTCCTGGACGACCCGGCCCGGGCCGACGCCCTGGCGGCCGCCCTCGTCGAGGGCGGCCTGCCCGTCGCCGAGGCGACGTTCCGGACCCCCGAGGCGGCAGCCGTGCTGCGCCGCCTCGCCGAGCACGACGACCTGGTCGTCGGTGCGGGCACCGTCCTCACCGCCCGCCAGGTCGACGAGGCGCTCGACGCCGGTGCCCGGTTCGTCGTCTCGCCGGGCCTCAGCGCCGACGTCGTACGACGGTGCCAGGAGGCCGGCGTGCCGGTGATCCCGGGCATCAGCACGGCCAGCGAGATCATGCAGGCGCTCGACCTCGGCCTCAGCACCGTGAAGTTCTTCCCGGCCGAGGCCAGTGGCGGCCTGCCCATGATCAAGGCGCTGGCCGCGGCCTTCCCGCAGGTGCGCTTCATGCCCACCGGCGGGATCACCGTCGAGTCCGCCCCTGCCTACCTCGCGCACCCCGCGGTGGCCGCCGTCGGTGGCAGCTGGATGGTCGCCCCCGACCTGCTCGCTGCCGGCCGGTGGGACGAGGTGGCCGCCCGGTGCGCCGCCACGACCGGCCTGTCCACCCCCGACCTGCTCAAGGAGCACCCGCATGATCGAGACCCGACCCGTCGAGGAGTGCGAGTTCGACATCGTCGCGCTCGGGGAGGTCATGCTCCGCCTCGACCCCGGTGAGGGCCGCATCCGCACCGCGCGCCGCTTCGAGGCGTGGGAGGGCGGCGGGGAGTACAACGTCGCCCGCGGCATGAAGAAGGTGCTTCGGGCTCCGCTCCAGCGTCGTGACGGCACTGGCGGACAACGAGATCGGCCACCTGGTCGAGAACCTCATCATGCAGGGCGGCGTCGACACGTCGCTGATCCGCTGGGAGTCCTACGACGGCATCGGCCGCAGCGTGCGCAACGGCCTCAACTTCACCGAGCGCGGCTACGGCGTACGCGGTGCGGTCGGTGTCTCCGACCGGGCCAACACCGCGATCGCGCAGCTGGCACCCGGCACCGTCGACTGGGACGACCTGTTCGGCAGGCGCGGGGTCCGCTGGCTCCACACCGGCGGCATCTACGCCGCGCTGTCGGAGAACGCCGCCGCCGTCGCCGAGGAGGCGATGGCCGCCGCGCAGAAGCACGGCACGGTCGTGTCCTTCGACCTCAACTACCGCCCCAGCCTCTGGGCCGGGATCGGTGGCACCGAGTTCGCCCGGGACGTCAACACCCGGCTGGCCGGGCACGTCGACGTGATGATCGGCAACGAGGAGGACTTCACGGCCGCGCTGGGCTTCGAGGTCGCGCACGTCGACGAGCACCTCAGCAGCCTGCCGATGGACAGCTTCGAGGCGATGGTCGGCACGGTCGCGGAGAAGATGCCGTGGTTCAAGGTGATCGCCACGACCCTGCGCACCGTCCACAGCGCCAGCGACAACGACTGGCAGGCCATCGCCTGGTCGCCGGAGACGGGCGTGCTCGCCTCCGCACCGCGCGACCACCTCGGCATCTACGACCGCGTCGGCGGCGGTGACGGCTTCGCCTCGGGTCTCGTCTACGGCCTGCTCCAGGGCGAGCCGCTGCAGCAGTGCCTCGAGCTGGGCGCGGCCCACGGCGCCCTGGCGATGACGACGCCGGGGGACACCTCCATGGCCTCGCGTGACGAGGTCCTGGCGCTCGCCGGCGGCGGGAGCGCGCGCGTACGTCGCTGACCCCGCTGACCCGCTCCACCCGCACAGGCCCGGAACCACCCCGCGAGGGGACGGTTTCGGGCCTGTGTTCATGTATCTGAACCAGATCGCGAAATTGTTCACAAATCTGGACAAAGTTCTTGACTGTGTGTGATGCCCGTCATACGTTCGGGGCCTGCCCGAGCCCTCCCGAGCCCTAGGGACCCCCATGAACGTGCCCCGCAGCACCGTCCACGCCCAGCACGGCGGCCGCGTCCGTCGCCCGCTGGCCCACCTGTTCGCCGTGCTGATGGCGCTGCTCGTGGCACTTCCCCTCGCTGGCCTCGCGGCCGTGAGCCCGGCCGCGGCCGCCCCGACCGCCGCCGCAGCCGCCGCACCCGACGACGGCGTGCTGCGGGTCCTGCTGTTCTACAAGGACAACTTCCACGCCTCGAACGTCCAGGCGCGCCAGGCCATCCGCGAGCCTGACCGCCGAGCTCGGCACGGAGTACTCCCAGACGGTCGAGATCCAGGAGACCTCCGACCCGGCGGCGTTCACCGCGGCCAACCTGGCCACCGTCGACACCCTGGCCTTCGCCCAGACGGGCGGCGTGCTCTTCACCACCGAGCAGCGCACGGCCCTCGAGGACTACATCCGCGGCGGCGGCGGCTACATGGGCGTCCACTACGCCTCGTGGTCGGTCGGCCAGAGCGAGCACGACGTCAACCCGTTCTACGCCCGCCTCGTCGGCGCGGCGTCCGAGGGCCACCCCGAGAACCCCGCCGTACGTCCGGGCCGCGTGGTCGTCAAGGACACCGAGCACCCGCTGACCGCCGGCCTGCCGGAGAGCTTCACCCGCAGCGACGAGTGGTACGACTGGGTCGTCAACCCCGCCCCCAACGTGCGCACCCTGCTCGAGGCGGACGAGTCGTCCTACGGCATGGGTCGCCAGGGCACGAGCCACCCGATCACCTGGTGCCAGGAGATCGACGCGGGTCGCTCCTGGTTCTCCGCGATGGGCCACGAGGGCACGGCCTACTCCGAGCCGGTCATCCGCACCCAGATGCGCAACGGCCTGGCCTACTCCGCCGGCCTGCTCCCCGCCGACTGCTCGCCGCCCGACAAGTCCGTCGAGGGCGCCTGGAGCGACGTCACCCCGTGGCCGCTCGTCCCGATCAACGCCGCGCTCACCTCCGACGGCACCGTCCAGACCTTCGGCAGCGTCTCCACCGGCTGCACCGACACCACGCCCTACGACTTCACCGGCAACGACTGCGTGTGGCAGGGCGGCCAGATGGAGATCGACATCTGGGACCCCGAGGTCACCCGCACGGTCGCCAACATGTTCGCCGGCGTGCTGCCCAACACGACGTACGCCGACCTCTTCTGCGCCATGCAGGTGCAGAACCCGCACACCAAGGCCGACGATGACCGTCGGCGGTGACGACGGCCTGGGCGGCAACGCGCCCAACGACGCCGCGATCGGCGTGACGAGCTACACCACCAACAACGGGCTGCAGACCGAGGCGCCCATGAACTACCCCCGGTGGTACCCCACCGGCACCACGATGCCCAACGGCGACATCGTCGTCCAGGGCGGCAGCCTCAAGGGCGGCCCCGGTGGACCGGGCGTCATCACGCCCGAGATCTACACCCCCGACGAGGGCTCGGCTGGCGCCTGCTCACCGGCGCCGACCAGCGCGGTGGCCTACGGCGACGGCGGCGGCGACCACGCCGGCAACGACGAGAACCGCTGGTGGTACCCCCGCGCCTTCGTGGCGCCCGGGAGCGGCAACCTCTTCAACATCACCGGCACCCAGATGTACGAGCTGGACCCCAGCGGCAACGGGACGCTGACCCTGCGCGGCACCCTGCCGCGCCGCGGTCGCCAACCAGGGCGGCCTCGGCAACCCGGTCGGCGCCACGTCCACGGCCACGATGTACCGGCCCGGCAAGATCCTCCAGGCCGGCGGCGGCTGGTGGGGCAACGGCGGCGGACCCGCCGGTGCCCGCGGTGCCTTCACCGTCGACCTGACCACGCCCGGTGGCACCGCCACCCCGCAGGTCACCGCGACCGCGCCGATGACGTACGCCCGCCACTGGGGCACCTCGACCGTCATGCCCGACGGCAACGTGATCGTCACCGGCGGCAGCCGCGACAACAACGGCAACGGCGGCTACGTCACCAACGCCGAGATCTGGAACCCGGACACCGGCGAGTGGACCGTCGTCGACGTGCCCTACGCCCACGCCCGGCTCTACCACTCCACCGCGCTGCTCCTGCCCGACGGCCGGATCATGATCGGCGGCGGTGGCACCCCCGGACCGCGCAACTACACCGACGTGGAGTACTACTCCCCGGCCTACCTCTTCGACGGCCAGGCTCCCGCGGTCCGCCCCGTGATCACCAACGCGCCGAAGAAGGTCGGCTACAACGGCACCTTCAACGTCACGTCGTCCACCCCCGCATCGCGGGTGACCCTGGTCCGGAACGGTTCGGTCACGCACGGCTTCAACAACGACCAGAACTTCCAGGACCTGGAGTTCACCCAGGACGGCAGCGGCACCATCAGCATCACCTCGCCGGAGGACGGCACCTACGCCCCGCCCGGTGCCTACATGCTGTTCGTCTTCGACGAGGACGGCACGCCGTCGGTGGCCGACATCGTCGACATCGACCCGCAGGTGAAGATGGACCAGCGCACCCCGAAGGTGGTCGACCAGTTCGAGTACCCGCGGGTGCCCGTCCAGTGGAGCTCGGCCAACCCGCCGACCACCATCGACGTCGCCCCGGGCAACGGCCGGATGTCTCCGTGGGAGGTCAGCAGCCAGGTGCAGCTGATCCGCGGCACGGCGCCCAGCCAGGGTGGCCTCGGCCTCACCGGCTACCACCTCGCCCTGGGCAGCACCGGCAGCCTCGAGCGCACCCTCCGGGGCCTCGACCCGGGTCGCGAGTACCGCATCTCGATGCGCTACGCCCGTGACAGCCGGTCCGCCGGCACCGCACCCGCCACCGCATCGGTGTCGGTCGGCGACCTCGACGCGACGCTGACCGCCACGACGGACATGCCGTCGCAGGCCAGCGGCCGCGCCATCACCTTCGGCACCTACGTCGGGACCTTCACGGCCTCGGCCAGGAGCCAGACGCTCGCCCTCGCGGCGACCGGTGGCGCCGGCATGATGATCGACGACCTGGTGGTCGTGGGCCAGGACGCCGGAGTCTCGGACGTCCCGATCCACTACGAGTTCGAGGAGGGCTCCGGCACGTCCGCGGCCAACACCGGCACCGACACCTCCGTCGGCCCGGCGACCCTCACCGGCTCCACGACCTGGACCGACGCCGGCGTCCTGGGTGGAGCGGTCGACCTGCCCGGCGGAGCCAACTCCAACGCCGTCGACCTCCCGGACAACCTGCTGCAGGGCGAGGACGACTTCACGACCTCGTTCTGGGTGCGCCCGGACGCGAAGGCCAACTGGATCGGCATGTTCCACATCGGTGACGGGCTCGGCGACGCCGGGAGCTTCTTCCAGATCCAGATGCAGACCGATGCCCGCGCCGGTGGCTCGGGCCTGGCCGCCACGTTCAAGGCCAAGGGCTCCAACGCCCAGGAGCGGGTCTACGCCACACCGACGCGTGACGTGGTCGCCAACCAGTGGAACCACGTGGTGTTCACCCGCCAGGGTGCGACCGGCACGCTCTACCTCAACGGTGAGCAGATCGCGTCCCGGGCCGACCTGACGATCGACATGACAGACGTCGGTCCGACGACCAACAACTGGCTCGGCCGCAACGGCTACCCGGACCCGGCGCTCAACGGCCAGATGGACGACGTACGCCTCTACACCTCGACGCTGTCGGCGACCGACGTGACCGCGTTGTACGACGACGGGGTGGCGCTCGACACGACCACGACCGCGTCGGTGGACCCGGTCTCGCCCTCCCCCTTCGCGACGCCGCTCACGGTGTCGGCGACGGTGGACGGTGAGGACGACCAGCCCGCCTCGGGCACGGCCGAGCTGTTCATCGACGGCGCCCGCGTGGGTGCAGTCGTGGACGTGGTCGACGGTGAGGTCTCCTTCCCCGAGGTGACCCTGGCGCCGGGTGCTCACGACATCGAGGTCCGCTTCACCGCGGACGACGGGTGGCGCGACTCGACCGACACGGTGACCCACACCGTCGAGCGCCCGCCGCCCGGCGAGGGGGTGCCGATCCACTACACCTTCGACGAGGGCTCGGGCACGTCCGCGGCCAACACCGGCACCGACACCTCCGTCGGCCCGGCGACCCTGACCAACAACGCCGGGTGGACCACCGAGGGACAGTTCGGCGCGGCCGTCACCCTGCCCGGGGGCGGCGCCGGTCCGGCGAGCGGCTCGAGCCACGTCAACCTGCCCAACAACATCACCGCGGGCATGGACGCCGAGTTCTCGGTGTCGACGTGGATCCGTCCGACCACCCTGCCCAACTGGACGACCCACCTGCAGATCGGCAAGAGCACCGAGGAGTTCTTCCTGCTCCAGTCCTCCACCGAGAACGGTGACCGGGGGTTCGCGGCCACGCTGCGCGTCAACAACGGCGAGCAGTACCGCATCCAGCTCCCCGGGGAGACCGACCTGCCGTTCAACCAGTGGACGCACGTCGTGGTGACCCTGTCGCCCTCCCCGACCGGAGGCGGCACGACCGGCCGGATCTACGTCAACGGCCAGCTCGCGACGGGCGGGGTGCGCAACAACATCCCGGTCGACATCGGTGACGTCGGTGACGGTGGCACCACTGCCAACTTCGTCGGCAACACCAGCTGGAACGACCCGCGTCCCACCGAGCGGGTCGACGACCTCCGGATGTACGGCTACGAGCTGACCGCGGAGCAGGTCACGGAGCTGTTCGAGGACGAGGGGCCGGTGGAGAACGCCGCACCCGTCGCCGCGAACGACGCGTACGGCACCGACGAGGGCGAGGCCCTCACGGTCACCGCGCCCGGTGTGCTCGACAACGACACCGACGCGGACGGCGACGAGCTGACCGCGACGGGTCTGACCCAGCCGGCGAACGGTGTCGTCACGCTCGGCACGGACGGCGGGTTCACCTACACGCCCGACGCCGCGTTCTCGGGCACCGACACCTTCACCTACACCGCGGCTGACGCCACGGGTGCCTCGGCGCCCGCCACGGTGACCATCACGGTCCAGGAGGGTGAGGACCCGCCGGTGGAGAACACCACACCGGTCGCGGCGAACGATGCCTGGAGCACCGTCGCCGGCTCATCCCTGTCGTTGCCGGCGCCCGGCGTCCTGGTCAACGACACCGACGCCGACCCGGGCGACGTCCTGACTGCCACGGGTGCCACGCAACCGGCCCACGGCAGCGTGACGCTCGGCGCGGACGGCTCCTTCACCTACACGCCGGCTGCCGGCTACTCGGGTGCGGACTCGTTCACCTACCGGGCCGACGACGGCACGGCAACCTCGGCGCCTGCCACGGTGAGCATCACCGTACGGCCGGCGACCGGTGGCGGCGGAGGAGGTGACGAGAAGGCCACGAGCGCAGTGGCCGGAGTCGCCCTGCCCGTGACCTACGGACAGTCCACCACCGTCTCGGTGGCGGTCGCTCCGGCGGCCGCGACCGGCTCGGTCGAGCTGGTCCGGGGCGGCACCTCCCTCGCCACGGCGGTCGTGGCGGACGGACGGGCCACCCTGGTCCTCGGCGAGGGTGCGCTCCCGCCGGGCGTGCACGGCCTGTCCCTGCGCTACCTCGGGGACGCGACGCACAAGGCGTCGTCCTCCACCGTGTGGGTCGTCGTGGAGAAGGTCGTCGCCACCATGACGGTCAAGGCGCCGTCGACGATCGACCGCGGTGAGCGGGCCAAGGTGCGGGTGACCCTCCGGGCCCCCGGCTCGGTCGCGGTCGAGGGCACGGTGACCCTGTCCATCAAGAACGGCAGGACCCTGACCGGTGAGCTGCGCAACGGGCGGGTGAAGCTGCTGCTGCCGAAGGCCGTGCGCCCCGGCAAGCTGAAGGCCACCGTGTCCTACGCGGGCAGCGACCTGGTCGATCAGGCACGCACGAAGGTCGTCATCCGCGTACGACGATGACCACCGCATAGGACGAGGGCCCGGGGGGATTCCCCCCGGGCCCTCGTCGTTCGTGGTCGTGCGGCGCTGATGTCAGCTGGTCATCAGCCGACGCGGGGAGATCGTGTAGCTCCGGTGCCACCCAGTGACACCAAGGCGCCACGATCCGCGTCAGGCCGCGCGGTCAGCCGTCGCTGCCGAAGGTGGCGACGACCCCGGCGCGGCTGTCGTCCTCGCTGGCCAGCACCCCGCCGTTGGCGACGGTGTCGGGGGTGATCTCGGTGAACACCATGCGGACGTCCTGGCGACGGGCGCCCAGGATCTCCACGGCGCTCTCGGCCACGGCGGCGGCGAAGTCTCGGCGCTGCTCCACGGTGCGTCCGCGCAGCAGCTCGACGGTGATGTTGGGCATGGGTCGTCCTCTCAGGGATGGCCACGCTGAAGTCCACATGCGCGACCTTGGTTCGGTGATGTGAACAGTGGCCGAGTCTACGGGGCCGGGAGGCGGCGCAACAAGTCGTGCTGACCTGCAAGTTCATATTCTTGACAAGGATTCGACAGGCTGATTCAGTGATGCAGGTCACCCGCCCCCCTCGAGCCCTGGACGTGACCGTGGACCGCCGACAGACCTCCCCGCGCCCGCCGACCGCGCCTGCGCGACGACGTACGACCCGTGTCGCGGCCGTGGCCGGCCTGGTGGCCGCGGCCGTCGTCGGGTTCGCGTCGCCCGCCTCGGCGCACGTGACGCTCACGCCGTCGACGACGGCAGCGGGCGCCGGCGCGCTCCTGCAGTTCTCCTTCTCCCACGGGTGCGACGGGTCGCCCACGACTGCGTTGACGATCCAGGTGCCCGAGGGCATCAACACCGTGGCCCCGACCCGTACGGCGCTGTGGGAGGTCGAGCTGCAGTCGGAGACGCTCGACCCGCCGGTGACCGACTCCCACGGTGCCGAGCTCACCGAGCGTGTGGCCTCGGTGACCTACTCGAGCCGGACGCCGGTCCCCGACGGGGTGCGAGACGTCGTCGAGCTGTCGGTGCAGCTCCCCGAGGCGGAGGGCGAGACGCTCGCGTTCCCCGTCATCCAGACCTGCCAGGACGGCGAGACCGCGTGGATCGAGGTGCCCGCCGACGAGGCCGACGCGGAGGAGCTGGAGCACCCCGCACCCACGATCACCCTGACGGCGCCCGCCGGGGACGACGCCCACGGCGACGGCGACGAGGAGGCCGCCGAGGCGGACGAGAGCGATGAGGCCGAGGCGTCGGCCGGCGCGGAGACCGGGACGGAGGCGTCGGAGGAGTCCGGTGCCGCGTCGGAGACGGACGACTCCGACGGTTCGACGGACGGCCTCTCGCTGGTCGCCCTGGGCGTCGCGGTGATCGCTGCCCTGCTCGGCGGGGCGGCGCTCTACCTCCAACGCCGTCGCACGTGAGGGCTGTCAGGGCACTGCGCGTGCGCACCGGCGCGGCGTTCCTGATGCTCGTCCTGCCCGTCCTGCTGCTGGGCGCGGCCTCGCCCGCGTCCGCCCACGCCTCGCTCATCAGCTCCGACCCTGCGCAGGGTGCCGTGCTGGACATCGCCCCCGAGGCCGTGACGTTCCGCTTCACGGAGTCGGTGTCGGCGGTCGCCGACGGCACGCGTGTGCTGGACGACAAGGGGGTGGCCGTCCCCTCCTCGGTCTCGGCGGCGGGGTCCGAGCTCACCGTCACGCTCGACGGCCCGGTCGGCAACGGGACGCTGGTCGTGCTGTGGCGCGTGGTGTCGGCCGACGGGCACCCGGTGAGCGGTTCGCTGTCCTTCTCGGTGGGGGAGGCCAGCGACACGGCGCTGCCCCCACCTGCCGACGCCGTCGAGTCCGGCGCGCCAGTGCACCTCGGACTGGCGCGTGCCCTCGGCTACGCCACCCTCTTCCTCGCGGCGGGCATGATCGCGTTCGCCGTCGTGCTCCTGCCGCTGGGATCCGGGGCAGACGGCCCGCGGCGCCGCGTGCTCGCGTGGGCGTTCCGCCTGGCGGTGCTCGCCTCCGTCGTCTGGCTGGTCCAGGTGCCGCTCACGGCCGGCTACCAGTACGGCGGCGGTCCGACCGACGTCGGCTCGTGGGGAGCGCTGGCTCCCCGGGAGTACGTCGTACCTGCCGCCGTCGTCGTCGGGCTGCTCGGGGCCGCGGTCCTGGCCGCACGTGCCCGCCCCGGCCGCGACCACGGCCGCGTCGCGCTCGGACTGCTCCTGCTCGCCCTGGCCGCACCGGCGTTCACCGGCCACACCCGCGCCGAGAGCCCACTGGCGCTCGTGATCGCCGCCGACGTGCTGCACCTGGTCGCGGGGGCCACCTGGTTCGGCGGCCTGGCCGCTCTGGCGATCACCCTGCCGGCGCTGGCGGGTGAGGGCGATCGCGCCGCGACGGTGCTGGCACGCTTCTCGACCTTGGCGGCGGGCATCCTGGCCGTCCTGGTCGTGACCGGTTCGCTGCTCGCCTGGCGCATCCTCGGCTCCTGGAGCGCGTTGCTCGACATCGCCTACGGACGGCTGCTCCTCGTCAAGATCGTTGCCGTGCTGGTCGTCATCGGAATCGCGCGCCTGGAACCGCTACCGCCTGCTCCCACAGCTGCGCGACGCCACCCGTCGTGACGACCGGGCGGCGGGAGCGGAGCTGCTGCGGCGGACGACCGTCGCCGAGGCAGGCGTCCTCGTCGTCGTGCTGCTGGCCACCGGGTTCCTGGTCGACCGCAGCCCCGACGCGGAGGTGGCGGCCGCGGAGCGCGCAGCGCGAGAGCGTGCAGACCGCCTCCCTCGGCGACATCGAGGTGACGGTGACGATGACCCCGCTCCTGCCGGGCACCAACGAGGTCGCGCTGCAGATGCGCGACGCGGCGGGGGAGCCCGTCGAAGGGCTGGAGGCGCCGGTCGTGCGGCTCGTGTCGGGCGAGGTCGGGTTCGGCGAGGTGGAGCTGACCAACCAGGGCCCGGGTGCCTACGCGGGGCAGGCGCTCCTGTCGGAGCCGGGGACGTGGGACGTGCAGGTGTCGCTGAAGGTGACCGAGTTCGACAACCCGGTGGACACCGTGGAGTTCGTCGTCGAGGCGAGCTGATCGAGCCGCGCTAGATCCAGCGCTGGAACCAGATCCGCGCGTCAGCCACTCCGCCTTGGTCAGCAGCACGTCGGTCCAGACCGGCCAGAACCACGCGAAGGCGATCAGGCGCCAGCACGATGTACGCTGCCGGCGACGACCACCCCGAACGTACGCCGTGGGCTCGGCACCGTCGGAGCGCCCGAGCAGCATGCCCATCGCGAGCGACGATCGAGAGCACCACGAACGGCAGGCTGGTGATCGCGTAGAAGACGAAGATCGGCCGGTCGTCGTAGAGGAACCACGGCAGCCAGGTGGAGGCGAGGCCGACGACCGCCACCCCGAGGCGCCAGTCGCGCGCGCCGACCCCATCGGACCGACGCGAAGATCAGCGCGAGGCAGCCGCCCCACCAGATCACCGGGTTGCCGAGCAGCAGGACCTGCCGGATGCACGTCGAGCCCGTGGGCGCCTCGCAGCCCTGCGAGCCCGGCTGGATGTCGGTCTGCGCGTCCACGCCGACCGGCCGGCCCATCACCAGCCAGGTCGACGGCTTGGAGGCGTAGATGTGGGTCGCAGTCGTTGAGGAAGTGGGCGTGGAAGGTGTAGACGTCCTGGTGGTAGTACCAGAGCGAGCGCAGCGACTGGGTGACCTCGCCGAGGCCGTCGGCGTCCGGCTCGGTGGCCGTCGCCCACGGCTTGCCGCCGTCGTAGGTCGTGTACTGCGTGTCGCTGAACGCGTCCTCGTAGTCCTTGGCGTTCATCAGCCAGCCGGTCCACGTCGCGACGTAGACGACCAGGGCCACGCCGACCAGCGCCGACGAAGGCCGGCACCCCGTCGAGCAGGATCGAGCGCAGCAGCGGCCGCCGCTGACCGAAGGCGCGGCGGGCGCCGCGCTCCAGAGCCAGGCCAGCAGGCCGAAGGCGGCCAGCGGGAAGAGCGCCGACCACTTGGTGCCGCACGGCGAGGCCGAAGGCGACCCCGCCGGCGAGCAGCCACGGACGGCCACCACGTACGGTCGCGCTCCTGCCGCGAGGCGGTCCCGCAACCACTGGCGGTCGGCCACGACGCAGTGGACGCCGCAGAGGATGAAGAAGGCGAGGAAGATGTCGAGCAGCGCCAGCCGCGACAGCACGAGGTGGCAGGCCGTCGATGGAGAGCAGCAGGCCGCCGACGAGGCCGAGCATGGTGGAGCCGGTCACGCGGCGGACGAAGCGGCACATCAGCAGCACCATCAGCGCGCCGATGACGGCGAGCGCCGATCCGCCAGCCGAAGGGGTCCATCCCGAAGACCTTGATCGCCGCCGCGCGATCAGCCACTTGCCGACCTCGGGGTGGACGATCATCGACGGGGCCGTCCTGCCACAGCCCGTCGAGGTCGCCGTTGAGGATCGTCTTGTCGGCGTCCTCGACGTAGGTCGCGGACGTAGCCGTAGTCGAGCATCGACCAGGCGTCCTTGGCGTAGTAGGTCTCGTCGAAGGAGAACTGGTGCGGCGTGCCGAGCTGCCACCAGCGCAGGAAGAACGCCAGGCCGGCGAGGCCAGAGCGCCCCGATCCAGCCCGATGAGCGGGTCCTCCGTACGCCAGCGCGGCGCGATCGCGCTCGGCGGCAGTCGGGATCCCGTCGCGGCGCGCGACAGGCCGACGGTCAGGAGCCGCACGAGCGGACCTGGCGCGGTCACCGTGCGTCGCTCGACGGTCGTCGGACGCCTGCCATGCATCACCCCATCGGCTGGCGTCCTCGTGCTCGCGCGCGACGCCCGATCGGGCAGGCCGGCGACGCGCCGCCGCGGCTGGCCGCCGAGCTGTCCGGCGCCGACGTGGTCGCGGCCGAGGACACCCGCCGGCTGAAGCGGCTCTGACCGCCGACCTCGGCATCACGCTGTCGCGGCCGCGTCGTGTCCTACTTCGAGGGCAACGAGCAGGCCCGCACGCCCGGTCCTGCTCGAGGCGCTGCTCGCCGGCGACCGCGTCGTGCTGGTGACGGACGCCGGGATGCCGAGCGTCTCCGACCCGGGCTACCGCCTCGTCGTGGCGGCCGTCGAGCACGACGTCCGGGTCACGGCGGTGCCCGGGCCCAGCGCCGTACTCACCGCGCTGGCGGTCAGCGGGCTGCCGGTCGACCGGTTCTGCTTCGAGGGCTTCCTGCCGCGCAAGGCCGGCGAGCGGTCGCGCCGGCTGGCCGCGCTGGCGCGGGAGGAGCGCACGATGGTGTTCTTCGAGGCGCCGCACCGCACCGAGGCCGCGCTCGCCGCGATGGCCGAGGCGCTCGGCGGCGACCGGCCGGCCGCCGTGTGCCGCGAGCTGACCAAGACCTACGAGGAGGTACGCCGCGGCCCGCTCGCCGACCTGGCCACCTGGGCCGCCGACGGCAGTCCGCGGCGAGGTGACGATCGTGGTCGCAGGGCTCCGAGCGGCGGGCCGGCCGTGGACACCGACCCCGACTCGCTGCGCGCGGCCGTGGCGGCGCTCGAGGAGGCCGCCGGCTCGACGCGCAAGGAGGCCATCGCCGAGGTGGCCAGCGGCGGGGCTCCCCAAGCGCGAGGTCTACGACGTCGTCCACCGCTGACCTCTATCCTCGCAGCGGTGAGGAGGCCGGTTCTCGAGCAGAGCGCCTGGCTACCGACCGACGGTCGCAGCTCCGATAGCTCGACGCGTGACCGAGCCGACCCGCAGCCGCGCCGCCACCGAGGAGGTCGTCCGGGGCCGCGGCGCGACCGCGAGCGCCCGCCGGCGCCCGAGCCGCTGCCGCACCCCGTCGTCGACAACCACTGCCACCTCGACATCGCCGACGGCGACTGGGTCGACGACGCGCGGCGGCCATCGCCGCGGCGGCGGCGGTCGACGTACCCGCATCGTGCAGATCGGCTGCGACCTGCCCGGCGCGCGGTGGGCCGTCGCCGCGGCCGCCGAGCACGACGCAGCTCGTCGCGGGCGTCGCCCTCCACCCCAACGAGGCGCCCCGGCTGGCTGCCACCGGCGACCTCGACGCCGCGCTGGCCGAGATCGAGCGCCTGGCCGGCGCCCACGACAAGGTGCGCGCGGTGGGGGAGACCGGGCTCGACCACTTCCGTACGGGCGAGGACGGGTCGGGCCGCGCAGGAGGAGAGCTTCCGCCGGCACATCGACCTGGCCAAGCGCCTCGACAAGACGCTGGTCATCCACGACCGCGACGCCCACGACGACGTGCTCCGCATCATCGACGAGGAGGGCGCGCCCGAGCGCTGGGTGATGCACTGCTTCTCCGGCGACGACCGACTTCGCCCGGCGCTGCCTCGACCGCGGCGCGCACCTCAGCTTCGCCGGCACGGTCACCTTCAAGAACGCCGCCCCGCTGCGCAACGCGCTCGCCGTGACGCCGCTCGACCGGCTGCTCGTCGAGACGGACGCGCCCTACCTCACGCCGACCCCGTGCCGCGGACGTCCCAACGCGTCCTACCTCGTCCCGCTCACCGTCCGGGCCATGGCCGAGGTCCGCGGCGACGACCTGGAGACGCTCTGCGCCGCCATCGACCACAACACCGAGACGGCCTTCGGCGGGCCCTGGTGAGGCGGACGTCGCGCGTGACCGGCAGTCCCGTGCCAGAGACACCGTGGTCGCCGGAGTTTGCGTCGATTTGACGACCCGTCATACCGTTATCGTCTTGTGATTGTTGGCCGGGATCGGGAACGATCTCGGCAGCACCCGGAGGCCGGGTATGAGCCGGCCTCCGCGAGTCCCCCGCTCGCACCTCGTACGCCCCCAGGTGGTGCGAATCGGCTGCACGCGGACGCGCTGCCGCCCCGAGGCCCGGAAAGTACGACGTTCGGAGAATCGTGCGCTCCCGTATCGCCCACCTCAGCAAGTCCAAGGCAGTCCTGGTCGACCCTCGTGGCCGTCGATCGTCGCGCCGTCGGCGGCACGACGGTCGGCTACGCCGCGCTCAGCAAGACGGTGACCCTGTCCGCTCGACGGCCAGGCCGACGCAGGTCACCGCCATCGGTGGCACCGTCGGCGACGTCCTCGCCGCGGAGGGCATCGAGGTCACGGACAAGGACCTGGTGGCCCCCGCGCTCGACGAGCACGGTCGACGACGGCAGCGCGCATCGTCGTCCAGTTCGGTCGGCCGCTCGAGCTCAGCGTCGACGGCGAGGACGCGCACCTACTGGGTCAACTCCACCGACGTCGCCAGCGCCCTGGGCGAGATCGGTCGCCGCTTCGACGACGCCGACCTGTCCGCCAGCCGCGGCGCCTCGATCGGACGCACCGGCCTGAGCCTCGACGTCGTCACGCCGAAGGTCCTCGCGGTCAAGGTCGGCGCCAAGGACCTCAAGAAGCGCAAGGTCACGGCCCTGACCGTCGGCCGACGTGCTGGAGTCGATGGACTTCGAGGTCGACAAGCACGACAAGGTCACTCCGGCGCTCGACACCGAGATCACCGACGGCGACAAGGTCGTCGTCACCGACATCCGCATCGTCACCCGCAAGGTCGCACGACGAGGTCATCGACGCCGGCGTCATCGAGCGCGAGGACGACACCATGTTCGAGGGCGAGGAGAGACCGTCGTCGCGCGGGCCGCGACGGCGTCCGCGACGTGACCTACCAGCCTCCGCTTCGTCAACGGCCAGCCTCGCCGCCCGCAAGGTCGTCAGCGCCGACGTGCGCGTGCAAGGCCCGTCGCCGACGATCGTCAAGGTCGGCACCAAGGAGGAGCCCGAGGCGCGACCTCCAACTTCGCCTCCGGCAGCACCGTCTGGGACTGCCCTCGCGCAGTGCGAGTCCGGCGGCAACTGGGCCATCAACACCGGCAACGGCTACTACGGCGGCCTCCAGTTCAACCTCGGCACCTGGCAGGCCTACGGCGGCACCGGCTACTCCCGAGCCAGGCCTCGCGGGAGACCCAGATCGCCGTCGCGACCCAGCTCCGCGACGCCACCGGCGGCTACGGCGCCTGGCCGGGCTGCTCGGCCAAGCTGGGCCTGCCCCGCTGACCCGCGCTGTCGCCGGTCCCGCAGCCACCGGTCCGGGCGGAACCGTACCCGGCTCCGTAGGCTCGCCGCATGACCACTCCTCCGCCGGTCCGAGACTCCTCGGGCCGGCGGAAGTGCGTTCAGCTGGCCGCCGAGCTCGACCTGCGCCCGACCAAGCAGCGCGGGCAGAACTTCGTCATCGACGCCAACACCGTCCGCCGGATCGTCCGCGACTCCGGCATCGACCGGCGACGACGTGGTCGTCGAGGTCGGCCCCGGGCTCGGCTCGCTGACCCTCGGCCTGCTCGAGGTCGCCGCGGCGCGTGGTCGCCGTCGAGATCGACCCGCTGCTGGCCGAGCGGCTGCCCGGCGACGATCGCGGCGTACGCCCCGGACCACGTCGACCGCTTCGAGGTCGTGCTGGGCGACGCGATGCGGATCGAGCAGGTCCCCGGCCCGCCGCCGACCGCGCTGGTCGCCAACCTGCCCTACAACGTCTCGGTGCCGGTGCTGATCCACATGCTCACGCTGCTGCCCGTCGCTCGAGCGCGGGCTGGTGATGGTGCAGGCCGAGGTCGCCGACCGGCTCGCCGCGCGGCCCGGGCTCCAAGATCTACGGCGTGCCCGTCGGTGAAGGCCGCGTGGTTCGCCGACGTGCGCCGCGCCGGCTCGATCGGTCGCAACGTCTTCTGGCCGGCACCCAACGTCGACTCCGGCCTCGTCGCCTGGACCCGCTGCGACCCGCCGCGGACCGACCGCCACCCGCGAGCAGGTCTTCGCCGTCATCGACGCCGCGTTCGCCACCCGCCGCAAGCAGATCCGCGCCGCCCTGCGCGCCGCTCGCCGGGTCGAGCGAGGCCGCCGAGCGCGCGCTCGAGGCGGCGGGCATCGACCCGACCGCGCGCGGCGAGGTGCTGACCGTGGCCGACTTCGCCCGGATCGCCGAGGGCATGCCGTGGCGCAGCAAGCGTCCCGAGACCCGCCGCGCCCGCGTGAGCTCACGGTCCGCGCGGCCGCGAAGATCAACCTCCACCTCGGCGTCGGCGCCGCCGCGCGAGGACGGCTTCCACCCGCTCGACACCGTCTACCAGGCGATCAGCCTCTACGACGACGTCACCCTCGCCGCCGGCGGACGTGCCCTCGCTCGTCCGTCGGGTGCGCCGACTACATCGACGTCGGCGACGTCCCGCTCGGCGGCGACAACATCGCCTTCCGCGCGCTCGAGCTGAGTCCGCGCCCGCACCGGCCGGCCCGGCGCCGAGCAGTCGAGATCCTCAAGTCGATCCCGGTCGCCGGCGGCATGGCGGGCGGGCTCGGCCGACGCCGCCGCGACGCTGCTGGCGCTACGACCGGCTGCACGACGCTCGGCCTGCCCGACGACGTACTCCTCGAGCTCGCGGCGCGAGCTCGGCAGCGACGTCCCGTTCTCCCTCGTGGGAGGTACGGCGCGTGGACGTGGCCGCGGCGAGCTGGTGCAGCCGCTCGACGACCGCGGCACGTGGTGGTGGGTCGCCGTCCCGTCCGACGTCGGGCTGTCCACGCCCGAGGTCTACCGCGCACTTCGACGAGCTCTTCCCCGACGCGCTCGCCGAGCCCGCCGAGCCGGCCGACCTGCTGTCCGCGCTGGCGAGCGGCGAGCCGCTGCGGCTCGCCCGCACCCTCCACAACGACCTGCAGGCGCCGGCGGTCGACCTGCGACCCGAGCTCGGCACCCTGATCGACCGTCGGCGAGGCCGAAGGTGCGCTGCGCGGCCTCGTCTCCGGCTCCGGCCCGACCTGCGTCTTCCTGTGCGACTCGCTCGACGGCGCGCACGCCGTCGTGGCGGGCCTGCGGGGCGCGGGGCACGACGTCGTACTCATCGCACGGCCGGTCGCCGGGCCCACGTGGTCCGGCCCTCGTCCAGCGATGGTCGGCTCAGGGCTCTCCTGGAGGATCGCCCGTGACATGGCCAACCTGATCAACCTCGAGACGGTCTCGAAGTCCTACGGCGTCCGGCCGCTGCTCGAGCGACGGTCTCGCTCGGCATCTCCGTCGGGGAGCGGATCGGCATCGTCGGCCGCAACGGCGACGGCAAGACCACCCTGCTCGAGGTGATGACCGGGCTCGAGGAGCCCGACGCCGGTCGCGTCTCGATGAACCGCGGCGTCGAGATCGGCTACCTCCACCAGGGCGACGAGCTCGTCGACACCCACACGCGTGCGCGAGGCCGTGCTCGGCGGTCGGGCCGACCACGAGTGGGCTCGCCGACTCGACCATGCGCGGCGTCGTCGAGGAGCTGCTGGCCGGCGTCTCGCTCGACCGGGCCGTCGCTCGGGCTCTCCGGTGGCGAGCGTCGCCGCTGCTCGCTGGCCGCGCTGCTGCTCGGCGCGCACGAGCTGATCGTGCTCGACGAGCCCACCAACCACCTCGACGTCGAGGCCGTCGCCTGGCTGGCCGGCCACCTCGTCGCCGCGCCCAGCGCGCTCGTCGTCGTCACCCACGACCGCTGGTTCCTCGACGAGGTCTGCCAGACGACGTGGGAGGTCCACGACGGCGTGGTCGACTCCTACGAGGGCGGCTACGCGTCGTTCGTGCTGGCCAAGGCGGAGCGCCAGCGCCAGGCCGGCGCCTCCGAGCAGCGCCGCCAGCAGCTCGTCAAGAAGGAGCTCGCCTGGCTGCGTCGCGGTGCGCCCGGCCCGGACGGCGAAGCCGAAGTTCCGCATCGACGCGGCCAACCAGCTGATCGAGGACGTGCCGCCGCCGCGCGACCGGATGGAGCTGCAGCGCTTCGCCGCCCAGCGGCTCGGCAAGGACGTCATCGACATCGAGGACGTCGACCTCTCCCGCGGCGAGCGTCAGCTGCTCGACGCACGCCACCTGGCGCCTCGGCCCCGGCGACCGGGTCGGCATCGTCGGCGTCAACGGCGCCGGCAAGACCTCGGTGCTCTCGCTGATCGTCGGGCGGCCTGGCGCCCGACCGTCGGGCGCGTCAAGCACGGCCGCACGATCGCGATGGAGCACCTCACCCAGGCCATCGACGAGGTCGACCCCGACGGGCGCGTGCTGCCGACCGTCGAGGCGATCCGCGCGGGTCACCCGCACCGCCGACGGCTCAGGAGATCACGGCGACCTCGATGCTCGAGCGCTTCGGCTTCACCGGCGACAAGCTGACCGCGCGCCTCGGCGACCTGTCCGGTGGCGAGCGCCGGCGCTTCCAGCTGCTCAAGCTGCTGCTGCAACGAGCCCAACGTGCTGCTGCTCGACGAGCCCACCAACGACCTCGACATCGACACCCTCAACGTCCTCGAGGACTTCCTCGACGGCTGGCCCGGGCACGCTGATCGTGGTCTCCCACGACCGCTACTTCCTCGAGCGGGTCACCGACTCGGTGTGGGCGCTGCTCGGCGACGGCCAGATCTCGATGCTGCCGCGCGGGGTGGACGAGTACCTCGAGCGCCGGGCGGCCGGCCTCGACTCGCTGGCGCCGCGCAGCCCTGCCGGCGCCGCTCGACCGCGTCCGCGGCACCGAGCGGAGCCCGCGAAGGCCAAGTCCGGCAGCGCCGAGGAGCGCGACGGCCCGCAAGGCGCTGGCCCGCATCGAGAAGCAGCTCGCGCGCATCGCCGAGCAGGAGAAGGCGCTCAACGACGAGATGGCCGCCAACCTCGACCGACTACGACCGGCTGCCGACCTCGGCGAGCAGCTGAGCGCGAGCTGCAGGCCGAGAAGGACGAGCCTCGAGCATGAGTGGCTCGAGGCGTCCGGAGCGTGCGTGCGAGTAGGCTCAGTCCTCCGGGCGGGCTGAACGGCGCGAGCAGCGTGCGCAGCAGCGACGGCCAGCGTGGCGCTGGTCGCGCGGCGGGCAGCGCGGCGAGCAGGTCGGCCTCGGCCGCGAGCAGGGCACCGAAGGCGCCGTCGACGGCGGCCTTGCCCTCGAGGGTGAGCCGCACCAGCACGCCGCGACGATCGCGCGGGTCGGGCAGCCGCTCGACGAGGTCGCGGGCGGCGAGCCGGTCGACGCGGTTGGTCATGGTGCCGCTGGTCACGAGGGTCTCGCGCAGCAGGCGGCCGGGGGACAGCTCGTACGGCGCACCCGCGCGCCGCAGCGCCGCCAGCACGTCGAACTCCCACGACTCGATGCCGTGGGCGGTGAAGGCGTCGCGGCGGGCGAGGTCGAGGTGGCGGGCCAGCCGGCTGATGCGGCTGAAGACCTCGACCGGGCCGAGGTCGAGGTCGCTGCGCTCGCGCGCCCAGGCCTCGACCAGGCCGTCCACCTCGTCGCGCATGGCGGCAGTCTGCCAGATCCGTCGAGAATCTTGACATCAAGATGGATTCGGGCGAGCTGATGTATCTCGACGTCAAGATGCATCCGACAGGAGCCGACGCATGAGCCACACCTGGGACCCCGAGCGCTACCTGGCGTACGCCGACGAGCGCGGTCGGCCCTTCGTCGACCTGCTCGCGCGGGTCGGCGCCGACGGCGCCGGCGAGCGGTCGTCGACCTGGGCTGCGGCCCCGGCAACCTCACCGCGCTGCTCGCCGAGCGCTGGCCCGGAGCCGGCGTGACCGGCATCGACTGCAGCCCGGAGATGATCGCCGCCGCGCGCGCGGTCGACGGGACGTCACCTGGGAGGTCGCCGACCTGCGCGACTGGGCCGCCCGACCGCGGCGCGGCGAGCCGGTCGACGTGCTCGTCTCCAACGCCACGCTCCAGTGGGTGCCCGACCACCTCGAGCTGCTGCCGCGCCTGGTCGAGCAGGTCGCGCCGGGCGGCTGGTTCGCCTTCCAGGTGCCCGGCAACTTCGGCGAGCCGAGCCACACCATCCGCACCGAGATCGCCGACCGGGCGCCGTACGCCGAGCACGTCCGCGGCGTCGCGGTGCCGGCGAGCCACGAACCGGACGACTACTTCGAGGTGCTGGCTCGACGCTCGGGTGCGAGGTCGACGTCGTGGGAGACGACCTACCTGCACGTGCTGACCGGCGACGACCCGGTCTTCGACCTGGGTGTCCGGCACCGGCGCCCGGCCGACGCTGCAGGCGCTGCCCGACGGACCTGCGGCAGGACTTCGAGGCGGAGTTCCAGGCACTGCTGCGCGAGGCCTACCCGGCCGACGCGGCCGGCCGCGTGCTGATGCCCTTCCGCCGGATCTTCGTCGTGGCCGCAAGGCCGGCTGATGAGGCTCCACCACGTCCAGGTCGCCTGCCCGCCCGGCGGCGAGGACGTCGCGCGCCGCTTCTATGCCGAGGGTCTCGGCCTGACGGAGGTCGAGAAGCCCGCGGAGCTGGCCGGACGCGGCGGGCCTGGTTCCGGTCGTACGACGACCACGGCGCCGTCGCGGCCGAGCTCCACGTCGGCGTCGAGGACCCGTTCGTCCCGGCCCGCAAGGCCCACCCGGCCTTCGTCGTGCGCCGACCTCGAGACGGTGGCCGCCCGGCTGCGGGCCTCGGGTTCGAGGTCGACGGAGCCAGCGCGACACGTTCCCGGGCCACGTCAGGTGCCACACGTTCGACGGGCACGGCAACCGGGTCGAGCTGCTCGCCAGGCGCCCTGAGCCCGCGGTCGACGTAGTCAGCGCCACGGTTACCCGCGGGTAACATGCGGGCATGACCACGTCCTCGACCTCTGGAAGCACCACCTCCGCGCTGCCCCTCGGCGAGCGGGTCTTCTCGTTCGCCTTCGCGCAGAAGGCGCCCTACTTCGCCACGATCCACCCGCGCTTCACCGTGATCGAGCCCAACCGCGCCGAGCTGGTGATCCGCAAGCGCCGCGGCGTGCACAACCACCTCGGGACCGTGCACGCGATCGCGCTGTGCAACGGCCTCGAGGCGGCGATGGGTGCGCTGGCCGAGGTCGACCATCCCGCGCGGACAGGCGCTGGATCCCCAAGGGCATGGAGGTCGCCTACACGGCCAAGGCCGACTCCGACATCACCTGCATCGCCGAGACCGACCCGGAGCAGTGGACCGGCGACGGACCCCGACGTGCACGTCCGCGTCCGCGGCGAACGCGCGGACGGCATCGTGGTGATCGAGGGCGTCATCCGGCTGTAGGTGACCGAGCGGCCCGGACCGAAGTGACGGGCGTCGACGTCACGGGCTCCGGCCGCAGGCGAGTACGGTCAGCGCTCGCGGCCGACGGTCTGCTCGCCGACCATGCGCACCTCGCAGCACCTTCTTCTCGCCCGACGAAGCGTCCTCTGCACCCACGTGGCCAGCCAGGTGAGCAGCAGGTTGACGATGACGTAGATGCGCGGCGATGACGATGATCGTCGGCACGTGGTTGTCGAACGTCGTGGTAGATCGGCTTGGCGATCCGGGTCAGGCCGAGACCGGCGACGACGTAGCCCAGGCTGGTGTCCTTGAGGGCCACCACCATCTGGCTGATGATCGCCGGGATCATGATCTTGACGGCCTGCGGCAGCAGGATCGAGGTTCATCACCTGCGTCTTGCGCATGCCGATGGCGTACGCCGCCTCGGCCTGGCCCCTCGGCACGGCGTTGATGCCGGCCCGGAAGACCTCGGCGAGCACGGCGCCGTTGTAGAGGGTGAGCGCGAGCACGACGGACCAGTAGGTGCCGGCTGCTCAGCGGGTCCATCCCGCCGAAGATCGCGTAGAAGCAGAAGATCATCAGCATGATGACCGGCACGGCGCGGAAGAACTCCACGACCAGCCAGCAGGGCCAGCGCAGCCAGCCGTGGTCGGAGAGCTTGCCGATGCCGAAGACGAGGCCGAAGACGACGGCGCCGATGATGGCGCTGACGGCCATCTGGAGGGTGATCGAGCAGGCCGTCGACGAGGATCGCCTCGGATGTAGCGCGGCGTGACGAAGGGCTCCCACTTGTCGTACTCGAACTGGCCCGCGTCGTAGAGCCGCTAGACGCACGAAGGCGACGACGGCGACGAGCGCGACGCCGGCGACGATCGTGTAGATGCGGTGCCGCGCGATGGTCGCGGGACCGGGGCGTCGAAGAGGACTCCGGCAGCTCATTAGGCGATCCTCCAGCGACGCTCGAGGACGGTGGCGACGAGCGAGACCAGCTCGACGAGGATGATGTAGCCGATCGCGAAGGCGATGAAGATCCCCCAGCGCTCGGTCGGCGTAGTCGTTGGTGAAGACCTTCATCTGGCTGACGGCCTCGATGACGCCGAAGACGGCGGCGACCGAGGTGTTCTTGAGCAGCGCGATCAGGGTGCTGGCCACCGGCGGGACCGAGGCGCGGACGGCCTGGGGCAGCACGACCTGGCGCATCACGCCGGTGAAGGGGAGTCCGATCGCCCGCGCGGCCTCGGCCTGGCCGAGCGGGACGGCGTTGACGCCGGAGCGGATCGCCTCGCAGACGAAGGTCGAGGTGTAGAGGCTCAGCGCCGCCACGGCGGCGGTGAAGAACGAGGTGAAGTCGAAGGGGCCGATGTGGATGTCGACCCAGCTTGAAGCGCAGCCGTCGAAGATCTTGCCGGCCCCGAGCTGGAAGAACAGGAAGATCATGACGAGCGGGGTGTTGCGGACGAGGGTGACGTAGACCGGTGCCGACCTTGTTGAGCACCGAGATCGGCCCGACCCGCATGGCGACGAGCAGGGTGCCGAGCAGCAGCGAGATCACTGCGGAGACCAGGAAGAGGAAGATCGGTGTAGCCGAACGCCTTCAGCACGCAGGTCGAAGTTGTCGAGGACGGCGTTCACGCCGCTCCTCTCAGGTGGGGGCTGCCCGACCCCGGGCCCGACGTCCCGGCGGGCCCGGGACCGGTGAGCGGTGGTCGCGGTCATGACTCGCAGGCGTCCATCTCGGGAAGCTCGGGCACCTCGACACCCGACGGGCCGAGCGTGGCCTCGAAGGCCTCCTCGTAGGTGCCGTCGTCGTAGGCCGCGGTGATCGTGTCGACGATCCACTGGCACATCTCCGGGCGGTCCTTGGAGTAGCCGACGCCGATGCTCTCCTCGGAGAACTCGTCGCCGACGACCTTGAGCTCGCCCTCGTTCTGCGCGGCGTAGCCGGCGAGGATCGTGCCGTCGGTCGACATCGCCTGCGACGGTGCCGTCGAGCACCTTCTCCACGCACTCGGAGTAGGTGTCGAAGCCGACCGGCTTCATGCCCTCGGCCTTGACGTTGTCCAGCGAGGTGGAGCCCGTCACCGAGCAGACCTCCTTGCCGCTGAGGTCCTCGGCCGACTCGACGTCGCTGTCCTCGGCGACCAGCAGCTGCTGGCCGGTGACGAGGTAGGGGCCGGCCTGGCCGACGACCGCGCGACGCTCGTCGGTGATCGAGTACGACGCGAGCACGAGGTCGACGGTGCCGTCCTCGAGGAAGGGCTCGCGGTTGTCGGAGATCGTCTCGACCCACTCGACCGTCTGTCGTTGGGGTCGATGCCGAGGCTGGCGACGAGGATCTTGGCCATCTCGACGTCGAAGCCGGTCGGGATGTCGGAGGCCGCGTCCTTGAAGCCGAGACCGGGCTGGTCGTACTTCACGCCGATCTTGACCGTGCCGGCCTCGGCCAGCTCCTTCATGCGGGTGCCGTCGTCGAACTCGTCGGCGGCGTCCTCCGCCACCTCGACGTCGGCGCCCTCGGTGTCATCGCCGGCGTCGCCGCAGGCGGCCAGGCTGAGGGCCAGCCCCGTGACGGCGATCGACGGCCTTGGTTCGGATGAATCTCATCTGCATCTCCTTCTGTCCCGAGCCGAATATTCGGCCCCCGTGTGTGGATGGACCGGATGATGGTGGCTCAGTGCTTGAGGATCTTGCCGAGGAAGTCCTTGGCGCGGTCCGAGCTGGGGTTGGTGAAGAACTCCTCGGGGGTGTTCTCCTCGACGATGGCGCCGTCGGCCATGAAGACGACCCGGTCGGCCGCCGTACGGGCGAAGCCCATCTCGTGGGTGACCACGATCATCGTCATGCCCTGCTGGGCGAGGTCGACCATGACGTCGAGGACCTCCTTGATCATCTCCGGGTCGAGCGCCGAGGTCGGCTCGTCGAAGAGCATCACCTTCGGCTCCATGGCGAGCGCGCGGGCGATGGCCACGCGCTGCTGCTGGCCGCCGGAGAGCTGGGCGGGGTACTTCTCGGCCTGGTGGCCGACGCCGACCCGGTCGAGGAGCTCGCGCGCCTTCTTCTCGGCCTCGGCCTTGCTCATGCCGCGGACCTTGATCGGCCCGAGGGTGACGTTCTCGAGGATCGTCTTGTGGGCGAAGAGGTTGAAGCTCTGGAAGACCATGCCGACCTCGGCGCGGAGCGAGGCGAGCGCCTTGCCCTCCTGCGGGAGCGGCCGTGCCGTCGAGGGTGATCGTGCCCTCGTCGATGGTCTCGAGCCGGTTGATCGTGCGGCACAGGGTCGACTTGCCGGAGCCGGACGGGCCGATCACGACGACCACCTCGCCGCGGGTGACGGTGAGGTCGATGTCCTTGAGGGCGTGCAGCTGTCCGAAGTGCTTCTGCACGCCGGACAGGACGACGAGTGGCTCACCCCGCCCGGCCGACAGTGACTCCTGGTGCTGTGCGGTCATTGGGGCAACCTATCCACACGTGATCCGTTCGGGCTATCACCGCGTGGCCCAAACGAGTGATCGTGACCGTCCCGTGTCCCGGGACGGGGTCGGTGCTGCCCTACGCGGAGTCGTTCGCCGACTCGTGCAGCAGGTCCACGATGCCCTCGAGCACGCGGCGCGCGGTCTCGTAGTCCTCGGCCCCGAACTCCTCGGCGAAGCGCTGCTCGAGGTCGATGATGTGCTGCATGCCCCCGCGGGTGAACTCCAGGCCGCGGGCGCTGAACGTGACGATCTTGGCGCGGCCGTCGGTGGGGTCGGGCCGCATCTCGAGCAGGTCGAGGTCCACGAGCTCGCGGATGATCTCGCCCATCGACTGCCGCGTGACGCCCGCGTGCGCGGCCATGTCGGAGGCCCGGGCGCCCTCGAGCGGCAGGGTCGCGAAGACGTCGTTGTGCGCCGGCTTGATGTGCGGGTGGCCGCGCCGGTGGGCCTCGCGGAGCATGTCGGCGCGCAGCTCGCGATGGGCGCGCGAGACCACGCCGATCATCGGCTTGCGGTCGGGAAGCGGAAAAGGTGCGGGGGTTGACATCTGTAAGGAAACCTTCCAATATATCGACAGGCAGCCTTACATTATCAGGAGTGGCCATGTCAGCACGAGCCGGATCCGTCGCCCACCTCTTCGACCGCGGCGGCGCGCGCCGCACCCGGATCGCCGTCGAGCAGGAGCTGATGGCGCACGACCGGTCCGGGGCGTCCGCGTCCATCGGCTGGATCCGCGCGGCGGCGGCACACTCGGCGTACGCCCCGTTCCTCGGGTTCGAGCCGGGTGGCCAGGTCGAGCTGAGCCTGCCGGTCGCCGCCGACCCGACCCGCCTCGGCCACGAGCTCCGTGCGGCCGTGACCGCTCTGACCGCCGACTGTGCGCGGATCGGCGTGCACCTGGGTGCGACCCCGACCGACCCGCGGCCGGTGGAGGAGATCCCGCTGCAGCTGACGTCGGCGCGCTACCTCGCGATGCAACGCCACTTCGACACGATCGGCCCTGCGGGGCGGCGCATGATGCGCGCCACCGCCTCCACCCAGCTCTGCCTGGACTGGTGGCCGGGGGCGGCCGGACTCGAGCAGTGGCGGGCGCTCCAGCTCGCCGGCCCGTTCCTGGCGGCGGCGTACGCCCGGTGCTCGGGCCCCGGGTCACGACTCGCGACCTGGCTCGCCGTCGACCCCGGCCGGACGGCCTTCGACGACCGGCTGCTGCACGGTGACCCCGTCGTCGCCTACGCCGACTTCGCGGCCGGTGCCCAGGTCTTCGTCCCGGGCGGTGTCGACGCCCACCTGACCACGTTGTTCCCGCCCGTGCGTCCCCGCGGGCGCTATCTGGAGGTGCGTTTCCTCGACGTGCAGGAGGTGGACGACGTCGCCGCGATTGCCGGGGCCTTCGCCTCCTTGATGTACGACGACGGGCATCGCGCACGCGTGCTGGCCCGCCTGTCCGCCGAGGGGCCGGCGCTGGCCGAGCACTGGTGGGCCGCTGCCGCGGGGGACTGCGACACGGCGGAGCTAGGCCGCGACCTGGTGAGGGAGGTGCCGGCCCTGGTCGGTGTGGCGTGACCGTCCTCGTCGTCGCCGAGGGTCACAACGTTCGTACGGTCCCGGCGTCCGGGTCCCAGCGGCGCAGCTCGGTGAAGCGCAGGGTGACCGGGTCCGGGCGGAGCGCCGAGAGCGCGGCGACGACGTCGGCGCGGGGGATCCGTCGGCCGATCGTGACGTGGGGCAACCAGCCGGGGTGCTGGCGGTGCGGTACGTCCCGGCGCAGCGCGAGGACCGCGCGCATCAGGTCGTCCGGCACGTCGAAGAGCCGGACGACCGAGACCCGGCTCCCGCCCAGCAGGGCGATCCCCGAGGTCCGCACCTCTACGGGCAGCGCCGGCCCCAGGTGTCGTACGGCCAGGGCGTCCTGCTCCGCCCCGAGCACCTCGGCGGTGACGACGGTGACGTGCGGGGTGTTGGTCATGCCCTTGTGGTCGAGCTGCGAGCGCAGCCCGGCGTCCCGGAGCGCCTGCCAGTCGGTGAGCACGGCGTCGCGACCGGCGTCGTCCGGGAGCAGCTCGTAGGCGTGCAGGCGCGGCATCCCCGGAGCCTAGGCGCTGGGTCAGTCGCGGCCGCGGTGCTGTCGGGCCGGTGCCGTGCGCACGGACTGCCGCGAGGAGGCACGCGCGGTGTCCACCATCCGCCAGCCGAGGCGCGCTACCCAGGGTTCTTCCCGCGCAGGCCGGTCGCCGTAGGCTGGAGCGGCCATGAGCGCCACCGCAGAGAGCACGTCAGACACCGCAGCACGCACCTATGAGGTCAGGACCCACGGGTGCCAGATGAACGTCCACGACTCCGAGCGGCTCAGCGGCCTGCTGGAGGACGCGGGCTACGTCCCGGCCGGCTCCGAGGCCCCGGCCGACGTGGTCGTCTTCAACACCTGCGCGGTGCGCGAGAACGCCGACAACAAGCTCTACGGCAACCTCGGCCAGCTGGCGTCGGTCAAGGCGGTGACGCCCGGCATGCAGATCGCCGTCGGCGGCTGCCTGGCCCAGAAGGACCGCGACACCATCACCGACCAAGGCGCCGTGGGTCGACGTCGTCTTCGGCACCCACAACATCGGCTCGCTGCCGGTGCTGCTCGAGCGGGCGCGGGTGATGGAGGAGGCGCAGGTCGAGATCCTCGAGTCGCTGTCGGTGTTCCCCTCGACGCTGCCGACCAAGCGCGAGTCGGCGTACGCCGCGTGGGTGTCGATCTCGGTCGGCTGCAACAACACCTGCACGTTCTGCATCGTGCCGGCGCTGCGCGGCAAGGAGAAGGACCGCCGACCCGGCGAGATCCTCGCCGAGATCGAGGCGCTCGTGGCCGAGGGCGTCACCGAGATCACCCTGCTCGGCCAGAACGTCAACGCCTACGGCGTCGAGTTCGGCGACCGCCAGGCCTTCTCCAAGCTGCTGCGCGCCTGCGGTGGGATCGACGGCCTCGAGCGGGTGCGCTTCACCTCGCCGCACCCGGCGGAGTTCACCGACGACGTCATCGAGGCGATGGCCGAGACGCCCAACGTGATGCCGTCGCTGCACATGCCCCTGCAGTCCGGCTCCGACAAGGTGCTGCGCGACATGCGCCGCTCGTACCGCTCCTCGAAGTACCTCGGGATCATCGAGCGCGTCCGCGCCGCCATCCCGGACGCGGCGATCACGACCGACATCATCGTGGGCTTCCCCGGCGAGACCGAGGAGGACTTCCAGGCCACCCTCGACGTCGTCCGCGAGGCGCGGTTCGCGGCCGCCTTCACGTTCCAGTACTCCAAGCGCCCCGGCACTCCCGCCGCCACCCTCGACGACCAGATCGGGCCGGAGGTGGTGAAGGACCGCTACCTGCGCCTCGTCGAGGTGGTCGACGAGGTCGCGTGGACCGAGGCCAAGACCCTCGTCGGACGCACCGTCGAGCTGATGGTGTCGGAGGGCGAGGGGCGCAAGGACCTCGCGACCAAGCGGCTCTCCGGGCGTGCGCGCGACAACCGGCTGGTGCACTTCGCGGCCGACTTCTCTGCCGTCGACGCCGACTCGGTCCGGCCGGGGGACATGGTGACCGTCGAGGTCACCTACGCCGCCCCGCACCACCTGGTCGCCGACAGCCCGATCCGGTCCGTACGCCGGACCCGTGCCGGCGACGCCTGGGAGCGGCGGACGACCTCTCCCGCCGCGCCGACCGGTGTCGGCCTCGGGATGCCGACCCTCGGCGTGCCCGCCTCGCTGCCTCCGGCGCCTGCCTGCGGCTGAGGGCCTGTTGTCGGGATCCCCGGGTACCCGGGGAAACCGACACGGATCGTGGAGCCTCCGGTGCCGAATACCGGCACCAGGCCTCCACGATCTCGTTGTCCACAGGCCGGCGATCGGCGGTGGCGCCCGGGGTCGCGCTGCCCCGAGGGTGGAGGCATGGAGCGGATCCGACCCACCCTCGCCGACCAGGCGGGTGTCGTCGCGCGTGCGCAGCTGCGCACCCTCGATCTCGAGCCGCACGACATCCGGCGGCTGATCCGGCGGCGCGAGCTCAGCGTGGTCCATCCCGGCGTCTACCTCGACCACACCGGCGATCCGACCTGGCTGCAGCGGGCGTGGGCGGCGGTCCTGTTCTGCTGGCCCGCCGCGCTGGCCGCCGAGTCGGCCATGCGGGCGGCCGACGGTCCCGGCCGCCGGCATGCCGAGGACGGCCCGATCCAGGTGGTGATCGACAGGGAGAGACGGGTCGTCGCGCCCGCGGGCATCCACGTGGTCCGCACCTTCGGCCTGGACGACCGCGTGCTGTGGAACCTCGGCCCGCCCCGCATGAGGTACGACGAGGCCGCGCTCGACGTGGCGCTCGCGTCCCGCGGCGAGTTCGGGGCGATCGGCGCCGTCGCCCGCGCCGTACAGTCCCAGCACACCACCGCGGCGCGGATGCGCGTCGCCCTCGACTGCACGCAACCGGGCTCCGCGCCGTGACTTCCTCGCGGCGGTCCTCCACGACGTGGCCGAGGGGGCCTGCTCGGTGCTCGAGCACGGCTACCTCACGCGGGTGGAGGTGCCGCACGAGCTCCCCACGGCGGTCCGCCAGCAGCGCGGCAGCACGACGGCGGGTGTGGTCTACCGCGACGCGACCTACGGCGTCCTCGACGTCGAGCTCGACGGACGGCTCTTCCACGACACCGCCGAGGCGCGCGACAGGGACTTCGAGCGGGACCTCGACGGGGCCGTCGACGGGCGTACGGCGGTGCGGTTGTCGTGGGGCCAGGTCTACGACCGGAGCTGCTCGACGGCCGCGAAGATCTCGCGGTTGCTCGTGGCACGGGGCTGGCCGGGCGGGCGCGCCTGCGGAGCCGGCTGCGCGATGGAGCTCGCGGCCTGACCGTGGAGGATCGGTGCCGCATGCCGGCACCAGACCTCCACGATCACCGGCCGGGGCGGGGGTCAGGCGGGAGGCTCGACCGAGCCGTCCTCGGCCTCCTGGCCGGCGTCGGGCTCGTCGCTGCTCTCGCCGGACGCCTCGTCGTCCGCGTCCGACCCCTCGTCGGGCGCCTGCGGCTTCTCGTCGGGCTCGGCGATCTCCTCGGGCAGGACGTCGTCGACCGCGGGGTTGTCGTCAGGGCTCAGGTCGCGGGCGAGGTTCTCCTCGGGAGGGCCGTCGAGGATCGCGTCCACGCCACCGGGGACGAGCTCGGGTTCCTGCGGTCGTGGACTCGGGCATCGGGCCGAGGTCGTTGTCAGGCATGCCGCCTCCTTCTGCTGGTCGGTCGGTCGATCGTGCCGCGTCGTGAGGCGGGGTGGCTACACCTGCGCAGGTGTGGACCAGCCGAAGGTCAGGTAGCGCTCGCCGCTGGACAGCCGGGACAGGGCGTACGCCTCGTGCGGGACCACCGGCGACGGCAGCGCGTCGAGGGGGCACCAGCGGATCTCGGCGCACTTCTCCGGCTCCACGATCCGCGGCTCGCCGCTCCACGAGCGTGCGGTGAAGAAGAAGTCGACCCGCTCGTCGATCGAGTCGGCGAACTGGGTGCGCTGCATGGTGAAGGCGAAGTCCAGGTCGAGGTCGGTGACGCCGAGCTCCTCGAGTGCCTCGCGGTGCGCTGCGTCGTACGCCGTCTCGCCCCGCTCGACGTGTCCGGCGGCCGCGGCTGCCCAGTGCCCGTCCATGTAGGGCGTGCCCTGGCGCAGCTGCAGCAGCACCTCGGTGCCGCGATCGGTCTCGCGCAGGAGGTAGATGTAGGAGGCGGGGACGACGGCGAAGCGGTCGTCGCTCACCGGGTGGTGGGGCCGGGGCCGATGTCGTCGTTCTTGCCGTCGAGCGAGTCGAGGGCGTCGCGCGCCTTGCCGGTGGCCTGGTCGATCTTGCGCGGCGTGCTTGCCACCGGTCTTCTCGTTGGCGACCGCGCCGGCCTTGTCGATGCCGGCCGCGATCTTGTCGCCGTGGTCGTCGACGGCCTTGGTGAGCTGGGCCTTGGCCTTGTCGAGGAAGCTCATGCTGTCTCCTGGAGCTCGGGGCCCACGCGAGTGGTGGGCACTGCACGTCATCGACAGTAGCCGCCCTGAAACAATCGTCGCCATGCCCGGACCGATCGTCGCGCTCGTCGGCGCCACCGCGTCCGGCAAGACCGGATTGAGCCTCGACCTGGCCGAGCGGCTCGGCGGTGAGATCGTCAACACCGACGCCATGCAGGTCTATCGCGGCATGGACATCGGCACGGCCAAGCTGCCTCCCGCCGAGCGCCGCGGCATCGCCCACCACCTGCTCGACATCCTCGACGTGACCGAGCCGGCGACCGTGGCCCAGTTCCAGGTCTGGGCCCGCGACGCGATCGGCCAGGTGCGCCGGCGCGGCAGGGTGCCGATCCTCGTCGGCGGCTCGGCGCTCTACACGCGGGCCATCGTCGACCGCTTCGAGTTCCCCGGCACCGACGAGTCGCTGCGCCGCGAGCTCGAGGCCGAGCTCGACCGCATCGGCAGCCATGCCCTGCACCAGCGGCTGGCCGGGGTCGACCCGACGGCGGCCGCGCGGATCATCCCCGACAACGGGCGCCGCGTCGTACGAGCGCTGGAGGTCATCGCGCTCACCGGCCGGCCCTACAGCGCGAGCCTCCCGGTCCTGGAGTACGCCGACCCGCTGACGATCCAGGTCGGCGTCGACATCGACCGGCCCACCCTCGACGAGCGGATCAGCCAGCGGGTGGACGCGATGTTCGCGGGCGGCTTCGTCGCCGAGGTCGAGGCCCTGCTGGCCCGGGGCCTGGCGCAGGGCCGGACCGCACCCCGCGCGATCGGCTACCGCGAGGTCATCGGCTTCCTCGCCGGCGACCGGACCCTGGCCGAGGCGAGCGACCAGACGAAGGCCGGCACCCGGCGCTTCTCGCGCCGCCAGGACGGCTGGTTCCGCAAGGACGAGCGGATCCTCTGGATCGACCACGACGACCCCGACCGCGTGGACAAGGTCGCCCGCGCGGTCGAGTCGCTGGCCGGCTGAACTCACACGCCGGCGAGCTCGCGCGCCGGTCGTACGACGGCGGGCCGGGCGGCGTCGGCCGCTCCGAGGTCGGCTGCTCGACGGATCCACTCGGCGATCTCGGCCTCGCTGCGACCGCGGACGTCGGCGTAGCGGGTGACCCTGGTCGGCTTGATGCCGCAGAACTCCAGGGTGCGTCCCTTGACCTGCTTGACGGTGCTGTCGCCGACGATCGGGAGGTACCACCGCGGGGAGTCGGAGGTGACGGCGAGCCGGCCGGTGCGGCCGGCGAGCAGTCCCTCGGGCATGCCGTTCTCCTTGTAGCGGAAGGCCCACCCGCGCTCGAGCGTGCGGTCGAAGAAGCCCTTGAGCAACGCGGGGACCGAGCCCCACCACAGCGGGGTGAGGACGGTGACGTGGTCGGCCCACTCGAGGAGCTGCTGGGCACGGACCAGGTCGGGCTCGAGGTCCTGCGGGGTGCGGTAGCCGGTGCGGAGCGTGAGGTCGAAGTCGAGGTCGCGGAGGGTGAGCAGGACCGCGTCGGCCCCGGCCCCCTCGGCGTACGACGTGGCGAGCTGGGCGGTGAGGGAGACGGGGTCGGGGTGCCCGTCGATCACGAGGACGTTGGCCATGGCCGGAACTTCCAATCTGGACAGTGACAAGAAACTGGACACTGACAACATTGGAGTAGGATGTTGCTCATGTCAAGATCCAGCGGCGGATACCACCACGGCAATCTCCAGGCCGCGCTCGAGGACGCCGCGCTCGAGCTGCTCGAGACGACGTCCGCGGCGAAGATCAGCCTCCGCGAGGTGGCCCGTCGCGCCGGCGTGAGCCACAACGCGCCCTACCACCACTTCGGCGACCGGGCCGCGCTGCTGCAGGCCCTCGGGGTGCGGGGGATGGCCGAGCTGCTCGCCGCCCAGGAGAAGGCGGTCGCGGCCGCCGACGGCCCGGCCGAGCGGGTCCGCGCGCTCGGCTCCGCGTACGTCCACTACGCCGCGGAGCACCCGCAGGCGTTCTCGCTGGTCTTCGACCCCGACTACTGCTCCCCGGGCACGCCGAGCGAGCAGATGGCTCCGCTGATCGCGCGCAACGAGGAGCTGCTGGCCGCCGAGATCGAGGCCCTGGTCGCCACCGAGCCGGCGTTCGCGGGTCGCGACCCCGCCGCGCTGGCCGCCGCCATGTGGTCGACGGTGCACGGGATGGCCCAGCTGGTGATGCTCGGTCACCTGCCCGTCGAGGTCGCCGAGCCCGCGCTCGCCGCGCTGGTCTGAGAACGCCCATTTCGGTCAGGCGGACGGAGCCGAGCCACGTCAGAATGGACCGATGGCGACCATCTACTACACCGGCTGCACCCTCGACGGCTTCATCGCGACCGACGACCACTCCCTCGACTGGCTGATCTCGCGCGACATCGACTCCGACGGCCCGATGGGCTATCCCGCGTTCCGCGAGCGGCTCGGCGCCTGCGTCATGGGCGCGACCACGTGGCAGTGGATCCTCGACCACGACGACGACCCGTGGGGTCCGTTGCCGACCTGGGTGATGACCCACCGCACCTTCCCCGAGGCGCCCGACAGCGTCCGCTTCGACCGCGACGACGTACGCCGCGTGCACGCCGCGATGACCGAGGCCGCCGACGGGAAGGACCTCTGGGTCGTCGGTGGTGGTGACCTGGTCGGGCAGTTCCACGACGCCGGGCTGCTCGACGAGGTGTGGCTGCAGTACGCCCCGGTGACCATCGGCAGCGGGGCACCCGTGCTGCCGCGCCACGTGGAGCTGAGGCTCGAGGAGATCGCGCGCAACCGCGACTTCATGTGCGGGCGCTACGCCGTGGTGCGCTGACACGCAGCCCTGAGGGCGTGGACATCGACGACGGATGAAGGCAGGCTGGCGACTTCATCTCTCGGGAGGTTCCACCATGCGCAAGCGCACGTCCCTCGCAGCCGCCGCCACCTCGGCCGGCGTCCTCGCCGCACTCCTGGCGACCCCGGTCTCCTCGGTCGGAGCCGCACCCCAGGCCGCACCAGGCCGCCCCGGAGAGTCGGCCCACCGCCAAGCAGGCCACGGCCGTGGGCAAGGGCGGCGCCGTCAGCACCGTCGACCCCGAGGCCAGCGCAGCCGCACTGAAGGTGCTCAAGCGCGGCGGCAACGCCGTCGACGCCGCCGTGGCTGCCGCCGCGACGCTCGGCGTCACCGAGCCCTACAGCGCCGGCATCGGCGGTGGCGGCTACTTCGTCTACTACAACGCCACGTCCGGCAAGGTCCGCACCATCGACGGCCGCGAGACCGCGCCGCGCAAGATGCCGCAGGACGCGTTCATCGACCCGGCCACCGAGCAAGCCCTACAACTTCACGCCCGAGCTGGTCACCAGCGGAGTGGGCGTCGGCACCCCCGGCACCCTCGCGACGTGGGACAAGGCCCTCGCCAACTGGGGCACCTGGTCGCTCGCCGACGCGCTCGCGCCGGCCACCACGGTCGCCACTCGCGGCTTCGTCGTCGACCAGACCTTCCGCCAGCAGACGCTGGACAACGAGGAGCGCTTCGCCGCGTTCAAGGACAGCCGCGAGCTGTTCCTCCCGAAGGGCGATGCGCCGAAGGTCGGCTCGATCTTCCGCAATCCGCGAGCTCGCGGCGACGTACGACGCGATCGCCAGCGGCGGCACCGACGCGTTCTACCGCGGACCGCTGGCCCGGCTGATGTCCGACGTGGTGCGCCACCCGCGCACGACCAAGAACACCGAGCTGCCCGTGCCTCCCGGCTACCTCACCCCGCGCGACCTGCGCGACTACAAGGTGCGCTCCCAGCGGGCGACCAAGGTGTCCTACCGCGGCCACGACGTCTACGGCATGGCGCCCTCCTCCTCCGGCGGCACCACGGTCGGCGAGGCGCTCAACATCCTCGAGCGCTACGACCTCTCGGCGATGACGGCCGAGCAGGCGCTCCACCACTACCTCGAGGCCAGCGCGCTGGCGTACGCCGACCGCGGCAAGTACGTCGGCGACCCGGCCTACGTCGACGTGCCGACCAAGCGGCTGCTCGACGACACGTTCGCCGCCGAGCGGGCCTGCGCGCTCAACCCGGCCAAGGCCGCGGTCAAGCCGGTCGCCGCCGGTGACGTGACGTCGTACGACGGGGTCTGCGGGCCGTCGACCGCGAAGGGCACCACCGACGCCGACACCGAGAACATCTCGACCACCAACCTCACCGTCGCCGACCAGTGGGGCAACGTCGTGGAGTACACCCTCACCATCGAGCAGACCGGCGGCTCGGGCATGGTCGTGCCCGGTCACGGCTTCCTGCTCAACAACGAGCTGACCGACTTCAGCACGGTCTACAACGCCACCGACCCCAACCGGATCCAGCCCGGCAAGCGCCCGCGCAGCTCGATGTCGCCCACGATCGTGCTCAAGGACGGCAAGCCGTTCCTGGCGCTCGGCTCGCCGGGCGGGTCGACGATCATCACCACGGTCCTGCAGATGCTCGTCAACCGGATCGACCTCGGCATGAGCATCGAGGAGGCGATCGCGGCGCCGCGCGCGACCCAGCGCAACACCGCCAACGTCACCGCCGAGCCGGCCTTCATCACCGCCTACGGACCGGCGCTGACGGCGCTCGGCCACACCCTCGTCCCGGCCGGTGACGCCCTCACCAGCGCCGCCGAGATCGGTGCGGCGACGGCGATCGAGTTCGGGCCGCGCAAGCGGCTCACCGCGGTCGCCGAGCCCAGCCGCCGCGGCGGTGGGTCGGCCAAGGTGGTCGACCCGCGCTGACCTGGGACCCACTCCTGCGACACTGGACGGGTGAGCTACGCCTACCTCAAGGGCCACGGCACCGAGAACGACTTCGTGGTCCTGCCCGACGCCGACGGCTCGGTGCACGGCGACCTGTCGCCCGAGCGCGTACGAGCCCTGTGCGACCGCCGTGCCGGGATCGGCGCGCGACGGGGTGCTGCGCGCCGTACGCCGTGACGACGGTCGGTGGTTCATGGACTACCGCAACGGCGACGGCTCCGTCGGGGAGATGTGCGGCAACGGCATCCGGGTCTTCGCGCGCTACCTCCACGAGCGCGAGGGCGTGGCCTTCCCGATGGAGATCGAGACCCGCTCGGGGCTGAAGACGCTCGAGCGCTCGGGCGACGAGTTCACCGCCGACATGGGCGCGCCTGCGGTCCTGGGCGAGACCACGGTGTCGGTGGGGGAACGGAGCTGGCCGGCCCGCCACGTCTCGATGGGCAACCCGCACGCCGTCGCGTTCGTCGACGACCTCGCCGAGGCCGGACACCTGCTCGAGCCGCCCGGCCGCGACCTGGCCGTCTTCCCCGACGGCGTCAACGTCGAGTTCGTCGTACGCCGCGGGGAGCACCACGTCGAGATGCGCGTCCACGAGCGCGGTGCGGGGGAGACCCGCTCCTGCGGCACCGGCGCCTGCGCCGTCGCCGTGGTCGCGGCGCTGGCCGACGACGCGCCCCGCGACACCCCCTACCGCGTCGACGTCCCTGGCGGCACCCTCACCGTCGTCCGGACCGCCGACGACCGGGTGCTGATGACCGGGCCGGCGGAGATCGTCGCCGTCGGGGTGACCGACCTCTGACGGGAGTCAACCCCGGTCCTAGGATCGCCCCATGGACATCACCGGATCCTCTGCCATCGTCACCGGCGGCGCGAGCGGCATCGGCGCCGCGGTCGCCCGCGCCCTCGCCGCGAAGGGCGCGAAGGTCGTCATCGCCGACCTCAACGCCGCGTCAGGGGGAGGCCCTCGCCGAGGAGATCGGCGGCCTGTTCGCCGCGGTCGACGTGACGAAGACCGAGCAGGTCGCCGCGGCCGTCGAGGCCGCCGGCGAGATCGCGCCGCTGCGCGCGTGCGTCAACTCCGCCGGCATCGGCTGGGCCCAGCGCACCATCGGCCGCGACGGGATGCTGGAGTCCGCCCACGACCTCGACGCCTTCCGCAAGGTCGTCGAGATCAACCTCATCGGCACCTTCGACGTGACCCGCCAGGCGGCGACCGTGATGAGCCGCAACGAGCCCGACGCCGACGGCCAGCGGGGCGCCATCGTCAACCTCGCCTCGGTCGCCGCCTTCGACGGCCAGATCGGCCAGTCGTCCTACTCCGCGTCCAAGGGCGGCGTCGTCGGGATGACGCTGCCGATCGCGCGCGACCTCTCCGCCTCGGGCATCCGCCTCAACACCATCGCGCCCGGCCTGATCGACACCCCGATCTACGACGCCTTCCCCGACCCCGACGAGTTCAAGGCCAACCTCGGCCAGAACGTGCTCTTCCCCAAGCGGCTCGGCCACGCCGAGGAGCTGGCCAGCATGGTCGTGGAGTGCCTCACCAACTCCTACATGAACGGCGAGACGATCCGCGTCGACGGCGGCATCCGGATGCCTCCCAAGTGATCGATCGGCGTCGTTGTTCCGCGACCACCGATTCCGCACTGGTCTAGGCCAACCCTCCTCATTTCGGACGAACCGGATGCACGACCCCGCGTCTGGGTGGAACGTGGCCGCTGGGGAAGTTCAACCATGCATGAGGCCTGTGGGGGGCAATCGATGTCGAACATGATGGAACCGCTTCATGCGGTGAAGGACAGCGGCTCGTTCCAGGACGGTGAGCTGACAACGCTCGTCCGCCGATGGATGGCGGCCGGCACCAGGGCGCAGGAGCGCGTCCGTCGCGAGAGCGTGCTCCAGGTCCTGCCGGAGCCACCGGTCGATCACGTCACGGACGACGAGCCGGCCGACCTGCTCGAGGCGGGGGAACCCTCGGCCGACGGCACGGGCGAGGAGCCGGAGCAGTCGCCGGGCTTCCCGGCCCTTCCACGTCGCCCCACCGGTTCGCAGTCGGAGCAGGTGGCCCGGGTGGCAGTGCTCATCGACGCGCGCCGTGTCTCGGCCGATATCGCCTCGCGGCTGTTCGCGCAGGTGGCGGAGCGGAGCACGGTCAACGTGTGCCGCGCCTACGCAGACTGGAGCAGGCCGGACTTCGGTGAGTGGGTCCGACGCATGCCGCAGGGGGGGTTGCACTCCTTCCACCACTTCGCCGACGACGACGACCAGGCCCTCGTCGCGATGGCCATCGACGCGGTCGACGTCGCCCGCGACGCCGCGGTCGACGAGGTCGTGATCGCGGGTGACCTGACCTCCTCGCTGCCCCTGGTCCACCGCCTGCACGCCACCGGGGTCCGGGTCGTCGCGGCCGGGGGCGCCCACACGCCGCACGACGTGCGGTCGGCCTGTGACGAGTTCATCGACACCAGCTCCCTCGAGGCCGACGCGGTGCTCCCCGTGGGCCGTCATCGCGCCTGAACCGGGCGTACGTCGTCGCCCGCAGGGTCAAAGTCATTCGCACACCTCGCCGTGCCGACCTACTCTTGAGTGCATATGACGAACGCACCTGACTCCACGGCATCCGACTTCACCCTGCGCGACGCGCTCGATGCCACCCGCGGCTGGGACGACGCGGACGCCATCCACCTCGACGGCGACCTCGACGTCGTCGACGACGACGAGGACGACGACTTCGAGTCCGGCTACGCCGACGACACGTCGTACGACACGAGCTGGGACGACGACGACCCCGAGGAGCTCTCGATCGGGGCCAAGGAGCTCGCCGAGCGCCACGCCCTGCGCCGCGTCGACGGACTGCGCACCGAGCTCGAGGACATCACCGAGGTCGAGTACCGCCAGCTCCGGCTCGAGCGCGTCGTGCTCGTCGGCGTGTGGACCGAGGGCACCGTCGCCGACGCGGAGAACTCGATGGCCGAGCTCGCGCTCCTGGCCGAGACGGCCGGTTCCGAGGTGCTCGAGGCGATCTTCCAGCGCCGGCAGTCGCCCGACCCCGCGACCTACATCGGCCGCGGCAAGGTCGACGCGATCCGCGAGATCGTGCAGGCCACCGGCGCCGACACCGTCATCTGCGACGGCGAGCTCGCGCCCAGCCAGCTGCGCAACCTCGAGGACCGGATCAAGGTCAAGGTCGTCGACCGGACCGCGTTGATCCTCGACATCTTCGCCCAGCACGCCAAGAGCAAGGAGGGCCAGGCGCAGGTCGAGCTGGCCCAGCTGCAGTACATGAAGCAGCGCCTCCGCGGCTGGGGTGGCAACCTCTCCCGCCAGGCCGGTGGACGTGCCGCCGGCGGTGAGGGCATCGGTGGCCGCGGCCCCGGTGAGACCAAGATCGAGACCGACCGCCGCCGGATCAACACCCGGATCGGCAAGCTCCGCCGCGAGCTGAAGGAGCTGCGCGGCACCCGCGACGTCAAGCGCCAGTCGCGCCGCCGCAACCACATCCCCAGCGTCGCGATCGCCGGCTACACCAACGCCGGCAAGTCCTCCCTGCTCAACCGGCTGACCGACGCGGGCGTGCTGGTGGAGGACTCGCTCTTCGCGACGCTCGACCCCACCACGCGTCGTACGACGACCAGTGACGGCCGCATCTACACGGTGTCCGACACCGTCGGGTTCGTCCGCCACCTCCCGCACGGCCTGGTCGAGGCCTTCCGGTCGACGCTGGAGGAGGTCGCCGACTCCGACCTGCTGCTGCACGTCGTCGACGGGTCGCACCCCGACCCCGAGGGCCAGATCGCCGCGGTGCGCGTGGTGCTCGCCGAGATCGGGGCCACCAAGGTCCCCGAGATCATCGTGATCAACAAGGCCGACGCCGCCGACCCGCTGGTGATCAGCCGGCTCCGTGCCCGCGAGCCCCACAGCGTGGTGGTCAGCGCGAAGACCGGCGAGGGCATCGCCGAGGCGCTCGTGACGATCGAGTCCGAGCTCCCGCGCCCGCAGGTCGAGTTCGACGTGCTGCTGCCCTACGAGCGCGGCGACCTGGTCAACCGGATCCACCAGGAGGCCGAGATCGGCTCCATGGAGCACACCGGCGACGGCACGCTCGTCGTCGGTCGGGCCAACGCCGACCTCGCCGGCGAGCTGGCGGCGTACGCCCGCTGACGCGCCCTCCTGCTGTCGCTTCACCATGGGATGTAGGCAAATGGCACTTCCCCAGGTCAATTGACCCGGGGAAGTGCCCGCTCGCGACATGCCATGGTGAAGCAACCTGCGATCAGTCGAGCTACTTCTCCCGCTTGCAGGCGTTGCCGACGTCGATGGCCTGACCGCGGTCGACCACGACCTCACGGGTGGCCACCAGGTTGCCCTGCTTGTCGGCGCAGCTCAGCAGCCACGCCTCCTTGGTCCCGGTCGGGCTGGGCGGCGTCGGGCTCTCGAAGGTGACCGTGCCGGACCAGTCGTACTGCGGCCGAGCCGCCGGCGTAGTTGTCGGCGACCAGCGTGTAGGTGCCCGGCTTCGGGTCCGGGATCCGGATCACCTCGGGGTTGGCCAGCGTGGCGCCCGAGCCGACCGGAGCCCCGTCGGGTCCGTAGAGGAAGAAGTCCCAGTCCTGGTCCTCGGCGTCCACCGCGGGCCAGTCGATCGAGACGACGACGTAGCCGTTGTCGGCCTGCGGCAGGCCCTGCACCTCGAACGTCGACGTACTCGCTCGCTCCCGACGAGCGGGGACCCGGCCGGGTTGGTCAGCGAGATCGCCGCCTGCGGCGGGGCCTGGGCCTCGCGTCCGGAACGACCCATCACCAGCGGCCGGGTCGACGGGTTGACGTCGAACGTGAACCGCCCACCGGTCGAGGTGTAGTCGGTCGTCAGGGTGTCCTCGTAGAGGATCGGTGCCCCGGTCGAGCCGTTCGGCTGGATCACCGGCGAGGTCGGCGACACGACGGTCTTGGAGACGCTGATCGTGTGCTTGGCCGGGGCCGTGCCACGGATCTGCGAGTGGAGCGTCGGGTCGGCCGCAGCCTCCGCCGCGATCCAGTACGCCTCCTGGTTGCCGCCGAGCCCGGCGCTGTTGGCGGGAGCGTCGCCGAGGTACTCGCCGACGACGGCCTCCTCATAGGCCGGGTGGAAGCCCGTCGTCACCGATCTCGAAGGTGTAGCCGAAGCCACCGGTGATCCAGTAGCTCCAGTCCTCGGTCGAGCCGGAGGTGTCGTAGAGCTGGTACGACGCCTGGCTGGCGTAGGTGTTCTCCGCCGCCATCGCGTCGCCCAGCGCCTTCAGCTGCGGCTCGTCGATGGCGAGGCCGGTGGCCGCGATGGCCGGGGGACGCAGGACCAGGTTGCTGTAGGTGTGGTTGGAGATCATCATCGGTCACCGCGCGCTCGGAGATGAGCTGGCGGACCGCGTCGGACTCCGGCTCGCTGCCCGGTCCGTCGCCCCGGAAGGTGTCGCTGGACCAGATGGGGCTGGCGCCGCCACCACCCCAGAAGCCGGGGTAGTTGCGGTTGAGGTCGGTGCCGCGCAGACGCCCGGCGAGGTTGTTGGAGCAGGTGCCGGTGACGTACTGCGCCGGGGTGGACGCGGAGATGGAGCAGTTCTTGCGCTTCATCTCGTAGTCGAAGGTGCTGAAGTCGCCCAGAGGCGCGGCGCTGCGGGAGATCTTGAAGCCGTCGACGTTGACGATGGGGACCAGGATCACGCGCGACCGGTCGAGCAGGCTCCGCGCGCGGGCCTCGCCGGCGGCGTGGGACTCCAGCAGGTCGAAGGCGAACTCGATGGTGTGCTCCGCGCTGGGCCACTCCCGCGCGTGGTGGGCGCCCATGAGGAGGAAGACCGGCTTGCCGTCCTCGACCGTGTCGGCGTTGCGGCTGATCTCGATGCCGCGGATGGGCTCGCCCAGGACCGTCGGGTTGGCCAGGGTCAGCGGACGCGTCAGGGAGGGGTAGTCCCGGGCCAGCTGGTCGAGGTCGCTGAGGTAGTCGTCGTAGGTGCGGTAGGAGGTGCGGCCGCTGGGCAGCCCCGAGTCGGCCACCGAGGCGGCGTACGCCTTGTCGGCCTTGCGGTTGGTCTTGGTGACCGCCTCGAGGTCGTTGACCGTGACGGTCCACGAGAAGCCCGCATCGCGCAGGACCTGCGCGTCCCGGGCGTCGTGCAGGACGACCTCGATGCCGCGGCGGTCGGCGTGCTCGGTGACGTCGAGGCCGAGGGCGATGACCTCGTTGCGCTTGGCGACCGTGGGCGCCTTGACCATCACGATCTTGGTGGTGTCGTCGGCGGCGGTCCGGGCCAGGGTGCGCGGAACGTCGTCCGGAGCGCCGTTGGTGCCGGTCGCCCCGACCGCGGTGGCGGCGAGGCCGGCGGCCACCAGGCCACCGATGGCGGCCAGCCTGATGGAGCTGTGCCGTGAAATGCGTTGGGACATGTGTCCTCCCGAGTGGATGACCCGCGGGATGTCGCGGTGTGACCCAGACAACACCGGGTCGCCGTGCCTGTCGAGGGGCTCGGACCCTGCGCGTACCCCAATTCGGTGTCTGTTTGGCCTCTGGTGGAGGATGTCGCGCATGTCACGCGGAGTTCTCGTCAGGTTCTTCCTCGTGCTCGGCCTGTTGGCCGGGTGCGCGGCCCTGGCGGTCAACGTCAAGCCCAATCTCGGTCTCGACCTCAAGGGCGGGGCGCAGTTCGTCTTCCAGGCCGAGGGCACGGAGGAGACGCCGGCCACGGCGGAGAACGTCGACAAGACGCTGCGCGTGCTGCGCGGCCGCGTGGACGCCCTCGGCGTCGCCGAGTCGACGCTGGTGCGTCAGGGCGAGGACCGCATCCTGGTCGAGCTGCCCGGCGTCACCTCCGACGAGGAGGCGCAGGACGGCCGAGGAGAAGATCGGCCAGACGGCCAAGCTGACCATCCACGAGGTCGTCGGCGTGGCCGAGCCCGATGCCGAGCCCGGCAAGGAGGACAACCAGGTCCTCCCCACCGACCAGGGCGACACGCTCGAGGTCGGCCCCACCGTCATCGCCGGTGAGGAGATCAGCGGCGCGAGCTCGGTCCAGCGCGACCAGAGCGTCGAGTACGTGGTGGCGATCGACTTCAACGGCGAGGGCGGCAGCACCTGGGCCGACATCACCGGCACGGCCGCGTGCAACCCGTCGGGCGACCCCAAGCGCCGGATCGCGATCGTCCTCGACGGCGAGGTCATCTCGTCCCCCGAGGTCAACACCGACGTCGGCTGTGACGTCGGCATCCGCGGTGGCTCGACCGACATCACCGGCAACTTCACGCCCACCGAGGCCAAGGACCTGGCCGCCCTCATCGAGGGTGGCTCGCTGCCGCTCGAGCTGACCGCGATCTCCGACCGCCTCGTCGGCCCGAGCCTGGGTGCCGCGGCCATCGACGCCTCGATCGAGGCCGGCATCATCGGCCTGGTCCTCACCGGCCTCTTCATCATCTTCGTCTACCGCTTCGTCGGCCTGATGGCCACGATCGCGCTCGGGTCGTACGCCCTGCTGGCCTACGCCATGCTCGTCGGCCTGGGGTCCACGCTGACGTTGCCGGGCCTCGCGGGCTTCGTGCTCGCCATCGGCATGGCGATCGACGCCAACGTGCTCGTCTTCGAGCGAGCACGGGAGGAGTACGCCGCCTATCCCTCCGCGGGACTGCGCCGCGCTCTCCAGGTCGGCTTCAACAAGGCGTGGTCGGCGATCATCGACTCCAACGTCACCACGTTGCTGGCCGCCGCCCTGCTGTTCTTCTTCGGCTCGGGGCCGATCAAGGGCTTCGGTGTCACCCTGTCCATCGGTGTCATCGCGTCCATGATCTCCGCGCTGATCATCGCGCGGGTGCTCTGCGACGTGTCGGTGTCCAACAAGTTCGTCGAGCGACGGCCCGCACTCAGCGGTATCGCCAACGTCGGCCGCGTCCGTACGTGGCTCGACAAGGCCGCGCCCGACCTGATGAAGCGTCGCGTCACCTGGCTCGCCATCTCCGGCGCCGCCCTCGTCGTCGCGATCGTCGGCATCGTCAGCCAGGGCCTCAACCTGGGTGTCGAGTTCACCGGCGGTCGCCAGCTCGACTACTCGGTGAGCCAGACCATGACCATCGACCAGGCTCGCGAGGCCGTCGCCGAGGCCGGCTTCCCCGAGGCCGTCGTGCAGACCGCCGACACGGCCGACTTCACCGTCCGCACGGGTGAGGTCAGCAACGAGGAGGAGCAGCGCATCGAGGCGGCCCTGGCCGAGGTCGGCGGCGACGTCACCAAGGTCGACGACCAACGCATCGGCGCCTCGCTGGGCCAGGAGCTCCGCGACCGGGCGCTGATCGCCTTCGGGATCGCGCTGCTCGCCCAGCTGCTCTACCTCGCGATCCGCTTCAAGTGGACCTTCGGTGTCGCCGCGGTGGCGCGCGATGTTCCACGACGTGCTGCTCGTGGTCGGCCTCTTCGCCTGGCTCGGCAAGCCGATCGACGGCATCTTCCTGGCCGCCGTGATGACGATCGTCGGTCTCTCGGTCAACGACACCGTCGTCGTCTTCGACCGCATCCGCGAACGCTGGTGGGGCTCACGACCCGACGAGGACTTCAACGCGATCGCCAACAAGGCGGCCGTGGAGACCATCCCGCGCACGGTGAACACCGGCCTGGGTTCGATGTTCATCCTCGCGGCGCTGGCCGTGCTGGGCGGCGACTCGCTGCAGGACTTCGCCATCGCCCTGCTCGTCGGTCTGATCGTCGGTACGTACTCCTCGGTCTTCACCGCCACCCCGATGCTGACCTACTTCCAGGCGAAGTGGCCGATGGGTCGGGTCAAGAAGGAGAAGGTCGTCCGCGAGGCCGAGGACTCCGGCGCCGTCGTCTGAGTTCCTTGCGGGCCCGGCGTACGCTGGCCCCATGCTCTGGTTCCTCCTCTTCGTCGTCGTCGCTCGTGGTCGCCTACAAGTTCCGCGTCAAGCTGCTGGCGAAGATCCTCGGCCAGCCCGAGAGCCGCATCGAGCGCCAGATCGAGCGCAAGAAGCGCTGAGGTACGCCGTCCCGCACGCGGTTGTGGATGGCGTACGTCGTGGTGTCGGGCGCGACCCGTAGGGTTCTCTGGTGCCTGAAACCGACGTCGCCACCGCCCCCGTCACCGAGGTGCTCGCCACCGCGGTGGCAGCGCTCGGCGGGCAGCAGCGCGACGGCCAGGTGCAGATGGCCACCGAGGTCGCCGAGGCGATGGCCGAGGGCCGCCACCTGCTCGTGCAGGCCGGCACCGGCACCGGCAAGTCGCTGGGCTACCTGGTCCCCGCGATGCTCCACGACAAGCGCGTGGTCGTCGCGACGGCGACCCTGGCCCTCCAGCACCAGCTCGTCGAGCGCGACCTCCCGCGCCTGGTCGAGGCGGTCAAGGACGTGCGCGGCGTCGACACGTCGTACGCCGTGCTCAAGGGCCGCTCCAACTACGCCTGCCTGCACCGCATCCGCGCCGGCGTCCCCGACGACCAGGGCACGCTGGTCGACGTACCCGTCGGGTCGATGGCCCAGAAGGTGCTCGAGCTGCGCTCGTGGGCCGAGGAGGAGTCCGAGCAGGGTGCCTCCGGTGAGCGCGACAACGCGCCGCGCCACACCGACCGCGAGTGGCGCCAGGTCAGCGTCAACCACCGCGAGTGCCTGGGCGCCACCAAGTGCCCCTTCGCCGCCGAGTGCTTCGCCGAGCTCGCCAAGGAGAAGGCCCAGCGCAGCCACCTGATCGTCACCAACCACTCCCTCCTCGCGATCGACGCGATCGAGGACGTGCCGATGATCCCCGACTACGACACGGTCGTGATCGACGAGGCCCACGAGCTCGTCGCCCGGGTGACGCAGGCGGCCACCGACGAGCTCGCCGCGTCCGACATCGAGCGTGCCGCGCGCCGGTCGGTGCGGTGGACGGCCGAGGCCGAGGGTGATCCGGCCGGCGACCTCGAGGACGCCGCGGGCCAGCTGGCGGAGGCGTTCGAGGCGGTGTCGGCGGGCCGCATCGACAACGTCCCCCAGCAGCTCGGCGACGCGCTGGTCGCGGTCCGCGACGCCGCCCGCGCCTGCCTCTCGGCCTACCCCCGCGAGGCCCCCGGCGGGGGCGGTGGGGACGGCGACGCCGGTCGCACCCAGTCCAAGGGGATGGTGCAGGAGGTCTTCGTCAACGCCGAGCGGATGGCGGCGGACTCCGACCGCGACGTGCTCTGGCTCAACGAGGCGCGCGACCGGATCCCCGCCCGACTCCACGTCGCGCCGCTGCAGGTGTGGGGCCCGATGCGCGACAAGCTCCTCACCGACAAGAGCGTGGTCTTCACCAGCGCCACCCTGATGCTCGGCGGCGACTTCGCGGCGGTGGCGACCTCGCTCGGGCTCAAGCCCGTCGGAGCGGGTCGGCATGGCCGTCGCCACGCCCGACAGCGACGAGGCGCTGCCGTGGAAGGGCATCGACGTCGGCTCGCCCTTCGACTACGGCCAGCAGGCCATCCTCTACGTCGCCCGCCACCTCCCGCCGCCCGGCCGCGACGGTCTCGGGCAGGCCCAGCTCGACGAGATCTGCGAGCTCATCGACGCCCTCGACGGACGTACGCTCGGCCTCTTCTCCTCACGGCGCGCCGCCGAGACCGCGGCCGAGGCCGTACGCGTCAAGCTCCCGCACCTCACCACCCTCGCCCAGGGCGACGCCCAGCTGCCCGAGCTCGCCAAGCAGTTCGTCGAGGACCCCCACACCTGCCTGTTCGGCACGTTGTCGCTGTGGCAGGGCCTCGACGTCCCCGGCGACACCTGCCAGCTGGTGATCATCGACCGGATCCCGTTCCCGCGCCCCGACGACCCGCTCATGTCGGCGCGCGCCAAGGCGGCCGACGCCGAGGGGCGCAACGGGTTCATGGAGGTCTCCGCCACCCACGCCGCCCTGCTGCTCGCGCAGGGGACGGGCCGGCTGATCCGGACGATGACCGACCGCGGCATCGTCGCCGTGCTCGACCCGCGGCTCGAGACCGCGCGCTACGGCCGCTTCCTCAAGGCGTCGCTGCCGCCGATGTGGTCGACCACCGACCCCGCGCTCGTACGCCAGGCGCTGGGGCGGCTGGGTCAGGCGAAGTGAGCTCAGGAGCTGTAGCCGAACACCTGGTAGTCGCGGCGATACATCCGGGCCACCAGGTCGCGCAGCTCGGCGGACACCTGTCGGTCGCGGCCTCCGGGCGCGGTCTGGTTCTGCGGCGCCGTCGGCACGGCCGGGGCGCCCACCAGCTCGCACACCTCGGCGAAGTCGCGGTCGAAGGTCTCCAGCCGGCCCACGAAGTCGACCCGGTTGAGGTCGATCATCCGGCTCTGCAGGGTGAGGTGCTGGTCGGTGCCGGGGACGGCCGCGAGGTCGTGGGTCGCGGTCCAGAGCGCGAACTCCTCGACGCGCTGCATGCGCTCGTACGTCGCCTCGTCGAAGGCGTAGTAGTTGGCGTTGACCACCTTGTCCTGCCACGCCGAGACGAACCGGTCGAGCGGGTCGCGGACGAACCCGAAGGTGACGTAGTCCCCGAAGGCCGCCAGCGGATAGCGCACCCGCATCGCGTGGTCCACGTCGAGCGCCACGTGGTGGCTCTCGAAGTGGTGGCGGATCGTGCGGGTGGCGACCTTGGCGACGCGGAACCACACGAACCGGTGGCTGTGGCTGATGGTCAGGTTGTAGGCCAGCGGGCTGATCCAGCCCGACCCCTCGCGCCACCGCGGCGAGGTGCTCGAGCGCGTCCTGGCCGTCGGGCGTCAGGCGGCGCCGGTTGCCCGGGCGGGTGCGGAACACCTCGGGGGAGACGTCGACTGCTTCGCGGGGCTCTGGCATCCCGGCGAGGCTACACCGGCGAAGGGGTCACCCGGCGGGTCACCCGAAGGGGATGCGGCCCCGCAGCGACTCCGGGTCGGACGACCGGCTCCCGACCCGTCTCCGCGATCAGGTCGCGGGCCTTGTCGACGCTGTCCCAGACGTTCCACAGCAGCACGCCGCGGACCTGGCCGGACCCCACGTAGTAGACGACGCCCGTGCCGATCTGGCCGTCCTTCCAGTCCTCGACCATGTCGAGCCTGCTGCTCGTCTCGCCGATCGCCTCGTAGCCCGCGTCGAGGATGTCGGACCAGAAGAAGGGCGTGTAGTCGTAGGTCTCGTCGGAGCCCGCCATCGCCTTGCCGGCCAGCTCGCCGGACTTCTCCGCGTGGTCGACGTGCTCGACGCGGCGGCGCCCGAGGAGGGCGTCGGGGTACGACGCGACGTCGCCCGCGGCGTACACGTCCGTGGCGCTCGTGCGGAGGTGGTCGTCGACGGTGATGCCGTTGTCGACGTCGAGCCCGGCGGCCTCGGCCAGGCCGGTGCGCGGCAGCACGCCGACGCCGATCACGGCGGCGTCCCCGGTGATCTCGGTGCCGTCGTCGAGGCGGATCTTCACGCCGCTGCCGGTGTCCTCGCCGCTGTCCACGGAGCCGTGCACGACGGTGACGCCGCGGTCGACGAAGGCCTGGGTGAGGCTGGCCGCCAGCGCACGCGGGAACATCTGCTCCTGCACGTCCTGGAGGTCGAGGACCAGCGTGACGGCGACGTCGTTCTGCACGAGCGCGGAGGCGATCTCGGAGCCGATGTAGCCACCGCCGACAACGACCACGTGGCTGCCGGCGTCGACGATCGTGCGCAGCCGCTCGTAGTCCGCGGCCGTGCGGTAGTAGATGACCCGCGGGCCGGGGTCGACCGCGAGCCGGCGCGGCTCGGCGCCGGTGGCCAGGAGCAGCTTGCCGTAGCCGACGCTGCTGCCGTCGGCGAGGCGTACGACGTGGGCGCCGGGGTCGATCTCGGTCACGGTCGTGTCGGTGACCAGGTCGACCGCGTCGTCGTCATCGAGGTCGCCGGCGAGCGAGTTCCCCTCCAGGGTCGCGTCGTCCTTGAGCCACAGGTCCTTGGACAGGGCGGGGCGATAGACCGGCTTGTCCGGCTCCGAGCCCAGCACCGCGATGGTGCCGCTCGGATCCTCGGACCGGATGCCCTTCACGGCGCTGGCGGCGGCGACGCCGCCCCCGACGATGACGTAGTCGTACGACTCGTGGATATCGCTCATGTCAGCCATCGTGGCTCGGACGTGGTGACATGACCACCCCGATGGTCGAGCGAGGTCGAGACCTCAGAGACTCCGCAGCACCGCGGTCACGACGCCGAGGATCGTGGCGTTGTCGCCGGGGATCGGGTCGTAGGCGTCGTTGTGGGGGAGCAGCCACACGTGGCCGTCCTTGCGCTGGAACGTCTTGACGGTCGCCTCGCCGTCGATCATCGCGGCGACGATCTGGCCGTTGGTGGCGGTCTGCTCCTGGCGGATGACGACGTAGTCGCCGTTGCAGATGGCCGCGTCGACCATCGAGTCACCGGAGACCTCGAGCAGGAAGAGCGTGCCCTCGCCGACGAGCTGCTTGGGCAGCGGGAAGACGTCGGTGACCTGCTCCTGCGGCGAGGATCGGGCCACCGGCGGCGATCCGGCCGACGACCGGGATGTTGACCGCGGTCGGGGCGATGTCACCGATGCCGGTCTCGTCGACGCTCGACTCGTCGCCGCTGGAGATGCTGCGGCGGGCGGCCATCACCTCGGGCAGGAAGACCTCGAGGGCGCGCGGCCGGTTGGGGTCGCGCTTGAGGAAGCCCTTGCCCTCGAGGACGCGCAGCTGGTGGGCGACGCTGGAGGAGGAGGTCAGGCCGACGGCGGTGCCGATCTCGCGCATCGAGGGCGGGTAGCCCTTGGTCTCGATGGAGTCCTTGATCGTGGCGAGCACGCGCTGCTGGCGCGGGGTCAGGCCGGTGGCGTCCGGGGGGCCGTCGGGCATCTCGATCACGTTCTTGTCGTCCGACTTGGCCATCTCAGATCCTCCCGCTGCGGTTGCCACCCCTGGTGGCTGGTGTCCACCCACCGTAGACCCACCCGACCCCGTGGATCAAACACCTGTTCGAACCTGCGTGTCGTCCTGCGGAGGGGCGACACGTCGAACATTTGTTCGGCCAGGTGCTTGACGAGGTTCGAACACCTGCTCTAACGTCGTACACCTGTTCGATCGAACGTCTGATCGACACCGACCCAGTGTCGGTGGCTCCGGTTAGACACAGATCCACAGACCGACCCGGCTGATCTTCCCCAGGAGGCCACACATGAGCACCCTCAGCATCTCTCCCAGCTTCACCGTCCCGGCTGCGCGTCAGCGTTCGGCCGTACGCCTCACCCGCCGCGGCCGGCTCGTCGGTCTTCATGACCTCGCTGCTCCTCGTGCTGGCGGCGGCCTTCCTGCTCGCCGGCGGCGCCGTCGGCACCGACGAGGCCGGTCAGCCGACCCCGACCGAGATCGTCCAGGTCGCGCCTGGCGACACCCTGTGGGGCATCGCCAGCGAGCTCGCGACCGACGGTGAGGTCCGCTCCATGATTTCCGAGATCGAGCGGCTCAACGCGCTCGACTCCGTCGGCCTCTCGGCCGGCCAGAAGCTCCGCGTCCCGGTCGTCACCGACTGACGCGAGGGGCCTCCATCAGCCGCTTCGACCCCGGCTGGTGGACCAGGGGAAGGCGAGGGGCGGGCCCGTGCGGCTCGCCCCTCGGCGCCATTTCGGGCGGGTCGTCGAGGCTGCGGGTTGTCCACAGGGCGCAATTTGGGGATGGTTCAAGCGGAGCTGGATGTGGGTAGCGTCTGAGCGTTGCCGCAGTTCTCGGGAAGGCCGTTGTGATGGACGTACGCCGCGCACTGGCGCTCGCTCTCGTCGTTCCGCTGTTGCTGGCGGGGTGCACCGAGGACGAGCCGGAGCCCAAGATGCCGGACCCCACGCCGACGTCGTCCGAGCCCTCTCCCGAGTCCTACGGAGACGGAGACGGCTGAGGTCGAGAGTGCGGAGGACTTCATCCGGCGGTGGCAGGCGGCTGCGGGACGAGATGCAGGTGACGGGGGAGACCGCCGAGTACGACGCGCTGACTCCGAGGTGCCAGGCGTGTCAGGCGTTCGTCGACAGGTCGACGAGGTCTACGACGGCGGTGGAGCGATCCGAGTTCGCCGGCGCCGAGATCGTCGCGATCATTCGCGCGGCGAGGAAGACCTCCCACGTTCGACGTGACCGATGGATCGTGCCCGAAACAGTCATCTCCGAGGCGCAGGGTGAGCAGACCGCACTCGCCAGCCCGGTCGGACGACGCTCAGGGTGACTCTTGGCAAGGTCGCGGACGAGTGGGTTCGTGACGCTGCTTCGGGATCGTCGTGATGCGGTCGGCCGGCTGGAGCTCGCTGGTCGGACTGGCTCCTTCTGCGGCCGTCATGTGCAGTCGCTCGCGTGCGTCCGCATGTCCGGCGGACCGAGTCGTCATGCGTCAGTGTGGGCTGGACTCAGTTGTCGCCGACTGCCCCTGGAGCCTACAGCCGACTACTCCGCGTCCTCCGCCTCGGACGACGGGCACACCTGGGTGGTCACCCTGCAGTGCGGCAACGGCGGCATCTGCACCGACCTCGTCGAGTGCGTCGAGGGCGGTCAGCCGGGCCTGTGGCACGACGTCTACATGGACGGCGCGGACGTCGGGGACGTGTGCGTACCGGATGAAGCGGTCGACGAGGTGAGCATCACCCAGCTCGCGATCCGCGAGTTCAAACGCCTCGAGTGGCCGGCCTCCGAGCTCAAGGTGCAGCCGCCCGACGGCGAGACCCTGGTCAACCTCGAGACGATCTTCTACACCGACAACTCGTCGGCGACCCTGCGCGAGGTCCGCCTGGCCGGTCGCAGCGTGACGATCGAGGCGACGCCGGCGAGCTACAGCTGGAGCTTCGGTGACGGCACCGGCGACGACCACCACCAGCCCCGGTCGTGCGTACCCCGACCACGACGTCTTCCACGTCTACGCCAGCACCGGGACGGTCGGGGCCAGCGTCGACACGACGTACGCCGGCAGGTTCCGGATCGGCGACGGCAGCTGGCAGCCCATCCCCGACACCCTGACCGTCGCCGGGGAGTCCGTCAGCATCGACATCCTCGAGGCAAAGCCCCAGCTCGTCATCCGCTGAGAGCATCGTGGAGGGCACGGTGCCGAATAGTGACACCAAGCCTCCACGATCTGCGAGGATCAGGAGCTAGCGAGCCGCGCGCTTCCCACCGACCGGCCGAGGCCCGGGAGGAGGAGCGTCAGGGTCCGCAGAAGCGGAAGCAGGACGACCCACCCAGCGCCGACAGCAACCGCGACACCAGCAACAGCCCCACGAACAGGCACGCGATCGCCCCGAGCGACGCGAGCCCCATCAGCGCCCAGGCCGAGCTGTCGCTGCCCCCGCGCGCCGCCGTACCGAAGTCGATCGCGGCGTAGACGAGGTAGCCCCAGGCGATGACGCAGAGCGTGATCCCGACGCAGATGAGCAGGGCCCCGCGGCCGAACTTGCGGGGTGAACGGGCTCCGCGTCGCGAGCCAGCTCTCTTCCCCGAAGTCACAGGCGCCATTGTGGCCGATCGGGCCTCATCGGGGCACCCGAATCGGCCAGATCGGACCGACGACACGCCGCCCGGAAATGTGGCCCGGGCCACTGACCTGCGGTTTTAACCAAGCCGGACAGATCGGTGTCGGCAATGTGCGGAGATCGCTTGCGCACCTAGTGCCGGGCACGTACGGTAACCACTACATCTAGTAGTTACACCGCTGTAGTTATCCACATCTGGTGCACAGCCCAGAGCGAACAACTCACAGCCTCAGGCTAGTTGTCCACAGGAAGATCCACAGCCGCCACCCCGTTGTACTGGGTGGAAGACCACGAAAGGAGGACCCGCGATGCACTGCCCCTACTGCCGGCACACCGACACCCGGGTCCTCGACAGCCGCGTCGCCGACGAGGGCGGCTCGATCCGCCGTCGCCGGACGTGCTCGGACTGCGACCGCCGCTTCACCACGGTCGAGAAGATGCAGCTGACCGTCCTCAAGCGGTCGGGGGCCACCGAGCCCTTCGAGCGCGAGAAGGCGATCGCCGGCGTCCGCAAGGCGTGCAAGGGCCGTCCGGTCTCGGACGCCCAGCTCGCCTGCCTCGGCCAGGACGTCGAGGACGCGCTGCGCCTCTCGGGCCAGGCCGAGTTCGCCGCCCACGAGGTCGGCCTCGCCATCCTCGCGCCGCTGCGCGAGCTCGACGAGGTCGCCTATCTCCGGTTCGCGAGTGTCTATCGCGCCTTCGAGTCCGCCGAGGACTTCGAGAAGGAGATCGAGATCCTTCGTCTGGAGCGCGCCACCGATTCAGCCCCCTCGGGCTGACCACATACGGCCCGGCAGGTAGTGGGGAAGCTGCCTGCCGGGCTTACCAACCCTTCGCGAGACGTCTCGTGATCGTCCTAACCTCTATCAGCACCATCTATTAGGAGCACGCATGACCGAGACGGTGAGCACCGGCGCCGGAGCTGTTGGCAACAAGGGCAAGGGCCTGACGCTGGAGCGTGTCTTCAGCACCGAGGGCACCCACCCCTACGACGCGATCACCTGGGAGCGTCGTGACGTCGTCCAGCAGAACTGGAAGACCGGCGAGACCGTCTTCGAGCAGCGCGGCGTCGAGTTCCCCGACTTCTGGTCGGTCAACGCCTCCACCATCGTGACGACGAAGTACTTCCGCGGCGCGGTCGGCACCGACGTACGCGAGTGGAGCCTCAAGCAGCTCATCGACCGGGTCGTGAAGACCTACACGAAGGCCGGCGCCGAGAACGGCTACTTCGCCACCGACGCCGACACCGAGATCTTCGAGCACGAGCTCACCTGGCTGCTGGTCAACCAGTACTTCTCCTTCAACAGCCCCGTCTGGTTCAACGTCGGCACGCCCTCGCCGCAGCAGGTCTCCGCGTGCTTCATCCTCTCGGTGGATGACTCGATGGACTCGATCCTCAACTGGTACAAGGAGGAGGGCTTCATCTTCAAGGGCGGCTCCGGTGCCGGCCTCAACCTCTCCCGCATCCGCTCGTCGAAGGAGCTGCTGTCCAGCGGCGGTACGGCGTCGGGTCCCGTCTCCTTCATGCGCGGCGCCGACGCCTCCGCCGGCACCATCAAGTCGGGCGGCGCCACGCGTCGTGCGGCCAAGATGGTCGTCCTCGACGTCGACCACCCGGACATCGAGGAGTTCGTCGAGACCAAGAAGAACGAGGAGAACAAGATCCGCGCCCTGCGCGACGCCGGCTTCGACATGGACCTCGGCGGCAAGGACATCACGTCCGTCCAGTACCAGAACGCCAACAACTCGGTCCGCGTGACGGACGAGTTCATGCGTGCGGTCGAGGACGGCACCGACTTCGGCCTGCGTGCCCGCGGCACCGGCGAGGTCATCGAGCGCGTCGACGCCCGTGAGCTCTTCACCAAGATCAGCGAGGCCGCCTGGGCCTGCGCCGACCCGGGTCTGCAGTACGACGACACGATCAACGACTGGCACACCAACCCGGAGACGGGCCGCATCACCGCGTCCAACCCGTGCTCGGAATACATGTCGCTCGACAACTCCTCGTGCAACCTCGCCAGCCTCAACCTGCTGAAGTTCCTCAAGGACGACGACACCTTCGACGGGGCGCTCTTCGCCAAGGCCGTCGAGTTCATCATCACCGCGATGGACATCTCGATCTGCTTCGCCGACTTCCCGACCGAGCCGATCGCCAAGACCACCCGCGACTACCGCCAGCTCGGCATCGGCTACGCCAACCTCGGCGCGCTGCTCATGGCGATGGGCCTGGGCTACGACTCCGACGGTGGCCGCTCGATGGCCGCGACGATCACGTCGCTCATGACCGGTACGTCCTACAAGCGCTCGGCCGAGCTCGCCGGGATCGTCGGCCCGTACGCCGGCTACCAGCGCAACGCCGTCGCCCACAAGCGCGTGATGCGCAAGCACCAGGCGGCCAACGACGTCGTCCGCGTGCTGCACACCGAGGACAGCCGCGTGCACAAGCTGGCCACCCAGGCGTGGGCCGACGTCATCGCGACCGGTGAGACGAACGGCTTCCGCAACGCGCAGGCCTCGGTGCTCGCGCCGACCGGCACCATCGGCTTCATGATGGACTGCGACACCACCGGCATCGAGCCCGACTTCTCGCTCGTGAAGTTCAAGAAGCTCGTCGGCGGCGGCTCGATGCAGATCGTCAACCAGACGATCCCGCGGGCGCTGGAGAAGATGGGCTACCAGCCCGAGCAGGTCGAGGCGATCGTCGCCTTCATCGGCGAGCACGGTCACGTGGTCGACGCCCCCGGCCTCAAGCTCGAGCACTACGAGATCTTCGACACCGCGATGGGCGCCCGCTCGCTCAAGCCGATGGGCCACGTGCGGATGATGGCGGCGGCCCAGCCGTTCCTCTCCGGCGCGATCTCCAAGACGGTCAACCTCCCCGAGAGCGCCACGGTCGAGGAGATCGAGGACGTCTACATGCAGTCGTGGAAGCTCGGGCTCAAGGCGACAGCGATCTACCGCGACAACTGCAAGGTTGGTCAGCCGCTCTCCGACGGTGGCGGCAAGGCCAAGAAGGACGCGTCCGACGCCGCGGACGCTGCCGACGTCGGCCGCGACCAAGGTCGTGGAGAAGGTCGTCTACGCCCCGGTCCGCAAGCGCCTGCCGAAGTCGCGCGTCTCCCGTACGACGTCGTTCACCGTCGGCGGTGCCGAGGGCTACATGACCTCCGGCGCCCACGACGACGGCAAGCTCGGCGAGGTCTTCCTCAAGCTCGGCAAGCAGGGCTCGACCCTGGCCGGCGTGATGGACGCCTTCTCGATCGCGGTGTCGATCGGCCTGCAGTACGGCGTCCCGCTGGAGACCTACGTCTCGAAGTTCACCAACCTGCGCTTCGAGCCCGCCGGCCTCACCGACGACCCGGACGTCCGCATGGCGCAGTCGCTGATGGACTACGTCTGGCGCCGCCTGGCCCTGGACTACCTCACCTTCGAGGAGCGCTCGGCCCTGGGCATCTACTCCGCCGAGGAGCGTCAGCGCCACCTCGAGACCGGCTCCTACGAGCCGCTCATGGAGACCGGGCTCGGCCGCCGAGCTCGCTCGAGGCCGCTCCGGTCGCCCGTCGCCGAGGTCGTCGAGGCCGACATCGTCGAGGCGTCGATCAAGCCGGCCCCCGTCGAGGCCAAGACCACCGCCGAGCTCTTCGAGAAGCTCACCGGCACCGCCGTCGACTCCCCGCTCTGCATGACCTGCGGGACGAAGATGCGCCCGGCCGGCTCGTGCTACGTGTGCGAGGGCTGCGGGAGCACCAGCGGCTGCAGCTGATCCTTGCTCTGAGAACGGCCCCGACGCCACCGGCGTCGGGGCCGTCTTCGTTGTCGGTGGCGACGTGTAGAAAGGAGGCACCAAGTTCGCACTGGGGTCGGGAAAGCGAATGCGTGAGCATGCCCGACCAGGAACCGCGCAAGCGGCGCCGCCGTCCACCGGCTGCGGATATCACTCCAGACACGCCGATCTGGTGCCCATGGTGTGAGGCAGAGCATCCGGCCTCGGCGTTCAACAGAGAGACGCGGCGCTACAGCGGGTTGTCTGGGATCTGCCGAGACGCGCAGGCCGAGAAGCGTCAGCTGCCGAAGGAGAAGGAGCGCGACCAGCTCCGGAACAAGAAGCGTTGGCAGAACCCCGAGTACCAGAGCGCTTGGTGCGCGAGGCTGAGCAAGCGCCGGTACGAACGGGTCGGGACCGAAGATCTCAGGAAGGCGCGAGCACGACTGCGCCGTCTCGTCGATGACTGGAAGCTCCGCGGCTGCGTCGATTGTGGCTACAGCGACATCCGCGCGATCGACCCGGATCACGTCGATCCGGGTCAAAGCACGGCAACCTCTCTCGCATGGTGCAGCTGTGCGCGTCCGAGGCTCGCATCCTCGCGGAGCTCGACAAGTGTGTTGCGAGGTGCGCGCGATGCCACAGGCGCGACACCTGGGACAAGCGACCGTCGAGCTGGCGATCAGCGGATCGACTGCCTGCGTCTTGGCGTCGCCGACTCGAACTTCAGGACTTCAACGATCAGCTCAAGCTGGCATTTGGGGTGTGCGGACTGCGGGTGGCGAGGGTGGGCCCGCGGACTCGATTGGGATCACGTCAGAGGTAGGAAGCTCCACGGGGTCGCCACGCTGATCAACGACAGATGGCCCGTCGAAGTGCTCATCGCCGAAACGGCGAAGTGCGAGGTCGTCTGCGCCAACTGTCACCGAATTCGTACTTGCGAGCGGCGACTGTTCGACGCCAGCCGCATGGTCTCCGCGAGCAGTCGTGTCGTGACGCCGTAGTGCCGAGCCTCGGCCGACTGGCGGGTCGTCGAGCGGTGCTTCGCGAGGCTGCTGCAGCCATCAGCGCTGGTCGAACATCCGGCATTGACCCAGGGTGTTCGCCACTCGCCGGAGCCTTCGACCAGATGACTCATGAGGCTGTCGCCTGGCAGGGTCTTGGCCCGGAACCTGAACGTCCCCCGCGCGTCCACCCGATACTTGTCCTTCCGCACCCCAGATCCGTTGGTGAGCACCTTGTTCGCGCTCTTGACGGACCTCCACTTGCCTCCGTGCTTGTACTGCAGCCTCACGTAGGCGTACTCGAGGGACGTGTTGCCGTATCTGGTCTCTCCCGTGCTCTTGATCTTGAATTGGACGGCATCGTTGAACCGCGGGGACTTGTCCGAGACAGACAGAGTGGTCTTGGAGGACGGTGCCCTGAGGGTGAATCGACAGGGTGTCCATCGGGTAGGTCGTCGCGTTGTAGTTGGCGTCATAGGCCGTCAGCACCCCCGAAACCGTGTAGGTACCGACGTCATCGTGGGCGCCACACAAGAAGAGGTCGAAGTCGCCGGAGAAGGTGGCGCCATTGCCATACTCGAAGTCGGTCGACGTCTCACCGTCGGGTTCCACGATGGTGGAATCAAGAGTCCACTCGACGGCAGCCGGCGGCGCGCCGAAGTGGAAGTTGACGACGTAGTACTCACAGCTGTCGTACGCGAGGCGCCTCGGTGGCTGCTCTGGCGCGCACGCGGCGGACTGCCCTACTGCGCCACCGCCGATGCGTGGTTGAAGAAGTCAGTTGGCATGGCTGTTTGCAGCTTCCACGTGATGGCAATGGGCCGGTCGCCGGTGTGTGACATGTAGGTCGCCGGACCAAGGAAGAGATAGGGCGACGTGCCGAAGTCGTCCCGGGGCTCCTGACGGACGAAGAGCAACACGGTCGATGACCCGTCGAGGTAGCGACGGCCTGTGGGGGAGTTGACCGAGGTTGTCGACTGCGACTCCCAATGGAACAGATCTCGCGAGATCGGGTAGTCGGCGTACATCGTGGTGGGCGAGTAGTCGGCCTCTGATTTCTTCAGCGTGATGAAGAAGGCATCCACGTTGAGTTGGGCGAAGTAGAAGACACCCTCGCGGAAGCTGTTGGGCAGTCGCGGGAAGTCGAGCGCGGACAGGATCTCTTCACGCTGATAGCGAGCGTGGACCTGGAGTGGGACGTCGGCTAGAGATCCGGTGAGAGCAACAGGCACGTGACGCGCCGCCTCAAAGCTCAAGTCGACCACGCTCGCCACTTCCGCACGCGCGGCTGGCTCATGACGCATCGCATCGAAGCCTTCCTCGATCGACGCGAAGCCGCCCCCGTCGTACCAGAACGAGTGGTACAGCATGCGTGCGATCCGCTGCTCCTCTGGCGAGAGTTCGGCGTACCGCGGGGACTCGTCGGCCAGAAGTGAACGGTAGGCCGCAGCTCGCATGGGGTCGTCGACGTGGGCGAAGGCTCGCACTCGCTTGAGGAGCTTCTCCTCGAGTTCTGATCCCGGGAGCGTCTCGAGCCCGGCATCCTGTCGCAACTTCGTCCAGGAGTGGCTGCCGCGGCGGAGGATGTCGCTGAGCTCGAGACCAGAGGACTCAAGGAACGCCTCCAACGAGTCGTCCTTGGTGACGCGAAGCTGCGCCACGATCTGGGCCCAACGGTTGGCGATCTGGGACTTGAGGTTCTCCAGCACCACCTCTTGGGTCTGCTTGTCGAGACGCACCTGGCACCCCGAGGGCAAGAATGGGAAGTCCTCCTTCACGGCCTTCTCGAGGTGCTTTCCGTGAATGCCGGTCAGGACGCCGAACTTCAGCGAGAAGTTGAACTCTTTGCGGTGATAGCCCACGAAGTCCAACACCGTGAGGACAGCCTTGCGGTGAGTGCGCCGGAGGCCACGTCCGAGCTGCTGCATGAAGATCGTGGAGCTCTCGGTGGGACGCAAGAAGAGCACGGTGTCGACGTCGGGGATGTCGAGACCCTCGTTGAACACGTCGACTGTGAACAGGACGTTGACTTCCGCTGCCCGCAGCTGACGCAACGCGGTTGCCCGGTCGTCGCTCGAGGTCGCACCCGTGACGACTCGCGCCGGGATGCCGGCGTCATTGAAGACGCGAGTCATGTACTCGGCGTGAGCAACGCTGACGCAGAAGCCCAGGGCTCGCATCTCGCCCACGTTGGCGATCTTGTCCCTGACCTGGGTGAGCACGATGCGGGCTCTCGCGTCGTTGCCCGTGTAGACGTTTGCCAACTGGGCCTCGTCGTACCGTCCACGACTCCAAGTGACTTGTCGCAGGTCTGTCCCGTCAGCAATGCCGAAGTAGTGGAACGGGCACAGGAGGTCGGCACCGAGGGCGTCCCAGAGGCGCAGCTCAGCTGCGGTGCGGCCATCAAAGAACGAGCGCACGTCCGTGCCATCAGCGCGTTCAGGTGTGGCCGTCAGCCCGAGCAACTCCTTGGGGCGGAGGTGGTCGATGATCCGGCGATACGTCTTCGCTTCGGCGTGGTGGAACTCGTCGATGACAACGACGTCGTAGGCATCGAAGGGGATGTTGGTGACGCCGTACGACGTCAGGGATTGGACGCTTGCGAAGACATGCTTCCAACGCTCGGGTCGTTGACCACCCACGTAGAGCTCGCCAAAGTCTCCATCGGACAGAACCTCCCGGTAGGTCCGCATCGACTGCTCGAGGATCTCGCGGCGATGGGCGATGAACAGGAGACTCGGCATCTGGCCTCCTGCTTGCTGGACCAGGCCTCGATAGTCGAGGGCTGCGATCACCGTCTTGCCCGTGCCTGTCGCCGCGACGACCAGGTTCCGGTGTCGGTCATGAAGGACGCGCTCGACCTCGATCGCGTCGAGCATCTCCTGTTGATAGGGATAGGGCCGGACCTCGAGTCCGACCAAGCTGATAGTGACGCGGTCGGAACTCTTGACGCCCTTCGCCTCGAGCAGGGCGTCATCGAGCCGATCTCGGTCGCGCTCCGGGTCATAGGACTCAAACTCAGGACTGTTCCAGTAGGCGTCGAACGTCGCGCGGAACTTGTCGCAGCAAGCTCGGGGTGGCTGACTTGCTCAGACGGACGTTCCACTCGACGCCTTCGAGCATGGCTGAGGTGGTGAGGTTGGAAGAACCCACGTAGGCGGTATCGAAGCCGGTGTCTCGCCCGAACAGCCACGCTTTGGCGTGCAGCCGCGTGCGTTTGGCGTCGTACTGAACCTTGACCTCTGCGCCGAAGTCGGAGACCAGCCGATCCAGGGCTTCGCGTTGGGTACCGCCGATGTAGGTGGTCGTCACGACTCGGATCGGGATACCGGCTTCGCGTGCTGTTGCGAGTTCGCCCTCGATGAGGCGCAAGCCATGCCACATGACAAACGCGCATAGGAGGTCGATCGAGTTGGCGGAGCCGATCTCAGCACGCAGTTCTGACGCAAGACTTGGTTCGCCATGCGCGTTGGTCAGCAGGGCAGCGTCGTTGAGGGGCGTCTTAGGTCGTTGGGTGAATCGAGAAACCTGACCAGGCCCTAGTGCGGGGAGAAGAGAATGCAGTTGTTGCATGGGTCCCACAACGGAGTCAGCTGGGTGCTCAATGACGCGGAGAAGCTCGTTGGCCGCCGCCAGGCGAGCAGCCGGGTCTTTGATGGACGCCAGTCGCCGGTGAAGAGCGGTGCCGATGTGGCGTACGAGCACGTGCGTTTGGTCGGCATCGTCGACCTTCTCCCAGCTCCACTGCTCGCGTGGCTTCAAGCTGCAGGAGCGCGTCCAGCTGATCGGTGACGACGGACTCGTGAAGGCCAGTGGCAAGTTCGTGGGGTTGCTGCACAGGTCAGGAGCTTGCCAGGACCGCGTGAGTAAGTGTCAGGTTCAAGCTGTTGGACGACATATCCGGATGGATTAGCCCCCGTATGCGGAAAGGCCGAGACGTTGCCCGATGAGCTCAACCGCTGGGATGTCGGCCGGCGCCCACTCCAGGTCTCGAAGGTCTGCAGGATCGCTCCACACCATTTGTGAGTGCTCCACGAGTTGAGGCGCTCCACCGACCAGGTCGCAGTAGAAAGTTGCGAGGTGGACGATGCCGAAGTCGTACTCGTGGCGTGTGGTTGTAACTTCCATGCCCACGGTCACCTCGCAACGGAGTTCCTCCTGGATCTCTCGCACCAGGGCCTCTTGCGGGGTTTCGCCTGATTCGATCTTTCCGCCTGGAAACTCCCAGAGGCCCGGCAAAGCACCATCGGGTCCGCGCTGAACGCACAGAACCTTGCCAGCGCAGACAACGACCGCTCCGACGACAAAAATGTCCTTCTTCACCGAGCTCCTTCGATTAATCGCAGCCTAGGTGAACTCACATCGCCGCGCAGACACCTGGATCGAGCCTGCGACAGCGCCGACGCTTGCGCGGGCGGTCACCGCCCCGCGCCCGGAGCGGCTGCGGCCTCCGGCAATGCGTGGGTCGCCACCGGGGAGGCTGCGCGCGGGATCCGGGATGCGAACACGTACCAATAGAGCATCAGCCCGGAGCTGACGAGGTAGAAGGTGTGCAGGACCCAGATCGGTCCTGGCGGCAGGTTGAAGACGTAGACGGAGTGCACCACGTTGCCGAGATTGGCCAACGCGATGTTGCCGAAGCTGTACGACGACAGCTCGCGCGTGCGGAGAGCCTTGTGGAGCATCGGCAGCACACTGCCGACGAAGACGGCCGTGGAGACCATCCCCGCGAGCATCGGCAGTGTCGTGTCCATGTCCCGACGCTAGGACGAGCGGGGGCTTGGGGGCATCGGCCGAAACACGCATCTCCGCCCAGGCCCGCGTGAGACGGACGACCCATGGGCCAGCCCAGGATGGATCCCCGGCTCCGACTGTGAGCGGTCGCCCGCGAACGCCTCCTGTCCATGGCGCACGCTCTCGCGCTACACCCCCACCCACCCCCGCCGCGACGCCTCGTGCCCGAGCTGGAACCGCGTGACCACCCGGGCCCGATCCATCAACCCCGACACCCGGCGCTGGACCGTACGCAGCGACATGCCGAGCTGACCCCCGATCGCCTGGTCGGTGAGCCCAGCCAGCAACAGCGTGAGGATCCGGGCGTCGACCTCGTCGACCCGGTCGGCTTCCGAGAAGGAGACGCCGGAGCCACTAGGGATCACCTCGTGAGAAGAGGCCCAGACGAGGTCGAAGAGGTGGAGCAGCGCGTCGAGCAGCCCGGACTCGTGCACCAGCAGCGCTCCGCCACCGGCGTCGGACGCCGTCGGCGCCAGCGGCAGCAACGCCATGGATCGGTCGGCGATCACCAGGCGCAGGGGAAGCGAGTCGGTCACCCGCACCCGCTCGCCTGCGGTGATGGAGTCGACGACCCGGTCGACGAACCCCGCCCGCTCGAATGCCGAGCGTTCCAGCACCACGCGATAGGCCACCCCGCGGGAGACGGCCACGTCCTCGTCGGGGTTGTCCTCGGCCGGCACGACCGCGACGGCCGTCTTCACCAGGGCGACGACCTCGGTGCTGGCGCCGCGCTGCATCTGGGCGAAGCGGTCGGCCACGGCTCGCGGACCGCGGACGACGTCGACGACATCGGTGCCGGTCCGGTCGGCGACGGATCCGCGGTACTGCTCGGTCAGCCGGCCGAGCTCGAGCTGTGCGCGGCGGATCTCCTCCTCGCGCTGCACGATCAGCGACCCCAGCGCGAGCGCCGGAGGAGAGGCGACGAAGTGACCGGGCTGCCCGGTCGAGCGGGCCACCAGGCCCTTCTCCTCCAGGGCCGAGCAGCGCCGACGCCAGGGAGGCGACCTCGAGGGTCATCACCTCCGCCAGGTCCTCCGCGGACGCCGAGGGCAGCGCGACCAGGCGCCGGTAGGCGCCCTCCTCCGTCGCATCCAGTCCGAGCACGTCGAGCATGCTGCCGTCCTTCCGACGGAGTGATGAGGGGCTTGCGCGGCGGAGATACGTCATGGCGTATCCCCGCCATTGAGCAGCGTACTCATCGGTGGCAGGTTCATGACTGCTCACCTTCTCGGAAAGGACCCACCCACATGTCCCCATCCCTCCCCGGTGTCGTCGCCGGCCTCGCCACGCTGGCGGTCACCACCGCCGCGCTGACGATGCCCGGCGCCGCGGCCGGCCCAGAGACCAAGGCCTCCGCGGCACCGGCACCCGCCGCCGCGAAGACCACGAAGGTCACCCTGCTGACCGGCGACGTCGTCACCCTCACCCACAGCGGCGCCGGTCCTGACACGGTCCGCATCGACCCCGCGCCTGGCAGCACCGGTGGCGTGCAGACCTACACCGTCGGCGGCGACCTCCACGTCGTCCCCGACGCCGCTCTGCCGTTCCTCGCCGAAGAACCGCATCGACGCCGACCTCTTCAACGTCACCGAGCTCATCGAGCAGGGGTACGACGACGCGTCGGTGAAGTCGATCCCGCTGATCGTCCAGTACGCACCCGGCGTGCGCGCGATGACCACCGCTGCCCCTGAGCACGCCGCGAAGAGCGCCGTGCTCTCCAGCATCCACGGCGCCGCGATCGCCACGCGCAAGAAGGACGCCACCGACTTCTGGGACGACCTCGCCCACGAGGCGAAGCGCCACGTTCTCCGGCGGGATCGCCAGGATCCACCTCGACGGCAAGGTCGAGGCCTCCCTCGCCGACACCGTCGCCCAGGTGGGTGCTCCCGAGGCCTGGGAGCAGGGCCTCGACGGCACCGGTGTCACCGTCGCAGTGCTCGACACGGGAGTCGACCAGACGCACCCCGACCTCGCCGACCAGATCGCCGAGACGCGCAGCTTCGTGCCCGGGGAGACGATCACCGACGTCAACGGCCACGGCACCCACGTCGCCTCGACGGTGGCCGGGACCGGCGCGGCATCCGACGGGCTCGAGAAGGGCGTCGCCCCCGGCGCCGACCTCGCGATCGGCAAGGTCCTCAACGACGCCGGCTCCGGCGCGGAGTCCTGGATCATCGAGGGGATGGAGTGGGGCGCCGGCCGCGCCGACGTCGTCTCGATGAGCCTGGGCAGCCAGGAGGCCAGCGACGGCACCGACCCGATGGCGCTCGCCGTCGACAGGCTCAGCGAGTCCACCGGCGCGCTCTTCGTCATCGCCGCCGGCAACTACGGCCGGGTCAGCGGCATCGGCTCGCCCGGCGCGGCGCAGTCCGCCCTCACCGTCGGCGCCGTCGACGGCGCCGACGAGCGGGCGTACTTCCAGGACATGGGCCCGCGCCTCGGCGACGCCGTGGTGAAGCCCGAGATCGTCGCGCCCGGCGTCGACGTGCTCGCCGCCCGCTCGTCGGCCGCGCCCGGCGAGGGGTCGTACGAATCGATGTCAGGCACGTCGATGGCGACCCCGCACGTCGCCGGCGCTGCCGCGATCCTCGCCCAGCAGCACCCGGACTGGACCGGCGCGCAGATCCGCGACGCCCTCGTCAGCACGGCCAAGCCGCTCGCCGGCCAGACGGCCTACCAGGTCGGCGGCGGCCGGCTCGACGTCCCGTCCGCGGCCTTCGGCGACGTCGTCGCCACCGCGTCCGTCGAGCTCGGCTACCACGCGTGGCCGGCCGCCGACGACGTCGCGGTCGACCGCACGATCACCTACACCAACCTCACCGACACCGACGTCACGCTCGACCTCTCCACCGCCGTCACCGACGACGCGCTGGCGCCCGGCGCCCGACGGCCTGGTGACGCTCTCCGCCGACCAGGTCACCGTGCCCGCCGGCGGCACGGCCGAGGTGACGGTCGACCGGCACCCCGTCCGCGGGCGCACCGGGGACGTCGTACTCCGGCACCGTCGTCGCCTCCGTCGGCGGCGAGCAGGTCGCCCAGACCGCCGTGGGCCTGGTCAAGGAGCAGGAGCGCTACGACCTCGAGATCAACGCGGTCGACCGGCAGGGCAAGCCGGCGGGTGGCTTCGTGACGCTCTACCGCTACGGCGACCAGTACGTCAGCACCCTCGAGCTCGACCCGGCGACCGGCACGGTGCCGACGCAGCGCCTCCAGCCCGGCGTCTACAACGTCACCAGCTGGCTGCCCGTGGACGCGAACGCCAGCGGCGTCGCGCTCGTCGGCGACCCGCACGTCGTCGTCGGCGGCGCCGACTCGACCGTCACCCTCGACGCACGCGAGGCCAACGAGATCTCGGTGCGCACCCCGCGACCGAGCATCGACGGCGCCCGTCGCCCGGGCTACTTCCACGACTCCGGCATCGGTGGTCCCTTCGCGTCGTTCGCCAACCAGTACGCGGTGTCGCCGGCGATCGACCACGTCTACGCCGCCCCGACCGGCCAGGTCGACGGCGGTCGCTACGAGTTCGTGATGCGCTGGCGGCGCACGGCCCCGCTGCTCTCGACTGAGGTCGGGCGGCACCGAGCTCGACGCGTACAACATGCCCGCGGCCCGACGCTGGGACGGCAGGCGCGGGTCTGCCGCCGTGGCCGCCGGCACCGGCACCCCGGCGGACTTCGCCGTCTCGCGACGTCCGCGGCAAGGCGGTCCTGGTCCGGCGCGTCCGACGACGTCATGACCTACGAGGTGGCGGCGACCGCGACCGCGGCCGGGGCGACGCTTGCTGGTCGTGGTCAACGACCGGCCCGGCCGGTACGCCGCCTACGCCGGCGGCACCGACCTGCCCGTCCTCGCGCTCACGCAGCCCGAGGGGCAACCGCTCCTCGACAAGCTCGGCCGGCGGACGCACGTCACGCTCGACCTGGACGGCACCGAGCAGGCGGACTACGTCTACGACCTGGTCCGCTCCTTCGACGGCGAGATCCCGACCGACCTGACGTGGGCGCCGCGGCCAAGGGCGACCTGGCGACGATCACCAACCGTTTCGTCGGCGAGGCCCGGCCGGCTGGCGATCGAGAGCCGCGCCGACTGCCGCGACTGGAACTGGCCGCCGTGCCTGGAGTACGGCGAGCCGGTCCACCTCGGCACCGAGCGCGTCGACTACGTCAGCACGCAGGCCGGGTCGGCGTGGTACGAGGGCGTGCAGGACATCCGCGGATGGGAGCTCCGCGGCGACCAGCGGTGCCTACGAGCGGGGCCAGCAGCGCACGCACAGCTGGTTCGAGCCGGTGGCTCGGCCGCGCACCGGTCCCGGCTTCTGGCAGCCGCGCCGGAGCGGCAACTTCTTCGCCGTCAACGTGCCGTTCGCCAGCTCGGGCGACGCCGGCGTCACCGGCGCGATGTACGACGAGTCGACCGTGGTGACGCGGCTCTACGCCGACGGCGAGCTCATGCGCGAGCAGCCCGTTCCAGGCCGTGCAGAGGGAGGTGCCGGAGACGGACGGGTGGGCGGACTACCGCTTCGAGATGGACACCGACCGTCCCGGACGGCTGGCGGCTCGGCGACGCGCACGTCGACGGCAGTGGGACTTCCGTGCGCAGACGACGACGACGTCGGACGAACTGGGTCAACCTGCCGCTGCTCCAGCTCGACTACCAGCTCGACACCGACCTGGCCGGCAAGCTCAGGGACGGCGACCGGCAGGAGCTCGGCCTGACGGCCTTCCACCGCGCCGAGGGTCGGACGGCGCGGGCACGGTCGAGGACGCGACGCTCGAGGTGTCGTACGACGACGGGGCCACCTGGCAGCGGGTCGACCTGGCGCCGCGAGGGGGCACGGGCTCGTGGGCAGGCAACCGTGCGCATCCCGGCGAGGGCCACCCACCTCTCGCTGCGCGCCACGGCCTCGGACGATGCGGGCAACCGCGTCACGCAGGAGGTGATCCGCGCCGCTGGGGTGCGCTGATCACCGCCTGACGACGCCCGCCGGAGACCCACCTCCGGCGGGCGTCCGCCTGTGCGCGAGAGGTGAGTACCGCGCATTCCTCAGGAGTCGAACGCCTCCACGTTGGCCCGCCCCTCAGTGGCCAGGATGAGCGAGATCCATCCGTCGGTTCCGCGCAGCTTGCGGCTGGTGGCGTCGGTGACGACGTAGCGGCCGACGAACCGGTGGGTGACGACGTAGGTGGCGTCCGGGAACTCGCCGCACACCTCGCCGACGGCGTCGAGGCGCAGGGAGCGCTTCGGGGAGGTCACTTCGAGCGTTCCGGTGGCGGGCTCGCACGATCCGGGTGCGGGTAGTGCCCCGTCGTCGGCGGTCAGCGTGGCGACGTACGCACCGTCGAACGGCTCGCCAGTGACCGAGCCGTTGAGGTGCGCGGTGCCGGCTGAGTCGAGGACGTACGTGCCGACGTCGGCGCCCTGGAGGTTCACGAGGGGCTTCGGTGCGGCGACGGCGGGGGATGTCCCGGCCGTCACGGCGAGCGCTGCAACGGTGAGCGCGGCGGCGCGGGTGATCGGTTTCATCGGTGGTGCTCCTAGTTCGAGGTTGTGATGTCGGCCCAGAACCTGTCACTCACTGCTTGACCCAGACCTGAGGCCGACTTGAGCGCCGAGTCCCGCGTGCCCAAAATCGGGGCCGCGGCCAGCCCTGACCCCGCCGTATCCTCGACGAAGCCGAGGCGAGGAAGTGGGGTGGACGGGCAGCCGCAACTTCACCTGCACGTGCTCGGCGAGTTCACGGCCACGCGAGACGGCGCGGTCGTGGACCTCGGCGGGCGACGCCAGCGCGCCGTGCTGGCCGGGCTGATCATCCCGCGGGACCAGGTGGTCCCGGCCGAGCGACTGGTCGACTGCGTCTGGGGTGACCAGCCGCCCGCCAATGCGTCCGGGGCGCTGCAGGCCTACGTGAGCCACCTGCGTCGGCGGCTCGAGCCCGACGCGACGGCCCGGCAGCGCGACGGCGTCATCGCCCGCGCCGGTCCCGGCTACGTGCTGCGGCTCCCGCCCGACGCCGTGGACGCCTGGGCCTTCGAGGCGGCGGTCGAGTCGGCGGCGGGCGAGGCGCCCGGGGATGCGGTGTGCACCCTGGAGACCGCGCTCCGGCTCTGGCGAGGTCCCGCGTACGCCGACTACGCGGGGGAGGCGTGGGCGGAGGCGGAGATCGCCCGGCTCACCGAGCTGCGAGCGGTGGCCCGCGAACGCCTCCTCGCCACGCGTCTCGAGCTCGGTGAGGCCCAGCTCGTCATCGGCGACCTCGAGGCGCTCGTCAAGGAGGACCCGCTCCGCGAGGAACGCTGGCGCCTCCTCACCGTTGCGCTCTACCGCGCGCACCGCCAGGCCGCGGCGCTGGCGGCACTGCGCCGGGCACGCGAGGTGCTCGCCGACGAGCTGGGCGTCGACCCCGGTCCCGCGCTGCGCTCGCTCGAGGCGGAGGTCCTCGCCCAGTCGCCGGAGCCTCGACGCTCCCACTCCCGCGGCAGCCCAGGACGCAACCCGCTCGTCCCGCGGCCACGGACACCCGACGGGCTCGTGGACCGCGATCGCGAGATGGCCGTCCTGCGCAGCGATGGTGGCCGAGCTGGGGGAGGGCACGCCCGGCTGCCTGCTGATCGAGGGCCCCGCCGGCATCGGCAAGACCCGCCTGCTGGACGAGGTACGCCGACTGGCCGCCGGCAGCCGGCGTACCGGTGAGGTCGGCGCGGAGCAGCGCCCTGGAGCAGGGCTTCGACTTCGGGGTGGTCCGGCAGCTCTTCGACACGGCCGTCGACGACGTCGTACGCCGGGACGAGCGCTTCGCCGTGCTCCGCGGTCTCTGCGAGGTCACGACGAACCTCGCCGAGACCGCCCCGTTCGTGATGTGCGTGGACGACATCCAGTGGAGCGACGAGGCATCGCTGCAGTTCCTCGCCTACCTGGTGAAGCGCCTCGAGGGACTTCCCGTGCTGGTCGTGCTGGCGATGCGCACCGGTGAGCCGCACGAGGCCGACGACCTGCTGGCCGAGCTCGCCGGGAACGAGTCGGTCTCGGTGCTGCACCCCGCGCCGCTCACCCAGCAGGGCACGGCCGCCCTGGTGACTGATCGACTCGGTCGCGGCGCCGACACGTTCGTGGCCACGTGCCACCGGATGACCTCGGGCAACCCGCTGCTCCTGCGCCAGCTGCTGCGCGCACTGGCCGACCAGGGTGTTCCGCCCGACGCGGCCCACGTCGACACGGTCCGGGCGGTGGGGTCGCGCGCGATCACGTCGCTCGTGACGCTCCGCCTGCGCCGCATGCCGGCGACCGTCACCACGGTCGCGCGCGCGGTGGCGGTGCTCGGGCCGGTGGCCGACCTGGTGACGGTGGCCGACCTGGCGCAGCACTCGGAGGAGGACGTCGCGGCGGCCCTCGACGTGCTGGCCCGCAGCGAGATCCTCCTCGACGGGCAGCCGCTCGAGTTCGTCAACCCGCTGGTGCGCGACGCGATCCACGCCGACATCCCGGCGGGCGAGCGCGCGCTGCTCCACGAGCGCATGGGTCGGCGGCTCAAGTCATCCTCAAGTCACCCCGGCCATGCTGGGGTGCCCAGATCGTGAGGTGGTGACGGTGCCCGAGTCCACGCCCCTCCAGCCCGCCGACGCCGAGGCGTTGCGCGGGCTGGCCGGCGGTGCCGTCCACCTGCCGGGGGATCCCCTCTACGACGAGGCGCGGATGCCCTGGAACCTCCAGGTGGACGAGCATCCGGCAGCGGTCGCCTACCCGGCCGACCCGCAGGAGGTCGCCCGGATCGTGCGGGCCGCCGCGGCGTCCGGTCTCAGGGTCGCCCCCCAGGGCACCGGCCACGGCGCACCGCCGCTCGCCGGCCGGCTCGGCGACGCCGTACTGCTGCGCACCTCGGCGATGACCGGGCTGCGCGTCGACGCCGCCAGCCGTACGGCGCGCGCCGAGGCCGGCGTGCTCTGGGGCGACGTCATCGCCCGGGCCGGCCGGGTCGGGCTGGCCGCGATGCACATGTCCAGCCCGGGTGTCGGCGTGGTCGGGTCGTCGCTGGGCGGTGGCGTGAGCTGGTACGCCCGCCAGCACGGCCTGCAGTGCAGCGCGATCACGGCCGTCGAGCTGGTGCTCGCGGACGGGACGTTCGTGCGCGCCACCGAGACCCAGGACCCGGACCTGCTGTGGGCGGCCCGCGGCGGCAGCGGCGGCTTCGGGGTCGTCACGTCGCTCGAGTTCGACCTGCTGCCGATCCGGACGGCGTACGCCGGGATGCTGGCCTGGGACTGGCGGCACGCCCGGCGCGTCCTCACCGCGTGGGGCGAGTGGACCGACGGACGCACCCGAGTCGGTGACGAGCGTCGCCCGGATCTTCCAGGTGCCCGACGTGGAGTGGCTGTCCCCCGACGTGCGCGGCCGGCAGCTCGTCATGCTCGACGCGGTGGTGAAGGGCGATGCCGAGGCGGGTGCCCGCACCCTCGCCCCGCTGCGTGCCCTGGGGCCCGAGATCGACACGTTCGCCCAGGTGCCCGCGGCCGAGATCGCCCACCTCCAGCTCGACCCCCAGGAACCCACCGCGGTCTACGCCAACAGCGTCCTGGTCCACGGCCTCCCGCCGGACGCGGTGGAGGCGCTGGTCGCGACGGCCGGTCCCGGCTCCGGCAGCAACCTGCTCTTCGTCGAGCTGCGACAGCTCGGTGGCGCGCTGGCGCGGCCGGCCCCTCGCGGTGGTGCGCTCGACCACCTCGACGGCTCCTTCCTGGTGCTCGGCGTCGGGCTCGACGTGGGCACCGGATGGAGCGCCGTGCGCGAGGACGCCACCCGGATCCTGGAGTCGCTCGCGCCCTGGGCCTCCGAGCAAGTCGTACCTCTCGATGGCCTACGAGGCCGCCGCCCGGCGTGGGTGGTCGGCCGACGTCGTACGAACGACTGCTGCGGATTCGTCGGTCTGCAGACCCGGATGGACTGTTTGTCGCACCTCGCGCGGCTGCAGACGACTGATTCCGCGCCTCGATTCAAGTCGCGCTCAAGTAGTCCGCAAGCACCCGGGTCCACCTTGGTCTGGTCAACGACGACACCAGCACACGGAGGAACAATGACCATCGCACAGACCAGCACCGCCCACGACGTACCGTTCGCGGAGCTGGACGCACTCACCATCGGCACCGTCGCGGTGCCCGGCGACAAGGCGTACGACGCCCTCGTCTCGCCGTGGAACGTCGCCATCCCGGTCCGGCCCGCGGCCGTCCTCGCGGCCCACGACGCCCAGGACGTCGTCGACGCCGTGCAGTTCGCGGCCCGGCACGGCATCCGCGTGACTCCGCAGGCCACGGGCCACGGCCCCATGGCCGACCTGACCACCGAGCTGCTCGTCACCACGAAGGAGCTCGACGAGGTGGTCGTCCACCCCGAGGGCTGGGCCCGCGCCGGAGCCGGCGTGAAGTGGCTCAAGGTCGTGGAGGCCGCCGCGCCGTACGGCCTGGCGCCGCTGTCGGGCTCGATCACGGACGTCGGCATCGTCGGCTACACCACCGGCGGTGGGCTCGGGCCGATGGCCCGCACCTACGGGCTCGCCATCGACAAGGTGCGCGCCATCGAGGTCGTCACCGGCGACGGCGTGCTCCGGCGGGTGACGCCGACCGAGCACCCGGACCTCTTCTTCGCCCTGCGCGGCGCGAAGGGGATGCTCGGCATCATCACGGCGATCGAGTTCGACCTGGTCCACCAGCCGAGGTTCTACGGCGGCTCGCTGTGGTTCGACGGCTCGGACGCTGCCGCCGTCATCGACGCGTGGCGTGCCTGGTCGGACGAGCTGCCCGAGGCCGGCACCACGTCCTTCGCGCTGTTCCAGCTGCCCGACATGGAGGGGGTGCCGCCGATGCTCGCCGGGCGGCTGACGCTCTCGGTGCGCTACGTGTGGACCGGCTCCGCCGCCGAGGGGGAGCGCCGGTTCGCCGCGATGCGGGCTGCCGCGCCCGTCATCCTCGACGACGTGGCGGACAAGCCCTACACGGCGATCGACTCGGTCCACACCGACCCGCTCGACCCGACCCCGGCCTACGAGGCGGGCAACGTGCTCACCGACTTCCCCGCGGAGGCGGTGGACGCGCTCCTCGCGCTGAACGGGCCGGGGGTGGCCTCACCGCAGATCCTGGTCGAGGTGCGCCAGCTGGGCGGCGCGTTCGCCCGTCCGGGGGAGCACCCGAGCGCGTTCGCGTCGCGGGCCGCGGCGTACTCGCTGCTCATCGTCGGCATCTCGGAGGTCCCGGGGGTGGAGGACCACGCCGCCGCGATCCTCGACGCGCTGGCGCCGTGGGTGGGCGGCCACCGGCTGCCGAACTTCACGTTCACGCCCGAGGAGTACGTCGACGCGTACGACGAGGTGACCCTCGCGCGGTTGCGCCGGGCGCGCCGGACGTACGACCCGGACGGCGTGCTGACGATCGGCGGCGTGCTGGGGTGAGCGCCGGCCGTCGGCCGGCATGGTTGTACACGCGCGGTGAGGTTGGCCTGGCCATCCTCACCGCGCGTTTCGCGCGAAATGGGTGCATCTGCACCATGCGCGGTCTCGGTCCGGTTCACGACGCTCGGGGCATGACTCTCACTGCAGACCAGACCAGCACAGTCACCCCTCCGCTCTCCCGCGCCGCACGTGTCGGGACCGCCATCTGCTTGGTCGCGGCGGGCCTGACCAACGGCCTGGCCCAGTACGTCGGCGAGCTCCTGATGCCGGACCTCGAGGACTTCAGCGCCCAGATCCGCTGGGGCGCGCAGCACGCCGGCGTCCACACGGCGGAACAGACCGCGCTGCTGCTCAGCATGCTCGTGCTGCCGCTGGGCCTCCTGGGCCTGGCGCAGGTGACGCGCTGGTCGGCACCGCGCCTGACCGCGGTCGGGGTCGTGCTCACGTGCTGGGGCATGTGGGGCTTCCACAACGTCGTGGCGCTGGGATACGCCGCCGGCACGGTCGGCCCGGGCGCCATCGGGACCGACGCCGCTGTCGCGCTCAACGAGGGCTACCTCGACCACGTCGGCACCACGGTCATGGCGCTGCTGCCGCACCTGGTCGGCTCCTTCGTCGGTGTACTGCTACTGGCCCTCGCCGGCCTGCGCAGCGCATCGCTGCCCAAGGTCCCGTTGGTCCTGCTCATCGTGTTCCTGGTGTGGGACTTCCTGCTGCCTTCGGTCGGCCCGCTCGAGCCCCACCTGCTGCTTGCCGTTGCGCTGGTGTGGCTCGGCGTCGCGGTGCTGCGGATGCCGCAGCTGGAGTGGTCGAACCCCGGACGCGGGTCGACGAGCGACTGATACTGGGTGGGTGAGCCTCCGCCACCCGCTCCTCGTCGCGGCCGCAGTCGCGGTCACGCTGGGCGCGATGCTGGCCACGATCGCGGCCAGCTCCGAGGGTGCCCTCTGGAAGATGCTCCTCGTCGCCCTCGCGCTCGGACTTCCCGGTGCCCTCGCGGCCACGAGCCAGCCGCGGAACCCCGTCGGCTGGCTGTTGATGGCGGTCGCGTCCGTGCTGTCCGCGATGGCCCTCGCCGTCCAGGTGGACGGGTCCGGGAACCTCGGGGCGTGGGCCTCGTGGCTGGTGGAGCGGGCGGGCGCGATCGTCGTGCCGCTGATGTTCGTGGTGCTGGTGCTGCTGCCCGACGGGCGGCTGCCGTCGCCGCGATGGCGGCCCGTCGTGGCGATCGTGGTGGCCGTGCAGGTGGCGGTGATCGCCGTGTGGAGCCTCATCGACGCCGAGGCGGGCACGACGAACCCGCTCGGGGTGCTGCCGGCCTCGTGGGCCGACGCGGCGAACCGGGTCGCGGACTGGGTGCTGCAGGTGCCGCTGCTGCTGGCCGCGGGTGCGATCGTCATACGACTACTGGCGCAGCGCGGACCGCTCGGGGCTGGTCGGAGTGCTGGGCGGAGCTCTCGGCTTCGCCGTCCTGTCCGCCGGCGGTCACTCCCTGGTGCCTGCGGCGGCGGACGCGCTGGACGTGCTGGGAGCGGTGGTGCTCGGCGTCGGCCTGACCGCCACCCTGATGCACCGACCGGCTCCGGTCCCTGAGGTGGACGGTCGCCGCTGGAGCTCGGACGACGATGAGCGGTTGGCTGTTCTGTCGGCACGCGAGCGCGAGGTGCTCGGTCTCGTGTCCCAGGGGTTGACCAACCGTCAGATCGCGGACCAGCTGTTCATCTCGCCCATCACGGCTCGCAATCACGTCAGCCGCATCCTCACCAAGCTCGGCCTGGAGAACCGCACCCAGGCAGCGACCTGGCTCGCTCGCGGAGTGGGGGAGCGGTAGCTGCGGGGCTCAGTCGCGCTCCCAGGGCGCTTCCTCGCCCATCTTCTTGTAGTACTTCGCGAGATGGCTCTTCACGCGGTCGACGTCCTTCGAGGGAAGGTCGACCCCGCCGCGGCCGCCGACCATCACGTTGCCCGCGGCCATGAAGCCGCGAGGGACGGCCCGGAGCCGGCCGTCGATGACATCGGCGATGAGCAGCTTGTAGGCGGTGAAGTTGTCCTTCTTGTCCGCGTCGTACCAGACGTGGGCGTCGCGATACTTCTCGTTCGGTTCGTCCTCGGCGCCGGCCCACTCGCGTACACGCTTCTCGGCGGCGTCGCCGTCCCACTCGCGGTCGCGGTCGGCGAGGGGCAGGTCCTGGAAGCTCGTCACAGCCATGTCACCAAGATCTCTCCGGGGCCTGATCCAGTCCACACCCCAAGAGAGGAGACACCTCACCGAAGCCTCGCTAGCGTGGAGCGATGGACGTCCGTGGAGTGCTCACCGAAGGCTTCGGCCGCATCACCGAGCTGTACGACGGCGTGGCCGAGGGCCTCGACCAGGAGCAGCTGCACCACCGCCCGAACGGGACCGGCAACTCGATCGGCTGGCTGCTGTGGCACCTGGCACGGGTGCAGGACCACCACATCGCCGACCTCGCGAACCAGCCGCAGGTCTGGGAGCAGTGGCAGGAGAGGGTCGGGCTGCCCAACGGAACCGATGACGTCGGCTTCGGCCACACGAGCGAGCAGGTCGACGCCATCCGGATCGCGGACCCCCAGCTCCTCGTCGACTACCACCACGAGGTGACGCTCGCGACCGCGCGCTACCTGGCGACGGTCGACGAGAAGGAGCTCGAGCGGGAGGTCGACCAGCGCTGGGACCCGCCGGTCACCGCCGGCGTACGGCTCATCAGCATCCAGTCCGACTGCCTGCAGCACCTCGGGCAGGCGGCGTACGTCAAGGGACTCGGGTAGCGCGTTCGGCGTACGGTCGGACCATGGCTGAGCTCGAGGCAGCGCTGCGACCCCACGTCGACTCCGGGGCTATCCCCGGCTTGGTGGCGCTCGTCGCCCGCGGCGGCGACGTCGAGGTCGTCACGCTGGGTGTGCAGGGCACGAGCGGCCGGCCGATGCAGCGCGATTCCATCTTCCGCGCCGCCTCGATCACCAAGCCGCTGACGGCGGCGCTGACGATGATGCTCGTCGAGGACGGGCGCCTCGACCTCGACGCCCCCGTCGGCGACCTGCTCCCCGAGCTCGCCGAGCCGCGCGTGCTGCGGACGCTCGGCAGCGAGCTCGACGACACGGTGCCGTGTGCGCGGCCGATCACCGCCCGCCACCTGCTCACGTCGACGTCCGGCCACGGGTTCGCCACCTTCGAGTCCGCGGTCGTGCCCCTGCTCATGGAGCAGCTGGGCCAGGCGTCGAGGGAGATGAGCGAGGTCCCGGCGCCGGACGAGTGGATGCGTCGGCTCGCCGGGATCCCGCTGATGCACCAGCCGGGGGACGGCTGGACCTACAACGCCTCCTACGACGTGCTCGGCGTGCTGCTCGCCCGTGCGTCCGGGACGTCGTTCGCCGACCTCATGGCCGAGCGCCTGCTGGACCCGCTCGGCATGGTCGACACCGGTTTCCACGTGCCGGCCGGCAAGCGCGACCGCTTCACCACGCTCTACGGGCACGACGAGCAGGGCGGTCTGAAGGTCACCGACGAGCCCGACGGGGAGCTCGCCACAGAGCCCGCGTTCGTCTCCGGCGCGAGCGGTCTCGTCACCACGGCCGACGACTGGCTCGCCTTCGGCCGGATGCTGCTCGCCGAGGGAAAGGGACCGAGCGGCCGCCTCCTCAGCGAAGAGTCCGTGCGCCAGATGATGACCGACCAGCTCACGCCCAGCACCGGGAGATGGGCGGCTACTTCCTCGACGGCCAGGGCTGGGGGTTCGGCGGCGGCGTCGACACCGAGGTCCTCACCCCGTGGAACGTCGTCGGTCGCTACGGCTGGGTCGGTGGCACCGGGACGGCCGGGTACGTCGATCCGCGCCACGGCGTCGTGACCGTGATCCTCACCCAGGTGGAGCTCGGTGGGCCCGACTCGGCGGCCGTGCTCGAGTCGTTCTGGACCGCGGCAGCGAGCTGAGCAACAAGCCTCGGCCTCGGCCACCGGTGCTCAGACGCCGATCCGGTGCCACGGCCCCCAGATCGCGAACGTCCGGCCGCGACTGGCCTGGATGTTGACGAACAGCGTCTCCCCGCCGGGGCTGAAGGTCGACCCGGCGAACTCGTCGTTGGTCGGGTTGAGGGCGATGTCCCAGAGCTTGCCGTTCTTGGACAGTCCCCGGACGTAGTTGTTGTCGGTGTTGTCCTCGCAGACCACGAGCGTGCCGCGCGGGGACGTCGTGATGTTGTCCGGCAGGTCCAGCTGCATCGGCCCCGAGGACTGGAAGACGCACCGGAGCTTGCCCGAGGCGGCGTGGTAGGCCCACACCTGTCCCGATCCACGCCCGAAGCCGGCGGGGTTCTCGTTGGTCGCCTCCTGAGGACCACCGCCCTGCGTGGAGGTGAAGTAGACGACCCCGGAGCGGGCCACCTGCCCCTCCAGCCGGGAGAAGTACGCCGCGCCCTGCGCCCAGCCCTGCCGCGCGACGTGGGTGATCGCCGCGTTGTTGGTGGTCGGTGCGGTCTGGCCGGGTGTGTAGGGGAAGTTCGGGGCCGGGTCGGCGATCGGGACCCACTCGGTGCGGTACGTCGCGTCCTGCTCCTGCGCTCCTTCGAGGTGGGCGTTGTGCACGTCGACCACCTTGAGCATCTCGAGCGTCCCACCGTCCTCGAGCCGGCCGACGACCATCGGGTCGCTCGGTGGCTTGTAGCGGAAGAACCCGGAGGCGAAGCCGAAGTCGTCCTCGGTGAGGTAGAGGTAGCCGCTGTGCGGGTCGTAGGAGACCGCCTCGTGGGCGAAGCGTCCGGCCGAGCGGATCGGCTGCCGCGTCGACTGCCCCTCGCCCGGGAACGCGCTCGCGGGCACCTCGAAGACGAAGCCGTGCGGCTTGGTGAGCGGGATGTTGGACGCACCGGTGAAGTCGGGGCCGACGTCCGGGCCGTTGATCGTCTCCTCACAGGTGACCCACGAGCCCCAGGGCATCTCGCCGCCCGAGCAGTTCATCATCGTGCCGTTGAGGCTGGTGAACGAGCGGACCACCTCGCCCGTGGTGGTGACCTGGATGGTCGTCGTGCCGCCGCCGGCCCGGGTGTCGTACGGCGTGCCGGTGCCGAAGGCCGCGGTCACCGGATTGTTGATCTCGTGGTTGCGCACCAGGACCACCGTGCCGTCGGGGCCGGGGAAGGCGCCCATCCCGTCGTGTCGACCGGGCAGGACCGTGCCGTCCGTGAGGACAACCAGATCCGTGGTGTCGTGGAAGGAGCGGTAGCGGAAGCCTTCTGGCACGTGGAGGCGTACGACCCCGTCGCGCTCGTCGGGAACGGGCCCGAGCGGGACGGTCCGCGGGTTGGTGGCAGCGGTTGCCTGCGGGGCCGCCACGAGGCCGGCGAACGGGCCCGCCATGGACACGGCGGCCGCGGTCTTCAGGATGGTGCGCCGCTCAGCGGTCTGATCTGCGGACATGGTGCCCGTCCTCCCGGTAGATGCTGGTCTCGGACGATGTGTCGATGGCGGCGCTCACTCCAGCAGGTGCTCCAGCGCCCTCCCCATGACCTCGGTGCGCTCGGCGGGCGTGGCGATGCCCTCGAAGCCGAACCCGAGGAGCAGCGAGCTCGGCGTCGTGATCGCTGCGCCGACCGGGAAGCCGGCGGCGTCGGTGACGATCCAGTCGTTGCCGTTGGCCGCGCTGCCGGCAGGGGCGCCGGAGACCGTCCAGCCCTCGAGTCCCGTCTCGAACGACTGGGACGTGCCGTCGGGCAGGGTCACGTCGTCGACGAAGGTGCCGAGGTTCTGGGTGCTCCAGTCGCTGGCGTAGGTGATGGACACCTCGACCGACGCGCCCTGCCAGGCGCCGAGGTCGACGCTCCAGTCCTGCCAGCCGGCGGAGTTGCCGGACGCGGCGTTCCAGGCGCCCGTCGTGCCGGTCGGCGTGCAGGTCCCCGTCGCCTCGTCGAGCGTCTGGTAGTGGTCGAGCTGCGGGTGCAGCTCGCGCCATCCCTCGGGACAGCTGTCGCCGGTGTCCTGGCTGGTGTGGCCGTTGATGTCGGGCAGGGTCGTCCAGTCGTTGCCGCCCGGCGTCCGGGCCTCGACGAAGACGTAGTCCCAGTCGACCTCGGTGTCGAAGGACGTCCAGAAGTCGAGCGTGCCGCCGCCGGCCGGGACGGTCACCGTCCGGGTCAGCCGCTTGTAGGACACGTCGGCGATCTGGCTGTAGACGTACTGGTCACCGGTGTGCGGGTTGAACGGGCCACCGGGCTTGTCCCAGCGCGCCGACGGCCAGCTCTCGAACTGCGGGTACTCGTCCACCGGCAGGATGCCGCTGGTCGAGATGTAGGACGACGTGGCGTCCTGGTTGTCCGCCGACTCGGGGCCGTTCATGCGCCCAGTCGATCCCGCCGAACGGGTCGTCGATGCCCGTCGACGTCGTAGACCTCGCCGGCCTCGTCGAGCCCGTCGCCCGGGATCTGGAGGTAGCCGCCGAACCAGTACTGCAGGACGTCGTTGACGTTGTCGCCCGATCCGCGCAGCCGCAGGCACCGACGCGTGTCGATCCCGGCGGGCAGCGGGTTGCAGGCGATCTCGCCCTGCGGGTCGTAGAGCTGGGTGCCGACGGGCGGGCTCCCGGCGTACTGCGCGCCGGCCTGGTCGCCGGTGTACATCACCTTGCCGCCCTCGTTCATGAAGGCGCGGAACTCGTACATCTCGTCGAGCGCGAGCCGGTCCACGTTGCCGGCGCCGCGGCCGGCGGTGCGGGTCACGGCGTCGTCGCCGATGTACCAGATCGCCGCGTCGTAGTGGCTCAGCACGCCGAGGGCGTCGGGAGCCGTGCGGCCCTTGGCGTCGACGTCGTAGACGTCGGCGTCCTCGCTGTTCGCGTCGAGGGCGTCGAGGTAGTAGTCGAGGTAGTGCGGCCCGCCGGGCGGCTGCGCCGGGGAGGCGCCGGTGTAGTCCTCGGCAGCGACGACCAGCACCCTGTCGCCCGACTCGGAGACGGCGCGGTAGGTGAACGACGGGCTCTGTTCGCCGCCGCCCGTGAACCACACCTCGACCGAGTCACCCGGGTTGGTGCCCCTCACGACGCCGCGCACCTGGTGGTAGTGCGTCGAGGTCATCCCGAACCGGTCACCACCGGTCCATTCGGTCGTGGGCGCGGACTGCACGGCACCGCCGTTGACGCGCCACCTGGCCGTCACTGCGCCGAGGCTGCGCTTGGCCAGTACGGCGACGGTCTGCGGGTCGCCGTACGACTCGGTGAAGCTCAGGTGCACCGACGGGATGCCTTCCTTGTAGGCGTCCTCGCTCTCGAGGTAGAAGGGCTTGGTCTTGATGCCGAGCGTACGACTTCGGGTCGTCGGGGTCGACCGCGGACTCGGCCACCGACTCGGCGAAGGGCAGGTTGCGGAGGAACTCCTCCTGGACCAGCTGCTCGTCGTCGGGGAAGACGAAGCCGCAGCCCGGGCAGCCGGGGGAGAGCTCCGGGGTCCACGCCAGGGTGCCGGTGGCCTCCTGGGCGTAGCCGTCGATCTCGCCGTTGGTGATGTAGAGGACGTCGGAGGAGAGACCGGGGTGGAAGCCCTCGATCGCCGGCTCGTCGAGGTTGCCGGAGAGCGCGTAGTAGATCGGGTCGTCGGCGGTCGGCGTGCCGACCTGCCAGCCGTCGTTGTAGAGCAGCCACCGGCCGTTGGAGTGGTAGTTGACCATGAACTCGGCCTTGGCCGTGTTGAAGAGCTTGATGGCCGCCTGCGTCTCCGGCTCCGACGCCGGGGACGGTCCGCGGTAGGTCTCGCTCGACGGGATGGGCGAGGAGCCCTCGTTGTCGTAGCCCCAGTGGGAGGGGAAGTTGCGGTTGGGGTCGACGCCGTCGCCGACCTGCGTGATGCCGTCGTTGTTGTTGTCGCGCAGGTTCTTGCGCCACAGCCGCTCGTCGGTGAACGTGTACTCGTAGCCGTCGGGGTTCAGCACCGGCACGAACCACAGCTCGGTGCTCTGGAGGAGCTTCTTGGTCGGCTTGTCGTTGGCAGCCCACCGCTGGAGGTAGGTGTTCATGAGCCGGCGGGTGATCTCCGGGGCGATCCACTCGCGCGCGTGCTGGGTGGCGCTGTAGATCACCGCGGGCCGGGAGCCGTCCTTCTGGCCGCGGGCGCCCTGGGTCACCTTCAGCGCCAGGATGTCGCGACCCTGGTAGGTCGTGCCCAGCTTCACGAGCTTGGTGACGCCGGGGTAGGTCCGGGCGGCCGCGACGAGCTGGTCGCGGTGGCCGCCGGGCTCGTCGTACGAGCGCCAGACGTTGTAGCCGAAGGCCGCCTGGGCGGCCGCGAACTGCCGGACCGTCTGGCCACCCTTGACCCGCGCCAGACGTACGTCGATGCCCTGCGCGCGCAGCTTCTTGGCCTCGTCGGCGGTCATCACCAGCGACACCTCGCTGGTGTCGCCGGTCGGGTGGGACTCGTGCAGGTCGAAGCCCTGACGCGCCAGCGTGGCCAGCTGCTCGCCGGTCACGCCCGGTGGCCGTCTAGGCGTCGAGCGGCTGGTCGCCCCGCGGGGCGGCAGGAGCCGGCGGTGCGCTGGTGGAGGACGGCGGTGCGAGGCCCACCCCCAACGCTGCTACTGCGATCGCGACGATGGACCCAGACAGAAGTCGGCGCATGACGTCCCCTCCGAGGAAGTGTGATACACGTCACATTGCCACCGTCGGCCGTGCTGGGGAATCCCCAATTTGATGGTTCCGCGTCCGGAGAGGGCGTCGTCAGCTGCAGGGCAGCGACCCCAGCCGGGCCAGCCCCTCACGGTCCCCGGGCCCGAGCTCCACCTGGCCGGTGTTGCGCTCGGCCATCAGCTCGGTCGGCTCGCTCACGTGGTCGAGACCGACGACGTGCGCGATCTCGTGCAGCACGATCGCCTCCATCGTCCTGGGCCGCTGCTCGACCGTGGCAGCGGTGAAGGCGTCGGTGTCGAGGGCGATCGCGCCGGTGACGTAGTAGCGGCGTCCCATGACTCCCTGCTCGGCAGCGCCGCCGCCGATGCCGGCCACGTCGCCGGCGAGCTCGGGGAGCTCGCCGGGGTTGGCCCAGGCGATCACGACCGGTTGCTTCGTGCCGATCGGCACGAAGTCGTTGGTGAACGGTCGCCGATCGGTGGAGCCCTCGCTCTCGAAGACCAGACCGGTCGCGGCGGAGGCGCGCTCGATCGCGCGGTCGATGAGGGCCTGGCCGCCGGCGGGTGCGCCGGCCGGGTTCACCTCGTAGCGGATGGGGGAGCAGGGATCCCAGCCGACGGGGTCGGCCGAGCCGGGCTGGGTCATCGCGAACGCATGGACGCCACCCGGACCGGAGAGGGACGGGGCGGGGAGCCCGCGCTCGGCACCCAGCCCGATCACGCGGCGTACGGCCTGGATCTGGCTCGAGGGGTGCAGCAGCACGACGAGCACCAGCACCAGACCGGTGACGACGACGGTCAGCGCGGTCGTACCGGTGAAGCGTCGTCGCCGGCGAGGGGGCTGCCCCGGTCGGGAGCGTGCCCAGGCCGAAGAGGGCGTCGAGCCGGTCGAGCTCGGCCATCCGCCGTTCGAGCTCGCGCGCGTTGCGGCGGCGCTCGTCGGGCGAGAGGGGCTGGTCGTCCACGCGACGATCTTCTCCCATGTTGCCCAAGGGCGGGATCCGCCCCGAGTGACGCGATGGCTTCGCGGCCCTAGGGTGGGCCGACACGACCAGAGAGGTTTTCTCGTGGAACCCATGACCCCCGTGTACAGCTCGGGCATCCTGTTGCTCATCGCGGCGATCGCCGTCGCTGTGCTTCTCGTCCTCATCATCGTGCTGAAGATGCACGCCTTCATCGCGCTGGTGCTCGTCAGCTTCGGCACGGCCATCGCGGCGGGGGTCCCGGTGGCCGAGGTGCCCGTGGTGGCCATCGCGGCCTTCGGATCGACCCTGGGAACCGTCGCGTTGCTGGTCGGCCTCGGCGTGATGATCGGGCGGTTGCTGGAGGTGACCGGCGGCGCGCAGGTGCTGGCCGACACGCTCATCAGCCGCTTCGGCGAGAAGCGCGCGCCCTTTGCGCTCGGCGTCGCGTCGCTGCTCTTCGGCCTGCCGATCTTCTTCGACGCGGGCCTCGTGGTCTTCCTGCCGATCATCTTCTCCGTCGCGAACCGCTTCGGCGGCTCGGTGCTGATGTACGCCCTGCCCTCCGCGGGTGCGTTCGCCGCGATGCACGCGATCGTCCCGCCGCACCCCGGCCCGGTCACCGCTGCCACCGAGCTCGGCGCCAGCATCGGCCTGACGGTGCTGATCGGCGTCGTCGTGGCGGTGGTGGCGTGGCTGATCGGTGTCTACGCCGTCACGATCAACTGGCTCGGGAAGGTGTACGTCCCGATCGACGACTCGGTGCTCACCGGAGGCCGCGAGCCCGACGAGGGGGACCCGCCGGCGTTCGCCCACGTGCTCGCCATCCTGCTGCTCCCGCTGGTGCTCATCGCCGGCAACACGATCCTCACGACGCTCCGCGCGAACGGGTCCGTCCCCGAGGAGGGTGCGCTGGTCGACGCGATCATCTTCATCGGGCAGACGCCTGTGGCGCTGCTCATCGCGCTGCTGGTCGCGACCTACACCCTCGCCATCCGGCGCCACTCGCGCGAGGAGATCGAGGGCCTGCTCAACGACTCGCTCGGCCCGATCTGCGCGATCATCCTGATCACCGGCGCGGGCGGGATGTTCGGTGGCGTGCTGCGCTACAGCGGCATCGGCGAGGCGCTCTCGCGACTCGCTCGAGGACATCGGTCTGCCGCTGATCGTGTCGGCCTTCGTCATCGCCACCATCCTGCGCGTGGCGCAGGGCTCCGCGACCGTCGCACTGACGACCACGGCGGGTCTGCTGTCCGCCGCGGTCGCCGACGCCGATCCGTCCTCGGTCCAGCTCGTGGCTCTCGTGCTGGCCATCGCGGCCGGCGCGACCGTGCTCTCGCACGTCAACGACTCGGGCTTCTGGCTGGTCAGCCGCTTCTTCGGGATGGACGTCAAGACGACCCTGAAGACGTGGACGGTGATGGAGACGACGCTGGGCGTCACGATCTTCGTGCTGGCCCTCGGAGTGTGGGCGATCGGATGAGCACCCCACTGCACCTGGTCTTCATGGGCGTCTCCGGCTCGGGGAAGTCCACCGCGGCGCTGGCCGTCCAGGAGCGGCTGGGCTGGGAGTTCGCCGAGGGTGACGACTTCCACCCGCCGGCCAACGTCGCCAAGATGCGTGACGGCATCCCGCTCACCGACATCGACCGCTGGGGCTGGCTCGAGACGCTGGCCGCGTGGACGGCCGAGCGGGACGCCAGGGGCGAGCCCACGATCATCAGCTGCAGCGCGCTGCGCAAGGCGTACCGCGACGTCCTGCGCCGCGGCGGCGAGGGCACGTTCTTCGTGCACGTGACCGGCGACAAGCACATGATCCTCGACCGGATGAGCTCGCGGGAGCACTTCATGCCGCCGAGCCTGCTGGAGTCGCAGCTCGACACCCTCGAGCCGCTCGCCGCCGACGAGGAGGGCATGGACGTCGACCCTGCGCTGCCCGTCGACCGGATCGCGGCGATGGTGCTCGGGCGCCTGGGCCTGGCCCCGTCTGCGTGATGACCCGGCTCGTCGTCCGCTCCGCGGGCTTCTCGCCGGTCAAGGGGACGCGGCACCTCTCCCATCGATCGTCGTACGCCTCGACGAGCGGGGTGCCGTCGGTGATCGTGCGTTCTGCGTGGTCGACCCCGTGCGGGCGCGGGTGCTGCGGACGGTGCAGCACCCGTCGCTCATCTCGGTCGTGGCGCGCGTCGAGGACGGCGTGCTCTCGATGGCCATGCCCTCCGGTGAGCTCGTCGCTGCCGAGCCGACGCCGACGGGGGAGTCGGTGACCTGCGACTACTGGGGCCGCTCGGTGGATCTCGCCCTGCTCGACGGGCCGCACGCGGGCGCGCTCTCCGAGCTGCTCGGACAGGACGTACGACTTGCTGCCGCTCCGCGCGGTGCGGTCGTCTTCGCTTCGCCGGTCACGATCATCGGTACGGCGTCGCTGCGCGCGCTCGGCGACCTGATGGGTCGACCGGTCGAGGCTGCGCGGTTCCGGGCGACGCTGGTCGTCGAGACCGACGAGCCGTGGGTCGAGGACTCGTGGCTGGGTGCCGAGGTGGCCGTGGGTGAGGCGCGGCTGCGGATCGGTGGCCCGATCCCGCGGTGTGCGGTGATCGACCACCGACCCGGAGACCGGGGTGAAGGACCTGCGGCTGCTGAAGGCGCTCGTCGCGCAGCGGCCCGACGAACAAGGCGGGGGAGCCGATGTTCGGGGTGTACGCGGAGACGGTGCAGCCAGGATATCGTCCTCAACCGACTCTCGAACACACTTGCGGATAGTGGTGATATCGGGTAGGGTGGTGAGCACGTTCCACGAAGTCACCGGGTAGTCGGGATGCCGAGCTGGTGGGGCGAGTCGCGAGGGTTACGTAATAGCTCCGAGGTGGGGCCTCCAGGAGCGACGACCGTTCAGGAGTCACGCACATGGCGTGATGTGAATCGTCGTCGAGAGGAGGCCGTGCCGTGACTCATCCGATCGTGGCGTGTGCCGCCGACATCCGGGCCTCGTTGAAGGGCGTGGCGTCGGTGAACCCGACGTTCATGACGACGCGACGACAAGGCGACCGCGTTGACCGAGCTGGTGCGGGCCGAGGGCCAGCTGGTCGAGCTGCGGTTGCGGGTCCTGGCCGATGCCGGCGACCTGGCGGTGGCGACGGCGGCGAGGGACGCGGCGGGGTGGCTGGCGACAGGATGACCCGGACCCGGTTCGCCGACGCCCGTGCCGACCTGGCGCTGGCGACGGCGCTGGACCGTGAGCACCCGGTGCTGGCCGCGGCGATGCGCGAGGGGACGCGACCTTGGCGCAGGCGCAGGTGATCCGCCGCGCCATCGCCGCCCTCCCGTCGAGCGTGGACGCCGACGTCGGTGGCGCACAGGCGGAGGCGCACCTGGTCGCCCAGGCGGCCGTGTTCGGTCCGAAGGAGCTCGCCCGGCTCGGGCGCCGGATCCTCGACGTGGTCGCACCCGAGATCGCCGAAGAGGCCGAGGCCCGCCGGCTGGCCGAGCTCGAGGCCAACGCCGCCGACGACGACCCGGTTCACGATGCGCCGTCTCGGCGACGGCACCACCCGGATCTCCGGGCGGCGTCCCGGACGCGGCGGCGACCCGGTTCGCGACCTACCTCGAGGCCTACGCCAACCCCCGCCAGCACCCGGCACGCCGAGCCGGACGACGCGGCCGCGTGGGGATCCGTTCACCCGACTGCCTTACCCGCGTCGGCTGGGCCAGGCGTTCTGCCGGTTCCTGGAGTCCCTCGACCCGACCCGTCTCCCGGTCCACGGCGGTGATGCCACCACGCGTGATCGTCACGATCCCGCTCGACTCGCTGCGCAAGGAGCTCGGCACCGCGGACCTGCATCGGCGGCGGCCTGGTCCCGGGGATGAGCTCACCGGTGACCTGATCACCGCCGCCCAGGCCCGCCGCCTCGCGTGCACCGCGAAGATCCTCCCCGCCGTCCTCGGCGGCGACAGCATCCCCCTCGACCTCGGCCGAGCCAGACGATTGTTCAGCCCCGGTCAGCGCAAGGCGCTCCTGATCCGCGACACGACCTGCCGCGCCGAGGGCTGCGAGGTCCCCGGCACCTGGTGCGACGCCCACCACCTCGACCCCTGGTCGACCGGCGGCCGAACCGACCTCGACAACGGCGTCCTGCTCTGCAACCACCATCACCACCGCGCCCACGACACCGGCTACCGCACCGACCGCCTCCCCAACGGCGACCTCAGGTTCCACCGACGGACGCTAGGCCGGACTTGAGGTTCTCCACAGTCTCGAATCCGCACGTTTCCCTGGTGCTCGGTCGGGCAGGTGATCCTTCGACGAACCGCGACGAGGAGGACCCATGGTCGACCCAGGTTTCATCGGCTGCATCCGGGTGAGCCCGCCGCTCAACGACGATCGAGATGGACTTCCTGCGCGACCTGGCGGAGTCGGGCCGGACACTGCGCAGCACGCCGACCGGTCGCGGCAACACCGACGTGCCGTTCGCGCGGCTGGCGTGGGAGGCGTGCGACGAGGGCTGCTGCCTGTCGTGGGTCCACGACCACGAGGCGACGAAGTGGATGCAGCCCTCGCTGACCTTCCTGATCGACCACCTGTTCCGCGACGGGGCCGAGGGTGAGGGTCGCCGTCAGTTCGAGGGCTTCACCTTCGACCACGTGCTGAGCGGCGTCGTGGTGGGACGAGGGCGACGCGATGCTGACACCACGCTCGTCGAGGTCGCCGACAACGTGGTGTCGGAACGGTCAGTGCCCGCGCGGTGCTCGGACACATCGCGACGGCCCGTATCCCCGGGCGTCGAACGTGATCGAGTTCCGGCCGCGTCACGCGAGGTGACGGCACGTCATGCCACGGCGGGGATCGGCAACCGCGCACTCTAGAGCGGTGGGGGAGTCGCGTCGGTGGCGAGCACCGCGGGCGCCGCCGAGGGCGGATCCACGACCCGTACGTCATGGGTCTCGAGGACGTCGCGGAGCGCTCGCGTGTGCTCGACGGACCGGATCGGGCGGGGCCGGCCGGCGCGACCGAAGACCGCGAGGCTGCGGACCCTCGAGCCGCCGGTGAAACGCGGTTCGTGCACGATGCCGCCGAAGCCTGCCGCTCGGAAGGCCGCTGCCCACGCCTGCGTCACGGAGTAGATCCCGGTCCCGGAGGAGAGCGACCGGTTGGTCCACCGCTGCGCGGGCTTCACCGGCAGGTTGGCTGCGTCGACGGTGGGCACCTCCGCCGCGGTGACGGTGACCGGTCCCTGCGGCGTGGTCGAGGGTCGACGCCAGGACACTTTCGCGGCCGGAGAAGCTGCGCAGCTGCGTGCCGACCCGTTCGCGTGCGGCTGCCTCTTCGCTGGATGCGAAGTAGCAGGTGCCGTCCGGCGCGGGCAGGTCGAAACGACCGCACGCGTCCGGGTCGTCGCCCAGGTCGACGGACGAGAACCACCAGCAGCCGTGGTCGCGCCCGCCACGGTCGACGTGGGCGCGGAACCAGATGCCGTCGACGGTCCGCCGCGGGAAGCGCGCGAGCTCGGCGGGGTCCTGGGCGGCAGCGGGTGCAACGACTGGCCACGCGGCGGTGAGGTCACGCGGGCCGCTCAGGCGACGAGCGCGGTTGCGTCGCGCTGCGCCAGGAGGGCGACCGTGGCCGGGTCCGACCCGTCGCGGAGCGCCTGGCGCGGCGACGACCCGGACAGGTCCGGGTGGGCAGCGACCAGCCACACGCCGGCGGCCCAGCGGTCGAGCCCGCGCAGGGCCTTGAGCACGGGCACCAGGACGGGATGTACGCCTCCGTCGCCGGTGAACTGCCACGCGGGGTAGAGCCACTGACCGTCGCCCGCGCGCATGGCGAGGATGGTCTGGTTGGCGCGCCTGCTGCCGAGCGCCTGCTTGGTGACGCCGCCGAGCTGGTGGAGGGCACCCGCCGAGTCGTAGAACGGACCGAGGTCGGCGAAGTGCGGGTCGAGGTCGGCCGGACCGGCACCGGGCATGCCGGCGCCGAGCAGCAGGGCGAGGTCGCGGGGCTCGGGCAGCGCGGAGCCGCGGTGCGAGAGCTCGCGCACGCGGTCGAGGAGCCGCGGCCGAACCTCGAGCAGCACGCTGTCGACGTAGTCCTGGGGGGACAGCCCTGCCATCGCCACTCCTTCGTCGGTCAACCCGGTCAAGTCCAGTCTACGACGTCGGTCAAGTCGGTCAAGGGCACCGGGATCGGCGCGCTCAGAGCTCGCTGAGGTCCGGGGGTACGTCGACCGAGAAGACCTCCAGCAGGTCGAGCGGCACGACGTCGAGGGCCCGCTCGGACGTCGCGGCCAGGACGATCGGGGCGGCCACGCCGGCGTCGTACGCCTGGAGCCAGCGCGCCGCGACGACGCACCAGCGGTCGCCGGGCACGAGGCCCGGGAAGCTCCACTCGGGGCGGGGCGTCGAGAGGTCGTTGCCGACGGATCGCTGGTGGGCGAGGAACGCCTCGGTCATGACCGCGCAGATGGCGTGCAGGCCGGCGTCCTGCGGACCGACCGTGCAGGTGCCGTCGCGGTGGTAGCCGGTGACGGGGTCGGTGCCGCACGGTTCCAGCGGGCCGCCCAGGACGTTGCGTTCGGTCATGGGGGAGAGCATGACGCGTCGGGGGTGGCGGGGCGGGCCGGGTCGCTCAGACCAGTCGGCGCTCGTAGGCGTACGCCGCGGCCGCGGTCCGCGAGCCCACGCTCGAGCTTGCCGAAGATGTTCGACAGGTGTCGCGCGACGGTCTTCTCGCTGAGCACGAGCTCCGCCGCGATCTGCGCGTTGCTCCGGCCCGCCGCCACGAGCCGCAGCACCTCGACCTCGCGCGCGGTCAGTCCGTCGGGCGGGATGCCGGGGCGAGCAGGGACGAGGCGAGGTCGGCCAGCGGCGTCGCGCCCAGCTGGCGCAGGGTCGATCGCGCGGCCGACAGCTCGCGCTCGGCCGACGACTCGTCGCCGAGCGCCAGCAGGCACCGGCCGATGAGCAGGCGGGACGACCGCGCCGTCGTAGGGCGAGGAGGCCTGCGCCCAGAGCTGGTGCGCCCTCCGCAGCGTAGGGGAGGGCGCCCGCCGGCGTCGCCGCCGGCGAGCTCGACCGCGCCCATCGCCTGGGCGGCGGACGCGGAGAGCACGACGGAGCCGACCGACGAGGCCAGTGACGAGAGCTCCTCCGCCAGCGGTCGCGCCCGGTCGACGAGGCCCGAGGCCAGCAGCACCTCGATCGCCGCAGGCAGCAGGCGACAGCGCTGGACGGGGCCGCCGGGCTCGGCCAGCAGGCGCTCGACGGCGGCCAGGGCGGCCGTGCCACGACCGCTCGGCCAGCCACAGCAGGGCCAGGCCCGGCTGCGGGTCGACGCCGAGGTCGGCGGCTCGGCGGTAGGCCGCGTCGGCCCCCGCGAGGTCACCGCGCAGCCGCAGGAGGTCGCCGGTCTCGACCGCGGTCAGCCCGATGGCACCGGGGGTGCCGAGCTCGACATAGCGCTCGGCGGCGCGGGAGTACTCGCGCAGGGCGTCGTCCCAGGCACCACGCAGCCGCAGCAGCTGCCCGCGGTGGACCGCGCACTGCCCGGTGAAGGCGAGCAGCCCGGGTTGTGCCTCGCACCACCGCTCGAGCGCGGCGGTCCACTCGGCCACCCGGCCGAAGTCGCTGATCTCCTGGGCGCCCTCGATGGCGGTGCAGTAGACGTGGCCGGCGATGACGGGCGACGTCTCACCGGAGATGACGCGCACCATCGCGTCGTCGAGCTGGGCGAGCCCCTCGGCGAAGCGCCCGGCGTAGATGGCCACGCGCCCCTGCGCACACGTGCTCATCGCGATGAGGTCGCGGTCGTGGAACCGGCGCCCGGTGGCGTGGGCCTCGTTCGCCAGCGCCTGCGCCTGCGCGAAGTCGCCCTCGCCGATGGCCCGGAACATCCGCAGGAACGCGACCCAGCCACGCTCGACGCAGTCCTCGCCGATCTCGTCGACCAGCTCCGCCGTTCGCGTGCGATCCAGCCGGCCGCCAACGCGTGCTCGCCGTGGTCGGCGGTGTTCATCGACAGGTGGAAGGCGCACCGCGCCGCGCCGCGCGTGTCTCCCTCGTCCAGGAACGCCGACGGAACGCGCGTTGCAGCGCGCGGACCAGGTCGTCGTGGTGACCGGCGAGCCCGGCGGCCGTGCTGAACCGCTCGAGCTCGGTGGCGCTGAGGCCGTCGAGCCCGCTGCGGGACCACGCGTCGTACGCGGTCCGCCAGTCGCCGCGCGCGAAGTGGTCAGCGGCCTGATCCACCTCTCGATGGTACGGCGATCAGGCGGCCGTGGTCAGGCCTCGCGTGGACCGGCTCGCCACTGCTGGAGCGGGCGGCGATCCGGTCGGCGACGTACGCCGCGTCCCGGCCGACGCCGGGCAGGACCATGGAGCTGAAGGAGTACTGGAAGCACAGGCCGCAGAAGAAGAGGCCCGGGTGCGTCCGCCACGACGCCGCGCATCTCCCGCGGCCAGCCGTCGTCGCCGAGGATCGGCAGGTGGATCCAGTCGAAGACCTGTCGGAAGCCGGTCGCCCACACGACGGTGGACACGTCGCGGGGGGCTCCGTCGACCACGGGTCTTCCGTCGCGCACCTCCTCGATCCGGCTGGTGACGCGCTCGACCCCGCGCTCGACGAGGTCGCGCCGCTTGACGCGGAGCATCGGGCCGCCGTGGCGGCGCAGCTCGTCCATCAGCTTGTTGCGCATGGGGCTCCGGCGGGTGAGGACGTGCCGCCACGCGAAGAGCAGCACCGGGAAGACCGCCCGGAACGCCGGCGACCCGAGTCGCGGCGGGATCTCGCCGCAGTCGCGGCCGGCCAGGATCGTCGGGTGCGTCTCGGCCAGCTCGTAGGCGATGTCGCAGCCGGAGTGGCTGGCGCCCACCACGAGCACCGGGCCGTCGTTGATCTGGCCGGGTCGGCGGTACTCGCTCGAGTGCAGCTGGAGGATGGCGGGGTCGAGCTCGGCCGCGACGTCGGGCACGTTCGGCGTACGACCGAAGGTGCCCGTGGCGACGACGACGTTGCGGCAGGTGAACCGTCCCCGATCCGTCGTGACGCAGTAGCCGTCGCCTCGGCGTCCAGCGCCTGCACTCGTGTCTCGAGGCGCACCGGCAGGTTGAAGGTGCGCGCGTAGGTCTCGAGGTAGTCGCCGACGGCGTCCTTGCCCGGGAAGGTCCAGCGGGGCGCGGGGAACGGCAGTCCGGGTAGTCCGTCCACGTGCGCGGGCGAGTAGAGCTTGAGGCTGTCCCACTGCCGGCGCCAGTTGTCGCCGACGCGGGTGTTCGCGTCGAGGATGACGAAGGGGATGCCACGCTTCTGCAGGTGGTGGCCCGTCGACAGGCCGGCCTGGCCGGCGCCGATGATCACGGTGTCGATGTCCGTGGTGGCGGCCTGTGTGCCGTCGCTGGTGCGGTTCGAGGTGTCCATGTCGCGACGCTAGGTCTCAGGTGTTCCGCGTCGCATCGGGCGAGATGCCCATCCCGACGCCGCGGCGCATGGGTGGATCGCGCCACACCCCTTGTCCCGGACGTGCACCCGGAGGATCGTGGACCCGAAGAGGGAGTGTCGACATGCAGGCGAGCGTTGGTGACCGGATCGTCGCCGAGAGCAACAAGGTCGACGCGCCGCGTCGGGAGGGCGAGATCATCGAGGTGCGTGGCGCGGATGGCGGTCCGCCGTACGTCGTGCGCTGGAGCGACGGGCATGAAGGGCTGACCTATCCGGGGCCCGACTCCCACATCGTCGCGCGCTGACAGGGTCAGGACGACTGGCGGGCGGCCTTCTTGGCCGCCGCTTCCTCGCGCCGCTCGACGAAGCGGGTCGCCTCGCCGTCGAGCGCCGACACCGCGGCGGCGAGCTCGTCGCGCGCCTTCTCGCCGTCGTCGTCGAGGCCCTCGAGCTCCCAGACCCCCCACTGCCGCAGCAGCGGGAGTGACGATGTCGTCGTGGTGGATGCGCAGGTCGTAGATCCCGGCCTTGGCCATCTGCACGGCCTTGCGGGAGAAGCCCGGGATGATGCTGCCGGGCATCTCGAAGCCGACGACCTCCTCGGTGATCGCGCGCATCGTCTGGCTGGGCGCCATCTCGAGCGCCGCGGTGACGATGTTGCGGTAGAAGATCATGTGCAGGTTCTCGTCCTTGGCGACGCGGGCCAGCAGCTTCTCCGCGATCGGCTCCTCGGTGTAGCGCCCGGTGTTGCGGTGCGACACCCGGGTGGCCAGCTCCTGGAAGGACACGTAGGCGCAGACGTTGAGCACGGACTTCTCCGTCGCCTCGTAGCCCGTCTCCATCGTCTCCATCCGCGCCCGCTCCAGCTCGACGGGATCGACCCCGCGGGTGACGAGCAGGTAGTCGCGGATGCAGAACGCGTGCCGCCCCTCCTCGGCCGTCCACCGGTTGACCCAGGTGCCCCAGGCGCTGTCGCTGCCGAAGGCCCGGTCGATCTCGCGGTGGTAGCTCGGCAGGTTGTCCTCGGTCAGCAGGTTGACCTCGAGCGCGGTCCGCGCGATCGGGGACAGCTGCGACTGGGCGACCTCCCACGGGTCGCCGCCGAGGTCGGCGAAGTCGCGCCCGAGGCTCCACGGCACGTACTCGTGCGGCATCCACTCGTCGGCGATGGCCATGTGCCGGTTGAGGTTGTCCGCGACCGTCGGCTCGAGCTCGTCGAGCAGCTGGGCGGTTTCGAGAGCGGCCATGGATCGATCTCCTCGAGTCGACGCGAGGGCGCGGTGTCCTCCCGACCATGCCTACACCCACCCGGGGCACGGTGGCCAGAGCGTCCCTGGGCCGAGTTCGTCGCGCCGAAGTTCGCCGCTTTCACCGGGCAAGGCGCATACTTGGTTCAAATGAACTCACCCGCGAAGCGCAAGCATCTTTCCGGCAGCCCCTTCAAGCAGGCGCCCGAGCCGACGATCGACGAGTTCGCGATGGAGGACAAGGTCTGCCACGACCTCTACGGCCTCGGCAAGATCGTCAGCGTCGAGGCCCATGCCGTGACGTGCGACTTCGGGGACAAGAAGGTGCGGATCACGAGTCCGTACAACAAGCTCCAGCACCTCTGATCGACCTCTCTGCCGCACAGGCCCGACCTCGATGAGGTCGGGCCTGTGCGCGTTTCGGGGACGGGCCCGGCTCAGGTCCGGTAGCCGCCGAGGACGTCCGCGAGCTTGAGGTGGCGCACCGCCTCGTCACCGCCGGTTGAGCCGCTGCAGCGAGCGACCCGCGATGAGGTGGGCGTACGCCTCGCCGGGCTCGTCGACCAGCAGCGCCTCGGCGGTCTCGAGGGCGCCGTTGAGCTGCGCGGAGTGGAAGAGCGCGCGGGCGAGCAGGAGTCGTACGTCGATCAGCGCGTGCCCGAACTCGTCGGCCTGCGGGTCGTTGATCAGCTCCTTCAGGAGCACGGCGGCCTCGCGGTAGGAGCGGTCCTCGAACAGGTGCTGCGCCCGCACCCAGCGGTCGTGGTTGCTGTCCTCCACGAGCCCGGCGTGCCCGGCCAGGAGCCGCTCGAACGGGGTGAAGTCGGTCATGGTGGCCTCCTGTTCAGTGGTGCTCGGAGAACGCCAGGGCGCGCTCGGCGCATTCCGCGCTAGCCCCTAGCGAGCCGCCGTCCGCACGAGCCGACGGAGCGCGACGTGGGCGACGGGCAGGTAGGGGAGCGCGACGACGGCGGGCAGGTGGATCCGCGCCCAGGCCCTGGTCCCACCGCTGGTCGCTTCGACGCCGTGGTCCATGCGTACGCCGAGCGGGCCGACGCCGACCCGCCACGTCCAGCGGCGTTCGCTGTGGTCCACGGACTCGACCGTGAAGGGCACCCGCACCACCAGCGGACCGTGCACCACGCCACGCGTGCCGACGACGATGATCTCGTCGTCACACCGGACGCTGCGGATCTGGGGAGCCCACGTGGACCACAGCGCTGGGTGGACGTAGCGCTCCCACACCTCGTCGAGCGGTCGGTCCCCGGTGGCGCTGATCTCGAGCATGACCTCACGGTGGCACACGGAGCATGGCGGGAGATCGTGGAGCTCTGGTGTCACTGGGCGGCACCAGACCTCCACGATCTGGGCTGCGGCCACGTCCTGCGACGGGCAGGGATCGCGCGAGGCTCGATGCCGTCGCCAGGTCTGCCGCACGATGCGGTCGGTACTGCTGGAGCCGAAGCCGATCAGCCCATCGGCGCGGGTCGTAGCGAGGAACCCGCGTCGACCATCGTCCGCCAGCATCGTCCGAACCGGTTGACCATCGAGAAGGTCCTCGATCTCGATCAGGGACGCGCAGCCGAAATCCCGAGTCGTCGGTGAGGAAGCGTGACGCCTCTTCCCATGAGCCTGCGTGCAGCGGCCAGTCCTCGTGGAAGTAGGCGCTGCAGCATGTAGTCAGGTCGTCCTACGGCTCTCCTCAGTGCGGGGTACGCGGTCAGCAGCTGCCACCGGGCATCAGGCGATCGCGAATCAGGACGACCCGTACTCCGGTCTGCGCGATGACCTCGGCGTCCTTCGTGACTGTAATGCCGACCTGCACGCCGAGGTTCATGGTCCGAGCGGCAGTGCCTGGTCGTGCTCCGCTGCGCAAGCCATTCGCGATCATCGTCGGCAGTGCCGTCGTCAGGAGCTGCGACGCGATCGCTCTGCTCGGGGCACGACTGATCGGGAAAGCTGGACGCACGGCGCCGAACCGCTCGACCTGACACGCGCCGCCAGCTCGTCCACCGACTTGCCCGACGTGGTCACTCAACGTGTGACCCGGCGGCTTCTCGTGCGCCGCCAGCCAGCCCGGCTTCCGGATGCCACCCAGCGAGCGGATGCCTCATCTCCCCCCGCTCAGTGCGCGCCGGCACACGGAGGAACTTCTCGGCGCGCGTCTGAACAGCGACGAGCTCGTCCCGAGCGGTCCGCAGACGCGCGGTGGCGGTCGCGGTGCCCGCCCGCAACGCGACGAGCAGGGCGTGGAAGCGCGGGGCGTAGGCACGGACTCGGGCGAGGGCGACAGCAGCAGCCGCACCTCCGCCGAGCCCGCCGGTCACTCCGGTGACCACCGCTGAGAGCGCGACGCCCTCGACGACCATCTGACCGATCTCGACCAGCAGGGCACGGGTACGGGCGTGGGCCTCCTCGACCGCGGCGGCGTACTCCTCGCACGCACGTGGCAAGCGAGTCGAGCTGCCAGGCGGTGTCGCCGATGAGTGTCGAGAGCTCAGCCAGGGCAGACAGGGCGAGCGGGACCTCGGGGGATCGCTGATGCGCCAGGAAGTCGTTGGCCGCGTCGACGTGGTCGGTGCAGGCCGGCCACGGATGCTGCTGCTCGACGCCACGCCGTGGCAGCGCTGCGCACCCTCGCGACATCGGCGCCCGGCCAGACGAAGCCCTCGATCTGGTCGAGGATCCACGCGTCCACCCGGCTGAGCGACGGCTGCTGCGTCCCGAGGCTCGACGGTGGTGGAGCCGGACGGACCCGCACGAACGCGTCGTCGTCGAGGCTGCCCCCGACGTATGCCGAGACGGCCAGCCCGGCAGCCGCCGCCTCGGCGGTGGCGTGGTTCGAGCCGGTCGCCGCGAGGAGGCGACCGATGCCGATGTAGGAGTGCGTGAGGTCCGCGAGAGCGAGCATGGCCTCGCGCGCGCCGGCGTCGTACGCCCGGGCGAAGCTCGCTGCTCGTCGCGTCGTCGCCGGCCATGCCGGCGCAGTCGGCGAGCCGCGCCGAGAGCGACTCCGTGAGGAGGGCGGCGATCTGGTTGGCAGTGCGGCAGGCGTCCGCCGCCCGGGTGAAGCCGCCGCACTCGACGCTGAGCCTCACCGCACCTGCTCCCACATGGCGAGGTTGGCGTCCACCGCCGCTCGGTAGTTGCCCTCTGCCGTCTCACCCAGCCCGCGCAGGGCCGCCAGACGCGGTGACCATCTCGGCGCAGCCGTCGCGCCAGGATGCGTACGACACCGCGTGGGCGTCGCTCGCCCGGCCGAGCCAGTGCTCGTGGAGGTCGTCCACCTCGTCGTGGATGTCGCCGCCCAGGTCGAGGAGGGCGCGCTGGCAGGCCGCGAGGGTGGCGATGACGTGGCGGAGCTCGTCGAGGTCGACGTCGAAGCGCCGTCACCCGAGCCGCCCCTCGAGCCGGGTCGAGGCGTGCCGGCACTCGGAGTCGCTCGGCTGAGGTCCGCCCGGGCGAGTGACAGGGCGGCGACGTCTCGACGCAGGTCGTCGATCACCTCGTCCGCGCCGTCGCGCCACGCCTCCCAGCTGGCTGAGGAAGGCAGCGGCGGCCTCGCCGCGCCAGCCGACGCAGGAGCTGGTCCACCGCGTCGCCGACCTCGCGACGACGGGCGGCCAGGTCGGCCACCCGATCGCCGAGGGCCTGGCCGCTGGCGGTGAACCGTGCGGCGTCGAGCTGGACGATGCTTCCCGAGTCGAGCATGGTCACGATGCTCACCCAGGCGAGGCGCCCGGCGACACCCGTCGCGGGCAATCTGTGGACAACCGCGGCGGAGGACCTCAGCCCACGAGAGCCCGCCGGGCGGCGACGGCCGCGACAGCATCCGCGCCCGCGAGCTCGGCGTTGATGAAGGCGCCGACGCGCATGCCGTGGGCGGCGGAGGCCATCAGCGTCATGCTGATGTCGGTCGCGTTGCCGGCGGCGTAGAGACCCGGCACGGAGGTCGCTCCGGTCGGCGACACGGCCAGCACCGAGCCGTAGATCGCGCCGCCCATCTCGAAGGGCTCGGGCGTGACGCCGAGGGGCGAGAGGAAGTCGGCGCGGACGTGCGGCTGCGACGCCACGACGAGGGCGTCGCGCTCCAGCACCGAGCCGTCCGCCAGCCGCAGCCCGACCAGCGCGTCGTCCTCGACCACGACCTCGGTGGGCGTGCCGTGGACGAGGCGTACGCCGATCGCCTCGAGCTTCTCGACCTCCTCGGCCGGCAGCTCGACGCCGTCGACCACGACCATCACGACGTCGTCGGAGAGCTGGCGGAACAGCAGCCCGTGGTGCGCCGACATCGGCATCGTCGCCAGCACCGCGATCGCCTGGTCGCGCACCTCCCACCCGTGGCAGTAGGGGCAGTGCAGCACGTCGCGACCCCACCGCGCGGCCAGCCCGGGGATGGCGGGCAGCTCGTCCACGACTCCTCCGGTGACCAGGACCCGCCGGGCCGAGACGTCCGCACCCTCAGCGGTCGCCACCGTGAACGAGTCGTCGCTCGCGGTCACCTGCGGTGACGCGGTCGGACGCGAGCTCGACGCCGTACGACGCCACCTCCCCGCGGCCGATCTCCACCAGCTCGAGGGGGTTGATGCCTTCGCGGCCGAGGTAGTTGTGGGCATGGTCGGACGGAGCGTTGCGGGGCTCGCCGGCGTCGATCACCAGCACCCGGCGCCTGGACCGGCCCAGGGCCATCGCCCCGCTCAGGCCGGCCACGCCGCCACCGATCACCACGACGTCGTACATCTCGTTGTCAGTCATGTCAGGGAGCATGCAGGCGCGCACGCACTATTGACAAACAATCTTGCTGATATGGCAAACTGCCGGCATGGATGACGAGGGAGTGCTGGCCGGCGTCGGACCGCGACTGCGCCAGCTCCGGCTGGAGCGGGAGGCGACGCTGACGGACCTCGCCGAGGAGACCGGCATCTCGGTCAGCACGCTGTCGCGCCTGGAGTCGGGGCAGCGCAAGCCCACGCTCGAGCTGCTCCTGCCGCTCGCCCGGGCCCACCGCGTCGCGCTCGACGAGCTGGTCGACGCCCCCGAGACCGGCGACCCGCGGATCCGCTCCAAGCCGGTCACCCGCCACGGCCGCACCTTCATCTCCCTCACCCGCCGGCCGGGCGGACTGCAGTCCTTCAAGATGGTGATGCCCGTCGACGACGGACGCCCGACGCTGCAGACCCATGAGGGCTACGAGTGGGTGTACGTCCTGAGCGGGCGCATCCGGCTCGTCCTCGGCACGCGCGACCTGACGCTCGGTCCGGGGGAGGTCGTGGAGTTCGACACCCGCACCCCCCACTGGCTCGGCAACCCGGGGCCGACGCCGGCGGAGGTGCTGGCGATCTACGGCCCGCAGGGCGAGCGGATGCACGTGCGGAGCTGAGCTCGAGCCATGGCCCGGGAGCTCCCCTGTGGCCACAGCAGCCACTCGCGGGCCGGACGCGGGAGTTGCCCGAGGTGCGGGAGTGACACCCGGCAGGCGCACCGGGAGAACTTGATGGTGCCCTTACACCCCGTGTGACCAACTTCCGCGAAAAGGCCACGGAATGTCGCCGGACTCTTTAAGTTGAGTCTCGCCTCGACTGCTTGGGGCACCTATTCGTCGTCGAAGTCGCTCACGTATCGCGAGGCATACATGACTAAGGATGCAGCCCGGACTGACCGGACCTCGGGCCTGTCGGTTGCTGGATGGCCCCTGCGCCGCAAGATCGCGCTGGCCCTGGCCATCCCGTTGCTTCTGGCCGCGACCCTCGGTGTCCTGCGCGTGCAGGGCGACGTGGCCGACTCGACGAGTGCGGGTCGCAGTGCCGAGCAGGTCACGATCATCAAGCCGGCCGTCGACTACCTCACCGCGTCCGAGACCGCGATGGTGGCCGCCCAGACCGACAGCGCCGCCGCCCAGGGCGACCTCATCGACGCGATCGACGACATCGTCGCCTCGGCCGAGACCCTCACCCAGGCCCGCGACAACGCCGAGCTCGACGAGCTGCAGACCGCCCACGTCGACGCCCTGCTCGACCTCAGCCAGGCCATGCGTGGCGACGAGGCCCAGAACCTCGGCCCGGCCACCTGGATCGCCCTGGTACGCCAGCTCGAGTCGAGCGTCTCCCAGCTCGTCACCAGCGTGAACGCCGCATCGTCGACCCCCGAGCCCGCGGCTCGAGCAGCTCTCGCAGGCGATGAGCGGCCGGTTGTCGCTGGCGATGCAGCAGGGCCTGGTGGCCAACACCGAGCTCGCCCAGTCCGGCTCGCAGGAGCTCTTCTCCGAGATCGGTGTCGAGGCCTCGGCCATCGACCGTCTCGCCGGTTCGGTCGACGGCGCCGAGGCGCTCACCGCCGAGCTGCGTACGGCAAACACCAGCCCACGCCAGCCAGATCCGTGACGACTCCGCCACCGACCTCGGCGGCCGCGACGCCTACCAGCCCTACGACGAGATCACCGAGATGCTCGTCGGCGGCGTCACCGACTCGCTCACCGAGGCCGCCTCCGATGCCCGCAACAGCGCGCTGCTCGGCGCCTTCCTGACGCTCGCCGCGCTGGCCGCCGCCATCGCGCTGGCCCTCGCCGTCGCCCGCAGCCTCCTCGAGCCGATCGGCAAGGTCCGTGAGGGCGCTCTCGCCGTGGCCCGTCACCGCCTGCCCGACGCCGTCGCCCGGATCCGTGCCGGCGAGGAGCCGGAGCCGATCAAGCCGATCGACGTCTCGACCAACGAGGAGATCGGACAGGTCGCGCGCGCGGTCGACGACCTCCACCGCCAGGCCATCCACCTCGCCTCCGGTGAGGCCCACCTGCGGCAGACCGTCAACGCGATGTTCGTGACGCTCTCGCGCCGCAGCAACTCCCTGGTCAACCAGCAGCTCGCGCAGATCGAGCGCCTCGAGCACGACGAGGAAGACCCCAAGCGCCTCGAGTCGCTCTTCCGCCTCGACCACCTCGCCTCGCGCATGCGTCGTACGGCCGACTCCCTGCTCATCCTGGCCGACGCGCCCAGCCGCGCCGCGGGCTCCTTCAGCCTCACCGTCGGCGAGGCGCTGCAGGCCGCGACCTCGGGTGTGCAGGACTACCAGCGCGTCCAGATCCTGTCCCACCTCGGCACCCGGATCAGCGACGACGCCGCCCCCGACGTGGTGCACCTGCTGACCGAGCTGGTGGACAACGCGCTCAACTTCTCGCCGCCCTCCGAGCCCGTACGCCTGGCCGCCAAGCTCGGCGCCAACGGCGTGACGATCACCGTCACCGACGCCGGCCTCGGCGTCCCCGCCGCGGAGCTGGACCTGCTCAACCGCGACCTGGCCCATGGCGCCGAGGCCACCCCCGACACCGCGCGCCGGATGGGCCTGTTCGTGGTCTCCCGCCTGGCCGAGCGCCACGGCGTGGTGGCCAGCCTGGCCAAGAACCCCGGTGGCGGCATGACGGCCACCATCCTGCTCCCGTCGGCCATCCTGCCCGAGCTGGCCCAGTCCGGCGCTCCCGCGGCCGCGCCGGCCGTGGGCAAGACCTCCACCCAGAGCTCGTCGACGCCCGCTCCGGTCGCCGTCGCCGGTGCCGTCGCCGCGGCTGCTGCCGCCCCGGCCGCGCTCGCCCAGGACGACTCGTCCGACGCCGAGCCCACCAAGCGCCGCGGTCTCGGTCCAGCCTCGGCCGTGGCCGCTCGGGCAAGTCCGCCGACAAGGCTGACAAGGCTGCCGAGAAGACCGCCGCTGCCGAGGCGAAGGCCTCGGACAAGGCCGCGCACAACGACACCCCCACCGGCGAGCCCGAGCCCCACGTCGCGGCACCCGTCGCCGGAGCTGCTGCCGCGGCCGCGGTCGTGACCCCCTCCAGCGAGCCGACTCCCGATCGCCCGTCGCTGGAGAGCCTGCTGCCGCGTCGCGAGCCCGGCGCCAACATCCCGCGCACCGGCGCCGACGCCTTCGAGCCTTCGACCTCCGGCGAGACCGGTCCGTTGTTCGGCAAGCGCACGCCTGTCGCAGCCGAGGACGCCGCGGCCACGCCCGTCGACCAGCCGGCCGAGGGCGGCGAGTCGTCGGAGCCCACCGAGTCCTCCGACAGCGGGCCGGTCGCCTCCGTCGTCTCGATCACCGCCCTGGCCTCGCGTCAGCGGGCCCAGGCCGAGGAGGCCCGGGCGTCCGAGGAGGCCCAGGCCCAGGCCGAGGCCGAGGCCGAGAACACGTCCGAGGAGCCCGCCGCCGAGCCGGTTGCCGAGGCCGAGGACACCGTCGAGGCGCCCGTCGCCGCGACCCGTCCCGACCCGCTGACCGACCCGCTGACCGCAGAGGACTACGACGACGCGCCGGCCGAGGACGAGCAGGTCGCCGAGCCCGAGGCAGCACCCGAGCCCGAGGTTGAGCCCGAGGCCGAGGCCGAGGTCGCAGCCGAGCCCGAGCCCGAGCCCGAGGCTGCCGAGCCCGAGCCCGTCGCCGAGTCCGACGACGTACCCGTCGACCTCAACGACCCGCTGGGCCTCGACGGACCCGCGGCCAGCGCCGAGGTGACGTCGGAGCCCGAGGTCGCCCGGACCGCGCAGCTCGAGACGACCGAGGTGGAGACCGGCCGAGGTCGAGCCCGAGGCTCGAGACGCCCGCACCGGCGGCAGCGTGGCAGGCACCGGCCGCGTACACCAACGGGGCACTGACCAACGGGGCACTGGCCGGCGGACTGCCGACGCGTACGCGTGGTGCCGCCGACGAGATCAACCGCGACATGCCGGGCCTGCCCCCGACCAACGGCGAGCCCAGCCGGATCAACGGTGACTCGCCGATCTTCAAGTCCATGCGCTCCGGCTGGCTGGCCGGCGACGAGGGCGAGTTCCACGAGACCGAGGTCGACCGCGGATGGGAGATCGCCGAGCACGTTGCCGAGGAGGCGCCGGTGGCGCAGATCCACCTCGATCGGACTGCCGCGTCGAGCCCCCGGGGAGCGTCTCATCCCGGGTAGCGTTACCCCGCCCGAGCCCGCGAAGACGCGTGATCCCGAAGCCATCCGGCGCCGGCTCCAGGCCCACACCGCAGGAGTCTCCCGCGGTCGACGAGCAGCCCAAAGTTCCCCTCAGCACACGGAAGCAGGCCCCGTATGACGCACGAAAGCACCAGCCCCGCCACCGGGGACGACCGTGACCTCGACTGGGTGATGTCGCGCTTCGTCGAAGAGGTCCCCGACGCCGCACACGCGATCCTCGTGTCCGCCGACGGCCTCCTGATGGCGTCGAGCACCAGCATCCCCGGAGAGCGCGCCGAGCAGGTCGCGGCCGTCTCCTCCGGGCTCGCCAGCCTCGCCGTGGGCGCTGCGCGCCTCTTCGAGGGCGGCTCGGTGATGCAGACCATCGTCGAGATGGAGATGGGCTTCCTCATGTTGATGAGCGTCGGTGACGGTTCCAACCTCACCGTCCTCACCACCGAGGAGGCAGACATCGGCCAGGTGGGCTACGAGATGGCCCTGCTGGTCGACCGTGTCGGACGTACCGTCGAGGCCCAGGCCCGCGTCGGTACGGGCAGCTGACTGAGGCCACTGCCATGACGCCCCCAGCTGAGCCGGAGGACGAGGCGTATCGCCCTCGTCTGATCCGGTCGTACACGATCACCGCAGGCCGGACCGCCGCCAAGGTCGACCTGGCCATGGAGGCCACGATGCGCCTCCAGGCAGGTGCGGAGGCGCCGTCCTACCTGACCCCCTCGGCCATGCAGGTTCTCGAGGTCTGCGATCGCCGTTCCGTCGCCGAGGTTTCGGCGCTGACCAAGATGCCGATCGGCGTCACCCGGGTGCTGCTGGGTGACCTCATCGAGCAGGGTCTGATCCGTATCCAGGCCACCATCACTGAGAAGACGTCGACGGATGAGCGACTGGAGCTCATCGAAAGGACCCTCCGTGGACTTCGAAACTACTAAGGCACAGCGCGCGGCTGCGTCGACCAAGATCGTCATCGCAGGCGGTTTCGGTGTCGGCAAGTCGACGCTGGTCGGCGCCGTCTCGGAGATCGACCCGCTGCGCACCGAGGCACTCGTCACCAACGAGTCCGAGGGCGTCGACGATCTGGCAGCCGTGCCCACCAAGGCCACCACGACGGTGGCCATGGACTTCGGGCGCCTGACCCTGGCCGAGGACCTGGTCCTCTACCTCTTCGGCACACCGGGCCAGCGCCGCTTCTGGTTCATGTGGGACGACCTGTGCCGTGGCGCCATCGGCGCGATCGTGCTGGTCGACGTCGCCCGGCTCGACGAGTCGTTCTCGCCGCTGGACTACTTCGAGTCCAAGGGCATCCCGTTCATCGTGGCGGTCAACGAGTTCGACGGCGTGCCGCGCTACCCGACCGACGAGATCGCTGCTGCGCTCGCCCTCCCGCCGGAGGTGCCGATCATCAGCCTGGACGCTCGCGACCGCGAGCAGGCCAAGGGTGCTCTCGTGAAGATCACCGAATACGCCCTCATGCGACTTCGTGAGTCGCTCACCGTGAATGCGAACTGACCCATGAGCCGTCTCGCCCGCTTCCGCCCCGTGTCGACCCGACCGGTCGCCGCAGCCGTCACCGGCATCGCCCTGCTGGCCCTGTCCGCGTGCAGCAGCGCGTCCGGCCAGTCCGCCGACTCGTTGACCGAGGTCGACCTCGTCTACAACGGTGCCCTGACGGTCTGCACCGACATGCCGTACGCGCCGTTCGAGTTCAAGGCAGAACGGTCAGCCGACCGGCTTCGACATCGAGCTCGTGCAGCAGGTGGCCGACAGCCTCGAGGTCGACCTCGACGTGATCGACGTGTCGTTCGACGACATCACGTCCGGTACGTCCCTCAACACCGACGTGTGCGACGTGGCCATCTCGGCCATGACGATCACCGGTGAGCGGGCCCGTGTCATCGACTTCTCCAGCCCCTACTTCGACGCCAAGCAGGCGCTCGTGACTCCGCACGGGTTCGGGGCTCGACGAGCTCGCGGAGCTCGCCGGCCAGCGGGTCGGCGTACAGGCCGAGACCACGGGCGAGACCTTCCTCAGCGACTTCGCGCCGGCCAGCACGAACGTCGTCACCTACGAGGACGCGGCCCTGCTCGAGGCGGCCATCGTCAGCGGCGAGGTCGACGCGGCGATCTACGACAACACGGTCTCGGGCCAGGTCACCTCGACCAACACCGAGCTCAAGGTGGCGCGCGAGTTCGACACCGGTGAGCAGTACGGCATGGCCGTGAAGAAGGACGGCAACGTCCCGCTCCTGCGCCAGATCAACGGCTCGCTCGCCGAGATGCGCGAGAGCGGCGTCTACGACGAGATCTTCAGCGAAGTACTTCGGCTGACCGTCCGGCGGTCGCTGGACTACGGCGCGATCGTCAGGAACAGGAACGCCGCGAGGAGCACGAGGTGTACGCCGCCCTGGAGCGACTTGGCACGCCCGGGGACCACGGTGAGGATCGAGACGGCGACGGTCAGCATCAGCAGCACGATCTGGAGCTGGTTGAGACCGAGCTCGAGCGGGTCCGTCGAGCCAGATGCTGGCGACCGCGATGGCCGGGATGGTCAGGCCGATGGAGGCCATCGCCGAGCCCATCGCGAGGTTCAGGCTGACCTGGACGCGGTTGCGGGCGGCCGCGCGGACGGCCGCGATGCTCTCCGGTGCGAGCACGAGCAGCGCGATCACGACGCCGACGACGGCCTGCGGAAAGCCGACCGCGGCCACCCCGGACTCGATCGCCGGGGACTCGACCTTGGCCAGGCCGACCACGGCGAGGAGGGACACGACGAGGAGTCCGAGGCTGACCAGCGTGGCGCGGCTGGTGGGCGGGTCGGCGTGTCCGTCGGCGTCGAGGTCGACCGGCTGGTGCTCGAACGAGCCGGCCGAGGAGACGTGGTCCTCCGCCATCGTCACGGGCAGGAAGAAGTCGCGGTGCCGGATGGTCTGGGTGAAGACGAACATGCCGTAGAGGACCAGCGAGGCGGTCGCGGCGAACACGAGCTGGGCGCCGGTGAACTCCGGCCCGGGCTCCGAGGTCGTCACCGAGGGGACCACCAGGCAGAGGACGGCGAGGGCGATGACCGTCGCCAGGGCGGCGCCGGTGCCCTCGGGGTTGAACACGGCCAGGTGGTGCTTCACGGCGCCGACCAGCAGCGAGATGCCGACGATGCCGTTGACGGTGATCATCACGGCGGCGAAGACCGTGTCGCGGGCCAGGCCCGAGGTGTCCTTGTCGGTGGTGACCATCAGCGTGACGATGAGGCCCACCTCGATGATGGTGACCGCGACGGCCAGGACGAGCGAGCCGTAGGGCTCGCCGACGCGGTGCGCGACGACCTCGGCGTGGTGGACCGCGGCCAGCACCGCACCGACCAGCACGACGGCGACGAGAGTGAGCACCGCCGCGCCCGGGTGGCGACCCCAGGTGAGGACGAGTGCCACGGCGGCGACGGCGGGAGTGAGCGTGGTCCAGGTGAGCCGAGGCATGCCGCAACCCTAGGGGTGGCTCCCAGCGCGGGTGCTCAGGTCTCGGGCGTGCTGAGCTTCTCCAGCCGCGCCCGCAGCAGTGGTACGCGGTGGCTGTTGCCGTCGAGCGTGACGTACTGCTCACCGAAGATCGCCAGCAACGCGTCGTCGAGGCGTCGTACGGCACCGGCGGGGTAGCGGTAGCCCATCCGGCGGATCACCGCGTCGGCGTCGACGGAGGTCAGCAGGTCGTCGAGCTCGTCGACGGCGTCGATGCCGAGCTGCGCGAGGAGGCCGGCGATCCAGTCGTAGTGGTCGGTGTGGGACCACCCGGCGTCGCTGTAGTGCCCGGCCAGGAAGGTGGCGAGCTCCTGCCCGACGATGTGGTCGGCCTCGACCCCGGTCTGGCTGCCGGGGGCGGCAGCGGCCTGGATGTTCTCGCGGATGGTCGCGAACTCGCGGTCGGCCAGCTCGATCAGTCCGGCGGCGAGGGTGAAGCGCCGGTCGAGGTCGGCGGCGGCGTCCTCGGGGACGTTGCCCTTGTAGCGGATGTCGTGCTCGAACTCGGCCCAGGCGTGCTGCAGCACCGTGCGGACCTGCACGCTCGCGCGGTGCCCCTCCAGCACGGGCAGCTCGGAGCCGGGGTTGACCTCGACCAGCAGGTGGCGACTGGCGTAGCCGAAGCGCCCGGACCGAGCCATCTCCTCGCCCAGGTCGCGGTCGTCGAGGATGGCGAGCTCGTCGTCGAGGAGCTCGGCCACCGCCGCCACGTCGCTGTGGACGTAGGTGATGACGCGGACACCGATCTGGTCGGTGATCTGCTCGAGCGGGTCGGGGTAGAGGACCTGGTCGTCGGAGGCGCGGTTGGCCTTCTCCGCGAACGACGCGACGCTCTTGGTGCGCCCGGTGACGCTGAGGTAGTCGATGCCGGCGTCGTCGAGCAGCACCTGGATCAGCTCGACGTAGGCCCGGGTCGCGGCGCGGAGCTCAGGTTGCCGCGCGGCATAGGCGCGTACGGCCTCGCGGACCGGCTCCTGCTCACTCATGGGCCACAGCCTGCCAGTGCACGGGGAGCGAGTCGACGCCGCACCGCAGGGGGAGCCGGACGGACTTGGCTATCGTCGAACCACCATGACGTCCTCCCAGAGCACCTCACCGCGCCGCTCGGGCGCCCGCACCCGCCCGGTCCTCGCCCCCGTGCTGGCGTCCCTCCTCCTCGGCGCCGCCCTCACCGGCTGTGCCGACGAGGAGCCCGACACCGCCACCGACCCGCAGGGCTCCTCCAGCCCGAGCTCCAGCCCGGAGCACCAGCCAGACGCCCAGCGAGACGCCCACCGAGGAGCCCCGCCGAGCGAGGGCTCGGGGATGGCCCAGTCGGTGCCCGCGACCGGCAACGCCGGCGTCACCGAGGCGACCGTGGTCGGCGCCACCGACGCCGGTGGCTCCGCGTCCACGCTGGCGTTCGTGCTCGACACCGACCTGGCCCGCTCCGACTTCGCGGCGCAGTTCGAGGGCGACTTCGGGGAGACGGTGCTGGCCCAGCTCGACGCGGAGCAGGTCGCGGCCGGCGCCATCCCCTACGGCGCGATCGCGGCCGTCGGCTGCGATGCACCGGAGTCGGTGCGGATCGACGCCGGCGAGGCCGGCCTCGAGGTGACGCCGCAGCTGCCGGCGAAGACCGTGCAGTGCTTCGCGCCGATGACGTTCGTCGTGCTGTTCGCCGCTCCTCCCGGCGCCTGAGCCCGGAGCGGCGTGTCGCGACTCAGCCCGGCGGCGGCGGGATCGTCGGAGTCGGAGTCGGAGTGGGCGTCGCGGTCGGGACCGGCGTCAGCGGCACCACCGCGGGGAGCTCGCCGTGGTAGACCACGCCGAAGCCGTTGGGCACGTTGCGCTCGCCGCCGTCCGGAGGGCTCGTTGACGATGGCCATCGCGCCGGTGCCGGCGCGGGTGTACATCGCCGAGGAGCCGCCGCCGTCGAGGTTGAGGGCGTTCTCCGCGCCCAGCGCCGTCATCATGTCCGCGAGCTCGACCATGGTGTAGCCGCGGCTGGACGCGGACCGGCCGTCGACGACGAGGATCAGCAGCCGGCGGCCGTCGGCGTCGATGCCGACCGCCGTACGCGGGTGGGCGATGCTGTTGTTGACCACGGTCCGCACGCCGTTGAGCCAGCAGGGGGCGGTCGCCGCTGATGGCCACCGTCGGCTGGCCGCCCTCGATCCGCTTGGACAGGGTGACCTTCTTGCCGGGCTTGAGCTGCTTGAGCTTCGACGCGGCCGGGCCCACGCCGATCAGGACCCGGTTGTTCTTGCGGATCTTGCGACCGTCGGAGAGCGTGGGCCGGTTGGAGACGACCCGGTTCTTCCAGAGCACGACCTCGCGCGCGCGGCGCTTGCCGGCCGGCAGCACGTCGTTGCCGGACGTGCGGTTCCAGTCGTGGGTGAAGATGCCGACCTGGCCGCTCGGGACCTCGGGGTGGTTGAGGCCGCTGACGGTCCAGGCGCGGCGCTGCCGGATCGTGTACTGCACGGACAGCGGGCTGACGTGCGGACCGGTCGTGTCGAACCACAGCGACGAGTTGACCCCCGGGATCCAGCCCTCGCGGAGCGGCGTTGAGGATGCCGCGCTCGCGGTCGATCGCGACGCCGAGCGGCGCACCGGTCTCGCTGATGTCGAAGAAGTCGCCGTTGACCGCGCCGATGACGTTGTTCCAGCGGCCGAGCTGGCTGACGGTCTTGCGGCTGGTGACGTACTTCGGGGACAGCTCCTCGAACGTGATGTTGGGCGCGTCGAGGTTGATGCTCAGCAGGTTCATCCGGGCCTGGCCGACCGGCTGGCGACCGTCGACCTGGTCCCACTCGCGGAGCACCACGCCGGGCGCGATCTCGTAGCTGTAGTCGTTGAGGGTCGTGGCTCGCGCGCCCGCGGCCGTCGACCGGCGGGCCGACCACGATGCCGGGCTTGCCGTCCGAGGTCTGGTTGCGACCGCGGCCGGTGCCGGCGCCCAGCCCCCACGACGTGGGGTCGCCGGCCTGCGTGGACGGATCCTGGGTCGCGGACGTGGCCATGGACGGGCCGACGGTCAGGCCGGCCACCAGGGTGCCGACGGCGGCGGCGACCAGGGCGCGGTTGCGGGTCAGGCGGGCGTTCTCGAAGACAGACACGCACTCCACAGTAAGTCACTTCTGTGACAGGTGGGAACCATGGGACAGCGAGTCGCGGTCCGTGGTCGGGTTCGTCTCCTAGGCTGCGCCTCGTGCTGGGCCAACCTCACCACGCGACGTGGAACATCTTCCTCGAGGGCGACAACCTCGAGGTCGTCACCGCGCTCGCCCCCGGCTCGGTGGACCTCGTCTACGCCGACCCGCCCTACAACACCGGCAACGACTTCGCGTACGCCGACCGCTTCCGCGACGCCTCCCACGCCGACCCGTACGCCGGCCGGCACGCGGCCTGGGCCGCGATGATGCGGCCGCGGCTGGTCGCGCTGCGCGAGGTGCTGGCCCCGCACGGCGCGATCTTCGTCAGCATCGACGACAACGAGGTCGCCCACCTGCGGCTGCTGATGGACGAGGTGTTCGGCGAGGCCAACTTCCTCGCCCAGATCGTGGTCAACCTCAACCCCAAGGGCCGCCAGCTCGGCGGCGGCTTCGCCACCAACCACGAGTACGTCCTCGCCTACGCGCGCGACCTCAAGGCGTGCGCCGTCGACGCCAGCTCGCAGCGAGAGCGTGGACGAGGACGACTTCCCCCACACCAGCCGACGACGGTCGGCGCTTCCGCTACCTCCCGCTGCGCAACACCAACAAGAAGTTCAACCCGGTGACGGCACCGACCCTGCACTTCCCGCTGTGGGGCGACCCGGAGGGCGGCCGGGTCGCGACGGCGGAGTTCGCGGGCAGCCGGGCCGTCTCACCCGTCTTCGGCGACGGGCGCCCGGCCGTGTGGCGCTGGTCGCGGCCGCGGATCGACGAGCGACCCGGCGACCTGGTCTGCCGCACGATCCGGGGGCGCGAGGGGGAGCGGGTCGACATCTTCCAGCTCGACTGGCTGCACCGCGAGGGCGGTCGACGCAAGAAGCTGCGCACGATCTGGCTCTCGGAGGAGATCGGCTCGACCGACACCGCGGTCGCCGAGCTCAAGCGGCTCATCGGCCACGTCTTCGAGTCGCCGAAGCCCACCGGACTGGTCCGCCGGATCCTGGCGACCATGCCCAGCGACATCGTCGTGCTCGATCCGTTCGCCGGCAGCGGCACCACCGGTCACGCCGTCGCGCTCGCCAACGTCGCCGACGGGGGCAGCCGACGCTGCCTCAGCATCAACTCCGCGCGAGCCCACCCGCGAGGGGTCGAACGCCCGGCTGGCCGGGCTTGCGACGGTCGCCGACATCACCCGCGCCCGCCTGGCCGCCGTGGCGGAGCGGGTCGGCGGCGGGCTCGAGCTCAGCTGACCCCGACGGCCTTCTCCAGGGCCTTGAGCTCGTTGTCGAGGTGCATCAGCAGCCGCTGGAGGTGGGGGACCGTACGGCGGCAGCCGGTGAGGCCGAAGCACATCTTCCCGTCGTAGGACGTGCAGGTGATGTTGAGCGCCATGCCGTTGATCGGGATCGACAGCGGGTAGGTGCCGGTGAGCCTGCGCGCCGTTCCAGTAGTGGGTCGTGCGCGGGCCGGGGACGTTGCTGATGATCAGGTTGTAGGGCGGTCGCATGATGCCCTGCATCCGCAGGATCGGCGTGAGGATCGCCGGCGCCTGCCCGAGCGCGCTCATCGCCAGGATCTGGGTCGGGGTCATCGACGACAACCCCTCCTTGCCGTCCTTCATCGAGCGGTGGATCGCCGAGAGCCGGTCGGCGGGGTCGGCGAGGTGCGTGCCGAGCTGCACCATCACCGCGCCGACGGCGTTGCCGCCCTCGGCCGAGGCGAGCTGCGACTGCTTGGCGTTGAGGCCGACCGGCACCATCGACACCAGGGTGGTGTCGGGCAGCGCGTCCAGCTCGCTGAGGTAGGCGCGCATGGCGCCGCTGCACATCGCCAGCACCACGTCGTTGATGGTCGTGCCGCTGGCCTTGCCGACCGCGCGGAGCCGCTCGATCGGCCAGTCCTGCGCGGCGAAGCGGCGCGAGCCGGTGATGTTCTGGTTGAGGATGGTGCGCGGCGCGTAGAGCGAGAGCGCCGAGGTCTCGTTGCGCAGCCCCTTGTTGAGCGTCCTGACCAGGGCGCCCGGCATCCCGGCCGCCTCGGCGGTGATGCCCAACGCGGTCCGGAGCGTCTGCGCCGACACCTCGCCCAGCGTGGCCTTGGCCTTCGCGGTGGCCTGTCGCGGCCTCGTCGTCGCGGGGGCGGGGTCGCGCGCCCCACGGCGCGGGCATGTCGCGCTGGTCGGGGTCGGTGGAGAGCACGCTGGCGAGCAGCCGCATCGCCGAGACACCGTCGACCAGCGCGTGGTGGGTCTTGGTGTACATCGCGACCCGGCCGTCGCGCAGGCCCTCGATGATCGTGGCCTCCCACAGCGGTCGCTCCCAGGCGAGCCGGGTGCTGTGCAGGCGCGAGCACAGCTCGAGCAGCTCGCGGATGCGGCCGGGCTTGGGCAGCGCGCTGTGCCGCACGTGGTGCTCGATGTCGAACTCGTCGTCGGGCTGCCACACCAGCTGGCCGGCCGTGCGCGCCGAGCGGTGCGGGTGCTTGAGGAAGAGCGGGGCGATCTCCTCGACGTCGCGCATCTGCTCGTACATCTCGCGGACGTAGTTGCGCCCCGCACCCTCCGGCTTCTCGAACAGCTGCAGGCCCCCGACGTGCATGGGCATGTTGCGGTTCTCGGCGAGCAGGAATCCGGTCGCGGTGGGATCGATCGGGTTGACCACGGATGTCCTCCTGGGGGCAGTGGCCCGATCCTTGCGCCCGCGCGGCCAAGCCACAAGCGCTGCACCGAAGACCCGGGCGGGTCAGGCTCGCGCGGGGCGCCCCAGTGACGTACGCAGCTCGCCGACGACCGAGTCCACCACGGCCACCAGGTCGCCGCCCGTCTCCTCGGCCACCCGGCGCTGTCGTTGGTACGACGCCCCGCGCGCCGGGATGTCGGCCACCGCGCGCAGCTCGTCCTCGCACGCCAGCCGCTTCGCCACCGGCGTCAGGCGCTCGAGCAGGTCGTCGAGGTCGTCGGTGACGAGGCGCTCGCGGTTGCGGTCGTCGAGGATCACGATGGCATCGAGGCCGTAGCGCGCGGCGCGCCACTTGTTCTCCTGCACGTGCCACGGCGGCATCGTGGGCAGCGTCTCGCCGGCGGCCAGCCGGGTGTCGAGGTCGACGACCAGGCAGTGGACGAGCGCGGTCAGGGCGCCGAGCTCGCGTACGTCGGAGACGCCGTCGCAGACCCGGTGCTCGAGGGTGCCGAGGTGCGGCGCCGGGCGGATGTCCCACCGGACGTCGGACATCGAGTCGATGATCCCGGTCGTGGTCTGGTCGCCGATGCAGGTCTCGAAGTCGGCCCAGGTGTCGAAGGCGAACGGCAGCCCGGCCGTCGGCAGCTGCTGGAACATCAGCGCCCGGTTGGAGGCGTAGCCGGTGGCCTGCCCGGCCCACACCGGCGAGCTCGCCGACAGGGCGAGCAGGTGGGGATAGGTCGTGAGCATCGAGGAGAGGACCGGCATGACCCGGTCGCGCTCGGGCATCCCGACGTGGACGTGCACGCCCCAGATGAGCATCTGGCGGCCCCACCACCGGGTGCGGTCGATCAGCTCGGCGTAGCGGTGGCCCTCGGTCAGCTGCTGCTCGGACCAGTCCGCGAAGGGGTGCGCCCCGGCACCCATCAGGTCGACGCCCAGCTCGTCGGCCGCGGTCATCACCACGCCGAGGGTGTCGGTGAGGTCGGCCACGGCCTCGCCCGCCGTCGTACAGATGCCGCTCACGACCTCGACGGTGTTGCGCAGCAGCTCCTTGTGGAGGCGCTCCGGGTGCTCCAGGCGACCGCCGGCGAGGTCGGCCAGGGACTCGGCGGCGCTGACCAGGTCGCGGGTGTCGCGGTCGACGATGGCGAGCTCCCACTCGACGCCGAGCGTGGGCTCGGGCGAGGCGTGGAAGTCGATGCGCATGGAGCAACTCTAGGGACGTCCGGGGCGCTGCGGACCACCCTGCCGGGGTGCGATCGGCGGGTGCCACCATGGCCGCGTGGAGCGCGACGACGAGAAGGACGACCGAGGCCGACCTCGATCTCGCGCGGTCCCGCGAGATCCACCTGACGATGGACCTGTGCCTGCGCATCGGCGAGATGCTGCTCTCCTCGGGCGCCGGAGCCGCCGACGTCACCGCCACGATGGCCTCGGTCGCCCACCACCTGGGCGTGGGCGGCGCGGAGATCGACGTCACCTTCACGGCCCTGTCGATGAGCCTGCAGCGCTCGCCCGACGACGTGCCGATGCTGATGATGCGCCACGTGCACCAGCGCGACATCGACTACGAGGACCTCACCGCGGTCGACCACCTCGTGCGCGACATCCTCACCGACCGGGCCGACCTCTACCTCGCGCGGTCGCGGATGGCGACCATCGTCTCGCTCGGCCACGCCTTCCCCCGCTGGGCGGTCACGATCGCGTGGGCGGTGATGGCGGCCGGGGTCGGGGTCTTCCTCGGCGGCGGCGTCGTCGTGTCGGCGGTGGCCGCGGTCGCGGCCGTGCTGATCGACCGGGTGCAGATCGTGATGGCGCGGCACCGCCTGCCGTTCTTCTACCTCCAGGTCGCGGGTGGCGCGATCGCGACGCTCCTCGCGGCCGGTGTCGCTGCCACACCGATCACTGTCGATCCCTCGCTGGTCGTCACCGCCAACATCATCCTGCTGCTGGCCGGGATCGGGTTGATGGGCGCGGTGCAGGACGCGCTCACCGGCTTCTACCTCACCGCCGGGGCCCGGCTGATCGAGGCGATGATGGCCACCGCGGGCATCATCGCGGGCGTCGCGCTCGGCATCTCGGTCGCCGAGGGCGCGGGCATCCCGCTCGGCACCCTGGTGCCGGGCCGGCTCGGCAACTCCGACCTGCCCACCATCCTCGCCGGCGCGGCCGTCTCCGCGGCGGCCTTCTCGGTGGCCTGCTACGCCCCGCGCCGCGCCGTGCTCCCCATCGCCGCGATCACCGCCGGGGCGGCGTTGATCAACCAGACGATCGAGGCGAGCGGCTTCGGCCGGGCGTCGGCCGCGGGTGCGGCCGCCTTCTTCGTCGGCCTGGTCGCCTACGCCGTCGCCGGGCGGGTCCGAGTCCCGCCGCTGGTCGTGGCCGTCCCGGCGATCGTGCCGTTCCTGCCCGGCCTGTCGATCTACCGCGGCCTGACGTGGCTCGCCGACGGGGGTTTCCTGGTCTCGCAGGGCATCCTCGCCCTGATGACCGCGATGTCGGTGGCGATCGCGCTGGCCTCGGGGGTGATCCTCGGCGAGTACGTCGCGCAGCCCGTCCGGCGCGAGGCCCGCAAGCTCGAGAACCGGCTGTCGGGGCCGCGCCTCGTCGGACCGTTCCGCGCGCTGTCACGAGCCGAGCGGCGCGCCCTCAAGCACGAGTGATCAGGCCCGGGTGAGCTCGGCGAGCCGCGCGAGCCAGACCTGGGCGGTCCCGTCGTACGGCGCCTGCCGGGCGCGGACGGCCGCGAAGACCCGGTCGCAGCTGGCCTGCGCCGCCTCGACGACGTCGCCGGGATAGCCGTAGGCCACCTGGTGCTCGGCGAACTCGTCCTCGTCGTCGACGAAGACCTCGCCGGGCGGGGCCGGCGGGTCGCGGCGCACGGCATGGCCGAGGCGGGCGGGATCGTCGCCGCCATCCGGATCACGTCGAGGTCGAGGTCGACGGCCCGCAGCACGTCGCCGTCCCAGCGGCCGGGGGTGGTGATGTCGACGTAGAGGTCGCACCAGATGCCCGGGGCGTGGAAGGTGGCGGCGTACCAGCCGTCGGTCGGGACCAGCGTCACCGCGTCGACCTGGGAGTGGAACTCGTAGCCGGGACGGTGGTTGTGCGTGCCCTGCGGGAACCCGAGCCACTCGCCGTGCTCGTCGGACCCGAGGTGGATCCCTGCGAACTGCCAGTGGAGTCCGGTCGCCCCACTTGGTCATCTCGCAGCGGATGCGGGTCCCGGGCGGGTGCGTGCTCACGAGGCATCTCTACCAGTCGAGCCGCCATCAGCGTCGTGGCAGGCGGACCGTCAGGTCTCCGGAGGCGGGCCGCCTGCCGGGAGAGGTGGGTGCGCTCGGCGACGTTGGTGGCCAGCGCGGCCGCCTCGGCGTAGAGACGCGCCGCGACCTCGAGGTCGCCGGCCTTCTCGTGGAGGTGGGCCGACACCGCCCGGTGGCGCGGCAGGTCCGGGTCGAGGTCACGCAGCGCGGCCAGGCCGGCCTGCGCGCCGTCGGCCTCCCCGACCGCGACGGCGCGGTTGAGGCGTACGACGGGGCTGTCGGTGAGCGCGACCAGCTCGTCGTACCACGCCAGGACCTGCACCCAGTCGGTCTCGGCGGTGCTCCGGGCGTCCGCGTGCAGCGCGGCGATCGCGGCCTGGACCTGGTAGGGCCCGCGTCGCTCGCGGCCGAGCGCGGCCTGCAGCAGCTCGACCCCTTCGGCGATGAGGTCGCTGTCCCAGCGGCTGCGGTCCTGGTCGGCGAGGGGGACGAGGGTGCCGTCCGGTCGCATCCGTGCCGGCCGACGGGCGTGGTGCAGCAGCATCAGGGCCAGGAGGCCGACGGCCTCCTCGTCGTCGGTCAGGCGGACGAGCTGACGGGTGAGCCGGATCGCCTCCGCCGACAGGTCGACGTCCCCGCCGTAGCCCTCGTTGAAGACGAGGTAGAGCACCTGGAGCACGGTGCGCGAGGTCTCCGGGGGTGTCGAACGACTCGTCGGCCACCGTCCGCTTCGCGCGGCTGATCCGCTGGGCCATGGTCGGCTCCGGCACGAGGTAGGCCTCGGCGATCTGCCGGGTCGTGAGCCCGCCGACGGCCCGCAGCGTGAGGGCGACGGCCGAGGAGGGGGACAGCGCGGGATGCGCGCACAGGAAGAAGATCGCGAGGGTGTCGTCGTCGGAACCGGTGGCACCCGGCTCGGGCTCGGTGCCGGTGACGACCTCGCGCCGCGTGCGCGAGGCGTCGGCGCGTACGACGTCGAGGAAGCGCCGCCACGCGGTCGTGACGAGCCATCCCTTCAGGTCGCGCGGCGCCTCGTCGGGACCGAACGTGCGCACCGCGTCGAGCAGCGCGTCCTGCACGGCGTCCTCGGCCGTCGCGAAGTCGGCTCCGCGACGGACGAGGACGCCGATCACCTGCGGGATGACCTCCCTCAGGGCGCTGTCGTCGATCAGTCCCCGGTGGCCGTGGGGGCGCCGTAGAACGGGCGGACCTCGAGCCACTCGTGGATCGGGTTGCCGCCCTTGCCGGGCGCCGCGGACAGCTCCCCGGCCAGCTCGACGGCACGCTCCCAGCTGTCGACGTCGATGGCGTACCAGCCGGCGATCAGGTCCTTGGTCTCCGCGAACGGCCCGTCGGTGACCGGCGGCTTGCCGGGTCCGTCGTAGCGCACGAACGCGCCCTCCTGCGACAACGCCTGGGCGTCGACGTACTCGCCGTTCTCCTCCAGGCGCTTGCCGAAGTCGTCCATGAACTTCATGTGGGCGTCCACCTCCTCCGGCGTCCACTGGTCCATCGGGACGTCGTTCACGGTGGCGGGGGTGCCGCGGTAGTGCTTGAGGATGAGGTACTTCGGCATGTCGGGTCTCCTTGTCCGGTGCGGCCATTGTGGCCACGTCCAACCCTGGGACGGAGCGGCACGAGGATTCTCGACATCGATGCCGCACGAGACCTGGTCGATCTCAGGGCGCGCTCACAGGTCAGGCACAGGGGGCGGGGCCACGCTGCTGCCATGAGCGACGACACTCCCCGGCCCGCCGACGAGACCCAGCCCGCCCGTCGCGGCTTCCGCGAGCGGTGGCGCACCCTCCGCAGCTCGGACGGCGATCGTGCGTTCGGCCTCGCCGCACTGATCGCCTCCGCGCTCGCCGGCATCATCGTCGGCGGCCTCGGTGTCGCGACCTTCGACGCCGTGACCGACGGTGACGACCGGGACCGCGGCGGCTGGATGCAGCGCCGGGACACCGACGGCGACGAGGTCCCCGGCGGCCGAGGTGGCATGGACCGCGGCCCCGGCGGTGTGCCGGGCCAGGTGCCGCCGACCACCCCGCCGGAGGACGAGTCCTGAGCGGAGCGGTCTCCGCAACGTCCGGGCGGTGAAAACCACTTCCGGCGGTGCGGAACAATGACTGCCGTTGTGCAGATCTCCTACCCGGCCGAGCTTCCGGTCTCCGCACGCCGCGACGACATCGCGGCGGCCATTCGCGACCACCAGGTCGTGATCGTCGCGGGGGAGACCGGGTCGGGGAAGACGACCCAGCTCCCCAAGATCTGCCTCGAGCTCGGGCGCGGTGCGGGCCCCGCCAACGGCGGTGGGCTGATCGGGCACACGCAGCCGCGGCGGATCGCGGCCCGTTCGGTCGCCGAGCGGATCGCCGAGGAGCTGGGCACCGAGCTGGGGGACGTCGTCGGCTACCAGGTCAGGTTCACCGACCGCACCAGCAAGGCCGGCCGGATCAAGCTGATGACCGACGGCATCCTGCTGGCCGAGCTGCAGCGCGACCGCGACCTCCGCAAGTACGACACGCTCATCATCGACGAGGCCCACGAGCGCAGCCTCAACATCGACTTCCTGCTCGGCTACCTGAGGCGGCTGCTGCCCAGGCGGCCCGACCTCAAGGTGATCATCACCAGCGCCACCATCGACGTCGACCGCTTCGCCGCCCACTTCCGCGCACCGGTGGTCGAGGTCTCCGGGCGGACCTACCCCGTCGAGGTCCGCTACCGACCGCTCCTGGAGCTGGCGGAGGACGACGAGGAGGGCGAGCCGGTCCAGCGCGACCAGACCGAGGCGATCATCGACGCGGTCCGCGAGCTGTCCACCGACGGGAACGGCGACGTGCTGGTCTTCCTGCCCGGTGAGCGGGAGATCCGCGACACCGCCGACGCGTTCGATGCGCTCGAAGAGCAGACCGGCTCGAGATCGTCCCGCTCTACTCCCGGCTCAGCGCGGCCGACCAGCACAAGGTGTTCTCCAGCCACCCCTCGACGGTCCGTCGCGTGGTGCTCGCCACCAACGTCGCCGAGACGTCGCTGACCGTCCCCGGCATCAGGTACGTCGTGGACACCGGCGTCGCGCGCATCAGCCGCTACTCCGTGCGGACCAAGGTCCAGCGGCTGCCGATCGAGCCGATCAGCCAGGCCTCGGCCAACCAGCGGTCCGGCCGCTGCGGTCGCGTCGCCGACGGCATCGCGATCCGGCTCTACTCGCAGGAGGACTTCGAGGGTCGCCCGGAGTTCACCGACCCCGAGATCCTGCGGACCAACCTGGCCAGCGTGATCCTGCAGATGGCGTCGCTGCGCCTCGGGTGACATCGCGCGGTTCCCGTTCGTCGAGCCTCCCGACCGACGCAACGTCACGGCCGGCGTACAGCTGCTCGAGGAGCTCGGCGCGGTCTCGACGGCGCCCGACCAGCGGTCCGGCGGCGGCGTCCGCCTCACCAAGGTCGGCCAGCGCCTGGCCCGGCTGCCGATCGACCCGCGGCTGGGCCGGATGATCATCGAGGCCGAGCGCCTCGGCTGCGTGCGCGACGTCCTCGTCATCGCGGCCGCCCTCTCGATCCAGGACCCCCGCGAACGCCCCGAGGAGCAGCGCCCGCAGGCCGACCAGCTGCACGCCCGCTTCAAGCACGAGTCGAGCGACTTCCTCACCTGGCTCAACCTGTGGCGCCACATCAAGGAGCAGCAGCGCGAGCTGTCGTCGAGCGCGTTCCGGCGGATGTGCAAGCGCGAGTTCCTCAACTACATGCGGATCCGCGAGTGGCAGGACTACGAGTCCCAGCTGCGCCAGGTGGCCAAGGAGATGAAGCTCGAGGTCGGCCACCCCTCCGACACTCCCGACGAGGACGGCATCCACCAGGCACTGCTGTCGGGCCTGCTCAGCCACATCGGTGCGCTCGAGGAGCGGGACAAGGCGAAGCCGGGGGAGCGACGGCCGATGCGCGAGTACGTCGGCGCCCGCAACGCCCGCTTCGCCGTCTTCCCCGGCAGCGTGCTCAAGGGCCGCAACCCGGCGTTCCTGATGAGCGCCGAGCTCGTCGAGACCTCGCGGCTGTGGGCGCGGCAGAACGCCGCGATCAAGCCCGAGTGGGCCGAGCGCCTCGGCGACCACCTCGTCAAGCGCACCTACTCCGAGCCGCACTGGTCGCGCAAGCGCGCCGCGGTGATGGCGCGCGAGCGCGTCACCCTGTACGGCGTCCCGCTGGTCGCCGACCGGCTGGTGACCTTCGGGAGGATCGACGCCCCACTGGCACGCGAGCTCTTCATCCGGCACGCCCTGGTGCAGGGGGAGTGGGACTCGCGCCACCGCTTCCTGGCCGACAACGCCCGACTGCTGGAGGAAGCCGAGGAGCTCGAGCACCGGGCGCGGCGGCGCGACATCGTCGTCGACGAGCACACCCTCTTCGAGTTCTACGACGCCCGGGTCGGCGAGGACGTCGTCAGCGGCCAGCACTTCGACCAGTGGTGGAAGCGGGCGCGCCAGAAGCGTCCCGACCTGCTGGCCTTCGACCCCGCGATGCTCACCCACGACACCGCCGGACGAGGTGCACCAGCACGACTTCCCGGTCGAGTGGCACGACAGCGACGAGGCCGGGCTGACCTTCCCGATCAGCTATCACTTCGAGCCCGGCGCGCCCGACGACGGCCTCACCATCGACGTGCCGGTCGCCACCCTCAACCGGGTCGACGCCGACGACTTCTCCTGGCTGGTGCCGGGTCTGCGCGAGGAGCTGGTCACCGAGCTGATCCGCTCGCTGCCGAAGAACCTGCGCGTCGCGATGGTGCCGGCGCCCAACACCGCACGGGAGTTCCTGGCGGCCACCCCGCCCGGCGCCGAGCCGCTGCTCGACGCCCTCGAGCGCTTCGCGCGCAGCACCCGCAGCCTGATGATCGACCGCGAGTCGTGGGACTGGGCGAAGGTCCCGGCGCACCTCCGGCCGACCTATCGCGTGGTCACCGAGGACGGCGCGGAGGCCGGTCGGGGCAAGGACCTCGACGCGCTCAAGGAGCCGTTGCGCCCGACCTTCGAGCAGGCGATGGCCGACGTCGCCGCCGACTCGGGCGTCACGGCGACCGGCCAGACGTCGTGGACCTTCGGCACGATCGAGGAGTCCTTCGTCCAGCGCCGGGCCGGCCACGAGGTGCGGGGCTTCCCGGCCCTGGTCGACGAGGGTGCGACGGTCGGCCTCCGCGTGCTGGCCACCGCCGACGAGGCCGCCGCGCACCACCGGCTCGGCGTACGGCGACTCGTGCTGCTCGCACTCGGACCCGGTCCGTCGGTGGACGAGGTGCTGGCCGCGGCCGGCCTCGACCAGCGCGCCAAGCTCGCGCTCGTCGGCTCGCCCTACCCGTCCGTCGGCCACCTGCTCGACGACCTCCGCGCCGGCCTGGTCGGCGAGGTCGTCGACTCCCGGCCGGTCGTGCGTGACGAGGCGTCGTACGACGTCGTGGTGGCTGCAGCCCGCGAGGCCGTGCAGCAGGGGATGAGCGCCGCCGTGCACGAGGTCATGCGCGTGCTGGAGGCGTGGCGCGCCACCGACAAGGCGCTGTCGGGACGTGCCGACCTGATGACGCTGCCGGCGCTGTCGGACATGCGCGGTCAGGTCGGGCGGCTGATGGAGCCCGGTTTCGTCGCCGATGCCGGGATCGCGCGACTGCGCGAGTACCCGCGCTACCTGCGCGCGGTCACGCTCCGGCGCGAGCGGCTCGACGCGCAGGTGGCCAGGGACCGCCAGCTGATGGACCAGCTCTCCGGACTGCAGGAGGCCTGGCTGCACGGCGTCGCCGCGCTGCCGCCCGGCCAGCCGCTGCCGCAGCACCTGCGCGACTCGCGGTGGCTGCTGGAGGAGTACCGCGTGTCGCTGTGGGCCCAGCAGCTCGGCACGCGCGAGAAGGTCAGCGACCAGCGGATCCGCAAGGTGCTCGGCACGGCGGTCTAGCCTGACGACATGCCCGAGGAGTCGCTGGAGCAGCAGATCGGCCGACTCGTCGAGGACGGGTTCGCCGGTGCCGTACGCCTCGACGTGGGCGGGGACACGATCCTGCGGGCGGGCTTCGGGCTGGCCGATCGCGCCCGCCGGTTGCCGATGACCGCCGAGACCCGGCTGGGCATGGCGAGCGGCTCCAAGACACTGACCGCCCTCGCCGTGCTGTCCCTGGTCGAGGAGGGCGTCCTCGACCTGTCGACCACCGCGCGGTCGCTGCTGGGCGAGGACCTCCCCCTGGTCGCGGACGACGTCACCGTCGAGCACCTGCTGAGCCACCGCTCGGGCATCGGCGACTACCTCGACGAGGACGCCGACCTCGACGTGACGCGACTACCCGATGCCGGTCTCGGTGCACCGCCTCGACCGGATCGAGGCCTTCGTCCCGCTGCTCGACGGGTACCCCACGAAGTTCCGCGCCGGCTACCGACTTCTCCTACTGCAACGGCGGCTTCGTCATCCTCGCCCTCATCGCCGAGCGGGCGTCGGGGACGCCCTTCCACCAGCTGGTGGAGGAGCGGGTGTGCGGCCCCGGCCGGGCTCCGGTCGACGGACTTCCCGCGCTCCGATGCCCTGCCCGGTGATGCCGTGCTCGGCTACGTCGAGGTCGACGGGTCAGTGGCGGACCAACGTCTTCCACCTGCCGGTGCGCGGCACCGGCGATGGCGGAGCGTTCACGACCGTCGACGACATGCACGACTTCTGGCCGGCACTCCTGGGCGGGCGCATCGTGTCCGACGCGATGGTGCAGGACATGGTGCGCCCTCACTCGGACCCCGACGAGGACGGCATCACCTACGGGCTCGGCCTGTGGCTCGACCCCAGTGACGGCAGCCTCCAGCTCGTCGGGGAGGACGCGGGTGTGTCGTTCACCACGGTCCACTATCCCGAGCAGCAGGTCGACCTGGACGGTGGTGGCCAACACGGCGGAGCGCTGCGTGGCCGGTGCACCGTGTTGTGGCCGATCACGTACGACGACTCCCTGCCTCGCGCCTAGGCTGGGGTGATGTCCGATCGCCCGCACCACCGCCCGATGACGCCGGGTGGCGGCTTCTTCGCCGAGATCGCCGGCGGCGCCGATCCGGCACAGCTGCGCGAGGCGGGGGACCTGGCCGCGACCATCCTGGTCCGCGGCGCCAGGGAGGAGCACGACCCCGGCCTGGCCGAGCGGATCGTCCACCTCGCCGACACCGAGGGCCTCGAGACCCTGGCCGAGGTCTGGTCGGGTGCGCCCGCCGACACGCTCGCCGGCAGCCTGTGGCGGCTCTTCCTGCTGCGCTCGTGGGTGCACGCCGCTCCGCGCCGGGTCGCCCACGAGTACGACGCCGGCCAGCGCCGCGCCGAGGTCGCCCGCGTGGTCGCCGGGGTCGCCGACCCGCCCGGACCCGACGAGCTCCGCGCCATGGTCGACGACGTGCTGCGCGGCATCGCCGGCGGCGACTTCGCCGTGACCCTGCTCCGCGCCGCGGCCTTCGCGCGCATCGTCGCGGCCGGCCGGGCCGCGCTGGGCGAGGCCTCGCACGAGGAGGTCGTGCGGATGCTGACGATGTCGGAGCAGCTCGAGGCCGCCGGACACCTGGAAATCAGGCACGCGCTGGCGTGAGCACCTAGACTGTGCGTGCGAGTGCGTCGGGCTGTGGCAGCCCCGGGTCCCAAAATAAGCCGCTACGAGCGGCCTCGCGCCGTGAGGCGCTCCCGGTCCGGCGCACTCGTGAACTGTTTCCGACCTCTCGGCGTCTAGGGTCGTAGATGAGCCTGCGTCGCCGCATCGTCGACCTGATCTCCGGTCGCCCGACGCCACGACGGCTCCGCCGGCCGGGCCCGACTCGGACTATCGCCCCGAGATCGACGGCGAGCCGGACCCGGGCGAGGTCGTGTGGGCGTGGGTCCCCTACGAGGACGACCCGCAGCAGGGCAAGGACCGCCCGGTGCTGGTCCTCGCCGCCGAGGGCGAGGGATGGACCGGACTGATGCTCAGCAGCCAGGACCACGACCGCGACGCGGCCGACGAGGCCCGTCACGGCCGCTACTGGATGGACATCGGCACGCGGCGGCTGGGACTCGCAGGGTCGACCGAGCGAGGTGCGGCTGGACCGGATGATCCACCTCGACGCGGGACGGCGTACGACGTGAGGGCGCGGCGCTCGACGAGCAGGTGTTCGACGCCGTCGTCGCCGCGATCCGTGGACTGCCCCGTTAGGGTTTCGCCGTGGTTCGTCGACGTTTCGCCCTGCTCTCGTGCGCCCTCCTGGTCGCGCTCACCGGTGCCGCCTGCACCGGTGACTCCGAGGCGACGCCGGACCCGTCCACGTCGCCGAGCAAGCAGCCGACCCGTCCGGAGAAGCCTCGCACGCTCGAGTTCGGTGTCTACGGCAACGCCGAGGAGGTCGCGGCCTACCAGTCGGTGGTCGACTCCTTCAATGCCTCCTCCGCCACCCGCCAGGTCGAGCTGGTCTCCTGGCCCGACCACGAGGCGGCGCTGGCCGACGTGCTCGCGGGCAACGCGCCCGACGTCTTCCTGACCTCGCGCATCGACCTCGACCAGCTGGTCGAGGCGGAGGCGACTCCAGCCGGTGAGCCTGCTGCTCGACGAGCGCGGGGTCGACTTCGGCGACCGCTTCTCGCGCGACGCCGTCGATGCCTTCGCCTTCGCCGACGACCTGCAGTGCATGGCCTACTCGGTCTCGCCGATGGTCATCTACTACAACGACCGACCTCGTCGACTTCGAGCGGATGGAGCGTCGCGGCCTCGACGTGCCCGACGGTGCGACACCGACGGCAACCGCGAGCGCTGGACGCTGGCGGAGTTCGCCGCCGCCGCCGAGTTCGCCTCCCGTCGCGGCGACGTCCGACGGGGTGTGGATCGACCCCACGCTGCACCGGGCTGGCGCCGTTCATCTACTCCGGCGGCGGCCAGGTCTTCGACGACGACGACGAGCCGACCTCGCTGGCCTTCTCCGACGACTCGCACCCGTGAGGCCCTGAGCGAGACCCTCGCCATCCTGCGCGACCCCACGGTCACGCCCACCAACGCCCAGCTCGCGCGCGCCACCGCCGCTCCAGCTCTTCAAGCGGGGCGAGCTGGCGATGGTCGCGGGCTACCGCAACGTCGTCCCCGAGCTCCGCGAGCGCCGAGGACCTCGACTTCGACATCATCTCGATGCCGACCCTGGAGAGCCCCGCCACCGTCGGCGACATCAGCGGCCTGTGCCTCTCCGCCGACTCCGAGGTCAAGGGCGACGCAGCCGACTTCATCGCCTACGCCGTCTCCGACGCGGCCATCGAGACGGTGACCTCGCACCGGCTACATCGTGCCCGCCGAACACCGAGGTCGGCGTCCTCGGAGACCTTCCTCGACCCGACGCAGGAGCCCGCGCACGCGATCGGTCTTCAGCTCCGGCATCCGCGACATGGTCGTGCCGCCGTTCATCACCGACCGGGACGCCGCTCGTCGACGCGGTGACGCCGCTGCTGGAGCGGCTCGTCACCAGCCCCGGCGTCCTCGACCTCGACCTCAGCGACCGAGCAGATCGACGAGGCCTCCCGGCCGATCCTCTCGCCGGAGGAGAGGAGCCCGAGACCCCGTCGGAGACCGAGTCCCCGACGGAGTGACGCCGGGCGTCAGCCCTCGGGTGCGGGCTCGGGCTCGGGCTCGGCCACCGGCTCGACGTCGGCCAGGCAGGATCGCCCCGACCAGCGCGCCGCTGACCAGCTCGACCTGCCACGGCCGGGCGCCGTACGACGTGAGCTGGGCGCGCACGGCCGTCGGCCAGGTCGGCAGGCTCCCGGGTCTCCGGGGGCTGACCACATCAGGCGGCGCACGTAGTCGGGGGTGAGGAGGTTCTCGACCGGCAGGTGGTTGAGCTCGGCGAGGTTGAGCATCGCCTCGCGGCCGGCCTTGAAGCGCCGGTCGGCGACCAGGTCGCGGTCGGCCCACGTGCGCGGGTGGGGCGGCCCGTCGCCGCGCGGCGCGCGGGACGGCAGGTCGTCCTCGGGCATCGCGAGGACATGCTGGATCGCGTCCACCCAGGTGGTGGCGTAGCGGCTCGCGCCGCGACCGTGGAAGCCCGGCGTGCTCAGCAGGGCGCGCCGGTCGGCCGGGCAGCGCGGTGGCCGCGGCCACGATCGCCGAGTCCGGCAGGATCCGTCCCGGGGTGACGTCGCGTTCGGCGGCGATGGCGTCGCGCGCCTCCCACAGCGCGCGGGCAGCACCCAGCGCGCGGCGACCACGCAGGCGGTGCACCCCGGACGTACGCCGCCACGCCTCGTGCCGCACGGCGGGCTCGAAGCCCAGCAGGTGGTCGAACTCCTGGCGGGCCCACTCGGCCTTGCCGGTCTCCTCGAGCTCGGCGGCCAGGTCGGTCGCGCAGCTCGACCAGCACCTCGACGTCGAGGGCGGCGTAGTCGAGCCACGGCTTGGGCAGGGGACGGGTGGACCAGTCGGCGGCGGAGTGCTCCTTGCGCATCCGCATGCCGAGCACGGTCTCGACGAGCGTCGCGAGGCCGACGCGCGGATAGCCCAGGAGCCGCCCGGCGAGCTCGCTGTCGAAGAGCGAGTGCGGGACGAGGCCGATCTCGCGCAGGCAGGGCAGGTCCTGGGTCGCCGCGTGCAGGATCCACTCGGTGCCGGCCAGGGCCTCCTGGAGGGGGGCCAGGGTCGTGAGCGGGATCGGGTCGATCGAGCCAGGTGCCGGCACCCTCGCGGCGCAGCTGGATGAGGTAGGCGCGGTTGGAGTAGCGGTAGCCCGAGGCGCGCTCGGCGTCGATCGCGACCGGACCGGTGGCCGCGGCGAGCGCGGCGCAGGCCTCGAGGAGCTCTCGTCGGTCTCCACGACCTCGGGCAGTCCGTCGCGCAGGGTCAGCAGGGGAGCAGGCGGGCTCGGGCTCGGCGTCGACCGCTCGGCGTCGATCGGCTCGGCGTCGACCGGGCTCGATCGTCAGGGGTGTCGGGCATCGTCACGGGCCGCGCTGTCCGCGCCGGCTCGGGATGGCGATGACGCCCTCGGGCACGGGCGGCAGGCCGACGGCGGTGCACAGCAGCTCGCCCCACGCCTCGACGTGCGGGGCCATGTCGAGGTTGCCGTCCTCGTCCACGTCGGGCGTCCACGAGGCGCGGATCTCGACCTGGGCGGTGCCGTGCTCGTCGGCCATGCCGCCGAAGCTCTCGGTGCGAGACGCAGGTGACGGTGCCGGACGCGGCGTGGAAGGTGGCGGCGTGCGCCTCCAGGGCCTCGGTCAGCCAGGACCAGCCGACGGCGGCGAGCATCGGGTCGCGAGCCGAGCTCGGGGTCGATGTCGGCGCGGGCGTAGGCCACGCAGCGGAAGGTGCCGTCCCAGGCGTCGTTGCCGGCCGGGTCGTGCAGCAGGATGAGCCGACCCGTGCCGAGGTCCTCGTCGTCGACGGTGACGTCGGCGCTCAGCGCGGACGACCACGGGGCGATCCGCTGTGGCGCCGGCATCTCCTCGCAGAAGACCTCCGGGCGCAGCGAGGCCGCACGCATCGACTCCACGGCCGCACGGAACTCCGCGGGCCCCGTCCCGGCAGCGTTGCTCGGGTGGGTCTCGTGACGGGCCACCATTCGTCCAGAGTAGGTCAGCGGGCCATCGTCCCGATGCGCCGCCACGCCGCCTCACCTGCGAAGATTCGACCCGTGATCGACGTCAGCACGACCCCGCACCCCGGCCTCGTCGACAGCCCGTTCCTGCGGGCCGCTCGCGGGGAGACCCCGGCGCACACGCCCGTGTGGTTCATGCGACAGGCCGGTCGTTCGCTGCCGGAGTACCTCAAGGTGCGCGAGGGCATCGGCATGCTCGAGTCCTGCATGGACGCCGACCTCGTCACCGAGATCACCCTGCAGCCGGTGCGCCGCTACGGCGTCGACGCGGCCATCTTCTTCTCCGACATCGTGCTGCCGCTCAAGGCCGTCGGCGTCGACCTCGACATCGTCGCCGGCGTCGGTCCGGTCGTCGCCTCGCCGGTGCGCACCCTGCCGACGTGGAGGCCATCCCCGACCTCACACCCGAGCACGTGCCGTTCATCTCCCAGGCGGTGCACGCAGCTCGTCGCCGAGCTGGGCGACACCCCGCTGATCGGTTTCGCGGGCGCTCCGTTCACGGTCGCGTCCTACCTCGTCGAGGGCGGTCCGTCGAAGGAGCACGCGAAGACCAAGGCGATGATGTTCGGCGCCCCCGACGTCTGGGACGCGCTGATGCGCAAGATCGCCGGGATCGCCGCGGCCTACCTCGAGGTCCAGGCCCAGCGCCGGCGCGAGCGCCGTCCAGCTCTTCGACTCCTGGGCCGGCGCCCTCACGCCGGACGACTACGCCGAGCACGTGATGCCCCACTCCGCGCGCGTGCTGGCGGCCGCCGGCGAGCTCGGGGTGCCGCGCATCCACTTCGGTGTCGGCACCACCAACCTGCTCGGGCTGATGGGCGACGCCGGGGCCGACGTCGTCGGAGTGGACTGGCGTACGCCGCTGGCGAAGGCGCTGCCGCTCGTCGGTGACCGGGTCGTGCAGGGCAACCTCGACCCCACGCTGGTCTTCGCGCCCACCGAGGTGATGACGGCCCGCGCCGCCCAGGTCATCGACGCCGGTCGCGCGGCCAAGGGGCACATCTTCAACCTCGGCCACGGGGTCATCCCCTCGACCGACCCCGGTCAGCTGAAGGCGCTCACCGAGTTCGTCCAGTCCTACTGACGTTGCACCGCCCGATCAGGCGGAGCGCGCGCTGAGGTAGGCGCCCGCGTGGGCGACGAGCGCGGCCTCGAGGTCGCGCAGCTGCTCGGGCACCCGGTCGGCCTTGCGGCGCAGCATCAGCAGCGAGACCGTCGTCCGGTCGCCGCGGATCGGGCGGGTGGTGATGACCCCCGCCGTCACCAGCGGGTCGGCCGAGACGGAGTAGTCGGGCAGGATCGAGATGCCCGAGCCCCTCGGCCACCATCGCCTTGCCCATCTCGGCGCCGTCGGTGGCGTACGTCGTGGCCGGCATCGCGTCGTCGAAGAGCCGGTGGGCGAAGCGGTGCATGACGTAGCCCGGCCGCATGGACACGAACGGCTCGGCGCGGAGGTCCGCGACGCTCACCTGCTCGCGCGACGCGAGCGGGTGGTCGGTGCGCATGCAGGCGACCGGCTGGCCCTGGATGAGCTCGCGGGCGACGAGCCCGATCGGCACCTCGTCGCCCGGGAGGTCGTTGACCAGGCCCAGGTCGAGGGTGCCCTCGCCGAGCCGCTGGTGGATGTCGCCCTGCTGGGCGTTGATCACCTCGACGCCGGCCGAGCCGTGGCGGGCGTGCAGGTCGAGGAGGGCCGGGGCGAGCAGGCTCGAGGACGCGGTGTTGACGGTGCCGATGCGCAGCTCGCGCATCCGCACGGCCTGGTCGCCGGCGGCCTGGCGGAGGCGGTCGACGGCCTCGAGCACCTCGGTCATGTTCTGGAGCAGGTCGAGCCCCTGCCGGCTGATCCGCGAGCCGGTGCGCCGCCGGTCGAGCAGCGTGGTGCCGAGCTCCTTCTCGAGCTTGGTGACGGCCTCGCTCAGGGCCGGCTGGGAGATGTGCATGGCCTCGCTGGCGCGCCGCAGCGACCCGTGCGTGGTCACTGCCGCGAGGTACTCCAGCTGCTCGATCCGCATCCGTGTCTCCTGTGTCGTGCTTCGCGTCGATGGCGGCCTGTCACGTCTGATCGGCGAAACCTGTCGCGGGATCGGTCGGGTCGGGCAGGTGACGCGTCTAAAGTCTACTAAACCAGTAGTAAAAACGCTATGTCGAGCACGACACGCGAGGAGCACCACTCGATGACAGCCCTGGACCACCGAGTGACGACCGAGGTCGTCGGCCGACCCGCGCACGACACGCCCGCTGCTGCGGCAGGTCCGCGCCGAGTGGGCCCCGCTCCTGGCCGAGATCGGCGCCGGCGCCCTGCAGCGCGAGCTCGACGGCGAGCTCCCCGTCGATGCCGTACGCCGACTCAAGGAGGTCGGGCTTCGGCGCCGTCCGCGTCCCCGTGGAGCACGGCGGGCGCGGTGCCACGCTGGTCGAGCTGACGCAGCTCTGGATCGAGCTGGCCGCCGTCGACGCCAACCTGCCGCAGGCGCTCCGCGGCCACTTCGCCCTCGTCGAGGACCGGCTGTGGCAGCACGCGCCGGGGCTCGGACCAGCGCGTCTGGCTCGATCGGTTCGCGGCCGGCGAGATCGCCGGCAACGCCTGGTCGGAGGTCGGCGGCACCGCCATCGACACGCAGCGCACGAGGCTGGCGCAGGCTGCCCGACGGCGAGCTTCCGGCTCGACGGGACGAAGTACTACACGACCGGCAGCATCTTCGCCGAGTGGGCCGACGTCTACGTCCGGGTGCGTCAACCCCGACGCGCCCGACGAGGCCGACGACGAGTTCGCCATCGCCATCGTCGACACCCGGGCGCCGGCGTCAGCGTGGTCGACGACTGGAACGGCTTCGGCCAGCGCGGCACCGGCAGCGGCACCACGACGTTCGAGAACGTCCGCGTCCCGGCGACTCACGTGCTCCCGTTCGCCGAGCGGTTCCCCTACCAGACCGGGCTCTACCAGCTCAACCTGCTGGCGACCCTGGTCGGCATCGGCCGCGCGGCGCTCGACCGACGTGGTCGAGCAGGTGCGCGGTCGCACCCGCAACTACTCCCACGCCAACGCCCCGCGCGTGCGCGACGACGCCCAGGTGCTGGCCAGGATCGGCGACATCGCCGCCGCGGTCTACGCCGCCGAGGCCGCCACCATCCGGGCGGCCGCCAGCCTCCAGCAGGTCGCCGAGCGACCCACCGCCCACCCCGAGCACGTCGCGGCCGGCGTGGAGATCAGCGAGATCGAGACCGCGACCGCGCAGGTCGTGGTGACCGACCTGGTCCTGCGGGTCGACGAGCGACCTCTTCGACGCGCTCGGCGCCTCGGCCACCGCGCGGCCGCTGGGCCTGGACCGCCACTGGCGCAACGCGCGCACGGTCTCGTCCCACAACCCCCGCATCCTGAAGTCGCGGGTCGTCGGCGCGCACGCGGTCAACGGGACGCCGCCGCCGTACGCCTGGGCGATCGGTGGCACCCGACGCCGCCAGGAGTGGCCGAGCGGCCGACCCGATGTCACTGGCGCAAGCTGACCGGTTACGCACCGGCTCCTCGAGGGGGTGACAGGTGAGGGCCTGCCGCGATGGCAGGTCCCACCTGTCACCCCCTCGCCAACTCCGCGCGTCGCGTGGTCGGGATCCCCGAGGGCGCTGCTACTCTTTGTCTACTAGATCGATAGAGATTAAGGACGTGCGATGAAGTTCCACTGGTTCCTGCCGACCAACGGCGGCGACGGCCGACACGTCGTCAGCGGCGGTCACGGCGTCGACCACGGCGCCGCCGGCCGACCCGCCAGCGTGCCCTACCTCGGCCAGATCGCGCGCAGTGCCGAGCAGCTCGGCTTCGAGGCAGCCCTGACGCCCACCGGCGCGTGGTGCGAGGACGCCTGGCTGTCCACGGCGATGCTCGCCCCGCTCACCGAGCGGCTCAAGTTCCTCGTCGCCTTCCGCCCCGGTCTCACGTCCCCGACCCTCGCCGCCCAGATGGCCGCGACCTTCCAGAACCTCAGCGGCGGCCGGCTGCTCCTCAACGTCGTCACCGGCGGCGAGTCCCACGAGCAGCGTGCCTACGGCGACTTCCTCGACAAGGACGCGCGCTACGAGCGCTGCGACGAGTTCCTCGGGATCGTGCGCCGCCTCTGGTCCGGCGAGGAGGTCACCTTCACCGGTCGCCACCTCCAGGTCGAGAACGCCAGGCTCCAGCAGCTGCCCGACCCGGTCCCGGCCATCTACTTCGGCGGCTCCTCGCCCGCCGCGGGCGACGTCGCGGCCAAGCACGCCGACGTCTACCTCACCTGGGGCGAGCCGCCCGCCGCGGTCGCCAGGAAGATCGACTGGATCCGGGGTCTCGCCGAGAAGCAGGGTCGCGAGCTGTCGTACGGCATCCGCCTCCACACGATCACGCGCGACACCGCCGAGGAGGCCTGGGCCGAGGCCGACCGCCTCCTGTCGGGCATCTCGGACGACGACATCCGGCGCGTGCAGGAAGGCCTGCAGCGCTCGGAGTCGGTCGGCCAGAAGAACATGCTGGCCCTCAACGGGGGCTCGCGCGACGGCCTCGAGATCCACCCCAACCTGTGGGCGGGCGTGGGCCTGGTGCGCGGGGGAGCAGGCACGGCGCTCGTCGGCAGCCACGAGGAGGTGGCCGACCTGATCGAGGAGTACGCCGCTCTCGGCATCGAGGAGTTCGTGCTCTCGGCCTACCCCCACCTCGAGGGGGCCTACCACTTCGGTGAGGGCGTCCTGCCGGTGCTGGAGAAGCGGGGCGTCTGGACGAACCCGGCACCCGTCGACGGCCGACCGTCGGTGCCCTTCGGCGCACAGCGGGCCGCATCGTGACCGCCCGCATCGCTGTCGTGGTCGGCAACCCCCGGCCCCGGTCGCGGACCTACGCGGCGGCGCTGACCCTCGCCGACCGGCTCGGGGGAGCCGACCTGGTCATCGACCTCGCCGACCACGGTCCCTCGCTCTTCGACCCGACGTCCGCGACGGTCAACGACCTCGTGGAGCAGGTGTCGGGCAGCCTGATCGTCATCGTGGCGAGCCCGACCTACAAGGCGACCTACACCGGGCTGCTCAAGAGCTTCCTCGACCGCTTCCCGCCCCAGGGCCTGGGCGGCGTGACGGCCGTGCCGCTCATGCTCGGCGCGTCGCCGGCCCACTCGCTGGCCACCGAGCACGGGCTGCGGCCGGTGCTCGTGGAGATGGGGGCGACGGTCCCGACGCGCGGGCTCTACGTCCTCGACAGCGACCACGCCGACCCGGCGCCGTACGACGCGTGGCTGGCGACCGCCGCGCCGCTCCTGCCCGCGACCCGTCCTTCCCGACCCGACCCCCAGGTGGTGTCCTCGTGACCGAACTGACCTCCTCCATCGACCCACGCACCCTGCGCGACGCCTTCGGCGCCTTTCCCTCCGGAGTCGTCGCCGTCGCCGCGTCGGTCAAGGGCCAGCTCACCGGCATCGCCGCGTCGTCCTTCACCTCGGTGAGCATCGACCCCCCGCTGGTGTCGTTCTCGATCGCCACGTCGAGCTCGACGTGGCCGCTCCTGCGCGAGGCGGGACACGTCGGCATCAGCGTGCTGGCCGACCACCACGACGTGCTGTGCCGCCAGCTCGCCGGCCCGCGCGAGCACGCGCTTCGACGGTCTGCCCTTCTCGGTCACCGAGGACGGCGCCGTGCTGCTGGACCAGGCGGTGGCGACGTACGACTGCACCATCCACGACGAGATCGAGGCCGGCGACCACGTGGTCGTGCTGCTCGCCGTCCACGGAGTCGGGTCCGGAGACGGCGAGCACCCGCTGGTGTTCCACCGCGTCGGGCTTCGCCAAGCTGCACCGCGACGACCTCGACCCCGCCCGACTGGACGGTCGGATCAACGGCGCCGAGGTCGATCGAGGCACCGAACCGCCGGCGGTCGCGCCCGACGAGGACGCCGCATGAGCGCCGCGGTCGCCTCGCAGGTGGCACCGAGCCCGCGACGGGTGGCGGTCGCCTCCGCCGTCGGGGCCACGATCGAGTGGTACGACTTCTTCCTCTACGGCACTGCCGCGGCCGTCGTCTTCAACAAGCTCTACTTCAACGGGCTCGACGGCCCGGCGGCCCAGTTCGCGGCCTTCGCGACCTTCGCGGTGGGCTTCTTCGCGCGTCCGATCGGCGGGCTGATCTTCGGCCACTTCGGCGACCGGATCGGCCGCAAGCAGATGCTGCTGCTGACCCTGGTCATCATGGGCGTCGGCACGGCCCTCATCGGTCTGCTCCCGACGTACGACCAGATCGGGGTCTGGGCGCCGATCGCCCTGGTGCTGCTGCGGGTGCTGCAGGGCATCGGCGTCGGCGGGGAGTACGGCGGCGCGGTGCTGCTGGCGGTCGAGTACGCCCCGGCCGAGCGCCGCGGCTTCTACGGCAGCTTCGCGCACATCGGCGTACCCGGTGGTCTGGTGCTGGCCGCGGGAGCGTTCTCGATCGCCGGGCTGCTGCCCGAGGAGGAGTTCCTCGCGTGGGGCTGGCGGGCCTGCTTCCTCGTCAGCATCGTGCTGCTCGCGATCGGTGCCTACATCCGGCTGTCGGTCATGGAGACGCCGGAGTTCGCCAAGGTGCAGGAGCGCAAGGAGATCTCGCGGCTGCCGCTGCGCGACCTGATCGCCCAGCAGCCGCGGCCGCTGCTGCTCGGCATGGGCACGAGGTTCATCGAGGGCTTCACGTTCAACCTGTTCTCGGTCTACCTGCTCGCCTACGTCGCCACCAACCTCGAGCTGCCCCGCAGCTGGGCGCTCGACGCGATCATCGTCGGCGCGGCGCTCGGGGTGGTGCTGGTGCCCCTCAGCGGAGCCCTGTCCGACCGGGTGGGCCGCAAGCCCGTCTACCGGGTGGGCGCCTGGCTCGGCCTGCTCTTCGCGTTCCCGGCTGCCGCACTCGTCCAGTCGGAGAACCGGTGGGCGATCTCGCTGGTCTTCGTGGTGGGGCTGGGCCTGGTCTACGGCACGGTCTACGGACCGCTCGCGGCGTTCTGGTCGGAGCTCTTCGACACCCGCTACCGCTACACCGCGCTCAGCACGCTCTACCAGGTCTCGGGCATCGTCGCGTCCGGCCTGACGCCGCTGATCGCGGCCTGGCTGGTCACCCGTGGTGACGGCACGCTGTGGTGGGTCGCGACCTACAACGTGGTCGTGGCCGCGATCTCCCTGGTGTGCATGCGGCTCCTCCCCGAGACGGTCGGTCAGGATCTCGACACGACGGGCGCGTGGTCGCCGAGGTCGACCCGCCGGGAGCCGGCAACCGTCTAGCCCGCGTCGACGGTGACGGTCTGCGTGGTCCTGCGGCGACGGATCAGCAGCCAGACGGGAAGGCCGATGACCAGCACGAGGACGGCGAAGGGGAGCAGTGCGCCGACGATGGTGGCCATGGCCGACGCCGAACGCGCCGAGGGCCTTCATCCCGCCCTTGAGGCCGACGAGGAAGCCGGCCTCCTGCTCCTCGTCCTTCTTCTCGGCCTTCTCCTCGCGCGATGCGCGTGATGTCGACGGTGATCGTCGAGTCGCGTGGTCTGGTCCGTGAGCCACGCCTGCTGCGACTTCAGCGAGTCGAGCTCGGCCTGACGGCTGGTCAGCTGCGACTCGATCCAGATGATGTCCTTGAGCGACTGGGCCCGGGCGAGCAGCAGCTCGACCCGCTGCAGGCTGGCTCTCCTGGGCGCGCACCCGCACGTCGGTGTCGATGACCTGGGTCGTCACGTCCTCGGCGTCGCGGCTGCGAGGCGCGCAGCTCGGCCGCCTCCTCGAGCGCGACCATCGTCGGCGTTGAAGCTTCGGGCACGGCACGCGGACGACCAGCCGGGAGTACGACGTCGTCGCCCTCGTCGTCGGTCTCGGTGTTCTCGTCGGTGACGTCGCCGCCGCTGGGCGTCGACGACGCGCTGGACCTCGCGCCGCGCCTCGGCCACGTCCTCGCTCCGCAGCGAGACGGTGCCGGTCGAGATGACGTGCCGCTCGGATCGCGGGCAGCGCGAGCGTGTCGACGACGAGTCGACGCTGGAGCCGCTCGCCGGTGCTGGTGCCGCTCGCGGAGTCCTCGGCGTCCGTCCTGCCGCCGCTGCTTCCCTCCGCCGGCTCGGGCGCGGCAGCCGCCACGTCCGCCGGACATGCCGTCGCTGCTGCCGGCATCGCTGCCGCTGTCCGACGACGGACGAGCAGGCGGCCAGCGCGGCCGTCATGGTCGCGCGATCGGCGGTGAGGATGGCCTGCGAAGCGGGTGCGAGTCGTCATGGCTGTCGGACGCCACCGCTCGCGCAGGTCGGTTCCCTCCGTGATGCAAACGTGACCGCGGGACCTCTGGCAGGCTGACCGCGTGCGAGATGTCGTGGTCGTCGGCGGGGGCGTCGCCGGGCTGACGGCCGCCCGCGAGCTCGCCGCGTCGGGTCGCGACGTGCTGCTGCTCGAGGGGTCGCCGCAGATCGGCGGCAAGCTGCGCATCGCGCCGAGGTCGCGGGTGTCACCGTCGACGTCGGCGCCGAGGCGATGCTCGACCGCCGACCCGAGGGCGTCGACCTGGTCGCGGCGCTCGGGCGCGAGGTCGTGCACCCCACCACGGCCACGTCGCGGCATCTGGTCGCGCGGCGCGCTGCGCCCGATGCCGCGCTCGCTGATGGGGGTGCCGTTCGACCTCGAGGAGCTCGCGGCAGCGGCGTGCTGACTCGCCGACGGACTCGCGCGCGCCCGCACCGAGGTCGCGACACGGACGTCGCCGGACGACATCTCGGTCGGCGACCTCGTCGCGGCGCGCCTCGGCGACGAGGTGGTCGACCGCCTGGTCGAGCCGCTGCTCGGTGGCGTCTACGCCGGCCGCGCCCGGCAGATCTCCGCGGCCGCGGCCGTTCCGCAGCTGCTGGCCATGGCGCGGCGGGGGCGCCTGCTCGACCAGGCCGCGGCCGTGCCGCGCTCCGACGCCCCGGTCTTCGCGGGACTGTCCGGCGGCATGGGCCGGCTGCCCGGCCTGATCCGCGAGCAGCGGGGCTTCGAGGTCCGGATCGACGCGACCGTGCGCGAGCTGCGTCGTGACGACGACGGGCTGGGCGCTCACCGTCGGCTCGACGACCGCTCGCCGGAGACGATCGAGTCGCGCCGCAGTCGTGCTGGCCACGCCGGCTGCGCCGACCGCCCGCCTGCTGGCCGACGTCGCTCCCGCTGCCGCCGCCGAGCTCGCCGCGATCGAGTCGGCGAGCGTCGCCGTCGTGACGCTCGCCTTCGCCGCGCGGACCTCCCCGACGGCTCTGTCGACCGGTCCGGCTTCCTGGTGCCGCCGGTCGAGCAGCGCGCGATCAAGGCCAGCACCTTCTCCTTCGCCAAGTGGGGACTGGGTGCGCGAGGCCGGTCGCCGACGTGCGTCGTCCTGCGCACCTCGCTCGGTCGCGCACGGCGAGGAGGTCGACCCTGCAGGCGACCGACGAGGGCCTGGTCGCGCCGTCGCTGGCCGACCTGCCGCGCTGGCCGGCATCACGGCCGTGCCCGTCGACACGCACGTGCAGCGGTGGGGCGGCGGCCTCCCGCAGTACGCCGTCGGCCACGTCGACCGGGTCGCGCGGGTCCGCGCCACGTCGGACCTGCCGGGGCTCGCGGTCTGCGGCGCTGGCGTACGACGGGGTCGGCATCCCGGCGGTGATCGGCTCGGCCCGCCGCGCTGTGGCCTCGGTCACCCGGGCAGAATGAGCGGCATGAGCACGACTCGAAGCGCGAAGACCAACGCCGCGCGGACCAAGGAACTCAACGACACCATCCGCTACACGATGTGGTCGGTCTTCAAGCTCCGCGACGTGCTCGGCGACGCCGACCGGGCGACCGAGGCGACCGAGGTCGAGGCGCTCTTCGAGGTGCTCGGCCGAGCAGGACGTGGTCGTGCGCGGGCTCTACGACGTCAGCGGGCTGCGGGCCGACGCCGACCTGATGGTGTGGTGGCACGCCGAGGACTCCGAGCAGCTCCAGGCCGCCTACAACGCGTTCCGCCGGACGACCTTCGGCCGCCGCCTCGAGCCGGTCTGGTCGCAGCTGGCGCTGCACCGGCCGGCGGAGTTCAACAAGTCGCACATCCCGGCCTTCCTCGCCGACGAGGAGCCGCGCGCCCACATCTGCGTCTACCCGTTCGTGCGGTCCTACGAGTGGTACCTCCTCGACGACTCCGAGCGTCGCGCGATGCTCGCCGAGCACGGCAAGATGGCCCGCGACTACGCCGACGTGCGCGCCAACACGGTCGCCTCCTTCGCGCTCGGCGACTACGAGTGGATGCTGGCCTTCGAGGCCGACGAGCTGCACCGCATCGTCGACCTGATGCGCGACCTGCGCGCCTCGACGGCCCGCCGGCACGTGCGCGAGGAGCTGCCGTTCTACACCGGCGCCCGGGTGTCGCCGGCGGACCTCATCGCCCGCCTGCCCTGACGGCTCGACACTCCTGACGGACAGGTGCCGGACGGGGGCTTGCTGGTCGTGGTTCAATGTCAGTAAGTCACTCAACATTGTCTCCCAGGAGTAGCCATGACCACCACCTTCCCCGTCTCCGTCCCCCGCTCCCGTGCGCACCGGCCCCGACGCGGGCGCCGCCCTCGTCAAGCACCTGACCGACAGCTCCCTCCTCGAGGGTGTCGACCTCACCGGCACCGAGCGCACCTGGGTGCGCGTGGCGACGGGTGGTGGCGCCGAGATCTGGCTGATCACCTGGCCGGTCGGCACCAGCACCGGCTGGCACGACCACGGCTCGGCCAGCGGCGCCTTCGCGGTCCTGCTCCGGCCGCCTCACCGAGTACACCTGGACCGGCGTCGCCACCGCGCGCAGCCTGTCGCGTGGCGTGGTCCGCCAGTTCGACGCCAGCCACATCCACGACGTCGTCAACCTCGGCACCGAGACGGCGGTCTCCCTGCACGCGTACGCCCCCTCGCTCGCGGCGATGACACGCTACGAGCTCACCCGGGGTCGTCTCCAGGTCGTCAGCGTCGAGCAGCGCGGGGAGCTGTGGTGATCGCCGTACGGCTGCACGGAGTCACGCACGACGGCATCGACGCGATGCTGGCCGACGCCCGGTCGCGACTGGACCGGATCGACGTCGAGTCCGCCTACCGCGAGGCGCTGGACGGCGCGCTGCTCGTCGACATCAGACCGGCCGCGCAGCGGGCGGAGGAGGGCGAGGTGCACCCGGCTCCTGCGGCCGCTGGTGATCGAGCGCAACGTCCTCGAGTGGCGGCTCGACCCGCGCTCGGACGCGCGCCTGCGCGCAGGCGTCGTACGACGCCCGCATCCTGGTGCTGTGCCAGGAGGGCTACACCTCGAGTCCTGGCCGCCGACGCCCTGCGCAGCCTGGGACTCGACGCCGACCGACGTCGTCGGGGGCTTCAAGGCGTGGCGCGAGGCGCACCTGCCGCAGGCGTGCCCCGCCGTCGCGTCGACCTGAGGCGGGAACGCGACCTCGGGCAGTAGCGTCAGACCATCATGAGGCTCCCCCGTGCCGTCGTCGCCCTTGCCCTGAGCGCCCTGGCGCTGTCCGCCTGCTCCACCGAGTCGGAGATGCAGGGCGTCGACCCGGGCGCCCAGGAGCCCGCCAGCGTCGGACACCCCGTCCGACTCCGGCGAGGCTCCCGCGCCCGTCCCGGAAGGGCGCCGTCACCACCAACGGCCTGGTGACCGTGCTCGACCCCGGCACCGGACCGCAGCTGTGCCTCGGCGCGATCGCCGAGTCCTACCCTCCCCAGTGCAGCGGGCTGCCGCTGGAGGGCTTCGACTTCGGTGATGTCGGCGCCGAGGAGGCCAACGGCGTGACGTGGGGGTCGTACGCCGTCACCGGCACGTTCGACGGCACCACGTTCACCGCCACCGAGTCGACCCCGGCGGCGCTCTACGACCCGATGGAGATGCCGACCGAGGAGGCCCCCGGCCCGGCGTGCGAGTCGCCCGAGACGACCGACCCGGCGATGGCCACTCCCGAGGCGATGGACGCAACCCTCGCGGCTGCCTCCGCCCTGCCGGGCCTTGCCATGACGTGGCTGTCCGGCAACACGATCAACGTCGCCGTGACCGAGGATCCCGAGGGCGCCGAGGCCGTGCTTCGCCAGACGTGGGGCGGCCCGCTCTGCGTGACCACCGCCGAGCACACCGAGGCCGAGCTCAACACGATCAGCCAGGAGCTCCAGGCGGCGCTGCCGACGCTGCTGACGAGCGGATCGATGGCCGCCGACTCGATCGACGCCCAGGTCGTCTTCGACGACGGCTCGATCCAGGCGTGGGCGGACGAGACCTACGGCGACGGGCTGGTGACCGTCACCTCGGCGTTGGTCCCCGTCGAGGGCTGAGGCTCCGTCCGACTCAGGACTTCTCGGTGAGCTTGATGCTGATCGAGTTGATGCAGAAGCGGTCGCCGGTCGGCGTACCGAACCCGTCGGGGAAGACGTGACCGAGGTGCGAACCGCACTTCGCGCAGCGGACCTCGACGCGCTTCATGCCCGCGGAGTTGTCCTCGATGTATTCCACCGTGTCGGTGATCGGCTGGTAGAAGCTCGGCCAGCCGCAACCGGAGTGGAACTTGGTGTCGCTGGTGAACAGCTCCGAGCCGCACGCCTTGCAGGAGTAGGTGCCCTCGGTCTCGGTGTCGGTGTACTCGCCGACGAACGCCCGCTCGGTGCCGGCCTGCCGCAGCACGGCGTACTCCTCGGGGCTCAGCTCGGCACGCCACTGCTCGTCGGTCTTCTCCACGTCGTATGCCATGCCCCCAGCGTACGAGGCGACGGAAGGTCGCGATTCGGGCAGACCCCTCGTGGCGGGACCTCGCTAGGGTCGTGACATGGCAGCTGCTAAGCCCGTGATGGTGCAGGCCGGCGATCGAGAGGTCCGTGTCTCCTCGCCCGACCGCGTCATCTACGAGGCGACCGGAGGCGACGGGCGAGGTCACCAAGCTGATGGTCGCGGAGTACTTCGCGAGCGTCGAGGACGGGCTGATGCGCGCGCTGCGCAACCGGCCGACCGCCCTCGAGCGGTGGACGTCGGGGGTCCGCGAGGGGATGAAGCTCGCCACCGGCCCGATGGACAAGAACGCCGACGCGTTCTACCAGAAGCGTGTCCCCAAGGGCGCTCCCGACTACCTCGAGTCCGTCGAGATCACCTTCCCCTCGGGCCGCACGGCCGAGGAGATCTGCCCGACCGAGATCGCGGTGCCCGTGTGGTGCGCGCACATGGGGACGCTGACCTTCCACCCGTGGCCGGTGCGGCGTGACGACGTGGACCACCCCGACGAGCTGCGCATCGACCTCGACCCGCAGCCCGGTACGACGTTCGCCGACGTCGTACGCGTGGCCGGCGTGGCCCGTGAGCTGCTGGGCGACCTGGGGATGACCGGCTTCGCCAAGACGTCCGGCAACCGCGGCATCCACATCTACGTCCGGATCGAGCCGCGGTGGGAGTTCAGCGACGTACGACACGCGGCCATCGCGTTCGGCCGCGAGCTCGAGAAGCGCGACGACGGCGTCACCACGGCGTGGTGGAAGGAGGAGCGCGGCGAGCGGATCTTCGTCGACTTCAACCAGAACACCCGCGACCGGACGATCGCCTCGGCCTACTCGCTGCGCCCGATCGCGGGCGCGCCCGTCTCGACGCCGATGTCGTGGGACGAGCTCGCGACGATCACCTCGCCGGCGGCGTACAACCTCTTCACGGTGCCCGAGCGCCTGGCCGCCGACGGCGATCCGTGGGCGGCGATCGACGACGTGCACCACTCGCTCCAGCCGCTGCTGGACCTGTGGGAGGAGCACCCGGTCGAGCTCAACTACCCGCCCGACCACCCGAAGATGCCGGGCGAGCCCCCGCGCGTCCAGCCGTCGAAGAAGGTCGAGTCGCACTGGGACGCCGAGGGCAACCGCATCGCCGACTGAGCGGTGAGCCAAGCCGGTTCCTGGACGCGAGAAGCGGCCTCACGCACCGCTCAGGCGAGCTCCCAGGGCGCCGCGATCGGGAAGTAGGCCTTCAGGAAGTCGAGCAGCAGCCCGTCGGCGCGCTCGTCGTCGAAGGCCGAGACCAGGTTGTCCGCGACGCAGAAGAAGTCGCGGTCGCGCTTCAGCATCGCCTTCAGCTGGGCAGGCAGCTGCTGGTGGCCGAGGTCGACGTACCCGTGGTGCGCGCGCGCCCGGAACGCCGGCGCCGGTGACGAGGCCGTAGTTCTGCGCGAAGGACGACAGCAGCGACAGGTCGGTCTCGGAACGGAAGGGCGCGAGGGTCGTACGCCCCACCTCCTCGCCGAAGCGCTCCGACGATCTCCTCGAGCACCGAGCGGCGCTGCGGGTGCGGGCTGTGCATCATCGTGTTGGTCAGCGCGACGCCGAAGGCCTCGGCGAGCACGCGCCGGTTGTTCTGCGCGGCGGTGAGGTAGGGGCGGTCGTCGGTGCCGGGCAGCCCGATGGCGCGGTGGTCGGCGACGAAGGCGGCGTACTGGCCGCCGGGTGCGAAGAAGTGCTCGGGGCGTCGCGGCCGGCCGAGGAAGACGTCGTCGTTGACGTAGATGAAGTGGTCGGCGAGGTCCGGTACGGCGTGCAGGCGGGTCTCGATCGCGTGCGAGCTGAAGGTCGGCAGCGCCTCGGCCGGCAGCAGGTCGCGGTGGTCGACCAGCCGGATGCGGTCGTCGCTCGGTGTCGAGCCACGACGGGACCTGCCCCGCGGTGACCAGGTGGATGCGGCGCACCCACGGGGCGAAGAGGTGGAGGCTGCGCATCGAGTAGCGCAGCTCGTCGCGGCTGCGATAGCGCGACGCACCCCCGGCCCGAGCGCTCGGCGTCCCGCCCAGGCCGGTGATCCGCTCGTCGCGGGCGGCCAGCCAGTCCTCGTCGTCGCCGTCGACCCACGTGTAGACGACGTCGACGTCGAAGCGGACGTCGTCCACGGTCGGCAGCGCCATGACCTCGAGCGTCGGGACCTTGACGCCCTCGACCTCGATGGTCGTGCGGGGTGCGCCGGCCGGGACGCGGTCGCCGTAGCGGTTGAGTCCCGGTGCCAGCAGGTCGCCGTCGGGCGACTCCTCCCAGAACTGGACGCCGACCTCGCACCCCTCGGCCAGCAGGCCGGCGTGGCCGCCGCGCACCGGCCAGGGCTCGACGAAGAGCGATGCCGTACGCGTCCGCGCGAGGTCGTCGGTCATCGCGGCGAAGGTGCCGCGACGCTCGTGCCAGCCGCGTTCGGCCGGGTCGCGCACCGACAGCCAGTCGGGGGCAGTGTCGCCGGCCAGGGCGGTCAGGAACTCCGAGCGCCGGGACGACGGCACGACGACCACCGGGTGCGGGTCGAGGCCGCGGGCGGGCATGACGAACCAGCCCTCCCCGGTGGCCGCGGCAGCCGCGGTCACCACCTGCATCGCGGTCGTACGCGCCTGGGCGGGCGTGACGCCGGCAGCCGAGGAGGTCTCGGGCAGGTCGCCCATCGGGCCGGGGCGCAGGCCGTGGAGCACCCGGCGCGGGGCGAGCGGATCGGCGCGGCGGGCGACGGCGTTGCGGAAGACGCCCACCCACTCCCGGGCGAGGTCGGTGGCGTCCCACGCCGCAGCGCGGGCGAGGGCGCCGGCGCCGAGTCGCGAGCGGAGGTCGCTGTCGGTGGCGACTCGTAGCATCGCGGCTGCGAGGGCCGGCTTGGAGCCGGGCGGGACGAGCAGGCCGTCGACGTCGTGCGTGATGATCTCGCGCGGTCCGGACGGGCAGTCGTAGGAGACGGGAGGTACGCCGGCGGACATCGCCTCCTGCAGCACCAGGGGGTAGCCCTCGCCCCGCGAGGCCAGCACGGCCACGCTCGCGCGCGCCCACTCGGCCGTCATGTCGGCGGTCGTGCCGGGCAGCTCGACCCTGCCCTCGAGCTCGAGCTTGCGCACCTGGGCGGCCAGGTTGTCGGCGCGCGGCCCGTCGCCCCAGATGCGCAGCGTCCAGCCGGGGATCTCGTCCCGGATCCGCCAGAAGGCGTCGACGAGGTGCTCGAACTGCTTCTCCGGGGCCAGCCGACCGGCGGTGACGAAGGTCTTCTGGTCCAGCGTCGACCGCGGCTGCGGCTCCTGCGGGAGGGGGTTGGGGATCACGAGGAGCTCGGGCGCGGCTCCGCCGAGGCGCCCGGCCAGCCAGCGCGACATCGACTCGGTCAGCGAGACCACGATGTCCGCGCGCGGGGCGAACTCCAGCAGCGCGCCCATGTCGTTGACCCGGCTCGACGACGCCCGGTGCTCCTGGTGCACGAGGGCGATGTCGGCCGGAGCCAGCTGGGCGACGACGGCGAGGAGCTCGGGCGTGGTCGTCACGATGACGTCGGCGTCGAGGCTGCCGAGGTGCTCGCGCAGGGTGACGTCGGTGAGCCCGCTGAAGAGGGCGTCCCAGCTGCGCGGCACCAGCGTCGACTCGCGCTGGGCCAGCTCGTGGGCCAGCTCGGCGGGAGGCTGCCCGCTGACCGCGGCGGGTCGCTCACCGCGTACGTCGACGAGGTAGGTGACCTCCAGCCCGTCGGCCAGCGGGTAGTGGGTGTGCGCCCCGCTCCGGGTGACGCTGAGGATGCGGACCCGGTGGCCCTCGCCGAGGGAGAGGAGCGCGTTGGCCTGGGCGATGCCCGAGCGCGCGGTGCCGCCCATGCCGTCGGCGTTGAAGAGCACGAAGACGATGTCGAGCGGGCCGTCACGGCGGGTGCGGCGCATCGCGCTGCGCACCTTTCCTCCCAAGCGGTCGCTCAGAGTCACGCGTCCTCGATCCAGTCAGGCAAGCCGGTCGACACGATCCTAGGGCCCGGGCAGCGGCCGATAGGGTGGCCCGCATGCCGACGTCCCCCTCGCAGCCGGGCACCCCACTGGTCCTGGTCTCCGGTTCCGGTCGCAGCGGCACCAGCTCGCTGGCGGGCAGCCTCAAGCGCCTCGGCCTCCACGTGCCGCAACCCGAGGTCGAGCCGTCGGAGACCAACCCGCGCGGGTTCTACGAGCCGCAGTGGGTCATCGACTTCCACAAGCGCCACCTCAAGGAGCTCGCGCTCTTCAACATCGACAGCCGCCCGGCCGCGGTCGACCTGGTCGCCGCACTACGTCGCGTCCGGCAAGCCCAGCGCGGAGCTGCACGCCTGGATGTCCGGCCAGCTCGAGGCCGAGCAGGTCGTCGTCAAGGACCCGCACGCCTTCTGGTTCGCCCAGGTCTGGGAGCAGGTGACGGCCGAGCTCGGCGTCGACCTGCGCTGGCTGACGGCTCTGCGCCACCCGGCCGAGGTGGTCGGCTCGCGTGACATCGCCTACCTCTCCAGCCAGTCCGACGACCTGCGCCTGACCAAGGAGACGTCCAACGTCGCCGGCTGGGTGCACGCGGCGTTGCTCACCGAGCGGGCCGGTCGGGGCAGCAAGAGGGCCTTCGTGCGCTACGCCGACCTGCTGGCCGACTGGCGATCAGCCCTCGCACCGGTGCAGCAGCAGCTCGATCTCGACTTCAACACGGACCTCTCGTCCACCGACCACCACGCCGTCGACGACTTCATCGAGCCCTCGATGCGCAAGTCCCAGGTCACGTGGGACGACGTCCGCACGCCCGACTGGCTGCGCGACATGGCCGAGGCTGTCTGGGACCTGCTGGGCGCGCTGACGACGACACCTCACGACCGCGACACCGAGCAGGCCCTCGACCTGATCCACGACGACTACAACGCGCGGTACGCCGACGCCGTCGCGCTCACCTACGACCACACCCGGGCCGAGGCGGTCCTGGCCGGGCGCGAGGCTCGCGAGGCCCAGCGCGGCAACATCGAGACGCTGCGTCGCGACCTGGCCCAGGCCCGACGGGCCGGCGGGCCGGCGGAGATCGGTGGCCGCGAGGCCGCGGCGGTCCTGCGCCGCGCCGTCGTACGACGGGTGCGCCGACCGCGCGGCTGACCGCGGACCTCAGAGGCCGGTGATGCCCTCGCCCGCGCCGGCCTGCTCGTCGAAGGTCTCGTGACCGATCAGGTGGAGCACCGGTACGCCGAGCTTCCGGCGCGCCCGCGACGTCCAGTCGACGTGGAAGAACTCGGCCACGACGTGCGGGCGGGTCAGGATGATGGCCTCGCGCGCGTCCACCTCCGTCACCTTGGCGGCGAGTGCCTCGACCGGGGGTTCGGCGGTCACGCACCCGGTGGCCTTCCCACCCGCGGAGGCCATCGCGGCGAGCGTCTGCTTGAGCTCGGCCGAGGACGTCTCCTCGCACTCGCGGCGCAGCGCCTCGAGGTCGACGTCGCTCATCGCCAGTGCCGGCGCGGCCATCAGGTCGCCCGCGCCGAGCGTGCCGAGCGACGCCTCGATCCGCGCTGCGGCATCCTCCAGGGGCAGCAGGACGTGGTAGACGACCTGGTCCTCGATCTCGGCGTGCAGCGAGCGCACCTGGGCCGCGTCGATGGTGGAGAGAGCCTCCTCCACCAGCAGCACCACGTCGTAGGTGCCCCGACCGTCGTGGATCGTGTCGTCGTGCGTGGTGTCGCCGGTCTCGGTCATGATGCGCCTCCGCTGTCGATGCTCAGAATTCTAGTGAGGTCGTAGCCCGTTGGCTCGTCCAGCTGGTCGTAGCCGCAGCTCCCGGGATCGCGGTCGGGCCGCCACCGCTTGAAGTGCGCGGTGTGGCGGAAGCGACGACCCTCCATGTGGTCGTACTTCACCTCCAGCACCCGCTCGGGGCGCAGCGCGGTGAACCCGAGGTCCTTGCCCGCGCTCCACCTGCTCTGGGTGCCGGGGACCCGGTCCGGGTTGGCCGTGAGGAACTCGTTCCACCTGCCCCACGGGTGGTCCGCGATGTCGCACACGAGCGGCTGGAGCTCCTGCCACAGCTCGGCCCGCTTCGCCGCGGTGAAGCTGGCCGAGACGCCGATGTGCTGCAGCTCGCCGTCCTCGTCGTGCAGGCCGAGGAGCAGCGAACCGATCAGCGGCTGCTCCGGCGTGGACGTCTTGTGCTCGCGGTAGCCCGCCAGCACCACGTCGGCGGTGCGCTCGTGCTTGATCTTCAGCATGGTGCGCTTGTTGGGATCGTACGCCGCCCCCAGCGGCTTGGCGACCACACCGTCGAGCCCCGCACCCTCGAACTCCTCGAACCACCGCTCGGCCTCCGCCGGGTCCTCGGTGGTCCGGGTGAGGAAGCACGGGCCGGCACCGTCGAGGTGGGCCAGCGCCTCGACCAGGGCTGCCCGCCGCTCGGCGAACGGCAGGTCGACGTACGACGTGTCGCCCAGCGCCAGCAGGTCGAAGGCGACGAAGCCGGCCGGGGTCTCGACCGACAGCTTGTCCACGCGGCTGGCGGCGGGGTGGATGCGCTCCTGGAGGGTCTCGAACTCCAGTCGCCAGCCGTCGTTGCCCTGCAGCCCGACGAAGATCTCGCCGTCGAGCACGATGCGCTCGGGCAGCTGGGTGCGGCAGGCCTCGACGACCTCGGGGAAGTAGCGGGTGAGCGGCTTGGTGTTGCGGCTGGCGAGCTCGACCTCGTCGCCGTCCTTGAAGACCAGGCAGCGGAAGCCGTCCCACTTGGGCTCGAAGCTCAGGCCGCCGTGCTTGGCCGGATCGGGCACTCCGCTGACGCTCTTGGCCAGCATCGGCAGCACGGGCGGCATCACGGGAAGGTCCACGTTCCGACCCTAGTCCCGCTCGCCTCAGTCCTCGCCCTTCATCGAGAAGGACCGCAGGCGATCTCCGGCGAACCACACGCCGACGACCGTCACGACGAGGCTGGCCAGGATCGCCCACGGCAGGTTGGCCGGGTCGGGCAGCGCGTCGGAGACCTCGTGACCGATCCGCAGGCCCCACTGGCCGGGGCTCAGCCAGGCGATGCCGCTGAAGAGGTTGCCGAGCAGGCCCTCCCAGATCAGCACGAACATCAGCGAGGCCACCACCGCGTGCCGGGTGACGGCGGAGATCGCGAGGAAGAGCGCGGAGTACGTCGTACCGGCCACCGCCGCGGCCACCGCCAGCGCCGTCGCCCGGGTGGAGTCGTCGGTGAGGAGGCCGGCGATGAAGAGCGACAGGGCGCCCGCCGACGAGGGTCGCGACCGAGGGCGACGACCCACTTGCTGATCGCCACGCCGTAGCGGCTGACCGGCTTGGCGAGCAGGTAGACGATCGAGCCGTCGTCGACCTCGGGACCGAGCACCGACGACGCCGCGAGGATCGCGACGAGCGGCAGCACGAGCGGTGTAGCCCAGGTCGGGCAGGATCGACCAGGCGGTGTCGGCGTCGGTGAGCGCCCGCGATGAGCGCGACCAGTCCGATCAGCAGGATGGGGAAGGCCAGCAGCAGCCAGAAGCGGCGGCGACCCAGCAGGGCCTGCAGGGCGAGCTTGGTGATCGTCGCGTTCATCATCGGGCCACCAGGTAGGCGAAGACGCTCTCCAGTGACTCGTCACTGGGGGAGAGCTCGAACAGGGTCAGTCCGTGCTGCCTGGCCCAGCCGGGGAGCCCGACCGCGAAGCTGCCGAGGTCGTCGACCTGGACGTCGAGGCCGTCCCCGCGCAGGCTCACCGCGCGGACCGAGGGCTGGGCGATCAGGACGGCGGCGAGCGCGCGGTTGTCGCTGGAGTGGACGGCGTACTGCACCGGGCGGTCGGTCATCAGCCGCCGGATCGCGCCGAAGTCGCCCGACGCCGCGTGCCGTCCGGAGACGACGACCTCGATGTGGCGGGCGAGACGCTCGACCTCCTCGAGGATGTGGGAGCTGAAGAGCACCGTGCGGCCGTCGTCGCCGAGGCGGCGCAGCAGCTCCATCAGGTGCATCCGCTGGCGCGGGTCGACGCCGTTGAACGGCTCGTCGAGCAGCAGCACCGACGGGTCGTGGACGAGGGCTGCGGCGATCTTCACGCGCTGCCGCATGCCCTTGGAGTAGGTGTCGAGGCGGCGCCCGGCCGGCTCGACCATGTCGACGACCTCGAGGATCCGCTCCGTGGCCGCCGAGGCGTCGGGGAGCTTGTGCAGGTCGGCGTTGGCGCGGACGAACTGGCGACCGGTGAGGTAGCCGAAGCTCAGCTCGCGCTCGGGCACCAGGCCGATCTGGCGGTAGGCGTCGGTGTTGCGCCACACCGGCTCGCCGTCGAGGGTGACGTGCCCGGCGGACGGGGCGAGGAAGCCGGCCATCATCGCCATGAGGGTGGTCTTGCCGGCGCCGTTGGGGCCGAGCAGACCGGTGACTCCCGGGCCGATCGAGAGCGACACGTCGTTGACCGCGACGACGTTGCCGAACCAGCGCGAGACCGAGTCGAGGACGATCGTGCTCATCGCGGCACCCACCTTCCGGAAGCGGGCGACCAGGCCGAGGCAGCAGGCCGCGGCGATCAGCAGCCCGACCAGGACGTACGCCACGATCCACGCCCCGTCGGGCGGGGTGAAGACGCTGACCCCGGCGTCCCACGCGTCGGCCAGACCGGAGTGCAGGGACCACGGGGAGAACAGGCCGGCGACGACGCCGATCCCCTCGGAGTCCTCGGCGTCGGAGATGCCCTGCACGGCGGTGACGACCCCGGACAGGACGATCAGCGCCATCACCGAGCCGACGACGGCGAAGCCGCGGCGCAGCGAGACCGACGAGATGAGACCGGTGATGCCGGCCAGCAGCGTGGCGAGCAGGACCTGCAGGCAGAGCGCCTTGAGCAGGTCGGTCGTCTGGTCGCTGACGTCGAGACCGGCGAGCAGGGCGCCGACGAAGAGCAGCACCGACGGGATCGCGGTGAAGAGCAGGATCGACACGGTGAGCGACAGCCACCGGGTGATCGCGAAGACCGGCGCCGAGAGCGGACGCGCGAGGTAGAGCACGATCGAGCGGTGCCGCAGGTCGCGGGAGAACAGCACGGGTGCCTGGGCGGCGGCGAAGAGGCTGATCAGCAGCTGCGTCTGGTTGACGTAGCCGGCGTAGGTGATCGGCAGCTCCGACAGCCCGGTCAGCACCACGACGCCCACGACGATCAGGGCGGGGAGGGCCGACATGCCGAGCAGGAGGAAGGGCAGGATCTTCGACTTGCCCGAGCGGCCCAGGCCGTAGACGTGGCGCAGGCCGGTCGTGAAGAGGGTCAGCGCGATCGTGCCGGTGCCGTCGCGACGGCCTTCGTAGTGGCGATAGCCCAGGTCGTGGATGATGCCGGGTCGCGAGAGGTCAGACATGTGCGCCTCCGTCCAGGAAGACGTCCTCGAGGTGCCGGCGATCTGGCTGGAGGCGCATCAGGCCGAGTCCGAGCTCGGCAGCGACGTCACGGATGATGTCGTGAGCGGCTCCCTCGCCGGCGAGCTCGGGTGGCGGTGGGTCGACCGCGACCATCGCGCCGCGCGGGCGGCAGGAGAGGCCCCTCAGGGCAAGCGCCTCGCCGAGGCGGTCGCGCTCGGTCGCGGTGCCGATGACCTCGACGAGCAGGCTGCCGGTGCGTTCGAGGAACTCTCCGGTTGCGCTCGAGCGCAGCAGGTGCCCGCCGTCGAGCACGATCACGTGGTCGCTGACCTGCTCGAGCTCACCGAGGAGGTGGGAGGTGACGAGGACGGCGATGCCGAACTCGCTGCCGATGCGCTGCACCAGCCGCAGCATGTCGTTGCGGGCCGCCGGGTCGAGCCCGTTCGTGGGCTCGTCCAGGAAGACCAGTCGGGGGTCGTGGACCAGGGCCTGGGCGAGCTTCGCGCGCTGCTTCATGCCGGTGGAGTAGCCACCCATCGGGCGGTAGCGCTCCTCCTCCAGGCCCACGTGCCGCAGCACGTCGGCGGCGCGTTCGCGCGCCGCGGAGGCGCCCAGGCCGGACATCCGCGCCATGTGTACGACGAAGTCGCTGGCGCTGACGTCGGGCGGCAGGCAGTCGTGCTCGGGCATGTAGCCGACCAGCCGGCGGATGTCCTGGCTCGCCTGCTCGATGTCGTGGCCCAGCACGCTCGCCTGGCCACTCGTCGGCTCCAGCAGGCCCAGCAGGATCTTGATGAGCGTCGACTTGCCGGCACCGTTCGCCCCGACCAGCCCGGTGACGCCGTCGCCGACGGTCACGGTGAGGTCGGTCAGCGCATGGACCGTGCCGTAGTGCTTGGTGAGGCCTGCGGTCGCGATGACCGGCGCATGGCCGATGAGTTCCCCCGTCACGTCCTGCACGCTAGCGGCCCGGACCACTCCGTGGCATCAGGGACCCCCCTGAGGCGTGTGGGGGTTCGGTGAAGATCAGGTCTGGGGAACTTCCCGCCGAGGTGGGCCCTAGGCTTGGGCCCCAATCCCCGGTTGGTCTGCCGGCAGGGCCCGCCTGACTTTGAATCAGGACTAGCGACGTAGGTTCGACTCCTACCCGGGGAGCACATCAGGTAGCGCCCTTGAGCTTTCAGGGATCAACCCCCGTGAGCCAGCCGGGTCTCCCGTGTTCTTCGGTCAGATTTGGCCCAACCGCTCTGGGAGGGCCCACCCGGACCTACGGTCAAGCGACCAGGCGGGGGGAGTGTCCCCGACGCGGAGACACCGAGGTCCGATCATGCTCGCTCGCTCGAAGATCCTGATGGCGTCCCTGCTGGGTCTGGCACTCGCGGGCGGTGGCGCGCTGGCGCTCGCTCCGGCGTACGCCGGCAACACCGGCACCGTCACGGGCACGGTCACGGCCGACTCCGGTGGCGCAGCCCTGTCCGGCATCGAGGTCAGCCTGTACGAGTACTCGCCGACCAACCTGGACCTGTTCAGAACGCAGGTCACCGGCTCCAACGCATCGGGCGCCTACTCCTTCACAGGCCTCGACGACAGCGATGAGGAATACTTCGTCGGCTTCCGGGATCCGCAAGGCAACTACGCCGCGGAGTTCCACCTCAACCAGACCTCGACCTACGAGGCCAGCCCTGTGTTCATCGACAGTGCCGATCCGGCCCAGCTCGTCAACGCCGCCCTCGGCCCCGCGGGCTCCCTGAGCGGCACCGTGTCGGGCCAGGGCTCAGGAGTGCTGAGCGGCATTGACGTGACCGTCTTTCAGGAGACGCCGGGACCGTTCGGCAACGGCGGGCTGAAGCCCTTCGAGACCACCACGACGGACGGCAGCGGTGCCTACGAGGTGGACGGCCTTCCCGCCGACGACTACGTCATCCGCTTCACCGATCCCAACGGTGGGTGGTTGACCGAGGGCAACGGCAACGTCCCCGAATACGGCGATTCACCGCCCATCACGGTGGCTTCGGGACAGACGGTCTCCAGCCAGAACGCCGTGCTCTCGCGGGCGGGACTCATCACCGGTCGCGTCACCAACGGTTCGGTCGCCCTCGCCGGCATCCGGGTGTCGGCCCTGGTCGACGAGGGGGATGACAGCTGGGTGTCGACCGCCATCGACCTGACCGATGCCAATGGGCTCTACACCGTGGGCGGCCTTACGACGGGGTCCTACAAGGTGACGTTCTACGACCCGGCCAACGTGTACCTCCAGGAGTACTGGAACAACGTCGCGACAGTGGAGGCCGCCACGCCGCTCGGAGTTGTCCAGGGCAGCGCCTCGTCATTGCCCGACGTCGTCCTCGCCCGTCGGGTGACTCCGACCCCCACCCCGACGCCCACCCCGACGCCGACCGTGACTCCCACGACGACGCCGACGGTCGCGCCGACGACACCGGCGCCGTCCGTCACCCCGACGCCGACGGTGCCTCCTGCACCGCTACCGACAGCGATCACCTTCCCCTCAGGGATGAAGGTGGCCGGTTCACTCACGGTCGGCTCCACGCTCAAGCTGAAGAACTACCAGGCGATCTTGAGCCGGGCAGCGACGACGTACTCGTTCCAGTGGTACGCCGGCACCAAGGCGATCAAGAAGGCGAACAAGTCCAAGCTCAAGCTCACCCCCGCACTGAAGGGCAAGAAGATCTCGGTCAAGGTCACCGCCAAGGCCGGCACCCTCGCCAAGACCAAGAAGCTCAAGTTGGGCAAGGTGAAGTAAACCGCTGGCACGCGCCTAGCGTTCCCCCGCGGCAGGCTGGCTGTCGACGACCATCTATCGCCAATTCTGGGGAGCGTCCAGGCCGTCCACGCATACGGGAGCGACCACGTGCTCCGCTGGTCTCGTGTACATGGCCTCACTCATGACTATCGATCGGAGCGAATCATGAAGATGGTTGGAATTGGCAGGGCTGTCCCTGCGCTCGTCATTGCCGGTGCGCTGACCGTGGGTGCTGCAGCCGGTGGTGCGTCCGCCGCGTTGCTCATCACGGGCAAGCAGATCAAGGACAACACCGTGACGACCAAGGACATCAAGAACGGGACGCTCAAGAAGAAGGACATGTCCTCCAAGGCAATCGAGGCCCTCGAGGGTGCCACCGGGTCGGCCGGTCCGGCCGGAGCGCCAGGCATCAGCGGCTACCAGCTGGTGTCGAACTCGGTGTCGGTCGCGGCCGATTCAGGCGGCAAGGTGGCGGTGGCGTGCCCGGTCGGGAAGCGACTGCTCAGCGGTGCATCATCGTTCGGAGCTGGTTACGACGGCACTCACGTCGACGTGGACATCAGCACCACCGGAGCTACTGCGACCGGCTGGAACTACCTGGCGGTGAGCGACACGCTCACCATCGAGGTCATCTGCGCGATCGTGAGCTGATCGTCACAAGCATCGTGGGGTCCATCAGTGATCCCCGAAACAGTTGGCGTCCGAGCTCGGCGCACAGCAGCATGGGCGGCGATGCCGACCCCGACGACGTACGACGACGTGCTGGCGCGCGTCCGCGGGCTGGCCGCGACGAGCGACCGGATCCCGGTCGTCGGCATCACGGGGCACGGCGGATCAGGCAAGTCGACCCTGGCCACCAGGCTCGGCGCCGACCTGGGCCTCGAGCCTGACCAGGTCGTCCCGACCGACTGCTTCTACGCCACCACGTGCGGCCCCGCGGCCGGCATGTGGGAGCAGCACGACTGGCCTCTGATCGACGCGCTGGTGACGGGCGTACGACGCGACCCGCCGCCGGAGCGGCTGCGCTTCGACTACCGCTGGTGGACGGGGGAGACCGGTGTCGAGGACCACCCGATGCCACGCGTCCTCATCGTCGAGGGCATCCGGCTGATCAACGACCGCACGCGCGACTGGTTCGACCTGACGGTGTGGATCGACCTCGACCCGGAGTCGGCCGGCCAGCGGGCCAAGGCGCGCAACCTGATTCAGGGCGACGACCAGGCGGAGCTGGACCTGTGGGACACCAAGTGGATCCCCGAGGGGCACGACTACGAGCGGACGGAGCGACCGGCCGACCACGCCGACGTCGTCCTTACTGCCGGGGCTGACAGCGAAGAACGTCACGAGCGGGGGCCCTAAGACCCTGTTGGGCACTCACCGGTGGGGCGAGACTGGTGGGGGAGACCCGAGGAGACCGTGATGAGACACCCGCCAGCCCCCAGCGCACCCGACCCCGTCCGGGTCGTGATCGAGGACGTCCCGGACCTCGAGGAACGCGTGCGAGAGGCGGCGCGACGAGCTCACGACTCCGACCGCGCCGTGGAGCTCGTCGAGCCTGTCGTGGCCGAGAGCGACCACGCGGCCAGGGCGCTCATGATCCGACACATGGACGAGGCCCTGGCGGTGGCACGCCGCGCCGCGCCGGGTGTCGAGATCAGGGTGGGCGTCCCGATCCCGCTGCCCCGGCCCCGGGGCGCGCCGTGACGGGTGTGCAGGAGGTCGACGTCGACCCCGTCCCGCTCGAGCGCCTGGAGTCCCTGCTGCCGGAGGAGCGCGTGCAGCGGCTCCAGGAGCAGGCAGCCGCAGCCCGCCGGCTGCTCGGCGGACGCACCGTCTGGAACGTCAACTCGACGGCGCGCGGAGGCGGTGTCGCGGAGATGCTGCACACCCTCGTCGACTATGCGGCAGGCGCCGGCATCGACATCCGGTGGCTGGTGGTGGGAGGGGACCCGGACTTCTTCGCCGTCACCAAGCGGATCCACAACAGGCTGCACGGTGTCCAAGGCGCCCCGGGCGCACTCGACGCCTCCGCTCGCGAGGCGTACGACGCCACGCTGGCGCGGGACAGCGACGAGGTCGTCGGTCTCGTGCAGCCCGGTGACGTGGTCTTCCTGCACGACCCCCAGGCGGCTGGGTTCGCCCGGGCCTTGCGAGACCGGGGTGCCTGGGTCGTGTGGCGCTGCCACGTGGGTCTGGACGAGCGCAACGAGTGGACCGAGGAGGCATGGGGGTTCCTGCGCGAGCTGGTCGAGCCCGCGCATGCGTTCGTCTTCTCGCGTGAGGAGTTCGCCCCCGACTGGGTCGACAGGCAGTGGCTGCGGATCATCCCGCCGTCGCTGGATCCCTTCAGCCCCAAGAACGCCGACATGGGCGACCAGGACGTCGAGGTGCTGGTGCACCGCCCGGGGCTCGTCGTCGAGGGCGCACCGCTGCCGACCGAGGCTCGCGTCGTGCTGCAGGTCAGCCGATGGGACCGGCTCAAGGACATGGCGGGGGTCCTGGATGCCTTCGCGGAGCACCTCGCGGAGCTGCCGCCCGATGTCCACCTGGTGCTGGCCGGTCCCGAGACGAGTGGCGTGGCCGATGACCCCGAGGCCTCCGAGGTGCTGGCGGAGTGCCGTGACCGGTGGCGCTCGCTCCCCGCACTCGTGCGCGAGCGCTCCCACCTCGTGTCGGTTCCGATGGACGACCTCGACCAGAACGCCCGCATCGTCAATGCCCTCCAGCGCTGGTCGACGATCGTCGTCCAGAAGAGCCTCGCGGAGGGGTTCGGCCTCACCGTGACCGAACCGATGTGGAAGGGCAAGCCCGTGGTCGCCTCCGCCGTGGGTGGCATCCGGGACCAGATCGAGCACGGGGTGAGCGGGCTGCTGCTCGACGATCCGCGAGCCGGTGCCGAGCTGGCCGCCGCGTTGTCGTCGCTGCTCAGCGATGCCGACCGGTGTGGGTCGATGGGGCGGGCCGCCCACCTGCGCGTACGTGACCGCTACCTCGCCGACCGGCACCTCATCCAGTACGTCGAGCTGTTCGGGCAGCTGATCGACACGCAGGAGGCGTAGGGGACTGCCGCCAGGGGCGCACATCACTCGCGGCCGGTGGCGGCGCAGTATCCCTCCAGCGCGGTCGGCAGGGTCGGGAAGATGTGCTCGTCGCCGATCCGCTCCAGGAGGCCGCTGGGCTGCAGGACCTCGCGTGGCTCCTGCTTGAGCCGGGCGAGGGCCAGCACGATGCCGTTCGCCGCGAGCTCAGCGCGGAGCGTCTCGAGGGCGTCCGCGCCGGTGAGGTCGACCTCGCCCATGGCCTCGGCGTTGAGCAGCACCCATTCCGGGTCGTACGTGGCCACGGACTCGCGAACGCGGGACAGGAAGTTGTCGGCGTTGGCGAAGAACAGTGGGGCGTCGTAGCGGTAGACGAGCAGGCCGGGGACCCCACTACGAGAGCTGACCGAGACGACCACGCCCTGGAGCACGCCCAGGACGAGCACGCCCGAGGTCGTGGCGAGCGCGATGAGCAGCCTCGTGCGCCGGTAGCGCGCGATCCGGGCGAGCTCCTTGACGTCGATCAGCCTCAGGCCGGGGTAGACGACGACCGCAGCCAGCGCCGCGTCGGGACCGCGCGAGCACGAGATAGGCAGCCACCGTGATGCCGGCGACGACGTCGCCACGCAACGCCCCCGCTCCGGCGGCCGGAGGGTGCCCAGCCACCTCATCGCTCGCTCCGGCATCGCGCGTCTCCCCGGGACGCCACGACCAGTCCGGCCTCCCAGCCCGGCGCCCGGCCGCCGGACGGCGGGGCCACCGAGGTCGGGTCGTGGCCGCTGCTGACGAGCAGCCACGAGGTCAGCGAGTTGGAGTTCCACATGTCGCCGCAGTGCTGCTCGTCCCGCCCCCAGGTGGCCGTGCAGAACTGCGGCGCCAGGGCCAGCACCCGCCGGGCGTGCTCGGGGTCGGCGCTCACGCGGACGGGGCTGTCCACCGCCTCGTCCCGGTCGGGAATACGACCGCCACGCCAGCAGCGCACCTCGTAGCTGAACCACCGGGATCTCCCCAACCACCGCAGGCCGACCGGCCCTTCGGCGACAACCCCTCGATCCGGTTCGGGGGTGCTCCATACGGGCGCCATCTCGATGACCCACCGGTCAGCTCCGAGCCGCACCTCGAGCGCCGAGTGGTAGAGGTCGTGGGCGCGCCGGTGCTCGTGGTGCGCGACGACGGACTCGAAGATCCGACCGTTCGAGTCGCACGCACCGCCCGCCTGCGCCGAGCGGCAGCCAGTAGAGCTGACGACACTGCCGCTCGGCTGCTGGCCGCGTGGGGTCGCTCATGGTGCATCGCCTCCTACCGCCAGTGCGACCGCGGCCCGGCCGCTGCTGGTAGGGCGCTGCGTGCCCGCGCCGGCCCGGCGGACCTCCGTCTCACCGCCGCGCGCTGACCCTGCCGAGGAAGGCGCGGTAGTCGATCGCGGTGCGCCGCGGCACCTCGAGCATCGGCATGTGTCCGGCCTCGGGATAGCTGACCGTTCGTGCGCCGGAGATCCCGTGGCCCACACCCGGGCGGTGCTGGGGTGGACGAGCCGGTCCTGCTCGCCCCACATGACGAGCGTCGGCACGGTGATCTCGCCGAGCCGGTCGTCGAGGGTGGCCACGCCGTAGAAGTCCCCGAAGATCTCCTCGAGCTGGTCGCGGCGGGCGACGAAGTCCTCGGCGAGGGCGGCCCGGATGAAGCGCGGAACGAAGGGCGGGCGGGCCATCGTCATCGCGTAGAACGCCGGGAAGGCGGCCACGTCGTCGAGCAGGAACGGGTTGCCGCCCTGGCGGATCACCAGCTCGACCTCGCTCGGCTCCGGCGAGGCCACGCCCACCGCATCGCTGAGCAGCAGCGAGTCGACGCGGTCGGGGTGCGCCAGGGCGAGGGTCGCGGCCACGAAGCCGCCCATCGAGTTGCCGGCGACGTGCGCTCGGTGATGCCGAAGTGGTCCATCACGGCGGCCACACGTTCGGCCTGGGCCGGAGCCGAGTAGCCCGTCCCCGTGGTGGATCCCGACGCGCCGTGGCCGGCGAGGTCGGGCGCCAGGACGCGGTGGTCGCGCATCAGGTGCCTGGCGAAGCGCATCCACACGACCCGGTCCGCGGAGTAGCCGTGCAGCAGCACGACCGCCGGTCCATCGGCTGGACCGCCCTCGAGGACGGCCAGCGTCGGCGTCACCGACGTCGACCTGGCTCTCGTGCAGGCCGTACGCCTTCGCCTCGGCGCGGGTCACCGCCGCGAGCGGGCGGGAGCCGAGCGTCGTACGTCGGCTCACCTGGCGGCCCGCGAACGGACGACACCGGTGATGAGCCGCTGGTAGCCGGCCGGCGCGACGCGCGCCATCGCGTCGAAGACGCGGGCGTCGGGGCCGACGAGCACCCGCCGCTTGTTCTTCTGCACCGCGCCGATGATGACCGCGGCTGCCTTGCCGGGAGTGGTGATGAACGCCTTCTCGAGCTCGCGGGTCGATGCGTCCGCCGACTGGCCCGTGGCGCTCGGCGACGCTGTCGTCCATGCGGCCGTTGCGCGCGATGTTGGTCTTGATGCCGCCGGGGTGCACGGAGGTGCACGACACGCACGCGCCGGTGATCTCGAGCTCCTGCGCAGCGGCGTCGGTGAAGCCGCGGACGGCGAACTTGGCTGGCGTTGTAGGCCGACTGCGACGGGATGCTGATGCAGGCCGAAGACGCTCGAGATGTTGACGACGTGTCCCTCGCCCGAGGCCTCGAGGTGGGGCAGGAACGCCTTGGTGCCGTGGACGACGCCCCAGAAGTTGATGCCCATCAGCCACTCGGTAGTCCTCGATCGACAGCGACTCGACGGTGCCCGACGAGCGCGACGCCGGCGTTGTTGAAGATGAGGTTCGACGCGCCCGTGCTCGGCGACGACCTGGTCGGCCCAGGCGATGACGGCTGCCGCGGTCGGCGACGTCGACCACCGCCGTGGTGAGACCTTGACGCCCGGCCGGCGAGCAGCCGCTCGGTCTCGGCGAGACCGACCGCGTCGATGTCGGACAGCGCGAGGTGGCAGCCCCGGGCAGCCAGCTCGATGGCGAGCGCCCGGCCGATGCCGGAGCCCGCTCCGGTGATGGCGGCGACCTTGTCGGTCAGGTCCCTCATGCTCGGCTCCTCGCGTCATCGTGGTGGGAGTCCTGCTGGCTGCACGAAGATCCCAAATTGTGTCGTCGGGGCACCTTCGAGGTGAACTACGGTAAAGGCCCACGTCCAACGACCGGGTCGTACGCGGTGCGAACACGCGTCGGATCACCGATGCCCCGCACGGCCTATCTGCCTTGAAGGGTGATCCTGCATGAGTTCTGCCACCACTTGGCGTCGTCCAGCTGGCTTCATCTCCTTGTGCGGCCTGGCTCTGAGCCTGCTGGTCGCACCTGCCCCGGTGTCTGCCAGCCCTGCTCCCGAGGCCTCGACGTTCGCCTCCTCAGTGCGAACGCTGGACGGGCACACGACGAAGCTGGCCAGCGGGATCGCTGGCCTTCAGCCGCGAACACCGGTGTGGGTGGGTCGAGCTCACGCCCTACAAAGGACCGTGCACCATCACGCGCGACAACACGGTGATCGACAGCAAGCTCGTGAGCTGTGACCTGAGCATCCAGGCAGCGAACGTCGTGATCACGAAGTCACGCATCAACGGGACGGTGTGGAACGACCCCGAGTCCAGGGGGTTCTATCGTTCAAGATCCGTCGCTCCAACATCGACGCCGGAGAACAGGTCTGGTCGGGTGTCGGGTCGAGGAACTTGCGCCGCCCACAGATCAGGTGGTCGGGGGCACGAGGTCGGTCATGTGCGAGACGCAATGCAGGCTGATCGACAGTTACCTGCACGGGCAGATGACGGACGAGAAGGGCAAGGAGCACGAGTCGGGCGTGCGGATGGGCTCCCACAACCAGATCATCCACAACACCATCACGTGTGACGCCCCCGTACACCGACGCGGGGTGCTCGGCCGGCCTGACGGGCTACGGCGACTTCTCCGTCGTCGAGGACAACTTGATCCAGGGGAACCTCTTCCTGTGGTCGACGGGCGGCACGTGCGCCTACGGCGGCTCGACGCGCGGGAAGCCCTACTCCGAGGGGGTCAACAACATCCGGTTCATCGACAACGTCTTCGAGAAGGGTCCCACCGGCAACTGCGGCATCTGGGCAGCGACCATGGACTTCGACCCCGATGCGCCGGGCAACGTGTGGAGCGGCAACCGCTGGCGCCACACCACGAAGAAGGTCGTTCCCTGGACAGTGGGGGCTCGTCGCCCCCGGCGACTGACACATCGGTCATCGACGGCTGATGATCTCCTCGTAGAGGGCCATCATCTGCCGGACTCGCTGGTCCCACAGGTGCGTCGTCTCGATCTTGCGGCGCCCGGCCTCGCCCATGCGTCCGCGCAGCTCGGGCTGGGTGACGAGCAGGCGGACGGCGTCCGCGCACTCCCCCGCGAGCTGGGTGGGGCTCTCGGCGGTCAACCGGATGGCACAGGTGTCATCCACGTTGGCTCCGGGGCCGCCCTCGTTCACAGATGATGACGGGGAGCCCAGAAGCCATCGCCTCGAGGGCGACGTTGCCCCCGGGCTCGCGATAGCTGGGGAAGACGAAGACGTCGCGGATCTCGTGGAACTTCGGCGACTTCCTCGCGAGGAAGCGCCCTCCGGCCGTGGAAGTGGACACGGTCCTGAGACCGCGGATAACGACCAGCTCCTCGCAGGCCGCGCGGTCATTGCCGTCCCCCACGACGTCGAGCGCGACGTCCAGGTCACGCACCTGGTCGAGGACCGGATTGCGTCGCGCAGTCCCTTCGTGCGGATAGCGTCCCACGAACAGCAGGCGCACGGTGCCGCTGCGCCCAGACCGGTCGACCGCGGCGGGCACGCGGTGGACCGCGGTCTCGCTCATGATCTCGAGCCGCTGGAGGGACAGTCCGGACAGCAGCTCGCCCACGTAGGGCGCGATCCCGACCACGCACGCGGCGCTCTCATACGTACGACGCAGCATCGGGTCGTGCGCCAGCCGCGCCTGGTCGAGCGCGCGAAGGCGCTGGTACCACGGGGTGGCGCCCTCCTCCGCGACGAACGCGGGCGGAGGAACTCGAGGCCTCCGCCGACCGGACCGATGACGACCGGAACACCGAGGCCGGTGGCCGGGCATGGGTAGCGCATGGCGACGGGAACGACCTGGTGCGCGATGTCGAAGGGCCGTCCCGCGGCCAGCTCGCGGCGCAACCAGCGCCTCGCCCGGACGTAGAAGGGTGCGTAGCCGGGCTGCAGGAGGCTGTTGAATCGCTCGAAGCGACCGACGCCGGGGGGCTGGGCCACTCCACGACTCGTACGCCGCTGAGCTGATGGGACGGGGGCACGTGGTCGCGCTTGTGGCTGGTCAGGAGCGTCACCCGGGCGCGGGTCGACAGCAGCTCCGCCCACTGGTGGGCGAGCCACGACTCGCCCACGTCCTGCCCGTCACAGGCAGGGGCGATCAGCAGCACGTCACGCATCGGTCCCCCAGCAGTAGTCGTCATTCGGGAAGGAGGTGGTCGGAGGCGCCGAGCACCGCCGGGCGGCGACCGGGTCGCAACAGGGCACCCAGGGTCGACCAGGACCGACGGTGCCCCGGCACGGCGCGCCTCAGCTCGTTGGCCACGGTGATCACGAAGTAGACCCAGGCACGAGACGTCCCCGCGCGCCTGCGGTAGATCCGCACACGGTTGATGATCTTCATGGTGTGCGTGGTCGCGCTCTCGCCGGAGCCGCCCCCTACGTGCATCCCGCCCGCTCGTGGGGTGTAGACCGTCGACCAGCCATGTCCTGGGCGCGCAGGCTGAAGTCCGTCTCCTCCGAGTAGAGGAAGTAGCTCTCGTCGAGCCCCCCGACGGCGCGGTAGCAGTCCGCGTCGATCAGGAGAATCGCCCCGACCGCCCAGTCCACCGGGTGCTAGTGGTGCTTCGGCGGGTTCCTCGATCCGTTCCGCGAAGGCTGGCATGCCCGTCTGTGAAGCTGAGGCCTCCGGCTCGGGCCAGGCTCGGCTTCCCCTGCGCAGGGTCGGGGACAAGCTGCCGTCCGCCTCGCGCCCGGCACCCTGGGGGCCACCACCCGACTCGCGGCCGGATGACCACCTCGAGCATCGTCGGTACGGACCCCGGGTCGAGCGTGGCGTCGGGATTGAGGATCAGGAAGGCCCTCGCTGGCCCCGACTCCGCGATCCGCCGGTCACGCCGGCCGCGTAGCCGAGGTTGGCGGAACGGACAAGTGCGGCGTCCTTGCGGCCCTCGAGGGTACCGTCCCGTCGCTCGATCCGTTGTCGCGCGACGACGGAGTAGGCCAGACCGGCCATAGCCGGCGGGGACACTGGCCAGGAGCCCCTCGACGTGTTCCTCGCTGTTGTACGTGACCACGACGACCGCCACGTCCAGGAGCACGTGGGCACTATATCCACGAGCGAGCCCGCCGGAAGGTGCGGAAGAATCAGGAAGGCAGGTCGTCCATGGGTCGGGCAGCACGGCTCGCGGCACCGACCGGCCCGGTGACCGCCAGCCTGCTCACGGCTCCGGCGAGGCCCAGCAGCAGGAAGATCATCCCCATCGTCTGGGGGAAGGCGAACACGTCGAAGAGCGCGAGGCTCACGAAGCCCACCACGATGCTCGCGGCCATGCAGGTTGTCCAGGTCCTTCATCGCGGGGTCGTCGGACTGAGAACGCACGCGGAGCAACGCGCGGACAGCGACAACGGCGAGCGCCAGGAAACAAGGGTGCCCAGCAGCCCCACGGTTACCAGCAGCAAGAGGTACTGGTTGTCGAAGATGCGGTACTTGGGCAGAAGGTGCCCAAGCCGCGGCCGAGGATGGGTGCGCGATGGGGTTGAAGAAGCTGAAGGCGAGGTCGAAGCTGTCCGTCCGCGAGGCGACGCTGGGGTCCCCGGAGGCACCGGAGAACAGCCGGAAGATCGAGTTGAGCAGGTTGGGCGTCACGACCAGCATGGCGATGACCCCCACGCCCGCCACCCCCAGCATCCGCCACCGAAGCCGTGCTTCCCAGGCGGTCATGCAGATGAGGATGCCCACGATGACGCCGAGGTAGGCCGACCGCGAGGACATGAGCGGCACGAGGGCGCCGATGGCTGCGGCGGGGAACCATCGCACGAGGAGCGGGCGCTCCTTGTCCCAGACGGCAATGTGCAGGGCGATCGGGAACAGCACAGCGATGACGACACCGAACTCGATCGGGTGGACGGACGTGCCCGACGCGCGGGAAGCCGCCTCGGTCGAAGGTGCCCGCAGCCTGCGTCAGTGTGAGACCCGGGATCGACACGCGGTCGACCCAGACCTGCCGGGTGAACGTCTGGAGCAGGCCCAGCAGCGCGAGAAGGCCACCGCTGAGTGCAATCCGCCGCAGGATCGTCCGCAGGTCGGCGAGGGTGTCGAGCCCGTCGTGGGCGATGAGGAACGTCCCGGACCACGAGACCACCGCGAGCACGGCGACATCAGCGGGGCTGACCTCGTCGGGGCTGACGGGGTGCGCCATGGTCCACGCGTAGGTCAGCCCCACGCAGAACAGGAAGACGACGAGGGCTCGCCGGACCGGCTCGCGACCGAGCTGGGTCGAGCGCGACGCGGCGGCGCGCAGCACCACCCAGAGCAGGAAGCTGCCGAGTCCGTACACCATGGCCAACGACCCCGCGCTGCCAGCGGTCCGACGATCTGGGTCGACGGAACAGCCAGGAGCAGCACGAGGTAGGTGGTCAGCCAGGGGATCGGGTTCATGGCGTCGTGGCGGGGGCCGTCAGTCTCCACGCGGGAGCGCTGAGGCCCCTAGCGCGTCCTCCTGGTGCGAGCCGCGCCCTTGGAGACCTTGCCGGTTCCTTGGAGGTCCGGGCGCTCGTAGAGGCCGTGGAGGCCGTGGAGGCCGTGGACACAGTGGCCGGGGTGGACTCGGTGGACGCCGTGGACGGCGCGGGGGGTTCGGGGGGCGGGGCGGTGGCCTCAGTGGGCTGGAGGGCGGCCTTCCTCGCTCGCCGCTGGCGGCTCCGGCCGTCGATGGCACTTGCGCAGAGGACGGTCATGATCAGGCCGAGGGCCACGGCGGCAATAGCGAGACGCACGGTGCCGCCCCGCTCCTCGGTGGCGGACTCGTCCGTGGTGAGGAGCAGCGCCCGGACGCTCGAGGAGGAGGGGGCATTGACCTCGTCCTGGAGTCGGTCGAGGGTCGAGAGGGTCTGCTGGACCAGCGAGGGCAGGGCCTCGAGCGTCGCCTCCTCGGACGGTCCCTCGACGTCGACCGCGATCACCGGGCCTCGTGTGGACTCCTCGATGGTCACCTGGTAGGTGATGTCGGGGAACTGCTCCATCCTCACGCACGGAGGTGCTGCTCAGCGATGCCACCACGACGCGGGCAGGTAGGTCGAGGCCGCTGAGCTCGAGGAAGGGGTTGCCGTCCTCGCCCACGGTCGCCTGCGACGGCAGGAGCATCACGAGGGCGCGAGCGGTGTAGCTGGGAGGGCTGGCCAGGGTGGCCCCGTAGCCGAGCGCGAACGACACGACGAGGCCGAGGGCGAGGACGTACCAGCGACGACGAACGATGCCGAAGAGCGCTGGCTTGTCCATGAGCGGTGCACGTCCCCAAAGTCGGCGTCCTGGGCCTCCGCGTCAACACGCTCGGCTGCAGCGTAGAATAACAACTTCTCGCCAGCCGCACTCCCACGTCGAGAACTTGGTCGATGACTCTTTCTGATCTGCTCGCCGCCGCATGGCGCCAACGTGTACCGTCGTGGCCCTCGGCGTGTTGCTCACGCTCGCGGCGGGACTGATGGCGATCCAGGACCGTTCGGTCTACTGGACGCGGACGGAGGTCGTGTTCCTCGTCCCGCAGAACGAGTTCCACCCGAACGCCCTCGGGGCGGCCTCCGAGTCGGTCGTCATCACCGCGGGGGCGGTGGCCAAGGCCGTGCTGGGCCCGGACCGTGTCACCAAGTACGCCTCGCCCGACGTGACCCTGGTGGGGGCCGGGGTACGCGAGGGGTGGTCCATCACCTTGACGCGGGGGACAGTGGTCGACGAGCTTCGACGGTCGCGGTGCTGGCCATCGAGGCGGTCGGTCCGTCCGCGAATTCGTGCTGGAGCAGGTCGAGACGCTCCGCGGGCGGATCGCCGAGACCCTTGATGAGCTGCAGGACGCGGAGG
>CAVZWM010000015.1:0-142187 GCA_963778975.1 uncultured Actinomycetota bacterium
CGGCAGCGTCACACCCAGCTGCGCGACGAGGACGGTCACCTGTTCCGCGAGGAGCTGATGGGGGAGGAGGGCTTCTCCTCCGACTCCTCCCTGCTCTACCACCACGGCGTCCCCAGCGCGATCGCCGACAGCGTGGTCTGGGAGCTGAGCGACCAGTCGCGCACGCCCAACCACCCGCTGAAGCCGCGCCACCTCAAGCTGCACGACCTGGAGACCGGCACGTGCCCGGTCGAGGGTCGTCGACTGGTCCTCGGCAACAACGACGTCCGCCTCTCCTACGTCCTGACCGGCACCGACCCGAGCCCGCTCTACCGCAACGCCATCGGCGACGAGTGCGTCTACGTCGAGTCCGGCACCGGCACCGTGGAGACCGTCTTCGGTGTCGTGGCCTACCGGACCGGCGACTACGTCCTGATCCCGCGGGCCACCGATCACCGCTGGGTGCCGGCCGAGCCGTCGCGGCTCTACGCCGTCGAGGCCAACTCCCACATCCACCCGCCGAAGCGCTACCTCTCCCGCTTCGGCCAGCTCCTCGAGCACGCGCCCTACTGCGAGCGCGACCTCCACGGGCCGACCGACCTCGACGTGCTGGTCGAGCGGAGTCGAGAGCTCACCGACGTCGACGTCCTGGTCAAGCACCGCACGAGCGCGGGCATCGTCGGCACCCGGCTGACCTATGCCACCCATCCCTTCGACGTGGTCGGCTGGGACGGCTGCCTCTACCCCTACACCTTCAACATCGAGGACTACATGCCGATCACCGGCAAGGTCCACCAGCCGCCGCCGGTGCACCAGGTCTTCGAGGGGTGGAACTTCGTGATCTGCAACTTCCTGCCCCGCAAGGTCGACTACCACGACCTCGCCATCCCGGTGCCCTACTACCACTCCAACGTCGACTCCGACGAGGTCATGTTCTACGTCGGCGGCGACTACGAGGCGCGCAAGGGGTCGGGCATCAACGTCGGCTCGATCAGCCTGCACCCGGGTGGGCACGCACACGGTCCCCAGCCCAGCGCCATCGAGGCCTCGCTCGGCGCGGACTTCTTCGACGAGTCAGCGGTCATGGTCGACACCTTCGCCCCGCTCGAGCTCGGGGAGGGTGGCCTGGCCGTCGAGGACCCGGCGTACGCCTGGACCTGGGCGGGTCGCGGACCGGAGGCCGACGGCGGCGACGGCGGGCCCGCGGTCTTCAGCAACTCCTAGCAGCGCAGTCGCAGGGACGGCCTCGTTTTCCGGCGCCGCGCGCACGGGTGGTCTGATGGCGCGGTGAGCAAGGTGTGAAGGCGGAGGTACGAGTGCGCTCGCCCCGGTTCGTCGCCTTGATCCCCCTGGTGCTGGCGATGCTGTCGATGATCGGCCCGTTCAGCATCGACACCCCCTTCCCGGCGTTTCCCCGGATCGGCGACGAGTTCGACGTCGGCACGGAGCAGCTCCAGCTGCTCGTGACGGCGTACATGCTCTCCTTCGCCGCGATGAGCATCTTCCACGGACCGCTCTCGGACTCGCTCGGTCGCCGACCGGTGATCCTGGGGTCGGTCGGGGTGTACGTCCTCGGCTCGCTCGCCTGCACCGTCGCGCCCACCTTCGAGCTGCTGCTCGCTGGCCGGATCGTCCAGGGCCTCAGCGCCGGCGGCGCGACGATCGTCAGCCGCACCGTCATCCGCGACATGTACGAGGGCGACCAGGCCCAGCGACTGATGAGCCGGGTGGCGCTGATCTTCGGGCTGGCGCCGGCCATCGCGCCGCTCATCGGGGGTGGCCTGCTCCAGCTCGGCTCGTGGCACCTCGTCTTCGCCTTCCAGGCGCTGCTCGGCGTCGTCCTCATCGCGGCGACGCTCCTCATGCTGCCGGAGACCCACCCCGTGTCGGCACGCGTGCCACTGCGCGTGGGCGAGATCGTCCGCGGCCTGGTCGAGGTGGGCAGGCAGCCCGCCTTCCACCGGCTCGGCTGGGCCGGGACGCTCGGATTCGCCGCCCAGTTCCTCTACATCGGCGGGGCCGCGATCTTCGTCGTCGACCTGCTCGGCCTGGGCGAGCTCGACTTCTGGGTGCTCTTCGTCCCGATGATCGGCTCGATGATGGTCGGCTCGTGGATCAGCGGCCGCACGGCCGGGCTTCGTCAGGCCGCGCAGCCTGGTCTCCGTGGGCTACACGGTCACGGTCGTCGGCGGCCTGGTCGGGGTCGCCCTGGCCGCCTCCCCGCTGGCCACCGACCTGCCCTGGGCGATCATCGGCCCGAGCCTGCTCGGCCTCGGCAACGGCATGGCCTACCCGTCGATCCAGCTGATGACCCTCGACCTGGTCCCGACACGACGCGGCGCGGTGATGTCGTGCGCGACCTTCCTGACGCTGAGCTTCAACGCGGTGGCGGCCGTCGCGCTGACCCCGTTCGTCGCCACCAGCACCCTCGGGCTGGCCCTCACCGCGCTGGTCGTCTCCGCGCTCGGGTCGTTGTGCTGGGCGTGGCACTGCGCCGCCACGCGCCCGGCCACCCGCACCGCCTGACGCGCGTCAGGAGGTCCAGGCGCGCCAGAGGGCGGCGTACTCGCCGTCGAGGTCGACGAGCTCGTGGTGGCTGCCGAGCTCGACGATGCGCCCGTCGATGACCACCGCGATGCGGTCGGCGTCGTGGGCGGTGTGCAGGCGGTGGGCGATCGCGACGACGGTGCGGCCCTCGAGCAGGTTGTTCATCGAGCCCTCGAGGGTGCGGGCGGTGCGCGGGTCGATCAACGAGGTGGCCTCGTCGAGCACGAGCGTGTGCGGGTCGGCGATGATCAGCCGGGCCAGGGCGACCTGCTGGGCCTGCGCCGGGGTGAGGGCGTAGCGGCCGGAGCCGATCATCGTGTCGAGGCCCTGGGGCAGGCGCTCGACCCAGAGCAGCGAGCCGACCGCGCTCAGCGCCTCGCGCACCGCGTCGTCGTCGGAGCCCTCGCGCGCCAGCACGATGTTGTCGCGCACCGAGCCGATGAAGACGTGGTGCTCCTGGGTGACCAGGGCGACCTCGGTGCGCAGCACCTCGAGCGGCAGGTCGACCAGCTCGACGCCGCCGACGCTCGCCGACCCGGTACGCGGCCGGTTGATGCCCGACAGCAGGCGACCCAGCGTCGACTTGCCCGACCCGCTGGGCCCGACGATGGCCAGCCGCTCGCCGGCGCCGAGCCGCAGGTCGACGCCGTGGAGCACGTCGTGGCCCTCGCGGTAGGCGAAGCGGAGGTCCTCGCCGACGAGGTCGGTGCCGTCGGGCAGCCGGTCGCCGGCCGTGCGGTCGGGCCTGACCTCGGCGATCCCGAGCAGGCGGCTGGTGGACGCCGCGCCGACCTGGAGCCGGTCGATCTCGCCGATCAGCCGGTCGAGCGGATCGGCCAGCGCCTCGACGTAGAGCACGGCCGCCGTGATCTGGCCGAGGTCGACCCAGCCGCGGGAGTAGGCGTAGGCGCCCGACGAGGAGGGTGATGACGCGCGGGGTCTGGAAGGCGAAGTTGAGGGCCGCGAAGAGGATGTTGCGCAGCGACATGCGTGTAGCGCTCGGCCTGCGCCGACACCTCGATGTCGGCGTCGCCGGCGCGGACCCGGACGCCCGAGAGGCCCAGCGACTCGAGGGTGCGGGCGCCCTCGACCGTCTCGGTGAGCGTGGTGTTGATGCGTGAGTAGGTCGCGCCCTCGGTGATGTACGCCTTGGGTGCGCGCCGCAGGTAGGTGCGCACCGCCCAGCCGGACGTCGCGAAGGTGAGGAGCGCCGGCACCGCGAGGACCACCGAGTTGAGGAGCATCGCGCCGATCGAGAGGACCACGGTCAGCAGCGAGATGATCGCCATCGGGACGCCGTACTGCACCGAGCGGCTCATGGTGCCGACGTCGCGGGTGACGCGGGTGACGAGGTCGCCGGTGCTGGCGCTCTCGACTGCCCCGAGCGGCAGCCGCAGGATCGTGCGGACGATGAACTCGCGCGCGCGTCGACAGGAGGTCCTGGCCGAACAGGGTGGACGTGCGCTGCGCGACGAACGTGAACGCCGCCTGGGCCAGCACCACGACGATGATCACGAGGGCGAGCTGGTTCAGCGACCGGCCGGCCCCGTCGACGGTCGTGTTGACCAGCTCGCCGAGCAGGCGCGGCACGACGAGCCCGGCACCGGCGGCCAGCGCGTTGAGCACGACGAGCGCCACGAAGGCGCCGCGGCGGCGGCGCAGCAGGTCGCGGAAGAAGGCCAGCACCTCGCGGTTGCCCGCCACCGGCCACCCGCGCTCGGGGTTGCGCGAGGCCGTGTAGACGTCCTCGGCGCGCTGGCGGCGGAGGTCGTGGCGCTCCCAGAACGCGTGGGTGCGCTCGCGCCGGGACCCGCTCGCGGGCGGCACCAGCTCCGGTGGGATCACGGGCGCGTCGCGGGTGCGGTCGCGCCAGGTGTCGGGGGAGGTCGTCGAGGAGATCGGTCACGTCGAGACCTCCTCGTCGACGTCGTCCAGCGACCGGATCACGACGTCGCGGTAGGCCGCGTCGTGCTCGAGCAGGTGGGCGTGCTCGCCCTCGGCGACGACCAGCCCGTCGCGGAGGAGGACGACGCGGTCGGCGTGGTGCAGCCAGAGGGGGGAGACCGTGGACACGACGGTCGTGCGGCCGCGGCGGAGGTCGGTCACGCGCTCGGCGATGCGGGCCTCGGTGTGGGCGTCGACGGCGGAGGTCGGCTCGACCAGCACCAGGATCGGTGCGTCGACGGCGAGCGCGCGCGCCAGCACCACCCGCTGCCGCTGGCCGCCGGAGAGCCCGCGACCGCGCTCGTCGAGCTGGCCCTGCCAGCCCTCCGGCAGCGCGTCGTAGACGTCCTCGGCGTTGGCCACGCGCAGCGCCGTCTCGGCCTGCTCGCGGGTCAGCCGGCCGTGCGGGTCGATGGCGTCCTGGAGGGTGCCGGCGAAGAGGCCGCTGCCGGTGTCGCTGACCAGCACCTGGCGTCGTACGTCGTCGAGGCGGGCCGCCGACAGGTCCACGCCACCGAGGCGGACGCCCCACTCGCGGGTCGCGACCTCCTCGTCGCGCGCCGCGATGCGTGCGCGACGGCGCTCGCGGTCGGCGCGGGCCTGGCGGGCGGCGCGGCCCTTGAGGCCCTCGCCGTCGTCCTCGCCGACGGGGTCGGTGTCGGGCGGGAGGTAGCGGCCGAGACGGTCGGCGAGCGCCGAGCTCTGCTCGGGCACGGCGCTCACGACCACGGTCAGCTGCCCCGGGCGGGCGGTGAAGCCGCTGAGGTCGTCGACGATCTCGGCGCGGCCGTCGAGCGGCTGCGGCTCGGCCGGCTCGCGCCACGGCGGGCGCTGCTCGAAGATCGCGATCGCCCGGCGGGCACTCACCAGGGCACGGGTGGACTTCTGGGCGAGCTCGAAGAAGGTGCGGATGGGGCCGACCATGAACAGGCCGTAGCCGAGGAAGCTCACCAGCTGCCCGACGCTCAGCTCGCCGGCGTTGACCTGTCGGGTGCCGAGCCAGACGAGGCTGACCAGGAAGACCCCGGAGAACAGCACGCCGACGGCCTCGACCGCGGCCTGCCAGATGCCCGAGGAGACACCGGCCCGCCGGGCCTGCTGCGACTGGTCGGCGTAGTTGCGACCGAACGTCTCCTCGCCGCCGATGCCGCGCAGGATGCGCAGCCCGGCCACGATGTCGGTGGCCATCGAGGTGAGCTCGGAGTTGCGGCTGCGCTCGACCTGCTGACGGCGGTGCAGGGGCCGCAGCAGCGGCAGCGCGGCGCCGAGGAGCACCGGCGCGGCGACCAGCACGAGCACGCCGAGCTGCCACGACATCGACAGCACGATGGCCGCGACGGTCAGGTAGGAGACGAACTGCGCCGCGGAGCGGGCCAGGATCTCGGTCAGCGCACCGAACTCGTCGGAGTCGCTCGACGCGACGCTGAGCACCTCGCCGGTGGGCGAGCGGCGAGGCAGCACGTGGCCCATCTGGGCGATCTTGCGGGTCACCATCTGGGTCGTGCCGTAGAGGCTGATCAGCCAGCTGCGCACGACCAGGGTGTGGAAGACGACACCGAAGATGCCGCCGACCACCACCACGGCGAGCATCACGCCCGACCACGCCAGCAGGTCGGCCGTCGAGCCCGCGAGGATGCCCTCGTCGACGGCCCGGCCGAAGATGTAGGGACCGAACGTCAGCGGCATCAGCCACAGCAGGCAGGCCAGCGGTCGACAGGGCGATGACCTGCCACTGCTGCCGCAGCATCCACCTCAGGAACGCCGCAGGCGACCGGGTGTCGGGGGCCGGCGTGGGTGCGTCGCCGGTTCCGGTGAAGAACGTCGCGATCCGGGGTGGGAAGTCCTGCATGTCGTGAAGAGCGTAGGTGCCCGCACCCGTCGGGCACGAAGCATTAACGCGCCTCAGGCGGCGCCGTACGCCGGGTAGTCGGTGTAGCCGGCCCCGTCGCCGCCGTAGAACGACTCCGGTCGCTGCTGGTTGAGCGGCAGGCCGTCCTCGAGCCGGCGCGGCAGGTCGGGGTTCGCGATGAACGCGCGACCGAAGGCGGCGGCGTCGATGAAGCCGGCGTCGAGCAGGCGGGTCGCCTTGTCGGCGTCGTAGTTGCCGGCCCCCACGATCGGCCCGGGAAGGCCGCGCGCAGGGCCGTCGCGGAAGGCGTCGTCGAGCGGACGGTCCGCCGGCCCAGTCGGGCTCGGAGAGGTGCAGGAAGGCCAGGTCGCGACGGCCCAGCTCGGCGGCGACGTGCGAGGCCGGACTCGCGCGCCCTCGGGGTCCTCGGTGCCGTTGAAGGAGCCGATGGGGGAGATCCGGATGCCGACCCGGTCGGACGACCAGGCGTCGGCCACCGCGTCGACGACCTCGAGCATCAGCCGAGCCCGGTTCGCGAGCGTGCCGCCGTACTCGTCCGTGCGCTGGTTCGCGTCGGCGGCCAGGAACTGGTGGAGGAGGTAGCCGTGGGCGCCGTGGATCTCGACGAGGTCGAAGCCGGCCGCGCGGGCGTTGACGGTCGCGCGGCGGAAGTCCTCGAGCAGCCGCGGGATCTCGTCGAGCGCCAGCGCGCGCGGGGTCGGGCAGTCGGCCCGGGTCGGGCAGCCGTCGGCACCGCGCACGGTGGTGCGGTTGCGGTAGGGCTGCGCGCTCGCCGACACCGGGAGCCCGTCGTCGTGGAAGGACTCGTGCGAGACCCGGCCGACGTGCCACAGCTGGGCGGCGATCAGGCCGCCGGCCTCGTGCACGGCGTCGGTGATCCTCGCGCCAGCCCGCGACCTGCTCGTCGCTGTAGATGCCGGGGGTGTCCATGTAGCCCTTGCCCTCGGGGCTGATCTGGGTGCCCTCGGAGATCACCAGCCCGGCGCTCGCGCGCTGGACGTAGTACTCCCCCATCAGCTCGTTGCGGTACGTCGCCGGGGCCGGTCGGCGCGCATCCGGGTGAGCGGCGCCATCAGGACGCGGTTGGCGGTGCGGACCGGGCCGAGGGACAGGGGCTCGAAGAGGGTGGGCACCCTCACGCCAACCGGCGCCCCCGGTCGGCTATTCCGGATGCGGTCGCCGGGCGACGTCGGACGGCGTCGCGCGACAGGACCCCTCCGGGCGGTGTGCCGCGCACCACCCGCGAGGCAGGATGGACCTGTGACGCTTCTCTCCCAGCTGCGAGACGTGCCCGCCCGACTCCGCAACGAGTCCCGGCAGGTGCCCACCCGCGACATCGACGAGGCGGAGGTCGAGGTCGAGTCGACGGCCCACGCCGCCGCCGGCGTCACGGCCGTCGCCGTCGCCATGCGGCGGGCCATCGGCCAGATGGGCGTCCGCCGCACCGCGGCGCACGCTGACCCGGCTCAACCAGGTCGACGGCTTCGACTGCCAGGGCTGTGCCTGGCCGGATCCGGCACCCGGGCACCGGCATGCGGCCGAGTTCTGCGAGAACGGCGCCAAGGCAGTCGCCGAGGAGGCGACCCGCCAGCTGCTGGACCGCGAGTTCTTCGCGACCCACTCCGTGGAGGACCTCGCCGGACGCACCGAGTTCTGGCTCGGCAAGCAGGGCCGGCTCACCGAGCCGATGGTCCTGCGCCCGGGCGCCACTCACTACACGCCGATCTCGTGGGACGACGCCTTCGCCACCATGGCCGACCACCTGCGCCGGTCTCGACCACCCCGACCAGGCGATGTTCTACACCTCGGGCAAGACCTCCAACGAGGCCGCGTTCGTCTACCAGCTCTTCGTGCGGGCCTTCGGCACCAACAACCTGCCCGACTGCTCCAACATGTGCCACGAGTCGTCCGGGTCCGCCCTCGTCGACACCATCGGCATCGGCAAGGGCTCGGTCAGCCTCGAGGACATCCACCAGGCCAAGCTGCTCGTGGTCGTCGGGCAGAACCCGGGCACCAACCACCCGCGGATGCTCTCCGCGCTGGAGGAGGCCAAGTCCCGCGGCGCCCGCATCATCTCGATCAACCCGCTCCAGGAGGCGGGCCTGGTCCGCTTCAAGAACCCGCAGCACGCCAAGGGCGCTCACCGTCGGGACCGCGCTGGCCGACCTGCACCTGCCCGATCCGGCTCAACGGCGACCTCGCGCTCTTCCAGGCGATCGGCGCGCTGCTGGTCGAGTGGGACGCGGTCGACCACGACTTCCTCGACGAGTACGCCACCGGCTTCGAGGCGTACGTCGCGCACGTCGCCGACCTCGACTGGGCCAAGGTCGAGGCCTCCACCGGGCTCACCCGCGAGCAGGTCACCGAGGCGGCCCGGATGTTCGCCGACTCGCCGGCCACGATCACCTGCTGGGCGATGGGCATCACCCAGCACCACAACGCGGTGGGCACGATCAAGGAGATCGTCAACGTCGCCCTGCTGCGGGCAACATCGGCAAGCCGGGCGCCGGGCGTGTGCCCGGTGCGCGGCCACTCCAACGTCCAGGGCGACCGGACGATGGGCATCTGGGAGCGCGTGCCCGACCACTTCCTCGACGCGATCCGCGACGAGTTCGGCTTCGACCCGCCCCGCGAGCACGGGCTCGACACCGTCGGCTCCATCCAGGCGCTGCGCGACGGGAAGGTCCGGGTCTTCTTCGGGATGGGCGGCAACTTCGTGGGCGCCGCACCCGACACCGAGGCCACCGAGGCGGCGATGCGCAACGCCGCGCTGACCGTGCACGTCTCCACCAAGCTCAACCGCTCGCACGTCGTGCACGGTGGCGAGGCGCTGATCCTGCCCGGCCCTGGGCCGCAGCGAGAAGGACCTGACCGGCGGTCGGGCGCAGCGGGTCACCGTCGAGGACTCGATGTCGGCCGTGCACGCCTCGCGCGGCCCGCTCGACCCGCCGTCGGAGCACCTGCGCTCCGAGGTCGACATCGTCTGCTCGCTGGCGCTGGCCACCCTCGGCGAGGACTCGCCGGTCCCGTGGGCCGCCTTCCGCGACGACTACACCGAGATCCGCCGCCGGATCGCCCGCGTCGTCCCCGGCTGTGCGTCGTACGACGAGAAGGTCGACGAGCCCGGCGGCTTCGTGCTGCCGCACCCGCCCCGCGACAACCGGGTCTTCGAGACGCCGAGCGGCCGGGCGGTCATCACCGTCGACGCCGCTCGAGGTGCTCGACGTGCCGCGAGGGCCGCTTCCTGCTGCAGACGATGCGCTCGCACGACCAGTTCAACACCACGATCTACGGCCTCGACGACCGCTACCGCGGCGTCAAGGGCGGTCGTCGGGTCGTGTTCGTCAACCCCGACGACCTCCGCGACCTCGGCTACGCCGAGGGCGACGTCATCGACCTGGTCAGCGAGTGGCACGACGGCGTCGAGCGGGTGGCGCGGTCCTTCCGCGTCGTCTCCTACGACCAGCCCCGCGGGTGCGTGGCCGCCTACTACCCCGAGGCCAACCCGCTCGTCCCGCTCGACTCCACGGCGGAGAAGAGCAACCAGCCGGTCTACAAGTCCATCGTCGTGCGGCTGGACCGTCCCGGCGAGGCGGACCAGGGCGAGGGTCCGCGCACGGCTCGCCCGACCAGGGCTCCGGCTCGCTCCGCGACGACGAGCCGCACCACCTGAGCTGAGCGGTCGTGCGGTCATCGTCCGACTGAGTCCCCGAACCTGACGATCGGTTCCCCGGCCATTGCGCTCTGGCGGGTAACGTGGCGAGCGATGAGCTCCCACATCGACGTGCTCACCGCGCGGGAGGTCCCGCTGGGCGGGCCCCGGGCCATGCGCGTACGGCGCACGCTGCCGCAGCGCCACCGCTCGCTCATCGGCGCCTGGTGCTTCGTCGACCACTACGGTCCCGACGACGTCGACCAGACCGGCGGCATGGTCGTGGCGTCGCACCCGCACACCGGGTTGCAGACCGCGAGCTGGCTCTTCGCCGGCGAGATCGAGCACCGCGACTCGGCGGGCAACCACGCCACGGTCCGCCCCGGCGAGCTCAACCTGATGACGGCGGGACGCGGCATCAGCCACACCGAGGTCTCCACGGCCGGGACGACGGTGCTCCACGGCGCGCAGCTGTGGATCGCGCTGCCCGACGCGACCCGCCACGTGGAGCCCGGCTTCGAGCACTTCGCGCCGTCCCCGGTGCGCGGTGCCGGGCTGGGAGGCCCGCGTCTTCCTGGGCTCCCTGCTCGGGGCGACCTCGCCGGTGGTCACCCACACCCCGCTGCTCGGCGCCGAGGTGATGCTCGCGACCGGCAAGAGCCTCGAGATCGAGGTCGACGAGTCCTTCGAGCACGGCGTCCTGCTCGACGTCGGCGCGATCGACGTCGACGGCGAGGAGCTCAAGCCCGGCGACCTCGGCCTTCGCCGCGGCCGGGCGCACGACGCTCACCGTCACCGCCCACGACGAGGCGCGCGCTGCTCGTCCTCGGCGGGCCGCCCTTCGGCGAGGCCATCGTGATGTGGTGGAACTTCATCGGCCGCACCCACGAGGAGGTCGAGGCCTTCCGCCAGGAGTGGCAGGACCAGATCACGGCTGATGGTGCTGTCGTCGCCGCCGCCACGTCCGTCGCGGACGGTCGCTTCGGTGTGGTCGACCACGACCTGCCGCCGATCCCGGCACCGGTCCTGCCCAACGTCAGGCTCAAGCAGCGCCGCTGACCTGCTGGTCGTGCGGGCGTCCCGGGTCGTCGTACGCCGGCTCGGGCTGGCCGGCCCGCAGCGCTTCGAGCTGCGCGCAGACCGCGACGCCGTAGAACAGCGAGATCGAGGACATCAGGCTCCACAGCAGCAGCACGACGATCCCGGCCAGGGGACCGTACGTGCTGCTGAAGGAACCGCTGATGTTGGAGTACGCCGCCAGCCCGGCCGCCGCGGTCATGCTCAGCACCACCGCGACGCCCGACCCGAGCGCCAGCCAGGACAGGGCCGGCTGGCGACGGCGCGGTGCGTGGTCGAAGAGCACGGCGATGGTGAAGACCAGGATCAGCAGCCCCAGCGGCCACCGGCCCCACTGCCAGGCCCGGTGCGCGCCCTCGGACCAGCCGTACTCCGTGACCATCGCGTCACCGAAGGCTCCGCCCGCCACGAGCACGAGGAAGCCCAGCCCGACGGGCACCGCGAGCACGGCGGTGAAGACCGCAGCCCGGCCGTACTTGTGGAGCGCAGGTCGGTCCCGGCGGATGCCGTAGATGCGGTTGCTGCCGCGCTCGACCTGCGCCATCGCCGCCGTCATGGACAGGGCGGCGAGCAGGAGTCCGATGACGAGCGCGATCTCCCCGGACTCCTCCGAGCCCTCGGCCAGGGCGTCCACGAGGGCGTCGTCGCCGCCGGATGCGGGAGAGACGGCGTTGACCGTCATGGCGACGACCCGCGCCGGTCGCTCACCGTCGATGTCGGCCGCGAGTCCCATCACCGCCAGCAGGAACGGCAGGATCGCCAGGCAGGTCTGCAGGGCCAGCGCCCGGCTGTGTGAGAAGCCGTCGCCGTAGCGGAACCGGACGAACGAGCCGACCAGGACGGTGCGCAGGCCGTGGCGTCGGGCGAGGTGCCACGCGTCCTCGGCGTCGAGCTCGTCGCCGTCCATCTCCGTCGTCACCGGGACGGTGCGGGCGGTGGTCATGGCGAGACCCTATGCGGGGTGGTTGCGTGCGGCGCGCTCCGCCAGCTCCGCCCTACGGGGCGAGTGAGGGGAAGGTCCAGTCGCCGTTGAGGATCTCGGGGCGCGGGCGGTACAGGCGGACGATGTAGTTCCACCCCTCGGTGATGGGCAGCGCGTTGTCGCCGGCGCCGCCGAAGCGGACGGTGACGCTGCCGTCGTCGTTCCGGGCGGCGGTGATGTTGTTGACGCTGTAGGCGCCCTGCTCGTTGGGCTCGAAGAAGCCTTCGGCGTTGTAGACCGAGATCGACCAGAACCCGTCGACCGGGACGTCGCCGACGGTGAGGTCGTACGTGCCGACCGGCAGGTTCGGGAAGACGCCCACGTAGGTCGCCTCGGCGTCGGGGAGCCCGCCCCACCCGGCGGCGGTGCCGATCAGGTGGCGCACCGGATCGACGTCCTCGCGGCGTCCGAACATCTTCGAGAACGCATTCATGCCGGCGGCGAGGCCCAGCAGCGCGGTACGGGTGCTGTCGAGGCTCTCGGTGTCGTAGTCGCGGCATCTCGAACGTCCGACCTGACGCGGACTCCAACGCGAACCCGTCCTGGACGGCGGCGACGGCTGCGAGGTCGTCGGGGTCGGCGGGGTCGACGAGGGTGCGGGCGGCGATGACGACATAGGGGGTGTCGAACTCCTCGACGGTGAGCTCGTAGCGGCCCGGGTCGTGGAACACCTGGTTGATGTAGTGGTCCTCGTTGACGACCATCACCGACAGGTACCGCTCTCCGGCGTCCGGGACGGTGAGGGTGGCTCCCTCGGAGATGTCGACGACCGCGAAGCTGTAGAGCGTGTCCCGGTTCATCCGGATCACGGTCTGCTTGTCGACCGGTGCTGGCTCGCGGTTGTGCGAGAACAGGTTGACGCCACCGGCGTCGCGCTGCAGGCCGGCCATCATCCGGTGCGTCTCGGCACGCGCGAAGTTGTCGGCGTTGACCTTCGTCTGTGTCATGCCGTCGACGGTGACGGACATCCGGACGGGTGGGGTCACCCCAGTCGGGTGATCTCATCCGCGGAGGTCGGGCGTGCCCAGCCACGGCCCACTGTCGGAGCGGTGCGCGAGGATGCCGCCATGAGCTCATCAGTCGTGGGTCCCGACGGGATCGCCCGCTGCCCGTGGAGTGCCGGGGACGACGTCAACCGCGACTACCACGACACCGAGTGGGGGGTGCGGGTCGCAGGGGAGTCGGCGCACCTGGAGCGGTTGACGCTGGAGGCGTTCCAGAGCGGGCTGTCGTGGCGCACCATCCTGCTCAAGCGTCCGGCCTTCCGCGCCGCCTTCGCCGACTTCGACGCGGAGACGGTCGCCGCCTTCGACGAGACCGACGTCGAACGCCTGATGGCCGACGCCGGCATCGTCCGCAACCAGCGCAAGGTCGACGCCGCCATCGCCAACGCCCGCGCCACGCTCGACCTCCGGGACCGGGGCGGGCTGGAGGCCTTCATCTGGGGCTACCGTCCCGAGCCGGGTCCGGCGCCCCGCACCACCGCGGACGTCCCGACCACGTCCCCCGAGTCGGTCGCGCTGTCGAAGGCGCTCAAGAAGGTCGGCTTCGCCCACGTCGGCCCGACCACGATGTATGCCCTCATGGAGGCGATCGGCCTGGTCGACGACCACCTCGCCGACTGCCACCGCCGCGGTGTGAGCGCCTGAGCCCGTGGTCCCGGTCAGGGAACGGCGGTGAGGGAGCCCGGCCGCCGGTTCTCGGCCGCAGCCAGCTCCGCCTCGGCCAGGGCCAGCAGCCGACCCACCGGCAGGCGCCGCTGGGCTGCGAGCAGGTCGGCCGACCTGCCATGGTCCTGCTCGTCCACGAGCGTGATGTGCCCGTCGACGCGCAGGACCGGCAACCGGAACAGCCGCGCCACCAGGTGGACCGTGATCCTCACTGGGACCGCGACCCTCCGAGCGTGATGTCCGAGTCGTCCCAGGCACGGCGCGCGGCGCTCGCGACCGTGGAGGGCGAGGAGTCGGGTGCGTCGGCCAGCTGCTGGCGCAGCTGCCCGGCGAACGAGCGTCCGGCCGTGCTCAGCTGTTCGTAGCGCTCCTTCCCGGCGCGGCTGCCCGCGAGGTAGCCCAGGCCGAAGACCAGGCTGCGTCCGATCGTCTTGGTGCCGAGCATCAGGTGCTCCCTTCGTCGACGGTGCGAGTGATCAGGCCGAGGCGCGCGAGCGCGCTCGGCGGATGGCGGTCGACCAGCTCCTTCTTGAGCTGGTTGCCGTTGACGTCGATGCCCATCCCGCGTGCGAGGTCGAGCAGGTCGGGCTTGTTCATGGCGTCGAGGTCGAGCGGGTCCTCATCGGCCGTCCCGGCCAGGCTGCGACCCTGGTCCGTCACCGCTCGGGTCCGGCGCTCGGCCTCGTCCACGCGCTCGTCCGCCTCGCGCGACAGCTCGTCCGCGCGCTCACGAGCCTGCTCCGCCGCCTCGCGAGCGGCGTGCGCCGCCTCGTCCGCCATGCGTCGTGCCTCGTCCATCTGCTCGCGTGCGTGCGCGACGGCCTCCTCGGCCTCGTGCCGCGCGCGGTCAGCGCGCTCCTCGGCCTTCGCCGCGCGGGCGTCGGCCTCCTTCTGCGCCTCGGCGACGTCACCCTCCGCGTTCTCATGGGCTCGCTGACGCTTGGCCTCGACGTACTCGTCGGCCTCCTTCTGTGCCTCGGTCACCACCAGCTCGGCGCGCCGTTCGGCGTCCTCGCGAGTGCGGCGGACGTCGTCCGAGCCGCTCTCCCGGACCGCCTGCGCCTCGTCGGAGGCCTCGCGGGCGCGGACGGCCTTCTCGGCCGCCTTGGCCTCGAGCTCCTTGGCCCGCTCGATGGCGGCGTCGGCCTGGCGCAGCCTGGCCTCGACCCCGTCGGCGAACGGCGTCGCGTCCGCGACGCTCGTGCGCGCCTGACGAGCGGGTTCTGCCACCGTCCGGTCCAGGACTCGACCGACCGTGTGCGGCAACTGTGCTGCGTGCTCCACCAGCCATGAGCTGGCCTTGTTCTTCGACATCGGGGCTCCCTCCCCAGCGGATCCGCGTGACGCGGCTCACATTTTCGACCGTACGTACTCGCGCTCGTGCCTGCGCCACCCCGCGGGGTGGTTGCTGGTCGCTGGAGGTGGCCGGGGTCCCGATCGCGTCGCTCGCCGCTACTGCACTGGCTAGCCTCCCGTCATGACGCGCGTGCATGCCTTCACCGACGATGCCCTCTCCGACCTCGACGCGACGGGAATCGTCGAGGCGCTCAGGGCCGGAGAGGTCTCGGTCCCCGAGGTGGTCGAGGCGGCCATCGCCCGCACCGAGCGGGTCGACGGAGACCTGGGTGCGATGTCCTACTCCGCGTTCGATCGCGCCCGGGAGGAGGCGCGACACCCGCGCGGCGGCTGGTTCTCCGGGGTGCCCACCTTCGTCAAGGACAACGTCGACGTCGCCGGCATGCCGACGCAACAGGGCGCGGACGCCTTCGTCGGCGTCCCGCAGCGGGCCGACGGCGACTTCGCGCGGATGTATCTCGCCACCGGACTGATCCCGCTCGGCAAGACCCAGCTCTCCGAGTTCGGCTTCTCCGGGGCGGTCGACCACGCACGCCTGGGCCAGGTCCGCAGTCCCTGGCACCTCGACCACTACGCCGGCGCCTCGTCCGCCGGCGCCGGAGCGCTCGTCGCCGCCGGAGCCGTCCCGATCGCGCACGGCAACGACGGGGGTGGCTCGATCCGGATCCCCGCCGCGGTGAACGGCCTCGTCGGGCTCAAGCCCACCCGCGACCGGCTGGCCCAGGACCGGGCGATGCGCGACATGCCGGTCCGGATCGTCTCGGACGGGGTGCTCACGCGCAGCGTGCGCGACACCGCGGCCTTCTTCCGCGAGGCGGAGCGGGTCTGGCGCAACCCCCGACTCGCGCCGATCGGCGACATCACCCGACCCAGCAAGGCGCGGCTCAAGGTCGCCGTCGTCACCACCAGCATCGGTCGCGACTCGACCCCCGAGGTCCGCGAGCTGACCCTGCGCACGGCCGCGCTGCTCGAGTCGCTCGGTCACCACGTCGAGGAGGTCGAGCCGCCGATCCCGCCCTCGTTCCCCGTCCACTTCGTGCGCTACTGGTCCCTGCTGGCCTTCGCGATCACGCGACGCGGACGCGCCGACTACGGCCCGACGTGGGACCCGACCAAGCTCGACAACCTGACCCTCGGCCTCGCCCGGCACGCGGCCCGCAACCTGCACCGCCAGCCCGGCACCATCGCCGTCCTCCGGGCCTCCCGACGCTCTGCGGCCCGCCACCACGCGACGTACGACGTCACCCTGAGCCCGACCCTGGCCACCGAGACCCCCCGGGTCGGGCACCTGCGCGGGGACCAGAGCTATGAGGAGATCATGGATCGGTTGATGGACTGGGTGGCCTTCACGCCACTGGCCAACGCGACCGGCGAACCGGCCATCTCTCTGCCGCTGGCGACCACGGCCGCGGGCCTCCCCCACGGCATGATGTTCGGCGCCGGAGCGGGTCGCGAGGCCCGGCTGCTGGGCCTCGCCTACGAGCTGGAGGAGGCAGTGGGCTGGGCCCGGATCCAGGACGCCTGAGCCCCGGTTGCGGGCACCGTCCAGGCCGCCGGTTCAGCCGATTTCTCACCGGGCCCATGCCGTGTGTATCGTTCTCCGTCGTTGCCCCTTTAGCTCAGTCGGCAGAGCGTCTCCATGGTAAGGAGAAGGTCTACGGTTCGATTCCGTAAAGGGGCCCTGGGTCGGAATTCCTCCCTTCGGGGGCGTCGTCCGGCTTCCTGCGGCGGGGTAGCTCAGGTGGTTAGAGCACACGGCTCATAATCGTGGTGTCGCGGGTTCGAGTCCCGCCCCCGCTACCACCCAGGCACCACACCGCAACACCAGCCAAACCTAAGGATTCCCCGTGGCCAGCAAGAGCTCTGACGTTCGCCCCAAGATCACGCTTGCGTGCGTGGACTGCAAGGAGCGCAACTACATCACCAAGAAGAACCGTCGCAACGACCCCGACCGCATCGAGCTGAAGAAGTTCTGCCCGCGCTGCCGGACGCACACGGCTCACCGCGAGACCCGCTGACGCTGCTCCACCACTGCTGACCCGTCCGAGGCTTCTCGGACGGGTCGTTGTGTGTTCTAGGGTCGTGCCATGTCCGTCGACCCCTCCCTGGTGGGACGAGAGTTCCCCGCTCCAGCCACGCTGGTCGTCACCGCCGAGCGCGTGAGCGCGTTCGCCACCGCCGTCGGCCAGCCCGACGACGGCGCGGTCCCGCCCACCTTCCCGATCGTGCTCGCCTTCGACGCGATGCAGGCCTTCCTGGACGCCGAGCAGGTCGACCTGCACCGGATCGTCCACGGCGAGCAGCGCTTCACCTACGAGCGCCCGCTCCGCGAGGGCGACGAGCTCTCCGCGACGCTGACGGTGACGGGCCTGCGCCAGATCGGCGGCGCCGACATCATCGCGACCGCCAGCGAGATCCGTGACGCCGCTGGTGACCTGGTCTGCACCGGCAAGGCCACCCTCGTCCACTCGTCCGGAAGTGGTGCGGCATGAGCGCCGACCTGGCCCCCGGCGCCGTCCTGCCCGAGCAGGTCTTCTCCGTCACCCGCGCCGACCTGGTCGCCTACGCCGAGGCCAGTGGCGACCACAACCCGATCCACCAGGACGAGGAGGTCGCGCTCAGCGTGGGCCTGCCCGGCGTGATCGCGCACGGGATGTACACCCTGGCCCTGGTGGGCAGCGCCGTCTCCCGGTGGACCGACGGCGCCGAGGTCGTCGAGCTCGGGTCGAAGTTCACCAGCCCGGTCGTCGTACCCGCCGACGGCGGAGCCGAGGTCGTGGTCAACGGCACCGTCAAGGCGGTGGCCGACGGACTGGTCACCCTGGCGCTCGAGGTCACCTGCGAGGGCCAGAAGGTGCTCGGCATGCCGAAGGCCGTCGTGCGGGAGACCGCCGTCCGTGCCTGAGCTGCGCCGCCACACCACGCTGCGCCTGGGCGGACCCGCCCGTGAGTGGGTGACCGCGACGAGTGACGACGAGGTGGTCGACGCGGTGGGCGAGGCGGACGCTGCCGGGACCCCGGTCCTCCTGCTCGGCGGCGGCTCCAACCTCGTGGTCGCCGACGACGGCTTCGACGGCCGGGTGGTCGAGGTGGCCACCCGCGGCACGCGCGTGGACGCCGACGCCTGCAGCGGAGCCAGCGTGACCGTCGCTGCCGGCGAGGGGTGGGACGACCTCGTCGCCCACGCCGTCGAGCAGGGCTGGACCGGCATCGAGGCGCTGTCCGGGATCCCCGGCGCGGTGGGGGCCACCCCGATCCAGAACGTCGGGGCCTACGGCCAGGACGTCTCGCAGACCGTCTCCCGCGTCCGGACCTGGGATCGCGTCGACCGCACCCAGCGCACCTTCGCGGCACCCGACTGCGGCTTCTCCTACCGCCACAGCCGGTTCAAGGCCGATCCGGGCCGCTATGTCGTCCTCGACGTCACCTTCCAGCTCGGGCTGGGCGACCTCGGGGCGCCGGTGGGCTACGCCGAGCTGGCCCGCACCCTGGGCGTGGCCGCGGGGGAGCGGGCCGCGTTGGCCGACGTCCGGGAGGCCGTGCTCGGCCTGCGTCGTGGCAAGGGCATGGTGCTCGACGCTGCCGACCACGACACCTGGAGTGCCGGCTCCTTCTTCACCAACCCCCTCCTGGCCCCCGACCAGGCAGCCCTGCTCCCGGCGGCTGCTCCGCGCTGGGAGCAGCCCGACGGGACGGTCAAGTCGAGCGCCGCGTGGCTGATCGAGCACGCCGGCTTCGCCAAGGGCCACGTCAGCGCTGCCGCTGGAGACCGGGTGAGCCTGTCGACCAAGCACACGCTTGCGCTCACCAACCGCGGTGGTGCCTCGACCGCCGAGCTGCTCACCCTTGCCCGCGAGGTGCGGGACGGGGTCGAGGCGGCCTTCGGCGTGCGCCTGGTCAACGAGCCCGTGACCGTGGGCTGCTCGCTCTAGCGCTGATCGCTCCCCGACAGCCAGGCGTCGATGTCCGCGTACGCCGCCGCCAGGACGTCGCTGGGTGCTCGTGACGCCTCGAACGACATCCGCGCCAGACGGGCCAGGGTGGCGTCGTCGAGGTCGTGCGCGGCTCGCATCGTGGCGTACTGGCCGGCCAGCTGCGAGCCGAAGAGCAAGGGGTCGTCCGCGCCGAGGGCGACCGTCGCCCCGGCGTCGAGCAGCTGCGGCACCGGCACCGAGGTCAGGTCGGAGTAGACCCCGAGGGCCACGTTGGACACCGGACAGACCTCCAGCGCCACCCCGGCCTCGACGATCCGGTCGAGCAGGGCCGGGTCCTCGACGCTGCGGACGCCGTGGCCCAGCCGCTGCGCGCCCAGGCTGTCGAGGCAGGTGCGGACGTGCTCGGGACCGCGCAGCTCCCCGCCGTGGGGGACCAGCAGCAGGCCCGCCCGGTCGGCGATGCGGAAGGCGCTCGCGAAGTCCTGGGTCGCGCCCCGTCGCTCGTCGTTGGAGAGCCCGAACCCGACGACCCCGCGGCCGGCGTACTGCCCGGCCAGGCGGGCCAGGGTGCGGGCGTCGAGCGGGTGGCGGGTGCGGTTGGCCGCGATCACCACGGCGATGCCCAGCCCGGTCCGCCGGGACGCGTCCTGGACGCAGTCGAGCACCAGGTCGGTGAACGCGGTGATGCCGCCGAAGCGCGCGGCGTAGCCGCTGGGGTCGACCTGGATCTCCAGCCACCGGCCCCCGTCCCGTACGTCGTCCTCGGCCGCCTCCAGCACCAGCCGGCGTACGTCCTCGGGCGTGCGCAGCACCGACCGGGCCACGTCGTAGAGCCGCTGGAAGCGGAACCAGCCCTTCTCGTCGGCCGCGCTGAGCTGCGGCGGCCAGTCCTCCACGAGCGAGTCCGGCAGCGCGATCTGGTCGCGTTCGGCCAGCTCCAGGAGCGTCTGGTGGCGCATCGATCCGGTGAAGTGCAGGTGGAGATGCGCCTTGGGGAGGCTCGACACGTCACGTCGGCGGTCGTGGGCCACGGCCGGTCTCCCCATGGCCGCATCCTAGGAGGGGCGGGCACGGATGATGGGCCGAGGCTCGGTTCGACTCCGACTGGACCGGCCCCGTATGCTTCTCGATTGGTGGTTTCGCCACATGCTTCGGCATGCCCGGGACATGGGCGACGACCATCGGAGGGCACTAGCTCAACTGGCAGAGCATCGGTCTCCAAAACCGAAGGTTGGGGGTTCAAGTCCCTCGTGCCCTGCAAGGATCCACTGCACATGCATGACGAAGAAAGGTGAGGAACGTGGCGGACGGCAACGCGGTTCAGGACGCGCGGAAGGACTCGCGCGGCGACGACCGTGGGCGCACCAGCCCGGTCACGTTCATCCGGCAGGTGGTGGCCGAGCTCCGCAAGGTGGTGTGGCCCACCCAGCAGCAGCTCATCACCTACTTCTTCGTGGTGCTGGTCTTCGTCATCGCGGTGATGAGCCTGGTGTCGGTCCTCGACCTGGCTTTCGGAAAGCTGGTCTTCGAGGTCTTCACCGGCGGCACCAGCACCCAGTGACGGTCCGCCAGTAGATCCCCTGCGTGATCCCCGCCGGACCCTGAGGTCCGGCTCCGGTCCCCGTGACCGGACCAGTTGACAACGATGTTCGGAGTTGGACGTGTCTCAAAGCAATGACCTGGACCAGGTCGACGACCAGGTCGAGTCCGTCGAGGACTCCACCGACCAGGTCGAGGCCTCTGACGACTCGACCCCCGAGGTCGAGGTGACCGACGCCGTGGACGGTGCCGAGGACGACGCCGAGGTGAGCGCCGACGAGTCCGACGAGGACTCCGAGGTCGCAGCCGAGGACGCCGAGGACTCCGCCGAGCCCGACGCCGACGACCCGCTCGAGGCCTTCCGCCGCGAGCTGTGGGCCAAGCCCGGCGACTGGTTCGTCGTGCACACCTACTCCGGCATGGAGAAGCGGGTCAAGCACAACCTCGAGAACCGCATCATCTCCCTCAACATGGAGGACTACATCCACGAGATCGTGGTCCCCACCGAGGAGGTCGCGGAGATCAAGAACGGCCAGCGCAAGATGGTCACCCGCACCGTCCTGCCCGGCTACGTCCTGGTCCGCATGGACCTCACCGACGAGTCCTGGTCCGCCGTGCGGCACACGCCGTCGGTCACCGGCTTCGTGGGCCACAGCCACCAGCCCGTCCCGCTCAGCCTGACCGAGGTCGAGGACATGCTGGCTCCCGCCGTCGTGGCCGTGGCCGAGGCTGCTGCCGCCGGTGAGAAGGGCTCCAGCACCACCCCGCGCAAGCCCGTCGAGGTCGCCGACTTCGACGTGTCCGACTCGGTCATGGTGGTCGACGGGCCGTTCGCCACGCTCCACGCGACGATCACCGAGATCAACGCCGAGTCGCAGCGGGTCAAGGCGCTCGTCGAGATCTTCGGCCGGGAGACCCCGGTCGAGCTGAGCTTCAGCCAGATCCAGAAGGTCTGACCCGAGTCTCCCGATTTCCGGGGACACCGGCACCACAGCGACAATGAAGTAGCGACAACCCGTGGCAGAGGGCGAGTGCCCTCGTCGTGACCACAAGAGAGAGAGAAGAAGGCAATGCCTCCCAAGAAGAAGATCGCAGCGCTGGTCAAGGTGCAGCTGCAGGCCGGTTCGGCCACCCCGGCCCCGCCGGTCGGTACGGCGCTCGGCCCGCACGGCGTCAACATCATGGACTTCTGCAAGGCCTACAACGCCCAGACCGAGTCCATGCGCGGCAACGTGATCCCCGTCGAGATCACGATCTACGAGGACCGCTCCTTCGAGTTCATCACCAAGACTCCGCCGGCCGCCGAGCTCATCAAGAAGGCCGCCGGCCTGAAGAAGGGCTCGGGCGTCCCGCACAAGGAGAAGGTCGGCAAGCTGACCAAGGACCAGGTGCGCGAGATCGCGACGACCAAGCTGCCCGACCTGAACGCCAATGACATCGACGCGGCCATGAAGATCGTCGAGGGCACTGCGCGCTCGATGGGCATCACGACCGACTGAATCCGTGGGAGAGCCGCGCTGGCTCGCTAACCACATCCTTCGCACCACAGAATCGAGAAGACAATGCAGCGCAGCAAGACCTACCGCGCGGCGGCAGAGACGTTCGACAGGGACGAGCTCTACGCACCGCTGGCCGCCATCAAGATCGCCAAGGGCGGCTCCAAGAAGAAGTTCGACGAGACCCTCGACGTCGTCATGCGCCTGGGTGTCGACCCGCGCAAGGCCGACCAGATGGTCCGTGGCACCGTCAACCTCCCGCACGGCACCGGCAAGACCGCCCGCGTCCTCGTGTTCGCCAACGGCGACAAGGCCGACGCCGCCCGTGAGGCCGGCGCCGAGTTCGTCGGCAGCGACGAGCTCATCGAGAAGGTCGCCGGCGGCTGGCTCGACTTCGACGCCGTCGTCGCGACCCCCGACATGATGGGCAAGGTCGGCCGCCTCGGTCGCGTGCTCGGCCCGCGTTCGCTCATGCCGAACCCGAAGACGGGCACCGTGACGCCCGACGTCGCCAAGGCCGTCACCGACATCAAGGGCGGCAAGATCGAGTTCCGCGTCGATCGCCACTCCAACCTGCACTTCATCATCGGCAAGGCCTCGTTCTCCGAGGTCCAGCTCGCGGAGAACTACGCCGCGGCGCTCGACGAGGTGCTGCGTCTCAAGCCGGCCAGCTCCAAGGGTCGCTACATCAAGAAGATCACCGTCTCGACGACGATGGGCCCCGGCATCCAGGTCGACCCCAACCGCGTCAAGAACGTCGCGTCGGAGGACGAGGCCCCCCAGGCCTGAGCCTGACTGCCTCCTCTGCTCCACCCATCATGGTCCGGTCGTCCCTCGGGACGGCCGGACCGTGGTCGTTCGGGCGTTTGCCCATGGGGCCGTGGGGCCGTCGGGTAGGAATGCACCACCCACCCCGTACGAGGAGAAGACAATGCGCGTCACGCCCCTTGCCCGCCGCCTGGGCTCCGCCGCCCTGGTGATCACGCTGGGAGCCGGCCTGACCGCCTGCAGCGGCGACGAGCCCACCGACTCCAGCTCCGCGACCGACGAGGGCACCGAGGACGGCGCCGACGACTCCACCGACGACTCCACGGAGGAGTCGGCCGACGCCGAGGAGCCGGCGCAGGCGTCGTTGCGAGGAGCTCTCCGCTGCGGAGTTCTACCCCGCGGTCATGGAGGCGCTGCGCGAGGCGGAGACCTTCACCTTCTCCACCACCTCCGGGGCCGAGGGGCAGGCCACGACGATGTCCGGTCAGGCCCGCTTCGGCGACGACGGCGTCGAGATGACGGCCAGCAGCACCGGCGCGCAGGCCATGGAGATCATCCTGCTCGACCAGGTGATGTACATGAAGTCGCCCGACATGGGCACCGGCGACAAGTACCTCGAGATCGACCTGAGCGATCCCAGCTCCCTCTTCGGCATGCTCGGCAAGGCCACCGACCCCGAGGTCATGTTCCAGGCGCTCAAGACCCCCGAGAAGCTCGAGCTGCTGGGCGAGGAAGAGGTCGACGGGGTGGTCACCCACCACTACCGCATCACCATCGACCCGGCCGACTACCTCAAGGCGATGGAATTCCCTGACGCGATGAAGGAGTTCCTGCCCAAGCAGATGGTGACCGAGATGTGGGTCGACGGCGACAACCTGCCGCGCAAGTTCGCCCAGACGATCGAGACCCCCTCGCCGGCCGGGGGCGAGCCCGTCCCGTCCACGACCGAGGGCACCTACAGCGACTTCGGCGTCGACGTCGACATCGAGGCCCCGTCCGCCGACCAGATCAGCGAGCTGGGGATGCCGGGCGCCGCCTGACCCCCTGGCGTACGACCGGGCCGCCGCATCCACGCGGATGCGGCGGCCCGTCGTCGTGCAGGTCTAGTCGCGGAAGACGCGCTCGTCCACGAGCTGCTCGCGGACCTCGGTGCCCTCGGACTCGTAGCGGCCCTGGTCGAAGCGGGTGCGGAACTGGAGCACCTCACCGTCGCGGCCGAAGCGGTTCTTCTCGATCGTGAGGACGGCGTACTCGCGGAAGCGCTCGGCATTGCCGAGGTCGTAGGTCAGGTGGTGGCGGGCGACGACGTCGAACTTGTTGTTGAGCACCATCACGACGTCCGGCTCGTAGGCCAGGGCGCTCGAACCCCGCAGGTGGCTGGCGCGCATCCGCTGGCCGGTCCTGAGGGCCGACTTCTCGGCCGCGGCGATGGCCAGGATCGGGGCGCCGAAGTCGATGGCGAGGTCCTTGAGACCCTCCACGATCTCCGTGGACTTCTCGTCCTCGTCGGTGGCCTTGGCCGACTTGATCTTCTGGAGGTAGTCGACGATCACCAGCGGCGTGCTGCCGCTGAGCTCGCGGACCATCTCGATGGCCGACTGGATCGCCTCGATGTCGGTGCGCGTGCCGGTGGACCGGTGCACGAACAGCATCTCGGAGTAGCTGGGCGACCTTGGCCAGCGCCTGCGGGCCGCACGGCACCGACTCCAGGCGGTGCTCGAGCGAGCTGACCCAGAGGTCGTCGAAGATCGAGCGCACGGCGTTCATCCGCGCCTGGTCGGACTCGTCGAGCTCGCCGGCCTCCATGGCGATGAGCTTCTGGGTCAGGTCCTCGGCGTCGTGCTCGTAGGAGAAGTAGAGGACCGGTCGTCCCGAGGCTGCGCGTGTTGCGGGCGAGCTGGAGCGCGAAGGTCGACTTGCCGAGGCCCTGGGGCCCGGCCAGCAGGATCAGCGAGCCGGCGCGCAGGCCGCCGCCGATGAGCTGGTCGAGGCCGCCGAAGCCGGTCTTCCACACGCGCCCGGCGGCGTTGCGCCCGGTGAGCATGCGTTCGTCACTTCGGGCCAGGGAGGCCCCCACGGTCGTGAGCTGTTGGTCCACACCGACATCGAACCAGTGTTGGGACGTGCGCGGACCCGAATGGGCGGAATGGGTGGAGTGCCGCTGATTTGTCGGGACCGGCGCGGTCGGCGTACTGTTCCGTCCTGAAACCAGAGACCGCAGGTTGTCACGAGCTCCACGCTCGGGACCGAAGGTTCGCTCAAGCGAATGGCCGGCGCAGGTGCAGAGCAAGCGGCCACGCCGCATCCACGCCCTGAGCCTGTGCTCAGGGCGTTCGTCATGTGTGGGCCCGGACGCCGGTGGTCGACCCCGGAAGGAGACCCATGGCGCGGCCAGAGAAGACTGCCGCCGTCGCGGAGATCGTTGAGTCGTTCAACGAGTCCGCCGGCGCTGTGCTGACCGAGTACCGCGGTCTCACCGTGAAGCAGCTGCAGGACCTGCGGCGAGCCCTCGGCGAGAACGCCAACTACGCCGTGGTCAAGAACACGCTTGCCAAGATTGCCGCCACCGAGGTGGGAATCGAAGGCTTCGACGACCTGTTGACCGGCCCCACTGCCATCGCCTTCATCAATGGAGACGTGGTCGAGGCCGCCAAGGGTCTGCGTGACTTTGCCAAGGCAAACCCCGCCCTTGTCATCAAGGGCGGTGTCCTGGACGGAAACACCCTCGACGCTGCCGAGATCGCCAAGCTGGCCGATCTCGAGTCGCGTGAGGTGCTCCTGGGCAAGCTCGCGGGCGGCATGCTCGCGTCGCTGTCCCAGGCCGTCTACCTCCTCAACGCCCCGCTCGCCCAGGCTGCCCGGCTCGCCGGTGCCCTGGAGGCGAAGGCGCAGGAGGACCCCTCGATCCTCGCAGGTGGTGCCGGTACGCCGGCCGCTGCCGAGGACGCTCCGGTTGCCGACGAGGCCGCCCCTGCCGAGGAGACCGAGGCGCCCGCCGCCGAGGCCACCGACGCCGAGGCCGCTGAGGCGACCGAGTCCACCGACGCCTGACCGGGCCGACGTACACCACCTGAAACCCGGCACGGGACGCACCCGTCCTCGTGCCACATACGGAAGGAAACGCCACCATGGCGAAGCTCAGCACCGACGAGCTCCTTGAGGCCTTCAAGGAGATGACCCTGATCGAGCTCTCTGAGTTCGTGAAGCAGTTCGAGGACACCTTCGGCGTCACCGCCGCTGCCCCCGTTGCCGCGGCTGCCGCCCCGGCTGCCGGTGGTGCCGCTGCTGGCGAGGCCGCTGCCGAGCAGGACGAGTTCGACGTCGTCCTCGAGGCTGCTGGTGACAAGAAGATCAACGTCATCAAGGAGGTCCGCGCCCTGACCTCCCTCGGTCTCAAGGAGGCCAAGGACCTCGTCGAGGCGGCCCCGAAGCCGATCCTCGAGGGTGTCAACAAGGAAGCTGCTGCGAAGGCCAAGGACGCCCTCGAGGCGGCCGGCGCCACGGTCACCGTCAAGTGATCCACTGACGGCAGGCGTTCCTCGCGGACGCCGGTCGTCACCGCCGAGGGCGGTCACCCCATGGGGGTGGCCGCCCTTCGGCGTTTCCCGGCGAGGTCAGTGACGAACGTCGCACCCATCCGTAACCTCCCGCCTCTTCGCGCGTTGCTCTACTCAGGAGTAGCCCGCGATGTGTGCCCGTCGCCGGGCCCACCGACCGGGCGGCACGGGAAGGGAGCAACAGCATGGGTGTCGAGATCCAGGTCAACGACCTCACCAAGTCGTTCGGCAAGCAGCTGATCTGGGGTGATGTCACGCTCACCATCCCCGCGGGCGAGATCTGCGTGATGCTCGGACCCTCCGGAACCGGCAAGTCCGTCTTCCTCAAGACCCTCATCGGCCTGCTCAAGCCCGACAAGGGTTCGATCATCATCGAGGGCACCGACATCGCCAGCTGCTCCGAGCGCGACCTCTACGAGATCCGCAAGCTCTTCGGCGTCCTGTTCCAGGACGGCGCGATGTTCGGCTCGATGAACCTCTACGACAACGTCGCCTTCCCGCTGCGCGAGCACACCAGGAAGAGCGAGTCGGAGGTCCGCAGCATCGTCATGGAGAAGATGGACCTGGTGGGTCTGCTCGGCTCCGAGGACAAGCTGCCCGGAGAGATCTCCGGCGGCATGCGCAAGCGCGCCGGCCTGGCGAGGGCGCTCGTCCTCGACCCGGAGATCGTCCTGTTCGACGAGCCGGACTCGGGCCTCGACCCGGTGCGTACGTCCTTCCTCAACCAGCTCATCATCGACCTCAACGCGCAGATCGACGCGACCTTCCTCATCGTCACCCACGACGTCAACACCGCCCGCACGGTCCCCGACAACATCGGCCTGCTCTACCACAAGCACCTGGCGATGTTCGGCCCGCGCGAGATGCTGTTGAGCTCGGAGGAGCCGGTGGTGCGCCAGTTCCTCAACGCCCAGCGGATCGGGCCCATCGGCATGTCCGAGGAGAAGGACGCCGACGAGCTCGCCGCCGAGCAGGACCAGGACCTGCCGCCGCTGCCCCCGATCCCGTTCCAGCAGGAACCCTCCAACGGCATCCCGCGTCGCAGCCAGCGTCCGCCCGGCGAGTGGTGCCGGGAGAACGGCGTGACCCCGCCCCCCGGATCCTTCGAGTCCAGCAACGCTGGCCTGGCACCGGGGGCCTGACCACACGTGTCCTCATCCGTCTCCTCGCGCGCACTCGCGCCCATCGGGATCGCAGGCAACCTCTTCGCCTTCGCCCTCGACGTCGGCCGCGGGTTGTTCCGGCGCCCCTTCCAGCTGCGTGAGTTCATCCAGCAGGCCTGGTTCATCGCGTCGGTCACGATCGTCCCGACCGCCCTGGTCGCGATCCCCTTCGGCGCAGTCATCGCGCTGCAGGTCGGCGGGCTGATCAAGCAGTTCGGCGCCCAGTCCTTCACCGGCTCGGCGTCGGTGCTGGCCGTGGTGCAGCAGGCCGCGCCCATCGGCACGGCCCTGCTCATCGCCGGTGCGGGCGGGTCGGCGATCGCCGCCGACCTGGGCGCACGCAAGATCCGCGAAGAGCTCGACGCGATGATGGTCCTCGGCATCGACCCGATCCAGCGGCTGGTGGTCCCGCGCGTGCTGGCCTGCATGCTCGTCGCCTTCTTCCTCAACGGGATGGTGAGCGTGGTCGGCGTCGCCGGCGGCTACGTCTTCAACGTGGTCATCCAGGACGGCACACCGGGCGCCTACCTCGCCAGCTTCACCGCGCTGGCCCAGCTCCCCGACCTGTGGATCGGGCTCATCAAGGCCATCGTCTTCGGACTGATCGCCGCGATCGTGGCGTCCTACAAGGGCATGAACGCCGACGGCGGCCCCAAGGGCGTCGGCGACGCGGTCAACGAGTCGGTCGTCATCACGTTCCTGCTGCTCTTCGTGGCCAACTTCGTGCTGAGCATGATCTACCTCCAAGTCGTCCCACCGAAGGGCGGCTGAGGCATGGCACTGAAGAGCATCTACACCAAGCCGCTGGACTCCCTCGACACGACCTGGGCAGCAGCTCTCCTTCCACATCGGCGTGCTGCGCGCCATCCCGCGCTCGATCACCCGCTACCCCCGGGAGATCCTGCGGATCCTGGCCGAGGTCACCCTCGGCTCGGGTGCGCTCGCGGTCATCGGCGGCACGGTCGGGGTCATCATCGGCATGACCTTCTTCACCGGCGCGCAGGTGGGTCTCTCCGGCTACGCCGCCCTCAACCAGCTCGGAACGGCCGCGTTCTCCGGCTTCGTCTCGGCCTACTTCAACACCCGCGAGATCGCGCCGCTGGTGGCCGGCATCGCGCTCGCCGCCACGGTCGGGTGCGGGTTCACCGCCCAGCTCGGCGCCATGCGCATCTCCGAGGAGGTCGACGCCCTCGAGGTGATGGCGATCCCCTCGATGCCGTTCCTGGTCGCCACCCGCGTCGTCGGCGGACTGATCGCCATCATCCCGCTGTACGTCGTCGGGCTGCTGTCGTCGTACTTCGCGAGCCGGCTCGTGGTGACCCAGATCTACGGCCAGTCGTCGGGCACCTACGACCACTACTTCAACGCGTTCCTGCCGCCGGGCGACGTGCTCTGGTCCTTCGGCAAGGTGCTCGTCTTCGCGGTGACGGTCATCCTCATCCACTGCTACCACGGCTACACCGCCTCGGGCGGTCCGGCCGGGGTGGGCGTGGCCGTGGGCCGCGCGGTCCGCACGAGCATCGTGGCCATCAACGTCCTCGACCTGTTCCTGTCCATGGCCATCTGGGGCGCGGCGACCACCGTGCGATTGGCAGGGTGAGGCGCCGATGAGGACCAAGGCACTCGGAATCGTCTTCCTCGCCCTGATGGTGACGGGGGTGTGGGCGACCTACGGCGTGTTCACCAAGCAGTTCACCGACTACGACGAGGTCACCGTGAAGGCCTCGCGCATCGGGCTGCAGCTGCCGGAGAACGCCGACGTGAAGATCAAGGGCGTCATCGTGGGGGAGGTCATCGACTTCCGTCCCACCGCCGAAGGGGCCGACATCACCCTCGGGCTCTACCAGGACCGGGTCACCCAGATCCCGGCCGACGTCACCGCGTCGATCCTGCCCAAGACGCTGTTCGGCGAGAAGTTCGTCTCCCTGATCGTCCCGCCGGAGGCCTCCGCCACCGCGATCGCCGCCGGCGACGTCATCGAGCGCACCCAGCTGTCGATCGAGGTCGAGACGGTGCTGAGCGACCTCTACCCGCTGCTGCGCGCCGTGCAGCCGGCCGACCTCAACATGACGCTCAACGCGATCGCCACCGCACTCGAGGGTCGCGGCAACCAGCTCGGCGAGAGCCTGGAGACCCTCGACGGCTACCTCACCCGCTTCAACCCCGAGCTGCCCGCGCTCGTCGAGGACCTGCGGCTGACCGCCCAGGTGTCCGACACCTACGCCGACGTCCTGCCCGAGGTCGCCACGATCCTGCGCAACACGATCACCACGACCGCGACGCTCGAGGGTCGCGAGGAGAAGCTCCAGGCGCTCTTCAACGACGTGACGAAGCTGGCGACCGTCGCCGAGCGGTTCAGCCGCGACAACGGCGACAACCTGGTCCGCCTCGCCGACCTCTCCGCCGCCCAGCTCGAGGTGTTCGCCCGCTACGCCCCCGAGTACCCCTGCCTGCTCGAGGGCATCGTGGGAGCGGGCAAGCTGCAGGCCGAGGCGTTCCGCGGCTTCACGCTCCACATCGTGCTGGAGACGCTGCCCAACCAGCCCCGCGCCTACACGGCCGCGGACACCCCGGTGTACGCCGACAAGCGCGGCCCCTACTGCGGAAGGCTGCCGAACCCGCCGTGGTCGCAGAGCAACCCGGTGACCCAGCAGCCCGACTTCGCCGACGGCAACGACTCGCCGACCGGCAAGGGGATCAGCCGGGTGGGTCCGGGATGGTCCGGCACGTCCGCGGGCTACGCCGGCGGCCGTGACGAGGAGTCGCTGCTGAAGGCCCTGATCGGTCCCGGCCTCGGCGTCAGCGCCGACGACGTGCCGGATCTCGGCGTGCTGCTCGTGGGTCCCATGGCACGAGGAGCGAAGGTGAGCCTGCGATGAGCCAGCTCCTCGACAAGAAGACGTCCATCGACCTCGTCAAGCTGGTCGTGTTCATCGTCGTCACGTCCCTTGCCTCCGCCGTCCTGGTGGTCACCATCGGCAACATCACGTTCGGTGACTCCCGGGAGTACAGGGCGGAGTTCACCGACGCGACCGGCGTCAACAAGGGCGACGACATCCGCGTCGCCGGCGTACGGGTCGGCACCGTCGACGAGGTCGAGATCATCGACCGGACGCGGGCGCTCATCACCTTCACCGTCGAGCAGGAGACCTCGGTCAACGGCGGCACCAACGCGACCATCCGCTACCGCAACCTCGTCGGGCAGCGCTACATCTCCCTGACCCAGGAGGTCGGCGACACGGCGCGGCTGCCTGCCGGGTCGACGATCCCGCTCTCGCGCACCAAGCCGGCCCTCGACCTGACGGTGCTCTTCAACGGCTTCAAGCCGCTGTTCCAGGCGCTGTCGCCCGAGGACGTCAACCAGCTCTCCTTCGAGCTCATCCAGGTCTTCCAGGGGGAGGGCGGGACGCTCGAGGGGCTGCTCGCCCACACGGCCTCCGTCACCTCGACCCTGGCCGACCGCGACGAGGTCATCGGCGAGCTCATCGACAACCTCTCCCTGGTGCTCGACCACGTGGCCGACCGTGACAAGCAGCTGACCCGCCTGATCGAGTCCTTCCGGACCCTGGTCGGCGGGCTCAAGAAGGACCGCAACGCCATCCTCGGCTCGCTCGAGGACGTCTCCGCGCTGTCGGTCGAGACCGCCTCCCTGATCGACGGCATCCGCGAGCCCTTCGTCAAGGACATCAAGGAGCTGCGCGCCGTGGCCGGCAACATCGACAAGAACAAGGCCGAGCTCGACCGGGCGCTCCAGGTGCTGCCGATCAAGCTGAACAAGATCGGCCGGACCGCGATCTACGGCTCCTTCTTCAACTTCTACCTCTGCGAGTTCCAGGGGCGGGTCAACCTGCCCGGCGGGGTCGCGGTGCCGGTCAGCTACAAGACCGGGTCCGACAGGTGTGATCTCGGATGATTCCTTTCCGCGAGCGCAACCCCGTCATCGTCGGCGCCGTCAGCCTGGTGGTGCTGGCACTGGTGATGCTGGTGGCCCTGCGCGCCGACGACCTGCCGGTCATCGGCGGCGGCGACACCTACCACGCGATGTTCTCCGAAGCCGGTGGCCTCAAGGTCAACGACGAGGTCCGCATCGCCGGCGTCCGCGTCGGCAAGGTCAACGAGATCGCCCTCGACGGCGACCAGGTCAAGGTCACCTTCAAGGTCGACGATGCCGCCGACTTCGGCGGCGACTCCAGTGCCGCGATCCGGGTGAAGACCATCCTGGGCTCGATGTTCCTGGCCGTGCAGCCGGCCGGTGACGGGCAGCTCGCGGAGGGCGCGACCATCCCGCAGGAGCGGACGACCTCGCCGTACGACGTGGTCGAGGCGTTCGAGGGCCTCGCCGAGACGACCGAGCAGATCGACACCGATCAGCTCGCCCAGTCGCTGACGACCATGGCCGACCTGACCCGCAACACCCCCGACGAGTTCCGCGGTGCCCTCAGCGGGTTGAGCCGCCTCTCGGCCAACGTGGCGGAGAAGGACGAGCAGATCAACACCCTGCTCCAGAACCTCGAGCGGGTCTCGAAGGTCCTCGACGCCCGCGACGAGGACATCATCAAGCTCATGGAGGACAGCGACGTCCTGTTCCGCGCGCTCGTCGCCCGGCGCGAGGCGGTGCACGACCTGCTGGTCTCCAGCACCACGCTGTCCACCGAGCTCACCGCGCTGATCCGTCAGTCGCGCGCCGACCTCAAGCCGGCGCTCGCGCACCTCGAGAACGTGGTGGCGGTGCTCAACAAGAACGAGGACAACCTCGACAGCAGCCTGCGCCTGATGGCGCCGTTCTACCGCGTCTTCGCCAACACGCTCGGCACCGGGCCCTGGTTCGACACGTGGATCGCCAACTTCCCTCCAGTGCCGCAGGTGGGCTGACCATGGACCTCGTCAAGCGCTTCCTCGTGCCGATCATCGTGCTGGCGTTCGTCGTCGTGGCGGCCGTGACCGTGTTCGGCGGCGACAGCACCAGGACGGTCGTCGCCCACTTCCCGCGCGCCATCTCCGTCTACGAGGGCAGCGACGTCCGGGTGCTCGGCGTCGGCGTCGGCACGGTGACCAAGGTCGAGCCCACCGGCACCGACGTCACGGTCACCATGGCGTACGACGACTCGGTGACGCTGCCGGCGGACGCGAAGGCCGTCATCGTGGCCCCGTCGGTCGTCGGCGACCGCTACGTCCAGCTGACCCCGGCCTACTCCGGCTCGGGCGAGACGCTGGCCGACGGTGCGGAGCTCTCGGTGGAGCAGACCTCGCAACCGCTCGAGCTCGACCAGATCTACGAGAGCCTCGACCGCCTCAATGTCGCGCTCGGTCCGCAGGGCGCCAACAAGTCCGGCGCGCTCTCCGACCTGCTCTCGGTCACGGCCGACAACTTCGGCGGGCAGGGGACCAGCTTCCGCCAGACGGTCAAGGACTTCTCCCGGCTCAGCGCGACGCTGGCCGACAACAAGGAGGAGCTCTTCGGCTCCGTCGAGGCGCTGGGCGGCTTCATGGAGACCCTCGCCGACAACGACCAGACGGTCCGGCAGTTCAACCAGTCGCTCGCCGACGTGTCGACCATGCTCGACGGAGAACGCCAGGAGCTCGTGGCCGCGACGGAGAACCTCGCCGTGGCGCTCACCGCGGTCAAGGAGTTCGTCCGGGAGAACAAGGACTCGCTGGGCCGCAACATCTCCGGCCTCAACCGGGTGTCCCAGGTGCTCGTGCGACAGCGTGATGCGCTGGACGAGATCCTGCACGTCGCGCCGGGCGCCCTCAACAACCTCGCGCTGACCTACAACCCGCAGGCCGGCACGCTCGACACCCGGACCAACTTCGGCGAGACCATCAACCAGCTGGAGGCCGACCCCGCCGCGCTGCTGTGCGGCTTCGTCGGCCAGGTCGAACGCTCCGGCCAGGTCTGCGACCGCATCACCGACACTCCTGGAGACGGGCCGCAGCCGCCCCGGCGCCCTCGATGCCCCGGGCGTCCTGCCTGCCCAGGACGTCTTCGACCCGACGCTCGGTGGACTAGTGGAGGTGGAGCGATGAAGCGCGCCAAGGCTCTCCTGCTGGGAGTCGTCATCGCCGTGCTGCTCTCGGCCTGCGACTTCAGCGTCTACGGGCTCCCGCTGCCCGGCGGACCCGACACGGGCGAGAACCCGATCTCGATCAAGGTCGAGTTCGCCGACGTCCTCGACCTGGTGCCCCAGTCGACGGTGAAGGTCAACGACGTCAGCGTCGGCAAGGTGACCGCGATCGACCTGGAGGGCTACCAGGCCCTGGTGACGATCGAGCTGCGACGCGACGTCGAGCTGCCCGGCAACGCGGTGGCCGAGCTGCGCCAGACCAGCCTGCTGGGCGAGAAGTTCGTCGAGCTCGAGTGCTCCGGAGCAGGGCGCGATCGCCGACCCCCTCGAGGACGGCGAGACGATCCCGATCGAGCGCGCGGGTCGCAACCCGGAGGTGGAAGAGGTGCTCGGCGCGCTCAGCCTGCTGCTCAACGGCGGCGGCGTGGCACAGCTCAAGACCATCACCCAGGAGCTCAACCTCGCGCTCGAGGGCCGCGAGGAGTCGGCGCGCTCGGTGCTGCGCCAGCTGCGGGTCTTCATGGGCCAGCTCGACGAGAACAAGGCCGACATCGTGACGGCGATCGAGTCGCTCAACCGCCTGGCCATCGCTGCCGAGAAGCAGCAGCCCACCATCGACGCCGCGCTGGACGAGCTGCCCAGCGCGCTCGAGTCGATCGACCGCCAGCGCGACGACCTCGTCGAGATGCTCGCCTCGCTCGAACGACCTCTCCTCGGTCGCGGTCGAGGTGATCCGGCGGTCCAAGGACGCCACGATCACGTCGCTCGCAGCGGCTCGACCCGGTGCTGTCGCAGCTGGCGGCCTCGGGCGACAACTTCACCAACGCCTTCCACGTGTTCCTGACCTACCCGTTCGTCGACGAGGTCGTCGGCCGCGACCCGCAGGTGGCCCGGAACCTCCACATGGGCGACTACACCAACCTGTCGATCACCCTCGACGTCGACGTCACCGGGGCGCCGGGCTGCCGACGCTGCCCACCAACCTGCCGACGGTCATCGACCCGACGGTCATCGTCAACGACGTCCTGGCCTGCCTCCAGAGCGGGTCGCTGGCCAGCCCCGAGTGCCAGAAGGTGGTGGCCAACATCGAGAAGCTGACTCCAGCTGCGCGAGGAGTGCCAGAAGGCGGACAACACGCGACAGGACGTGTGCCGCGAGCTCAACCTGATCCCGGGCACGCCGTCGGTGATCCCGACCACGCTGCTGCCCACGATCACTCCGACCACCGCCCTGCCGACGCACGCTCCTGCCGACCATCCCGACCGGCCTCGCCGCGCCCCGGCACCGGCCAGCGGCGTACGACCGCGAACCCGACCGTGGCGGACCTGATGGACGTCTACGACCCGGCCCTCGTCAGCCTGCTCGTCCCCGGGATGGTGACGCGATGATCACCACGCCGGACCCGGATGCAGCTGCTCGTCTTCGCGATCATCACGCTCGTCGGCGTGACGTTCGTGGGTGCCCGCTACGCCCAGCTGGACCGGGTGTTCATGGACCAGAGCTACACCGTGGTCGCCCACTTCGGCGACTCCGGCGGTGCGTTCAAGGGCGCCGAGGTGTCCTACCGCGGCGTCCGCATCGGGCAGGTGGAGGAGCTGGTGCTCACCGACGACGGCGTCGACATCCTGCTCGACATCGACAACGAGCACGACAAGATCCCCGCCGATGCCCGCGCGCTGGTCGGCAACCGCTCCGCCGTCGGTGAGCAGTACGTCGAGCTGCAGCCGCAGAGCAACACGGGCCCCTACCTCGAGGACCGCTCCGAGATCGCGCGCGACCTCACCCAGACCCCGATCCAGACCGACACCCTGCTCACCCACCTCGACGAGACCGTGCGCAGCGTGGACGAGGACGACCTCCAGGTCGTCACGGAGGAGTTCGGCGCTGGCGTTCGGGGGAGCGGGGCAGGACCTCCAGACGATCATCGACAGCAGCAACGACTTCATCGAGGTGGCCGACCAGAACTTCGACGTCACCGTCGACCTGATCCGCGACAGCAACGTCGTCCTCAACGGCCAGATCGACTCCGAGAGCGCGTTCCGCCGCTTCGCGCGCGACCTCGTCGAGCTTCTCCACCACCCTGGCCGGGAGCGACAAGGACCTCCGCACGCTCATCGACGAGGGGTCCGCAGGAGCCAACGAGCTCCGGGTCTTCCTGGAGGACAACGAGGTCGAGCTCGGCGAGCTCATCAACAACCTCGTCACCACCGGCGAGGTCGTCGTCAAGCACCTCGACGGCGTCGAGCAGCTGCTCGTGCTCTACCCCTACGTCGTCGAGGGCGGCTACACCGTCGTGTCGAAGACTCCGGCCACCGGCTTGTACGACGCCCACTTCGGCATGGTCCTCACCAACGAGCCGCACCCCTGCCTGGCCGGCTACGAGGGCACCGACCGCCGATCGCCGCTCGACGGCAGCAACATGCCGATGAACGAGGGCGCCGGCTGCACCGCCGGCCCGGGCGAGTCCAACGCCCGCGGCGCCCAGAACATCCCGGCCCCGCGGGCCGCCACCGGTTGGGGGCCGGCCGACCTGGCCTACGACCCCGAGAGCGGGAAGGTCAGCTGGGGACGCGACGAGGTCCAGGACCTCCTCGGGATCCGGTCGGGGGCGCCCCGCACCCTGGGCGAGGACGCCTGGAAGTGGCTGTACCTCCAGCCGCTGCTGGGCGGCGGCGTGACCTCGGAGCCGCGGGGTCGTTGATCCCTGCAGGCCCGGGAGGGTGGCCGACAGAGTCCTTGAGGGAGGCAACGCCATGTCCACGATGCTCGACACGTCGAGGGCCGACACCCGGCTCGACCCGCACGATGCCGCTGAGGTCCCGGCACCGCGCCGCCGCTGGCGGCCGGTGGTCGCCGCCGTGCTGGCGCTGGTCGCCGTGGCCGGCGCCGGCATGCTCGCCTGGCTGCTCGCGACCGGTGGTCCGGCAGCCGTCCGCGGGCAGCCTCACCCACCCGATGAGCGCGAGGACGTGATGAGCCTCGGCGACCAGTTCGTGAAGCGGCTGGGCAGCTACAGCCCCGACATGCTCGACGACGCCGGGCAGATGCCCGCCTACCGCGACCAGGTCCGCGAGGTCATCACCCCCAAGTTCGCCGCCGACTTCGACAAGGAGGTCGCCACCGCGGAGCAGCTCGTCGCCCAGGGCGGGATCACCCGCACCGCCGACGTCTTCGCGACCGCGGTCTCCACCATCGACGACGACTCCGCACGCGTGCTGGTCGCGGGCGCGTTCACCGACTCCTACGCGCAGGGGGAGGGCCAGGATGCCGAGACGGTCGACCCAGGAGCCGCTGCCGTTCCGGTTCACCGTCGACGTCGTGATGATCGACGGCGAGTGGCTCGTCGACGACTTCAGCCCGGTGAGCGGCCCGGACGAGCGCGCAGGGAGGTGGCCGAGAATGAGTGACCGCGCCCACCTGGTACGACCTGCTCGACGTGCCCCGCGACGCCTCCGCCGAGGAGATCCGCGCGGCCTGGAAGGGCCACATCGCCGACCTCGAGCCCGGCGACCGCCGCTTCGACTCGCTCAACCGCGCCGCCAGGGTGCTGCTCGACCCGCGAGGCGCGGGCGGCGTACGACGCGGCGCTCGACGCGACCCCGACCGGTCGAGGAGGCGCGCCCCGGCGCCTGTCACGCAACCTGCCGACAAGCCGGGTCTCGTGACACGCCTTCGTCGTCCCTCGACCCGCAAGGCCGCGGGCGTCGTCCCCGCCTGGCTGCTGGCCGGCCTGGGCGTCGTCGCTGCCGCACTGGTGGCGGTCACCGCCTGGATGTGGCTGCGGGAGGACGCGGGGAGCGACGAGGCCGCCCGCGCCGCCCAGACCGCGGCGGAGCGCGCCGTCGTACCGGTGCTGTCCTACGACTTCGAGAACCTCGAGGCCGACCGGCAGGCCGCCACGGCGGAGATGACGGGTCGCTACCGCTCGGAGTACGACAAGCTCTTCGCCCTCATCGAGGACAACGCGCCGCAGACCGAGACCCGGGTCGGGGCCGAGGTGGTGGCCTCCGGGATCGTGCGTGCCTCCGGACGAGCGCGTGCAGGTGCTGGTCTTCGTGGACCGGCCGACGACCAACAAGCTGAGCGCCGAACCGACGGTCTACAAGGACCAGGTGACGCTCTCGATGCAGCACGTCGGACGACGACCTGGCTGGTCGACGACATGGTCACCTCGCCGGTCCAGGGCTGACCCGTCGGAGCGGTGACACCCACCTCCACGGCGCGCCCTGCTTGACCCAGCGGGGTCTGCGGGTCATCATCATCGGCAACGCGTGTCGATGTCCGATCCAGGATTCGACCCCGTGTTTGAAGCGCGTCATGAGTTGCGCTAGGGTGTCTCTTTGCGCCTGCCCTCATATGCCTCACGCCTTCCGGACGGCTGTCGCGGTGGTCGGCCGGCGCCGAGATCACTTGATCAAGTTGTGAGGACACCTCTTGGCCGCGCGCAGCTCCGCTGGTAATCACCGTCGTACCTCTTTCGCAAAGATCACCGAACCTCTCGAGGTTCCCCCCCTCATCTCGCTCCAGACCAGCAGCTTCGACTGGCTTGTCGGCGGAGAGCGCTGGGAGGAGGTGGTGGTTGCCCGTCGGGCAGCCGGTGAGGACGTCTCCGAGAAGACCGGTCTGCAGGAGATCTTCGAGGAGATCTCCCCGATCGAGGACTTCTCCGAGACGATGATGCTCTCCTTCGACAACCCCGTCTTCGTGGACGAGAAGTACACCGAGGAGGAGTGCAAGGAGAAGGACTTCACCTACTCCCGCCCGCTCTACGTCTCGGCCGAGTTCATGAACCACGAGACCGGCGAGATCAAGGGCCAGACGGTCTTCATGGGTGACTTCCCGATGATGACCAGGAAGGGCACCTTCATCATCAACGGCACCGAGCGGGTCGTCGTGTCCCAGCTCGTGCGCTCGCCCGGCGTCTACTTCGAGAGCTCGCCCGACAAGACGTCCGACAAGGACATCTACACCGCCAAGCTGATCCCGAGCCGTGGTGCGTGGCTCGAGTTCGAGATCGACAAGCGCGACCTCGTCGGCGTGCGCCTGGACCGCAAGCGCAAGCAGAACGTCACCGTCCTGCTCAAGGCGCTCGGCTGGACCACCGACCAGATCCGCGAGGAGTTCGGTCAGTACGAGTCGATGATGCTCACCCTCGAGAAGGACAGCGTCCGCTACGACGTCGTCGCCGAGGAGATGGCGAAGAAGGCGCGCGGCGAGGCGCCCACCGCCGAGCAGATCAACCTCGAGGTCACCCGCCTCGCGCTGCTCGACATCTACCGCAAGCTGCGCCCGGGCGAACCGCCCACGGCCGAGGCTGCGCAGACGCTGTTGAACAACTACTACTTCAACTCCAAGCGCTACGACCTGGCGAAGGTCGGTCGCTACAAGATCAACAAGAAGCTCGGCCTGACCGAGGCCTTCGACCAGCAGACGCTGACCGTCGACGACGTCGTCGCCGCGATCCGCTACGTCGTGCAGCTGCACGCCGCCGGCACGCAGGTCGAGGCGCCCGACCTCCTCGACGCCGCCGGCAGCCCGGTCCTGGGTCCCGACGGGTCCCCGGTCAAGGTCCAGGCCGACGACATCGACCACTTCGGCAACCGCCGCATGCGCACCGTCGGCGAGCTGATCCAGAACCAGCTCCGCACGGGCCTGGCCCGCATGGAGCGCGTGGTCCGTGAGCGGATGACGACCCAGGACGTCGAGGCCATCACGCCGCAGTCCCTGATCAACATCCGCCCGGTGGTCGCGGCGCTGAAGGAGTTCTTCGGCACCTCGCAGCTCTCGCAGTTCATGGACCAGACCAACCCGATCGCGGGCCTGACGCACAAGCGTCGCCTCTCCGCGCTCGGTCCCGGTGGTCTGTCCCGTGACCGCGCCGGCATGGAGGTCCGTGACGTCCACCCGTCGCACTACGGCCGCATGTGCCCGATCGAGACCCCTGAAGGTCCCAACATCGGTCTGATCGGCTCGCTCGCGTCCTACGGTCGGATCAACCCGTTCGGCTTCGTCGAGACCCCCTACCGCAAGGTCGAGGGTGGCGTCGTCACCGACCAGATCGACTACCTCACCGCCGACGACGAGGACCGCTACGTCATCGCGCAGGCCAACGCGCCGCTCGACGACAAGATGCGCTTCGTCGAGGAGCGCGTGCTGGTCCGCCAGAAGGCCGGCGAGGTCGACGCGATCCTGCGCGACGAGGTCGACTACATGGACGTCTCGCCGCGCCAGATGGTGTCGGTCGCGACGGCCCTGATCCCGTTCCTCGAGCACGACGACGCCAACCGCGCGCTCATGGGCGCCAACATGCAGCGCCAGGCCGTCCCGCTCGTCGTGAGCGACAGCCCGCTGGTCGGCACCGGCATGGAGTACCGCGCCGCCGTCGACGCCGGCGACGTGGTCCTGGCCGAGAACGCCGGTGTGGTCAAGGAGGTGTCGGCCGACGCCATCGAGACGATGAACGACGACGGCTCCTACCAGACCTACAAGCTGGCCAAGTTCCGTCGCTCCAACCAGGGCACCTGCATCAACCAGCGCCCGCTGGTGAAGACCGGTGACCGTCTCGAGGTCGGGTCGCCCGATCGCCGACGGTCCCTGCACCGACAACGCCGAGATGGCGCTGGGCACCAACCTGCTCGTGGCCTTCATGCCGTGGCAGGGCCACAACTACGAGGACGCGATCATCCTCAGCCAGCGCCTGGTGCAGGAGGACGTCCTCACCTCGATCCACATCGAGGAGCACGAGGTCGACGCCCGCGACACCAAGCTCGGCCCCGAGGAGATCACCCGGGACATCCCGAACGTCTCCGAGGAGGGCCTGGCCGACCTCGACGAGCGCGGCATCATCCGCATCGGCGCCGAGGTCACCACCGGTGACATCCTCGTCGGCAAGGTCACGCCCAAGGGCGAGACCGAGCTCACCCCCGAGGAGCGCCTGCTCCGCGCGATCTTCGGTGAGAAGGCGCGCGAGGTGCGCGACACCTCGATGAAGGTTCCCCACGGTGAGTCCGGAACGGTCATCGGCGTCCGCGTCTTCGACCGCGAGGACGGCGACGACCTGCCCCCGGGCGTCAACCAGCTGGTCCGCGTCTACGTCGCCCAGAAGCGCAAGATCTCGGTCGGTGACAAGCTCGCCGGTCGTCACGGCAACAAGGGCGTCATCGCCAAGATCCTGCCGGTCGAGGACATGCCGTTCATGGAGGACGGCACCCCGGTCGACGTCGTGCTCAACCCGCTGGGTGTGCCGCGACGGATGAACATCGGCCAGATCCTCGAGCTCCACCTCGGCTGGCTCGCCAAGCAGGGCTGGGACCTCGACCTCTCCGGTGAGAAGGGCAACGCCGACTGGAAGAAGCGCCTGATCTCGATCGGTGCCGACAAGGCCACGCCCAACACCAAGGTGGCCACCCCGGTCTTCGACGGTGCCCGCGAGGACGAGATCACCGGTCTGCTCGGCGCGACCCTGCCCAACCGTGACGGTGAGCGGATGGTCAAGGAGGACGGCAAGGCCGCCCTCTTCGACGGTCGCTCGGGTGAGCCGTTCCCGGCGCCGGTGGCCGTGGGCTACATGTACATCCTCAAGCTCCACCACCTCGTCGACGACAAGATCCACGCACGCTCGACCGGCCCCTACTCGATGATCACGCAGCAGCCGCTGGGCGGTAAGGCCCAGTTCGGTGGCCAGCGGTTCGGCGAGATGGAGGTCTGGGCGATGGAGGCGTACGGCGCCGCCTACGCCCTGCAGGAGCTGCTCACGATCAAGTCCGACGACGTGCCCGGACGCGTGAAGGTCTACGAGGCGATCGTCAAGGGCGAGAACATCCCCGACTCGGGCATCCCCGAGTCGTTCAAGGTGCTCGTCAAGGAGATGCAGTCCCTCTGCCTCAACGTCGAGGTGCTCACGCACGACGGATCGACCATCGAGCTCAAGGATGCCGAGGAAGACGTCTTCCGGGCCGCCGAGGAGCTCGGCATCGACCTGTCGCGCCGCGAGCCCAGCTCCGTCGAAGAAGTCTGAGTGACGAGGCGGTACGCCGGCCACCGGCGTACCGCCCCTCCTCGGTCCCTCACCCACTGATTTTCGTACCAACTGAAGGGTTGCAGCCATCGTGCTCGACGTGAACTTCTTCGACCAGCTTCAGATCGGCCTGGCCACCGCGGACGACATCCGTACGTGGAGCCACGGCGAGGTCAAGAAGCCGGAGACCATCAACTACCGCACGCTCAAGCCCGAGCGTGACGGCCTCTTCTGCGAGAAGATCTTCGGTCCCACCCGGGACTGGGAGTGCTACTGCGGCAAGTACAAGCGCGTGCGCTTCAAGGGCATCATCTGCGAGCGCTGCGGCGTCGAGGTCACCCGCTCCAAGGTGCGTCGTGAGCGCATGGGCCACATCGAGCTCGCCGCTCCCGTGACCCACATCTGGTACTTCAAGGGCGTCCCGTCGCGACTGGGCTACCTGCTCGACCTGGCGCCGAAGGACCTCGAGAAGGTCATCTACTTCGCCGCCTACATGATCACCTCCGTCGACGAGGACGCTCGCCACCGCGACTCCGACTCCCTGGAGAACAAGGTCGGGCTGGAGCGTGAGCGCCTCGAGAAGCGTCGCGACACCTCCGTCGAGGACCGCGCCAAGAAGCTCGAGGAGGACCTCGGCACGCTCGAGGCCGAGGGTGCCAAGGCCGACGCCAAGCGCAAGGTCCGTGACGGCGCCGAGCGCGAGATGAACCAGCTCCGCGACCGCGCCAACCGCGAGATCGCGCGCCTCGAGGAGGTCTGGGACACGTTCAAGAACCTCAAGGTGCAGGACCTGCTCGGCGACGAGCTCCTCTACCGCGAGATGAAGAACTGGTTCGGCAAGTACTTCGAGGGCTACATGGGCGCCACGGCGATCCAGAAGCGCCTCCAGGACTTCGACGTCGAGGCCGAGGTCGAGTCGCTGCGCGACACGATCGCCAACGGCAAGGGCCAGCGCAAGGTCCGCGCCCTCAAGCGCCTCAAGGTCGTCGACGCCTTCCGCAAGACCGGCAACCAGCCGATCGGCATGGTCCTCGACGCCGTCCCGGTCATCCCGCCGGACCTGCGCCCGATGGTGCAGCTCGACGGTGGCCGCTTCGCGACCTCCGACCTCAACGACCTCTACCGCCGCGTCATCAACCGCAACAACCGCCTCAAGCGACTGCTCGACCTCGGTGCCCCCGAGATCATCGTCAACAACGAGAAGCGGATGCTGCAGGAGGCCGTCGACAGCCTCTTCGACAACGGTCGTCGTGGACGCCCCGTCACCGGCCCGGGCAACCGGCCGCTGAAGTCGCTCTCCGACATGCTCAAGGGCAAGCAGGGTCGTTTCCGTCAGAACCTGCTCGGCAAGCGCGTCGACTACTCCGGCCGTTCGGTCATCGTCTCGGGCCCGCAGCTCAAGCTCCACCAGTGCGGTCTGCCCAAGCAGATGGCGCTCGAGCTCTTCAAGCCGTTCGTGATGAAGCGCCTCGTCGACCTGTCGCACGCGCAGAACATCAAGTCCGCCAAGCGGATGGTCGAGCGCGCCCGCCCGGTCGTGTGGGACGTCCTCGAAGAGGTCATCACCGAGCACCCCGTGCTGCTCAACCGTGCGCCCACCCTGCACCGACTCGGCATCCAGGCCTTCGAGCCCCAGCTGATCGAGGGCAAGGCCATCCAGATCCACCCGCTCGTCTGCGGCGCGTTCAACGCCGACTTCGACGGTGACCAGATGGCTGTCCACCTGCCGCTGTCCGCGGAGGCGCAGGCCGAGGCGCGCATCCTGATGCTCTCGACCAACAACATCCTGAAGCCCTCGGACGGCCGTCCGGTGACCATGCCCTCGCAGGACATGATCATCGGCCTGTTCTGGCTGACCGGTGACCGTGAGGGCGCTGTCGGCGAGGGTCGGGTCTTCTCGACCCCGTCCGAGGCGATCATGGCCTACGACCGGGGCGAGATCGCGCTGCAGAGCAAGGTCCGCATCCGTCTCAACGACATCGTGCCCGCCGCTCGACCTCGAGCTCGGTGCCGACTGGGAGGAGCGCACCGCGATCCTCCTGGAGACGACGCTGGGTCGCGTCTACTTCAACGACACGCTGCCGGCCGACTACCCCTTCGTCAACGAGGAGGTCGGCAAGAAGCGCCTCGGCGCGATCGTCAACGACCTGGCCGAGCGCTACACCAAGGTCCAGGTCGCGGCCTCGCTCGACGCCCTCAAGGACGCCGGCTTCCACTGGGCCACCCGCTCCGGTGTGACCGTCTCGATCGACGACGTCACCACGCCGGACAGCAAGGTCGAGATCCTCGGCCGCTACGAGGCCCAGGCCGAGAAGGTCCAGAAGAACTACGAGCGCGGTGTGATGACCGACGACGAGCGTCGTCAGGAGCTCATCGAGCTGTGGACCCAGGCTGCGGCCGAGGTCGGCCGTGCGATGGAGGCCAACTTCGACCGCACGAACCCGATCTACATGATGGTCGACTCGGGCGCCTCCGGAAACATGAACCAGATCCGGCAGGTCGCGGCCATGCGTGGTCTGGTGGCCAACCCGAAGGGCGAGATCATCCCGCGCCCGATCAAGGCCAACTTCCGCGAGGGCCTGTCGGTGCTCGAGTACTTCATCTCGACCCACGGTGCCCGCAAGGGTCTGGCCGACACCGCGCTGCGCACCGCCGACTCGGGTTACCTGACCCGTCGTCTGGTGGACGTGTCGCAGGACGTCATCATCCGTGAGGACGACTGTGGCACCGAGCGTGGTCTGCCCAAGCTGATCGGTGAGCGCCTCGAGGACGGCTCGGTCGTCAAGCACGAGCACGTCGAGACGTCCGCCTACGCCCGCGCCTCGGCCACCGAGGTCACCCACCCGGACAGCGGCGAGGTTCTCGCCGCCGCCGGTGAGGACCTCGGCGACGTCAAGATCGGTGAGCTCATCGCCGCCGGCGTCGATCGAGGTCAAGGTCCGCTCCGTGCTGACCTGCGACGCCAAGACCGGCACCTGCGCCAAGTGCTACGGCCGCTCGCTGGCCACCGGCAAGCTGGTCGACATCGGTGAGGCGGTCGGCATCATCGCGGCCCAGTCGATCGGTGAGCCCGGCACGCAGCTGACGATGCGTACGTTCCACACCGGTGGTGTGGCCTCGGCCGACGACATCACGCAGGGTCTGCCCCGTGTGGTCGAGCTCTTCGAGGCCCGCTCGCCCAAGGGTCGTACGCCCATCTCGGAGTCGGCCGGTCGCGTGAAGATCGAGGAGACCGACAAGTCCCGCGTCGTCCTGGTCACCCCGGACGACGGCTCCGAGGTCCAGGAGATCCCGGTGTCGAAGCGTTCGCGCCTCAACGTCGAGGACGGCCAGCACATCGAGGTGGGTCACCACATCACCTCCGGTACGCCCGACCCGCAGGACGTGCTGCGCATCCTGGGTGTCCGCAAGGCGCAGGAGCACCTCGTGGACGAGGTCCAGGAGGTCTACCGCTCCCAGGGTGTGTCGATCCACGACAAGCACATCGAGATCATCATGCGCCAGATGCTGCGTCGGGTGACGGTCATCGAGTCCGGTGACACCCACCTGCTCCCGTCCGACCTGGTCGACCGGGTGCGCTTCGAGGAGGAGAACCGTCGCGTCGTCTCCGAGGGCGGCAAGCCCGCCTCGGGTCGTCCGGTGCTCATGGGCATCACCAAGGCCTCGCTCGCGACCGAGTCGTGGCTCTCGGCGGCCTCCTTCCAGGAGACCACCCGAGTGCTCACCGACGCCGCGATCAACGGTCGCTCCGACAGCCTGCGTGGCCTGAAGGAGAACGTGATCATCGGAAAGCTCATCCCGGCCGGCACCGGCCTGGAGCGCTACCGCAACATCCGGGTCGAGCCGACCGAGGAGGCCCGCGCCGCGGCGTACTCCGTCACCGGCTACGACTCCTACGACTACGACTTCGGTCCGTCGTCGCAGGCCGTTGCGCTCGACGACTTCGACTTCGGTTCCTACCAGAACTGATCGAGTCCCTCACCGGACCCCGGTCTCCCTCACGGGAGGCCGGGGTCCGGTCCATTTCCAGCCACTTTTGTTTGGCACCCGGCCAAATCCGTCATACGGTCGAGGGGATGTGACACCTCTCACATCGTCGACCTCGGATCGAAAGGTGCACCCATGTGCTTCGGACATGACGGAGACGGAGCGCTCGAGCGCTCGCTCGCCCAGAAGGGCGCCAGCCGCCGCGGACTGCTGCGAGGCGCCGCCGGTGCTGCGGCGGGAGCCGCGACGCTCGGCGCGATGACCTCGCCCGCCGCGGCGAGCGGCCGTGGCAGGGGCCCCCACCACGGACACGGCCACGGGCACGGCCGTCGGGAGACGGTCCCGCACGACCGGGTCAGCATCCAGCTCTACACGCTGCGCTCGGCCGCTGCGGCACCTACACCCGGGAACCCGGTGGCCATCGGCTACCTCCCCGTGCTCCAGGCCGTCGCTCGCTACGGCTACGAGCGCGTGGAGCTGCGCCGGTCTCTACGGGCAGACCGCGGCGGGCCTGCGCACGCCGCTCGACGGCCTCGGGGTCCGCGCCTCCTCGAGCCACGACGGCATCAGCGCGGACACTGCCGCCGCGCACACCAAGTTCCAGAACGCCGTGACGCTCGGACAGAGCTACGTCAACGTGCCCTTCCTCAACTCCACGAGCCTCGCTGAGTGGCAGAAGTGGGCCGACCAGATGAACGCGGAGGCCGCCCTGGCCCGGGGCTACGGGCTGAGGTACGGCTACCACAACCACGCCCACGAGTTCACCATCGACCTCGGTGGCGGCCTCACGCCGTGGGAGGTCCTCATGGACCGCCTGGACCGCAGGCTCGTGCACCTCGAGGTCGACCTCTACTGGGCGTTCACGGCCGGGGTGAACACCGGCCACACCACGGCCGACTCCGCCCTCCAGTTCGCCAAGGACGTGGTGAACGAGGCCCCGCTCGCGCGTCCGGCAGTACCACGTCAAGGACCGGACCAGCATGGGCACCTCCCAGGCGGAGGCCGACATGTGCGACCTCGGGGTCGGGGTCATCGACTTCGCCGAGCTCTTCCGCAACCACGAGGTCGAGGAGTACATCGTCGAGAACGACACGCCCGACAACCCCGCGGCCCCGTTGCTCACGGCAGCGGTGGGTCACCTCTACCTCGAGCACCTGGAGTTCTGAGGGCGAGTGGATTGGGTCACCCGTCGTGGATGAGGAGAGAATCTCCGGGTGACCACCCCCTCCTGCCGACCTCGACCGACGTCCTCGTCGTCGGCGCCGGGCCGTCCGGATCGGCCGCGGCGGCGTGGGCCGCGCGGGCCGGGCTCGACGTCGTCCTCGTCGACGCGGCCGTCTTCCCGCGCGACAAGACGTGCGGTGACGGCCTCACGCCGCGCGCGATCGGCGAGATGCAGAAGCTCGGCCTCGAGGACTGGCTGCGCGCCCACACGGTCAACCACGGGCTGCGCGCCCACGGCTTCGGCCAGACCCTCCTGCTGCCCTGGCCCGGCGGCTCGCTGCCGGACTGGGGATCCGCGGTCGCCCGCACCGAGCTCGACGACCACCTGCGCACCATCGCGATCAAGAGCGGCGCGCTGGCCCTCGACGGCGCCCGCGCGGTCGGCGTACGACGTGAGGGGGAGCGGGTCGCCGCGGTCGAGTTCCGCCGGCGCCGAGGAGCACGTTCGAGATCGCCTGCCGGTGGCTCGATCGTCGCCGACGGGGTGCGCTCGCCGCTGGGCAAGATGCTGGGGCGCGAGTGGCACCGCGACACGGTGTACGCCGTGGCCGGCCGCGCCTACGTCGACTCGGAGATGTCGGACGACCCGTGGATCAGCTCCCACCTCGAGCTGCGCGACGAGCAGGGCGACCTGCTCAGCGGCTACGGCTGGGTCTTCCCCCTCGGCAACGGCCAGGTCAACATCGGCGTCGGCACGCTGGCCACCACCAGGCGGCCGGCGGACGTGGCGATCAAGCCGCTGATGCAGACCTACGCCGACACCATCGGCGACGAGTTCCGGCTCTCCGGCGAGCTGCGGATGCCGACCTCGGCGCTGCTGCCGATGGGCGGCGCGGTCAGCAACGTGGCGGGTCCCAACTGGGCGCTGATCGGCGACGCCGCGGCGTGCGTGAACCCGCTCAACGGCGAGGGCATCGACTACGGCCTCGAGACCGGTCGGCTGGTGGCCGAGCAGATGGCCGCCGGCGGCGGTCTCGGCGAGGCCTGGCGCGCGATCCTGGTCGAGCACTACGGCGAGTCGTTCTCCATCGCCCGGCGACTGGCCGGCGTCGCGACCCAGCCCAGGTCGTCGCCGCGCTCGGCCCGGCCGGCATGCGGTCCGACTGGCTGATGACGCTCGCGCTGCGGTGGATGGGCAACCTCGTCGACGACGAGGACCGCGACCGGGCCGCCCGGGTGTGGCGCTGGGCAGGTCGGCGCTCGATGGCGCGCGACGCGCGTCCGCCCTTCGCGTGAGCCGGCCGATCGGCGTGATGCTCTCCCGCCTGACCTGACCTACACGTGCGCCACGGGCCTGGGCCGGCTCGGCGATGAAGGCGCTCGACATCGACGTGGTGGCCACCGACGCGCACCACGTCCCACGCACCGGTCCGGTGCTGCTGGCGGCGACCCACGTCTCCTACCCGGACTTCCTCTTCATCGAGGAGGCCGCGTCGCGCGCGCGGCGCTACGGGTCCGCTTCATGACCCGCCACGACGTCTGGCACGCAGCGGGCCCTCGCGGGGTCGATGGACCGGATGCAGCACGTGGCGGTGGATCGCGAGGCGCCGGCGGGGGCCTACCTCAAGGCCAGGCGGCTGCTGCGCGAGGAGCAGGCGGTGTGCGCCTTCCCCGGAGGCCGGCATCTGCTACTCCTACACCGTGCGCTCGCTGATGCGCGGGGTGGCGAGCCTGGCCCGCGAGACCGGCGCCCCGGTGGTCCCGGTGGCGCTGTGGGGCAGGCAGCGGATCTGGACCGTCGGGAGTGCCGGACCAGCGCGGCAAGGAGCCGCGCCCGGACCTGACCCGCGGGCGCCGGGTCGACGTCGCGTTCGGCGAGCCGCTCCGCGTGGCGCCCGGGTGACGACCTGACGGAGTGGACGCGAGCTGCTCGGGCGTCGGCTGACGGAGCTGCTGGAGGGGCTGCAGGGTCTGCCGCACCACCGCCGCGGCACCGGGGGAGCGGGCCACGTGGCACCCGGCCCACCTGGGCGGGCACGCTCCGACCCGGACGGAGGCGGCGCACCTCGACGTGGTGCCGCGCTCGGCGGTCAGACCGACGTGGGGGCCGAGCTAGGTCGCGTACGCCGCGCCTCCAGCCAGCCCAGCGGGTTGGTCAACGGCTCCAGCACCCGGCGTACCGGGGGAGCGGCGAGGAACAGCGCCAGGGCGATCGCGCCGACGATCGTCAGCACCAGGCCCAGCACCTCGTGGGCGGCGGTGAACTCCGGCCAGCCCATCGCCTTGACCGTCTTGATGACGAAGCCGTGGAAGAGGTAGATCACCATCGTCGCGGTGCCCATCGTGGTGAACCAGCCGAGCGAGCGGCGCGGCACCAGCGACATCGCGGCGAACGCGCCGAGGAGGCCGACCGTCATCACCGTCAGCCGGGTCTGGAAGGCGATCTCGTTGTCGATCGGGAGCTCGTTGTAGCCGGTGTCGTACCAGAGCAGGGCGGTCTCGGCCCACGTGTCGGTGTAGACGGCCATGATGCCGATGCCGACGAGCATCGGCACGGCGGCCAGGCGCACCCAGACGTCGTCGAGGTGCGCGAGGTGGCGCGGCTTGAGGTGCAGGCCGAGCACGAAGAACGGCAGCAGCCCCAGGAAGCGGGGGATCATCAGCGCGTCGGTGTCCCAGAGGCCGCCGAGCAGGCTCACGATCACCGAGAGCGGCAGGAAGAGCCAGTGCAGCTTGAGGATCGGGGTGATCAGGCGCCACATGAGCAGCACGATGAGGTACCACATGGTCCAGTGCGGCTCCAGCCAGAGCGGTCCCGGTCACGTCCTCGTCGACCACGATGCGGCGGTAGTAGAAGAGTGCCGGCTCGAAGATCAGGTAGGGGACGAGCCAGGGTGTAGACCAGGTTCTTCATCCGGCGCCGGTCCCACTCGAAGGACTTCGAGAGGTAGCCGCTGACGAAGACGAACGCCGGGATGTGCCACAGGTAGATGAAGTCGTAGACCCAGTGGCTGCCCTGGGTCTCCTCCACCAGACCGATCGCGTGGCCGACGACGACCAGCGTGACGAGCACCATCTTGACGTTGTCGAGCCACGGATCGCGGGAGGACGGGGACACGCCGGAACCGTACTTCACTAGGTTGGTGGCATGGGATCCCTGCCGAGGCGTCAACGTGTGGCGGCGTACGCCGTGATGCTGCGCGACGCGCGACGGCCAGGTCGAGGTGCTGCTGAGCAGGCTCGCGCCGCGCATCTCGCGCACCGAGCTGTGGACCCTGCCGGGCGGCGGGCTCGACCACGGCGAGGACCCGCGCGCGGCGCTGATCCGCGAGATCGACGAGGAGACCGGGCTGGACGCGACGGTGGGGGAGACCGCCCACGTCTACAGCGCCCACCTGCCGCGCACCTCGCGCGACGGCCAGCTGGTCGACTCCCACGCCATCCGCATCGTGTACGACGGCTGGGTGGCCCCGGACGCGCCCGCTCCCCGGGTGCTGGAGGTCGACGGCTCGACCGTCGAGGCGGCCTGGAAGCCGCTGACCGACGGTGCTCGTCCGGCGACGTCCCGGTGGTCGCGATGGTGACCGAGGCGCTCGCCCAGCACGGGCCGTTCCGGCTGCAGCGGGTGGCGGCGTACGCCGTGGTGCTGCGAGGCGGCGACCGGTGCTGCTGACGCGGCTCTCGGCCCGGGCCGCCCACCCCGGGCGGTGGACGCTGCCCGGCGGCGGCGTCGACCACGGCGAACGACCGGCCGCGGCGCTCGCGCGCGAGGTCGAGGAGGAGTGCGGGCTCGCGTGCGAGGTCGGCGACCTGCTCGACGTCCACGACACGCACTTCTCCGGCCAGGCCCCGTCGGGCCGGATCGAGGACTACCACGGCGTCCACCTGCTCTTCTCCGCCACCGTCGCCGACGCCGAGCCGCGGGTGATCGAGGTCGACGGCACCACCGACGCCGTGGCCTGGGTGCCGGTGGCCGACATCGAGTCCGGCTCCGTCGACGTGCTGGCCGTCGTGACGCACGCACTGGGGGTGCAGCGATGACGGAGACGGTGTTCACCTACGCAGCACCGGGGCTGAAGTTCGGCAGCGGTGCCAGCACCGAGATCGGCTGGGACGTCCAGGCAGCTGTGTCGCGGCGGAGGCCCGCGCGGGTGCTCCTGGTGACCGACCCGGGGGTGGCGGCGACCGGACACCCCGACCGGATCGCGACGCGATGCGCTCGCGCGGCCTCGAGGTGACGACGTACGACCGGGCGCGCGTCGAGCCGACGGACGCGTCGTTCGAGGACGCCATCGCCTGTCGCACGGACCGAGGGCCCCTGCGACGCGATCGTGGCCGTCGGCGGCGGTTCGGCGATCGACACGGCCAAGGCCGTCAACCTCCTGCTCACCAACGAGGGTGAGCTGCTGGACTACGTCAACGTCCCGGTGGGACTCGGGCGCGCGCCGAGCGCGCCGCTGCTGCCGCTCGTCGCGGTTCCGACGACCACCGGCACGGGGGCGGAGTCGACGACGATCTGCGTGCTCGACGTGCTCGCGCTCAAGGTCAAGACCGGGATCCGCACGCCCGGCTGCGGCCGACGCTGGCCGTGGTCGACCCCGACCTGACGATGACGCAACCGGCGATGGTGACCGCCTCGTGCGGGATGGACATCCTCTGCCACGCCCTGGAGAGCTACACCGCCCGGTGGTTCGGCGCGTTCGACGCCAAGCAGCCCGAGCAGCGGGTGCCCTACTGCGGGGCCAACCCGATCGCGGACATGTGGGCGGAGAAGTCGCTCTCGCTGCTGGCCGGGTCGTTCCGCGAGGCGGTCCGCGACGGGTCGGACGCCGTCGCACGTGAGCAGATGGCGCTGGCCGCGACCTTCGCCGGGCTCGGGTTCGGCAACGCCGGGGTCCACGTGCCGCACGCCTGCGCCTACCCCATCGCCGGGCGCGTCCGCGACTACCGTCCGGAGGGCTATCCCGCCGACGAGCCGATGGTGCCGCACGGCATGGCCGTCGTGATGACTGCTCCGGCTTCGTTCGCCCTGACCTTCGCGGCCTCCCCGGATCGTCACCGCCGCGCGGCCGAGCTGTTGGGCGGACGTGACCTCCCGCAGGTCCTGCGCGGGCTGATGCGTGACGTCGGCCTGCCCAGCGGGCTGGCGGAGATCGGCTACGGCGCCGCCGACGTCGGCGACCTGGTCGAGGGCGCGCTCAAGCAGCAGCGGCTGCTGGCGACAGCGCCGCTCGAGATCACCGCCGAGCACCTCGTCACCGTGTTCGAGGGGTCCCTCGAGCACTGGTCGCAGCTCGGCGGATGCAGCCACGACGTCGACGTCCGACGGAGGACCCCCGACCTAGGATCTACGCATGAACCCTCGCCACCGCCGCCTCGTGATCCCGGTGGCCCTGGGGGCACTCATCCTGATCGTCGTCCTCGACCGCACTGCCTGTGAACGACGACCTCGATCGGCTCCAGGTCGGCGATCCTCGACGCCGACCACCTCGTGCGTGTCCTGGCCAGCGGACGGCGCAAGGGGCAGCCGGTCCCGGTGCGTCGAGGGTCGCGAGGTACGCCGCGTCGAGATCCGCGTACGTCGACCTCAAGGCGGGGCGCCACCTGCAGGTGACGTCGTACGACGCCACGCAGGCGCACACGACCAACCACGCGGTCGGCGCGGCCGCCGACGACGCGGTCGATGCGCTGCTGGCCCAGCCCTTCGCCAACTGGCACGTCGACACCGACCACCGAGACCCACCAGGTCCGCGTCACCAAGAAGGGCGCGGTGCTGGCGCACACCAGCCCCCGGGACGAGGCGGTCGAGGTCGACCGCGACCATGACCGGACCAAGGACCGGCTGCTGGCCGAGGACGACCCGGTGCTGAGGGCGCTCGGGATCAGCGACGAGCAGGGTCGGGTCAAGCCGACCCGGCAGGCGAAGTACCGCCAGGTGGAGGAGTTCCTCCGGCTCCTCGACGCGAGCCTCGGCGAGGCCCTGGGCCAGGGGCACGTGCGGACGCCGACCGAGGACGACCCGCTGCGGATCGTCGACCTCGGCTGCGGCAACGCCTACCTCACCTTCGCCGCCCACCGCTACCTGGTGGACGTCCGCGGCCTGCCGGTCCGGGTCACCGGCGTCGACGTCAAGCAGCAGTCGGCCGACCACAACACCGCCGTCGCGGCCGGGCTCGGCATCGACGCCGACTTCGTCGTCGGCTCGATCACGGACGCGACGCCTCGACCGGGCGCCCGACGTGGTGCTGGCCCTGCACGCGTGCGACACGGCGACCGACGACGCGCTGGCCCGCGCCCTGGACTGGGAGGCGGCACTGGTGCTCGCCGCGCCGTGCTGCCACCACGACATCGCATCGCAGCTGCGGACGACGCCCCCGCCGGCGCCCTACGCGATGCTCACCCGTGACGGCATCCTGCGCGAGCGGTTCGCCGACACCCTCACCGACGCCCTGCGCGCCACGCTGCTGCGGCGCGAGGGCTACCGCGTGGACGTGGTGGAGTTCGTCGAGAGCGCCCACACGCCTCGCAACACGCTGATCCGCGCCGTCCGCACCGGGGACGGTCGAGCGACGCCGAGACCTCCCACGCAGGCCAGGAGTACGCCGACCTGCTGACGACGTGGGGCGTACGCCCGCGGCTGGGCCAGCTGCTCGACCATGCGTGACCTGCGCCGGGTGGCCCTGGGCCTCGTGGTCGCGGCACCCTTCCTCCTCGGTGCGGCCGCCGGGGGCGACGAGGACGCCGAGGTCGCCTTCCGGTTCGAGGACCCCGACATCGTGGAGTCCAGCGGTCTCGCGGTGGTGGGTCCGCTCGTGGTCACCACCAACGACTCCGGCGACAGCGGACGCGTCTTCACCGTCGACCCCGCATCGGGGCAGACGGTCGGGGTGACCTCCTGGCCGGGCGAGCCGGTCGACGTCGAGGCCCTGGCTCCGGCCGGAGACGGTCACGTCTGGGTGGCCGACATCGGCGACAACCGACACGTCCGCGACTCCGTCGAGGTGCTCCGCGTGCCGGTCGGTCGCGGCGACCGCGACGCCGAGCCGACGATCGTACGAGCTGGTCTATCCCGACGGCGCGCGCGACGCGGAGGCGCTGCTCGCGCACCCCGTGACCGGTCGGCTCTTCGTGGTCACCAAGGGCGTCTTCGCCGCGAGCGTGTACGCCGCGCCGGCGCGCCTGCGGCCCGATCGGCCGAACAGGCTGGCGCCGGTGGCCGAGGCCCCGGGCCTGGTGACGGACGCGTCGTTCCTGCCCGGCGGTGGCGCCGTGGTCCTGCGGACCTACTCCCACGCCTACGTCGTCGGGCTTCCCGTCGTGGCAGCCGGTCACCTCCTGGGAGCTGCCCGAGCAGGACCAGGGCGAGGGGGTCGCCGCGGACGGGGCCGACCTGCTGCTCAGCACCGAGGGCGTGCGCTCCACGGTGCTGCGGGTGCCGCTGCCGGACGAGGCACGCGCCGCCGACCTGTTCGGCAGCCCCGCCTGGACGATCCTGCGCCTGGTGGCCCCGTTCGCCGGTTGAGGCGGGTCAGGCGAGCGCTGCGTCGAGCGCGGCCTGCACGTGCAGCGTGGTGCAGGGGAAGACCGGGAGCTCGACGTCGGCCTGCTTGACCAGCAGCTCGAGCTCGGTGCACCCGAGCAGGACGCCACCGGCGCCGGCGTCCCACAGCTCCTCGATGATCGAGACGACCCGGCTGCGGGTGCGCGGCAGGACAACGCCGTGGACGAGCTCCTCGTAGATCGCGTCGTTGAGGAAGTCGTGGTGGGCCGCGTCGGGGACGATCACCTCGAGCCCGTGGCCGGCCAGCCGGTCGACGAAGAACGACTCCGACATGGCGACCTTGGTGCCGATCAGCCCGACCTTCGTGATGCCGGCCGCCGTGACCGCCGTGGCCACCACGTCGGCGAGGTGGAGGATCGGGATGTCGACCGCTGCCTCGACCTCGTCGGCGACCTTGTGGAACGTCGTGGTGCACAGCAGCAGGAAGTCGGCCCCGGCCCGCTCGACACCGCGTGCGGCATCGGCGAGCAGCTGGCCGACCTGGTCCCACCGCTCGTCGTCCTCGAGGTGGGTGACCTCGGCGAAGTCGACGGTCGTGAGCGCGAGCTTGGGCGAGGACAGGCCGCCGAGGCGCTCCTGCATCCCGAGGTTGAGGTCGCGGTAGTAGACCGCGCTGCTCTCCCAGCTCATGCCGCCCACGAGTCCGATCGTCTTCACGCCCGGAAGTCTGGCACAGCTCAGGTGCGGTGCACCTTGTGTGCCGCGGCTTGGGCGCGGGGCTTGATGACGAGCTCGTCGATGTCGACGTGGGAGGGCCGGGTCGCGATCCAGGCGATGGCGTCGGCGACGTCGCCGGCCACCAGCGGCTGGTCGACGCCGGCGTAGACCGCGTCGGCCCTGGCCTGGTCGCCGTCGAAGCGGACGAGGGCGAACTCGTCGGTCTGCACCATGCCCGGCGCGACCTCGGAGATGCGGATGGGCTCGCCGTTGAGCTCGAGTCGCAGCGTCTCGGTGACGACCTTGAGGGCGTGCTTGGCGGCGGTGTAGCCCGCGCCGCCCTCGTAGGCCCAGCGTCCGGCGGTCGACCCGACGTTGATGATCAGCGCGTCGCCGCTCGCGCGCAGCGCGGGCAGCAGCGCCTTCGTCACCTGCACGAGGCCGAGGACGTTGATCTCGTACATCCGTCGCCAGTCGTCGAGGTCGGCCTCGTCGACGCGGTCGCTCCCGAACGCGCCGCCGGCGTTGTTGACGAGCACGTGGCACGTCCCGACGACCTCGGCCAGTGCGGCCACCGAGTCGGCGTCGGTGACGTCGCACGTGATCGCGGTGCCACCGATCTCCGCGGCGAGGGCCTCGATGCGGTCCGTACGTCGTGCCGCGCACACGACGTGGAAGCCCTCCCGGGCCAGGGCTCTGGCCGAGGCGGCCCCGATCCCGCTCGAAGCACCGGTCACCACCGCCGTACGGCCCTGCTGGTCTGCGTCCATGGCACCCATCGTGGCAGGATCGCCCGACGTGACGATCATCGCCGCTGCAGACGGATCCGCGCTGGGCAATCCGGGCCCCTCCGGGTGGGGCTGGTATGCCGACGACGACCACTGGGCCTCCGGGGGCTGGGCGCACGGCACCAACAACATGGGCGAGCTGATGGCGGTCCTCGACCTGCTCCAGCAGACCGCGCACGTCGACGACGAGCTCCACGTCATCTGCGACAGCACCTACGTCATCAACACGATCACCAAGTGGATGGCCGGCTGGAAGCGGCGCGGGTGGAAGAAGGGCGACGGCAAGCCCGTGATGAACCTCGAGCTCATCCAGGCCCTCGATGCCGCGATGCAGGGTCGGCGGGTCCGCTTCGAGTGGGTCAAGGGTCACACCGGCCACGTCGCTCAACGAGGAGGCCGACCGGCTCGCCACCTCCGCGGCGGCGGCCTGCCGCGACGGTCGTACGCCGGATGCCGGGCCGGGCTGGCCGGGTGCGGCCGAGACGGCCGCGATGGACGTCCGGCCGACCGAGAAGCCGGCCCCCGAGCCGGACCTCTTCAGCGAGCTCGACGACCCCGAGCTCACCGGGACAGAGGTCACGGACGCCGAACAGGTCGTCGCGCTGGAGCGCGTCCTGCTGACCGACGAGGTGCGCTCGGACCGTGCCGCGGTCGCGGCCCTGCTGCACCCCGACTGGCAGGAGATCGGCCGCTCGGGACGGCTGTGGACGCGCGAGGAGGTCCTCGACGAGATCGGCCCGATCGAGCCCGTGGACCTGGAGGTCGTGTCCGTCGAGGCGCTGACGCCCGACCAGATCCTGCTGGTCTGGCGTGCCTCGGCCGACGGGCGGTCGACCCTGCGCAGCTCGCTGTGGGTGCGGGCCGGGCGCGGCTGGCAGCAGCGTTTCCACCAGGGCACCGACGAACCCTGAGGATCAGCCCGACATGGCACACTCGGGGCCGTGCCAGGCCCCATGATCGCCCCCATCGCCGCTCTTGCCGGTGGAGTCCTCTGGCTCGCCCACGCCGCGCTCGGCAGCTCGGGCCCGCTGACCGACACGCTGTACGCCCTCGGGCTGGTGCTGGTCCTCGTGGCGGCGGCCGTCTTCGGCAGCAGCCTGGTCAAGAGCGACGCGCTGGCGCTGAGGATCGTCGTGGGGCTCGCCTCCGGCCTGCTCGCCCTGTCGCTGATCGAGGCGTTCCGACCCGGCGACTCGACCCTCTACTACGCGTTCTGGGGTGCCGTGGCCGTGCTGCTGGGCGGCTTCGCGCTGCTCCGCGGGCGTGGTCGCGGGCCCGGTCGCGGCGACGATCGCCCCAGGTCCGGCGCCCACTCGCGCTGATCCGCCGTGAGCGTCCCGGGAATCCACGGGGCACTTTCGCGGTTGTGCCCATGGCGCCCGCTGGGGGAGCCGCAACTGTCGTCGCGAGCAAGGAGACCGGTGTGGGCGATCGCGTGGCCATGATCAGCCTGCACACCTCGCCCCTCGACCAGCCGGGGACCGGTGACGCCGGCGGCATGAACGTCTATGTCATCGAGCTCTCGCGGCGCCTGGCCCGGCAGGGCATTGCGGTCGACGTCTTCACCCGGGCCACCTCGTCGTCGCTGCCGCAGGTGGTCGAGGCGGCCGACGGCGTGCTGGTGCGCCACATCGCGGCAGGTCCGTTCGAGGGCCTGACCAAGGGCGAGCTCCCCGGCCAGCTGTGCACCTTCGCGCGCGAGGTGCTTCGCGCCGAGGCCGTGCACCCTCTCGGCCACTACGACGCGGTGCACTCCCACTACTGGCTGTCGGGGCAGGTCGGTGCCCTCGCGCGCGACCGCTGGAACGTCCCGCTGGTCCACTCGATGCACACCATGGCGAAGGTCAAGAACGAGGCGCTGGCGATCGGCGACACCCCGGAGCCGGTGGCGCGGGTCATCGGCGAGGAGCAGGTCGTGGAGGCCGCCGACCTCCTCGTCGCCAACACCGACACCGAGGCCCGCCAGCTGGTCGACCTCTACGGCGCCCGTCCTGAGGCGGTCGAGGTGATCCACCCGGGCGTCGACCTGAGCGTCTTCCGCCACCGGGACCCGGCCGATGCCCGCCGCGAGCTGGGGCTGCCCGAGGACGCGGTCGTGCTGCTCTTCGCCGGTCGGATCCAGCCGCTCAAGGCGCCCGACGTGCTGCTGAAGGCGGTCGGTGTGCTGCTCGACGAGGATCCGTCGCTGCGGCATCGCCTCGTCGTACCCGTCGTGGGCGGGCCGTCCGGATCCGGCCTCGAGCATCCCGAGTCGCTGGCCGAGCTGGCCGCCGAGCTCGACATCGCCGACGTGGTGCGCTTCGTGCCTCCGGTGACCCAGCAGCAGCTGGCGATCTGGTCGGCCGCGGCCACCGCGGTCGCCGTGCCGTCCTACAACGAGTCGTTCGGCCTGGTGGCCGTCGAGGCGCAGGCGACCGGCACCCCCGTCGTGGCCGCCGCCGTCGGCGGGCTCACCACTGTCGTCCGCGACGGCGTCAGCGGACTGCTCGTCGACACGCACGAACCCCGCGACTGGGCGGCCGCCCTGCGCCGCCTCATCGACGACCCGGCACTGGCGGAGCGACTCGGGGCGGGCGCCCTGCGCCACGCCCAGGACTTCTCCTGGGAGCGCACGGCCGAGCGGACGCTGGAGGCCTACGCGCGAGCGGCCAAGCTGATGCGTGCTGAAATGGTGTCATGAGCCTGGCCGAGACCGTCCGGTCCTACCTCGTCGACAACGACATCGAGTTCGACGAGACCGCCCGCGAGGGCGTCGGGACCAGCCGCTTCTCGCTGACGCTGCCGGGGGAGAAGAAGCTCCAGACGCCGGTGCGCCTCGATGTCGGCCCGCACGCGCTCGGCGTGCACGCCTTCGTCTGCCGCAACCCCGACGAGAACCACGGCCGCGTCCATCGCTGGCTGCTCGAGCGCAACCTGCGGATGTACGCCGTCTCCTTCGCCGTCGACCGCACCGGGGACATCTACCTCGAGGCGCGCCTGCCCGTCGCCGCGGTCGACCCCGAGGAGCTCGACAGGATCCTCGGCTCGGTGCTCGCCAACGCCGACGAGTCGTTCAACGCCATCCTGGAGCTGGGATTCGCCTCCTCCATCCGCAAGGAGTGGGAGTGGCGCATCGCGCGCGGCGAGCCGACCCACAACCTCGAGGCCTTCCGCGGCTGGCTGGACCCCGATGGTCGAGCGGAGTCGAGACCTGACTAGGCCCTCGGCGTACGCCGGGTGAGCAGCACGCCGACGATCGCCAGCGCGCCGCCCAGGAAGGTGAGGGCCGGCGGCACCTCGTCGAGCAGCGCCCAGGCGATGAGCGTCGTGATGGCCGGCACCAGGAAGGTCGTCAGGGAGAGCTTGCCCGCGTCGGTGTGCGCGAGCGCGAAGGCCCACGTGGTGAAGGCGATCGCCGTCGGGAAGATGCCGAGGTAGATCGTCCACCACAGGGTCGCGCCACCGTCGGTCACGACGCCCACCAGGTCGTGGGCGAACGGCAGGCACACCAGGGCGCCGATCACGAAGGACACGAAGACGACCTGCACGGACGGGATCCGGCGCAGCAGCGACTTCTGGCTCAGCACGCCGACGGCGTACATCGCCGCGGCCACCACCACGAGCAGGACGCCGACGAGGTCACCCTGCCCGCCGCCGGAGTAGCCCCGGGCGATGATCGCGACCCCGCCGAAGCCGATCACCATGCCGACCAGGAGCCATCGGTGGAGGACTTCACCGAAGATCCACACGGCGAGGACCGCCACGATGATGGGGCCGATCTGGATGATCATGGCAGCGGTGCCGGCGTCGACGCGTCGCTCACCCTCGTTGAGGGCGAGGTTGTAGATGCCGAACCACCCGACGCCGCAGGCGGTGAGCAGGATCCACTCGCCCCGCGTCGGCTGCACCCATCCGCGTCGCAGCACCAGCGGCAGGACCACCAACGCCGCCACGATGAGCCGTCCGGCGCCGAGGGACCCGGGACTGATGTCGTGGGCGACGTGGCGGATCACCACGAACGCCGAGGCCCACATGACCAGCGTGATCGCACCGGCGGCGGCCGGGAACCAGGTCGGGTGCGTCGGCGCGAGGCGCTCGGCCTGCTGCGTGATCGTCATGACTCAAGGCTACGGACGCGCATGACAGCGGGCGAGCGGATTCCGGACGTCGAACGCCGAGATCCCGCCTCCCACCCTCAGAGGTCGAGCTTGTAGCCGAGACCCCGCACCGTCACGAGGTACTTCGGCTCGCCCGGATCGGGCTCGAGCTTGGCCCGCAGCCGCTTGACGTGGACGTCCAGGGTCTTGGTGTCGCCGACGTAGTCCGAGCCCCACACCCGGTCGATCAGCTGGCCGCGGGTGAGCACCCGGCCGGGGTTGCGCAGGAACATCTCCAGCAGCTCGAACTCCTTGAGCGGCAGCCGCTGCTCGGAGCCGTCGACGGTCACGACGTGGCGCTCGACGTCCATCCGCACCGGGCCCGCCTCGAGCGTGTCGGGCATCAGCTCGGGCTCCTGGCCGCGACGCAGGACCGCGCGGATGCGGGCGACGAGCTCGCGCGGGGAGTAGGGCTTGGTGACGTAGTCGTCGGCGCCGAGCTCGAGCCCGACCACCTTGTCGACCTCGTCGTCCTTGGCGCTGACCATGATCACCGGCACCGACGACGTCTGGCGGATCTGGCGGCACACCTCGGTGCCGGGCAGGCCGGGGAGCATCAGGTCGAGCAGCACGATGTCGGGCCCGAAGCGGTCGAACTCCGTCAGCGCGGTGTGCCCGTCGGCGGCGATGGCCACCTCGTAGCCCTCCTTGCGGAGCATGTAGGCGAGCGCGTCGCTGTAGCTCTCTTCGTCTTCGACGACGAGTACCCGGGTCACCGGCGTACCTCCTGCGTGTTCGTGTTGGTGTGGTCGGTGGCCGAGTCGGTGGCAGCGGGCCGCAGGACCTCGACGGGTGTCGACGTCCCGCCGTCGGACCCGGGTTGTACGCCGCGGGGAAGGGTGAGGGTGAAGGTCGAGCCCTGGCCCTGGACCGACCACACGGCGACGTCGCCGCCGTGGGTGGCCGCGACGTGCTTGACGATGGAGAGCCCGAGTCCGGTGCCGCCCGTGGACCGGTGACGGGCCGGGTCGACGCGGTAGAAGCGCTCGAAGATGCGGTCGATGTCCTGGGGCGCGATCCCGATCCCCTGGTCGACGACCGAGACCTGGACCTGGTCGTCCTCGGCGCGTGTGGTGACGGCGACGCGGGACCCCTCGGCGGAGTAGGCCACGGCGTTGGCGACCAGGTTGCTGATCGCGGCGCCGATCTGCTCCTGCGAGCCGAAGATCTCCAGGCCGTGCTCGCCGCGGGCGACGACGACGATGTCCTTGGCCGCGGCCTCGATGGCGCTCCTGTCGACAGCGGTGGCGACCGCTGCGTCGACGTCGACCATGACGGGGGTCTCGAGCGGGTCGTGGCCCTGGAGCCGCGAGAGCTCGATGATCTGCTGGACCAGCTTGGAGAGCCGGTCGCTCTCGGTGATCATCCGGGTGGCGAAGCGCTGGACGGCCTCGGGATCGTCGGCGGCGTCGGTGACCGCCTCGGCGAGCAGGCGGATGGCGCCGACGGGGGTCTTCAGCTCATGGCTGACGTTGGCCACGAAGTCGCGACGGACCGTCTCGACGCGCTTCTCGCGGGTGCGGTCCTCGACGAGTGCCAGGACCAGACGCGCACCCAGCGGGGCCACGCGCGCGGTCAGCGTGCGGGCGTTGCCGCCGCTCGACGAGGCGGAGCTCGATCTCGCTCTCGCGGATCTGGCCGTCCCGGCGGACCTGCGCGACGAGGTCGACCAGCTCGGGCACGACGAGCCGGTTGCCGCGCACCAGCCCGAAGGCGTACGCCGGTGCCGAGGCCTTGAGCACCTGGTCGGTCTCGTCGACCACGACGGCGCTGGAGCGCAGGATGCTCAGCACCGCGGCGACCCCGGCCTGCACCGCCGGCTCCTCGACCTGGGGCAGGGTGTGCTGCTGGCGGTCGCTGATGTGCCACGCGAGCAGGGCACCCCCGGCGACGACGGCCCCGACGATCGCGGCGAGCGCCATCTGCATCGTCGGATCCACGCTCACCATCGTACGCATCGGCCGACCCCGTCCAGCCCGTCTGGACGTGAGGTGCCGACTGTTCACGCGGCGTTCACCGCAGGCGGCCTGCTGTTCGCTTCGGCTCCTTAGAGTCCGGCCCATGCGTGAGGCTTTCCATGACCAGCTCGACGGCATCTTCGCCGACCTCTCCGAGATCTGCGGACTCGTCGAGGTCGCGGTGCACGAGGCCACCCGGGCACTGATGACCGGCGACGTGCAGACCGCCGAGCAGGTGATCAGCGCCGACAAGGTGATCGACGAGGCGCGTGAGCGCGTCGACGACACGTCCTTCGCACTGCTCTCCCTGCAGCAGCCGGTCGCCGGCGACCTGCGGATGATCGTCGCTGCCCTGCGCATGGTGAGCGAGCTGGAGCGGATGGGCGACCTGTCGGTGCACGTCGCCAAGATCGCGCGCCTGCGGGTGCCGGGCGTGGCGGTCCCCGAGGAGCTGCGCCCCACCATGGAGCGGATGGCCGAGACGGCCGAGGACATGGTCCGCCGGGTCCGCAGCATCATCGTCGACCGCGACGTCGACGCCGCGATCGAGCTGGGCCGCGACGACGAGGTGATGGACCAGCTGCGTCGCCGCAGCTTCACCGAGCTGCTGTCCACCGACTGGGCGCACGGCGTCGAGGCGGCCGTGGACATCGCCCTCCTGGGGCGCTACTACGAGCGCATCGCCGACCACGCGGTGTCGGTCGCCAACCGCGTCGTCTTCGTCGTCACCGGCGAGCAGCCGAACCGCGACTGACCGCTCGTACGCCGCTGTCGCTCGGTAACGGGCCCATTCGTGCACTCCCGCCCCCACCAGTGGGGGCGGGAGTGCTGTCGTGGGGCAGTTACCCGGGGTGGGTGAGCCGGTCAGCCCCGGGGCATACCTGGTCGATACCGCGGCAGTACCGACCGGAGCAAGGTCGATACCGGGGGGTGCCACAACTGAGGGGCACCGGGGCACGCGGTCCCCGCCTCACCAAGGAGCTCCCATGAACGCGACGAACTACTCGCTCAGCTCGGACTCGCGCCGCTGGTGGTGGCCCTCGGCCCTCGCGGGCGCTGCCGGCGCAGCGGCCATCACGGCGGTCCTCGTGCTGCCGGGGGCGGGACAGGCCGTGCCCGAGCCGCTCTCGCCGGCCGAGCCGGCCCCCCCGGTGTTCCTCGACCAATCCTTCGACCGTCAGTGCTTCCTGTGGCGAGCGAACTGGAACGAGGGCCTCGACGGCTTCCAGCCGCGCTGCCCGGGCGGCGTGCCCGGAGCAGCTCCCGCGGCCCGGGCCGGCATCCCCGGTGTTCCTCGACCAGAGCTTCGACCGCCAGTGCGTCCTGTGGCGAGCGAGCTGGAACGAGGGCCTCGACGGCTTCCAGCCGCGCTGCCCGGGCCCCACCACGGATCACCCACACGTGGGTGGAGCGGCCAGGCCTCGACTACCTGCCGTGACGGGCGTACGCCGGTGGGGTCCTCACCCCGGTGGGGACTCCTCCGGTCAGCGGCCCTGGTTGGCGACTGCGGCGGCAGCTGCTGCGGCCGCCTCGGGGTCGAGGTACCGACCCCCCACGACCGTGGGGCGCATGTCCTCGTCGAGCTCGTAGACGAGCGGCATCCCCGTGGGGATGTTGAGGGCAGCGATGTCCTCGTCCGAGATGCCGTCGAGGTGCTTGACCAGTGCCCGCAGGCTGTTGCCGTGGGCGGCGACCAGCACGGTCATGCCCGCGCGCAGGTCGGGCACGATCTCGCTCTCCCAGTAGGGGAGGAACCGGGCGATGACGTCCTTGAGGCACTCGGTGCGGGGCAGCTCCTCGCCGAGGTCGGCGTACTGCGGGTCGCCGGCCTGGGAGTATTCGGCGGAGTCGTCGAGGGGCGGCGGGGGAGTGTCGAACGAGCGGCGCCAGAGCATGAACTGCTCCTCGCCGTACTCCGCGAGCGTCTGCTTCTTGTCCTTGCCCTGGAGGGCGCCGTAGTGGCGCTCGTTGAGGCGCCACGACCGCTTGACCGGGATCCAGTGCCGGTCCGCGGTGTCGAGGGAGAGGTGTGCGGTGGTGATGGCACGTCGCTGCAGCGAGGTGTGGACGATGTCCGGGAGGAGCCCGGCCTCGACCATCAGCTCGCCGCCCCGCACAGCCTCGGCGCGGCCCTTGTCCGTCAGGTCGACGTCGACCCAGCCGGTGAAGAGGTTCTTGGCGTTCCACTCGCTCTCGCCGTGGCGGAGGAGCACGAGGGTGTGGGTCACGAGACGTCCATGCCTTCCCAGTAGCCGGAGTCGTCGGCGACCACGGGCACGTTGAGCGAGATCCGCTCGCCGTCGCCGAAGTCGACCGTCATCGGTACGACGCTGCCCGGCCCGAACTCGCCGGTGACGACGATGCCCGCTGCGGGCTCGGCGAGGTTGACCAGCGCGCCGGGGCCGATCTCCACCGGCTCGAACTCGGCAGCGGTGAGGCCGCCTCCCTCGTCACCGCTGAGGGCGGTGAAGGTCGCGGCGTTGTCGGGGTCGTTGTTGGAGAGCGAGGCGACGAAGGTGCCCGACCCCTCCCCGGCCGCGACCACGACGGCGGACAGCACGTCCACCACGCCGTCACGGTTGTTGGCACCAGCGGCCGGGGTGTAGTCGCGGTCGGTCGCATAGTCGAAGCCGCAGGACGTCAGGGGCGCTGCGAGCGCGAGCACCGCTGCGGCGGTCGCGAAGGCGCGCCGGGGCTGCCCGGATCGTGCGGGGGTGCGTCGAAGCTGCATGGGCGACAGCCTAGCGTCGGCTCACGTCAGTCCGACGGTGCGGCCCGCCACCAAGATGGACACTGCCACCACGCCTGCGAGCACGCTGGCGACCAGCAGCAGCCGGGGCGTACCGACGCGCAGCGCGAGCACCAGGGGGAGCGAGCGCTCGCCCTCCGCGTGGTCGTGCACCAGCCCGGGCAGCGCGAGCAGCACGTGGACGCACAGGCCGAGCAGGGCTGACAGGGCGACCATCACCGCGGTGGGCGGAGTGGTCGTGCCGACGCCGTTCCAGCCCCCGTAGGCCAGGAACGCCGGGTAGAGCGCGAAGCTGACCATCCACGGGACGAACGAGAGCACGCGCGCGTGGAGGAAGCGGTCGCCGACCAGTGCGACGGCCAGCGAGGCGAGGTAGGCGAGCCCGGCGCGTTCGCCGTGGGCGATGGACAGCGGTACGACGAGCAGCACCGCGCACGTCAGCGCGAACCAGACGGTGCCGGGGTCGAGCCGGTCGCCGACGAGCGCCTTGTCGCGGTCCTGCCTCCGGTCAGCGGCGCGGTCGGTGAGGTCGTCGCCCCAGCCGAGGATCGCCTGGCCCACCAGCACGGTCAGGGCCACCAGCGCCACCTCGCGCAGGGGTCGTCCGGAGGCCGCAGCGGCCGTGGCCAGGAGCGCGGACGTCGCCAGGGCCTGCCGCGGATGGGCGGCACGGACGAGGAGAACGCCCGGCAGGACCTGCGAGCCCTGCCGAGTGCTGGATCCCGAGGTGGTCGACATGGCCGAAGTATGGCCCAGAGGCGGCCCGCCACCACATGAGCCCGCAATCTGTCAAGCCGGCAAGTGCCCTCTGACCTGCACAAACGCGCGAATCGGCGCTTCGAACCCGTGTTAGAATGGTCACCTAGGAAAGGGAACTGAACATATGACTTTCACCGTTGGCGAAACGGTCGTCTATCCCAATCACGGGGCCGCAGTCATCGAGGACATCGAGATGCGGACGATCAAGGGAGAGGACCGGCAATACCTCGTCCTCAGGATTGTCGCCCAGCAGGACCTGGTCGTTCGCGTGCCGGCCTGCAACCTCGACCTGGTGGGCGTGCGTGACGTCGTCGACAAGGAGGGCCTCGACCGCGTCTTCGACGTGCTCCGTGCCGCCCACGTCGAGGAGCCGACCAACTGGTCGCGTCGCTACAAGGCGAACCTGGAGAAGCTGCACTCCGGCGACGTCATGAAGGTGTCCGAGGTCGTCCGCGACCTGTGGCGCCGTGAGCGTGACCGCGGGCTGTCGGCCGGCGAGAAGCGCATGCTGGCCAAGGCGCGCCAGATCCTGGTCTCCGAGCTCGCGCTCGCGGAGAAGACCAACGAGGACAAGGCCGAGGCCATGCTCGACGAGGTCCTCGCCTCCTGAGCAACAACGCCGTTGATCGAGGCCCCTGGGACGACGTTCCCCGGGGCCTCGGTCTCGTTCTGGACGCGGAGCGTGGCTCGCTGCCCTACGCGCTGATCCACGGCGAGGCACTCGTGGCCTGCGCGGCATGGGCCGTGGGCGAGGCGGGGGTGGACCTCGTCGATGCGAGCGTCCCCTGGGCCGGGCTGGCGGAGTCGGGCGAGGACCTCGTGCTGCACGACGCGCTGTGCCCGATGACGCCGCCGGACTTCATCCGCGCGTGCCTCGAGCATGCCCGCCAGACCGGGCTGCCGGTGGTCGGCGTCCGACCCGTCACCGACACGGTCAAGGTCGTGGCCGACGGCTTCGTGGGCGAGACGGTCGATCGCGAGGGCCTGCTCGCGATCGCCTCGCCGCTGGTGATCCCTGCTGCCGTGGTCGCCGCCCTCGGGGGGATGTCCCACGACCTGGCTCGCGCGGTCGCGGACCTCGCAGCCGCGGGTCATGGGGTGGAGACGCTGGAGGCGCCGACCGAGGGCCGACGGGTGGCCTCCGCCGAGGCCGTACGCCTGCTCGAGGCGCTCACCGACCCGCGGAGCTGAGCTCCACGGCCAGGTCGACGTCCTCGGGAAAGGTGACCTTCAGGTTCAGCGGGCTCCCCGCGACGGCGACGATCGCCATCTCGCGGTAGGCCGTGATGCAGGCGGCGGTGTCCGTGCCGTCGAACCCGTCGTCGTCCGCCTCGCGATAGGCGGCCAGCACGTCGTCGGCGCGGAAGGCCTGCGGTGTCTGGACGGTGCCGAGCGATCCGCGCACGGGGGAGAGGTCGCTCCGCAGCAGGTCGGAGACCGGGACGACCGGGATCGCCCCGCCGTGCTCGGCTGCGGCCGCCACGACCGCGGTCCAGAGGCCGACGCCGGCCAGCGGGCGCGCGCCGTCGTGGATGACGACGACGTCCACCTCGCCCGAGACGATGTCGGCCTCGAGCACCTTGATCGCGGCCCACTCGGAGGCGTGCCGGGTCGCCCCGCCGTCGACGACGAGCACCTCGCGGTCACCCAGGTGGGGCGCCACCGCCGACTCGACGGCTTCCCGGTCCTCGGGTCGCACGACGAGGACGAGGCGTCGTACGTCCGCCAGCGCGAGCGCGTCGCGCACCGACCACACGAGCACCGGGGCGTCGCGCAGTGGGAGCAGGACCTTGTTGACCTCGGCCCCCACCCGGCTGCCGGAGCCGGCGGCGAGGATCACGACGGCGACGGGCACGCCCCCGATGGTAGGGGAGCGCAGTCACCCCTTCGGCAGCTGCAGGTCCACCCAGACCTGGCGGTGGTCGGAGGTCGGCACGAACGGGAAGTTGCCGGTCAGGTAGTAGTACTTCTGGTCCTCGGTCGGCCAGAAGATGCCCGAACCGAGGATCTTGAGGTCGCTCGAGGGCAGGACGTAGTCGGCGCGCAGGTTGCCCGGGCCGCAGCACAGCCGGTCGTCGAAGTCGGCGGTGTCGAAGCGCGGGTGCGACTCGTGGGTCAGGTTGGCTGCGCCCTGGACCTCGGCCGCCCAGATGCCTCCTGCGGACTTCGGCGCCTTGGCGTCGTTGATGCGCGGGTGGTCGAGGAGCTGCTGGGTCGAACCGGGCACCGAGTCGCCGTCGAGCGGGTCGGAGTTGAGGTCGCCGGCGATCACGAACCGCTCGGTGGACGGCAGGCCGCCGTACTGCCCGGCGTCGTCGTAGATGTAGGACGAGTCAGCGGCGTCGGCGGAGACGTAGTCGGCCCAGAACCGGATCTCGTCGTGGTTGCGCGTGCCGTTGCGGTCCTCGGCACCGTCGAAGACCGGGGGTGTGGGGTGCGAGACCAGGAAGTGGACGGTGGAGCCGTTCACGTCGATCGGCACGTCCCAGTGCGACTTGGAGGAGAGACGGAAGACCTCCAGCTCGGCTGCGGAGTACCAGTCGGCGGGCTGCGGCGTGGCCGGGTCGTCCGGCAGCATCGCGCCCGGCATGTCGGCCCAGCGGAAGGTCTGGAAGGTGCGGACCGCCTCGGTGTCGATGGGGTACTTCGAGTAGACGACCATGCCGAACTGGCCCTCGAAGAGCCCGAAGCCGAACGAGTCGTCGCCACCCGCCTGGGTGCCGGGCGCGCCCACGGAGCCGTTGTTGTTGAGGTCGAAGCCGCTCGGTACGCCGGTGTTGGACGGCGCGATGTAGGCGTAGGGGTAGTCGATCGGCTGGGAGCCGTGGTGCGACACCTCGAGGTAGTTGTCGCGGAACAGGTCGACCGCGGCCGGGGCGTAGTCGAACTCGTTGACCAGCAGCACGTCGGGGCGCACCCGCTGGATCGTCTCGGCGACGTTCTGCGCCTGGACGTTGTCGGGGGTCGAGAGGTCGGACACAGCTGGCCGGCGACGCTGCGGTTGAGCGAGGCGTTGAACGTGGAGAACCGGACCTCGCGGTCCGGGCTCGGCGCCGCGGCCGCGCCGGTGGTCGTGGCGGCGGGCAGCACGGCGAGGGGTGCCGCGGCGAGCAGGACGGCGGCGAGCAGGGGTGAGCGGCGCATGGGAACCTCCGAGGGTGTGGGCCTCTCGACACTCTAGGACGATGCGGACGAACGTGACCGTCCGCGAGGGTTGATTTCCGATGAACGGGTCAGGGTTTTCCTGCCCGAAACATGTCACGACGCCACTGACAACATTGCGTTCCTACCGTCCTCGACATGAGCGAGTGGGAGGCGGTCTGCCCGATCGAGGCGATCGAGCACGAGCGCGGGGTGACGGCCCTGGTCCACGGCCAGGCGGTGGCCATCTTCCGCACCCAGGACGACCGGGTCTTCGCCATCGGCAACCACGACCCGTTCTCCCGATCGTCCGTGCTCGGACGGGGCATCGTCGGCACCCGGGGCGACCGACCGTTCGTCGCCTCGCCGGTGCACCGGCACGGCTTCGACCTCGCCACCGGCGTCTGCCTCGACGACGACCAGGTGTCGGTGCCGGCGTACGACGTGCGGGTCGAGGACGGTGTCGTCCAGGTCGGCGGTCGACGGTGAGGGCGAGCCTCAGCGAGTGATGAGAGCGGTCGCGATCGCGGCCACGCCCTCGCCGCGACCGGTCAGGCCGAGGCCGTCGGTGGTGGTCGCGGTGACCGTGACGGGTGCCCCGAGGGCCTCCGACATGGCAGCGACCGCCTCCTCGCGGCGCGGACCGAGACGGGGGACGTTGCCGATCACCTGCACCGCGACGTTGCCGATCTCCCAGCCGGCCCCGCGCAGCCGGCGAGCGGTCTCGGCGAGCAGCGCCGCGCCCGAGGCGCCCGCCCACTCGGGCTCGGCGGTGCCGAAGTTGCTGCCCAGGTCGCCCAGCCCGGCAGCCGAGAAGAGGGCGTCGCAGGCGGCGTGGGCCGCGACGTCCGCATCGGAGTGGCCATCGAGGCCCTGCGGCTCGTCCGGCCAGGACAGCCCGGCCAGGTGCATCGGCACGCCGTCGACCAGGCGGTGGACGTCGGTGCCGACGCCGATCCTGATTCCGAGGGGACGCGGGCCGGGGAGGGAGGTCACGTCGGCATCATGCCCGAGCGCGAGACACAATGGCGGGGTGACCACTCGTCGTCCGCCGTGGAGGCTGGCCGGAATCCTTGCCGGGTTCGCCGGACTGGCGACGAGCTATGCGACCGCGATGGTGCTGACGATCCGCGAGTCGCCCGTGGTCGCGGTCGCCGAGATGGTCATCAGGGTCACTCCCGGCTCCGTGGCCGAACAGGCGATCGACGTCCTCGGCCACTACGACAAGCCGGCGCTCGTCGCCGGCATCCTGCTCTTCCTCCTGGGTGCCTTCACGCTGGCCGGGTCGCTGGCCGAGAAGTCGTGGTGGCGTGCCCTCCCGGTGTGGTTCGCGCTGGCCGCCATGGGCCTGTTTGCCGTCACCCTGCAGCGCGGCGCCGGGCTGGTCGACATGCTGCCGGTGCTGGTGGGGCTGGTGACCTGGGTGACCGTGCACTCGGCGCTGACCGATGCCCTCTACCGCGAACAGCGCCGCCCCGACCTCCAGTCCCCCGAGCGCCGCGTCTTCGTCATGGTGGCTGTTGCCGTGGGTGTGGCCGCGGTCGGGATCGCGCTGGCGGGACGCTTCGTGGGGGCCGGTCGTCGCCACGTCGAGGTCAGCCGCCGGCTGCTGCGGCTGCCTGGAGTGACCCGTCCCGAGCCGCCGCCGGCCACGTCGGTGGGCCTGCCCGGCATCGCCCCGTGGCAGACACCCAACGAGGACTTCTACCTGATCGACACGACCATCGCGAAGCCCGCCATCGAGCCGGAGGAGTGGTCGATCCGCATCCACGGCATGGTGGACCGCGAGCTCACCCTGAGCTACTCCGACCTCGTCGCCCGACAGGTCACCCAGGCCTGGATCACCCTCAACTGCGTGAGCAACGAGGTCGGTGGCGGCCTGGTCGGCAACGCCTGGTGGAGCGGGGTCCGCATCGCCGACCTGCTGGCAGGAGGTCGGCGTCGATCCCGCCGCCGACTGCGTCCTGCAGACCTCCCACGACGGCTGGAGCTGCGCGACCCCCATCGAGGTGCTCACCGACGACCGCGACGCGATGCTGGCAGTCGCGATGAACGGCCGGCCGCTGCCCATCGAGCACGGCTTCCCGGTGCGCACGATCGTCCCCGGTCTCTACGGCTACGTCTCGGCGACCAAGTGGGTCGTCGACTACGAGGTGTCCACCTTCGACCAGGCGGTCGGCTACTGGACGACCAAGGGCTGGTCGGAGCAGGGGCCGGTCAAGATCGCCTCACGCATCGACGTGCCCCGCTCCGGTGACGACGTCGCCGCCGGCCAGGTGTCGGTGGGCGGGGTCGCGTGGCACCAGCACACCGGCATCGAGGCCGTCGAGGTGCAGCTGGACGGCCTCGAGTGGGAGCGCGCGGAGCTCGGCGGTGTCCCGTCGGTGGACACGTGGGTCCAGTGGGCGGTGACGCTCGACGTCCCCGAGGGCGACCACGTCCTCCGGGTGCGAGCCATCGGCAAGGACGGCGAGACCCAGACCAGCGTCGAGCGGGACGTGGCCCCGGACGGCGCGACCGGCCTGCACACCATCGAGTTCAGCGCCGGCTGAGACGCTCAGCTGTTGCGGATGACGTACGCCGTGCCGCCGCTCGCCGCGATCCAGATCCGCTCGAACTGCGCCCGGTCGTAGACCCGCCGCACGTCGGCGTTGGTGGCACCCGCCGGGTCGTTGACGACCACGTCACCGTCCGGCTCGAAGCCGACCACGACCATCAGGTGACCGTTGCTCGCCGAGATCGGAGCGCCGGCCAGCTGGTTGCGGCCGAAGGCGACCGAGACGACCAGCGGCACCCCGGCGAGGATGAAGGTCCTCGGCCTCGCGGAGGTCGCGCAGGCGGGTGACGTAGGCGTCACCGGCGACGAGGGTGGAGGCGTAGGCGGTGTTGAAGGCCCAGTTGCCGGTGCCGTCGTAGCCGTGGTCGAAGACCATCCTGGCGGTGTGGTCGACGACGGCGTCGACGTGCCCGGGCGTGATGCCGGTGGGCGCGGGGGCGATGCCGTAGTAGGCCAGGACCATGGCGGTCGATGTCGGCGAGCACCACGCCTCGCCGCCGTTGCCCCACTGGGGGTAGTGGCCCGAGTGCACCATCTGGGAGTACGCCGGGACCGGCAGCACGGTGCCGGCCGCCGGACCGGGAACCGACGTCGGGCGGGGCGAGCTCGCGTCCGCGCTGGCGACGGCGCCGACCCGCTCGAGGCTGACTGCGAGCGAGGACCCGCGGGGGCGCATCAACGTCACCCGGACCTGCCACGAGGTGACGCTGCTGGTGGCGCTCCAGGTGTCCACGCTGACCCGCCCGAGGTCGTCGGTCTGGCCGGAGTAGGTCGTCCTGGGGACCGCACGGTTGGTGCGCGACCAGTCGGCCACGGTGTCCCAGCTGCCCGTCGTACCGTCCGCGGCGCGACCGCGGACCTCGACGCGGACCAGGCTCTTGCCGGGCGTGGTGGCCTCCCAGCTCGGGATGAGCGAGGTGGCGGCGAAGCCCGGGGTCGCCCACGGCGAGATCCAGCTGCCTGCCTCGTAGGCCCGGCCCGCCACGGTGCGGCGCTGGGGCGTGAGGAGCGAGACCTGACCGCGGCCGAGCTTGAGGCCCTTGCGGGCGCCGGACTTGAAGTCGCGGTAGGAGCTCCACGAGGTGTGCTGGACCTGGGCGGTCGCGCGCTGCCTCGCGTCGTCGGCGGACGTGGCCGCCGAGGTGGGGGCGGCGAGCACGGTGCCCCACAGCAGGGACAGGGTCAGGGCGAGGGCAGCGCGGGGGCGTCGGGACACCGGTCGACGATAACCCGCCTTCGTCCCATCCGTCCCAGGAGTCACGTGGGTGACCGGCGGGAAGGGGCCGTCGGAGCGGGTGCCAGGGGCGGTGCCCAGCGAATCGGGGCGGGGGCCACGCCGCCCCTAGACTTGGCAGGTGACCCTGAGGCTCCACGACACCGCCACCCGCGAGATCCGCGACTTCGTCCCGCTGCAGGCGGGCAAGGCCGGGATCTACGTGTGTGGGCTGACCGTGCAGTCCGAGCCGCACGTGGGGCACGTCCGCTCCGCGGTGAACTTCGACGTGCTGCGACGCTGGCTGACCGCCAGCGGCTTCGAGGTCGACTTCATCCGCAACGTCACCGACATCGACGACAAGATCCTGACCAAGTCGGCCGAGCAGGGCATCCACTGGTACGCCCTTGCCGCGGCCATGAAGCGCGAGCTCGACTCGGCCCTGGCCTCGATCAACGTGCTGCCGCCGACGTACGAGCCCGCCGCGACCGGCCACGTCCCCGAGATCGTGGAGCTGATCGAGCTGCTGATCTCGCGCGGCCATGCCTATCCCGCGGCCGACGGCAGTGGCGACGTCTACTTCGACGTCCGCAGCTGGGCGTCCTACGGCGAGCTGACGCGTCAGAAGATCGACGACATGGAGCCCGCGGGCGATGCCGACCCGCGCGGCAAGCGTGACCCGCGTGACTTCGCCCTGTGGAAGGGGCACAAGGAGGAGTCCGAGCCGGACACCGCCGCGTGGCCCTCGCCGTGGGGTCCGGGTCGTCCCGGCTGGCACATCGAGTGCTCCGCCATGGCAGGGAAGTACCTCGGCCCCGCCTTCGACATCCACGGTGGTGGCGTCGACCTGCGCTTCCCCCACCACGAGAACGAGCAGGCCCAGTCGCGCGCCGCGGGGCGCCCGTTCGCGTCCTACTGGCTGCACAACGCCTGGATCACCACGGCCGGCGAGAAGATGAGCAAGTCGCTCGGCAACTCCTTGCTCGTCCCGTCGGTGCTCGAGCGGGTGCGCGGGATCGAGCTGCGCTACTACATGGTCGCGGCGCACTACCGCTCGCACGTGGAGTTCTCCTTCGAGGCCCTCGACGACGCCGCCACGGCCTTCCGCCGGATCGAGGACTTCCTCGCCCGGGCGGCCGCCCACGTCGGCACCTGGTTCGCCGCGATGCCGCAGGCGTTCATCGATGCGATGGACGACGACCTCGGCACGTCCTCGGCGGTGGCCGTCATCCACGACAGCGTGCGCGAGGGCAACCGGCTGCTGGCCGACGGGCCGTCCGAGGCGCTGAGCCAGAAGTTCGGCGAGGTCATCGCCATGCTCGACGTGCTCGGCCTCAACCCCGCCGACGAGGCATGGGCCACCCGCGGCAACGGCAACGACGAGCTGCTGACGAACGTGATCGACGCCCTGGTCCAGGGGCTCCTGGCCGAGCGCGCAGCCGCGCGCGAGGCCAAGGACTGGGCGCGCGCGGACGCCATCCGTGACCAGATCAAGGCGGCCGGTGTCGAGGTCGAGGACACCGCGACCGGACCGAAGTGGAGTGTGTGACGTGGCAGGCAACAGCAAGCGCAAGGGCGCCATCAAGAAGACCGGCAAGGGCAATCCCACTGCCGGCTCGGGCGGCCGCGTGCGCCGGGGCCTGGAGGGCAGGGGCCCGACGCCCAAGGCCAAGGACCGGCCCTACCACCAGGCCCACAAGGACGCCGCCAAGGCGGAGCGCGCCAAGGCCAGGCAGGGGCAGGGCACCCGTCGTCGTACGTCCTCGGACGCCGAGTGGGCCGCCGGACGCAACTCGGTCGTCGAGCTGCTGCGCGGAGGCGTCCCCGTCACCGCGATCTACGTCGCCGAGGGTGCGGAGCGCGACAACCGGCTGCGCGAGGCCTTCAAGCTCGCCGCCGAGCAGGGAGTGCGGCTCCTCGAGGTCACCCGCAACGAGATGGACCGGATGACCAGCGGCGCCGTCCACCAGGGTCTTGCGGCCCGGCTCCCGGCCTACGAGTACGCCCATGCCGACGACCTGCTCGACCGGGCCGACGAGGCCAAGGAGCCGGCCCTGATCGTCGCCCTCGACTCGGTCACCGACCCGCGCAACCTGGGCGCCATCGTGCGCTCGGCCGCCGGCTTCGGCGCGCACGGCGTGCTGATCCCCGAGCGACGCGCCGCGGGGATGACCGCCTCGGCCTGGAAGACCAGTGCCGGTGCTGCCGCACGGTTGCCGATCGCCCAGACGGTCAACCTGACCCGCCAGCTCAAGGCGTACCAGGAGGCGGGTTGCATGGTCATCGGCCTGGCCGCCGACGGTGACATCTCGCTCCCCGAGCTGGTCGCCCCCGGCGGGCTCGGCGACGGGCCGCTGGTCGTGGTCGTCGGCTCCGAGGGCAAGGGCCTGGGGCGTCTGATCGCCGAGACCTGCGACCAGATCGTCTCGATCCCGATGTCCGGACAGCTGGAGTCCCTCAACGCCGGGGTAGCCGCCTCGGTGGCCCTCTACTCGATCTCGCAGGCCCGCCTGGGATGAGTTCCACCCCGACGACGCAGGGACCCCGGATGAGCGCGCCCCGCCGGCTGGCTCGTCGGCGTCGTGCTGGTTGCCCTGAGCGTGACGCTGGGGCTCGTCGTCGCGGTCTCGCTGTTCCTCAACAGCAGCCGCACCACCGTGCTGGTCGGGCACGACACGGTCGTCCGGCCGACCCTGAGCGGCGACGCGATCATCCAGACCGGCCCGCTGCTGCCGGACTTCCGGCTGCGCGACGTGGGGCCGGTGGGCGTCGAGCTGGCCCTCGGCAAGACCGAGGTCGGGTCGATCGACGAGCTGGTCCAGCGCTACGCCTTCATCGCCAGCGACTCGACCGCCCAGGTGGAGAAGGTCCAGGACGTCGTGCTGGACATGGCCCTGTCCGCGGCCCTGCGCGGCCTGGGGGTGGGCCTGGTCCCGGTCGCGGTGTTCCTCCTCCTCGGTCGGCACCGCCGCGGCGAGCTCTTCCGGGGACTCCGCACCAGGCCCGGGCTGCTCGCCTTCGCGCTGCTCCTCCTCCTGCCGTTGCTGATCTGGCAGCCGTGGGAGTCATCCGCGGAGACGCAGGAGGAGCAGGGCACCTGGCAGACCCTGGCCGAGGTCGTCGGTCCGTCCGTCACGTTGCCGGCGGAGGCACGCGACATCGAGATCCGCACCGGACCGGTGACGACGCAGACCAAGCGCCTGGTGCTCAGCGCGGTCGACACCTACGACAAGAGCAAGGAGTTCTACTCCGCGGCTGCCGACGGCGCGGCCGACCTGGACGTACGCGTCCCGGAGGAGGGCGAGACGGTGGCGCTCCTCGTCAGCGACCGCCACGACAACATCGGCATGGACCGCGTCGCCCGCGCGATCGGCGAGGCGGCGGGCGCGAGCGTCGTGCTCGATGCCGGGGACGACACGTCGACCGGCCAGCCGTGGGAGGCCTTCAGCCTCGACTCGCTGGCGGCGACCTTCGAGAGCTGGGAGCGCTTCGGTGTGGCCGGCAACCACGACAGCGGCACCTTCGTCACGAGCTACCTCGCCGACGCCGGCTGGACGATGCTCGACGGCGAGGTCATCGATGCCCCGTGGGGCGGCACCCTCCTCGGCGTCGACGACCCCAGGTCGAGCGGGCTGGGCAACTGGCGCGACGAGACCGGGCTGAGCTTCAGCGAGGTCGGGTCGCGGTTGGCCGATGCCGCCTGCGACGCCGAGGAGCGGGTGAGCACGCTGCTCGTGCACGACGCCAACCTCGGGCGGGAGGCCTTGACCCGAGGCTGCGCCGACCTCGTGGTCGGCGGACACACGCACGTCCACTCGGGACCGACCGAGGTCGCCGGCGAGGACGGGTCCGTGGGCTACACCTGGACGAACGGCACGACCGGCGGGGCGGCGTACGCCATCGCGGTCGGCAGCAAGCCGCGGCGCGATGCCGAGGTCAGCCTCATCACCTACCGCGACGGACGGCCGACCGGCCTGCAGTGGGTTCGCCTGCTCACCGACGGGTCGTGGCTGGTCGGGGAGTGGACCCCGATCGAGCCCGGCTGACCTGCCCGCAGCACCTCACTCGTCGGCGGCGATGGCCTCGTCGGGGCGGGTCGTGAGGTGGCGCTCGATGTAGTCGCGGGCGGTCTCGTGGATGCCGATCTCGTGCCCGGCCTGCTCCGAGAGGTACCACCGGTGCTCGAGGATCTCGTGGAAGATCTCCGCCGGCTCCAGCTTGCCGGTGGCGTCGGGCGGGATCATCGCCATGATGGGCTCGAAGATCTCGTGCATCCACTTGCTGGCCACCAGGTGCCGGTCCTCGCGGCCGAGGTCGTAGTGGGCGGTGAACGAAGCCAGGTCGTTGAGCAGCCGCCGGGCCTGGTTGTCCTCCACACTCATGCCGGTGAGGGCTTGCAGCTCGCGCTGGTGGTGGCCCAGGTCGACGACCTTGGGCTGGATCCGGATCGTGTCGCCGCCCAGGTCGGTGACGATGTCGAGCTCGTCGATGTCGAAGCCCAGGTCGTTGAGTCGCTCCACGCGCCGTTCGATGCGCCACATCTCGTCAGCGCGGAACTCCTCGAGGTCGGTCAGCTCGCGCCAGAGCGCCTCGTAGCGCTCGCGCAGGTGGGTGATGATGGCGAATCCGTCGATGGGCTTCTGCACCGCGCCGCTCGCAGTGAGGTCCATCAGCTCGGCGAAGATGTTCTCGCAGCCGACGGTGATGTCGTACTCCCGCATCCGCGCGCCGACCTCCTCGTGCAGCTCGCCGGTCTCGGCGTCGACGAGGTAGGCCGCGAACTCGCCGGCGCTGCGGCGGAACAGCACGTTGGAGAGCGACACGTCGCCCCAGTAGAAGCCGGCCAGGTGGAGCCGCACCAGCAGCACGACGATCGCGTCGATCAGGGTCGGCACGTGCTCGGCGGTCATGCCGCGGCTGAAGAGGCTCCGGTAGGGGAGCGAGAACTGGAGGTGCCGGGTGATCAGGGCTGCCGGCAGGTCTTCTCCGTCCTTGCCGAGCCGACCCGTGACGACGCCCTGCGGCACCACCGCGGGCAGGCCGAGCCGCTGCAGGTCGCGCAGCATGCGGTACTCGCGGAAGGCGATGTCGTCCTGGGTCTCCTTGACGGCGTAGACCCGCTCGCCCAGGCGCACGATCCGCACGATGTGCCGCGACAGCCCGCGCGGCAGGGGGACGACGATGTCGTCGGGCCACTCCTCCAGCGGGGTGTCCCAGGGCAGGCCGAGGATGGCCGGGTCGGGGCGGCTCGCCACGATGCGCATCGCCATGGGGTGAAACTACTCCGTGGTGAGCGCCCAGACGTCGAGCCTCGGCCCGTCGGAGGCGGGAACGAAGATCCCCTCCGTCCGGTGCACGAGGTCCGACCCGCCCGGCTCGGTGCCGAGCAGGTGCCCGGCCGTGCCGAGCGGGAGGGTGAACGCGCCACCCGAGGCCCGTCGCGCCACCACCAGGACCGACCCCGCTGCATGCTCGCGGACGAAGGCGATGGAGTCGTCGTCGGCGTGCGCCCAGCGCAGGCCGCCGCGTCGCAGCGCGACCTGGTCGCGTCGCAGCCTCGACAGGTCGGCGTACGTCGCGAGGGTCCGGCGGTCCCACTCGTCCGAGGTGTCCCACGGCATCGGCCGCCGGGCGTCCTCGCCGGTGACACCCTCGAGCCCCAGCTCGTCGCCCGCGAACAGCATCGGGACACCGGGGAGGGTGAACTGGAGCCCGGCGGCCACCCGGTGGACGGCGGCGTCGCCCCCGACGACCGTGCGGATGCGGGCGGAGTCGTGGGAGCCGAGGATGTTCCAGCTGGTGCAGGTCGCCCTCCAGCCGAGCGTGCCCTGCCAGGCGCGGAAGGTGTCGACGACCTCGCTGCCGCCGCGTCGCGGGACCGGCACCGGACGGCCGAAGGGGCGCGCGGGGGAGGCGGGGTCGCGCAGCCACGACCAGACCGGCCAGGAGAAGCCCGAGTAGTTCATGGTGCCGTGCCAGCCGTCACCGTCCACGTCGCCGGTGGCGTCGTGGTTGTGCTCGCCGATGACGAGCGGGTCCTCGCGCAGCTGCGCCGCGGTCCCGCGCGCCGACCTCGCCACCTCGTGGGCGAGGTCGAGCTCGCCGAGGCGGCCGGTCATGTTCGCCACGTCGATGCGCCACCCGTCGACGTCGTAGGGCGGGCGCAGCCAGCGGCCCACCACGGAGTCGGGGCCCTCGACCATCGCGGCGCGCAGCGCCGGGTTCGCGTGGTTGACCTTGGGCAGCGTGCCGTGGCCCATCCAGCAGGCGTAGGTGCCGTCGTCGTCGAAGTAGTAGTAGGAGCGGTGCGGGTCGCCCGGGTCGGACTGCCCCGCGAGGAACCACTCGTGGGTGTCCCCGGTGTGGTTGGTGGTGAGGTCACCCAGGATGCGCCAGCCGCGGGCGTGCACGGCGGTGCTCAGCCGGGCGTACGCCTCGTCGCCGCCGAGCAGCGGATCGACCTCGTCGAAGGTGGTCGCGTTGTAGCGGTGGTTGCTCTCGCCGGGGAAGACCGGCGTCGTGTAGACGATGTCCGCGCCGACCTCGGCGATGTGGTCGAGGTGGTCGGTGATGCCGTCGAGGTCGCCGCCGAAGAGCTGCAGTGGCGTGTGCGGGTCGCTGCCCTCGAAGACCACCTCGTCGTCCCACTCGGCGGGCAGCGCCCAGGCCGGCGTCTCGCGCTCCGCGGCGGCCGCGGACCGCGCGAACCGGTCGGGGAAGATCTGGTAGATCACGCCGTCGCGTCCCCAGTCGGGCGCAGCCTCGAAGGCCGCCAGTCGGAAGTCGGACGCATCCGGGAGGTCGTGGCCCACCATGCCGGCGCCGGTCAGCCACTCCTGGTCGCTGCGCCCTGCCGCGAGGGCGCGCACGATGAGGAAGCGGTAGTGGGTCACCGGGTTGTGGACCGGCAGCCGGCCCTCCCACCACACGGCGTCCCGGTCCGTCCGGACGGTGGCCATCGGGTGGAACACCGGCTCCGCGTCGTACGTCGTGCGCAGCCAGATCGCCTCCACCGGGTCGCCGGGACTGGTCCGCACGCGCACCGTGACCGTGTCGCCGAGTGCCGGCGCCTCGTCGGAGACGTAGACCGGGGAGCCGTCGTGGTGCGGCAGGTGGAGGAGGCTCACGGGGGCCATTCTCCCAACACGCCGCGTGCGGGTCGAGTGCACGCTCGCCTAGGATGGCCGCGCTGTTCTGCAGCAGCGCCGCGTTAGCTCAGGGGTAGAGCACCAATCTTGTAAATTGGGTTGCGAGAGTTCGAATCTCTCACGCGGCTCGAGTGTCAGTCGTCGCGTCTAGATTCGTCGTGTGACCTGTCTCGGGTGCCGCGCCTGGTTTGCCCGAACTCGCTGATCCCCAGCTCCCGACGTTCAAGGCGCGCAACCGTGGAACTCCGGGCCTGGCGGCAGGCAGAGATACGCGGACGGCAAGTCCTCGACCAGTCCAAGCGCGGTCAGCGGACCTGCTCGACCTCGAACTCGCACGCCGGGTCGGCGATGTGGTCCTGGGCGGCGATCAGCCGGAGCTCGCGCTCGCCGGAGTCGAGGGTGGCCTTGAGCACCGCGAAGACCGACGACGCCGTACGAGCCAGTGCGTCGGCAGCCGAACCCGTCTCGTGCAGGTGGGCGGTGAACAGGGCCGCGGTGATGTCGCCCGAGCCGTTGGCCTTCATCGGCAGCCGCGGGGTCTGCACCAGCCAGGCCCCGTCGGCGGTGACGGCCAGCATCTCGATGGCGTCATCGGGTGCGCCCTCACGCAGGACCGAGGTGACCAGCACGGTGGCCGGTCCCAGGGCGCGCAGCTCGTCGGCCGCGGCCAGGATGTCGGCCAGTGGGGAGGAGCCGCTGAGTGCGTCGTTGTCGGTGATGAAGCCGAGCTCGAACTGGTTGGGCGTCAGGACGTCGGCCACCGGGATGACCGTGGAGCGGTACTTCGGCGGGATGGCGGGGTTGACGAAGCAGCCGGAGGTCGCGTTGCCCATCACCGGGTCGCAGGTGTAGGTCGCGGCGGGGTTGGCGGCCTTCACGCGGGCGACGGCGTCGGCGATGACGTCGGCGATCTCGGGGGAGCCCTGGTAGCCCGAGAGCACCGCGTCGCACCCCACGAACGCCCCGCGCTCCTCGATGCCGGTGATGACCGCGCGTACGTCGTCGGCGGGGATCAGCGGCCCCCGCCAGGCGCCGTACCCGGTGTGGTTGGAGAAGTTGACCGTGAGCACCGGCCACACCTCGTGGCCGAGGCGCTGGAGGGGGAAGACCGCGGCTGAGTTGCCGACGTGGCCGTAGGCGACGTGGGACTGGATGGAGAGGACCTTCACGCCCTCAACCTAGGCCACCTGCAGGGACCGCTTCGAGAGACCCATCCAGTAGCCGTCGATGACCTGGAGGCCGGGCGCGTCGGCACTCGTGGCGGCGCCCAGCGTGACGAAGAGCGGCGTGTAGTGCTCGACGGTCGGGTGGGCGTAGGGCATGCCGGGTGCCTTGGCGCGGTAGTCGGACAGCAGGTCCACGTCGCCGCGGGTGAGCGCGTCGCCGGCCCACAGGTCGAAGTCCTTCGACCAGCCGGGCACGTCGGCGTCGATGCGGAAGTCCTTGAGGTAGGGCAGCCCGTGGGTCAGGAAGCCCGACCCGATGATCAGCACCCCCTCGTCGCGCAGCGGGCGGAGTCGCTCGCCGAGCTTCATCAGGCGGTGCGGGTCGTCGGTCGGCAGCGACATCTGCAGGACCGGGATGTCGGCCTCGGGGAACATGATCCTCAACGGCACCCACGCGCCGTGGTCGAGGCCGCGGCTGACGTGCTGGTGCACGGGCTCGCCGTCGGGCATCATCGCCGCCACCCGCTGGGCCAGGTGCGAGGCGTCGGGGGTCTCGTAGGTCATCTGGTAGTACTTCGGCGCGAACCCGCCGAAGTCGTAGACGAGCGGCGCGTGGCTGGCGCTCAGGCTCACCGGGGCGGACTCCCAGTGGGCGCTCACGATGAGGATCGCCGTCGGGCGCGGGAGGTCGCCGGCCCAGGCCGAGAGCTGCCCGGACCAGACCGGGTCGTCGAGCAGGGGCGGGGCGCCGTGGCCGATGTAGAGGGCAGGCATGCGATCACTCATGGCACGAGGATAGTTGAAATCCGGACTATCTTCAAGCGGGCGGCAGCCGCCAGTCCACCGGCCGACCGCCCTGCTCCTCCAGCATCCGGTTGACCCGGCTGAACGGACGCGACCCGAAGAACCCGCGCGAGGCGGAGAGCGGTGACGGGTGCGCCGACTCCACCCAGGGGATCGGGCCCAGCATCGGCTTCAACGACTGCGCGTCGCGGCCCCACAGGATGGCCACGCACGGCCCGCCGCGCCCGGCCAGTGCCTCGATGGCGCACGCGGTGACGTCCTCCCACCCGCGTCCGCGGTGCGACGCGGCCTCGCCCGGCCGGACCGTCAGCACCCGGTTGAGCAGCATCACGCCCTGGTCCGCCCACGCGGTCAGGTCGCCGTGCGCCACCTTCTCGATCCCGAGGTCGGTGGCCAGCTCGGCGTAGATGTTGGCCAGCGACCGCGGCACCGGTCGCACGTCCGGCGCCACGGCGAACGACAGCCCGATCGGGTGACCCGGTGTGGGATAGGGGTCCTGCCCCACGACCAGCACGCGTACGTCGGCCAGCGGGCGCTGGAAGGCCCGCATGACGTGCTCGCCGGCCGGGAGGTAGCTCCGCCCCGCGGCCAGCTCCGCACGCAGGAAGTCGCCCATCGCGGCGATCCGGTCGTCGACGGGCCCCAGCGCCTCGGCCCAGTCGGCCGCGACCAGCCCCCGCTCCACGAGTCCGGCCAGCGCGGTCATGCGGGTCGCTGGAGCCGGTCGAGGAAGGCCTTGAGCAACGCCTCGCGCATGGCGGGCGACGCCACGTCGAGCATGGCGTTGACCTCGGCCATCCGCGTCGGCAGCTCGAGGTCGCCGTCGGCGGACGCGCCCACCAGGCCCGAGGCCGCGAGCAGGCCGTCGAAGTCCTCGTCGGTGAGGGTGGCGGGGTCCAGTGCCTCGATGAAGACCACCACGCCCGCGTCGACCGCGACCGGGCCGGCAGCCCGAGCCGCTGCGACCGAGTCGGTCAGGGCCCCGGCGAACTCCCCCACGTGGGCCAGCGTCCCGGCGCTCACGGAGAGGTGGATGCTGGGGCCGTCGTCGCCGAAGGACAGCTGCGGCTGGACGTACCAGCCGCGGGAGACGAGCTCATCGGTGAGCGTGAACGGGTCCAGGGAGTCGTCCGTCGCCAGGGTCACGAGCGTCGAGTCCGGTGCCACGACCAGGCGCAGCGCCGGCTCCCACTCGATGCAGGCGACGATCGCGTCGACCGCCGCGAACGCACGGTCCGCGAGATCCAGGTAGCCGCTGTCCCCGATCTGCTCGACGACCGCCCAGGTGCCCGCGATCGGTCCGCCGGAGCGCGTGGACTGGGTGGTGGCGTTGAGCATCGTGTAGCCCGGCCAGGCCGCGGACGCGAAGAACTGCGGACGCCGCAGGGCCGAGTCCCGGTGCAGCAGGAGCGAGGTCCCCTTGGGGGCATAGGCGTACTTGTGGGTGTCGACCGAGATCGAGGTCACTCCGTCGACAGCGAAGGTCCACGGCGCGACCTCGCGCCCCAGCCGGGCGGCGTACGGCAGCACCCAGCCGCCGATGCAGGCGTCGACGTGGCAGCGGATGCCGCGCGCGGCGGCCGCGGCCGCGATCTCGGTGACCGGGTCCACCACCCCGTGGGCGTACGACGGCGCGCTGGCGACCACCAGCACGGTGTCGTCGTCGATGGCGGCGGCCATGGCGGTGGCATCGGCCCGGAAGTCGGGCCCCACCGGCACGAGGACGGCCTCGACTCCGAAGTAGTGCGCGGCCTTGTGGAACGCCGCGTGCGCCGTGGCGGGCAGCACCATCCGCGGACGGGTCACGTCGGGGCGGCTGTCGCGCGCACCCTGGACGGCCAGCAGGATCGACTCGGTGCCGCCCGAGGTCACGGTGCCGACGGCGCCGTCGGGGGCGTCGAGCAGCCGGCACGCGAAGCCGACGAGCTCGTTCTCCATCTGCAGCAGCGACGGGAAGGCCGTCGGGTCGAGGGCGTTGGAGGCGGCGTACGCAGCCACCGCCTCGCGCGCGACCCGGTCGATCTCGGGGTCACCGGAGTCGTAGACGTAGGCGAGGGTGCGACCGCCGTGCACGGGCAGGTCGCCCGCCTGGCGAGCCAGCAGCTGCTCGATCGGGTCAGCCATGCAGGGCTCCTTCCGTGGCCGCCACCTCGGCGGCGTCGAGGGTGTACTGGCGCAGCCACCACAGGCTGACCAGGGTCAGGACGGCAGGCACGACGGAGAAGCCGATCGTGATGGCGTTGAGGGCCGAGTCGGGCTGGGCGATCTCGCGCCCCTGGCTGGAGAGGTAGCCGCCCAGGGCGAGCACGACGGCGAACACGGCCGGCCCCGAGGCCAGCCCGAGCGTCTCGCCCGCCGTCCACACGCCGGTGTAGACGCCGGCCCGGTTCTCGCCGGTGCGGGCCGTGTCGACCGCGGCCGCGTCGGGGAGCATCGCCATCGGGAAGACCTGGCACCCGGCGTACCCCACACCGACCAGCGCCGTGGCCGCGAAGACGACGGCCGGCGGGGCCACCCGTGCCGACACTGCGAGCAGTGCGCCCGCGGCCAGCACGAGCGAGGCGATGACGTAGCCCTGCCGCTTGCCGATCCGCGTCCCGACCGCCGTCCACACCGGCGTCAGCAGCAGTGCCGGACCCACGAAGCACACGAAGAGGATCGTGGCCGAGCCCGGCCGGTCGAGCACGTCACCGGCGAGGTAGTCGACCCCGGCCAGCATGCAGCCGGTGGCCAGCGCCTGGAGGACGAACGTGGTGAGCAGGACCCGGAAGTCGCGGGCCCGGGCCACGACCCGCAGCTGCTCGCGCAACGAGCCGGCTCCGGCGGCGACGGCACCGATCGGGGCGTTGCGGGTGCCCCACCAGGCGCTGACGACGCCGACGACGATCAGGACCGCCATCACGACACCCATCACGCGATAGCCGTCACGACCGCCCACCGCGTCACGGATCACCGGTGCGGTCGCCCCGGCGAGCATGATCGTGAAGGCCAGGATCGCGACGCGCCACGTCATCAACCGCGTGCGTTCGTCGTAGGACGACGTGATCTCGGCCGGCATCGCGACGTAGGGGACCTGGAAGAACGCGTACGCCGATGCCGCGAGCACGAAGAACACGAGGACCCACCCGGCCTCGAGCCAGCGACTGCCCATGTCGGGTGCGGCGAAGATGAGGGCGAACGCGCCGGCGAGCATCAGGCCGGCCCGGATCAGCCACGGTCGTCGCGGCCCCGCCGGGTCGACCGTGCGGTCGCTGATGCGACCTGCGATCGGGTTCAGCACCACGTCCCACGCCTTCGGCACGAAGACGATCACCCCCGCCCAGAGGGCGGCGATGCCGAGCTCGTCGGTGAGGTAGGGCAGGAGCATCAGGCCGGGCACCGTGCCGAAGGCGCCCGTGGCCACCGAGCCGCTGCCGTAGCCGATCCGGACGCCCCGTCCGAGGGCGGTCATCGCTGGCCGAGGGATCGCGAACCGGCGGAGGTGTAGCGCCGCGTCGGGTTGGTCCCGATCGCGTCCGAGGACGCCTCCTTCGCGGGGACCTTCGCGGCCGGCGACGTCTGTGCCGCGGCCTTCTTGCCGCGGCGCCTTCTTGCCCGGCGCCTTCTTGCCCGGCGACTTCTTCACGGTGGCGGCCTTCTTCGCCGGCGGCTCGGCGATCACCTCGCGACCCGACCACCGGCTCACCCACTCGTCGAGCGCCCGCCACGTCGTCCCGCGGGCGGCACGGCCGGTGAGCATGCCCAGGTGCCCGCCGGGCACGATCTCGAACTGGACCTCCTCGGACCCGGTGAGCAGGTCCACCAGTGGTCTCACCGAGGCCATCGGGGCGATGCCGTCGGTGGCACCGGCGAAGACGAGCACGGGGACGGTGATCGCGGCCAGGTCGACGGTGCGATCGCCCATCCGCATCGATCCGCCGGCAAGCGCGTTGCCCCTGACGAAGCGGTGGTAGAGCTGGCCGAACGTCCGACCCGGGTAGGCCGTCATGTTGTCCGTGAAGCGGTCGACGGCCTCGAGCTGGGCCAGGAAGTCGCTGTCGTCGAGGTGGGTGAGGATCGCCAGCGGCTTGGTGAGCACCTTCTGCGCCGAGGCGGCGGTGAAGGCCCAGTTGACCAGCGGGACGGGGATGCCGCCGAGCGCCTGGTAGGCCCGCGTGATGGCCCCGCGTCCCTGCGTGAGGTTGAGCAACGGCCGCACCGGCGCCACGAGCGGCACCCTCTTCACGTCGACGGGGCTGCCCATCACGGACAGCGACGCGACGGGGAGGTCGGCCCGGTCGGCGGCGGAGAGCAGGGCGAAGATGCCGCCGAGGCTCCAGCCGACCACGTGGACGGGCCGGCCGCCCGCGTGCTGCGAGACGGTCTCGATCGCCTGGGGGAGGACCTCGTCGACCCAGTGCTCCATGCCGAGGGAGCGGTTGCGGAAGGAGACCTGGCCGTACTCCAGGAGGTAGGTCGGTCGCCCCTCGGTGACCAGGTGCTCGACGAGTGAGCAGCCGCGTCGCAGGTCGAAGCACAGGGCGGGCGCGGCGAGCGGCGTCACCAGCAGGATGGGGTCGCCGACCGGCTCGACCCCGGCGGCGGGCCGGTAGTGGTAGACCTCGCGCAGCTCGCCGTCGTCGATGAGGGTGCGCGGCATCGGCCGCAGATCTGCCAACCCGCCGTAGAGCAGTGTGTGCGCCACGTTGCCGGCGGCCGAGACCAGCTGGTCGGGCTTGGGAATCAGATCCATGTGAGAAATCTACGGCCCGGGTGCATCCAGTGGTGGGCCTCGCACGGAGAAGGAGTCGACGGGCGCGATCCAGCGCCCCCGATGGAAGGACTCACATGAAGCGACGCGTACCCACCCTGCTCGCGGCCTCGGCCCTCGCGCTCGGCGCCGTGCAGGCGACCGCCCCCGCGGCCTCTGCCCAGGCGGCTCCGGGTGAGACCAGCCTCGCCGGGGCGCTCACCGCGGACGGCGACCAGTTCGACAAGGACTGCCAAGGACTTCGACATCGTGACCGAGGCAGCCCTCGCCGTCGTCGGTGCCAAGCCCGACTCCCCGGTGGCGCTCCTCGCCGACGGCACCCAGCGCCTCACCGTCTTCGCGCCCACCGACCAGGCGTTCCGGCTGCTCGTCAAGGACCTCACCGGCAGACACGATCAAGAGCGAGAAGAAGATCTTCGACGCCCTCGTCGAGCTCGCCGGCGTCGACACCATCGAGACCGTCCTGCTCTACCACGTGGTCCCGGGCAAGACGCTGACCAGCGGCAAGGTGCTCAAGGCCGACGGCGCCAAGCTGATGACCGCGGCCGGCAAGACGGTCAAGATCGACGTGCGCACCAAGCCCTCGCTGCGCATCACGGTCAAGGACAAGGACAAGAACGACCGCGACGCCCGAGCCGTCCTGACCGCCCTCGACGTCAACAAGGGCAACAAGCAGATCGCGCACGGCATCGACCGCGTCCTGCGGCCGATGGACCTCTGAGGCACCGGAGGCAACGCGAGAACGACGGAGTGGGGAACGCCGATGAGTGCGACGGCGTTCCCCACCCGGTCGCCCCGGCGCTACCGTGGCGCCGTGGTGACCGGTCTGCGGCGAGTTCGACGAGGAGCACGACGACTACGTCCAGTCCGTCGCGGCCCGCCTCGTCGAGGGCGACGAGACGGCGCTCGAGGAGATCTACGACCGCTGGTCGGCCCTGGTCCACACCTTCGCGCTCCGCGCCCTGCGAGATCCCCACGACGCCGAGGACGTCACGCAGCAGGTGTTCGTGGCCGCCTGGCGCAGTCGCCACACGCTGACCCCGAGCCCGTCGGCGCTGCCGTCCTGGTTGATCGGCATCGCGCGACACAAGATCTCCGACGTTCGCGCGGCGCGGGCCCGCGACGCCGACCGGGTCGCCGCGGTCGCAGCAGGGCCCGACGCCCGCGTCACCACCCTCGAGTCGGCCGACGGGGAGATCGCCGACCGCCTGGTGGTGCGCCAGGCGGTGCAGGAGCTGCCCGACCCGCGCCGCACGATCGTGTTCCTCGCCTTCTGGGAGGGGCGCAGCCACGCCGAGATCGCCGAGACGACCGGCCTGCCGCTCGGCACCGTCAAGAGCCACGTCCGCCGTGGCCTGATCCACATCCACCAACAGCTCGAGGGGGTGCGCGGATGACCCACGCCGATCTCGAGGACCTCGCCGCGCTCGTCCTCGACCCCGATGACGTCTCCGACGAGCTCCGCCGTCACGTCGCGTCGTGCCCCGACTGCGGCGCGCTCCTCGCCTCCCTCGCCGACGTACGCCGCGTGGCGGGCGAGGACGAGCTGGTCCCGGCCCCCGATCGGGTGCGGGACCAGGTGATGTCCCACGTGCGCTCGCCCGACGACCGTCCGACGACCCCGTCACCCGCCCGGTGCCGCTGCCGGTCGACGAACCGGCACGTCCGGCCGGGCGCCCGTCACGACGCACGATCCCCGCCTGGGCCGCCGGGCTCGCAGCCGGGCTCGCCCTCGTCGCCGGCCTCGGCCTGGGCCGCCTGACCGACGGCTCCGAGGCTCCCGAAGCGGTGGACCCGGGATCCGGGCACCGTGGTGGCGGCCGCCGACCTGACCGCGCTCGACAGCGATGCAGCCCGCGGCGTCGCCAGCGCCGTACAGGCCGACGACACGCTCACCCTGCGCGTGGAGGCCAGCGCGCTCGGCGACGAGGACGGTTTCCACGAGGTGTGGCTGATCAACGTCGACGGCACCCGCATGGTCGCCCTGGGCGTCCTCGCCTCGGGCGACGAGGGCGAGTTCGAGGTCCCGACGGGACTGATCGAGGAGGGCTACCGCATCGTCGACATCTCCGTCGAGCCCGACGACGGCGATCCCACCCACTCGGGTGTGAGCCTCGCGCGCGGCGAGCTCGCGTGAGCGGGTCGTCCTCGACAACCAGTCACCGGGCGACTAGGAACAACCCATGAAGTGGAGATACGCCATCCTCGGGGGCACGGCCGCTGCCGGGGCTGCCACGACGGTCTACGACCTGGTCCAGCGCAAGCACGCCATCCTGCGCAACTTCCCGATCGTCGGTCACGCCCGGTTCCTGGTCGAGAAGTTCGGACCCGAGCTGCGGCAGTACATCGTCACCAGCAACGACGAGGAGCGTCCCTTCAGCCGCGACCAGCGCCGCTGGGTCTATGCCAGCTCCAAGCTGCAGAACAACTACTTCGGCTTCGGCACCGACAACGACGTCGAGCACTCCGCCGGCTACCCGATCATCAAGCACCGCACGTTCACCGGGCACGGGGCGGCGACGATGCCGCACGCGCAGGAGGAGATCGTGCTGCCCGCCGCCAAGGTGCTGGGCGGGGCGCGAGGACGTACGCACGCCTTCCGACCCGGCTCGGTGGTCAACATCTCCGGGATGAGCTTCGGCGCGCTGTCGGGCAAGGCGATCGAGGCGCTCAACAAGGGCGCGGCGATGGCGGGCTGCCTGCAGAACACCGGCGAGGGCGCACTCTCGCCGCACCACCGCCACGGCGGTGACATCGTCTTCCAGATCGGCACGTCCTACTTCGGCTGCCGCGACGAGCACGGTCGCTTCGACATGGGGCGACTCGTCGACCTCGTCCAGTCCGCGCCGGTGAAGGCGATCGAGATCAAGCTCAGCCAGGGCGCCAAGCCCGGCCTCGGCGGGATGCTCCCGGGCGAGAAGGTCAGCAGGGAGATCGCCGAGATCCGTGGCATCCCGGAGGGCAAGGACTGCGCCTCGCCCGAGCCGGCACGAGGTCTTCCACGACATCGACTCGATGCTCGACTTCGTGGAGTCCGTGGCGCAGGCGACCGGCCTGCCGGTCGGCATCAAGTCGGCGGTCGGCAACCTCACGATGTGGGACGAGCTGACCCGACGAGATGTCGCGCGGCGGCCGCGGCGTCGACTTCGTCAACATCGACGGGGGCGAGGGCGGCACCGGAGCCGCGCCGATGATCTTCGCCGACTCGGTGGCCTATCCGTTCCGGATCGGCTTCGCCGAGGTCTACAAGCGGTTCGCGACGGCGGGGCTGACCGACGACGTCGTCTTCATCGGCGCCGGCAAGCTCGGCATCCCGGAGAACGCGGTCGTCGCCTTCGCCCTCGGCGTGGACATCGTCCACGTCGGTCGCGAGGCGATGATGGCGATCGGCTGCATCCAGGCCCAGAAGTGCCACACCGACCACTGCCCGGTCGGCGTGGCCACCCAGAACCCGCGCTACACCCGCGGCCTCGACGTCACCCTCAAGAGCGTGCGCGCCGCCAACTACATCCGCTCGCTGCGGCGCGACCTGCTCAAGGTGTCCGAGGCCATCGGGGTCGTGCACCCCGGACTGATCGGACCGCGCGACATCGACCTCCTCGACGGCACGCGATCGGCCGTGGGACTGGCGCAGGTCTACGGGTACGACGCCAGCTGGCCGCGCCTGGGCCCGGCCCTCGTGAAGGAGATCGAGGCGATCATGGTGGCCCAGGACGCCACGCACTCCGCGGAGCGGCCGGCCTGACGGCTCAGGTCGAGCGGGAGGGGCGCAGGCTCTTGTCGTGGTGGTCGGGTGCGCTGCTCGAGCTCGCTGAGGAAGGCGGCCGCCCATCGGGCCACGTCGTGGTGGACGACGGTCTTGCGCATGGCCCGCATCCGGCGGGCCCGCTCCTTCTCGTCCGCCTCGAACGCCTCGAGCAGGGAGGCCTTCATGCCGTCGATGTCGTAGGGGTTGATCAGCCACGCCTGACGCAGCTCGGCCGCGGCTCCGGCGAACTCGGAGAGGACCAGCGCGCCGTCGTCGTCGTAGCGGCAGGCGACGTACTCCTTGGCGACGAGGTTCATCCCGTCCCGGAACGGCGTGACGACCATGATGTCGGCCGCGCGGTAGAGGGCGGCCATCTCCTCGCGGGGGTAGGAGGAGTGGAGGTAGGAGATCGCGGGGCGACCGATGCGACCCAGGTCGCCGTTGATGTTTCCGACGAGACGGTCGATGTCGTCGCGGAGGAGGCGGTACTCCTCGACCCGCTCCCGCGACGGGGTGGCGACCTGGACGAAGACGACGTCCTCGACGTCGAGCAGGCCGTCGCGCACGAGCTCGCCGAAGGCACGCAGTCGGGTGAAGATGCCCTTGGTGTAGTCGAGACGGTCGATGCCCAGGAAGATCTTGCGAGGGTTGCCGAGGGCCTCCCGGATCTCCGTCGCCCTGGCCTGGACGCCCTCGGACCGGGCGAGCGCCTCGAACCCGGCGGTGTCGATCGAGATCGGGAAGGCCGTCGCCTTCACCTGCCGGCCGTCGGGGAGGTAGATCATGTCGCGGTGGGTCTTGTGGCCCACCCGGCTGCGGACGAGGCGGACGAAGTTGGCCGCGGCGCCGGGCAGCTGGAAGCCGATGAGGTCGGCCCCCAGCAGGCCCTCGAGCAGCTGGCGGCGCCACGGCAGCTGGGAGAAGAGCTCGGCCGGCGGGAAGGGGATGTGGAGGTAGAAGCCGATGCGCAGGTCGGGCCGCCGCTCGCGCAGCATCTGCGGGACGAGCTGGAGCTGGTAGTCCTGGATCCAGACGGTCGCGCCCGGCGCGGCGACCTCGGCGGCGCGGTCGGCGAAGCGCCGGTTGACCACGACGTAGGCCTCCCACCACTCGCGGTGGAACTCCGGCTTGGCCACGACGTCGTGGTAGAGCGGCCACAGGGTGCCGTTGGCGAAGCCCTCGTAGAACTCCTCGACCTCCCGGGCGCTGAGCGACACCGGGACGAGGGACAGGCCGTCCTCGACGAAGGGTTCGAAGTCCTCGTCGGCGGCGCCCGGCCAGCCGATCCAGGCCCCGTCACCCGAGCGCATCACCGGCTCCAGGGCGGTCACCAGGCCGCCCGGGGAGCCGCGCCACTCCGAGCTGCCGTCGGGGAGGGCCACCCGGTCCACGGGCAGGCGGTTGGCCACGATCACGAGGTCTGCCTGCGGGGGACTGGTCACGCCACGCACCCTAGCCACGTGGGGTGACAGGCTGCGCCCTGCCGTCCGGCCACGCTGCGGCGCGGGTTTGTCCAGACGACTCGCCGAGGGCGAATGACATCGTTGTCGTTCGTCGCCTAGAGTGGGCCACGTCCACCGCACCCAGTGGACGTGGGTCGAGCAGGGGAGAAGGCACATGGACGCCGCCAAGCACATCGTGGCCGAGCAGGAGACTGCTGCCGGCCTGAGCCAGCGCGACCGCGAGATCCTCGAGTTCGAGCGCCACTGGTGGAAGTACGCCGGCGCCAAGGAGCAGGCCGTCCGCGAGAAGTTCGACATGTCCTCGACCCGCTACTACCAGGTCCTCAACGCCCTCATCGACCGTCCCGACGCGCTCGAGGCCGACCCGCTCCTGGTCCGTCGCCTCCGTCGCCTGCGGGCATCGCGCCAGCGCCAGCGCTCCGCACGGCGACTCGGCTTCGACGTCTGACACTCGAGATCTGACCACCTCACTCACGATTGGCTCCTTCCCCATGGCCTTCTTCCCCAGTCCCGGCCGCCCCTCCCGCCCGCGTACCCGTGACGAGCGCGGTGTCGCCTTCCCGTCCCCGCTCGTGATGCTCTCGGTCATCGCCGTCGCGATGGCCTCCATCACCTTCGTCGCGACCCGCGACCAGGCGCCCACCGAGCGCCGGGTCGACACCGCGACCGTCGCCAGCGCCCAGAAGTCCGAGACGGCCGAGCCGGTCGTGCCGACCAGGACCCCCAAGCCGAAGCCGCAGATCAAGCGCGCCGAGGTCTACGTCGAGGTCTTCAACAACTCCGGCATCAAGGGCCTTGCGGCCGGTGTCGCGGGCAAGGCGACGCAGGTCGGCTGGTCCGTGGTCGGCGAGGACAACTGGTACGGCGTCGTCCCCACGACCACGGTCTACTTCCCGCCCCGGCTCAAGGCCGCCGGCAAGCAGCTGGCCCTCGACCTGGGGATCAGGCGCACCGCCCCGGCCGTCGGCGAGATGAAGCTGGACCGCCTCACGATCATCCTGACGACCGACGCCCCCCGGTAGTCACAGGCACGGCCACGCGCGCCGTGAGCCTCGTCTCGCCGGGCGCCTCGGGTTCGCGCGGGTCCTGCGCGCGTGATTGGCTGGGCGTCATGGAGTTCACCTCCGACGGCGCCCGCGCCCACTACGACGCCGTACGCGACGTCCTCGACGGAGTCGTGGTCGGTCTCGACTTCGACGGCACGCTCTCACCCGTCATCGACGACCCCGAGGCCGCACGCCTGCACCCGGGCGCTCCGGGAGCGCTCCTGGAGCTCGCCGAGGTGGTGCGCGCCGTCGCGGTGATCACCGGCCGCCCGGCGCGCCAGCTCATCGCGCTGGGCGACCTCGACGCGCTGGGCGACGCGATGCTCGACCGCGGCGCCGAGCTCTTCGTCTTCGGGCAGTACGGCAACGAGAGGTGGTCGGCCACCGAGCAGCGGATCCGCTCGCCGCGTCCCCCGACGGGGCTCGCCACGTTCGAGCGGGAGCTGCCATCGGTGCTGCGGCGGGCCGACGCCGCGGACGCCTGGATCGAGGAGAAGGGGTTGTCGGTCGCGGTGCACACCCGCCGGATGGACGACCCCACCGGCGCGTTCGAGCGGTTGCAGGCCCCGATCGCCGCGCTGGCCGAGCGACACCACCTCGCCGTCGAACCGGGACGCCACGTCATCGAGGTCCGGTCGGGGGAGGTCCACAAGGGTCAGGCCCTGCGCACGTTCGTGGCCGAGCAGGCGGCCACCGGCGTGATCTTCGCCGGTGACGACCTCGGCGACATCGAGGCCTTCGAGGCCGTACGCCAGATGCGCGCCGAGGGGTTGCCCGGCCTGGTCGTGTGCTCCGCCTCGACCGAGCAGCCGAGCCTGGTCGAGCTGGCCGACGTCGTCGTCGACGGACCGCTGGGCACCGTCGAGCTGCTGCGCGCCCTCGTCTCAGCAGGCTGACACCGCCGCATCCACATCGTGGACTCGATGTGCACGATGTGAGACGGCCTGCCTACGCTGGTCCTGCTCATCACGAGGGACTGAGGGAACGGCCCGTTGAAGTCCCGGCAACCACCCATGAGCCTCCTGGCGGTCATCGCCAGTCATGGGAGCAGGTGCCAAATCCGACCCACGCGAGATACGCGGGGAAGATGAGAAGGAGGACTTCATGAGCACCCTGGTGACCGAGAACACCGCCGAGAAAGCGAAACGTCGAGAAGGGCTCCACGCCCGCCCGGCCTGCGCGAGGGCGCCTTCGGCAACGCCCGTGCGCTGGCCTGCCGCGAGTGCGGCCACGAGGTCGCGCTGGGACCGCACTACGCCTGTCCGGAGTGCTTCGGACCGCTCGAGGTGTCCTACGACTTCCCGGCCGTGACCCGCGAGGAGATCGCCGCGGGCCCCGCCAACATCTGGCGCTACAAGGCACTGCTGCCGGTGCCCGACGACATCGAGCAGAGCCCCAACATGGAGCCGGGCTTCACCCGGCTCCTGAAGGCCGACAACCTCGGTGCCGCGCTCGGCATCGACAACCTGTGGGTGAAGGACGACTCGACCAACCCCACCAACTCGTTCAAGGACCGCGTCGTCGCCTGCGCGCTGAGCGCGGCGCGCGAGCTGCACGCCAAGGTCTTCGCCTGCCCCAGCACCGGCAACCTCGCCAACGCGGTGGCCGCGGCCGGTGCGCGCGCGGGCATGAAGACCGTCGTCTTCATCCCGAGCAACCTGGAGAAGCCCAAGCAGGTCAACTCCGCGGTCTACACCGACCGGCTCGTGGCCGTCGACGGCAACTACGACGACGTCAACAAGCTCGCCTCGGAGATCGCCGGCGAGGAGGACGGCTGGGCGTTCGTCAACGTCAACGTCCGCCCGTTCTACGCCGAGGGGTCCAAGACCCTGGGCTACGAGATCGCCGAGCAGCTCGGGTGGCGCATCCCCGACCAGATCGTCATCCCGGTGGCGTCCGGCTCCCAGCTGACGAAGGTCGACAAGGCCTTCCAGGAGCTGATCACGCTCGGCCTGGTCGAGGAGAAGCCCTACAAGATCTACGGCGCCCAGGCGACGGGCTGCTCGCCGGTGTCGGTGGCCTACAAGGCCGGCACCGACGCGATCCGCCCGGTCAAGCCCGACACCATCGCCAAGAGCCTGGCCATCGGCAACCCGGCCGACGGCATCTACGTCCTCGACATCTGTCGCCGCTCCGGCGGGGCCGTCGAGGACATCACCGACGACGAGGTCCGCGAGGCGATCGTCCTGCTGGCCCGCACCGAGGGCATCTTCACCGAGACGGCCGGCGGGACCACCGTCGGCGTGCTGAAGAAGCTCGTCGAGACCGGCCAGCTCGACACGTCCCTCGAGACCGTGGTCATCAACACCGGCCACGGCCTCAAGACCCTCGACGCCGTGTCCGACCGCGTCGGCGCCGTCGCCACCATCGCCCCGTCCTATGACGCCTTCGTGGCGTCCGGCATCGTCTGACCGCCGTCTGGTGGAGCGTCACCCCCAACCCAGCAAGGAACAGCCATGGCAGTCTCGGTCCGCATCCCGACCATCCTGCGCACCTACACCGGCGGCGAGTCCGAGGTGAGCGCCGAGGGCGACACCCTCGCCGCGGTGCTCGACGACCTCGACGCCAGCTACTCGGGCATCAAGGGCCGCATCCTCGACGAGGCCGGAAATCTCCGACGTTTCGTCAACGTCTACGTCGGCAACGACGACGTCCGGTTCCTCGACGACCTGGCGACCGCGACTCCGGACGGCACCCAGATCTCGGTCATTCCCGCGGTCGCCGGCGGCTGAGCGGAACCGGTTGCCGCCTCGTGCGCGTCCCAGGGCCATGACGACGAACCGTGCCACGACCGCCGCACTGCTGGCCGCCACCCTGACCGCTCTGCTCGGCGTGGTGCCGAGTGCCTCCGCCGTGGCCGCCGACTGCCGCAGCCGGTGACACCCTTCGTCGCCGGCATCGACGAGGACCTCGAGCTGGCCGGCGCCTGGCAGCAAGTGGCAGGCCAAGGGGATCGACGACTACGTCCTCACCGTCCGGCTCAGCTGCTTCTGCGTCCCCGCTGATGCGGTCCGCACGGTGATCCGAAACGACCGCATCCGTCGCGTCACCCAGGGCGACAAGCAGCTCCGGCCGAGCCGCGGATACTCCATGGACGAGCTCTTCACGATGATCCGCGAGGCCACCGTCGAGGCCGACCGCGTCGATGTCGACCACACCCGCCGCGGCGTACCCACGTCGATCACGATCGACCCCGACGAGATGGTCGCCGACGAGGAGAGCTACTACACGGTCACCCTGTCGCGCCTCGGCTGAGGCCCCCGCGTCACGGAGCTCGTACGTCGACCACGGCGGCGTTGCCGCGCGAGTCGATCAGCACCTCGGCGACAGCGCCGTCGCGGAGCAGCGCCTCGGTGCTGGCGGCCTCGTCCTGCGGCAGGAAGAAGCTCTCGATGCCGCACCGGATCTGCCAGCCGCGGTCGTTGCACGCGAGATAGGGCCCGTCGGCGGGACGCTCGCGCGACCAGTCGCTGGCCACCCAGACGTCTCCCTGCTGCGACCAGGCTGATGAACACGTCGCCCGACTCGCCGTCCTCGAGCGCGCCCATCCCGCTGCCGTCGAGGCTGCCGGACTCGTCGTGGCGCAGGTCCGGGTAGTCGAGGGTCACGTAGGCCCCGCGGAACGGGTCGATGGGGTCCAGCGGTGCCACCGTCATCAGGTAGCTGTCGCCCACGACGCGCGCCGAGAGCTGCGGGGCGACGGCGACGGCGACGAGGCCGAGCTGGGCCACGGCGAGGGCCGTGACGGTCAGGATGCGCTTCATCGGACTTCTCCTTCGCGGCGTCGGCGTCGGTGTCGAGGGCGTGCGCGAGCTGGCGTCGGGCCCGGTCGACGAGGAAGCCGGTGCCCAGGAACACCGTGCCGAGGACCACGAAGAGCCAGGCGCCGGTGACGATCGGGGCGAAGACCGCAAAGCTCTGGAAGGTCGTGAAGACGACCAGGGCGGCGGTCGCGATCCAGGTGAGCGCCCCGTGGTCACGCAGGGTGCCGAGGGCGACGACCGCGAGCGGCGAGCAGGACGTAGGCGACGACCGAGACGGCGGCGTGCAACCAGTCGGCGGGCTCGACGTCGGAGGCGTCCGCGCCGGTCTGCCACAGGGCGAGGAGGGTCGCGACCACCAGGACGACGACGGCACCCATCGGTTCGAGCGAGCGGGTGCCGGGGCGGGTGGCCACGGCCGCCACGGCGGCGACGCCCGCCGCGACCAGCGACAGGATCAACCAGACGGACCAGGTGACGTCGTCGGAGCCGACGTCGGGGATGGCGGCCACGAACATCGCCGCGAGTGCCATGCCCCCGCCGACGAGGCGCCAGGCCCACGCGAAGCGATCGAGCCGGCCGTCGTGCAGGACGGCGAGGGCGGCCGCGAGCACACTTCCGGCACCGAGCAGCAGCACGACGGTCAGTCCGGTCGGCTCGTCCCACAGCGGCTGGGCCAGCCACCAGCCGACACCCGTGACGAGCCCGACGAGGAACGGCAGGTACGCCCGGGCGAGGTAGCCGTGGAGCAGCGCGCCGGCTGCCCAGAGGCCGATCAGGCGCGGCTCGTAGGCAGGCACCTGGAGCGACTGGGCCGCCTGGAAGATCAGGGCCCCGAAGGCCAGGGCGGCCATCAACCGGACGGCACCGACGACCGGGGGCGACACCGCCCGGCTCGCGAGGTACTCACCGCCCACGAGGAAGCCGAGCCACAGGACGGCGACGGCGAGGAAGCGGGCCGTCGGGGCCAGCTGGTCGAGGTTGGCGGCGACCAGCCAGATCAGGCCGATGCCGACGAAGCCGGCACCGAGGGAGAGCAGGACCCTGCCGATGGTGAACCGGGACCCGGCCCCTGCCTGTTCGTGGTAGCGGCCCGAGATCTGGGCGGCCTGGGTGTCGGTGATGACACCGGAGGAGGTCCAGTCGGCGAGCTCGGTGCGCAGCCAGGCCAGGTCTCGCGGGGACGCGGCGCGGGTGGCAGCGTTCTGGGGAGCGTTCATGGGCTCAGCGTCGCCCACGTGAGGGCGTTTGTCCTGAGTAGCCGGACCCAAGCCGGTAGGCACCACGTCCGGACCTGATCGTCGTCGCGGGGACGCACGGGGTTGTCCTGCGGTTCAGGTCGGTGTGGTTGAAGGGTGGGGTGGACAGAGGTGGTGTGACCCGGGTCGGTGTGGCGCTGGCCGTCGTGGGCGGTGTCGCGGGAGGAACGGCGTACGGCGCCCGCGAGCTGCTGACGCGTCAGGCGGCCCAGGCGCGGCTGGCGATCGGGAAGCCACTGGGCGAACAGGCGCTGTCGGCCGACAAGCACTACAAGAAGCACCTGGGGGACCCCGTCGACCTGCTCGTCCTGGGCGACTCGATCGCGGCAGGACTCGGCGCCGACCACCCCAAGCACACGCTGGGCGGAGGGCTGGCGCGCGGCGTCGCCAAGCGGTCGCACCGTTCCGTGCGCCTGCGCACCGCGGCGGTCGTGGGCTCGGAGAGCAGCGAGCTCGCCGCCCAGCTCGCCTCACTGCCGGCGTCGTACCGCCCCGACGTCGCCGTGATCGTCGTCGGCGGCAACGACGTGACCCACCGGGTGCCGGTCAGCGAGTCCGTACGCCACCTGAGCGAGGCGATCGCGGCGCTGCGCGAGCGGGGCGCCGAGGTCGTGGTGGGCACGTGTCCCGACCTCGGCGCCCTGCGACCGGTGCCGCAACCGCTGCGCGCCCTCGGGTCGCGCGCGTCGCGGCAGCTCGCGTACGCCCAGCGGGGCGCCGCACTGGCCGGCGGGGCGCGGGCGGTGTCTCTCGCCCACGTGGTGGGACCGTTCTTCATCACCAACCCCGACGAGATGTTCAGCCTGGACCGGTTCCACCCCAGCACCCACGGCTACAAGCGCACGGCCAAGGCCATGCTGCCGTCCGTGCTCGCGGCGCTGGGGGTCGTGGAGACGGTGCCGTTCGGCCACCACACGCCCGACACCGTCTCCGTGAGGCGTCCGCGGTGGCGATCGTCTCCGCGGCTGTGCGGAACCGCAGGCTAGGGTTCGCGGGTGCGCACCACTGCTCGGCGGGCCGGAGAGGCCGTCAAGAACGCGGCCCGCAAGGCCGGTCGGATGCAGGCGTCCCCGGAGCCCGCCCGGGCCGACGCGGAGCTGACACCGGAGCAGGCGAAGAAGGACGAGCGTCGTCGTCGACTGCTCGCCAGCAACCTCACCGAGCTGGCCGTCGAGTTCGGCACCGACAAGTGGGGTGTCCACCGCTACACCCCCCACTACGAGCGGCACCTGCAGCACCTGCGCGGCGAGAAGTTCACCCTCCTCGAGCTCGGCATCGGCGGCTACAAGAAGCGCCGGCGCAGTGGCGCCTCGGTGAAGATGTGGCGCTGGTTCTTCCCGAAGGCGACGATCGTCGGCCTCGACATCGAGGACAAGTCGTGGCTCACCAAGGGCCACATCCACGCCTACGTCGGGGACCAGACCGACCCCGGGATCCTGCACCGCATCATCGAGGAGCAGGGCGTGCCGCTGGTCGTCATCGACGACGGCAGCCACATCCCGGCCCACGTGCGCGAGTCGTTCAGCATCCTCTTCCCGCTGCTGCCCGACGGTGCGATCTACTGCATCGAGGACACCCAGACGTCCTACTGGCCGGCCTGGGGCGGACAGCTCGACCCCCGGGCGCGCGGCACCTCGATGGACCTGGTCAAGGACCTCGTCGACGGCCTCAACCACGAGGAGTTCCTCGTCGAGGGCTACGAACCGACCTACAGCGACCAGTGGGTCCGGGCGGTGCACTGCTACCACAACCTCGTGGTCATCGAGAAGGGTGACAACCGCGAGGGCACCAACCGCGACCACGCCGCACACAGCTTCTACGGCTCCTCCGACCTCCCCGACTCGTGAGTGTCCTGCTGGCCACCAGTGCCGACCTCCCCGCGGGTGAGCCCGGTGCCGCTGCGCTGGATGCCGAGCTGACCGAGCGCGGCATCGACTTCGCCTGGGTGCGTGGGACGACCCGGACGTGGACTGGTCGTCGGCCTCTCTCGTGGCCGTCCGCTCGACCTGGGACTACGTCACCCGCCACGCCGACTTCCTCGCCTGGGCGACCTCCCTCGACCCGTCGCGCCTGCTCAACGGTGCCGACGTGTTCGCCTGGAACCACGACAAGCGCTACCTCACCGACCTGGGTGAGCTGCCCGTCGTGCCGACCGTCGCCGCCGTCGACCGGGCCGGGCTGGCCCTGGCGGTCGCCGACTTCGGCACGGCCGTGGTCAAGCCCCGCGTCGGGGCCGGAGGCGCCGGCCTGATCGTGGTCACCGACCCGGCGGACCCGCGTCTGGGTGAGCCCGTGCAGAGCCACCACACCTACCCCGCGGTCGGTGGGCCCTGGGTGGTGCAGCCGCTCGTGGAGTCGATCCACACCACCGGAGAGGTGTCGGTCTACGTCCTCGACGGACGGCTGGCGAGCCGCTTCGACAAGGTGCCCGGCGCCGGCGACGTCCGGGTCAACGAGGAGTTCGGCGGCCGGGTGCGCCAGGCCGGGTCGGACGCGCTGGCCGAGGTCGGCGACCTGGTGCTGACGGCGTACGACGCGATGACCGCACGCTTCGGACGCCCGATGGACTACCTCCGCGTCGACCTGCTGCAGTGGGAGGGGGACTGGGTGGTCAGCGAGCTCGAGCTCATCGAACCCGGCCTCTACCTCGACGTGTCCGCGGCCAACGCCGCTCCGTTCGCGGATCTCCTGCAGGCGCGCCTGTCGACGCTCGCCTGAGGGCCGGTGGGTGTTTGCACTCTCGGGGGTCGAGTGCTAAACATGAGGCTGGCACTCTCGTCATGAGAGTGACAACCGACCCAGGTGACGCTGAGGTCTGCAACGCCGTCGTGAATGGATCGCCGGTCGAGCAGATCGTCCGTCGCGGGCAGCCAGCCTGAGGTCCACCCAACAGACTCACGTCGATAGGAATCGCCCGAGTTATGGCAAAGTTGATTGCTTTCAACGAGGAGGCCCGCCGCGGTCTCGAGCGGGGTATGAACACCCTCGCCGACGCGGTGAAGGTCACTCTCGGCCCCAAGGGCCGCAACGTCGTCCTGGAGAAGAAGTGGGGCGCCCCCACGATCACCAACGACGGTGTCTCGATCGCCAAGGAGATCGAGCTGGAGGACCCCTACGAGAAGATCGGCGCCGAGCTGGTCAAGGAGGTCGCCAAGAAGACCGACGACGTCGCCGGTGACGGCACGACGACGGCCACCGTCCTGGCCCAGGCCATGGTCCGCGAGGGTCTGCGCAACGTCGCAGCCGGCGCGAACCCGATGGGTCTCAAGCGCGGCATCGAGGCGGCCGTCGCGGCTGTCTCCGAGCAGCTGCTCGTGATGGCCAAGGACGTCGAGACGAAGGAGCAGATCGCCTCCACCGCCTCGATCTCCGCCGCTGACACCACCGTCGGCGAGATCATCGCCGAGGCGATGGACAAGGTCGGCAAGGAAGGCGTCATCACGGTCGAGGAGTCCAACACCTTCGGGCTGGACCTCGAGCTGACCGAGGGGATGCGCTTCGACAAGGGCTACATCTCGGCCTACTTCGCCACCGACCTCGAGCGCATGGAGGCCGTGCTGGAGGACCCCTACGTCCTCATCGCCAACTCCAAGGTGTCGACGGTCAAGGACCTGCTGCCGCTCCTGGAGAAGGTCATGCAGTCCGGCAAGCCGCTGCTGATCATCGCCGAGGACGTCGACGGCGAGGCGCTGTCGACCCTGGTCGTCAACAAGATCAAGGGCACCTTCCGCTCCGTGGCCGTCAAGGCCCCGGGCTTCGGTGACCGCCGCAAGGCCATGCTCCAGGACATCGCCATCCTCACCGGTGGCCAGGTCATCTCCGAGGAGGTCGGCCTCAAGCTCGAGTCGGCCGGCATCGAGCTGCTCGGCCAGGCCCGCAAGGTCGTCATCACCAAGGACGAGACCACCATCGTCGAAGGTGCCGGCGACCAGGGCCAGATCGAGGGCCGGGTCAACCAGATCCGCGCCGAGATCGACAAGTCCGACTCCGACTACGACCGCGAGAAGCTCCAGGAGCGCCTCGCCAAGCTGGCCGGCGGCGTGGCCGTCATCAAGGTCGGCGCGGCCACCGAGGTCGAGCTCAAGGAGCGCAAGCACCGCATCGAGGACGCCGTCCGCAACGCCAAGGCTGCGGTCGAGGAGGGCATCGTCGCCGGCGGCGGCGTGGCTCTCGTCCAGGCCGGCACCGAGGCGTTCGCCAAGCTCGACCTCACCGGCGACGAGGCGACGGGTGCCAACATCGTGCGCGTGGCCATCGAGGCCCCGCTCAAGCAGATCGCGATCAACGCCGGTCTCGAGGGTGGCGTCGTGTCCGAGAAGGTGCGCAACCTGCCTGCGGGTCACGGCCTCAACGCCGCGACCGGTGACTACGTCGACATGATCGCCGAAGGCATCATCGACCCGGCCAAGGTCACCCGCTCGGCCCTGCAGAACGCCGCGTCCATCGCAGCGCTCTTCCTCACCACCGAGGCCGTCGTGGCCGACAAGCCCGAGAAGGCGTCCGCCATGCCCGGCGGCGGCGACATGGGTGGCATGGGCGGCATGGACTTCTGATCGCCTGAACGACATCACCAGCAAGGCCCCCGCTACGGCGGGGGCCTTGTTGCATTCCGCCTCCGGCGGCCCCGGCACCTGTCTAGACGTGCCTCCGACACGGGACGCTGCTGTGCCGAATCGTGACCATTGAGCCATGTTCAGGTGCGGGATCGAAGTCCTACTGTGTGTTCGGCACAGCATTCCGTCGTCTCCCAGCAAGGAGAGGAAGCCCGGATGAGCACTTCGGCCGTCGAGCTGGTCGGCCTCAGCAAGTCGTTCGGCAACGTGACCGCGGTCGACCACGTCGACCTGCGGATCGAGAACGGTGAGTTCTTCTCGATGCTCGGCCCGAGCGGTTCCGGCAAGACGACCGTGCTGCGGATGATCGCCGGCTTCGAGCAGCCCAGCGGCGGCCGGGTCCGGCTGGCCGGCGAGGACGTCACCGACCGACCCCCGTTCGGCCGCGACGTGAACACGGTCTTCCAGGACTATGCGCTGTTCCCGCACATGGACGTGCTCGCCAACGTCGAGTACGGGCTGCGGGTCAAGAAGGTGCCCAGGGCCCAGCGACGCGAGCGCGCGATGGCCGCCCTGGAGTCGGTCCAGCTCGGGCAGTACGCCGGTCGGCGCCCGACCCAGCTCTCCGGCGGGCAGCGGCAGCGGGTGGCCCTGGCGCGGGCGCTGGTCAACCGACCCACGGTCCTGCTCCTGGACGAGCCCCTCGGCGCGCTCGACCTCAAGCTGCGCCGCGCGATGCAGCTCGAGCTCAAGGAGCTCCAGCGCGAGGTCGGCATCACCTTCGTGTTCGTCACGCACGACCAGGAGGAGGCGCTGACGATGAGTGACCGCATCGCGGTCTTCAGCGACGGACGGGTGGAGCAGGTCGCGACCCCGTCGGAGCTCTACGAGGACCCCGCCACGGCCTTCGTCGCCGGGTTCGTGGGCACCTCGAACCTGCTGGACGGCAGCGCGGCGAGGGCTGTCCTCGGTCGGGAGGGAACCTTCAGCATCCGGCCGGAGAAGATCCACCTCGACTCCGAGGTCGAGCCCGGACAGACGACCGCGCGAGGCACGGTGAGCGAGGTGGTCTATCTCGGCTCGGTCAACCACTACCTCGTCGAGCTCGAGGCGGGACCCACTGTCACGGTGCTGAGCCAGAACCTGCGCGGCAGCACCGACCAGGCCATGAGTCGTCGTGGCCAGAGCGTCACCGTCGGCTGGGCCGACGAGCACGTGATCGACCTCTCGGGCCCAACCAACGAGAAGGAGACGTCATGAAGCGCACCACCATGCTCGCCACCAGCACAGCGGCACTGCTCGCCCTCGTGCTGGGTGGCTGCGGGACCTCGTCGGGTGACGGCGACGGCGACGGCGACACCGGAACCGAGGCCCAGGGCGGCTTCACCGCCCCCGACGTCCCCATGGCCGAGGAGCTCGGCGACACCGAGGGCGAGCTCAGCGTGCTCGCCTGGCCCGGCTATGCCGAGGACGGCTCGACGGACAAGTCGGTCGACTGGGTGACGCCGTTCGAGGAGGAGACCGGCTGCCAGGTGTCGGTCAAGTACTTCACCACCTCCGACGAGGCCGTCACCTTGATGAAGTCCGGTGCAGTACGACGTCGTGTCGGCCTCCGGCGACGCCTCCCTGCGGCTGATCGCCGGCGGCGACGTGGCACCGGTCAACACCGATCTCGTGCCCAACTACGCCGACATCTGGCCCTACCTCAAGGACCGCGACTGGAACTCCGTCGACGGCCAGATGTACGGCGTGCCGCACGGCTACGGCGCCAACCTGCTCATGTACAACACCGACGAGGTCAGCCCGGCTCCGACGAGCTGGAGCGCGGTCTTCGACGACGCGTCGTCCTACAGCGGCAAGGTGACGGCGTACGACTCGCCGATCTACATCGCCGACGCGGCCCTCTACCTGATGGAGGCGCAGCCCGACCTGGGCATCGAGAACCCCTACAGCCTCGACCAGGACCAGCTCGCGGCTGCGGTGGACCTGCTCAAGCAGCAGCGTGAGCACGTCGGCGAGTACTGGTCGGACTACCTCAAGGAGATCCAGTCCTTCAAGACCGGCGACTCGGTGGTCGGCACGACCTGGCAGGTGATCGTCAACCTCGCGCAGGCCGAGAACACGCCGGTCGAGGCGATCCTGCCGGAGGAAGGGGCGACCGGCTGGTCCGACACGTGGATGGTCTCCTCGGAGACCGACCACCCGAACTGTGCCTACGCCTGGCTCGACCACATCGCCAGCCCCGAGGCCAACGCCGCCGTCGCCCAGTGGTTCGGCGAGGCGCCGGGCAACGCCAAGGCGTGTGACATCGCCGAGGAGGGGTTCTGCGAGACCTTCCACGCGGGGGACGAGGCCTACGCCGAGCAGATCCACTACTGGACCACCCCGATCGAGCAGTGCCTGGACGGTCGTACGGACGTGACGTGCACGACCTACCAGGACTGGACGCAGGCCTGGACGGAGATCAAGGGCTGATGCGTGGTTGACCAGCGACCGCCGGGCAGCGGTGCGGCCCTCCCTGCTTGGGGAGTGCTGCACCGCCACCCGCGACTGCGGCTCGGACTGCTGCTGGGTCCACCGATGCTGTGGCTGGGCGTCCTCTACCTGGGCTCCCTCGCGGCGCTGTTCATCACCTCGCTGTGGACGGTCGACGCGTTCGGCGGCAACATCGAGCGGGTCTGGACCCTCGACAACTACCGGGACCTGTTCACGCTCGACGTCTACCGCACCATCACGATCCGCACGCTCCTGACTGCGGCCGCGGTGACGGTGATCGACACGCTCCTGGCGTTCCCGATCGCGCTCTACATGGCCAAGGTCGCGTCGCCGAGGCTGCAGCGCCTGCTGGTGATCGCCGTGCTCACCCCGCTGTGGGCCTCCTACCTCGTCAAGGCCTATGCCTGGCGCGGGATGTTCGCCACCGGCGGCCCGCTGGACGACCTCGGGATCTCGCCCGGCTACGGCGGGGTGGCGACGGTGATCACGCTTTCCTACCTCTGGTTGCCCTACATGATCCTGCCGATGTACGCCGGGCTGGAGCGGCTGCCGAACTCGCTGCTCGAGGCGTCGGCGGACCTGGGCGCGACGTCGCGCACGACCATGCGGCGGGTGGTGCTGCCCGTCCTGTTCCCGGCGGCCGTCGCGGGCTCGATCTTCACGTTCTCGCTGACACTGGGCGACTACATCGCGGTGAAGATCGTCGGTGGCGCGAACCAGATGCTCGGCAACGTCGTCTACGACTCGTTCCTCACCGGCAACAACATGCCGTTCGCGGCGGCGGTGGCGACCATCCCGGTCGCCGTGATGCTGGTCTACCTCACCGCGGTGCGCCGCACGGGAGCTCTGGACGCGCTGTGACCTTCTCCCGGACGACGAGGACGGTGCTGCTGGTCTTCAGCGGCCTCGTGCTCCTGTTCATCTATGCGCCCCTGGCCCTGGTCGTGCTCAACTCGTTCAACATCTCGCGCACCTTCGAGTGGCCGCCCCCGGGCTACACGACGCAGTGGTGGTCCGCCGCCCTGGAGAACCCCGGAGCCCGCAACGCGATCGTGGTCTCCGTCGAGGTGGCGCTGATGGCCACCGCGGTCGCGCTGGTGCTCGGCACCATGGCCGCACTGGCCCTCCAGCGTTTCCGGTTCTTCGGGCGCGACACGGTGTCCCTGCTGATCGTGCTGCCGATCGCGCTGCCCGGGGTGGTGACCGGGATCGCCCTCGCCAACGCGTTCCTGACGATCTTCGGCATCCAGCTCGGCCTGTTCTCGCTGGTCGTCTCCCACGCCACCTTCTGCGTGGTGACGGTGTTCAACAACGCGATCGCGCGACTGCGACGGCTCGGGGGCAACCTGGAGGAGGCCTCGATGGACCTGGGCGCCGGCACGTTCCGGACCGTTCTGGTCGGTGACGCTGCCGATGATGCGCTCCGCCCTGCTGGCGGGCGCGCTGCTGTCCTTCGCGTTGTCCTTCGACGAGATCATCGTGACGACGTTCACCGCCGGGAGCGGTGTCCAGACGCTGCCGATCTGGATCTACCAGAACCTGTTCCGGCCCAACCAGGCTCCGGTCGTCAACGTGGTGGCTGCGGCCTTGATCGTGGCGTCCGTCGTCCCCATCTGGTTGTCGCAGAAGCTGGCCGGCACCGACGAGTCGGTCGCTGCGGCCCGGTAGGCAACGCCCCACTGGTAGGAATGGCGCATGCGCCTGCCCGTGCCCGGCCCCCGTGACGTCCTCGCCGCCCTCGAGCGAGGTGGTGACCAGGTGGAGGCCCTGCTGGGTGCCGTCCCGCGGGCGCTCGCCCTGCTCGACCACGCCGAGACACTCCTTGCCGGCGCGATCGTCGGCGATCGCGCGGGTACGGACCATCACCGAGGACGCCGCCGGCGTCATCGAGCGCACCCGAGCCGTCGTCGACCGGGCCGAGGTCCAGGTCGAGCGGGTGACCGAGCTCCTCGACTCTTGCGCCCCGTCGTTGATCACCCTCCAGCCGACCCTGGAGACCCTGGCCGAGACGACGCATCCGGACGAGGTCAAGGCGCTGGTCGGCCTCATCGACCACCTGCCCGAGGTGACGGCCCGGATGGAGAACGACGTGATGCCGGTCCTCGCCACCCTCGGGTCCGTCGCCCCGGACATCCACGACCTCCTCACGGTCGCCCGGGAGCTCAACGACATGCTCGCCAAGGTGCCGGGGATGGGACGCATCAAGCGGCGGATCGACGAGGAGGAGGGCGAGGACCGGACGGATGCGAGGGTCCGCGCCTGATGGCCCGCGGGAGGAACCGCACGGCGTCTCCGGGCCGTCCGAGAAGGTGAACGGGCGGAGGAGCTCCGCCCATCAGGAGGAATCGTGAACATCACCCACTTCAGCGTCAGCCGCGTCGTCCTCTCCTGCGTCGCGGTCCTGGGCTCTGCCCCTGGTGCAGGCCCGGGACGACGGACGTGCAGGACGGGTCAGACCCACCGACTCCGCGTCGGAGTCCGCACCGTCCTCGCGCGGGCTCGGACGACACGCTCGAGCTGGTCGCTGACGGCTCCTCAGCCACCGGCAAGTGCGCCGCGCCCAATGCCGAGACCCTGGCGGGCTTCGACACCGCCTTCGCGGGGACGGTCACGTCGCTCGACGACACCACGGCCACCCTGTCGGTCGACCAGTGGTACGCCGGTGGCGACGAGGCCTCGACCGTCACCGTCAGCGCGCCGAGCCAGGACCTCCAGGACCTCCTGATGGCCGTCGACTTCGAGGAGGGCACGTCCTACCTCGTCAGCGCCGACGGGGAGCGGGTGACCCTGTGCGGGTTCACCGCCGAGACCAGCCCCGAGCTCGAAGCGCTCTACGCGGAGGCCTTCGGCCAGTGAGTCCGGTCGTCGGGCTGCTGCTGGCTGCAGGCTCCGGCGACACGCTACGGAGGTCCCAAGGCACTCGCGCGCGACGAGGACGGCACGTCCTGGCTGCTGCGCTCGGTCGTCGCGCTCAAGCCGTGCGCGCAGATCGTCGTGGTTCTCGGCGCGGAGGCGGAGCAGGCCGCCGCGCTCCTGCCGATGTCGGTCGCCCGGGTCCGTGCCGACGACTGGGCCGAGGGCATGGGCGCCTCGCTGCGGACCGGTCTCGGGGCACTGGATCCGGCCGCCCACGACGCCGCGCTGGTCTCGCTCGTCGACCTGCCCGACGTCGACTCCCGCGTCGTGAGCCGGGTCCTCGCCTCGGCCGTCGGGCCCGGCGTGCTCGCCCGGGCGTCGTACGACGGCGTGCCGGGACACCCGGTGCTGATCGGGAGCGACCACTGGGCCGATGTCATCGAGGTCGCGACGGGTGACCGCGGAGCGCGTGACTTCCTCGCCGCGCGCGAGCGTGACGCTGGTCGAGTGCGGCGACCTCGCGTCCGGCGCCGACGTCGATGCACGGCCCGGCCCCAACGTCTGACCAACGTGCCGGTCGTAGCCTGAGCCCATGGACTCCGCCGCCGACGTGGCCGCCCGCCTGGGCGCGACCGGCTACCTCGCCGACGACGAGCTCGCCACCGTCGTCTTCCTCGCCGACCGCATGCAACGCCCGCTCCTCGTCGAGGGCGAGCCGGGCACGGGCAAGACCGCGCTGGCCGAGGCCCTCGCGACCAGCCTCGAGCTGCCGCTGGTCCGGCTGCAGTGCTACGAGGGGATCGACGCCAGCCAGGCGCTCTACGACTGGGACTTCCCGCGCCAGATCCTCCACCTGCGCGCCCTGGAGGCAGGTGGCCACGTCGACCCCGACGAGGCGGAGAAGAGCCTCTACGACGAGCGCTTCCTCCTGGCCCGGCCGGTGCTCGCCGCGCTGCGACAGGCGCCCGCGGTGCTCCTGATCGACGAGGTGGACCGCGCCGACGACGAGTTCGAGGCGTTCCTGCTGGAGGTGCTGTCGACCTGGCAGGTGACGATCCCGGAGTTCGGCACGATCACGGCCCCCGAGCCGCCGATCGTGGTGCTCACCTCCAACCGCACCCGCGAGCTGCACGACGCCCTCAAGCGGCGCTGCCTCTACCACTGGATCGACCACCCGGGGCTCGAGCGCGAGGTCGAGATCGTGCGGTCCCGGGCTCCCGAGGTGAGCGCCGCGCTCGCCCGACAGGTCGTCACCGTCGTGCAGCAGCTGCGCGAACGTGACGACCTGCTCAAGCCGCCCGGTGTCGCGGAGACGCTCGACTGGGCGCGCGCGCTGACCTACCTCGGCGCCACCGAGCTCGACCTGGCGTCGGCGGCCGCGACCCTCGGGGCGCTGCTGAAGTATCGCGAGGACGCCGACCGGGTGAAGGCCGCGCTGGACCGGATGCTGACCCGATGACGGTCGTGGACGCGCGCTCCCGACGAGATCCTGCTCGGCTTCACCCGGGCGCTGCGCGCTGCCGGTGTGCCCGTGACCCAGGACCGGTCGCAGGGCTTCCTCGCCGCGGTCGCCCAGGTCGGTCTCGACGACCGGCGGGCGACCTACTGGGCCGGCCGCGCGACCCTCTGCGCCTCGCCCGACGACCTGGCGCGGTTCGACCAGGTCTTCGACGCCTGGTTCGACGGCCGCGACGGGCTGCCGGTCTCCCGGCCCCGCGCCGCCTCGCGGCCGCAGTCCACCCAGCTGCTGCCGGACACCGAGGAGGTCGGTGCCGGCGGTGACGACGGCGACGAGGACGTGCTCCGCGCGGCCGCCTCCGCCTCGGAGGTGCTCCGCCACCGCGACGTCGCCTCGCTCGACGCCGCGGAGAAGCGACGCCTGGCCGCGATGTTCACCCGGCTCTCGCTGCGCCCGCCGAGTCGTCGTACGGCCCGGCACCGGAGCTGGCACCGCGGCGAGATCGATGCCTCGCGCACGCTGCGCAACTCCCTGCGCCGGATGGGCGAGCCCGGTGACATCGCCTGGCGCCGGCGCGGCACCCGGCCACGCCGCGTCGTCCTGCTCATCGACGTCAGCGGCTCGATGAGCGGCTACGCCGACGCGCTGCTGCGGCTGTCGCACCGGCTGACGCAGTCGGCGCGTACCCGCCGGCGGCATCGTCGAGACGTTCACCATCGGCACCCGGCTCACCCACGTCACCCGGGCGCTCCGCTCGCGCGACCCGGACCGGGCGCTCGTCGCCGCCGGCGAGGTCGTGCCCGACTGGTCGGGCGGCACCCGGCTCGGCGAGACGCTGCAGGTCTTCCTCGACCGCTGGGGCCAGCGCGGCATGGCGCGCGGTGCCGTGGTCGTCGTCTTCAGCGACGGCTGGGAGCGCGGGGACGCGACGCTGCTCGGGCTGCAGATGGCCCGGATGCGCCGGATCGCGCACCGGGTGATCTGGGTGAACCCGCACCGCGGCAAGGCGGGCTACGAACCACTCCAGGCTGGCGTGGTCGCCGCGCTGCCGTTCTGCGACGACTTCCTCGCCGGCCACTCGCTGGCGACCTTCGCCGACCTGACGGAGGCGATCGCCCGTGCGTGACGTGCTGCCCGAGCTGATGGCGTGGTGGGAGGCCGGCGAGACCGTCGGCGTCGGCACCGTCGTCGCGACCTTCCGCTCCGCCCCCCGACCGCCCGGCGCCTCCATGCTGGTGGGGCCGGACGAGAGCGCGGTCGGCTCGGTGTCCGGCGGGTGCGTCGAGGGTGCGGTCTACGAGCTCGCCCAGACGGTGGTCACCTCCGGCGAGCCGGTCCTGGAGAGGTACGGCGTCTCCGACGACGACGCGTTCGCCGTCGGCCTCACCTGCGGGGGGATCCTCGACGTCTTCGTCGAGCGGGTCTCGCGCGACAGCTTCCCCGAGCTGGGCGAGATCGCGGCCGACATCGACGCCGGCCGCGCCGTGGCCCTGGCCACCGTCATCGAACACCCGGACCCTGCGTGGGTGGGCCGACGCATGGTCGTGCGGCCGGAGGTGGACGCGGTCGGGTCGCTGGGATCGTCCCGCGCCGGACGCCGCCGTCCACGACGACGCCCTGGGCCTGCTGGCGGCCGGCAGCAACGCGACCCTGACCTACGGCCCCGACGGTGAGCGCCGGGGCGAGGGCATGCGGGTCTTCGTCTGGGGGTTCGCGCCGAAGCCGCGGATGCTGGTCTTCGGCGCCATCGACTTCGCCGCCGCCGTCGCCCGGGTCGGCTCGTTCCTCGGCTACCACGTGACCGTGTGCGACGCCCGTCCGGTCTTCGCGACCAGCTCCCGGTTCCCCGAGGCCGACGAGGTGGTCGTCGAGTGGCCGCACCGCTATCTCGAGGCGGAGGTGGCCGAGGACCGGATCGACCAGCGGACCGTGCTCGCGGTGCTGACCCACGACCCGAAGTTCGACGTGCCCCTGCTCGAGGTGGCGCTGCGGATGGCCGACGACGTACGTCCGGGCTTCATCGGAGCGATGGGATCGAGGCGCACGCACGAGGAACGGCTGGAGCCGGCTGCGCGAGGCCGGGCTGACCGACGCCGAGCTCGACCTGCTGTCCTCGCCGATCGGCCTCGACCTGGGCGCGCGCACTCCGGAGGAGACGGCAGTGTCCATCGCCGCGGAGATCGTGGCCAGACGGTGGGGCGGTTCGGGGAGCGCGCTGGCCGCGACGCAGGGGCCGCATCCACCACGACGACTGAGCGCGTGCCGCCGGCGTCCGCGCCGATTGGCCCGGCGACCTGGGCAACTCACCTAGGGTCTGTCGAATGTTTTTGGTCGCCGCTCTGCCCCGCGCCTCGCCCGACCGACTGCTCTCCTCTCGCGGCGGTCCTGCTGGTCAGCCGGCGTCGACGCTGGGTCGGCCGCCCGCCCAGGCGCGCGAAGACCCGCACGATCAGGGGCTGGCTGTCACTCGGTCCCGGCGCGGCCGCTTCAGCGTGGCGACGCTCAACCTGAGGAAGGGGATGCGGGTCTCGGGTCTGCGGCACGACATCGGTCGGGTGCTGGACAGCGACGCCTCGGTGATCGGGTTCCAGGAGCGGCTCTTCAGCCGCCCGGCGCTGCGCGCGAGCCTGCCGAAGTCGTGGACGCTCTCATGCCCAGCGGCCCCACCGGCACCGACGACAACCCGATCGCCTTCGACAAGGACGTCTGGGAGCTGGAGAAGACCTGGGCGGCCCTCCTGACCGGGACGACCTGGCGGCGCCGGACCGGTCAGACCGCGCACGACCAGTACGGCGTGGTGGCGGTGCTCCGGCACCGGGTCAACGGCCACGTCATCCGCGCCGTGAGCTTCCACCTGCCCAACCACCTCCACAACCGGCGCACGGGCGGCCCGAACTACGCCAACCGCGCGCGGCGTCGAGGCGATGTGGCGGATGGCTGCGCGGATCCGCTTCCTCGCGCAGGACGCGCGCGCGGCGCACCAGTTCGTCGCGATGTGCGACTGCAACGTCACCGAGAACCGGGACACCACCGACGACCTCGTCAAGGGGCGGATCACCAGGCCGCTGCGGTTGGAGACCAACTACACCGGTCGCAAGGGTGGATCAGGGATCGACTACGTCATGGCTGAGCGCGACTCCGACTTCCGCATCGACTCCTACGAGTCGTACCCCCGCTTGGTCACCGACCACCCCGGCATCGTCGCCACCTTCACGCGTCAACGCGGCGCTGAGCCGAACGGCTGAGCTCCTCGTGCCCTGTTGTGGGCGTCACACTCGGGCTAGGTTTGCGGCGACCCGGGAGCCGCGAATGAAGAGCGAAGACCTGCACACCCGACGTGTGGATGCCGTGCGAGCCTGGACTCGGTTCGTGGCGGAGGGAGACGAGCCCGACGCTGCGGTACGCCCGGAGATCTTCAACAGCTGGCAGCTCTCCGGAGTCGTCTCCCCGACGCTGACCGAGGCGCCGCTGGCCGACGAGGGCGACACCGCCGAGTTCTGGCGCGGGTCCCCGCTGCAGACGGCCGTCTCGCGGGTCCAGGACGAGCTGAAGCGCACGGCCGAGGACGGCGACCTGGTCATCGCCGTCACCGACGAGCAGACCCGCATCCTGTGGACCTACGGCGGCCGGGTGATGCGACGCAAGGCCGAGACCGTCAACTTCGTCCCCGGCGGTCGGTGGGACGAGGCCAGCGTGGGCACCAACGCACTCGCCATCGCCGGCCGCACGGGCACGCCCTCGATGGTCTTCAGCGCCGAGCACTACGCCGAGGTCGTCCACAACTGGGTGTGCTGGGCCGCGCCCGTCTTCGACCCGGCGACCGGACGCCCGCTCGGGCGTGATCGACCTGTCGACCACGTGGGACCGCACCCACCCCATCGGCCTGGCCACCGCCCGCGTGATGGCGCGGCTGATCGAGGGCGCCTTGCCCACTGACCGGCGTACGACGATGCGCGGGGTCTCCGCGCCGACCGAGCCGGGTCTGACGCTGACCCTGCTCGGCACCGCGGAGGTGTGGCTCGACGGCCAGCGCCTGCTGCTGAACCGCCGGCAGACCGAGATCCTGGCCCTGCTGGCGCTGCACCCCGAAGGGCTCTCGGTCGAGCAGCTGCACTCCCTGCTCTACGGCGACTCATCGGTGACCACCTCCACGCTGAAGGCGGAGGTCTCCCACCTCCGCTCGGCCCTGGCCGGGCAGCTCTCCTCGCGGCCCTACCGCCTCACCCTGCCGGTCACCACCGACATCGAGGAGGTCCAGCGCCAGCTGCGTCGCGGCGACGTACGCGCCGCGGTGCGCGCCTACGGCGGTGACCTGCTCCCGGGGACGGACTCGCCGTCGCTGGTGCAGACGGGGGAGTACCTCGCGGTGAGCGTGCGCGAGGCGCTGCTGGCCCATCCGGACCCGGACGCCGTGCTGCGCTACAGCGAGCTCGCGCCCTACGACACCGCGGTCGTGGAGCAGTGCCTGGCCTCGCTCCCGATCCACCACCCGGTGGCGCCCCTGCTGAAGGGCCGCCTCGCCGCGTCCCGCTGAGCCTGGTCCGGACCACTCCAACCGTTGGCCAACCACGACGACCTAGGTTGCGAGGTGGAGTGACCCACCTCACACGTAGGAGCGGCCTGATGACGAAGATCGAACTCACCGTCGACGGAGCGGCGGTCGCCGACGACGTCGAGCCCCGCATGCTGCTGGTGCAGTACCTGCGCGAGAAGCTCGGCAAGACCGGCACGGTGATCGGGTGCGACACCTCCAACTGCGGTGCCTGCACCGTGCACCTCGACGGCACGAGCGTGAAGTCCTGCAACGTGCTCGCCGTGCAGGCCAACGGTCGCACCGTCACGACCATCGAGGGCCTCGCCGCCACGGCCGAGGGTGACCTGCACCCGGTGCAGGAGTCCTTCCGCGAGTGCCACGGCCTCCAGTGCGGCTTCTGCACGCCGGGGATGATCATGCAGGCCGTCGACCTGCTGGGTGAGAACCCGAACCCCACCGAGGAGGAGGTGCGGCTGGGCATGGAGGGCAACCTCTGCCGCTGCACCGGCTACCACAACATCGTCAAGAGCGTGCTCCACGCTGCCGAAGGAGCGAAGGCATGAGCACCCCACGCTGTTCTTCGCCTCCCCCGCTCCGCTCCGCCGCCGAACAACACCGAGGGGACCCCGCATGACCGCCACCCAGGACCGACCCGCGGCCGAGATCGGCAAGGACCGCCGCCGCAAGGAGGACCAGCGGCTGATCACCGGCCGCACCCGTTGGACCGACAACATCACCCTCCCGGGGATGCTGCACCTGGCCATGGTGCGCAGTCCCTTCGCCCACGCCACGATCACCTCGATCGACGTGGAGGCCGCCAGGGCCTCGACCAACGTCGTCGCCGTGCTGAGCGGCAAGGACTTCGGCGACGAGCTGGGGGTCAACATCAACGCCTGGCCGATCACGCCGGACCAGAAGACCCCGACGCACTCGCCGATGCCCGCAGACCGGGTTGCCTTCGCCGGCGAGATCGTCGCCGTCGTGGTGGCGCGCAGCGCCGCCGAGGCCCGTGATGCCGCCGAGCTGGTAGACGTCGAGTTCGACGAGCTGCCTGCCGTGATCGGCATCAAGAAGGCCCTGGAGGACAAGGTCCTCGCCCACCCCGACCTCGGCACCAACAAGTCGGCGCTCTGGGTCTTCGACTCGGCCGAGGCCGGCACCGGCTCCGACGTGGAGGCCGCCATCGAGGCGGCCCGCACCGACGGCATCCTCATCGAGCGCGAGTACCGCCAGCAGCGGCTCATCCCCGCGTTCATGGAGCCCCGCAGCGTCGTGGTCGACCCCACTGGGGAGCAGATCACCATGTGGTCGGCGACCCAGATCCCGCACATCCTCCGGTTCGCCCTGGCGGCCACCACCGGCGTACCCGAGTCCAAGATCCGGGTCATTGCCCCCGACGTCGGCGGTGGTTTCGGCGGGAAGCTCCAGACGACTCCGGAGGAGTGGATCGCCTGGGCGGTGGCACGCCGGCTGTCCAGGCCGGTGAAGTACACCGAGACCCGCAGCGAGAGCCTGATGTCGGCCCACCACGGCCGCGACCAGGTCCAGACCCTCACCCTCGCCGCCGACAAGGACGGCAAGGTCACCGCCCTCAAGGTGCACCTCGACGCCGACCTCGGCGCCTACATCTCGCTCGTCGGCGGGGGCATCCCCGTGCTCGGTGCCTTCATGTTCAACGCCATCTACAAGTTCCCGGCCTACCGCTTCGAGTGCCAGACCGTGCTGACCAACAGCACCTGGACCGACGCCTACCGCGGCGCCGGACGGCCCGAGGCGACGTACGCCATCGAGCGGCTGATGGACGAGCTGGCCGCGGAGGTCGGCGTGGACCCCCTGGAGATCCGCGAGCGCAACTGGATCACGCACGAGGAGTTCCCGTTCACGTCTGTCGCCGGGCTTGAGTACGACTCCGGCAACTACGAGGCCGCCACCGCCCGGGCCAAGGAGTCCTTCGGATACGACGCGCTGCGGGCGGAGCAGAAGGAGCGGCGCGACCGCGGTGACCGGGTGCAGCTCGGCATCGGCGTCTCGACGTTCACCGAGATGTGCGGTCTGGCCCCGAGCCGGGTGCTGGGCAGCCTCGACTACGGCGCCGGCGGGTGGGAGCACGCGAGCGTGCGGATGCTCGCCACCGGCAAGGTCGAGGTCGTCACGGGCACGAGTGCCCACGGCCAGGGCCATGAGACGGCCTTCAGCCAGATCGTCGCCGACCGTCTCGGCGTGCCGTTCGAGGACGTCGAGGTGCTGCACGGCGACACCCAGGTCGCGCACCGTGGGCTCGACACCTACGGTTCACGGTCGCTGGTGGTCGGCGGGGAGGCGTTGGTCCAGGCCGTCGACAAGGTCATCGAGAAGGCCAGGCACCTCGCGTCGCACCTGCTCGAGGCGAGCCAGGACGACCTGGACTACGCCGACGGCCGGTTCACCGTCCGCGGCACCGATCAGGGCGTCGGCATCCAGGAGCTCGCCACGGCCGACCTTCACCGGGCACAACTACCCCGATGACATGGAGCCAGTATCGACGCCGAGGCGACGTACGACCCGGTGAACTTCAACTACCCCCACGGCACGCACCTGTGCGCCATGGAGGTCGACACCGAGACCGGCGCGGTGAAGATGCGGAAGTACACCTCCTGCGACGACATCGGCACCATCATCAACCCGTTGATCGTCGCCGGTCAGGTCCACGGCGGCCTGGTGCAGGGCATCGCGCAGGCGCTGTGGGAGGAGGCGGTGCACGACGAGGCAGGGACGCTGGTCAGCGGCTCGTTCGTCGACTACCTCCTGCCCACGTCGGCCGACACGATCTCCTTCGACGTCCTCCACACGCACGAGCCGAGCGTCTGCACCACCAACACCCTCGGCACCAAGGGCGTCGGCGAGGCCGGCACCATCGCGTCCACCCCGGCGGTCGTCAACGCCGTCGTCGACGCCGTACGCCACCTCGGGATCAACGACATCCAGATGCCCTGCACGCCCGAGCGCGTGTGGCGGGCCATCCAGGGCTCGAAGGCGGGTGGGGCGACCGATACGCCGCCCGATGCGATGCCGCACTTCGAGGCAGGTTGCTCTCAACCAGGACGAAGGAGCAGGCCAGTGATCCCGGTGAAGTTCGACTACCTCGCACCGACGTCGGTCGAGGAGGCACTGGCCGCGCTCGGCGAGCACGGTGACGAGGCCAAGATCCTGGCCGGGGGGCAGAGCCTGCTCCCGGTCCTGCGGATGCGGCTCAACGCCCCGGAGGTCGTCATCGACCTCGGCGGCATCAGCTCGCTGCGCGGGATCCGCGACGACGGCGACGCCATCGTCATCGGGGCGATGACCACCCACCACGACGTGCGCGACCACGACCTGGTCAGGGAGCACGCGCTGCTGATCTCCAAGGCGGCCGCAGAGGTGGCGGACTCGCAGATCCGGCACCGCGGCACCTTCGGCGGTGCCCTGGCGCACGCCGATCCCGCGGGTGACCTCGGCGCGCCGGCGCTGGCGCTCGGCGCCCAGTTCGTGATCGCCGGCCCCGGTGGGAGCCGGACGGTCGAGGCGCCGGACTTCTTCGTCGACCTCTTCGAGACCGCCATCGGCGAGGACGAGATCCTCACCGAGGTGCGCATCCCCAAGCACACCGGCTGGGGTGCCCACTACGAGAAGTTCGTGCGGGTGGCACACCAGTGGCCGATCGTGGCCATTGCCGCGACCGTCAAGGGCTCGATCGACGAGGCGCGAGTGGGGCTGACCAACATGGGCTCGACCCCGCTGCGGGCGAGCGCCACGGAGGCGGCCCTGGCCGGAGCGAGCGCCACCGAGGACGGCGTACGGGAGGCGGCCGGGCTGGCCGCCGAGGGCACCCACCCGCCCTCGGACCTCAACGGTGCCGCCGACTACCGCCAGCACCTGGCGCGCGTGCTCACCGCCCGTGCCGTGCTCAAGGCCGCGGGGGCGTAGGCGTGGAGCTCAGCCACCAGTTCACCGTCCCGATCGGCGTCGAGGAGACCTGGGCGCACTTCAACGACATCGCGTCGGTGGCCGAGTGCTTCCCCGGGGCCGTCGTCACCGAGGCCGACGAGTCGTCGTTCTCCGGGTCGGTCAAGGTCAAGCTGGGCCCGATCGCCCTGCTCTACAACGGCTCCGGGACCTTCATCGAGAAGGACGAGGCGGCGCACCGCTTCGTCGTCGACGCCAAGGGCAAGGACAAGCGCGGCAACGGTACGGCGGGGGCGAAGGTCGTCGTCACGATGAGCGATGCGGCCGGTGCGACCGACGTCAAGGTGGACACGGACCTGGCCATCACCGGCAAGCCCGCGCAGTTCGGCCGCGGAGTGATGCAGGACGTCTCCGACAAGCTGCTGGGCCAGTTCGTCGCCTGCCTGGAGCAGCAGCTGGCCGGCGATCCCGAGCCCGAGGCCACCGCGGCGCCGACCCCGATCGCCGCCGAGGCGGCTGCCGCAGCAGCCGCGCGCGTCTTCGACGCCGACGCCTGCGCCGAATGCGCCGCCGAGGACGCTGCCACCGCCCCCGCCGCAGGAAGCGCTGGACCTGGGCGGGGCCGTCCTGCCCGTGCTGGCGAAGACCTACTGGAGGCAGGCACTGGTGGTCGTCGTGGTGCTGGCGCTCCTGCGCCGGCTGCTGCGCTGACGGAGCGGCCTAGAAGACGTTGAGGGGTCGGAACTGCACCGAGAGTCGCGGCCCGGAGTGCGCCACCTTGGGAACGGCGTGCTCCCACGTGCGCTGACAGCTCCCGCCCATGACCACGAGGTCGCCGTGGCCCATGGTCACCGCGATCGAGTCGCCGCCCCCGCGCGGGCGCAGCAGCAGCCGGCGAGGATCGCCCACGCTCACGATCGCGACCATCGTGTCGTGGGTGCTGCCGCGGCCGATGGTGTCGCCGTGCCAGGCGACCGAGTCGCGTCCGTCGCGGTAGTAGCAGCAGCCGGCCGAGACGAAGGGTTCGCCGAGCTCGGGGAGGTAGTGGGCGCTGAGCTCGTCCCTCGCCGAGGCGAGGGCGAGGTGGGGGAGCGGCTCCCCGCCCTGGTAGGTGTGGACCAGTCGGGGCACGTCGACCACGGCGTCGTACATCGCCCGGCGCTCGGCCCGCCACGGGACGCGGTCGACGAGGGCGTCGAACACCTCGTCGGGATCTGAAGCCAATCTCGCTGGACGTCGACCCATGCGCCGCGAGAGAGTGGGGTGCGCTCGGGCGCCAGTGCGGGCCGCACGTCCTCCTCGGAGAACAAGGTGGCCTGGAAGTCCATGGTGGATACTCTACTCGATGAGTAGAACACCTGTTCGATTTCGAAGATTTCGTCAAGGGTTTGTCGCAGGCTTCGTCAATTCGAGTGCCGACCAGTGCCTGCGGACTAATCTGCAGGGGTGGAGAAGATGGACGTGATCATGCCGCGGCCCCGCGCGCTGAAGCATGTCCAGGTCCGCGAGCACGTCCGCAGCCTCATCGAGCAGCAGCCGCCCGGGTCGGCCGCCCCCTCGGAGCGCGAGCTGGTGGCGCGCTTCGGTGTGGCCCGGATGACCGTACGTCAGGCCCTCGACGCCCTCGTCGCCGAGGGCCTCCTCGAGCGCATCCCCGGCCGCGGGACGTTCGTCGCCCAGCCGCGCCAGGCCGCCGGTCGCCTCACCTCGTTCACCGAGGAGATCCGCCGGCGCGGGATGCTGCCGGAGTCGCAGACGCTGCTGGCCCGCGTCGAGCAGGCCGGCCCCGGCGTGGCGCGTGCCCTCGACATCTCACCCGGCGACCCGGTCCTGCACTGGCGTCGGCTGCGCCGCGCCGACCAGGAGATCGTCTGCGTCGAGGACGCCTACCTCAACGAGGTGCTGCTCCCCGGGTTCCTCCAGCACGGCACGCCGACGAGCCTCTACGACGCGCTCGAGTCGCGCGGACTGCGACCGACCAACGTCGAGGACTCCATCTCCGCGGACAGCGCCACCGCCGACGAGGCCACCGTCCTCGAGATCACCGAGGGCGATCCGGTGCTGCGGCACTCGCGTCGAGCCGTCTCCGACGGTCGCATCGTCGAGGTCTCGCGCACGACCTACCGCCACGACCGCTTCACGGTCTACCTCCAGCTCAGCGACCGCTGAGCCCTATCCCGCGCTGAGCTCGCGCGCCAGGTTGGCGCGCGCCGCCTCCTCCCACAGGTCGACGGCCTGCGCGGTGCGGAACAGTCGTGGCCGCTCGGCCAGGTCCTCGAGCACCGCCCGACGCCCCGCCGCAAACTCGGCATCGGGGACGTGGGCGAAGTCGGCGCGCACACCTGCCACGTAGACGTCGTAGCGACTGGGTGGTGCGGCCAGGATGGCCAGGTCGGCGTCGCTCAGCGCGCAGGCGTTGGCGTCGGAGTCGTCGGGTCGGTGCTCCACCGTCATCCGCACCAGCCGCGCCACCTCGTCGGCGTACGCCGCCGGGAGCGCGCGTTCGGCCCACTGGGCGGACTGCTCCTCGTCGTCGTCGGCGCCGGCATAGACGGCGTCGTGGAACCACGCAGCGAGGTCGACGGCCGGACGGTCGAAGTCGGCCCCTCCCGCGGCCAGCTGGTCGAGCCGGTCGAGGACCTCGGTCAGGTGGAGCAGGTCGTGGTAGCCGGGACGGTCCCAGGCCAGGAGCAGCTCGTCACGCAGGTCGGTGTGCCCTTCCACCGGCCAGCGATCGGCCAGCCTCATCGGGTGGACGTCCGTTGCAGCTCGCGCGCGTGCGCGTGGCCGGCACGCCATCGCCCAGCGGATGGCACGGGTGCCGAGGGAGCCGAGGGCGCGGTCGACCACGGGCAGCAGCGGCAGACGCAGCTCGCGCCTGGCGTGCGCGGGAAGAAGCCCGATGGCTGCGGCGACGAGCGACAGGTAGCCCGGACGCGCGGGCAGCGGCAGGTCGGGGTGCAGCACGAGGAAGCGGATCGCGTCGTGCGCCGCCGGGGTGGCGCGGATCTCCGGTGCGTACGCCGCCAGCGTGCGGCGCAGGCCCTCCTCGGTCGTCGGGGCATCCAGGACGCCGAGGTGGCCGGCGGCGACGGCGGTCTGGGCGACGTACTCGTCACGCTCGGAGCCCACCAACGGTCGCGTCCCGTAGCGGTCGTGGCTGGCGAGGAAGCTGTCGACCTCGGCGGCGTGCACCCAGCCGAGCAGCCACGGGTCGGAGGCGTCGTACGTCGTCCCGTCGGGCATGGTGCCCGTGACCGACGCGTGCGCCCGCTGGACGCCGCGGATGGCCTCCAGCGCGTGCTGCTCGGTGCCGAAGGTGGTGATGGCGATGTAGGTGGAGACCTGGGCCAGGCGCCCCCACATGTCGCCCTGGTAGCCGGAGTGGTCGGCCACGCCCTGCATGGCCGCGGGGTGCAGCGACTGCATCATGATCGCGCGGATCCCGCCGACGAACATCGACGCGTCGCCGTGCACGCGGGCGATGGGCGAGTCCGGCTCGAACCAGCGGGGACCGGGGGACCCGTGGACGAGCTCGCGTCGCTTCGACCCGTCCGGGCCGGCCACCTTGCGGAACAGCTCGGCGCCCAGCCGCTCGCGGACACCCTCGGTGAGACTCACGTCGCCGAGCGTAACCACGCACCCCTGACGCCGACCGGGCACGAATGTGCGAGACGGCGACCGGGCACGAATGTGCGGGGACGAGTGCCGACCGGGCACGAATAGGCAACGCGTGCGGACATTCGTGCCCGCTCAGCGAGTCAGGCGGAACATTCGTGCCCGCTCACCGAGGGGTCAGCCCGGGGTCTCGGTCAGGTCGTCGGCGTCGATGATGCGGTAGGCGTAGCCCTGCTCGGTCAGGAAGCGCTGCCGGTTCTGGCCGAAGTCCTGCTCGACCGTCTCGTCGCTGACCACCGTGTAGAAGTGCGCGCGCCGCCCGTCGCTCTTGGGTCGCAGCAGCCGGCCGAGCCGCTGGGCCTCCTCCTGGCGCGACCCGAAGGTGCCGCTGACCTGGATCACGCTGGCGTCGGGCAGGTCGATGGCGAAGTTGCCCACCTTGCTCACGATGAGCCGGCGGATCTCGCCGGTGCGGAAGGCCGTTGAAGAGCCGCTGCGCTCCTTGACCGGGGTCTTGCCGGTGATGATCGGCGCGCCCGTGCGCTCGGCCACCAGGTCGAGCTGGTCCAGGTACTGCCCGATCACCAGGGTGGGCTGCCCGGCGTGCTGGCGCACGAGACGACGTACGACGTCGATCTTGGCTGGGTTCTCGACGGCCAGGCGGTAGTGCGTCCGGGGTCGGCGGGGGCGTAGGCCAGCTTCGCGTCGCGGCAGCGTGACGCGGATCTCGCGGCAGACCGCCGCGGCGATCCATCCCGAGCGCTCCAGCACCTTCCACGGCACGTCGAGGCGCTTGGGCCCGATCAGCGTGAAGACCTCGTCCTCGCGGCCGTCCTCGCGCACCAGCGTCGCGGTGAGGCCGATGCCGGCGCCGGGCCTGCAGGTCGGCGGTCACGCGGAAGATCGGCGCCGGGAGCAGGTGGACCTCGTCGTAGATGACGAGGCCCCAGTCGCGGGCGTCGAGCAGCTCGAGGTGGCGGTAGACGCTCTTCCGCCGGCGGTCAGCATCTGGTACGTCGCGATGGTGACGGGGCGGACCTCCTTGACAGCGCCGGAGTACTCGCCGATCTCGTCCGCAGTCAGCCTCGTCCGGCGGACCAGCTTCGTCCTTCCACTGCCGTGCGCTCACGGTGTTGGTCACCAGGATCAGCGTCTTGCGGCCGACGCGCGCCATCGCGGCCGCCCGACGATCGTCTTGCCGGCCCCGCACGGCAGCACGATGACGCCGCAGCCGCCTTCCCAGAAGGAGTCGGCGGCATCACGCTGGTAGGGGCGCAGGGCCCACTCGTCCTCGACGAGCCCGATCTCGTGGGCCTCACCGTCGACGTAGCCGGCGAAGTCCTCGGCGGGCCAGCCCAGCTTGAGCAGGGCCTGCTTGAGGTTGCCGCGCTCGCTGGGGTGCACGGCGACGGTGTCGTCGTCGATGCGGTTGCCGAGCATCCCGGCGATCTTCTTCGCGCGCAGGACCTCCTCGAGCACCGGTCGGTCGGTGGACGAGAGCACGAGCCCGTGGACCGGATGCTTCTCCAGGCGCAGTCGGCCGTAGCGACCCATGGTCTCGGCCACGTCGACGAGCAGCGCGTGGGGGACGGCGTAGCGAGACCAGGTCAGCAGGGCGTCGACCACCTGCTCGGCGTCGTGTCCGGCGGCGCGCGCGTTCCACAGCCCGAGCGGGGTCAGCCGGTAGGTGTGGATGTGCTCGGGGGAGCGCTCCAGCTCGGCGAACGGCGCGATCGCCTTGCGCGCCTCCAGGGCCGAGGGGTGGTCGACCTCGAGCAGGAGGGTCTTGTCCGACTGGACGATCAACGGGCCGTCATTCACCTGATGATCCTACGGAGCGGTTGTCCAGGTGCCTCACGCACTGGCGGCCCGCTGCCGCGCCCGGTAGGCCGCGACGTTGGCCCGCGAGGAGCAGCGATCCGAGCAGTAGCGGCGCGACTGGTTGGGGGAGGTGTCGACGAAGACGTTCGTGCAGCGTGGCTCGGAGCAGATGCCGAGCCGGGTGGCGCCGAGGTCGCAGACGAGGTTGGCCAGGCCCATGAGTGACTCGCCGATCAGCAGCTCGGCGACCGACGCGGCGCGGTTGGCGACGTGCATGTGGAGGTGTGCGGGGTCGTGGTCGCTGATCATCGGGGTCACCGGGTGCGTGGCCAGCAGGTCGTTGAGGGCGCTGACCACGAGGCGTACGTCGTCGGCGTCGGAGGCCTCGAAGACGGGGCGCAGCTCTCGCTGGAACGACTGGAGGGTCGGCACGTCGACGTCGGTGATGGACCGGTACAGCCAGGACCGGTCCGCGAGGTGCTTGCGCAGCGCAGCCTCGTCGGGCAGGTCGGCGTTGACGAGCGCGGCCGATCGCTCGGCGTAGCGGATGAAGTCCACGTCGTCACTCTACGGAGCGGGTCACGGCGGCGTGGTCAGGCAGGGCGAACAGCGGTGATCCGGTGCACCGCGAACTCGCGCACGTCGTCGGCCCGGTGGTCGTGGGCCGAGAGCCGTCCGCCCTCGAGGCGACGGGGGTCCACGACGCGCTCCCCGGAGACCCCGTGGTTGTCGAGATAGCCGATCACGACCGTGCTGCCTGACTCGATCGCGTCGCGCAGCGCGGCCAGCGCCCCGGAGGGAGTCGTCGTCGCGGCGGCTGACGAAGCGGGTCGGGTGGCCTGGGCCCGGTCGCCCACCCGGATCGCGGTGACCACGGCCTGCACCTGTGCCTCCCGACGTGCATCGACTGCACCGGCCGGTCGCCGCCCGCGGCGGGTGCGTGCCCGCTGGAGGTCGGGGCGACTCACCCGCACCGTGCCGTCGGGGGCCTCGACGACGGGGGCGGCGCCCATCTCCCGCAGGCGCGGGAGGAGTACGTCGAGGGGGGAGGTGCTGATCACGACCGTCGGAGCAAGCAGCCGCAGGCCGAGGGACGTGGCGCGCGGGTCGTGCACGAGCGCCGCCAGGGCGACCTCGTCGTCGGCGCGCAGGAAGGACTCGGCGTGCCCCACGCGCACCACCCCGAACGTGCGGGCGACGTCGTCGACGAGGAACTCCAGGGGCTGGGGGACGGGGGTGTGGGAGACGGAGGTGAGGAAGTCGTGCACCTCGAGGTTGGACCATCCGGCGTCGAACGCGCGACGGACCGAGAGCGGGGAGAAGCGATAGACGGTCGCACCGCCGCGGGACTCGACGTCGGCCACGAGGTGCAGGCGTCGCGCCACCTCGGTCTCCAGCGGGCCGGGCGCCACAGCGGTGAGGTCGGCCTGGAGCAGCACGTGGTCGACCGGCTGGGGCAGGTGTGCGGCGAGGTCCTGCGCTGCCGCGCCGAGGTCACCGGCGGCTACGAGGCGACCGCTGGCGGGCAGCCCGCCGGCACCGCTGACGCCGAGGACGGCGGCCTCGGCCAGTGCCGCGGCGACGAGGTCGGCGAACACCGCGGGCCGTCGCGGCCGCAGCCACTCCACCCGCTGCACCAGCGAGGGGACGCCGGTCCCGGTGGCGAGCACCGCACCGTCGGGCAGCTCGGCCAGCACCCGCAGCGCGAGGCGACGGGCCTCCTCCGCGAGGCCGCTGGACAGCTCGGGGGCCAGCGCGTTCCATGCCTTGCCGGCCGCGTCGCGCCCACCGACCAGGGACGGGACCCGACTGCTGGCCAGCCACGCGCCGACCAGCACGCTCCAGCGCTCGGCAGTGGGCTTCGCGGACCAGAGGTCGAAGTCCTCGGTCGGCAGCCACACCGGCCGAGCTCTCGGAGTCGTTGCCCTCGGCGATCAGTCCGGCGGCCAGGCTGATCTCCACGATCAGGGCGGCCCCCGGCGCGTCGACGTGCAGCTCGCGCGCGACCGCCTTGAGGTCGCGCACGGCCAGGCCACCGCTGCGCAGCACGGCCGGCGGCGCCACGCCCCACTGGTCGAGCAGCAGCTCCACGCGTCGTACGACGTCGAAGGCGGCGCCGGCCGCGGTGCGGGCGACGAGCGCGGGGTCGCGCTGCGTCGAGGCGAGGTCGGGCGGGCTGCCGACGGGCTCGGTCGTCGTGCGCCCACCGCGCAGGGCGAGGCCGACCTCGCCCGGCAGGACCACGGTGTCGCCGTCGCGGGGGACGAGCAACCGGCGGGCGATGAGTCCTCCTCGACGGGGGTGGCGGCCTCCGCAGTCGAGACCGTGCGCCGCGCCGAGCCGGTGGTGCCCTCGCCCCCATGGGCATCGACGTGCCGCAGCAGGGCGGCCGCCGGCGGGCTGCGCTCGGCGAGGGACGCGGCCACCTCTGCGGGCGTGGCCGGCTCCGGGCTGCGCGGCCGCAGGCCGCTGGTGCCGCCGGGCTGGCCCCGCATCGCGTCCGCGATCCCGCTCAGCGCCCGGATCCCGCCCGGCGCCTCCCAGGCGAGCGCGAGGTCGAGCAGGCGGTCCAACGCGAGGCGTACGGGGGGCTCGTCGGCATGGACGATCGAGATCAGCTCGTCGATAGTGGTTTGACCTGCAACCACCAGGGCATCAAGCACGGAAAGTTCCAGGAGGTCCAGGCCGTCGAGAGCACGGTGGATCGACGAACGTGTGGCGGCCCGCGAGGCCAGCTGCGACGAATCTTGAGGGGCGGGCGTGGCGAGATCGGGACGGTCCCTCAACAGGTCGGCGAGCCGCTCGTCGGGCCAGGTGCGCAACTGGTCGGCGAGGGTGCGTGCGGGTGTCGCCGCGCGTGGACTGGACATCCCTCTTACGCTACTCGCCGGGCCGGCTCAGCCACCCATCTCCACGTGCGGCGTCGACGAAGAGGGCAGGGCATGAAGCAGGTTGATCTTCACCACGGGGCTGCGACCGACGTCGGGCTCGTGCGCAAGGTCAACGAGGACTCCTTCCTCGTCGCGCCGCCCGTCTTCGTCGTCGCCGACGGCATGGGCGGTCACTCCGGTGGTGACGTGGCCAGTCAGATCGTGGTCGAGGAGTTCGCCCGCCTCGCCGTCGGCTACGACCCCGCCCGGGGTGCCGAGCACGTGGCAGACGCGTTCGCCCGCGCGCAGGCCCGCATCGTCGGCTACGGCGACGCGCACCGCGCGGTCACGCCCGGGTGGCACGCCGGCACCACGGCCGTCGTGGCGGTGCTGGTCGACGACGACGGCGTCACCAAGTGGTTGCTCGCCAACCTCGGTGACTCGCGGATCTATCGCCTCACCGAGGGGCGCCTCGAGCAGGTCAGCGTCGACCACTCGGTGGTCCAGGAGCTCGATCGACGCCGGAGAGATCACCCAGGACGCAGGCGGCCGTCCACCCCGAGCGCCACGTCATCACCCGTGCCCTCGGCAGCCCCGAGGGCATCGCGCCCGACTTCTTCCTCCTGCCCCTGGGCTCGGTCGAGCGGCTGCTGCTCTGCAGCGACGGCGTCACCGGGATGGTCGAGGACCAGCGAGATCGAGGGCATCCTCGAGACCGTCCCCGACCCGCGCGACGCCGCCGACCGGCTCGTGCGCGCCGCCGTCGCGGCAGGCGGTCGGGACAACGCGACGGCGATCGTGGTGGATGTGGTGGGATTGGTGCACGACGCCAGCTATGACTCGCAGCGTCAGCGGCAGAGTCTCGAATCCAAGCTTGGGGGACGACAGTGAGCGCAGAGCGACGCTTCGCGACGGGCAACTGGTACGCCGTGGTCGGCGACGACGTCTCCGTGATGCTGCCCGGATCCGAGCGGGCCCGCGTGGCGCCGCTCTGGAAGCTGGCCGACTCCGGCGCTTCGGCCGACGCCATTCTCGACGCCCTGCTCGCGGGCGGTCTCGCCGCGATGCCGAGCTTCGCCTTCGTCGGCGTGAGCGACGACGTCACGCGGGTGATCGTGCGTGGCGCGCCGACCGTCACCGTGACGACCGACTCCGGCGAGCAGGTCATCAGCGCCGCACCCGGAACCACCTGGAACGAGCAGGTCTTGAGCGGCGTCACCTCCGGTCGCGTCAGCCTCGACGGCGATGCGGCCGCCGAGCTCACGTCCTCACGCCGGGCCTGGCCCGGGTCTCGGCGGTGGAGTTCGGGGCAGCCGTCGCGTCGGAGCCCGCCGACGGACCGGACCGACCCGGTGGCCGAGCCCGCTGCGTCACCTGACCAGGCTCCGGAGGACGTTCCCGTCGAGGAGCCGCTCAGCTTCGGCGAGCCCGCGGCCGACCCGACGCCCACCGCGCGAGGCGCCTGTCGTGCCCGCGGGCACCGCCGCGCGGACGACTGGTCCGACCGGGACGGCCAGACGACGGTGAGCGCCCCGGCGCCGCGACTTCGACCGGCGCCCCGGCTCCCGGGCCAGCCCCCCGCGCCGAGCGTCACGGCGCGCCCGGTGGCCCGGCTGGTCCTCTCCAGCGGCGAGACCGTCGACGTCGACCGGGCGGTGCTCGTCGGACGCGCACCGGAAGCGCGCCGGTTCGCCTCCCACGAGCAGCCGCGGATGATCACGGTGCCGAGCCCGCACCAGGAGATCTCCTCGACCCACCTCGAGGTCCGCCCGGGCGCCGGGGCCGACCACGGCTCGGCCGTGGTCACGGACATGGGCTCGACCAACGGGACGGTGCTCGTCCAGCCCGGGCTGCTCACCCGAGGACCTCCAGCCCGGGATCGCGGTGAGCTGATCCCCGGCGCGATCATCGACCTCGGCGACGGCGTGACCATCCAGGTCACCAACCCTTGACCCCAGACCGAGGCACCCCCGCGATGACCGACCCGCGCCTCCCGCCGCGGCCCCCGCCGACGCGACCTTCCCGCCGGCCAGCCTGGACCGCCGGTTCTACGCTTACACCGTCGACCGGCTGCTCGCCTGGACCGTGTACCTCCTTGCGTGGGGTGGTTCGTCTGGGAGGGTTCGTCTCGACGACGAGCCGCCGGTCCGTGGTCGGCCTGGTCCGCCGGCGCGCCGCCGTGGTGGTCTGGCTGGCCTTCGCGGTCGCTGCTCGGGCTCTCTGGTCTCCCCCCGGGCAAGGCTCTGCGGGACTGCTCGTCGTCCACCAGGACCGGCACGCCGGTGGGGTTGGCCCCGCGGCGGTGCGTGGGCTCGATCCTCGGGCGTCGCCGCGCTCCCGACCTTCGGCATCGGCCTCGCCACCCTGGCGTGGACGGCGGTGGAGGACCGGGGTCGGCAGCGCCGGGGCTGGCACGACCACCTCGCGCACTCGGTCGTGGTGGACGTACGTCCGGTGCCCGAGGAGGTCGAGGTCGAGGTCGACGCAGGACCCCGCCACATCGTCAACCTGACCGCGATGCGGCTGATCCCCGCGCCGCCGGTCGAGGCGCCCGCCACGCCTGGGCGGTCCGAGGTCTCGATGCGCCGACAGCCCCTGACCCGCCGACGTGCTGGCCCCACCCCCCCAGCAGCCCGCGTCACAGCCAGCCGCGCAGCCTGGCCCCCAGCAGCGGCAGCAGCCCGTGGCGGCGGCGCCTGCGCCCGGCAGCCACGACCGCCGGCCGTGCAGCCCGCTGGAGGGTCCACTTCGACAACGGTGAGACGCTTCGTGATCGCGGGACATGGCGCTCGTCGGTCGCCGACCCGAGGCCGCGCCACGGTGAGCAGGTGGCCACCTGATCCCGCTCACCTCGGCCGACATGTCGGTGTCCAAGACCCACGCGCAGTTCGGCACCTCGCCTCCGACGGCACGATCGTGGTCATGGACCGCGGCTCCACCAACGGCACGCTGCTCGTCCGGCAGGGAGTGTCGCGCCAGCTGCGCGCCGGGCAAGCCGGCGTCGCTCGTCGACGGCGACAAGGTCGTCTACGGCGACCGCGAGATGATCCTCACCCGCGAGGCCTGACGTGGTCGGGCAGGGCGATCACCCGCCCTCCTTGCTGCACCTGCTCTACGACGAGGCGCCCGCTCGCGGACTTCGACGCGCTCCTCGCACGGCTCGAGCGGGAGGGGTCGCCCGAGGCTGCCGAGGCGGCGCGGCGCCGAGTACGACGTCGCCGTCAGGCTGCGCGACCTGATGGGCCGGATGCGATCGCGAGAGGCCGAGCTGTCGGCCCTCTACGAGACCGCCTCCGACCTCACCGCGATCCGCGACGTCGACGCGATCCTGGCCGCCATCGTGCGACGTGCACGCCAGTTGCTCCACTGCGACATGACCTACCTGTCCCTCAACGACGAGGCCGACGGGGCGTCCTACATGAAGGTCACCGACGGCGCGCTGACCCGGGAGTTCCAGACGCTCCGCCTGCCGCTCGGCACCGGCCTGCTCGGCCTGGTCGCCCAGACCGGCGCCGCCTACTTCACCGAGGACTACGCCGCCGACGACCGTTTCGTGCACCGCGGCTACATCGACGACGCCGTTGCGGGCGAGCAGATCCGCGCCATCCTCGGCGTCCCGCTGGTCCTCGACGGCACCGTCATCGGCGCCCTGCTCGCCGTGCACCGGTCCGTCCGACGCTTCCCCCAGGCGGAGATCAGCCTGCTCACGTCCTTCGCCGCCCACGCCGTGGTGGCCCTCGAGAACGCCCGTCTCTTCGCGGAGCTCGACGAGGCCAACCGCGCACTGACCCACCACACCGAGGCGGTCGATGCGGCGGCGCTCGCCCACGACCGGCTGACCGACCTGCTGCTGGGCGGCGGCGGCACCTCGGAGGTCGCCGACGTGCTGTCGTCGGTGCTCGGCGGTGCGGTCTCGGTCCGCACCCCGACGGGCGACCTCGTCGCGGGGGAGGACAGCGGCCTCGAGTGGGCCGGTGCCGTGCCCGCTGCGGTCGCTTCGGGCCGCTCGGTGGTGGTCGGCGGCGGCCTGGTCGCTGCAGCCCTGGCCGGCACCGAGCACCTCGCCACCCTGGTGGTGCGGACGAGACGAGCCGCTCGACCTCGCGGGTCGCCGTACGCTCGAGCGCGGAGCGCTGGTCACCGCCCTGGTGCTGCTCTTCGAGCGGTCGGTCTCCGACGCCGAGGAGCGGCTCGGCGGGCAGCTCCTGGTCGACCTGCTCGAGGCCGACGACGCGACGCGCGATCGGTTGCGTGATCGCGTACGCCGCCACAGCGCGAGCCTCGGCGGCCCGGTCGTGGTGGCTGCGGCCACCATCGACGAGGTGGACCGGCACCGGGCCAGCCGCGCGGTCGTGGCCCTGGCGCGGCGGCTGTCCGGGCTGGCCGGGGAGCACCGCGGAGCGGTGGTGCTCGTGGTGCCGGGCGAGGATCCGCAACGAATCGCGCACGAGCTGCAGGCCGTCGTGACCGACCTCGGCGGCACCGCGACCGTGGGCGTCGCCGCGACCTCCGACGCCCTCGAGGACGATCGACTGGTCCGCGCCCACGACGAGGCCCGTCGCTGCCTGGACACGCTCGTCCGGCTGGGTCGCCACGGCGAGGTCAGCGATCCCGCGGGTCTGGGCGTCGCGCGCCTGCTGCTCGGCGACAACGACCGCCGAGCACGTCGCGGCGTTCGTGGCGGCGATGGTCGGCCCGGTGCGCGAGTGGGACGAGCGACGGGGGACCGATCTGGTCGAGACGCTCGAGGCGTGGTTCGCCAGCGGCGGCCGGCTCAAGGAGACCGCATCGACGTTGCACGTGCACCCCAACACCGTCACCCAACGCCTGGACCGGGTCGGCGAGCTGCTCGGTCCGGGGTGGCGCGCACCCGGAGCGATCGCTCGACGTGCAGCTGGCGCTGCGGCTCGCTCGCCTCCAGCGGGGGTGATTGCTCCGGACAGTGTGCCAAACCCACATAGAGAGATCGCAAGTGTGGCTGCCGAGCCATGTGCGTCCGATCACTCGCGTCCCTACGGTGGAGCACATGACCTCCACGCCTGCAGCCACCCTGCCCGTCCTCCGCGGACGCCGGGCGCTGGTGACGGGTGCGGCGAGCGGGATCGGCGCGGCCGTGGCCGCCCGCCTCGCCGCGGAGGGCGCCGAGGTCCACCTGCTCGACCGTGACGAGGAGGGCGTGGCCAAGGTGGCCGCGCAGGTCCACGGCACGGCCCACGTCGTCGACCTCACCGATGCGGCGGCGATCGACGCCCTCGACCTGGAGGTCGACATCCTGGTGAACAACGCCGGGATCCAGCACGTGGCTCCGATCGAGGACTTCGACCCCGAGCGCTTCCGCGCCATCCACGCGCTCATGCTGCACGCCCCGTTCCTGCTGGCGCGACGCTTCCTGCCCGGGATGTACGACCGGGGCTGGGGCCGGCTCGTCCACGTCTCGAGCGTGCACGGCCACCGGGCGTCGGCCTACAAGTCGGCCTACGTCAGCGCCAAGCACGGCCTCGAAGGGCTCTCCAAGGTGATCGCCCTCGAGGCGGCCGACAAGGGCGTCACCAGCAACACCGTCGGTCCCGGCTACGTGCGTACGCCACTGGTCGAGGGCCAGCTCGCCGACCAGGCCGCGTTCGCACGGCATCGCCGAGGACGACGTCGTCGACACTGTGCTCCTCGCCCGTACCCCCCTCAAGCGTCTCGTCGAGCCGGAGGAGGTCGCCGCCGCGGTGGCGTTCCTGTGCGGGCCCGGCTGCCACGTCGATGACCGGCTCCGCGCTCCTCCTCGACGGCGGGCTGGAGCGCCGCCTGACCTTCCCTCGTCGCCCATCTCCCCCATCTCACCCCGCCTCATGCACCCCCACGAAAGGCTCGTCATGTCCACCGAGACCAGCACCGCGACCGGACCCGGCTCACCAGGTGTCGAACCCGAGCGCACCAACATCGTCAAGGTCGTCTTCGCCTCCCTGATCGGCACCGCCGTCGAGTGGTACGACTTCTTCCTCTACGGCTCGGCCGCCGCCCTGGTCTTCGGCGCCCTGTTCTTCCCCGAGAGCGAGCCGGCCACGGCCACGCTCCTCGCGTTCGGCACCTACGCCCTCGGCTTCGTCGCGCGTCCCCTCGGCGGCATCGTCTTCGGGCACTTCGGTGACCGGGTGGGGCGCAAGAAGATGCTGGTGGCGTCGCTGTTCCTCATGGGAGTGGCGACCTTCGCGATCGGCCTGCTGCCGACGTACGCCACCATCGGCGTGGCCGCACCGATCCTCCTCCTCGTGTGCCGACTGCTGCAGGGCTTCGCGGTCGGTGGCGAGTGGGGTGGCGCTGTCCTGATGGCCGCCGAGCACGGTGACGACTCGCAGCGTGGCTTCTGGTCGTCGTGGCCGCAGGCCGGCGTCGCCCTCGGCAACCTGCTCGCGACGGGTGTGCTCTGGTTCCTCGCGGTCGTGCAGACCGAGGAGGCGTTCAACTCGTGGGGTTGGCGCATCCCGTTCCTGCTGAGCGCCGTCCTGGTCATCGTCGGCCTCTGGGTCCGGCTCTCGATCGAGGAGTCGCCGGTCTTCCAGGAGACCAAGAACGAGATGGAGAGCAAGAAGTCGACGCACGTGCCGCTGCTCGAGGTCTTCCGCAAGTACCCCAAGGAGGTCTTCCTCGCCATGGGCATGCGGATGGCGGAGAACATCTCCTACTACCTCTTCACGGTCATCTCGATCTCCTTCCTGACCATCTACGTCGGCACGACCGGCGACAAGTCCCTCATCCTCAAGGCCCTGCTGATCGGCTCGATCGTCCACTTCGTGACGATCCCGCTCATCGGCGCCCTGAGCGACCGGGTCGGACGCCGTCCGCTCTACCTCGCCGGAGCCGTCGGTGTGGCCGCGTGGTCATGGATCTTCTTCGACCTGATCGGACAGCCTCTCCGAGGGCAAGATCATCCTGGCGGTGGTCGTCGGTCTCGTGCTGCACGCCCTGATGTACGCCCCCCAGGCCGCGTTCTTCTCCGAGCCTCTTCGGCACGTCGGTGCGCTACACCGGAGCCTCGGTGGGCTATCAGCTCGCGTCGATCTTCGCGGGGGCGCTCGCGCCGATCATCGCCATCAAGCTGCTCGGGAGCGCTTCCGAGGGCAGTGCCAACATCGACAACGTCGCGATCTACATGACCATCGCGTCGGTCATCACCATCGTCGCGGTGCTCCTCGCCAAGGAGACCAGGGCGACCTCGCTGCGCCACGACCGGGTCATGACCGACTGAGTCGCCCCGGTCGACGGGCCGTCGTCCCCTCGGGGGCGGCGGCCCTCAGCGCGTCAGGGCCACCGGGATCCGGGTGACGCCACCGCGGGCGCCGAGCCACACGATCGCGCCGTCGTCGAGGCGGCCCGGACTGGTGAGGCCGGACACGGTGATGGTGAAGCGGGCCGACTGCCCCGGCGCGAGGCGTACGGCGAGTGGCCGCACGCTGACCCGATGGGCGGTGAAGCCGCGCGTGGTCACCGAGAAGTACTCCGGGCGGCGGCCCACGTTGGTCACCGTGCGCACCGCGCGCTGCTGGGTCGACGGGAGGAGCAGTGAGCTGGTGTTGAGCCAGGGGGTACGGCCCGAGCGAAGGGCTCGACGCCAGGCGCGAGTCCGTACGTCGAGGGCGAGGTGGGAGGCCGGGGCGCGGGTGTCGAGCGCGCCGGCCCCCTGGACCAGCACCGACGAGCCGGGTAGCGGCCGGGCCGACGTCACGATCATCGAGCGCACCGTCGCAGCCGACCAGTCGTGGTCGGAGCGCAGGAGGGCGGCCAGGCCGCTGGCGTGGGCAGAGGCTGCCGAGCTGCCGCTGAAGAGTCCCCAGTCGCGTCCGGTGGACCCGGGCAGTGCGCCGAGGACCGCGTCGGCGTCGGCCACCGCGTCCGGCTTGAGGACGTGGCCGCGCGGGTCGCCGGCGGCGCTCCACGCGGCAGCGTGACGATCACCGCGTGGCCCCTCGACGCGGGCGAGGCGCACGGCGGTCCCGGGGCGTCGGGCGACCCAGCGGATCAGGGCGCGTCCGTCGGGGGCGGTGAGGTGGACGGTGGGCACGGAGTGGAAGTCGGTGGCGACGGGGCCTGGCCGGACATTGACCAGCACCATGCCGCGCCCGCGGGCTTGGGCCACCGCCTCGGACTTGTCGATGCGGCCGATGCCTCCGCGCTCGCACACCACGATGCGTCGCGCGATCAGGCGGGCGTCGAGCGCACCCGACCGGCACTGGCGTGCCGCCCGCCGGGTCGCGCCGGTCGCCCGTGCCTGCGCGGAGAGGACGACACGGCCGCGCACCGTGACGGGCCGCCCGCCGCCGACGAGAGTCGGACCCCCGGCGACCCGCACGGAGCCGCGGGCCATCCGGCCGACCGTCGAGCCGACCGTGGTGACCCACGGCGCGGGGTGGGCGGCGTACGCCGACCGGGCAGTGTTGCCCGCTGCGCCGATCACGACGATGTCGGCCTCGGCGGCGCCCAGCGTGGCGCGCTGGAGGGTGTCGACGCCAGTGCCGCCGGCGACGGCCAGGTTGAGCACATCGACCCCGTCGGCCACGGCCTGGTCGACTGCGGTGACCAGGTCGGCGCTGGAGCAGCCGTCGTCGGCGGGGTCGGGCGCACCCCAGCAGGCCTTGTAGGCGGCGATCCTGGCCTGCGGTGCGACGCCACCGAACTGGCCGGCGTCGCGGCCGTCGACGCGGACGGTCACTCCCGCGTTCCCGGCAGCCACGGACGCCACCTGGGTGCCGTGCCCGAGCGAGTCGAGGGGGGAGAGGGTCTCGGAGGCGCGGATCCGGTCGGCGCCGAAGCCGTCGACGAACCAGTGGGCGCCGACGACCTTGCGACTGCACGAGTCGGTGGACCACCCCTCGGCATCGGCACAGGCTCCGGTGAAGCCCTCGGGGTCACGGCCCAGGCCCGGGACCTCGGCGAAGACGGGGGAGTCGGGAGTGATGCCGCTGTCCACCACACCGATGACGACGCCGGCGCCGCCGCGCAAGCGCGGAGCACGGGCGACGAGTCGGCGGGTCGTGCGCGCCGGAGCGCCGGCGAGCGGGCGGATCGTGTCGGGCTCGACGGCGGCCACCCCCGGCATCCGGTCGAGCGCCGAGACCTGCGCGGGGGTGAGTGCGGCGGCGAAGCCGTTGAGGGCGGTGGTCCACCGGTAGACCGGCGCGTCCGCAGCGAGCGCGGCCAGCAGCGCGTCCTGCCGGGCGAGGAAGCTCGCTGTCGGTCGTGCTGCCGCCAGCGGTGCCGGGACCGTTGAGCGTGACGAGGGTCAGCGTCGTCTCCCCGGCCCCTGTCCGGGCCTCGGCCTGCGCGGTGACGGCGGTCGGCAGCGCGAGCGCGAGGGCGGCGACGAGGCCGAGCAGGGGGCGTACGGAGCTGCGTGCCAGAGATGCCTGCACCGTGCCCCACTTCCACTCTCGATCGCTGGACCTGACCTCGCGCTGCCGACCTGAGCGACGATTCCACCATGATCCCAGCAGCCACACCCATAAATCAAAGGAGCGGAGGAACTGGTTGGTGCCGCGCCGGGGCCGCCACCTATCCTGTGCCCCGCACGTGAAACCACGTGTGACGTCGGTGAGCTGAGTGGAGTGGACCGTGCCCACCGGAAAGGTCAAGTGGTACGACGCCGAGAAGGGATTCGGTTTCCTCTCGCGCGAGGACGGGGAGGACGTCTACGTCCGCTCCTCCTCGCTGCCCGACGGCGTCACCACGCTCAAGGCCGGAACCAGGGTCGAGTTCGGCATCCCTCAGGGCCGCAAGGGCGAGCAGGCCCACCAGGTGCGCCTGCTCGACGCCCCGGCGTCGGTCTCGCAGAACCGTCGCGCTGCCCAGCGCAAGAAGCCCGAGGACATGGTCGGGATCGTCGAGGACCTGATCCGGCTGCTCGAGGGCGTCGAGGGCGCCTACCGCCGCGGGCGCCACCCGGAGCCCCGACGGCCAAGCCCACCGCCAAGCTGCTGCGGGCCTGGCCGACGAGCTCGAGCTCTAGCAGGCCCCGCCGGGGGCCGACCCATGCGCCGGGGCCGGCCGAGCAGCACGAACGCGGTCCACAGACCATCAGCACGGCCAGCGCCGAGGCCGAGGCCGAGTTGTCCCCGCATGAGCGGCATCGCGATCCCGATGAACCCGCCGATCACCCAGGACAGCTGCAGAGGGTCTCGGAGCGGGCGAACGCGGTGCCGGTTGCGTTCGGGCACGTCGCGCTGGATGGTCGCGTCCAGCGACGAGCTTGCCCATCGCCTGGGCCACGCCTGCCGTGAGTCCGAGCGGCGATCGCCGGGATCAGCCCGTAGAAGATCGCCACCACGAGCCGCGGTGGCGTCGGCCAGCAGGGCGAGGACGACCGTGACGCGGACTTGAGCTTGCGCAGCATCGACCCGAGCCCGATGCCGATGGTGTTGCCGAGCCCGGCGGCGCCGATCACCAGCCCCATCAGCAGGGTGGTCCGGTGCTCCCAGCCGGGGAGCGGGTGCTGGCGCAGCAGGAACGCCATGTACATCGTCAGGAAGCCCGAGAGCATCCGCAGCCCGGCGTTGCAGCGCAGCGCGAAGACCACCGCGGGCGGGCGGCACCCGGAACTTCGCTGGTCGCCGCTCAGGCTCGACCGGCAGCTCGTCGCCCTGTGGCGTCGGCCCTGGCCGGCAGCAGGATCGAGAGGATCGGTCGTCGCCCGGCGAACACCACGAACGCGTAGCGCAGCGACCACTGCGACCCGAACGTCGCGGCCAGCGCGGCCAGCGGCGCGGAGATCGCCGCGCCGACGACCCCGGCGAGGGAGATCCGGCTGTTCGCCTTGACCAGGGTGAGCCCCTCCGGCAGCAGGCGCGGGACGGTGGCGGCGCGGGCGACGCCGTACGCCTTGGAGGAGACGAGGCACGCCGAGCGCCGTCGGGAACATCGCGATCGACTGGGAGGCCACCGCGTCGGCCATCAGCCAGCACAGGAACGCGCGCAGCGCCATCGTGGCGCCGATCGCCCAGCGTCGACCGTGGCTGAACCGGTCCAGGAACGGCCCGATCAGCGGCGCGACGATCGCGAACGGCAGCATCGTCAGGCCGAGGAACAGCGCCACCTGGCCGCGCGCCTCGCCGGGCTGGGCGAAGAACAGGGTGCCGGCCAGCGAGATGGCCACGGCGGCGTCGCCGGCGGCGTTGAACGCGTGCAGCTCGATCAGCCGGTAGAGCCCGGAGTCGCCGGCGCCCTCGGCGCGGGAGGCGCGGCGCGCCTGGCGGAAGGTGTACGACGCGGCCGAGCCGGTCGCCTGGCCGGTCCGCTGATGCCGCGCCCGGTCGCACCGGCACGCGCCCGGTCGCCCCGGCCACGCGGCGGCCCGCCCCGGCGCCTGGTCGCTGGCCCCTGGTCCGGTGCCTGGTCAGCCCCCTGGTCAGACCGGCCCGGCTGATCCGGTGCCTGGTCCGGTCGTCGGCCCGGGTGACCGCTGCTCCTCCATGTCCACATCCTGCCAACCGGGGTGGCCGGGCAGACACGGCCCATGCCGATGAGGGACAATCGTCGGCGTGATGTCCACAGCTGACCCGGTCGCCCTCGAGGCGGTCGACGCCGCCCGCGCCGCTGGTGGAACAGGTCGGCGCCGACGTCGTCGGAGAGCCACCTCGGCGCGAGCCCGAGGACGAGGGCGTCGGTCACCCACCAGTTCGCCTGCAGCCCGAACGGCTACCCCGGCTGGGTCTGGGCGGTGACGGTCGCCCACGTCGGCGGGCTCCAGGAGGTGACGGTCGACGAGGTCGTGATGCTGCCCGGCGACGACGCCATCATCGCGCCCGCCGTGGGTGCCCTGGCGGGACCGGATCCAGCCCGGCGACCTGTCGCCCGGCGACCTGCTGCCCACCGACGAGGACGACCCGCGGCTGGTGCCGACCTACTTCGCCGGCGAGGAGCCCGACGACTCGGAGAAGGCGGTCGATGACGAGATCGGTCTCGGCAGGTGGCCGAGGCTGGGCCTGGGTCGCGTCGACGCTGGCCGAGAGGGCGCGACCTCGCCGCCCAGCGCTGGTACGACGGCGACCAGGGCCCCGAGGCCCCGCTCGCCCAGTCGGCGCCCGGCCGCTGCTCGGCATGCGGCTTCCTGGTGCGGCTCACCGGCCCGCTGGCCCGACCGTGTTCGGGGTCTGCGCCAACGAGTTCGCCAACGACGACGGCCGGGTGGTCTCCCTCAACCACGGCTGTGGCGCCCACTCCGAGGCCCAGCTGCGCAAGAAGCAGCTGCCGCCGCCGCTGCCGGACCACGTCTTCGACACGGTCAGCGTCGACGACTACGAGAGAGTTCTGAGCCGGTCCGCTCAGTCGGTGCGGCCCGACCACGTCGTACGTCGCCATGGCGAAGTCGCCGTTGCGCCCCAGCTCGACCAGCTTCAGGTTGTGCCGACGCGGGAACAGCGGCCGTCCGTCGGCAGGAACTCGTCGGGCGCGAGGTGCGATCGCCGGACTCACCTGGTGAAGGCCGAGGCCGCGAACTGACCGGCGAGGTCGCCGCCGCCGACCACCCAGACGTCGCGCCGCCTGCTGACTCGGCGATCGCCGGGTGGTGCTCACGTCGCCGACCAGCAGGACGAGTCGAACGTGCCGACCTCCGCGGGAGCGAGGTCGAGGTCATGGTGGGGGAACACCCAGCGGGAATGTCGTAGGCCCGACTCGCTCGCGCGGTGCCGCGCATTGGTCGGTGCCGATCCAGTGGTACGTCGTCGCGCCCATCACCTGCGCCGACCCGGCGATGACTCGCGAGCCGCGGCGCGGATGCGGGCGCCCCGCTGCTCGAAGAGCCACGGCCAGGCGTGCTCCGTCGACGATGAAGCCGGTGCCAGGCGCTCGCGCGAAGGTCGTCGGCGTAGCGCCGGTTCCCGGCACCTGCCCGTCTCCGCAGCGGGTCAGTGGCAGAGCTGTGCGCTCTCGTCCTGGCGACGGGTGTTGCGGCGACGGCGGCAGTGGTCCCAGCCGATCAGCCCGAGACCGAAGCCGGCGACGCAGGTCCACAGCCACCACAGGTGGTCGTCGTCCTGCAGCCGGTCGTAGAAGGGGAGCAGCAGGACGAACGCGAGCGCCCACAGCGCCGTACCGACCTGCATCGTGCGGACGCCGTCGAGGTCGAGGGGCTCGACGTCGGCGACGAGGTAGGTGCGGTTGCCGATCTCGTGCACCATCGGCTGGTCGTCCTCGGGAAGCACGCGCCAATCTAACGCGAGTCCGCGGAGGAAACACGTGACGTAGCACGCTTCTGCCACACTCCCTGTCGTGACCGAGGAGCCCGTCGCCCGCTGGTTGGATTCCGCGCGTGGACAAGTTCTTCAAGATCACCGAGCGTGGCTCGACCATCGGCCGGGAGGTCCGCGGCGGCGTCGTCACCTTCTTCACGATGGCCTACATCATCGTGCTGAACCCGCTGATCCTCGGCTTCGTCCCGGACGCGGACGGCGACCTTCCTCGGGGCGGCGCGGGGCCGGGCAACCTCGCCGCCGATCGCCGCCGGTACGGCGCTGGTCGCCGGCGTGATGACGATCCTGATGGGCGTGGTCGCCAACTTCCCGCTGGCGCTGGCCGACCGGGCTCGGCCTGAACGCCTTCGTGGCCTTCTCGATCGCCTCGCAGATGACCTGGGCCGACGCCATGGGCCTGGTCGTGCTGGAGGGCCTGCTGATCCTGGTGCTGGTGCTGACCGGCTTCCGGACAGGCGGTCTTCCACGCCGTGCCGCGGCCAGCTGAAGGTCGCCATCTCCGTCGGCATCGGCCTGTTCATCGCGCTGATCGGCTTCGTCGACGCCGGGTTCGTACGCCGGATCCCCGACGCCGCCAAGACGACCGTGCCCGGTCCAGCTCGGGCACCGACGGCAGCCTCAGGGCTGGCCGGTCGTCGTCTTCGTGATCGGGCTGGCGCTGGTGATCGCCCTGTGGGTGCCCAGGTCAAGGGCGCGATCCTGATCTCGATCGTGGCGACCACCGTGATCGCGATCGTCGATCGAGGCGATCGGCAACTTCGGCCAGGGCAGCGCGAGAACCCCACCGGCTGGGCGCTGACCGTGCCGACGCTCGCCCGGCGAGCCCGTTCGACACGCCGGACTTCGGCACCCTCGGTGAGTTCAACCTGCTCGGCTCCTTCGAGTCGGTCGGCCTCGTCCGTCGTATCCTGCTGGTCTTCACGCTGATGCTGGCCGACTTCTTCGACACCATGGGCACGATGACCGCGATCGGCGCGGAGGCCGGCCTGCTCGACGCGGAGGGCGCCCGCCCGAACACCAGCCGCATCCTGTCGTCGACTCGCTCGCCGCGGCCGCCGGCGGTGCGGCGGCGTCTCGTCGAACACCTCCTACATCGAGTCGGCGGCCGGTGTCGGTGAGGGCGCGCGCACCGGCTGGCGTCGGTGGTGACCGGGGTGCTGTTCCTGTTGCCACGTTCTTCCGCCCGCTGGTCGCGGTGATCCCGAGCGAGGCCGCCGTACCTGCGCTGGTGCTGGTCGGCTTCCTGATGATGCAGCAGGTCAAGGGCATCTCCTGGGACGACCTCGAGATCGCGATCCCGGCCTTCCTGACGATCGTGCTGATGCCGTTCACCTACTCGATCACCGTCGGCATCGGCGCCGGCTTCCTGACCTACGTGCTGATCAAGATCGTCCGCGGCAAGGCCGCGCCGTCCACCCGCTGTGTGGGTGATCAGCGTCCTGTTCGTCGTCTACTTCGCGCACCGCCATCAGCGGCGATCGCTGACGCCGACGCACCTCGCTCGACCGCTGACGCTGAGGAGGTCCGGTCCACGGAATAGTTAGCATGGGTAATGAGTTATGCTAACGACCATGCCGACCGTCCAGAGCGCCTCGCACCGACTCCGGGCTCGCCAGCGAGCTCCGGCTCTCGGTCATGCGGCTGTCGCGCCGGCTGCGCAACGAGCGGCAGCCCGACAACCCGCTGAGCTCGGCAGCGGTCGCGCTCGGGCTCCTGTTCCGCGAGGGCGAGTGCACGGTCGGCGCGCTCGCCGCGCGCGAGCGCGTCCAGCCGCCGTCGATGACCCGCACGGTGAACTGCCTGGTCGAGGGGGTACGCCGTACGCCGGCCGCACGAGACCGACGGTCGCCAGGTGCTGGTCGACCTCACCGACAAGGGCCGGCGGACGTGCTCGCCGACCGGCGCCGCCGTGACGCCTGGCTCGCCCAGCGCCTGCGCGAGCTCACCCCCGACGAGCGCGCCCTCCTGCGCGAGGCGCCCGCACCTCGCCGCTGCGATCGCAGATGATCCGAGCAGGAGTCGTCAGAGTCCCACGTTCCGTTCCCTGCACAACCACAACTACCGCCTGTACGCCACCGGCGGTGTCGTCTCCAACACCGGCACCTGGATGCAGCGCGTCGCCCAGGACTGGCTGGTCGTCGTGCTGCGCCGACGCCGGGCGATCGCGCTCGGCATCACGACCGGCCTGCAGTTCCTGCCCGCCCTGCTGCTCTCGCCGTACGCCGGCCTGGTGGCCGACCGGGTCCCCAAGCAGCGCCTGCTCCAGCTGACCCAGAGCGGGATGGCGGTGACCGCCGCGCTGCTCGGCGTGCTCGCCGTCACCGGGACCGCGAGGTCTGGCACGTCTACGTCCTGGCCTTCGTCTTCGGGTCGGCTCGGCCTTCGACGCCCCGGCTCGCCAGAGCTTCGTGAGCGAGATGGTCGGCCCGACGACCTGTCCAACGCGGTCGGCCTCAACTCCGCGTCGTTCAACGCCGCGCGGATCGCCGGCCCGGCGCTCGCCGGCCGCTGATCGGCGTGTTCGGCGGCGGCGCGGCCGGCACCGGCTGGGTGATCCTGCTCAACGCGGTGAGCTACGTCGCGGCGATCTCGTCCGCTGCGGCTCGATGGCGGCGGACCGACTCACCCGCGCCGGCGCAGCGCGGCACAAGGGGCTGATCCGCGACGCGGTGCGCTACCTGCGCGGGCGCCCCGACCTGATGCTGGTTCTCGGCGTGGTGTTCTTCGCCGGCACCTTCGGGCTGAACTTCCAGATGACCTCTGCCCTGATGTCGACCCAGGTCTTCGACAAGGGCGCCACCGAGTACGGCCTGCTCGGCACCGTCATGGCCATCGGCTCGCTGACCGGCGCGCTGATGGCCGCCCGCCGCGCCCCGTCCGGCTGCGTCTGGTCGTCGGGGGCCGCCCTCGTGTTCGGCGTGGTCGAGATCGCCGCCGGCCTGATGCCGACCTACCTCACGTTCGCGATCGTGCCGCTGCTCGGGTTCACCGCGCTGACGATGATCACGGCCGCCAACACCACGTGCAGCTGGGCACCGCCCGGCCTGCGCGGCCGCGTGATGGCGCTCTACCTGATGGTGTTCATGGGCGGCACCCCGCTCGGGTCGCCGTTCATCGGCTGGATCGGCGAGACGTTCGGCGCCCGCTGGACGCTGATCGGCGGCGGCGGGCTGACCATCCTCGGCGTGCTGCTCTCGGTCGCGTTGTTCACGCGCGGCAAGCGGGCGCGCCGTGAGGTCGTCCGCGTGCCCGTCGTCGCTCCCGCGGCATTTTGACCCTGCCCGAGCGCCCGAGTAGCCTCATTCCTTGTGTCTGGCACGACCAGACCCATGCGCATGCGCGGACGCCCCTTCCCAGTCCCTGAGGCAGGGCCCGCCGGCCAACAGGCACAGATC
>CAVZWM010000016.1:0-132169 GCA_963778975.1 uncultured Actinomycetota bacterium
CGGCAGCGCGGGCGGCGTCGAAGTGCGGCTGGAACTGCGCGCGCGGCACCCCGATCTCCGGACCGCCCAGCCCGAAGCCGACGAGCGCGTCGGTGCGGTGGTCGAGGGCGTACGACAACGTGGCGTCGGCCGCGGGCAGTCCGCTCTCGCCGGGGATGTCGTAGATCCAGCGCATCACCAGCCCGAAGTCGCGCTCGGCGGCGATGCGGGCGTCCTCGATGGCCTCGGTGTAGGCCTCGATCGCGATGCCGCGGGTGACCGAGGTGTAGGGCGTGCAGGTGAGCTCGGCGTAGCGCAGGTTCTGCCCCTGGGCCATCTCGCGCGCCACCTCGTAGGTCAGCAGCCGGACGTCCTCGGGCGTCCGGACCAGGTCGACGACCGCGAGGTAGACCTCGATGAAGTGCGCGAAGTCGCGGAACTCGAAGAAGGACCGCAGGTCGTCGGGATCGGCCGGCACGCCCGCCTCCGGATGGCGCGCGGCCAGCTCGGAGACGATGCGTGGCGAGGCCGAGCCCACGTGGTGCACGTGGAGCTCGGCCTTCGGCAGTCCGGCGATGAAGTCAGCGAGGCTCACGCCGCGCAGTCTCTCAGCCCGACGTGCCGACCATGGCCGCGGCGATGTCGTTGAGCGTCTCGCCCTCGACCAGCTCGCCGTCGACGAAGACCGACGGGGTGGAGTTGACGCCCTCCTGCGAGGCCGCCTCGTTGGCTGCGTCCACCCAGCCCTCGAAGGCCATGTCCTCGATGCCGGGACGTACGTCGGCCTCCTCCGCTCCGGCCTCGACGGCGAGGGCCACCAGGTCGTCGTCGTCGGGGAAGGGTCCGGACTCGGACGGCTGGTCGGCGAAGAGGAGGTCGTGGAACTCCTTGGCGACCTCGGGACCCGACGTGTCGAGCACGACCGCGAACGCGTTGGCGGACTGGGGCGAGTAGTCGCTGATCCGCTCGAGGAAGCCCAGCGGGCGGTACTCGACCTGTGACGTCGCCCGCCTCGACCGCGGCGTCGAGCTGGTCGCCGACGGTCTTCTCGAGCTGGCCGCAGAAGGGGCAGAGGAAGTCCTCGTAGATCACGACGGACTTCGGGGCGTCGGCGTCGCCGAGGACCAGGCCGTAGTCGTCGCTGGCGCCCGCGGGGGCCGTGTCCGGCTTGTCGGACCCCAGGCTCGACACGAAGAAGTAGCCGCCGACGAGGAGCACGAGCACACCGGCGATCAGGCCGACGCGGGTGAGCTGCTGCTTGCGCTTCTCGGCCTTGCGGCGCTCCTCGGCGGCGATCTTCGCCCGCTCCGTACGCGCCCGCCTGGCCTCCCGCTTGGCCTGGGTGGCGGCCTTCTCCTCAGCGGTCCTGTGCGAGGTCTTCTTCTGCGCCATCGAGGCTTCCTTCGTCGTCGTCGTCGTGGTGGGGTCGTGGTCTGGTGGTGGGTGTGAAGAGGACGGTGTCCAGGGCGAGCCGGGACTGCGGGCGGACCACCAGCCAGAGGCTGAGGGCGAGCAGGCCGATGTCGCGGGCGATCTCCCCGGGATACTTCTCGGCCGCGTCGGGGATCACCCCGCCGCCACCGAAGCAGCCGCAGTCGATCGACAGCCCGCGCGCCCAGGCCGAGGAGATGCCGATGATGAAGGCGACGAACAGCAGCGCCGAGACGAGCGCGGCGCTGCGCGTCAGGACGCCGAGGATCAGGCACAGCCCGATGACGACCTCGACGACCGGGAGCAGGTGACCGACCGCGGGCACGATCGCCTCCGGCAGGAGGTCGTAGGCCCGCACGGCACGCACGCTGTCGGCCGGGTGGAGCAGCTTCAGGCCACCGGCGACGAGCCACACGCCACCCGTCAGCAGGCGCGCCACGAGGCCGATCCAGTCCTTCACGACACCGACCCTAGGAGATGAGACTGAGTCGAGGCTGAGAGGGCGTCAGCGCCTGGATGGGTAGGGTGACCGCTCGTGAGCGACAGACTGGTGTGGATCGACTGCGAGATGACCGGCCTCGACATCGGCGCGGATGCGCTGATCGAGGTGGCGGCCCTCGTGACCGACTTCGATCTCAACGTCCTCGGCGAGGGCATCGACGTCATCATCAAGCCCTCCGACGAGGCACTCGAGCAGATGATCGACTTCGTCCGCACGATGCACGAGCACTCCGGACTGCTCACCGAGCTCGAGAGCGGTACGACGCTCGCCGACGCCGAGGAGCAGGTGCTGGCCTACATCAAGGAGCACTGCCCCGACGGCAGCCGCCCGCCGCTGGCCGGCAACACCGTGGCCACCGACCGCATGTTCCTCGCCCGCGACATGCCCGGGCTCGAGTCGTTCCTGCACTACCGGATCGTCGACGTGTCCTCCATCAAGGAGCTGTCGCGCCGCTGGTTCCCCCGCGCCTACTTCTCCGCCCCCACCAAGCGCGGCAACCACCGGGCGCTCGCCGACATCCAGGAGAGCATCGAGGAGCTGCGCTACTACCGCGAGGCCGTCTTCGTGCCGCAACCCGGTCCCGACACCTCGACCGCCAAGGAGATCTCGGCCCGTCACGCCGGCGGGCTGACCGGCCTCGGGCCCGATGCGGAATCTACCGGCTGATTGCCCTACACTTCACGTCGTCCTAGCGCTCTGCGCGAGGACGGAGAAGTGAACATGGTGGGTATAGCTCAGCTGGTAGAGCGCCGCCTTGTGGTGGCGGATGTCGCGGGTTCAAGTCCCGTTACTCACCCCAATGATGTCGAGCCCCTGACCGCCGTGCGGTCAGGGGCTCGACCGTCTCAGCGCACGGCGTACGCGTCGATGATCGTCTGCTCGACGCTGCGGCCGAGCGTGTCGTCGGCCGGGCCCGGAGGCTCGCCCTCGCCCCGGCCCGGTTACGGACCGTCACCGAGCACGCGCCCTTGCCACAGTCCTTCAGCACCAGCGGCTCCCACGTGGCGCCCTGGTCCCAGGAGACGTCGACGCTGCGGTGCGCCAGCGCGCTCGACGTCGCGCCCTCCGGCATCGGGAACGCGACCTCGAAGCGGTACTGCCCCTAGGGTGCGCTGTTGCTGTCCGACAGCTCCATCCGGTAGTCGACGCCCAGCATGGGCAGCACGGACCGCGCACCCGTCGGCTGCTCCGACCGGAAGGACCAACGAGTCCGGATGTCCGTCGAGAGCTGCCAGAAGCGGTTCTTCCGGTGTGCGCGTGTCTCCACCACGACGTCGTGGTCCCCGGCCGGGATGCGCTCGTTGAGGAATGCCGACCAGTCGGTCGTGCAGATCGTCGTTGCCGTCGATCGATGATCCTGCCGGTGTACTCCAGGCGTCCACAGGTCGGAGTTGCGTGTAGTGGCCCGCCGCATCGGTGAAGGCGCCGTGGGAGAAGTAGAGCCAGCCGTCCTCCCGGACCGGCGGCGGAGCGCCGTTGGTCACGCACTGCAGCGGTGAGACGCGAGAGCCGATCGGACCGCCGAACCACGTGTCGCTTCGTGGTGGTGCCGCCGCGGAAGCTCCGGCGCGGCGCCCAGATGTTGGCGTACTCGCCGAGGTAGCGTGGCGTCGAGCACCATCACCTTGCGCTCCCACACCGCGTCCGCGGACACGTAGTGCGTGACGGTGCTCGGGAACGGGACCAGGCGCATCTGCCCGAGGTTCGCGACGCCACCGCGGCTCGGCACCCAGCCGATCAGCTCCTCCATCGCCACCAGCCCGTCCTGGCTGGTGGTGCCCAGGCCACGGTAGTCCTCGACCACCGCGGCGACCGCGTCACCCGTGGCGTCCACGACGCCACCGTCGGGGACCTCGTCGGCGAAGTGGTGGACGAGGTCGTAGATGTACTCCGGGTGCGTGCGGGTCTCGACGCGGGCAGACCCGGCCGTCAGCGAGAAGTGCCGAGGCCTGCCACGGCCGGACCTCCAGTGCCGGCAACGGCGGCTCGGCGCTCACGGTGCCGGCACAGGTCTCGCCCTGACCGGCGTAGGCCACCATGGCCACTGCCCCCGCGGCGTCGAGCGAGGCCGCGGCAGCACTGAGGTCACTGCAGGTGCCGGACACGAAGGCGAGCGCACCGGCCACCCCGGCGGTCCGGGGCTGTGCCGCAGCACCTGCGTCGACGATCCGGTACTTCCCGTCGATCTGGGGGGTCGGCGACTCAGCGACGGGCTTGCCCGGCCGCGGCAGGGGCCGAGCGCCGACAGCCTTGCCACCGGTCGGCGTGATCGTGGCCTCCGGCTGGGCCAGCTGCCAGTTCGTGGCGAGCGACGCGGCGCCGGGTAGATCCCGCAGTGGGCCGCGCATACACGCGGTCGTGGGCACCGGCCAGCATGAAGCCGGCACCTCCGGACTCGCCGGTCCAGGAGACGTCGAGCGTGACGTTGTCGTCGACCACGGGGCGGTCGACGCGGTAGCCGAACCGGCTGGTCGCGTCCTCGTCCAGGACGATCTCGCGGTCGCGGTCCACGGTGAACTGCGGCTCGTAGGACAAGATGCCCTCGCGAGCTCCGTCCGCGGCCAGGCCGAAGGACGTCACGGCGGTGCTGTAGGTGCCCGGCGCGCACCCGGAAGGTCGTGGTCACGGCGCCGGTGACGGCGTCGTAGGTGCGTTGGTCGAAGAACCACGGGGCGCCGATGGAGTTGAGCGACACCTGGTGGGCGGCCTTCTGCGAGCCGGAGCGGGGGACCACGCGCACGGTCACGTCGTAGAGCTCCTGCTCCAGCAGGTAACCGACGGCGGTCCGGATGGTGCGGCCGTCGGGCCCGGTCGCCGTGACGACGCCCGAGTAGCTGCCGGGCTCGCCGATCCGGGGGTCCAGGGTGACGTCCGTGACGGCCTCGCCGTGGGCCGGCACCACCAGTCGGTCGGTGGTCAGGGCCATGGTGCCGGGGCGGACCGTGGAGCCGTCCTGGCCGGCCAGGGCCAGGTCGAGCGTGACGTCGGTGTCGGTCGTGTTGGTGTAGCGCAGCGTCGTGCTGGTCGGCTCCGCCTCGGCGTAGGGCCAGGCGAACGAGCCGAGGTGCAGCGAGGCAGGGGCCAGGACGTCTGCCTGGATGGCGCGGAGCGCGTCGATGCGGCCCGTGCCGGTGTCGAAGGCCGTCGCGTCGGAGACGGGAACGGTGCTGTTGGCGATCGCCGACTTGAGGCGCTCACCGTCCCACGTCGGGTGCTGCTGCTTGAGCATGGCGGCGAGCCCGGCGACGTGCGGCGTCGCCATGGACGTCCCGCTGATGGAGGTGTAGTGCTCGTCCACCGTGGGTCCGAGGTTGGTCCCTGCGGCGCGGGCGCCGTGATGTCGACGCCGGGGGCGCTGACCTCCGGCTTGAGACCGCCGTTGAGGATGCGCGGGCCACGGCTGGAGAAGCCGGCCATGGCGTCGTTCCCGTCGACCGCGCCGACCGTCAGGGCCGCATCGGCGGAGCCCGGGCTGCTGACCGTCGACGGGGAGGGACCGGCGTTTCCGGCGGCGACGACGAACAGCGTCCCGGACGATGCGGAGAGCTCGTCGAGCGCCTTGGCCAACGGATGGGTGCCGTCGTCGGCGTCCCCGCCCAGGCTCATGCTCACCACGTCGGCGTGCTGCTGCACGGCCCACTGCATGCCCGCCAGGACCCAGGAGTCGGCACCCCAGCCGCCGTCGGTGAGCACCTTGCCGACGATGAGGTCGGCTCCCGGTGCGACGCCGCGGCGCAGGCGGTCGGACGCCGCGCCGGTGCCGGCGATCGTGGAGGCGACGTGCGTGCCGTGCCCGTTGCCGTCCGCGACACCGGCGTCGGAGGTGAAGTTCGACGACTCCGACACCTTGCCTGCCAGGTCGGGGTGCGTCGGGTCGTAGCCCGTGTCGAGGACCGCCACCGTCGTGCCGGTGCCGTCGAATCCCGCCGCCCAGGCCTCGGGTGCGTGGATCTGGGGCACCGAGTGCTCGAGCGCAGCCTCCACCCGGCCGTCGAGGTCGACCCGGACGGCCCCATCGGTCAGGGCGTCGGGAGCGCCGTCGGCATCGTCCTTCGTGAGGTCGTCCCAGAAGGCCCTCGCGCGGTCCTTGTCCGCGCGGAACGCTGCCACGCCCAGCATCGGCACGGTGAGCGTGCGCTTCGCTGCCGTGAGCGAGGCGCTGCGGGACTCGGCGGCGGCGGTGGCGCCGCGACCGTAGTCGATGATCACGGGATGCGAGGCGGTCGAGGCATCGTCGTACTCGGCCTCCACCAGAGCGGTCACGTCGAAGAGGTCGCGGTCGATGCGCTCGGCGGCAGGAGCCCGAACGCGGACGTCGGCACGACGAAGACGTGCCCGTCGGTGCGCGTGATGGCCGCCTGGGGCGTCGTGCCGTCCGGGCGCGGCTCCAGCGAGACCGACTGGTGTCCGTCGTCGCCGGTGGAGATCCGGACGACGTCGCCGGTGACGAGGGTGACCCGGTGCTGGACCGGCGGGCCGGAGCGGAGCGGGCCGTCGGTCGGGGACGGTGCGGCTCCTGCGGGGGGAGCGACGACGCCGGAGAGGGAGGCGGTGAGCGCGACGGCGGCGACGAGCGCGGTGGCGCCGGTCGCTGTCGGGCGTGCGAGGGCGCAGCGGAGCGCGCTCGGACCAGTGCATGGTGGCACGGAGGATCCTTTCGATGGGAGCACGGCACCGACGCGGGTGTCGCGTCATCGCGTGCTCCCTCGACTGTGAGACGCGCCACCGTCCCGTTCAAGGGACTGGGCTGTCGCCTTGTCGCCAGCGACGCAATGCCGACACTCGTCGAACGGGCTCAGGAGCGCCCGAGCCACCGACGGCCGGCAGCCGCGTGGCCCAGCTGGAAGCGTGACGACACGCCGGCTCGTTCCATGAGCTGGCGCACCCGCCGCTGCACGGTCCGCTGCGACATCCCGAGCTGACCGCCGATGGCCTGGTCCGTGAGGCCGTGGAAGAGCAGCGTCAGGAGCTGCCTGTCCACCTCGTCCAGAGGCGAGGCATCGAGGTCGGCACTCCAGTCGCCGGTCGAGTCGCCTGTCGGGCTGAACGCCTGGCCGCCGTCCCACGCGAGCTCGAAGAGTGCGACGAGGGCGTCGAGCAGACCGCTCGGGTGCACGAGCAGCGCCCCACTCCCGCGGTCGTCCGTCCCCGCCAGCGGCAGCAGGGCGAGCTCGTGGTCGACGACGAGGAGGCGGATCGGGACTGTCTGGCGGATCCGGCACGTCCCACCGGCGTCCACCAGCTGGCGCACCTCGTCGAAGTACCCGGGCCGGTCGAAGGCCCGCGCCTCGATGACGAGCCGGTAGGCCACGCCTCGCTCGAGGGCCCGGTCCTCGTCGACGTTCTCCTCGGGGCTGACCACCGCGACCGAGGCCTTCACGAAGGCGAGCACCTCGCTGCGGGCCCCGCGCTGCAGCTGCAGGAAGCGCTGAGCAACGGCCTGGGAGCCATGCACCACCTCGATGACGTCGACCAGCGTGCGCTCGTCGGCGCCCGTCCGGTACGCCTCCGCCAGCGTGGTCAGCTGCAGCTCGGCACGTCGCAGTGCCTCCTGCCGTTCCGTGAGCATGGCGCCCAACGCCACCGCGGGCGGTGACGCAGCGAAGCGGGTGGGATCGGCGACCGAGCGTGCGACGAGACCCTTGTCCTCCAGGTCCGACAGCAGTGCCACGGCTGTCCGTGCTGCGAGACCCAGGGCCGCAGCAAGGTCGTCGGCGGACTCCGACGTCCCCGCCACCAGCCTCTGGTAGGCGCGCTCCTCGTCCTCGCTGAGCCCCAACGCCTCCAGCACGACTCCTCCTCCGGACCTCCGAGGTCGGCACCGAGGTGGCCTGCCGCGCACCTCCAGGTCGAGCAGCACGACTCTAGTGACTCCGACGCGCGTCCGCTCCGCGGTCAGGGCTCGACGCGTCTCACACGTCCACGACGACGACGCCGTAGTTGTCGGGAGCGCCTGCCGACAGGACCGCAGCCTCCACGGCCGCGGCCACCGCATCCGGGGACCCGGGCGTGAGCAACAGCTCGGCCAGCTGCCGTGGCTCGAGAACACCGTGCACACCGTCGGTGGTCAGCACGAAGCGGTCGCCGGTCGCGACCGCTCGCACCAACAGGTCCGGCGCCGAGGGCGACCCGTGTCCGAGGGCGCGGTTCAGCAGGGCCCGGTCCGGGTCGTCGCGCGCCTCGTCCTCGGTGAGCCGTCCCTCGTCGACCAGCGACTGGACCACGGTGTGGTCGCGCGTCAGCCGCTGCAGGCTCCCGTCGCGGACCGCGTACGCCCGCGAGTCGCCGACATGGGCGACCAGCGCGCGGTCACCGACGAGGAGCAGCGCGGTGAGGGTGGTGCCGCCCGTGCCGCGGTCGTCGAGGGACCGTCCGGCCACCGCATCGGCGGCGCGTCCCACGGCTGCATCCAGTGCGGCCAGGGGATCCGGCCCCGGCGACCCGTGGTCGAGGGACGCGAGGGTGTCGAGGGCCGTCGCTGCTGCGCCGTGGTCGTGACCGACCCCGTCGGCAACGGCGAACAGTCGCTGGCCGGTGATCTGTGCCGCCAACCGGTGAACCGTGGGATAGACCTCGTCCTGCTGCGTCGAGCGGTTGCCCTGACCGGAGCGGTGGGCGGAGCGGGCGGAGATGGTGGTCGTGTCCGTGCTGGTGGTGTCCATGGGTGTTCGGTGTCCTCTCATCTGAGCAACGAGAGAGGCGACGACCTGCCCGGCCGACGCTGTGTCGGCCTCGACCTGGCGCCAGTACGACATCAGCTCGGCGGCGGCCGCCTCGCGCGACTCGGCGCCCGTGATGACCGCGATCCTGCGCAGCGGGACCCCGGCGGCTCGCAACCGGGCGACGAGCCTGGCGGCGTCGACCTGGTCGGGGGCGTAGCGGCGGTAGCCGGTGCGGGCGTCCACGTCCGCGGGCACCACGAGTCCGAGGTCGTCGTAGAGGCGCAGGGCCTTGGCTGTCAGCCCGGTCTCCCGGGCGAACTCACCGATCGTCAGCATCGTCGTCCCTCTCGTGCCGCGACCCGGTGTCGTCGGCGACCCGACCATCGGCCCTGCCCCAGGGTCAAGGTCAAGGTGAAGGTGAAGGTCACGATCTCGGGGCGGCTCGACGGTCGGGGAGCCGCAGGGGAAGCGGTACCCCACCGATCGGGTTCGACGCGGCAACCTCGCCCATGGCATCGATGATGTTGCGCAGGTTGATGATGAGCGCGCCGTAGATCGGCCACTCGGGCGACCGCTCCGACGACCGCATCCCCTCGGTGAAGCCCTCGAGGCGCGTGCGTACGGCGAGCAGCGCCACCGGATCGGCGTCGCGGGTGGCGCGCCCGGCGTCGCCGAGCATCCCGATCCAGGGATCCGCGAAGGCGCTGCCCCAGGTCTCCCGGTGCGCCTGCTGGCTGCCGAGCGTCCGGCCGAGGCTGCGTGTCTCGGCGATGGCCTGCTCCATCCGCCGCAGCAGGCCCGTGCCAGTGCTTGGGGTCCCTCATCTCGCGGGCCGACCGCCGGGGGTTCATCCGCGCGCTCTCCTCTGCCTGCCGCAGCAGTGCCCAGGCCTGGTCCAGGTCCTCGTCGAGGTCACGCGTGCGGTCGATCCACCCGGTGACGTCCTCGTCCTGGCAGCCCTCGCCCAGGCCGCCCGCGATGTCGACCAGCAGCACGCCGATGCTGTCGTCGATGCGATCCATGGCCTTGGCGGCCGTACGACGACGCAGCGGCGGCCACACGAGCACGTTGACGAGCAGCCCGACTGCCACGCCGATCCCGGTGTCGATGAGCCGCGAGACGAGCAGGGCGTCGCTCTCGAAGCCCGTGGTGAGCACCACGAGACCGGTCGTCGCGATGGTGGTGGCCTCGGCGCCCAGCCACGGGACTGCGCCGAGCACCAGGGCGACCACCAGCAGCACGGTGATGGCCCAGGTGGACAGGCCGAGCGTCTCCCCCACGACGGTGGCCAGGAGCACCGCCACCACGGTGGCAGCCACCTGCTGCGTCCCCTTGGAGAAGGTCCGGTAGACGGTGGCGTGCACCACCAGCAGAGCAGCCCACGGCGCCAGGAACGGCTGGGGCAGGTCCAGCACGCTCGCCGCGATGACCCACGCGACCACCGCGGCCAGCACCGTCTTGGCGAGCTGGAGGATGTCGTTCCACCAGATCGGGTCACCGAGCCGCTCGTTGACGCGCTCCCTCAGGGATTCCCTCATCCGGCTGACACTACGGCTGCCGGCCGCGACGCAACGTGGCAGGAAGGGTCAGCACCAGTGCCAGCACGACGCCGATGACCATGCCGATGGAGTTGGCCGCGACGTCGCGCGGGTCGGACACCCGTCCCGGGACGGAGCGCTGGACGTTCTCGATCATCGACGTGAGCACGATGCCCGCCGCCAGGGCCACCCACCACAGGCGCGTGCCGACGAGCAGCAGGAGGAAGACGCCCAACGGGACGAACAGGCCGATGTTGGCCAGGAACTCGACACGCTCGACGCTCAGGCGGCTCGTCAGGGGCGCGAGGTCGGGGTAGCGCTCCAGTCGCGCCAGGATGCGCGCCGCCAGGTCCGTGTAGTCGGGCTGGTCCGCCGCGGGTGTCAGTGTGACCAGCCCGATGAAGCCCAGGTAGACGAGGGTCAGCAGGCTCAGGAAGGGATGGCGGTGCAACATCCGACCATCATCCGGGGACTAGGTTGTCCGGATGGAATCGCGAAGGAGCAGCTATGACGTCGTCGTGGTCGGTGGCGGGCACAACGGCCTGGTCAGCGCGGCCTACCTCGCGCGCGCCGGGCTCTCCGTCCTCGTGCTCGAGCGCCTCGACCACACCGGTGGCGCCGCCGTGTCCGTCGAGCCCTTCGCCGGCCAGCCGGTCCGGCTCTCCCGCTACTCCTACCTCGTCAGCCTGATGCCCGAGGAGCTGATGGCCGACCTCGGCCTCGACATCCGGCTCGCCTCGCGCACCACGGCGTCGTACACGCCCTGGGTCCGTGACGGCCGCGAGGGCGGCCTGCTCGTGGAGCGCCCCGAGGGTGCGGCCACGCGGGCGTCCTTCCGCGACCTCACCGGGTCCGATGACGAGTACGCCGCGTGGCTGGCGTTCTACGACGAGGTCGGCGGCCTCGCGGAAGCCATCGCCCCGACGCTGATGAAGCCCCTGCCCCTCGAGCGGGACATCCGGGCGGTCGTCGACGAGCGCCTGTGGGCCGACGTGGTCGCGGAGCCGCTGGGTCGCACCATCCAGTCGCGCTTCACCGACGACACCGTGCGCGGTGTCGTCGCCACCGACGCCCTGATCGGCACGTTCGCCTCGATGGACGACCCGTCGCTGATCCAGAACCGCTGCTTCCTCTACCACCTGATCGGCAACGGCACCGGCGAGTGGCGGGTGCCGATCGGCGGCATGGGGGCCGTCACGACGGCCCTCGCCAGGGCGGCTGTCGAGGCCGGCGCGGAGATCGTCACGGGCGCCGGGGTCAGCGCGATCACCCCCGGCCCGGACGGCGCCGAGGTGACCTGGCACGACGGGGCGCAGCCGCGTACGGTCACCGGCCGCCGGGTGCTGTCCGGCGTCGCACCGTGGGTGCTGAGGATCCTGCTCGGCGAGGGCGAGGACGCCGAGACCAAGCCCGAGGGCTCGCAGCTCAAGATCAACTTCCTGCTCGACCGGCTGCCGGCGCTGAAGTCCGGCGCCGACCCGGCCGTCGCCTTCGCCGGCACGCTCCACCTGGCGGAGGACTACAGCCAGCTCGAGCAGGCGTACGCCGCCGCTGCCGGCGGGTCCGTGCCCGACCCGATGCCGGGCGAGGTCTACTGCCACAGCCTCACCGACCCGTCGATCCTCGGCGAGCGCGCGGGTTCGGCGCACACGCTGACCTACTTCGGGCTGCACACCCCGGCCGGCCTGTTCGATGCCGACCCGTCGGCCAAGGACACCGCCGTGCGCAACGCGCTGGCCTCGCTCGACGCCGTGCTGGCCGAGCCGATCGAGTCCTGCCTGGCGCGCGACGCCGACGGCAACCCGTGCATCGAGGCCAAGATCCCGCAGGACGTCGAGAAGGACCTCGCGATGCCGGGTGGCCACATCTTCCACGGCGACCTCGAGTGGCCGTGGGCCTCCAACCGCGCCCGCCTCGACACTCCCGCCCAGCAGTGGGGTGTCCAGACCGACCACGACTCGGTCCTGCTCTGCGGGTCCGGCGCCCGGCGCGGCGGTGCCGTCTCCGGGCTGGGCGGGCACAACGCCGCCCAGGCAGTGCTGGCCGAGCTCGGGTGACCCCTCGATTTTTGGTCGGCGTCGCCCGCTGATAAAGTTCCTCTCGCTTCACCACGCGCCATTAGCTCAATTGGTAGAGCAGCTGACTCTTAATCAGCGGGTTGGGGGTTCAAGTCCCTCATGGCGTACACCGAAGCCGAAGAGCCGGTCCTCACGGACCGGCTCTTCGCATGTCAGCTGAGCTCTTCGCGCAGCAGCGGCGGGGTGAAGCCCTCGGGCCGGATGCCGGTCTTGTCGGCGTAGAACTCGCGGACCAGGTCCATGTCGGCCTTCACGTCCCCGGTCGGGTGGAAGGTCGGACCCCAGCCGACGGTGCGCGTCGGGGCGTCGATGTACGCGAGGGTGATCGAGAGTCCGGACTGCTGCGCGATCCGGTAGAAGCCGGACTTCCAGTACTCCCCGCGCTCGCGAGTGCCCTCGGCCGCGAGGCCCAACAGCCACGGATCGCCGCCCTCGGCCTCGGCCAGCAGCTCCTTGATGGTGGCGGCCGGGTTCTTGCGGTCCAGCTCGACGGCGCCGGTCGAGCGGAGCAGCCAGCCGAGGGGACCCTTGAAGAGCTCCTTCTTGACCAGCAGCCGGATGTTGATGCCGTAGGTCCACGCCAGCAGGATGGTCAGCACCCAGTCCCAGTTGGACGTGTGCGGGGCTCCGACGAGCACACCACGCTCCGGCACGGTGCCGACCGCCTTCCAGCGGGCAGGCGCGCAGGGCGACGCGGGCGATGGTGCGTCGGACGAGGAAGTGTCGGCTCACGGGGATGACGCTAGCGCGGCCCGCTCATCACGGCTCATCCACCGACGCCGCCGTGGTCCCGCCGAGCTCCAGGGCGGGCAGGCCGAGCTTGCGGTGGTCCCACGACCGGGTGCGGGTGATGTCGAGGCGGATCACGACGCGGTTGTGCATCATCAGGTCGAGGAACGGCCTCAGGTCGGGCGTGTAGGGCCCGTGGTAGCGCTCGAACATGTCGAGGCAGACCCGCTCGAGCAGCTCGGCGTCGTCGATCACGACGCCCTCCCCCTCGATCGCGACACCGCGCAGGGCGTCGTAGGTGTGTCCGGCCTCGACCAGGAACGAGATCCGCGGATCGCGACGCAGGTTGACGACCTTCTGCGACTTCGGCTTGGTCTCGAACCACAGGTGGCCGTCGAACCACGCGAACCACATGCCGACGAGGTGGATCTGCCCGGTCGGACCGAGGGTGCCGACGGTCGAGCTGCGCCGGGAGGACAGGAACGCGTCCACCTCGGCGTCGGACATGACGATCTGGGCCCGCTGCTTCATGTCGGGGAGCCCGGCCCGGATCAGCGCGTGACGCGGCGTACGACGACCACCAGGACGATGAGCCCCACGACCGCACCGGCCGCCTTGAGGATGTTGTCGGTGCGGGGCTCGCCGCTGTCGAGGTCGACGAAGTGGGACTTCACCGTCTCCACCTTGCGTCCCACGATCGTCTTGGGGTGGGCACGGTAGGCGAGCTGGTCGATGGTCGAGGCCAGCCGCTGACGCGTCGCCTCGATCTCGCGCTCGAGCGCGCTCATGTCCTGGGTCACGCGGGCAGGCTATCAATGCGGCGCGGGTCGAAGCCCCACGGCAGCTCCAGCCGGTGGGCACGCATCAGCGCCTCGTCGGTCAGCACGTCGAAGGTCGGCCGGTCGGCCACCACGACCCCCTCGCTCAGCACCACGCTCCGCGGGCAGAGCTCGAGGGCGTAGGGCAGGTCGTGGGTGACCATCAGCACCGTGACGTCGAGGCTGCGCAGGATGTCGGCGAGCTCTCGGCGCGAGGCGGGGTCGAGGTTGGAGGACGGCTCGTCGAGCACCAGGATCTCCGGCTCCATCGCCAGCACCGTCGCCACGGCGACCCGTCGGCGCTGCCCGTAGGACAGGTGGTGCGGGGGGCGGTCGACGAAGTCGGCCATCCCGACCCGCTCCAGCGCCTCCATCACCCGGCGGTCGAGCGCCGCACCCTTGAGCCCGAGGTTGGCGGGCCCGAAGGCGACGTCCTGGCGGACGGTGCCGAGGAACAGCTGGTCGTCGGGGTCCTGGAAGACGATGCCGACCCGGCGGCGGATCTCCTTGAGGTGCTCCTTGGTGACGGGCAGCCCGCTGACCGTCACCGATCCCGCGCCGGCCGTGAGGATCCCGTTGAGGTGCAGCACCAGGGTGGTCTTGCCGGCGCCGTTGGGACCGAGCAGCGCGACCCGCTCGCCCTCGTGGACGTGGAGGTCGACGCCGAAGAGCGCCTGGTGGCCGTCGGGGTAGGCGAACGCCAGGCCCTGGACGTCGAGGACCGGGGTGCTCACGGCAGCTTCCCGTCGTACCCGCGCGACAGCATGGCGAGGTGCACGCGCTCGCCGCGCTCGTAGGACCGGATGAAGAGGGCGCCGAGCGACCGGGCGAGCGTGGGCCAGTGCCGTGGCGATCGCGGGTCACAGCCACGCGAGCGCAGGGCCGTCATCATCCGGCCGAGCTCATCGGTGACGACATCGAGGTAGCGGATCATGAAGCCCATGATCTGCACGATCAGGTCGGGCATCCGCAGCCGCTGGAGCCCACGCAGGAGGTCCTGCGGCTCGGTCGTGGCGGCGAGGGTGAGCGAGGCCAGCACGCCCAGCGTGCCCTTGACCAGCAGGGCGATCGCCGGCCTGCAGGCCGGGTTCGGAGACGCTCACGCCGAGCACCTCGGTGCGCGGGCCGCTGGCGATGAAGGGGACGAGCACGGCGAAGATCGCGAACGGCACCTCGACGACCATCCGGGGCGCCAGGTAGGTCACCGGGACCCGAGACACGGCGACGACGGTGAGCAGCAGCACCGCAGCCACGACGTACGCCGCGTGCCACGACCGCGGGATCGCGACGACCACCAGCATGAAGGCGACGAGGGCGAGCAGCTTGAGGTGCGCCGGGGCGCGGTGGACGGGGCTGTGGCCGTGGAAGAACAGCCGGTGGCCGTGACCGGCGCCCATCAGCCCCTGCTGTCGGCGGGCTCGTCGTGGCTGCCGCGGCGTCGTACCAGCCAGAACAGGCCGGTGGAGAGCAACGCCATGACGCCGACGCCGAGGAGGCCGGCGAGGCCACCGCTGAGGCGGGTGTTGTCGACCCCTGCCACCTGGTAGTCGGCGATCGGGCTGTCCGAGGCGGCGGAGTCCTCCGCGGAGTCGCTGAAGCCGGTGCTCTCGGCGACGAACTCCAGGCCGTCGGGGTGGCTGCTGGCGTAGTAGCTGCCGACGCCGGCGATCAGCAGGCAGACGAGCAGGCCGAGGACCAGGAAGGTGCGCTGCCTCATCGTGCCGCCACCTCCCGGATCTCGAGCTGGCGACCGGCCAGGACGTGCCGTGCTCCGTGGACCAGGTCCGGCCGGGTGGCCATGACGCTCGCGACCACCAGGCCGGTGATGACGGCCTCGCCGATCCCGATGAAGACGTGCCAGCCGACCATGGCCGCCAACACCTTCCCGTCGTCGACCGGGGCGGTCCCGCCGATCGCGAAGAGACCGGCGAAGACGGCGGCCACGACGGGCACGGTGACCAGCGCCGCGACGGCGGCAGCAGGGGCGATGACCCCCGGACGGTTCGGCAGGACGCGGCGGAGCAGGCTGAAGACGGCCCAGCCGACGCCCACGCCGACGAGCGCCATCAGCGTGACGTTGGTGCCGAGGGCCGTGATGCCACCGTCGGCCATCAGCAGGCCCTGCACGAGGAGCACGACGCTGATGCACAGCACTGCCGACCACGGGCCGACCAGTACGGCAGCCAGCGCACCCCCGAGGAGATGGCCGCTGGTGCCGGCCCCGACCGGGAAGTTGATCATCTGGCCGGCGAAGACGAACGTCGCCACCAGGCCCGCCATGGGGGCGGTGCGGTCGTCGAGCTCGCGTCGGGCGCCGCGCAGGGCGAGGGCGATCCCCGTGGCCGCAACGACGGCGGTGGCCATCGACGTGGGGGCGTCGAGGAAGCCGTCGGGCACGTGCATCGATCCACTCCTGTGCTGGTTGGATGGAGGCGCCGACCCGGATCCCCCGATACCGGGCCGGCGCCGCTCCCGATCTTATTGCAAGGATGTTGCAACAACCACACAGGCCCAGGACAGGAGCCCGAGATGACCGACCGTCTCTCCCCCGGCGACACCGCCCCCGACTTCACGCTCACCAGCGACACCGACGAGCAGGTCGCCCTGTCGGACCTGCGCGGTCGCCGCGTGATCCTGTACTTCTACCCCGCCGCGATGACGCCCGGCTGCACCAAGCAGGCGTGCGACTTCAGCGACTCCCTCGACTCGCTGAGGGGCGCCGGCTTCGAGGTCCTCGGGGTCTCGAAGGACAAGCCGGCCAAGCTGGCGAAGTTCCGCGAGCGCGACCAGCTCACGCTCACCCTGCTCTCCGACGAGTCGCTCGAGGTGCACCGGGCCTACGGCGCCTACGGGACCAAGAAGCTCTACGGCAAGGAGGTCGAGGGCGTGATCCGCTCCACCTTCGTGATCGACGCCGAGGGCAGGATCGAGCTCGCGCAGTACAACGTGAAGGCCACCGGCCACGTCGCGAAGCTGCGGCGGGACCTCGGGCTCGACTGACGGCGCCTGCACACGTGCGGCGGCTGTGGCCCTCGTCAGAACCGATAGAAGGCCACAACCGCCGCACGTGCGATGGTTGGCCTGCCATCCAGACGCGCCCGTAGCCCAACGGCAGAGGCACACGGTTTAGGTCCGTGACAGTGTGAGTTCGAATCTCACCGGGCGCACCCGGACAGCAGGGTCGCACCCGGTTTGCGCGAGTTCTCCCCGCCTGACCCGCGTCACCCCTAGAGTCCGCGCATGGACTCTGCGCTGACCACCGTCGGACTGCCGCTCGCGCTCGCGATCATCATGTTCGGCCTCGGTCTCGACCTGACCATCGCCGACTTCAAGCGGGTCGGGCGCGCGCCCAAGGCCGTGGCCGTCGCCCTGGCCTGCCAGATCGTGCTGCTGCCGCTGATCTGCTTCGGCCTGGTCGTGCTCTTCGACCTGCCCGCGCTGCTCGGCATCGGCATGCTGCTGCTGGCGGCCTCACCCGGCGGCACGACGGCCAACCTGTTCAGCCACCTCTTCAAGGGCGACGTCGCGCTCAACATCACCCTCACCGCCATCAACACGGTCATCGCGGTGGTCACCCTCCCGCTGATCACCGGGTTCGCGATCGCCTACTTCGACCGCCAGGACGACGTGACGATGCCGCTGGTCGAGATCGTCAAGGTCTTCGCGCTGATCCTGCTGCCGGTCGGCCTCGGCATGATCGTCAACGCCAAGGCTCCCGACTTCGCCCGCCGGATGGACAAGCCGGTGCGCATCGGGTCGGCCGTCATCCTGGCCATCCTCGTGCTCGGCATCCTGCTCGACCAGCGCGAGAACGTGGCCGACTACATCGGCGACGTCGGCCTGATCGCCGCACTGTTCTGCGCGATCAGCCTCGTGGTCGGCTACTACGTGCCGAAGGCCTTCGGCGTCACCGGTCCGCAGGCCATCGCCTCCTCCATGGAGGTCGGCGTCCACAACGCGACCCTGGCGATCTTCGTCGCGGTGGAGGTGCTCGACGAGGTCGAGATCTCCGTGCCCGCCGCGGTCTACTCGCTGATCATGTTCGTCTTCGCCGCCCTGTGGGGCATGTGGGTCTCGCGTCAGGTCGCGGCCCGCGAGCCGGCCTCAGCCCGCTGACAGATCCGCGGCGACGTACGGCGCCAGCTCGCGCAGCGCGCGGCCGCGGTGCGAGATGCGGTCCTTCTCGGAGGGGTCCAGCTCGGCGGAGGTGAGTCCCGCCTCGGCGTGCTCGTCGGCCACGAAGACGACGTCGTAGCCGAAGCCCCCGCTCCCCCGCGGCTCGCGGATGATGTGTCCGGACATCCGGCCCTCGACGACCCGCTCGCGACCGTCGGGCAGCACCCACGCGACCGCGCAGGCGAAGTGGGCACCGCGACGCTCGTCCGGTACGTCGCTGAGCTGGGCGAGCAGCAGCTCGTTGTTGCCGCTCGTCGCTCTTGGGCGGACCCGACCACCTGGCCGACAGCACACCCGGCATGCCGTTCAGCGCGTCCACGCACAGGCCGCTGTCGTCGGCGATCGAGGCAGCCCGGTCGCCGCGACCCCGGCACGCGCCTTGAGCAGCGCGTTGCCCTCGAAGGTCGGCTCGTCCTCGACCGGCTCGACGTAGCCCTCGACGTCCCCGATGCCGAGGACCTGGATGTCGGGCACGTGCTCGGCCAGGATCCGCTGCATCTCGAGGATCTTCTTGGCGTTGGCCGACGCGAGGAAGATCCTCACCGGGCGAGGGCCTCGTGCTGGAGCCGGGTCAGGTCGGCGCAGCCCTTCTCCGCCAGCGCGAGCAGCGCGTCGAGCTCGGCGCGGTCGAAGGCCGCGCCCTCGGCGGTGCCCTGGACCTCGACGAACTTGCCGTCGCCGGTCATCACGACGTTCATGTCGGTCTCGGCGCGCACGTCCTCGACGTAGGGCAGGTCGAGGCGCGGGACGCCGTCGATGATGCCGACGCTGACGGCCGCGACCGAGCCGGTCAGCGGCTCGCCGGCCAGCGCGCCGGAGGACCGGAGGTGCGCCACGGCGTCGGCGAGCGCGACGTACGCCCCGGTGATCGCGGCCGTGCGGGTGCCGCCGTCGGCCTGGAGGACGTCGCAGTCGAGCACGATCGTGTTCTCGCCGAGCGCCTCGTAGTCGATCACGGCACGCAGCGAACGACCGATCAGGCGGGAGATCTCGTGGGTGCGACCGCCGATGCGGCCCTTGACCGACTCGCGGTCCGAGCGGGTGTTGGTCGCGGCGGGGAGCATCGCGTACTCCGCGGTGACCCAGCCCAGGCCCGAGCCCTTGCGCCAGCGCGGCACGCCCTCCGAGGCCGACGCGGCGCACAGCACCTTGGTGCCGCCGAACTCGATCAGCACCGAGCCCGCGGCGTGGTCCAGCCAGTTGCGGGTGATGGTGATCGGGCGGAGCTCGTCGTCGGTGCGGCCGTCGGCGCGGCCGGCTGTCAGGGGAGCAGAAGTCATGTGCTCGACCCTAGAGGCTGCCGGTGACTGTGTCGGGCCCGGTCACCCCCGTGCGAGACCGGGCCCGCGCACCAAGGATTCCGCAGTTCGGCGGACGGGGCATCGGTCGGAGGGTGGGCTTGCGATCAGACCAAAGTAGGAGTCGGACCGTTAACCTTCCGCGGTGGACACCCGCCCCGACCTGACGCCGACGCGTCCCCCGCTGTCGTGGGCGTCCCATGCGTGGCGGTACGCCGTGTGCCTGGTGATCTCCGTCGCGGTGTGGCAGGGCGTGGCCGTCACCGAGGCGCAGGACCACCGGCTGCTGTTCGCGGCCGAGCTGGTCCTGGGACTCCTCGCCTACGTCCTGGTCTTCTTCCGGCGCCGGGCGCCGGTGCGGGTCGCGCTGGTGATTGCGGCGATGAGCGCCTTCTCCGGCATCGCCGCGGGCCCGGCCACGCTGGCTGCGGTTTCCGTGGCGACGCTGCGCCGACCGTGGCAGGTCGTCGTCGTCGGCCTCGCCAACTTCGCAGCGGCGCAGTTCTACACCACGACCGTTGCCCCCTTCGAGATCGACAGCCTCACCATCACCACGCTGATCAACCTCACCGTCAACGCCGGGATGATGGGCTGGGGGATGTACCTCGGATCCCGTCGCGAGCTGCTCTGGACGCTGCGGGCCCGCGCCGAACGGGCCGAGAACGAGCAGGAGCTGCGGATCCTGAAGGCGCGCTCCACCGAACGCGCCCAGATCGCCCGCGAGATGCACGACGTGCTCGCCCACCGGATCACCCAGGTCTCCATGCAGGCGGGTGCCATGGCCTTCCGCACGGACCTCGACGCGAGTCGCCTGCGCGAGGGCCTCACCGCGATCCAGGGCCAGGCCAACGACGCCCTCCACGAGCTCCGCGACGTGCTCGGAGTGCTGCGCGAGGACGGACGCCGGCGCCGACACCGCGCACCCGCAACCGACGTACGCCGACATCGCGGCGCTGGTCGGCGAGGCCCGCCACCTCGGGCTCGACGTCACCCACCTCGACTCGCTGAGCACCGCGATCCCGGTGCCGCAGGCGACCGGACGCACGCTCTACCGCATCATCCAGGAGGGCATCACCAACGCCCGGAAGCACGCCCCCGGTGCCCCGCTGACGATCATCTCGAGCGGCGACCTCGAGTCCGGCATCACCGTGGTCATGTCCAACCCGATCAGCTTCCTGCCGTCGGAGACCCCGGGCTCCGGACTCGGCCTGATCGGGCTGCGCGAACGCACCGAGCTGCGCGGCGGCCGGCTCGTCCACAGCAAGGTCGGCAGGTCGTTCGTCCTCGAGGCATGGATACCGTGGGCGGCGTGATCCGCGTCCTGATCGTCGACGACGACCCGCTCGTGCGGTCGGCGCTGTCGCTGATGCTCGGCGGGCAGTCCGACATCGAGGTGGTCGGCGAGGCCGCCGACGGCCGTGCCGGCCTGGCGCTGGTCGACGAGCTGGCCCCCGATGTGGTGCTGGTCGACATCCGGATGCCGGTGATGGACGGGCTCGAGGCCACCCGGATCCTCCACCAGAAGGACTCACCCCCGGCCGTGGTCGTGCTCACCACCTTCGACGCCGACGACCACGTCGTCCGCGCGGTGGCCGCCGGAGCCGACGGATTCCTCCTCAAGGACACCCCTCCCGGCGAGATCGTCGATGCCGTCCGCAGCGTCGCTGCCGGGGACGCGATGCTCTCCCCCTCAGCGATCCGCAGCCTCGTCTCGCGTCTGCGCAAGGACCCGTCGGTCGACCGGGCCACCACGGCCACCCACCGCCTCGACGTCCTCACCGAGCGCGAGCGCGAGGTCGCGGTGTGCGTGGGCCGCGGCCTGAGCAACTCCGAGGTGGCGCGAGAGCTCCACCTCTCGATCCCCACCGTGAAGTCGCACGTCTCGCGCCTGCTCACCAAGCTGGAGTCGACCAACCGCGTGCAGGTCGCCATGGTCGTCCACGACGCCGGCCTGGTCTGAGACGCCTCAGACCTCGTACGTCGCGCCCGCGCGCGCCACGTCCAGCCGGCCCGACCACTCGCCGCGCGCCTCGGCCTCGGCGACCGCGGCGTCGTGCCACGGCGGGATGTGGGTCAGCACGAGTCGTCCGACGCCGGCAGCGGTCGCCGTACGTCCGCAGTCGGCGCCCGTCAGGTGCAGGTCCGGCGGGTTGTCGTCGCCGGTCTGGAAGGACGCCTCGGCGAGGAACAGGTCGGCCCCCGAGGCGGCCACGTCGAGGGCCTCGCACGGCCCGGTGTCCCCCGAGTAGACCAACCGGCGACCCCCGCAGCTGACCTCGAGCGCAAAGGCATGGACCGGGTGCACGACGGCGTGCGCGGCGATCCGGAACGGCCCGAGCTCCACCGGTGCGCCGGACCGTGCTCGTGTAGTCGTGGAAGGCGAACTCCGCGGTCATCCCCGGGTCGGTCGGGAGGTCGTAGGCGTGCGCCATCCGGTCGGCGGTGCCGGGCGGGCCCCAGACCGGGATCCGCGGCTGCGGGCCGGTGGGGTGGTACTTCCGCATGACGTAGTAGCCGCAGAGGTCGAGGCAGTGGTCGGCGTGCAGGTGGCTCAGGAACACCGCGTCGACGGTCAGCGGGTCGACGTAGCGGTGCAGCTGGCCGAGGGCGCCGTTGCCGAGGTCGAGCAGGATCCGCCACGTACGGCCCTCGTGCTCTGCCTCCAGGAGGTAGCAGCTCGCGGCCGACTCCGGTCCGGGGTAGGACCCCGAGCAGCCGACGATCGTGAGCCTCATGCGCGACCTCCGGCGAACTGGGTCGCCACGAGGAGCTCCGAGCCGAGGAAGCGGCGGCCGGTCGTGGCGAACTCGTCGGGGCTGCCGGTGGTGGAGAAGGTGTAGGTCGGCTCCCCGCCCTCGCGCATCAGCCCCGAGGTGGTGAGCAGCTTGTAGACGTCCTTGGCGCTCTCCTCCGCCGAGCTCACGAGCGTCACCGAGTCACCCATGACGTAGGAGATGACGCCGGTGAGCAGGGGGTAGTGGGTGCAGCCGAGGATCAGGGTGTCCACGCCCGCCTCGACGAGCGGGTCGAGATAGTCGTGGGCCGCGGCGAGCAGCTCCTCGCCACCGGTCACCCCCTGCTCGACGAAGTCCACGAAGCGCGGACAGGCCGCGATGTGGAGGTCGAGGTGGGGCGCGGCGGCGAAGGCGTCGTCGTAGGCCATCGAGTCGGCCGTCGCCCGGGTGCAGATGACGCCGACGTGGTGGTTGCGCGTGGCGGCGACCGCGCGGCGGGTGGCCGGCAGGATCACCTCGACGACCGGTACGTCGTAGCGCTCGCGGGCGTCGCGCAGCATCGCCGCACTCGCCGAGTTGCAGGCGATGACGAGTGCCTTGACGCCCTTGCCGTAGAGGTGGTCGAGGCACTCGAGGGCGTACTCACGGACCTCGCCGATCGGCTTCTCGCCGTAGGGCTGGCGGGCCGTGTCGCCGAGGTAGAGGACCGACTCGTGGGGAAGCTGGTCGATGACCGAGCGGGCCACCGTCAATCCGCCGAAACCGGAGTCGAAGATCCCGATCGGGGCGTCAGCAGTCACGGGCGGCACGGGGCAAGGCTAGGGCGGGGACGGGGGAAAGGCACGCGGCGTGCCGCGTCGGTCCGGTCACATCTGACGCCGGTGGCGGGTTATCGTCGCGCCGTGCGCATCCGTTCCTCGCTCGTGGCCCTGCTGGCCCCTGCCCTCGTCGTCCTCTCCGGTGCGTCCGCGCCGGCACAGGTCGCGCCCGACCTCCAACCTCGTCTGTCCGCCGACGATGCCGTGGAGTCGGTGCTGGCCATCTCGATAGACGGCCTCAATCCCGCGGCCCTCGACAGGCTCGGGTGGCAAGGAACCCCGCACCTGCACGCCCTGATGGACGCCGGGGCCTCCACGCTCAACGCACGCACCGAGCGGGAGATGACCATCACCCTCCCCAACCACACCGGCATGGTCACCGGACGGCGCATCGACGCCGCCACCGGAGGTCACGGGGTGACCTGGAACGACGACCGGCTCCGCCCCGCCACCGTCCAGGCGGCCGCCGGACGACCGACGCAGTCGGTCTGGACCTCGGTGCACAGTGCGGGAGGGTCGACCGCGCTCTTCGCGAGCAAGACCAAGTTCTCGCTGTGGAACCGGACCTGGCCCGCGAGCATCGACCGGACCCGGATCCAGCTCGACAACGCGCTGCTGACGCAGGCGGTCAGGCGTGATCTTCGCGACAACACGCGCGCCTTTCGCCTCGTGCACCTCTCCCTGCCCGACTCGGTGGGCCACGACCGGGGCTTCATGTCGCGGGCCTATCTGAAGGCTGTCGAACGAGCGGACGACCTCATCGGGGTGTTGGTGGGCGCGGTGAGATCGGACCCGGATCTGGCAGGCAGCACCGCCGTCATCCTCACCAGCGACCACGGCGGCAAGGGCGCCGACCACTCCGACGCCACCCTGATCGCGAACTACCGCGTCCCGTTCATGGTGAGCGGGCCCGGGATCTCACCCGGTACGGATCTCTACGACCTCAACCCCGACTACGCGAAGCCGGGCAACCGGCGCACCTCCTACACCGATCCGCAGCAACCTGTCCGCAACGGGGACCTCGCCAACCTGGCGCTCGACCTGCTCGACCTCCCCGCCGTTCCCGGGAGCGAGCACAACGCGGCGCAGGACCTCGATGTCGCCGTCGGCACCGACGGCGAGTAGAGGACGAGAGCGGCTGAGTCCGTGATCCGCCTGGCGACAGGACTCGCCACCGCGCTCGCGATCCTCCTGACGACTGCTCATCCGGCCGGCGCGGCCGCTGCCGACCCGACGCTTCCCGAGCTGGTGTCCACCCAGCCGCCGGCGGCGGAGGGCACGGCGCGCCAGGGTCAGGCGCTGAAGGCCTTCCCCGGACGATGGACGCCTGAGCGGGAGGAGACGCGTTACCGGTGGCTCCGCGACGGCGAGCCCATCCGCGGGGCGAAGGAACGGCGCTACCGCCTCACCGCCCTCGACGTCGGCTCGAGGATCAGCGTCCGCGTGCAGGTCCGGGCCGCGGGACACGCCTGGACCACCGCCGACTCGGCGCGAACCAGCCCGGTCGACTACGCCACCCCGGTACGCCGTCGCGTGACCTACACGGTGAGGACCAGGGGTCGGATCACCACCAGCGTCCGGGACTTCGCGCGCCTGGCCCAGGAGACGTACGACGACGCGCGCGGGTGGAGGGCGGGAGGAGTCCAGTTCCGGCGGGTGCCGCGCGGCGGCCACTTCACGCTCGTGCTCTCCGAGGCACGGCTCGTGCCGTCGTTCTCCCCGACCTGCTCGACCATGTGGTCATGCCGGGTGGGTCGCTACGTGATCATCAACCAGGACCGATGGAAGCACGCCTCACCTGCATGGAACCGCGCGCGACGGAGCCTGCGCGACTACCGCCACCTGGTGGTCAACCACGAGACCGGCCACTGGCTCGGCCACGGGCACGCGGGCTGCCCGGGGTCGGGCCCGGCCCCGGTGATGATGCAGCAGTCCAAGGGCACGGGTGGCTGCTCGTTCAATCCGTGGCCGCTCCCCTGGGAGCGTTGAGCTCCTCAGGCCCACAGCTGTCCGTCGAGACGATCTTCTGCCTCGTCGACCGTGCCCTCGTAGGCGCCGGTGGAGAGGTACTTCCAGCCGCCGTCGCACACGACGAACGCGATGTCGGCGCGCTCCCCCGCCTTGACCGCCTTGGCGGCCTGGCCGAGCGCGGCGTGCAGGATCGCGCCGGTGGAGATGCCGGCGAAGATGCCCTCGAGCTCCAGCAGCTCGCGGACGCGGCGTACGGCGTCGCGCGGGCCCACGGAGAAGCGCGAGTCGATCAGCGACGCGTCGTAGAGCTCGGGGACGAAGCCCTCGTCGAGGTTGCGCAGGCCGTAGACCAGCTCGCCGTAGCGCGGCTCGGCGGCGACGATCTTCACGTCGGGCTTCGCCGTGCGGAAGTAGCGCGAGACGCCCATCAGGGTGCCGGTGGTGCCGAGGCCGGCGACGAAGTGGGTGATCTCGGGGAGGTCGGCGAGCAGCTCGGGGCCGGTCGTCTCCTCGTGCGCGAGGGCGTTGGCGTCGTTGCCGTACTGGTAGAGCATCACCCAGTCGGGGTGCTCGCCGGCGATCTTCTTCGCCACCCGGACCGCCTCGTTGGAGCCACCGGCGGCCGGCGAGGAGACGATCTCCGCCCCCCACATGCGCAGCAGCTGGCGCCGCTCCTCGGAGGTGTTCTCCGGCATCACGCAGACGATGCGGTAGCCCTTGAGCTTGGCCGCCATCGCCAGCGAGATCCCGGTGTTGCCGCTGGTCGGCTCGAGGATCGTGGCGCCGGGACGCAGCGTCCCGTCCTTCTCGGCCTGCTCGATCATCCGCAGCGCGGGCCGGTCCTTGATGGAGCCGGTCGGGTTGCGGTCCTCCATCTTGGCCCAGATGCGTACGTCAGGGCTCGGGGACAGCCGCGGCAGCCCGATCAGCGGCGTGCCGCCGACGGACTCCAGCAGGCTGTCGTAGCGGGCCATGAGACTGCTCAGCCGCCCGCGACCGCTGGGAGCACGACGACCTGGTCGCCGTCGCTGAGCCCGGCCTCGAGCCCGCCGATGAAGCGCACGTCCTCGTCGTTGATGTAGACGTTGACGAAGCGGCGCAGCTCGCCGTTGCTCGATGAGGCGGCCCTTGATGCCGGGGTGGTTGCCCTCGAGGTCGTCGATGAGCGCCGTCAGCGTGGTCCCGCTCGCGTCGACCGCCTTGGCGCCGTCGGTGTAGGTACGCAGGATGGTGGGGATTCGGACCTCGATGGCCATCAGGCTGTGCTCCTCATGATTGGGGGCTCTCGTGCGTGGGCGTGATCGTGACGTCTTCTTCGGTCACCACACCGTCGATGATTCTGTAGGACCTGAACTCGACCGGCCCCTCGTTATTCCCCGCTGACCAGCAGTCGCGCGTGCTGACCAGCACGTAGTGGGCGTTCGGTTCGCTGGCCAGCCCGATGTCGGTGCGGCTGGGATAGGCCTCGGTCGCGGTGTGGGAGTGGTAGATCACCACCGGTTCCTCGTCGCGGGAGTCCATGTCCTTGTAGAGCGCGAGCAGCTCGCTGGAGTCGAACTCGTAGAACGTCGGGCTGCCTGCGGCATTGACCATCTCGATGAACCGTTCGGGGCGGTCGCTGCCCTCGGGCCCGGCGACGACACCGCACGCCTCGTCGGGATGGTCGCGCCGGGCGTGCGCCACGATGGCGTCGTAGGTCTCCTGGTCGATGGTCAGCACCGGTCAAGGGTAGGCAGTCGATCGATGTGACCGCGACACGTCTCAGCGCTTAGTCTTGACGTCAAGAGAGTTTTGACCCGAAAGGCACCCATGTCGTTGCGCGAGGCGCCGCTGCCCCTGACCCGGCGCGGCATCCCTCTCGAGCGCGACCTCCGGGTGCTCGCCCTCGGGTCGTTCGCCAACCGGTTCGGCGCCGGTGCGGTGATGACCACCAGCGCGCTCTACTTCACCCGCCAGGTCGGCTTCTCCGCCGCCGAGGTCGCCCTGGCCTTCTCGGTGGCCGCGATCGTGGGGATCGTCGTCCAGGTCCCGGCCGGGCACCTCGGCGACACGCGCGGACCGCGCCGGGTCCTGACGCTCTGCATGACCGGCGCGGCCCTCACGAGCGCTCTCCCCGTGCTCGCCCGTACGCCGTGGCAGCTGGCGTTGCTGCTCGGCCTGCTGGCCCTGTTCGAGCGCTCGGCCGGTTCGGTGCAGCAGGGCGTCATCGCCCAGCTCGCCACCGGCGGTCGCGGCGTGCTCTTCAAGGCCTACCTGCGCGCGGTGACCAACACCGCGATCGGTCTCGGCTCGGTGTTCGGCGGCGCGGCGCTGGTGATCGACGAGAAGTGGGCCTACGTCTCGGTCTTCGTGCTCAACGCCGTCTTCACCGGCTTCGCCGCCTGGAACAGCAGGCGCCTGCCCGACCTGCCGCCGTACCTCCGCGTCGAGGGCGAGCCCCGGCTCGCGGTGCTGCGGGACTGGCCCTACGTGGTCATCGTGGCCATCACGGGCCTGTTCTCGCTGCACTTCTTCGTGATGGAGCTCGGGCTGGCGCTCTACATCTCCGAGCGCACGTCCGCCCCGCCCGTCATGGTCGCGATCCTGCTCGTCATCAACACGGCCTGTGTCGCGGTCTTCCAGGTCCGGCTGTCCCGCCGCGCCGACTCGGTCGAGGCGGGCGCCCGCGCGCTGGTGCGCGGCGCGGTCTGGATCGCGGCCGGCTTCGCCATCGTGTCGCTCGCCGACCGCGGCGACGTCACGTTCGCCGTGGTGGTGCTGGTCGTCGGCTCGCTGGTCCACGTGGTGGGCGAGATGATCGGCTCGGGCGGCCAGTGGGGCCTGCAGATGGGCCTCGCGCCCCATGAGCGCCAGGGCCAGTACCAGGGGTTCGCCGGCCTGGGGTTCAGCGTCATCGCGGTGGTCGGCCCGCCGGTCGTGACCCTGCTGTGCGTCGAGATGGGCGAGACGGGCTGGCTGATCCTGGCCGGCCTGATGCTGGCCATCGCGTTCGTGTCGGTGCCGGCCTCCCGCTGGGCTCTGGCCTCTCGGGAGCGCTACGGCGTCACCACCCACTCCGGCTGAGCGGTCGCTCAGGCCCAGATGGAGGCCGGGATGCCGTCGGAGAAGACCTCCGGGATGTCGGGGAAGGACTCGCTCACGCCCAGCGAGTGCCGGACGGCCGACCACGCCGCCGCGCAGGCGTCGAGCAGGTCGTCCTCACCGAAGCCCGCCCCCCGGAACCAGTGCGGGGCCGTGATCCCGTGGCTCGCGAGCGCCGCGCGGCGTGCCGTCGCGCCGGTCGCGTCCTTCTTGCTCGCCAGGACCGGCTCCCCCGTCATCCGCGCGAAGCTCACCTCGGGGTGCACCTCGATCACCGCGACGCCGGGTCGTGACCGCACCCACGCGTCGACCTGCAGCACCTTCTCGCGCAGGGCGTACGCCTGGGCGCTGACGCTGGTGCGACCGTCCGTGGCGGCGAGGTTGGCCGCCCGCCCCTCGGCATAGGTGTCGGCCTCGAGCGCGGCGCGCACGGGCGTGGAGAAGACCGAGGACGACTTGCCGACCAGGACCCGGCGGGCCTCGGCGTCCGCCAGGCGCCCGCTGCTGTCGGGCAGCCCGATGGGGATGTCGATCGCGACGACCGCCACCTCGAGCGGTCTCCCCCACCAGCGCCACCAGCTCGGCGATCGTCGGCGCCACGAAGACGCTGGCCCGGAGGTCGGGGCCCAGCAGCACGCCCACCCACCCGGCGGGACATGCGTCGACACCCAGCACCGGGTGGTCGGGGGCCAGCACCTCGACCGGCCCGGGCTGGCCGGGCGGTGCGACGAAGCGGGCCTCGCGCTCGTCGCTGAGGGCGGCGCCGATGCGGGTCAGCATCAGCTCGGACATCGGTGGCAGTGCGTCGAGCGGCCACCAGCGCACCTCGGTGGACTCGTCGTCGGCGACGTGCGCCTCGCCCTCCAGCCAGGTGCAGGCGAAGGTCAGGTCGAGGTAGGCCGCGCGGTCGCCGTTGCCGTGCACGATCTCGGGATGCGCCCCCGTCGCCGCGAGCCGGTCGACCCGCACGCGTACGCCGGTCTCCTCCAGCGCCTCGCGGGCAGCGGCGACGGCGGGCTCCTCGCCCGGGTCGACGATGCCGGTGATCGGTGTCCAGGCACCGTTGTCCGACCGCCTCACCAGCAGGACGTGGCCGTCGGCGCGGGTGATCACGGCGGTGACGGCGGGCAGCCAGAGCGGGTGGTCGCCGATCAGCTCGCGGATCTCGACGACGAAGTCGGGGATCGGGCTCACGTCGTGAGGGCCTCGATGATCGACTCCTGGAGCCACCCGACCCACTCGTAGATGTCGTGGGCCTGCGCGCGCGGGTCGTCGTCGGGCAGGGAGTGCCAGTAGTCCTCGTCACCGGCCTCGACCTCGAGCCGGGTCGCGAGCGCCAGCCGGATGTCGGTGAACGCGCGCATCCACGCCTCGGCGTCGGCCTCGGTGAGCTCGACGTCGATCATCAGGCCCTCCTCGGTCAGCTCGGGCGGGAGCCCGGCGTCCTCGAGCGTGTCGATCACCAGCCCGGACGCGGCCGCCTTGCCGTCGCGCAGGCCGCTCTCGGTGAAGCGCCGGAAGTCCGCGGCGGCGTCCTCGTCGTCGGGGTAGGCGGTCGGGAAGAGGCGGGCCAGCACCGGGTCCTCGGGGATGGTCGTCGCTCCGGAGAACTCGGACATCAGCGCCTCGAACGCGTCGCTCGTCGCGGCCGGCGGCTCGGCGCGCTCGTTGCGGAGCAGCTCGACCATCTGCGAGGTCAGCGACCGCAGCAGGTCGGCCTCGAAGCCGGTGAACGTGGCGATGATGCGACCGGACTTCCGGTGCTTCTCGAAGCCGGTCATCCTCAGGAGGCCTTTTCCATCGTGGCCCACAGGCCGTACTCGTGCATGGCCTGGACGTCGCGCTCCATCTCCTCGCGGGTGCCGGTGGAGACCACGGTCCGGCCCTCGGTGTGCACCTCGAGCATGAGCTTCTCGGACTTCGCCTTGTCGTAGCCGAAGTACTTCTGGAAGACGTAGGCGACGTACGACATCAGGTTGACGGGGTCGTCCCAGACCAACGTCACCCACGGCTTGGCGAGGAACGTGATCTCGTCGGGGGTCAGGGTCGGCTCGACCTCGACCGGGCTCGCTGCTGACACCCTCACATCGTGGCACAGTGGCTGTCGTGACGGGCTCACCGGCGCTCCTGACCGACCACTACGAACTCACCATGGTGCACGCCGCTCGGCACTCGGGCACCGCGGACCGGCGCTCGCGTCTTCGAGCTCTTCCCGCGACGACTGCCCGAGGGCCGCCGCTACGGCGTGGTCGCCGGGGTCGGCCGCGCCCTGGACGCGATCGAGGCCTTCGTCTTCGACGACGCCGCCCTCGCCGCACTGACGGACGTGGTCGACGCCGACCTGCTGCACTGGCTCTCGACCTACCGCTTCTCCGGCGACATCTGGGGCTACGCCGAGGGCGAGGCCTACTTCCCCTACTCGCCCCTCCTGGTCGTCGAGGGCACCTTCGCCGAGGCGGTGCTGCTGGAGACCCTGCTGCTGTCGATCTACAACCACGACTCGCGCGATCGCCTCGGCCGCGAGCCGGATGACGCTGGTCGCGGGCACCCGTCCCTGCATCGAGATGGGCTCGCGGCGCACCCACGAGCAGGCCGCCGTCGCGGCGGCGCGGGCGGCGTACGTCGCCGGGTTCGCGACCACCTCCAACCTGGCCGCCGGCCAGCGCTACGGCGTACCGACCGCCGGGCACCGCCGCGCACTCGTTCACCCTGCTGCACGACACCGAGGCCGACGCCTTCCGCGCCCAGGTCGACACGCTCGGCGTCGGCACGACCCTGCTCGTCGACACCTACGACGTCACCGAGGCGGTCCGGCTCGCGGTCGAGGTCGCCGGGCCGGGGCTCGGCGCCGTGCGGCTCGACTCCGGTGACCTCGGCGAGGTCGCCCGCGAGGTGCGCGCCCAGCTCGACTCGCTCGGCGCCACCGGCACCCGCATCATCGTCACCAGCGACCTCGACGAGCACGCCATCGCCGCGCTCGCTGCCGCGCCGGTCGACGGCTACGGCGTCGGCACCCAGCTCGTGACCGGGTCGGGCCACCCGACCTGCGGCTTCGTCTACAAGCTCGTCGCCCGCGCGGATGACTCCGGCGAGATGGTGTCGGTGGCCAAGAAGTCGCGGGACAAGATCTCCGTCGGCGGTCGGAAGTACGCCCTGCGGCGCCTCTCGCCGTCCGGCGTCGCCCAGGCCGAGGTGGTCGGCATCGGCGCCCCGCCGCGGACGACGGCGATGACCGGGTCCTGCTCGTCCCGCTCGTGAGGGACGGTGAGGTCATCGGCCGGTCGAGCCTCGACGAGGCCCGCGCCCGCCACCTCGCCTCGCGCGCGGAGCTCCCCCGCACCGTCTCGATGATGTCGGCGGGCGAGCCGGTGATCCCCACGGTGCACCTGCAGGAGTGAGCGCGGGGGCTAGCCTGACCACATGACCCGCGCCCTGATCGTGGTGGACGTCCAGAACGACTTCTGCGAGGGCGGGTCCCTGCCCGTCGCCGGTGGTGCCGAGGTGGCCGCCGACATCGGCCGGTTGCTGCACCACTGGTCGGCGCGCGACGCCCACGCGCCGGCGTACGACGTGGTGGTGGCCACGAAGGACCACCACGTGGATCCGGGCGCCCACTGGGCCGCGAAGCCGGACTTCGTCGACTCCTGGCCGGTGCACTGCAAGGTCGGCACCGAGGGCGAGGGGTTCCACCCCAACCTCGACCCGCAGCCCTTCGACGCGGTCTTCGTCAAGGGCGAGCACGCCGCGGCCTACTCCGGCTTCGAGGGCCGTACGCCGTCGGGCGAGGGCCTCGCGGAGTGGCTGCGCGGCCGCGGGGTCACCGAGGTCGATGTCTGCGGGCTCGCCACCGACCACTGCGTGCGCGCCACCGCTCTCGACAGCGCCGGTGAGGGCTTCGAGACGCGGGTCCTGACCGCCCTGTGTGCGGGCGTCGCACCGGACACGACGGCCGCCGCGCTCACCGCGATGACGGTCGCGGGCATCGAGCTGGCCTGATCAGCACCACTTCTCGGTGACGGTGCGCAGCACCTTGTGGGTGCGTGCGGTCCCCTGGCCCAGCCGGTTGAACTCCTTCGAGCCGAGCAGCCTGGACGTGTGGCACGCCCCCGTCGAGCAGGGCGTGGGCGGCGCGGCCGTCGACGACGCAGGTCTCGCCGTCGTAGGCCAGGTCGTGCACGGCCTGCGCGGCGTCGGCCGACGGGGCGGTGGCGTAGAGGGTGACGTAGTGCTGGCCGGAGGGCTGGTGCTCGGCGTGCAGCTCCGCGGCCCGGGCCGACACCGCCGCCACCTCGGCCGCGGTGAAGACGATCGTCGGCACGTCGAAGCCGGCTTCGGCGGCGTACGCCTTCTCCAGGGCCTTCTGCACCGCTGCCCACCGAGCGGGCCGTGTGGGTCAGCCGCACGTTGCCGGTGTTGATGTAGGTCTCCACGTCGGTGCCGCCCGCCGCCTCGGTCGCCGCCTTGATGGCGTCCTTGGGGAACTTGCGGGTCGATCCGAGGTTGATGGCGCGCAGGAACGCGACGTAGGTGGGCATGAGGGCATTCTTCCAGCCCATGGGTCTACGGTGGCACGATGAACACTCGGACTCTCGCCACCGCCCTCTGCGCGGCCGCACTCGCCCTCACCGCCGCCGGATGCGCCAAGGACGACACCACCACGGCCACCGAATCGGGGATCGAGCTCGTCAAGGCCGACGTGCTGACCATCTGCACGCACCTGCCCTACGAGCCCTTCGAGTTCACCGAGGGCGGCGAGGTCGTCGGCTTCGACCCGGCCGTGCTGGAGATCGCCGCCGACGCAGAGGGCCTCGAGACCGAGGTCCTCGACGTCGCGTGGGAGACGATCACGACGGGTGAGGCCCTCAACACCGGCCAGTGCGACGTGGGCGCCGGCGCGATGACGATCAACGCCGAGCGCGAGGCCGTCATGGACTTCACCGACCCCTACTTCGAGGCCACCCAGGCCATGATGACCAAGACCGGCTCGGGGATCACCTCGCTCGAGGACCTCGCGGGCAAGACCGTCGCCGTCCAGGACGGGACGACGGGCTCGGACTACGTCCGCGAGAACGCTCCCGAGGACACCGAGATCATCACCTTCGAGGACTCCTCGCTGATGCAGCAGGCGGTCCTGACGGGCAAGGCGGACGCCGGCGTCAACGACAACGGCCTGCTCAACTACTTCGTCAGCCAGAACCCCGACGTCGAGGTCACCACCGAGTTCCAGACCGGTGAGGAGCTACGGCTTCTCGGTGAAGAAGGACGGCAACGACGACCTGCTCGCCGCCATCAACGACGCGATCGCGAGCGACGAGTACGACGCGGTCTACGAGGAGTGGTTCGGCACCGCTCCCGCCGAGTGACGCCTTCCCCGACCCGACGACCAAGGTGATGTGAGTCCATGGCGAGTCCCCGCCAGCGCGCGGCCAGGTGGCGCTACGTCCAGTACGCCGTGCTGGTGGTCGTGGTCCTCGCCATCGCTCTCGTCGCCGACTGGAGCGAGATCCAGCGGGCGTTCTGGAACTGGGAGCTCGTCAAGGAGCAGTTCCCCGAGGTCCTGACGATCGCGCTGAAGAACACGATCATCTACACCGCGTGCGGCTTCACCTTCGGACTGGCGCTCGGCCTGGTGCTGGCGCTGATGCGACTCTCGAGCGTGGGGCCCTACCGGTGGATCGCGACGGGGATCATCGAGCTCTTCCGTGGGCTCCCCGCCCTGGTCGTCTTCATCGCGCTGAGCGTGGGCTTCAACCTGGCGTTCCCCGACTACGAGATCCCGTTCGGCAACCTCGGCATCGTCACCCTGGCCCTGGGCCTGGTCGGCGGTGCCTACATGGCCGAGACCATCCGGGCCGGCATCCAGGCGGTGCCCAAGGGGCAGATGGAGGCCGCGCGCTCGCTCGGCATGTCGCACGGCCGCGCGATGATCAGCGTGGTCGTCCCGCAGGCGTTCCGGATCATCCTGCCGCCGCTGACCAACGAGCTCATCCTGCTGACGAAGGACTCCTCGCTGGTCTACATCCTCGGCCTGGCGCTCGCGGACTACGAGCTCACCAAGTTCGGCCGCGAGGCCATGAACTCCGCCTCCAACCTGACACCGATCATCGTGATCGCCCTGTGCTACCTGCTGATCACGGTGCCGCTGTCGATCGTCGTACGCCGCATGGAGAGCCGCGCGGAGAGGGCCCGCTGATGACCACCCACGCCACAGATCGCAGCACCGCTGCCATCGACGTCCAGGACCTGCACAAGTACTTCGGCGACAACGAGGTGCTCAAGGGGATCGACTTCCACGTCGGCAACGGCCAGGTCGTCTGCGTCATCGGGCCGTCCGGCTCCGGCAAGTCCACCCTCCTGCGCTGCGTCAACATGCTCGAGACCCCCACCAGCGGGAAGATCTTCGTCGAGGGCGAGGAGATCACCCACCCCGACGCGGACGTCGACCGGCTGCGGTCACGGATCGGCATGGTCTTCCAGCAGTTCAACCTGTTTCCCCACATGACCGTGCTGCGCAACCTGACCATCGCCCAGCAGAAGGTCAAGGGCACGGTCCAAGGGCGAGTCGGTCGAGGTCGCGCGGGCCACCCTCGCCAAGGTCGGGCTCGTCGGAGAAGGAGTCGGCCTACCCGGCCCACCTGTCCGGTGGCCAGTCGCAGCGGGTGGCCATTGCGCGAGCGCTCGCGATGAGTCCCGACATGATGCTGTTCGACGAGCCGACCTCGGCCCTGGACCCCGAGCTCGTCGGCGACGTGCTGGCCGTGATGAAGGACCTGGCCGCCGAGGGCATGACGATGATGGTGGTCACCCACGAGATGGGCTTCGCCCGCGAGGTGGGCGACAACCTGGTCTTCATGGACGGCGGCGTCATCGTCGAGGAGGGCGACCCGCGCGAGGTGCTGGCGAACCCCCAGCACGAGCGGACGCAGCTGTTCCTGTCGAAGGTGCTCTAGACAGCAGAGGGTCGTCAGACCCTCATGCACTGGCTCGGCGGCGTGACGGCCGGGTCGAAGACGTGCTTCGGCGGCTGCACCGAGGCGCCGTTCTGCGACTCCTTCATCGTCATGGTCCACCAGCCGGCGCGCTTGGTGTCGATGTCGGCGAGCTCCGCGGGGGGCACGTCGGCCCACATGCCGACGACGTCCACACCGACCTCCATCAGCGGACCGTGCGGGATGACGACCCCGTCCGCGGTGACGCCCTTGAGCCCTGCCGGAACGGTCGGGAACAGTCCGCGCGGCATGCCCATCAGCACGACCTGCGCCGGGATGGTCACCTGGACTGCCTCACCGTCGAGGCCCACGGCCTTCGCGTCCGACACGGGCCAGGTGGGGTCCAGGTCGGTCGGGAGTGCCCAGGTGCGGGCCGGGTCGTCGGTGATGTCGGCCCAGCAGTCGGACGCGGTCGGCCCCCAGGCCTCGCTGTTGAAGTAGGTGCGGCCGGCGACCACGAGGTAGTCGACCATCTGGTGCTCGCCGTCGATGCGCGAGTCCATGGTGACCTCGCTGTAGCCGGTCGAGCCGCTGAAGCGGCCGCTCAGCTCGAAGATCTGGCTTGCCCGCCGTTGTCGGGGGACTTGGTCAGCAGCTGACCGCTCCACTCGACGATGCCCATGCCGTCGACCTGGTCGACGAAGCCGGCGAGCTGGTCGGTCTCGGACACGACCTTCTCGGCGTCTGCAGGAGCGGCCGAGCCCGAGCCACCGCAGGCGGTGAGGCCCAGCGCCAGGGCAGCGGAGACTGCCGCGGCCAAGGCAGCGTTATGTCGTCCCACGGTGTCCCCATTTCACTCTTCGTGCGGTGATGCCCCGAAGTCAGGGTAGGGCTGGCCCCAGGTGCTGTCCTTGAAACGCAGGATCTGCCTGCTCAGGCGCTGGCGGCGGAGTCGAGCCAGCCGCGAGCCGCCCCGACCACGGCGGTGGTCAGGTCGGACACGACAGCCGATCCGAGGGTCCAGTGCTGCCAGAAGAGGGGTACGTCGACGCGCTTGCCCGGCACGAGCTCCACCAGGTCGCCCCGTGCCAGCTCGGCGGCGACGTCCGACTCCGGGAGCAGTCCCCACCCCATGCCCGACCCGGATGGCCCGGTCGAACTCACGCACCGACGGCAGGTAGGTCGCCGGCGGCGCGAGGTGGCGTCGCGTCACGCGCCGGGCGAAGTCGTGCTGGAGGGAGTCGCTGCGGTCGAACGCCACGAGGGGCGCCTCCGCGAGCGTGATCGACCCGACCCCGGTGGCGAAGTGGGCGGCGTGGAACTCGCGCGTCGCCACGGCGGCGTAGCGCAGCCGCCCCAGCCGCACCACGCGGCACCCGGGGACCGGCCTCGGCTCGGCGGTGATGGCGGCCATCACCTCACCGCGACGCAGGCGCTCCGCCGTACGCGTGTGGTCCTCGCGCACGACCTCGAAGACGACGCGGTGGCGCGTCTGCACCTCGGCGAGCGCGTCGACGAACCAGCTGTAGAGGGTGTCGGCGTTCACCGCTATCGGCAGCGAGCTGTAGGACGTCGCGACCTCGTCGGCTCCCTCGACCAGCTCGGCGACCGCCTCCCGCTCGAGGAGCTCGGTCTGGGTGGCCAGCCGCACCAGCACGAGCCCCGCCTCGGTGGGCTCGAGCGGCTTCACGCGATGCAGCAGCACCCGACCGACCCGGGTCTCCAGCGCCTTGATGCGCTGGCTGACCGCGGAGGGGGTCACGTGCAGCTCGCGCGCCGCGGCCTCGAAGGTCCCGAGCCGGGTCGCGACGACCAGTGTGCGCAAGGCCACAGGGTCCAGCTGAGTGATGTCTTTCATAGTTAGACATCCTAATGATTCATCAGAATACTTCGCTGGATTGATGGCTGCAGCGTGCCTACCGTTGACCACATGTTCCACGTCATCCTCACCGGTCTCGTCACCGGCCTTGCCCTCATCGTCGCCGTCGGCGCGCAGAACGCCTTCCTCCTCCGACAGGGGATCCGCGGCGAGAAGGTGCTGCCCATCGTGCTGACCTGCCTGGTGTCCGACGTGGTGGCGATCTCGCTGGGTGTCGCGGGTCTCGGCGTCGTCCTCGAGCGGTGGCCGGGCGTGCTGCCGGTCGCCCAGGTCCTCGGCGGGCTCTACCTCATCGCCTTCGGCGTGCACGCCGCGATGCGCGCCTGGCGGCCGTCGAGCCTGGAGGCCGGCGAGGGCACCGCCCTCACGACCGGTCGGGCCGTGATGCTGACGCTGGCCCTGACCTGGCTCAACCCGCACTTCTACCTCGACGCCATCCTCATGCTCGGCACCGTCGCCAACAGCTTCGGCCCGGACCGCTGGTGGTTCCTGCTCGGCTCGCTCACGGCGAGCGTGCTGTGGTTCTTCGGCCTCGGCTTCGGCGCCCGGTTGCTGCGCGGGCTGTTCGCCCGCCCCGGCGCCTGGCGCGTCCTCGACTCGGCCATCGCCGTGCTCATGGGTGGTCTGGGCGTGGGCCTGCTGGCCCACTGAGCGCCTCGCCGCGCTCGGCGAGCGCCTCTCGAGCCGGGCCACCGCCACCGGCCCCACGCCGTGGATCGCGCCGAGCTCGGCGGCGCTGTAGCCGGCGACCTGCTCGAGCGTGGTGACCCCGAGCTCGCGCAGGGCGCCCGTCGCCGGCGCGCCGATGGTGCGCGGCAGCGGCGTGCCGCTCTCCCGCGGCGCTCGCACGCGGGGCTCGGGCAGCCCGGCGTCGACGACCGCCTCCCCGCGCGGTGACAGGAGGTAGCCGATGGCCAGCGACTCGGTGAGGCCGAGCTCCTTGAGCTTGCGCACGTCCTTCTTGAAGTCGGCGGTCTCGCGCCCGACCTGCGCGGCCAGCTCGGGGGCCCGGACGGTCGGGTGGGCGTCGATCAGGTCGAGGGTGGTCCTCGTCCACGGGCCGTACGACGCCGCCGCGTCGAGCCGGTCGAGGCGCGCCAGGATCCGGGCGATCTCCTCGGCGGTCGGGACCGCCTCCCGCAGGGCGACGCGGGGGTCGGGTCCGGCGTACGTCACTCCGATCCGCCACGCCGGGTCGCCGGCCCGCGCCGCCAGCGCCTGCTTGAGCGCGGCCAGCGACGGTGCGCCGGCCCGGCGCGCGTCCTCGGCCCGGAGGCTGGCCACGGCGACCTGGTCGACGGACGTCACCTCGATCAGGCCCACCGCGGTGCGCATCTGCGTGCCGACCACCACCCGCGGCCTGGCCCACCGCCGGAACGCCAGGTCGATCGTGCCGGCCTTGATCGCGGCCAGCTCGGCCGGGCGGATCATCATGCGACCAGCCTGCCAGACCTCAGAGGTTGCCGCGGGCGTCCTGCTCGCGCTCGATCGCCTCGAAGAGTGCCTTGAAGTTGCCCTTGCCGAAGCCGAGCGAGCCGTGCCGCTCGATGAACTCGTAGAACACCGTCGGCCGGTCGCCCATCGGCTTGGTGAAGATCTGGAGGAGGTAGCCGTCCTCGTCGCGGTCGACCAGGATCTTGCGCTTCTTCAGCTCCTCGATCGGGACCCGCACCTCGCCGATCCGGGCACGCAGCTCGGGGTCGTCGTAGTAGGAGTCCGGGGTGTCGAGGAACTCGATGCCGTTGTCGCGCAGGATGTCGACCGAGCGCAGGATGTCGTTGGTCGCGAGCGCGATGTGCTGGCAGCCGGCGCCGTCGTAGAACTCGAGGTACTCGTCGATCTGCGACTTCTTCTTCGCGATGGCCGGCTCGTTGAGCGGGAACTTCACGCGGTGGTTGCCGGACGCGACGACCTTGGACATCAGCGCGGAGTAGTCGGTGGCGATGTCGTCGCCGATGAACTCGGCCATGTTCGTGAAGCCGAGCACCTTGTTGTAGAACTCGACCCACTCGTCCATCCGGCCCAGCTCGACGTTGCCGACGCAGTGGTCGACGGCCTGGAAGAGGCGCTTGGGGTGGCCCTCGCGGCGTACGACGCTCGACGAGCGCGCGACGAAGCCGGGCAGGTAGGGGCCGTCGTAGCGCGAGCGGTCGACCAGCGTGTGGCGCGTCTCGCCGTAGGTCGCGATCGCGGCCATGCGTACCGTGCCGTGCTCGTCGGAGACGTCGTAGCGGCTCGTCGAGGATGGTCGCGCCGACCGAGCGGGCGTGGTCGATGCACTTGTCGACGTCGGGCACCTCGAGCGCGAGGTCGACGACGCCGTCGCCGTGCTTGCGGTGGTGCTCGAGCAGCGGGCTGTCCGGGGTGACCGCGCCGGCGAAGACGAACCGGGCCGATCCCGAGCGGAGCACGAAGACCTTGGCGTCGCGCATGCCGGTCTCGGGGCCGCGGTAGGCCTCGAGCTCCATGCCGAAGGCGAGCTGGTAGAAGTTCGCGGTCTGGGTGGCGTTGCCGACCACGAAGCAGATCGAGTCCATCGCCGTCACCGGGAACGGGTCGCTGGAGGCGTCGTACTCGACGAGTCCGACGAGCTGCTGGAGCTGCTCGAGGGTCAGGCCGGCCTGCTCCTCTTCGTGGGTCAGGACGGTCAGCGTCGATTCAGTCATGGGGCCACCATGTCGAGAAACAGGCAAGGTGTGCAACAGTACGACGAAACATTGGACAGTTTGCACAGCATGAGGGGTCTCGATGGACGCGATCGACGGCAGACTGATCGATCTGTTCGCCACCGAGCCACGGATCGGGGTCCTCGAGGCCAGCCGCCGGCTGGGCATCGCCCGCGGCACCGTGCAGGCGCGGCTCGACAAGCTCGCCTCGTCCGGGGTCATCACCGGCTGGGGACCGGACGTCTCCCCCGCGGCGATCGGCTTCCCGGTGATGGCGTTCCTGACCCTCGAGATCCGCCAGGGCTCGCGGGGCGGGGGCCACGACGCGGTGGCGCGCACCTCGCCGCGATCCCCGAGGTGCTGGAGGCCTACACGATCACCGGAGCCGGCGACATGTGGGCGCGGGTGGTCGCGCGGTCCAACGCCGACCTGCAGCGCGTCATCGACCAGGTGCTCACCGACCCCGGGATCGACCGCTCGACCACGGTGATCGCGCTGGCGACGCAGATCCCCCACCGGGTGCTGCCGCTCGTCAGCGCAGCCGCTCCGCCACGGCGGTAGCCGCCGCGATCACCCGCGGCGCCACCTCGGCCTCGTCGATCGAGTCGTCGAGGGTGACGATCCCGACGCTCGCACGCAGGCCGTCCACACCCCGCACCGGCGCGGCCAGTCCGCGTGCACCGGACTGCAGCTCGCCGCTCGTCACGGCGTACGACGGCTCCTCCGCGTCGAGCAGCCCGATCGCCTTGCCCGCCGCCCCCTGCGACAGCGGGTGGCGCGCCCCGATCCGGTAGGCGACGTGGAAGTCGGTCCAGGTCGGCTCGACCACCGCCAGGGCGAGCGCCTCGTCGCCGTCGGCCACCGTCAGGTGGGCCGTCGACCCGACCGCCTCGGCCAGCGAGCGCAGCACCGGCATCGCCAGGTCGCGCACCAGGGGCTGCACCGCACTGGCGAGGTGGAGCACGCCGAGCCCGACGAAGAGCCGGCCGCGCGCGTCACGACGGATCAGTCCGTGCTGCTCCAGCGTGCTGATCAGGCGGTAGACGACCGTGCGGTTGACCTCGAGCCGACCGGACAGCTCGGTGACGGTCAGCCCTTCGGGCGAGTCCGCCAGCACCCGCAGCACGCGGAGTCCGCGGTCGAGGGTCTGCGAGGTCTCCGCGGGCATGACGCGAGCCTAGTGGCGGCTGCGTCAGGACGACTGACGCATCGCCCACTCGCGGATGCGGTCGATGCGCTGGTGGAGCTGGTCGGCCGTGGCCACCGCGGCCGGCGGACCGCCGCACTCCTTGCGGAGCGCGGAGTGGGTGATGCCGTGCGCCTGGCCGGTGCGGTGGTGCCAGGCGGCCACCAGCCCGTTGAGCTCGCGGCGCAGCACGCCCAGCTGCTGGTGCGTGGTGAGCTCCTGCACCGACTCGCCCGGTCGTTCGGCCTTCTGGATGCGAGCGCGCTCGCTCTGCCGCGAGTGCAGCAGCTCGCGCACCTGGTCGGGGTCGAGCAGTCCGGGGATGCCGAGGAAGTCCATCTCCTCCTCCGAGCCGGAGACGACCTCGCCGGAGTGGCCGAACTGCGCTCCCTCGTAGAGGACGTGGTCGAAGTTGGCCGTCGAGCCGAGGGCCTCCCACGACATCTCCAGCTCGTCGGAGGCCGACTCCCCCGCGTTGGCCTGCGCCAGCAGGTCGTTCTCGGCGGCGAAGATGTCGTCCTCGTCCTGCACCCGCCGGCCGAGCACGTGGTCGCGCTGGGCCTCCATGTCGGAGGCGAACTCCAGCAGGTGCGGCACGGACGGCAGGAACACCGAGGCCGTCTCGCCGCGGGAGCGAGCGCGTACGAACCGGCCGACCGCCTGGGCGAAGAACAGCGGCGTGGAGGTGGTGGTCGCCCACACCCCGACCGCCAGCCGCGGCACGTCGACGCCCTCGGAGACCATCCGGACCGCCACCAGCCAGCGCTTGTCGGACTCGGTGAAGGTCGCGATCTTCTTCGAGGCGCCCTTCTCGTCCGAGAGCACGACGGTGGGCGTCTCACCGCTGATCTTCTTCAGCAGCGCGGCGTAGGCGCGTGCGGAGTCCTGGTCGCTGGCGATGACCATCCCGCCGGCGTCGGGGACGTGCCGTCGTACTTCGGAGAGCCGCGTGTCCGCGGCCTCCAGCACGGCGGGGATCCACGACCCCTGCGGGTCGAGTGCCGTACGCAGCGCGTGGGCGTGCATGTCCTTGGTGAGCGGTTCGCCGAGCCGGGCCACGACCTCGTCGCCGGCCCGGGTGCGCCACTGCATCTCGCCCGAGTAGGCCATGAACAGCACGGGCCGGACGACGTGGTCGGCGAGGGCGTGGGCGTAGCCGTAGGTGAAGTCGGCGGCCGAGCGCGGGATGCCGTCGTCGCCGGGGGCATAGGTGATGAACGGGATCGGGTTGATGTCGGAGCGGAACGGCGTGCCGGTGAGCGAGAGCCGCCGGGTGGCGGGGTCGAAGGACTCGCGCACGCCCTCGCCCCACGCCATCGCGTCGCCGGCGTGGTGGATCTCGTCGAGGATCACCAGCGTCTTGAACCGCTCGGTGCGGATGCGCATCGCGAGCGGGTTGACCGCGACACCGGCGTAGGTGACGGCGATGCCGACGAAGTCCTCGGAGGTCTTGCCCTTGCCGGCGGAGTAGGTCGGGTCGATCGGGATGCCGGCCCGGGCGGCGGCCTCGGCCCACTGGGTCTTGAGGTGCTCGGTGGGCGCGACGACGGTGATCCGGTCGACGATGCGACGGCTCAGCAGGTCGGCGGCCACGGTCAGCGCGAAGGTCGTCTTGCCCGCGCCGGGGGTCGCGACGGCCAGGAAGTCACGGGGCTGGCGCGCCTGGTAGGAGTCCATCGCCGCCTGCTGCCACGCGCGCAGGGACGGCGCAGTGCCCCAGGCGGCCCGGTCGGGCCACGCGGGAGGCAGCGGCAGCTCGGGCCGCCCGGTCACTCGCCGGAGCCCGGACCGTTGTCGCCGCCGGGCTTGTCACCGGACTTCATCGACTCCCAGATCTCCTTGCACTCCGGGCAGACCGGGAACTTCTCGGGAGCCCGGCTGGGCACCCAGACCTTCCCGCACAGGGCGATGACGGGCGTACCCATCACCATCGCCTCGGTGAGCTTGTCCTTGGGGACGAAGTGGGAGAACCGCTCGTGGTCGCCCTCGTCCGTGGGCACCGTCCGACGGTCTTCGATCGTCTGACTGCCGGGAGAGAAACCGATGGTGCTCATGATGACCAAGCCTAACCGCAGGGTCAGTTCAGGTCCGGATCGACGGGCCGGTTCACGTGCCAGGCCAGCGTCCCGGGCTGGCGGCGCATGACGTCGCGCCACAGGCTGTCGGTGTCGCCGCGGAAGGCGTCACCCGCCTCGCCGGCGACGACGTACCAGCTGCCCTCCTCGATCTCGCCCTCGAGCTGGCGCGCCCCCCAGCCGGCGTAGCCGGCGAAGACCCGCAGCCCGGCCAGGGAGCCGTCGACCAGCTCGGCCGGGGTGTCGAGGTCGATCATCCCGAGCAGCCCGGCGACGGGTCGCCAGCCGACCGGGGCGTCGTCGATCGTGCGCAGGCAGCCGACGGCGATCGCGCCGTCGACGCCGACCGGTCCACCGCGGAACAGCACCTCCGGGTCGTCGACCACGTCGCGCCAGGGCTCGAGCACGTCGGCCACCAGGATCTGCGAGGGCCGGTTGAGCACGACGCCCAGTGCACCCTCGTCGCTGACGTCGAGCAGCAGCACGACGGTGTCGGCAAAGTGGGGATCCTGCAGTGCGGTCGTCGCCACGAGCAGCATCCCCGAGGACACCTGCATACCGGCCATCATGACACCCGTCCGGAGGTGTCTACGCTGCCCCTGTGACCCTGACCCGGCGAAAGCGCTACTCGGCCTCGACCAAGCGGGCGCTGATCGACGTCGCCGAGGTGCAGTTCACCGAGCACGGCTACGCCGGCACGTCCCTCGACGCGATCGTCGCGGGGGCAGACGTCACCAAGGGCGCGCTCTACCACCACTTCAGCGGCAAGCAGGCCGTCTTCGAGGCGGTCTTCGAGCGGGTGGAGGCGCAGGCGACGGCGGCCATCGCGCGGGCCGCGGAGGAGCACCAGGACCCATGGCTTCGGGCCCGGGCCGGCCTGCGCGCCTTCCTCGACGCCGTGCAGGAGCCGGGCTACCGCCGCGTGGTGATCGTCGACGGCCCCTCGGTGCTCGGCCACGAGCGGTTCCGCGAGCAGGAGGAGCGGTCGACGTACGCCGTCGTGCTCGAGATCGTCCGCTCGGTGCTCACCGCCGGCAGCTGGCAGGTCGACGAGGAGATGCTCGACACCTTCGCGCGGATCTTCTTCGGCGCGCTGTCGGCCGCCGGGGGTGCGGTCGCGACCAGCGACGACGGTGCTGCCGCCGCCGCGCGCGTCGAGGCCGCGATCGGCTTCATCATGGCCGGGCTGCAGTCGCTCGTCGAGCAGGGTGCAGCCCTGCCCGACCCGGCGTCCGCGCCCGACTGACCCGGACTACTTGGCGAAGGTGACGCCACCGGTCGTGGCGGGGACGAGCTCGATCCAGACGTGCCCGGCCGGCACGAGCAGCTCGCCGTCCTTGGTCTCGAGCTCGATCGCGCCGGTCAGCCCGTCCTTGGTCCAGGTGCCGCGGATGACCCGGCCGCCGTGGAACAGCAGCGCCGGGCCCTTGCCCTCGAACTTCGTCTCCGGCACGGGGTAGCCGGCCGGGTCCTTGTAGCCCGCGTCGCCGATCGGGACGCGCAGCACCAGCACCGAGTCGGCCGGGAACTGGTCGCCCTCGGCGGCGTACGAGTTGGTGTTGACGTAGCGGTCCGTCCTGCGAACTGCCACGACGTGGTGTGACCGCCGAAGCTCGCCGTCAGCGTGCGGGCCTTGCCGCCCTTGGGCAGGTCGGCCTCGGTGCCGAACGGGAGGTAGGGCGGGGGCTCCTCGTCGGACTTGAGGCGCTTGGAGATCTCGCCGAGGCGCGCGAAGAGGTTGTAGGGCGCCGAGCGGGTGGTCTCGCGGTAGACGCCGGCGGCGCCCTCGGTGATCCACGGGATGCCGGCCGTCTTGACCCGGTTGAGCGTGACCTGGGCGGCACCACTGGTCACGACGGTCGCGCCCTCGGGCACGATGCCGATGTCGCTGGCCCGCATCGAGCGCACCGGGCCGATGTTGCCCGGCACCTGGGAGTAGTAGAACGCCGCCAGGCGGGTCATCCCGCCCTCGACGAGCTCCTCGACGACCAGGTCGGCCTGCCCCAGCCCGACCTGCGGGGCGCTGGAGGAGGTGTTGTCCACCTTGGTGACGATGACGGGGTGCTTGGGGGTGTTGCCCGTGCGCTCGAGGCCGGTGAGCGGCCAGTAGGTCGGCTCCGGCGGCGCCTCGGTCGCCTCCGACGAGGTGGGCTCGTCGGGGGCTGCCTCAGCCGGCGGAGTCTCGTCGGAGTCCCCGCCGCACCCGGCGAGCAGGAGCGCGGTCGCGAGAAGGCCGGCGACGGCCACTCGGGACGACGCGGGGCGAAGGGGGTGACGCAACGGGAACTCCGATCGAGCGGGGGTAGACCCCACGAGTGTGAGGGCGCACCTTCCCCGAACCGGGAAGGCGCGCCATAGGGTAATCAGCGACGGAGCGTGCCGCCGAACCAGCGCGACGTCCACGGTACGGCGACGCGGACGCGCTGTCCGGAGCCGGGCGAGTGCACCATCGTGGCGTGGCCGTGTGACCAGCCGAGGAAGACGGCCGCGTGGTAGACCCCGCCGCTGCCGTAGAAGAACATCAGGTCGCCGGCGCGCATGTTCGGCTTGGCGATGCGGCGGGTGAAGCCGGCCTGTGCCCCGGACGTACGCGGAACCGGGAAGCCGGCCTGGCGGTAGGCGAAGTAGATGAGGCCGGAGCAGTCGAACGCGCCGGGTCCGGCGGCGCCGTAGGCGTAGGCGTCACCGCGCTGGCGCATGGCGGTGGCCTTGGCCGACAGGACGCGGTTGTTGACGCGCGCGGCGGCCGCGGGACGGGACGAGGTGGTGAGCTCGTCCGTCGACCGGTCGCCGGTGGCGGCACTGGCGGGCAGGGCGCTCATCGTGGTGGCGACGAGGCCGAGCCCCGCAAGGGCGAGCACGAGATGTCGGGCCGCGCTCAGGAGCGCAGGCAGGATGGCAGGCATGGATCGGTCCTTTCCCACGCCTGTGAGGTGAGCTGTCGGGTTAGGGCTGGAAGGTGCCCCGCCACCGTGTGGTGGCTTCACCCCGAGCCGATGCACGCATCGGCAGTGGAACCTGTGGGTCCCCCACTCCTGCCCTCGAAATGTGTCTCGGGGGACATCCCGGCCGGGCAGGACTCGGCGTTGACCGGGATGGGTGGATCACTGACATGGGTCGGTCCCTGCAAGGCGGGCCCGAGCCGTCCTGAGGGTCATCACGACCGTCCAACACGGTAGGCACGTACCTCCGCGGATGCCAAAACGCGATCCGGCCCCGACCGGCATCGCTGCGGGTCGGGGCCGTGATCTCTGTCTCGTCCCGGACGCGGTCGTCGCGCCCGATCCACGCTCAGCCGAGCTTGCGACCGCCGTCGACGTAGAGCGTCTGACCCGTGATGAAGGACGCTTCGTCGCTGCAGAGGAAGGCAGCGGCGGCGGCGATGTCCTCGGGCTGGCCGACCCGGCGCACGGGGGTGTCCTCGGCGTTGAGCCGCCGGAACTCCTCGGGCTCGATCTTGAGCCGGCGCGCGGTGGCGTCGGTCATCTCGGTGGCGATGAAGCCGGGGGCGATCGCGTTGGCGTTGATGCCGAACGGGCCGAGCTCGATGCCGAGGGTCCGGGTGAAGCCCTGGATGCCCATCTTGGCCGCGGAGTAGTTGGCCTGGCCGCGGTTGCCCAGCGCGGAGACGCTGGAGAGGTTGAGGATCTTGCCGTAGCGCTGCTCCACGAAGCGCGACTGCGCGGCCTTCGTCATGTTGAAGGGGCCCTTGAGGTGCACGTCCATGACCAGGTCCCAGTCGTCCTCGGTCATCTTGAAGAGCAGGTTGTCGCGGGTGATGCCGGCGTTGTTGACGAGGATGTGGATGCCGCCGAGCTCGTCGACGACACGCTGCACGGCGGTCTCCGCGGCCGCCGCGTCGGTGACGTCGCAGCCGATCCCGACGGCCCGCGCGCCTTCGGCCAGCTCGGTCGGCCCGCCGCGTCCTGGGCCGCGCTCTCGTCGAGGTCGAGGAGCGCGACGGACGCGCCCTCGGCGGCGAAGCGCTGCGCGATGCCGAGGCCGATGCCGCGCGCGGCTCCGGTGATGACTGCGACCCGTCCGTCGAAACGACCCATCTGATGACTCCTGAAGATTGATGAAGTGTGCTAGCCGAGGCTACCGACCTCAGGCTCGCGACGACGCGGGGCCGCTACGGTGTGCGCATGGGCGGGAGGGAATTCCGGGCTGCTGGAGTCGTGGCCATCCTGATGGCGGCGTGCGCGATCCTCGTCGCCTGGAGCTTCCACCTGCCCGTCCGTGACCCCGACGGCGTGTCGCTCCCCACGTGGTTCCGCCTGCCGGCGATCGTCGCCGGGGCGATCGCGCTGGACGTGGCAGCGCGGTGGCTGATGCTCGTGCACCGTGGGGGCATCGCGGCGGGTGCCGCCCTCCGCGCCGTGCTCGTCGAGCGCTGGAACCGCGACCAGATCATGTTCACGCGTCAGTGGGCTCGTCACCTGGTACGTCGCCTACGTCGCCTTCCGCAACCTCAAGAGCTATGTCCCGTTCGTGACCGACCGGGTGGCGGATCCCGAGCTCGCCCGCCTCGATCGGTGGCTCTGGTGGGGGAACGACCCGGCCGTCGCCATGCACGACCTGCTGGGCACCGGCTGGGCCAACTGGGTGATGGCAGGGGTCTACCTCGTGTGGATCGGTCTGGTGCCGGCCAGCCTGGCGATCGCGCTGGTCTGGACCCGCCGGTCGACGGCCGGCGCGTGGTACGTCACGGCGATCTCGATCGACTGGTGCCTGGGCGCGATCATCTACTACGCCGTTCCGTCCGTCGGCCCCATCTACTCCTCGCCCGCAGTGGTTCGCCGCCCTGCCGCGCACCCCCAACACGTCGGTCCAGGAGATGTTGCTCTCCGACCGGGTCGAGGTGCTCGCCGGGCCGTGGGACACCCAGACCGTCCAGACCATCGCCGCCTTCGCCTCACTGCACGTGGCCGTGATGGTCACCATCTGCCTGATGGTCGGAGCAGATGAGGCTCCCCGCCCTCATCCGCGTCGCGGCCTGGACCTTCCTCGCGCTCACCATGGTGGCGACGATCTACCTGGGCTGGCACTTCTTCGTCGACGTGATCGCGGGGGTCGCCGTCGGCGCCGCCGCGTTCGTCCTCGCGGCACGAGCCACCGGCAACCCCTTGCGCCGACGGGAGGAACCCTGGACGTTCCGCGCCGCGCTCGACGTCTCGGCGTACTGCCGAGGACGCGGCCGTCCGCGCTCCTCGCGGCTGACGACCGTCGTCCTCACAGGACGGCGCGCAGCCGGTCGGCGTACGTCGCTCGGCCTCGCCGTCGGCGTACTTCGTGCGCGGCCAGAAGAAGCCGCGCAGCCCGTCGCCCTTGGTGCGCGGCACGACGTGCAGGTGCAGGTGCGGCACCGACTGGCTCACGGTGTTGTTGATGGCCACGAAGGAGCCCTGGGCGCCGAGACCGTCCTTCACCGCCGTCGCCAGCTGCTGGGCCGCGGCCAGGAAGCCGTCGCGGGCCTCGGCAGGAAGGTCGGGGAGGGTCTCGACGTGCTCACGCGGCACGAGCAGGACGTGACCCTTGAAGACGGGTCGGGCGTCGAGGAAGGCGAACGAGGTCGTCGGTCTCGAGGACGACGTGCGCCTCGGCAGCTCGCCGGAGATGATCTGGCAGAAGACGCAACCGGTCACGTCCGGGATCGTGCCACACGGATGTCGGACACTGAGACCCAGAACGGGGGTCGTCATGGGGTTGCGAGTGCTGAAGGTGTGCGTGGCCGTGCTGCTGGGCGCGTCCGGCGCACTGATGTACGCCGCGTCGTGGGAGCGCTGGGCGGGCGCCTGCCCGTGGGGAGACAGCGACGGTGAGCTCTGCACGTTCGCCAGGACCACCTCTACGACTTCCTGCCGCCGATCTCCCTGGCAGCCCGTGGGCGACGCGGCGCAGCTGGCCGGGTGGTCGCTGCTCGTCCTCGCGCTCGCGTTCCTCCTGTTGCCGTGGGCCCTCACCGGGCGCAGACCGGGTCACTTCTCCGCGGTGGCACTGGTGACCACGGTCGCCGGCACCGCGGCGGTGGGGGCCGCCACGCTCCGGTCGGGCATGATCGGCAGGCCCGTCGAGGTCCTCGGCGTCCGACCTGGCGTCTTGCTGGCTGCTCATCCCGCCGTCCCTGCTGGTCAGATGGGCGGTCGCGGCCCGCGGTTGGGCGATGGCCGCGGCGTGCCTCCTGGTGCTGGGCACCCCGATGGTCGCCGCCTTCTCCTATGCCATCGGGTCCTACGACGCCCGCCCGTGGTGGGAGGGGATATCGGGAGCCTTTACCGTGATCGGCGGTGCCTGCCTGCTGGTGGATGCGGTGGTGGGGGGCCGGTTCCGACCTCGAGACACCTCTGTTTCGATCACCGAGACTCTGTCCCCAACAACGTCTCTGACCATGGCGAATGTCAGTGATATCGACTACAATCGAACACATGACCGACACCCTCACCGCCCTCGACAAGCCGGGCCTCCTGGCCGAGGCGAGTCGCGTGGTGCGGGAGCGTCGGCTGGGCGAGGTGCGCGACCTCGAGGTCCTGTCGCAGTGGGCCGCCGTCCACTCGTCCGACCCGACCGAGGGGCCGGACGGCGCGGCCGCGCGTCGGCTGGGCGACGTGCTGGTCCACCCCGGCGGTGACGGCACACCCGGCGTCCAGGACTTCTGCCTCGGCGAGATCGCCCTGGCCCGGGGCACCGGGGTCACGGCCACCATCAACGCCCTGGCCGACGTGCTCGACCTCGAGCACCGACTGCCCAAGACCTGGTCGGTCGTCCGTGCCGGCGACGCCGAGGTCTACATCGCGCGACGCGTCGCCAGGCTCTCGCGGCACCTGTCCGCCGACCGGGTGGGTGTCGTGGACTCGGCGATCGCCCGGATCATCGCCGGCGAGGCCGGCGGTCGGGTCCTGGCAGTCGCCGAGGCCGCGATCATCGAGGCCGACCCCGAGCTCCACGACCAGCGCGTCGAGGCCGAGCGCGCCCGGCGCTACGTCGGCATGGGTCGCACGGACGAGTTCGGCCTCCGCACCGTCATCGCCCGCATCGAGGCAGGCGACGCCGTCTGGGTGGAGGCAACGGTCGTGCGGGTCGCCGAGATCATCGCTCCCCTCCACCCGGACGCCAGGCGCCGACGAGGTCCGCGCCATCGCCTTCGGCTACCTCGCCCGGCCGGCCGAGCTGTTGCAGCTGCTCCTCGAGCACAACGTGGACGAGGGCACGAGGGTGACAGTCCAGCAGCGACGCTCCGTCACGAGCCACCGACGTTCCCCGCCGACCTCCTCGACGCCCTGAGCAGGGCGGACCTGTCTCCCCTGGCTCCGAAGGCCGTCCTCTACGTCCACCTCCACGAAGCCGCCCTGCGCGGCACCGACGCGGTCGCTCGGGTCGAGGGTCTGGGGCCGGTGTCGATCTCCGCCCTCGCCGAGCTCCTCCGTCGTACGCAGCCTGACCGTCCGACCGGTGCGCGACCTGTCCTCCCGCGTCCGCTCGATCTCCTACGAGCACCCCGAGTCGCTCAAGGAGCAGACCTACCTCACGACCGGTGGCGACTACTGGCCCTACGCCACGTCCACCAGCCGCCGGGTCGACTACGACCACCCGACGCCCTTCGCAGGTCGCGCGGAGTCGAGACCCGCCACCGGCACAGACCGGTTCCCACAACTCCGGCCCCCTCGGCCGACGACATCACCGCTGGAAGACCCATGCGGGCTACCGCTCGCGCCAGTGCGGGGAGGGCCGTTACGTCTGGCTCACACCCCACGGACTCGCGTTCCTCGTCGACCACCTCGGCACCCGGCGCATCGATCCGGACCAGGCGCGGTCGATCTTCGAGGCGCCCCCGGGAGCGGACCTCTACTTCACCTAGGCTCCACAGGTGCGCATCGTCTCGCTCATCCCGTCCGCGACCGAGATCCTCTTCGCAGTCGGAGCGGGCAACGACGTGGTCGGCGTGACGTTCGAGTGCGACCACCCGCCCGCCGCCCGCGAGCGCCGGGTCGTGTCGACCTCGGCGATGCCCGAGGGACTCTCGCCGAAGGAGATCGACGACTTCGTCTCCGCAGCGATGTCCGCAGGCGAAGACCTCTACCGTCTCGACTCCGGCGCGCTGACCGAGCTCGACGCGGACCTCGTCGTCACCCAGGACCTGTGCGCGGTGTGCGCCGTGGACGTGGCGCACCGTCGACGAGGCGCTGACCTTCCTCGGTTGCCGCGCAGACGTCGCCACGATCGACCCGCACACGCTGGACGACGTCCTCGACCTCGATCACCGAGGTCGGCCGGCTCACCTCACGGTCCGAGGAGGCCGCCGCGCTCGTCGATTCGCCTCGAGGCGCGCCTCGCCACGGTCGCCGAGCGGGTGACCGGTCGGCCGCGACCGCGCGTGCTCGTCCTGGAGTGGACCGACCCTCCGTTCGCTCCCGGTCACTGGATCCCCGAGATGGTCACCCGGGCGGGCGGCGAACCCACCCTCGGCATCGCCGGCACCCGGTCGAACCGCATCACCTGGGAGGAGGCGACGGCCTCGCACCCCGATGTCGTGGTCTGCGCCCCGTGCGGGTTCGACCTCGAGGGCAGCACGCTGCTGGCCGAGCAGGTACGCCACCGCTTTCCCGACGTGCCCGTCTGGGCCGTCGACGCCGACGGCCACTTCGCACGTCCGGGACCCCGACTGGTCGACGGGGTCGAGGCCCTGGCCGGCATCCTGCACCCGGAGTCCCACGAGCAGTCGCCGCACTGCCGCCGGGTCTGAGCACGCCGGATCTTCCTGTACGTTCGGGAGCATCGTCGACTGGAGGAGTGACCCGTGATTGAGCTCACCGAGGGCCAGGAGCTCGCCCTCACCGCCGAGGACGGGCAGCCGCTGACCAACGTGCAGATGGCCGTCGGCTGGGACCACTCCCCCACGGCCGGCTTCATCGGCAGCGGAGCACGCGCCCATCGACCTCGACGCCTCGGCCGTGCAGTTCGCCGGCGGCCAGTTCTTCGACCTCGCCTTCTTCAACAACCTCGCCACCCGCGACGGCTCGGTGGTCCACCTGGGCGACAACACCACCGGCAAGGGCGAGGGCGACGACGAGGTGATCACCGTGGACCTCAGTCGGGTCTACGCGAAGGTCGACTCGATCCTGTTCACGGTCAGCAGCTATCAGGGGCACTCGCTGGAGTTCATCCGCAACGCCTACTGCCGGCTCATCGACGACAACGACACCGAGTTCGCCCGCTTCACCCTCACGCTCGGGGTCCGGGAGACGGGGCTCATCATGGCGAAGCTGTTCCGCGATGGGTCGACCTGGAAGCTTCGCCCGATCGGGGCCGGCATTGCGCTGAAGACGCCGACGGACTCGCTCGAGGCGCTCCTGCCCTTTGCCTGAGTCTCGGCTCTCGGCTCTCGGCTCTCGGCTCTCAGGAGCCTGGCTCGCGGTGGCTGACCCACCGCGACCGGCGACTCGGTGAGGTCTTCCTCGAATCACTACTCGGTGTTGCTATCTAGCGGTACTCCGCGTTACTATCTAGTGGTAGTCAGCATCACCGAGTAGTCAACGGAGGGTTCCATGGCCAAGCAGATGACCGAGATGCTCAAGGGCACTCTCGAGGGAATCGTTCTCGCGCTGCTGGCCGTCCGGCCGGCGTACGGCTACGAGATCACGGCTCGGCTGCGCGAGCGAGGCTTCTCCGACATCGTCGAGGGCACCGTCTACGCCCTGCTGGTCAGGATCGAACAGCGAGGCTTCGCCGACGTCGAGAAGGTCCCCTCTGAGAAGGGTCCGCCGCGCAAGGTCTACTCGCTGAACGCCCAGGGCAGCGAGTACCTCGACGAGTTCTGGAGGAGCTGGAGCTTCCTCGCAGAACGGATCGAACAGCTCCACCACACCATCGAACACCAGGACGTAGAAGGAGAGCAGTAGTCATGGCAGCAAAGTGGATCGAAGCCCTGACCGGGTCGCTCGAGCAGAAGAAGCAGTACAAGCAGGACAAGGCGCGCATCGAAAGCCTGCCCGAACCGTATGCCAGCGCCGCGCAGGCCATGAACCGCTACCTCATGTACTACGGGGGCATCACCGACGGCGACACCCTCGTGACGATGTTCGGCGACCTAGCCGACCTGTGGGAGCGGGCCGCCATCGACGCGACACCCGTGCGCGCGATTGTCGGCGACGATCCTGTGGAGTTCGCGGAGACGTTCGCGCAGGCCTACACCGGCAAGCAGTGGATCGACAAGGAGCGCGCTCGCCTGGTCAAGGCGATCGAGGACGCCGAGCGAGAGGAGCAGAAGTGACCACCGAAACCGCGATCCGGGCACGTGGCATCGAGAAGTCGTTCAACGAGCTGCACGTGCTGCGGGGCGTCGACCTCGACGTGAAGGCAGGAAGCATCTTCGCGCTGCTCGGCTCGAACGGCGCAGGCAAGACCACGCTCGTGAAGATTCTGGCGACCCTCCTCAAGTCCGACGCGGGCACCGCTACGGTCGACGGCTTCGACGTCGCAACCGAGCCTGGCGACGTGCGCGAGTCGATCAGCCTGACCGGCCAGTTCGCTGCCGTCGATGAAGTGCTCACCGGCCGGGAGAACCTCGTGCTGGTCGCCAGGTTGCGTCACCTGAAGGAGCCGGGTGCGATCGCCGACGACCTGCTCGCCCGCTTCTCGCTCACCGAAGCCGGGAACCGCAAGGCGGCGACGTACTCGGGAGGCATGCGACGCAGACTCGACATTGCGATGAGCCTGATCGGCAACCCACCGGTCATCTTCCTCGACGAACCGACGACGGGGCTCGACCCCGAGGCTCGCATCGAGGTGTGGCGGACCATCAGGCACCTCGCCGGCCAAGGCACGACGGTGCTGCTCACGACGCAGTACCTCGACGAGGCCGAACAGCTCGCGGACCGCATCGCGATCCTGCACCAGGGCACGATCATCCAGAACGGGACCCTCGCTGAGCTCAAGAAGCTCCTCCCGCCGGCCAAGGTCGAGTACGTCGAGAAGCAGCCCTCCCTCGAGGACGTCTTCCTCACGCTCGTCGGCGAGAACGGCGAGACCGACACCACCCACGACGGTGGCACCGTCGGTACGGCCCTGGCCCGAAAGGAACCCCGATGACCACCCACGTCCTCGAAGACACCGGCACCCTGACCGGCCGCTCGCTGCGACACATCCTCCGCAGCCCCGACACGATCATCACCACGGTGGTCACTCCGATCGCACTGATGCTGCTGTTCGTCTACGTGCTCGGCGGCGCGATCGACACCGGCTCCGACGAGTCGTACGTCAACTACATGCTCCCCGGCATCCTGCTCATCACCATCGCGTCCGGTGTCGCCTACACCGCCTACCGCCTGTTCCTCGACATGCAGGGCGGCATCTTCGATCGCTTCCAGTCAATGCCGATCGCGAGGTCGAGCGTGCTGTGGGCGCACGTTCTCACCTCCCTGGCCGCGAACCTGGTCTCGGTCGCCGTCATCATCGCGGTCGGGCTTCTCATGGGCTTCCGCACCGGAGCGTCCCTGGGGGCATGGCTCGCCGTCACCGGCATCTTGATCCTGTTCACCCTCGCCCTGACCTGGATCGCTGTGATCGCCGGGCTCTCGGCCAAGACCGTCGACGGCGCGAGCGCCTTCAGCTACCCCCTGATCTTCCTGCCGTTCATCAGCTCGGCGTTCGTGCCCACCGACTCGATGCCCGGCCCGGTCGCATGGTTCGCCGAGAACCAGCCCGTGACCGCCATCGTGAACACCATGCAAGCCCTGTTCGCCCAGGAGCCACCTGGCAATGACATCTGGACCGCCCTGGCCTGGCTCGCCGCGATTCTTGTCGCCGCCTACACCTTCGCGATCGTCATCTACCGCCGCAAGATCAGCTGAGCCCGGCACAGAGCACGAGAGCCGCCCCGACGGGTGTCGGAACGGCTCTCGTTCGTGTGTGGAGCTGCGGGGAATCGAACCCCGGTCCTTCGGCGCCGAACCAGACATTCTCCGGGTGCAGTCAGTGTTGTCGCTTTTCTCGGCCCCGGCGCTCGCACAGACACGTCGCCGACAGGCCCAGTCAGGATTGAGTCCCGCTCACCCCTCCTGACAGAAAGTGAGCAGCAAGTCCTCTAGATGAGGCCTGGATCCGGGACGAGGACGGGTGCCCGGTCAGACCCTTCGATCACTGCTCAGGCAGCGAGAGCGAAGTCGTTGCGGTTTGAGTTGGCAACTATGTGTTTCCAGCGATCGTTTACGAGATGACGCTGGCTTCTCGACCCGCTTCTTCTGGAACTAACGTCCCAAGTCGAAACCGATCAGCCCCTCTTGAGTTGTGATGCACAGTCTACGGGTCAACGCCGACACCCGTCGCATCCATTCCCCTCAACCCGGTCCGAAAGCGAGCGGGGTCAATCCTTGTGGCCCTTGAGCCGGCGCTGCACCGCGTCGACCTTCTCCCGGTTGGCCGTGCGCTCGGCGAGGGTGTGGCGCTTGTCGTAGGCCTTCTTGCCTCGTGCGAGCGCGATCTCGACCTTGGCGCGACCGTCCTTGAAGTAGATCGCCAGCGGCACGATCGTGTAGCCCTTGTCGGTGATCTTGCGCTCGATCTTGTCGATCTCGGAGCGGTTGAGCAGCATCTTGCGGCGACGGCGGGCGGAGTGGTTGGTCCACGTGCCCTGGGTGTACTCGGGGATGTGGACGCCGAGCAGCCAGGCCTCGCCGTTGTCGATCTCGGCGAAGCCGTCGACGAGGGACGCGCGTCCCACGCGCAACGACTTCACCTCGGTCCCCACGAGGACCAGCCCGGCCTCCCAGGTGTCCTCGATGTGGTAGTCGTGGCGCGCCTTCTTGTTCTGCGCGACCATCTTCTGGCCCTGCTCCTTCGCCATGGTCCATCATCTCAGGCGATGTCCAACGAGGGATCGTAGAACCAGTTCATCGGGTCGACGGCCTGGCCGTTGGCCATCACGGTGAAGTGCAGGTGGCAGCCGGTCGACCAGCCGGTGCTGCCCTCGTAGCCGATGACCTGTCCGCGCTCGACCTGGTCCCCCACGCCCACGGTGTAGCTCGTGGCGTGGTTGTAGATCGTGGCGAGGCCGACCCCGGCCTGGGCGCCGTTGTCGATGATCAGCCGGTTGCCGTAGACACCGCTCCAGTAGGTGCGAGATGACCCGACCGTCGGCGGCGGAGCGCAACGGCGTGCCGCAGCCGCCGCCGAAGTCGACGCCGTCGTGCAGGCCCCAGTAGTGGTAGATCGGGTGGGTGCGGTAGCCGAAGGGCGAGGTGACGTAGCCGTCGACGGGGTGCATCAGCACCCCGGTGCTCGGGCCCGACCCGGGCCTGCTGGGCGAGGGCGCTGGCACGGGCAGCAGCGCGAGCCCGACGGAGGGCGGCTGCGGCACGGCGCCGCAGCATCTCCTCGATCTTGTCCTGCTCCTTCTTGAGCTTGCGGAGCTTGGCGGCGTCCTGGGCACGGGCCGCGCGGGCGTCGCCGCGGGCCTCCCGGCGCTCGCCGACGAGCGCGACGACCGAGTCCTTGGCCGACTGCTGCTCGGACTCGAGCGCCTGCATCAGCACCAGGTGGTCGGCGGCCGCCCGGCGCTGGGCGGCCACGTCGTCGCGCGCGTCGGAGACCTGCTGCTCGCGCACCTCGAGCAGCACCTCGGCCGCCTTGCAGCTCGTCGTACGCCCGGGCCTCCTGCCCGACGATGACGTCACGTACGCCGTCGCGGCGGGTGAGGTCCTCGGGCGACACCGCGTCGAGCAGCGAGGAGAACGCGATCAGGTCGGGGTCGCCCTCGGCGTACATGTCGCGCGACGGTGTTGGCGACCTTCTGGCGCTGGTCGTCGCGATCGGTCTGGCCCTGGGCCAGCTCGGCCTCGGCGGCCTCGAGCTCGGCCTCGGCGGTCGCGAGCTCGGCCTGCATCTCGGCATCGCGCTCGGTCGCGACCTCGAGCTTGCCGCGCGCCGTGGCGAGCTCGGTCTTGGCGTCGACCAGCTGGCTCTGGGCAGCGGCGAGGCGGGCAGCGGCCTTCTGGAGCTGCGCGCTCGACTCGTGGAGGTCCTTGTTCGCGCCCTGGAGCTGCTTCTCGACCTTGCGTTGCTTGTCCTTGAGGTCGTCAGCGTGAGCGCTGGCGGACCGTGGTGACGCCCAGGGCCATGACCACGGCAAGAGATGCTGAGGCCATGCGGCGATGAGCGGTACGGGGGAAGTGACGCACCGTGGAAGCCTTCGTGTTCGGGGAAGAGAACACCGTGACGCTAACCCGCGCGGATCACACTTTCAGGTATTTGCGCGTCAGCACGAGTGTCGGAAGCAGGGTGAGCAGCGGGCCGAGGATCGCGATGGCCGCCAGGGCCAGGCCGAACTCGTCCCATCCGATCCACGGGATGAACTTCAGCTCGTCGTTCCCGCGCTGCTCGATGCCGAAGTGCATGAAGGCCGCGAGCGCCCCGCCGGCCAGCACGACACCGATGAATGCCGTCACCAGTGCCTCGAGGAGGAAGGGCAGCGCGATGTAGAGGGTCGAGGCCCCCACGAGGCGCATGATCCCGATCTCCTTGCGTCGCGCGAACGCCGCGAGCCGGATCGTGTTGGCGACCAGGAGCAGGGCCGCGAAGACCAGGACGGAGGCCGTTGCGAGCGCCACCCACTGCAGCATGTTGATCGCCCCGAGGATCGGCGCGATGACCTCTCGCATGTCCTGGACCCGGGAGACCCCGTCGAGTCCCTGCACGGCGCTGGTGATCCCCTCGAACTCCTCGGGGCTCTCGAGCGTGATCCAGATCGTCTGCGGCATGTCCTCGGCCGTCAGCGCCGGGTTGTCGCCCGAGAACAGCTCCTCGCCGTAGAGCTCGCGCGCCTTGTCGAGCGCGGTCTCGCTGGACTCGAAGTAGTAGTCGGCCACCTCGGGGTTGTCCTGGACGACCTGCTCGATCTCGGTCTTCTGCGCGTCGGTGACCGGGTTGGGGCAGACCGGGTTGCTGTCGCCGTTGCGGCACAGGAAGACGGTGATCTGCAGCTGGTTGCCCCACTGCTCGGCGGCCTTGTTGGCCTGCTGCTGGAACAGCACACCCATGCCCACGAGGGTCAGGGAGACGAAGAGGGTGAGGATCACGGCCAGGTGCATCGTCAGGTTGCGACGAAGCCCTTGGCCGAGCTCGGAGAAGACGTAGCGAAGCTGCATGGAGGAGGTGGCTCTCGATCAGTCGGGGTGATCAGTCGGGCAGATCAGTTCTGGTGGCCGTAGACGCCTTGCGCCTGGTCACGGATGACCTGGCCGTTCTCGAGCTCGATGACGCGCTTGCGCATCTGGTCGACGATGCCGGCGTCGTGGGTGGCCATGACGACGGTCGTGCCGGTGCGGTTGATGCGGTCGAGGAGCTTCATGATGCCCACCGAGGTGGTGGGGTCCAGGTTTCCGGTCGGCTCGTCGGCGATGAGGATCATCGGCCGGTTGACGAAGGCGCGGGCCACGGCGACGCGCTGCTGCTCGCCGCCGGAGAGCTCGTCGGGCATCCGGTCGCCCTTGCCGGTCAGTCCCACCATCTCGAGCGTCTCGGGGACCAGCTCGTTGATGTCCTTGCGGGAGCGGCCGATGACCTGGAGGGCGAAGGCGACGTTCTCGCTGACCGTCTTGTTGGGCGAGCAGGCGGAAGTCCTGGAAGACGGTGCCGATGTCACGGCGCAGCCGCGGCACCTTCCAGCTGGCCAGCCGGTTGATCTCCTTGCCGGCGACGTAGACGCGACCCGAGGTGGCGCGGTACTCCCGCAGCACCAGCCGCAGGAAGGTCGACTTGCCGGATCCCGAGGAGCCCACGAGGAAGACGAACTCCCCCTTCTCCACGTCGACGGAGACGTTGTCGAGGGCGGGGTGGGGGTGGCCGGGATAGGTCTTGGTGACCTTCTCGAAGCGAATCACGCGTCGAGGCTACGCGGGACGACCACGCATCCCACAACTCACACTCAGGCGTCGACCTTCTCCGCACCCCGACGCCAGCGGATGCCGGCCTCGAGGAAGGCGTCGAGGTCGCCGTCGAAGACCGAGGCCGGGTTGCCGGACTCGTAGCCGGTGCGGAGGTCCTTGACGATCTGGTAGGGGTTGAGGACGTAGTTGCGCATCTGGTCGCCCCAGCTGGCCTGCACGTCGCCGCGCATCTCGTCGAGGTGGGCCTTCTCCTCGGCCTTCTTCAGCGCGAGCAGCTTGGCCTTGAGGACGACCATCGCCGAGGCCTTGTTCTGCAGCTGCGACTTCTCGTTCTGGCAGGACACGACGGTGCCGGTGGGGATGTGCGTGAGGCGGACCGCGGAGTCGGTGGTGTTGACCGACTGGCCGCCGGGGCCGCCCGAGCGGTAGACGTCGGTGCGGATCTCCTCGTCGGGGATGTCGATCTCGTCGGTCTGCTCGAGCACGGGCACGACCTCGACGGCGGCGAACGACGTCTGGCGGCGACCCTGGTTGTCGAAGGGGCTGATCCGCACGAGGCGGTGGGTGCCGGCCTCGACCGAGAGGGTGCCGTAGGCGTAGGGGGCGTGGATCGCGAAGGTGGCGGACTTGAGCCCGGCCTCCTCGGCGTACGACGTCTCGTAGACCTCGACGGAGTAGCCGTGCTGCTCGGCCCAGCGGGTGTACATCCGCATCAGGGTCTCGGCGAAGTCGGCGGCGTCGACGCCACCGGCGCCTGCACGGATGCTGACGAGCGCCTCGCGGGCGTCGTACTCACCGTTGAGCAGGGTGCGGATCTCGAGCGACTCGACGGACTTCTTGATGCGGGCGAGCTCGCGCTCGGAGTCGGCGAGCGTGTCGGCGTCGCCCTCCTCCTGCGCCATCTCGACCATCAGGCCGAGGTCCTCGATGCGGCTGTCGAGCGCGGTGAACTTGTCGAGCTCGCCCTGGAGCGTCGAGAGGCGGCCGGTCACGCGCGTGGCGTTGTCCTGGTCGTCCCAGAGGTCGGGGGCGGCGACCTGCTCGCTGAGGTCGGCGATCTCGCGGCGCATCCCGTCGAGGTCGAGGACCTGACCGATGGTCTTCATGGTCGCCTGGAGCGTCTTGATCTCTACGTCGTAGTCGATGCCTGCCACAAGGGGCAACACTACGTCGTCGCGCGTCATGAGCACGAAAACAGAGGCGGGCACGCCGCGGGTCCGTGACCCGGGAGTGCCCGCCACTGCGGACCGGGTGCTACCCGTGCGTCAGCGCGTGCAGAGCACCTCGGGGGTGGCGACGGCCGCGAAGGCTGCCGGCGTCGTGCTGGTCGTGAGGTCGAAGCGGACCCGGAAGGTGTCCTCGACGTCAAGGACCTCGTCCGCCACGACCGTGCCGACGCTCAGCGGGTGCGTGGCGGCGACGGCGCCGTCGGTGGTGACGGTGATGCTGCCGCTCGCGCCGGTCGCGGAGGCGTCAGTGAGGGCGTACGACGCCCGCAGCTCCAGGCACTTGCGGCCCAGGGTGTATTCGATGGACGACGCCGTGCCGGAAAGCCCGGTCACCAGGCTGGTCGGGTAGTAGTCGGTGCCGATGGTCGCACCGTTGACTGCGAGGTTCTGCTGCGGCCCGGGAGCGCGGTAGCCGAGACGTTCCCAGCGGTAGACCTGCACGTCCAGCGACGGACTGAATCCCTTGCCGATGCCGTTCGAGGCCGGCTTGAGGACGCGGTACTGACGCATGCCCGGCGTCGAGGGATCGTCCTTGAGCACGTAGGTGCCGTTGCCCTTGATCGTCGCCGTGTCGGTGGCCCGCCACGTCTTCTTGTTGCGGACCCGCTGCTGGAGGACGACCTTCTGCCCGGCGGCCTTCGGGGTGACGCGGCCGCGGACCTTGAGGGTGGTCTCCTTGCCGATGGCGACGGTCTTGTTGATCTTCGCGGTGACGGTGTAGGCGCCGGCCGTCGCAGGCGCGGCGTACGACGGTGCGGTCAGGGCCAACGGGCTGAGTGCCAACGCCGCCGAGAGGGTCAGGGTGGTGATGCGATTCATGGAGGTCCCCGTGTCGTGTGGGTCTTGGCCCGTCAAGGCCCGGTCGCGAGGGAGACTAGGCCATGCGAGGAAAGGTTGTCACGGGCCCAGCAGTGCGCCCGCGTGGCGGGGAAGGGTCACGGTCCCCTCGCTCACCGTCGACCCCGGCCGGGGTCGTGAAGAGGACCTCGCGCGTGCTCGACGGCCACCGGACGCCGCCGAGTCACCGAAGTTCACCGCGACCAGCACGTCGCCGCGGCGCATCGTGAAGACGCGACCCTCGACCGAGCAGGACACCGAGGTGAAGGCGGGATCGGTGAGGTCGGGGAGCGTACGACGCAGCTCGGCGAGGCGGCGGTAGCAGTCGAGCACCACCGCGTGCCGGCCGGTCGCGAGCTCGTCCCAGTCGAGCCGCGAGCGTCGGAACGTCTCGACGTCCTGCGGGTCCGGCACCTCGTCGGCGTTCCAGCCCATCATCTCGAACTCCGCGATGCGACCGGCGGCGGTGGCGGTGCCGAGCTCGGGCTCCGGGTGGGAGGTGAAGAACTGGAACGGCGAGGACGCCGCCCACTCCTCCCCCATGAAGAGCATCGGCGTGAACGGCCCGGCGAGCGTGAGCAGGGCCGCGCAGGCGAGCTGGTCGTCGTCGAGGTGCTCGGCGAGCCGGTCGCCGCGCGCCCGGTTGCCGATCTGGTCGTGGTTCTGGTTGGCCACCACCAGCCGCCACGTGGGCATGCGCTCGGTGTCGACCGGGCCGCCGTGGTCGCGCTCCCGGAAGGACGACCAGGTGCCGTCGTGGAAGAAGCCCTTCTCGCAGACCTTGGCCAGCGCCTCCAGCGGCTCGAAGTCGGCGTAGTAGCCGGCCGTCTCGCCGCTCAGGGCGACGTGCACGGCGTGGTGGAAGTCGTCGCTCCACTGCGCGTCGAGGCCGTAGCCGCCGGCCTCGCGCGGCCGGACGAGCAGGGTGTCGTTGAGGTCGGACTCGGCGATCAGGGTCAGCGGGCGGCGCAGGTGGGCCGACAGCGCCGCGGTCTCGACCGCCATCTCCTCGAGCAGGTGGACCGGGGAGGTGTCGCTGAGGGCGTGCACGGCGTCGAGGCGCAGGGCGTCGACGTGGAGCTCCTCGAACCACATCCGCACGTTGTCGAGGATGTAGCGGCGCACCTCGGCCGAGCCCTCGCCGTCGAGGTTGACCAGGTCGCCCCAGGTGTTGCGGCCGTCCTTGAGGTAGGGGCCGAACAGGGAGAGGTAGTTGCCCGACGGGCCGAGGTGGTTGTGGACGACGTCCTGCACGACGCCGAGTCCGGCGGCGTGGCACGCGTCGACGAAGCGCCGGTAGGCGTCGGGTCCGCCGTAGCCCTCGTGGACCGCGAACCAGCCGACGCCGTCGTAGCCCCAGTTGTGGGTGCCGTTGAACGCGTTGACCGGCATCAGCTCGACGAAGTCGACCCCGATGCTGCGCAGGTGGTCGAGCTTGCCGATCGCGGCGTCGAGGTCGCCCTGCGGCGTGAAGGTGCCGACGTGCAGCTCGTAGATCACGGACCCGGCGAGCTGGCGGCCGGTCCAGCTGCGTCGCTCCACTCGTACGTCGTCCCGGTCCCGCCGCGACAGCTCGTGCACGCCGCCGGGCTGGCGCCGGGAGCGCGGGTCGGGCCGCGGGTCGGGGTCGTCGTCGAGGAGGTAGCCGTAGTCGACGTCGCTGGTCGGCGGCCTCGGCGAGCGGCTCGCCAGCCTCCACCAGCCGTCGTCGGCTCGCGCCATCTCGACGACGGAGCCGCCGGCGTTGTCGCCGCACAGCAGCCGGACGCTGTCGGGCCGGGGCGCCCACACGTCGAAGGGACCGCGCTGCGTCCGTGCGGTCAACTCAGGCGTCCTTCACCAGCAGCGCCACCGGGTGCACGGCCAGCAGGTCGGCGAGCCGACCGTCCGTGCGGGTGCCGGTCAGCAGGTCGTGCCAGCTGCCCTCCGGCAGCTCGAGGCTGGGTGTCCCCCCAGCCGCCGGCCAGGGCGAGGCCCACGGGCAGCCGGGTGGCGACCGTGATGGCACCGCCGCGGTCGAAGGCCAGCACGTGGCCGGCCGCGGGGCCGGTGGCCTGCACCGGGGCGTACGACCGCGAAGAGCTCCGGCTGCTCGCGGCGCAGGGTGAGCGCCGAGCAGGTGACGTGCAGCTTGGCGACGGCGTCGTCGGACTCGGTGCCGGCCAGCACGCCGGCGCGGTGGTCGAAGTCGACCGGGCGGCGGTTGTCCGGGTCGACGAGGGAGGTCTCCCACAGCTCGCTGCCCTGGTAGACGTCCGGGACGCCGGGGACGGTGAGGGCGACCAGCTTGAGCGCGAGCGAGTTGCTCCGGCCGGGCTCGTCGATGTGCACGCAGAGGTCGGTCAGCACGCGCTGCACCTCGGGCGAGGTGAACACGGCGTCGACGGCGGCGTGCACCGCTGCTTCGTACGCCTCGTCGGGCTCGGTCCACGTGGTCCGGTCGCCCGCCTCGCGCATCGCCTTCTCGGCGTAGGCGTGCAGCCGCTCGGGGAGGTCGGGCAGGTGGTTCGGCGTCCAGGCGCCCAGGATGGCCTGCCACAGCAACGAGCCGAAGGCGGGATCGGGCACGGGGACCAGGCCCAGCAGCTCGTCGAGCGCGGCCTCCCACACCTCGGGCAGCTCGGCCAGCACCGTGATGCGGGCGCGTACGTCCTCGCCGCGCTTGGTGTCGTGGGTCGACGTGGTCGTCATCGCGTGCGGCCAGTCGCGCTGGCGCAGCGCCATCGCGTCGTGGAAGGTCGCCGCGTCGACGGCGAAGACCGACGGGTCGGCACCGACCTCGTTGAGCGAGGTCAGCCGCGACCAGCGGTAGAACGAGCAGTCCTCGACCCCCTTGGCCATCACCATCCCGGACGTCTGCTGGAAGCGCCGGGCGGGCTGCCCCCACTCGTCGTTCAGGACGGGCTCGAGCAGGTCGAGGGTCGCGGCCAGGTCGGGGCGGTGCGCCCGTGCGGCGGCGAAGGCCTCGTCGACGTGGTGGCGGCCCTCGGGCAGGTAGGAGCGGTAGACCGGGAAGCAGGCCAGCAGCTCGGCGATGGCGTCCTCGACGGGCTCCTCGATCGCCTCCTCGGCGATGCGCAGGACCTCGCGGGTGATGCGCTTGACCTCGGAGTGCAGGATCCCGTCGGCGACGGCGCGCTTGTTGTCGTGGATCATCTGCGCCCAGTCGACGGGCGCTCCGCGGAGGCGGTCCTCGAGCCGGTTGAGGGGCTCCTCCCCCGCCGGGTCGGTGAGGATCCGGTCGACGAGCGCGAGCACGTCGTAGCCGGTGGTGCCGGCCGTGGCCCACGACGTCGGCAGGGCCTCCCCGGGCTCGAGGATCTTCTCGACCAGGACGTAGGCGTCGCCGGTCAGGGCGGCGAGGTCGTCGAGGTAGCGCTTGGGGTCGCGCAGCCCGTCGGGGTGGTCGACGCGCAGGCCGTCGACGAGGCCCTCGTCGAACCAGCGCCGGATCTCGACGTGGGTGTCGGCGAAGACCTCGGGGTCCTCGACGCGCACGGCGGCGAGGGTGTTGACGGCGAAGAAGCGGCGGTAGTTGAGGTCGTCGTCGGCGGCGCGCCAGTTGACCAGCTCGAAGTGCTGCTCCCCGAGCGTGCTCGTGCCGGGCGCCAGCGGGAAGCGCTGGTCGTGGTAGCGCACCTCGCCGTCCTCGATGCGGATGGCGTCCTCGTCGTCGTCGCCGATCACCGGGATCACGATGCGGCCGTCGCCGGCCGACCAGTCGACGTCGAAGGCGCTGGCGTGCTCGGACTCGCGCCCCAGCCGCAGCACGTCCCACCACCACGGGTCCTCGGACGGGGTGGCGACACCGACGTGGTTGGGCACGATGTCGACGAGCACGCCCATCCCCAGCCGTCGGGCCTCCGCCGACAGTGCCGCGAGCCCCTCCTCGCCGCCGCGCTCCGGGTCGACGTGGTCGAAGGCGACCACGTCGTAGCCGTGCTGGCTGCCGGGCTCGGAGGCCAGCAGCGGCGAGAGGTAGACCCAGTCCACGCCCAGGTCGTGCAGGTACGCCAGCCGGGTGGCGGCGGCGTACAGGTCGAACTCGGGCGTGACCTGGAACCGGTAGGTGCTCTGCGGGACTCGGGTCACGACGCCTCGGTACCCGATCGGGCAGCCAGGGATGCGGCGACCGAGTGGTCGGGGCTGGCTTCGGGCTCGGCGTGCTCGCGCAGGACGACGAGGGTGTGGGTGGTCAGGTCGAAGGTCGCACCGGCCTCGAGCGTGGGGTCGGCGTCGGCGTTGCCACCGGTGTCGATGACGACGTCCCAGGCCGGGGCGTACTCCTCCGACGGCAACCTCACCTGCGTCGGACCGTCGGCGTTGAAGTAGAGCAGGAAGTGGTCGTCGGTGATCGTCTTGCCGCGGGCGTCCTTGCCGGCGATGCCGTTGCCGTTGAGATACATCCCGATGGCCTTGGCGCCGGAGTCCCAGGCCTCGTCGCTCATCGGCTCGCCGTCCAGGCCGAGCCAGATGATGTCGTTGAGGCGCTCGCCGTCGCCGGTGCGGACGGCGCCGCCGGTGAAGAAGCGCTTGCGGTGGAAGGTGGGGTGGTCGGCGCGGAGCTTGGCGACGGCAGCGGTGAACTCGATCAGCGGCTTGTCGGCCCGGTCCCAGTGGACCCAGCTGATCTCGCTGTCCTGGGCGTAGGTGTTGTTGTTGCCGTCCTGGGTGCGGCTCATCTCGTCGCCGTGCAGCAGCATCGGTACGCCCTGGCTGAGCAGCAGCGTCGCGATGAAGTTGCGTTGCTCGCGGGCCCGCGCCTCGAGGATCTCGGCGTCGTCGGTCGGGCCCTCCACGCCGTGGTTCCAGGAGCGGTTGTGGCTCTCGCCGTCGTTGTTGTCCTCGCCGTTGGCGTCGTTGTGCTTCTCGTTGTAGGACACCAGGTCGCGCAGCGTGAAGCCGTCGTGGGCGGTGACGAAGTTGATGCTGGCGAAGGGTCGGCGGCCCGAGTGCTCGTAGAGGTCGGAGGAACCGGACAGCCTGGAGGCGAAGTCGCCGAGCGACGGCTCGCCGCGCCAGAAGTCGCGCACGGTGTCGCGGTAGTCGCCGTTCCACTCGGTCCACTGGGGCGGGAAGCCGCCGACCTGGTAGCCGCCGGGGCCGATGTCCCACGGCTCGGCGATCAGCTTGACCTGGCTGACGATCGGGTCCTGCTGCACCATCTCGAAGAAGGTGGAGAGCTTGTCGACGTCGTAGAACTCGCGGGCCAGGGTCGCGGCGAGGTCGAAGCGGAAGCCGTCGACGTGCATCTCGGTGACCCAGTAGCGCAGCGAGTCCATGATCAGCTGCACCGAGTGCGGGTGGCGCACGTTGAGGCTGTTGCCGGTGCCGGTGTAGTCCATGTAGAAGCGCTGGTCGTCCTCGACGAGCCGGTAGTAGGCCGGGTTGTCGATGCCCTTGAAGCTCAGCGTCGGGCCGAGGTGGTTGCCCTCGGCGGTGTGGTTGTAGACCACGTCGAGGATGACCTCGATGCCGGCGGCGTGCATCGCCTTGACCATCGCCTTGAACTCCTGGACCTGCTGGCCCTGGTTGCTCGAGGCGTAGTCGGCGTGCGGCGCGAAGAAGCCGAGGGTGTTGTAGCCCCAGTAGTTGCGCAGCCCCTGGTCGAGCAGGGTGGAGTCCTGGACGAACTGGTGGACCGGCATCAGCTCGATCGCGGTGACGCCGAGCTTGGTGAGGTGGTCGGTGATCGCCGGGTGCGCGAGTCCGGCGTACGTCCCGCGCTGCTCCTCGGGGACGTCGGGGTGCAGCTGGGTGAGGCCCTTGACGTGCGCCTCGTAGATGAAGGACTCGTTGTAGGGGATGGCCAGGCGGCGGTCACCCTCCCAGTCGAAGAACGGGTTGATGACCACGCCGTGGGTCATGTGCGCCGCGGAGTCCTCGTCGTTGCGCGAGTCCTCGTCGCCGAAGTCGTAGCCGAAGAGCGACTGGTCCCAGTCGATCTCGCCGGCGGTCGCCTTGGCGTAGGGGTCGAGGAGGAGCTTGTTGGGGTTGCAGCGCAGGCCCTTCTTCGGGTCCCACGGTCCGTGCACGCGGTAGCCGTAGCGCTGGCCGGGCTGGACCGTCGGGATGTAGCAGTGCCAGACGTAGGCGTCGACCTCGGTGACCTCGAGCCTGGTCTCGACGAACGCTCCCGGCTGGTCCGGGTCGGGGTCGAAGAGGCACAGCTCGACGCGCTCGGCGGCCTCGCTGAAGAGGGCGAAGTTGGTGCCGCTGCCGTCGAATGTCGCCCCGAGGGGGTAGGCCGTCCCCGGCCAGTTCTCAATCACCCGATCACGCTACCCGCGGACGGGTTTCCGGCGTGTTTCGGCCACCCCCTCAGGTGGTCACCCCCGTGAGCCCGTTCAGCGGGTGCAGAGCACCTCGGGCTCGGCCACTGCGGCCACGGCGGCGGGCACGGCGGTGGTGGCGAGGTCGAACTTCAGGCGGAAGGCTCCGCTGATGTCGGTGACCTGGTCGGCGACGACCGTGCCGACCGCCAGCGCGTGCGTGGCGCGCGCGGTGCCGTCGGTCGAGACGGTGATGGCGCCGGAGGACCCCGACGCGGCGGCGTCGGTGAGGGCGTACGTCGATCGCAGCTCGATGCACTTGCGGCCCAGGGTGTACTCGATGGACGCCGGGGTTCCGGCCGTCTCGGTGACCAGGCTCGGCGAGTAGTAGTCCGTGGCGATCACCGCGGACGTGACGGCGACGTTCGTCTTCGGCCCCACCGTGCGGTAGCCGAGCTTCTCCCAGCCGTAGACCACGACGGTCACCGGCTTGCTCGTGCCCTTGCGGATCCCGGCGGAGGCGGGCTTGACCACGCGGTACTGCCGGGTGCCCGGGGTGCTCGGCTTGTCCTTGAGGAGGTACTTGCCGGTCTTCTTGATCCGCGCGGTGCCGGTCTGCTTCCACGACTTCTTGTTGCCGACGCGCTGCTGGAGGACGACCTTCTGGCCGGCGGCCTTGGGCGAGACGCGACCGGTCACCTTGACCTTGTCCTCCTTGGCGACGGCGACCTCGAGGTTCGCCTTGGCGCTCACCGAGTAGGCGCCGGCCTTGGCAGCGATCGTGGCTGTGGCCGGTGCGGCCTGCGCCGTCGTCGCGGCGAGGGCGAGCGGGCTGAGGGCGAGTGCGGTCGTGGCTGCCCACGTGGTGATGCGGTGCATGACGTTCTCCTGTGGCTTGGTTTCGGCCGGTCTGGCCCCGTTGCTGGAGGAGACTCAGGAGGCGGGCGGAAAGTTGTGAGGTTGTCCGACCACTAGGGAGTCACGATCGTCACCGCGGCAGTGCTGGACGCGCCGACCGTCGTCCGGGCGGGTGAGCCCGGGATCCGCAGCGGCAGCTCGAGGGGCGCATCCAGGCTCACCGTGACGGAGCGCCCGGCGGGATCGACGGCGACCCGGACCTGGATCCCGGGGAAGCGCGACTGGGCGCCGGCGTCCCTCAGATAGCCGAGGACCGCTGCCCGCACGGCGCCCTCCTCCTGCAGCAGGCGCTCTGCCGGGAGGCCCTCGGTGTAGACACCGGCCGAGCCGAGGTCCGCGCCGTGCAGGGCGGCTCCGTCGGCGAGGTTGTCGAGCCCCTGACGCTGGAGGTAGGCCGCGGAGGCGTCGACCAGCATCGCCACGGCCATCAGGCAGAAGCTCGCCAGCCCGATGATCAGGACCGTCACCTGGCCCTGCTCGTCCCGGCGCCTCACGGAACGTCTTCCTCGTTGTCCTCGGGCGCGCTCTCGACGTACTGCCCGATGGGCACCGTGTGGCTCGACGACAGGGCGAAGGTCGCTGCCTCCTCGCCCAGGATCCTGGGGGCTGCGGGGAGACGCACGGACGAGTCGACGCGGACGGTGATGACGGCGGTCCCCGCGTGGCAGTTGCCCTGCGGGCGACCGGCACGAGACCGCGACGCGCACCTTCTGGCCGGGGCTTCCCTGGTCCGCCAGCACCTGCTCGGCCACCGCCTGGGCACGCGCCGCGCCGGTCGCGTCGTCGGGTGCGAGGGCGTACGCCCGTCCCGCGGCTCGCGCTGCCGCGCTGACCGCGAAGGCACCGCGTTGCACCTCGAAGACCGACATGACGATCCACACGAGTGGAACCAGCAGGATGAGTGCCAGCCAGGTGAACTCCACCAGGGCCGACCCGTCGTCGTCGTGGGACCGTCGAGTCACTGGTCCGCACTCTGCTGTTCGGCGATGGCGTGACCGGCCACCCGCACGTGCACGCCCGGTCCCCCCAGCCCGAGGACGGGGATCTCTGCCTCTACGACGGCCTCGTAGCCGGCCGCACCGTCGATGGAGTCGGGAGTCACCGACACCGTGCGGACGAAGTCGGCCGACAGGGCTCCGCTGATCAGCTCCTCCACCTTCGCCCGTCCGGCGGCCGGTGACGATCCGACGACCGCGGCGTGACGCGCACCCTCGGCGGCCGCGGACGCCAGGGTGTTGCGCACATGCAGGACGAGCGCGAGCTGGAGGATCCCGATCACGAGCGGCAACAGGACCAGCAGGATGAGGACGAAGTCCACCACCGCTGACCCGCGCTCATCGGCTCGGGGGCGAGCAGACACGGGTCAGGACTTCACCATGTCGAAGGCCGAGCCCAGCAGGGCCTTGAGCTCGTCGCGGATGAACGGGAAGAGAGCGGCGACGACCATCGCGGTCATCAGCGTCACCATCACCCACCCGGGGACGTCGCCACGTTCGTCGCGCTCCCGCTCGCGCGCCAGTCGCAGGGTCAGGTGGACCATCAGCAATCCCGAGATCACGTGCATGGTGACTTCTTCCTTCCGGTGGAGCGTGGTGGTGGTCGTGCTCAGGGCGTGGTGAGCCGGAGGCCCAGCACGCCGGGATAGAACGAGAAGAGGATGGTCACCGGAAGCACGAGGAAGACGACGGGCGCCATCATCGCGATCTCCTTGCGCGCGGCCGTCTCGATCAGCAGGCGTCGCCCGGCCTCGCGCACGTCGGCGGCCTGGGCGTGCAGCACGTCGGCCAGTGGCGTCCCGCGCTCCATGGCCACCGTGATGCCGGTGGCGAACCGGGCGACGATCGGCAGCCCGGTGGTCTGGGCGAGCGACTCGAAGGCCTGACCGACGGGCTCGCCGGTGCGGATCCTGGCCAGCACCTGGGCGAGGTCGACCGACAGGGCGCCATGACTGCGGCGTACGACGCGGTCCAGGGCGGACACCGGGCTCTCCCCCGCCGCGACCGACAACGCCAGCAGCTCGGCGACCGTCGGGAACTCGGTCAGGATCTGCCGCTCGCGCTCCTTGACCTGGGCACTCAGGCGGTTGTCGCGCAGGAGCACGCCGAAGCCGAACGCCAACGCGCAGAACACCAGTGCGGAGAGTGGATCGCCGGCACCCCCGAGCGTGCGCAGCAGACCGATCGCAGCCATGACGGCGAAGCAGGCGAGACCCCACACGACCTGCTCGACGCGGAACTCCTGGACGGTGCGATCGAGGCCCGCGCGCTGCAGCCGTCGGCGTACGGACGAGCTGCCGCCCAGCACGCGTTCGACCAGGTCGGCAGCCGAGCGCAGCAACGGCCCGAAGATCCCGGCTGCTGCCGTCGTGGGCGAGGAGGACACCGACCGCTGGACCGGACCTTCGTCGCGGCGCGGGACGTCCCGGACGTAGGGCAGGACGCGGATCGCGAGCTGGGGTCGGCGCACGACCATGACCCTCAGGCCGACGAGCAGCAGGCCGGCACCGGCGACGGCACCGAGGAGCATCCCCCACGTCAGCGTGCTCACGACAGGATCCGCTTCTCCACCGGCAGCCGGCCGATACGCATCATCGCCCAGTAGGCGAGCACGCACGCGCTCGCTCCGATGCCGAGGACGAGCACGCCTCCGGCGGAGGCGTAGTGCTGGATCGCGGTCGTCTGGAACGACATCAGCAGGAGCACGATCCACGGTGCGGCGACCGCGAGGCGGGCGCCGTTGACGGTCCAGGCCTGCCGCGACTCGAGCTCGGAGCGCGTACGGGCGTCGTCGCGCAGGAATCCGGAGAGGTTGCGCAGCAGCCGCCCGAGGTCACCGCCGCCGACCTCGCGAGCGACCCGCAGCCCCTCGACGACCCGGTCGCCGACCGGGTCGGCGAGGCGGTCCTTGAGGCGGTCGAGGCACTCCCCGAACCGGCCGGTGACCTGGTAGTCGAGCGCGAACTGGGAGAACGGCACGCGCAGCGCCTCCGGGCCGCTGGTCCCGAGTGCGGAGACCGCGTCGGGCAGCGACAACCCGGCTCGTACGGCGCTGGCGAGGTTGTCGACCGCCTCGGGCCACACCTCCGCGAAGTCGCGCAGGCGGCGGGCCGCGCGCTGACGCAGCACGGCGATGGGGAGGTAGGCCCCCATGACGGCGAAGACCAGGGCCACCGGCAGCGTGCGCGACACGGTCTGCACCACGGCAAAGGTCAGGGCGAACAGCACGACACACAGCGTCAGGACGCCCGTCGAGGTGACGTCGGCGAGGCCTGCGCCGGCGAGCAGTCGGGTGAGGTTGGTGGTGCGCGGGGTGTCGACGCGCGGTTGCCGGGGAAGAGCGAAGGCCGCCCAGATCAGGAGCAGGCCGACACCCACTCCGAGTCCGACGAGGGCACCCATCAGCGGACCGCCGGGTCGCGATCCGTCGCGAGGACCTCGTGGATGTCGATGCCGACGCGCTCGTAGCGTTCGAGCCGTGCCGGAACGCCACCGGCTCGCCTGAGCTCGGTGCCGTGGCGCTGGAAGATCGGCTCCACCTCGATCACGTCGGCCTCGACGCGGCCGGGCACCGACACGATCTCGTTGACCCGTCGTACGCCGTCGGCGCCGAGGCCGAGGTGGACGACGACGTCGACGGACGTGGCGACGGTCGGCACGACGAAGCGGGCCGAGATGTTGTCGCCGGCGAGCAGCGGGAGCGTGCACATCTTGACCAGTGCCTCGCGTGCGCTGTTGGCGTGCAGCGTGCACATGCCGGGCAGGCCGGAGTTGAGCGCGAGCAGCAGGTCGAGGCACTCCGCCGCCCGGACCTCCCCCACCAGGATGCGGCTGGGCCGCATGCGGAGGGCCTCCTTGACGAGGTCGCGCAGCGACGATCTCGCCGGTCTGCTCGAGCCCCGCCTGACGGGTCTGCATCGGCACCCAGTCGGGGTGGCTGAACCGCAGCTCGAAGACCTCCTCGGCGCTGATGATCCGCTCGCCGCCGGGGACCGCTGAGGCGAGGCAGTTGAGCATCGTGGTCTTGCCCGCCTGCGTTCCTCCCGCCACCAGGATGTTGAGCCCGGCGCGCACCGACGCGTCCAGGAAGCTCGCGGCCTGCGGGGTGAGGCTGCCCAGCGCGACGAGGTCGGAGAGCCGGTGGGCGCGGAGGAGGAACTTGCGGATGTTGACCGCCGTGAATCCGCGGGTGATGCCCTCGAGGACCACGTGCAGCCGGTGGCCCTCGGGCAGCATCGCGTCCACGAAGGGCGTGCTGATGTCGATGCGCCGTCCGCTCGACTTGAGCATCCGCTCGACCAGCTCGTTGACCTGGGCGGCGTCGAGGCGCAGGTTGGTCAGCTCGTGGCGACCGCGTCGGGCGATGAAGACCCGGCTCGGGTCAGTTGATCCAGATCTCCTCGACCTCGGGGTCGTCGAGGAAGGGCTGGAGCGGACCGAACCCGGACACCCGGGCGACGAGCTCACCGACCATGGCGCCGTCGTCGGCGATCGGAGCCACCGCACCGGTCAGGCTCAGCTCGTCGTGGCCGCGCACGACGTCCTCGGCGATGCGGCGTACGACGACCGCCTCGCGCTGCGGGTCGACACCCTCGCGGCGGACCAGGTCGCGCACCTGGGCGTCGAGGCGGAGCACCAGGTCGTCGTGGGCGTCCGCCCGCGCCAACGTCTGAAGTCTGTCCACTGCCATGGAGGTGCCCCTATGTTCCCGAGATCGTGCACCTTCACGCTACCCAGCACTCGGCCCCGCCGAAACAGGGGTCGGGTAAAGGTTGTGGACAACTAGCTCCACGAAGACCGCCGGCCTCGAGGCGGAACCCCACGCCGCGGATCGCGACGACCCGCTCGGCGACGCCGGCGCCTCGAGCTTGCTGCGCAGCCGGCCGATCGTGACGTCGAGGGTCTTGGTCGAGCCGAACCAGTTCTCGTCCCACACCTCGTTCATCAGCACGTCGCGGGGCACGACCTTGTCGTGTGGGAGGCGAGCAGGGCGAGGACGTCGAACTCCTTGGCGGTCAGCGCGATCTCGACGTCGTCCACGCTGGACGCGGCGCGACGTCGGCGTCGATCTTCAGCCCGGAGGAGGTCGTGATGGAGGTGGCCCCGCCGCCGGGCTGGCGCGGCGCTGCGTCGCAGCAGCGCGCGGACACGCGCCTGGAGCTCGGCCAGCCCGAACGGCTTGGCGAGGTAGTCGTCGGCGCCGCACGTCGAGGCCGACGACGCGGTCGAGCTCACCGGCGCGGGCGGTGACGATGATGATCCCGCCCTCGAAGCCGCCGGCTCGCGTCTCGCGGCACACGTCGATGCCGTCCATGTCGGGCAGGCCGAGGTCGAGGATCACGACGTCGGGTGGCTGCGAGCCGACGCGCGCGATGGCCTCGGCGCCGGTCGAGACCCGGGTCACGTCGTAGCCCTCTCGTTCGAGGGTGCGGATCAGGGGAACAGCGATGTCCTCCTCGTCCTCGACGACCAGCACGTCGGCACCATGCTCGGGAGCATAAGGGGGCGCAGCGAGATCAGTTGCCGGATCGGACGATGTCAACCTGTATCTGACGCTGCTCGGCCCGGTCACCGGCCGGGGTCCAGGAGCGCGGTCCACTCACGCGTCGAAGACGTCCCCGAGCTCGGCCACCCGCTCCAGCACCTGCTCCATCGGAACTGCTCCAGCGCGAGCTCGTCCTCGGCGCCCGCCTCGACCTCGTCCCAGGTCAGCGGGGTCGCGACGGTCGGCCGCTCGCGACCGCGCAGCGAGTAGGGCGAGATGGTCGTCTTGGAGCCGGAGTTCTGCGACCAGTCGAGGAACACCTTGCCGGGGCGCTTGGCCTTGGTCATCGTCGCCGTCACCAGCGCGGCGTGCTCGGCCTGCAGCCCCTCGGCGACCTCCTTGGCGAGCGCGGTCGTGCCGTCGCTGTCGAGGCTCCGTCGTCGCCGGCGGGCAGCGCGGCGTACAGGTGGAGCCCCTTGCTGCCGCTGGTGACCGGCGTGCAGGTCAGGTCGCGCTCGGCCAGCGCGTCGCGCACCAGCAGCGCGACCCGCGCAGCACTCGTGCAGCCCGGCCGGCTCACCGGGGTCGAGGTCGATGACGAGGCGGTCGGGGTTGCGGGGCTTGCCGTCCGCGTCGACCTTCCACTGGTGCACGTGCAGCTCGAGGGCCGCGAGGTTGGCCAGCCAGGTCAGCGTCGCGAGGTCGTCGCAGATCGGGAAGCGCAGGGTGCCGCTCCCCGAGGCTCGCCCGGCTCCCGGTGGTCGGCACCTCCGCCGTCCGGACCCACGACGGCGTGCCGGCCGGTGCGTTCTTCTCGAAGAAGCTCGACCCCTCGACGCCGTGCGGCCAGCGGATCCGCGTCACGGCGCGGTCCTTGAGGTGCGGGAGCAGCACCGGGGACGACCTGCGCGTAGTAGTTGAGCACCTCGCCCTTGGTGGTGCCGGTGCGCGGGTAGAGCACCTTGTCGAGGTTGCTGATCGTCAGGGTGCGCCCCTCGACGTCGACCTGGATCTCGGCGGTCGGCTCATCGGCCGATCGCGATCACCGGGACGCGGGCGGGATCGAGGAGCCGGACGAGCGACCGGATGAACGGCGCGGCGCACTCACGCAGCCGGCCGTCGCCCCGCGCCCGTTGACGTGGAGGAAGATGCCTGAGCCGCGGTGGCGCACCTGCTCGACGTTGAAGTCGGTGACGATCGACCACTCGTACTGCGCGCGGGTAGTCGGTCAGCCGCTCGGAGGAGTCGGGGTCGGACGACGGCAGCCACCACCGGAAGCCGCCCTGGCGCTGGTTGCGCAGCCGGTTGTAGAAGCGCGAGGCGTTGTCCTGCACCCAGTGGTCACCGCGGCGGATGCGGTGGTGGGGCAGCGCGGCACGTCGGGTCGGCGCCATGGGTGCCGAAGGTCGACGGGAGGCCGTACGTCCCGAGTGGGGTCGCACCGGTCCCCTGCACGCGGCGGTCGCCCGGCACCAGGCCGCCGTAGCCGGTGCGGCCGTCGGCGGTCGTCAGCTGCCGCCGCCAGACCTCCCCCGTCAGCCGCCACAGCGAGACGCGGGCCCGGACGCCGCCGGAGTGGTTGACGGTGACGACCTGCGTGGTGCCCTCGCGCAGCTCGACGCGTACGCCGCCGAGCTCGACGACGTCGGCCCGGGCGAGCGGCGCCACTGCGGCGGTCGCGGTCGCCGGAACGAGCAGGCCGGCCACGATCGCCGCACCGCAGAGCAGCCGCCTCACGCCAGGTCCTCCGGGGACACGTCGTCGCGCACGCCCTGGAACGACGGCTGGCGCAGCCGCTCGTAGCCGAGGCCATGGGTGTCGATGTCGACCACCACCCGCGGTTCCACCCAGAACGTGCCCTCGGCATCCATCCGCGGCACCTCGTCGGCGAAGGGCGACGAGCTGCTGGACAGCGGTGCGAGCAGCGCGGTCAGGCGCGTGCTGGTGGCGCCGGCGATGCCGCTGCCGACGCGACCGCGGTAGAGCAGCCCGTCGGCGGTCTGCTCGCCGACGAGCAGCGCGGCCAACCGGTTCGCTGGTGCCGACCTGGGGGCGCCAGCCGCCGACCACGAACGAGCCGCGGTGACGGTGGGCGAGCTTGCGCCAGTCGTCGCTGCGCTGGTCGAACCGGTAGCGGGAGCCGCGACGCTTGCTCACCACCCCCTCCAGGCCCTGCTGGAGGGTGGCGTCGAAGAGCATGTCGCCGTCGTCGTACGCCGCCGGGACCTGCCACTTCGAGTCGGCGAGCGGGAGCTCCTCCAGCAGCGCGCGGCGCTCCTCGAGCGGGCGGTCGGACAGGTCCTCTCCGTCGAGCCGCAGCAGGTCGAAGACCATGAGGGTGGCGGGCACCGTCTTCACCAGGCGCGCGACCTCCTTGGCGTTGCGCAGGTGCATGCGGTGCTGGAGCACGCGGAAGTCGGGGACGCCCCGTTCGTTGAGCGCGATCACCTCGCCGTCGACCAGCAGGTCGCGGTCGCCGAGCGGCGGGTCGCTGAGCTCCGGCCAGGCCGCGGTGACGTTGTTGTCGTTGCGGCTCGTCATCCGCGCGATCCCGTCGTGGACGTCGACGAGCACGCGTACGCCGTCCCACTTGACCTCGTGCAGCCACTGCGTGCCGGTCGGCACGCGGTCGGTCTTGGTGGCGAGCATGGGACGCATGGGCCATGCTTACCCCATGCGAGCCATCTGGAAGGGTGCGGTCTCCTTCGGCCTGGTCTCGCGTGCCGGTCAAGCTCTATGCCGCCACCGAGAGCCACGACGTGTCCTTCCGGCAGGTGCACGCCAAGGACGGCGGCCGGATCAAGTACCAGCGCGTCTGCTCGCTCGACGGCGAGGAGGTGGCCTACGCCGACATCGCCAAGGGCTACGAGACCGAGGACGGCGAGATGGTCATCCTCACCGACGACGACATGGCCGAGCTGCCGTCGACGTCGTCGCGCGAGATCGCCGTCGAGAAGTTCGTGCCCAGCGACCAGATCGACCCGCTGCTCTTCGAGAAGTCCTACTACCTCGAGCCCGAGAGCGCCGGCGCCAAGCCGTACGCCCTGCTCCGCCAGGCCCTGCTCGACGCCGACCGGATGGCCGTCGTGACCGTGGCGCTGCGCCAGCGCACCACGATCGCCGTGCTCCGGGTCAAGGACGACGTGATCGTGCTCCAGACGATGATGTGGCCCGACGAGATCCGCACCCCCGACTTCAAGGTCGAGGCCGGCGACGTCAAGGACGCCGAGGTCAAGATGGCCCACATGCTCGTCGAGACCCTGGCCGGTGACTTCGACGCCTCCGACTTCGAGGACGACTACGCCGGGGCCGTCGAGGCGCTGGTGAAGTCGAAGATCGAGGGCGGCGAGATCAAGCGCACGGAGACCTCGACCAAGACCTCCGGCGAGGTCGTCGACCTGCTGGCCGCGCTGCAGAAGTCGGTGGCGGCCGCCAAGACCGCTCGCGGCGAGGAGAGCGACGAGGAGCCCGCGGCGCAAGAAGGCGCCCGCCAAGAAGACCGCGAAGAAGGCTGCGGCCAAGAAGAGTGCCGCGAAGAAGGCGCCCGCCAAGAAGAAGGCCCGGCGAAGAAGGCCAGCTAGAGCCGGACCGGCGCTTCAGGCCCAGCGCCGCCGCCGGGTGCGGCGTACTCGGCGCGCCGGTCGGAAGCGGCGGACATCTCAGTGCAGTCGGCTGAGCCGCGGTGCGACGACGTTGACCACCTCGCCGACACGACCGGCCGCGGTGCTCGACGTGACCGGACGGTCCTCGAGCGCCCGGACGACCGCGGCGGCGGCCTGCTCGGGGCTCTCGCTCGACCGGTCGTCGTAGGCGTCGGTCGGCACCGATCATGGCGGTGCGCGACGAGGGCGAACCGCATGTTGGTGAAGGTGACGTTGTCGAACGTACGTCTCCCGTCCCGCGATCCGGCCGAACGCGTCGAGCGCGGTCTTGGAGGCGATGTAGGCGGCGAACTTCGGCGCCTTCATCTGCACGCCCCACGTCACGATGTTGACCACGTGCCCGAAGCCCTGCTCCCGCATCGCGGGCAGCAGCCCCATGGTCAGGCGCACCGGCCCGAAGTAGTTGATCGCCATGGTGCGCTCGAAGTCGTGGAAGCGGTCGTGGGACAGCTCCAGCGAGCGCCGGATCGAGCGGCCGGCGTTGTTGACGAGGTAGTCGACCGTGCCGCACCTCGGCGAGCACGCGCCTCGACCAGGGCGTCGATCGCGTCGCGGTCGGTCAGGTCGAGTGACGTACGTCGACGCGCTCCCGCCGCGGGCGACGATCGTCGGCGGACACCGGTCGAGCTCGTCGGCGCGGCGGGCGACCAGCACGACACGGGCGCCACGGGCGGCGCGACGCTAGGGCCGTCGCCTCCCCGATGCCCGAGCGACGCACCGGTGACGAGGACGGTGCGCGCCGGCCAGCGGGCTCGCCCGCACGTACCGTGACGTCGGCGCCCCAGCGCGCCGGGCGCGCGCCAGCGGCGAGGTTGAGCAGCAGGACCCATCGTCCCGGTCACCTCAGCTGTGCAGGCCACGGACGACGCGCAGGCCGACCGACAGTCGGGCGAGGTCGGCCGTCTCGTCGCGGCAGATCTCCTCCAGGGTGGCGGCCGACCGCTCCACCAGCTCCTGGTCGGCGTCCTCCCACTCGGCGACCCGCGCCGTCGCGGAGTCGGCGGCGCTGGTCGACTCGAGCACCCGGGCGGTGAGCTGCTGGTGCACGCCGTAGAGGTCGTCGCGCACGGCGGCCCGCGCCATCGTCTGCCAGCGGTCGTCGCGCGGCAGCGCGAAGATCCGGTCGACGAGGGCGGGGAGGCCCAGCCGCTCGCCCAGGGCGAAGTGGACGCGGGCCACCTCGACCGGGTCGAGGTCGAGCCGGTCGGCGGTCTCGACGATGCCGAGCAGGGCGTAGGCCGTGGCCAGGACGGCGACCCGCGAGGCCAGCTCGTCGGGCACCCCGTGGTCGGTCAGGCGCTTGGCCGCGGCCGGACGTAGTCGTCGAGCTCGTGACCGCTCATGATGCTCCGGCAGCACGGCCATGACCGCCTGCACCCGGGCGCGGAAGAAGTCCACCGTGGCCTGCGAGTCCAGCGGCGGGCCTGCGGTTGGTCACCAGCCAGCGCGAGGCGCGCTCGACGAGGGTGCGCATCTCGATCCGCATCCGGGTCTGGCGCTCGGCGGGGATCGCGTTGTCTAGCGCCGCGATCTCCTGGCGCAGCGCCGAGCGAGCCGAAGATCTCGCGGGCCACGAAGTTGGCGCGGGTCAGGTCGGCCACGCTGGCCCCCGTCTCGCCCTGCAGCCGCGGCCAGAACGTCATCCCGGCGCCGTTGACGAGGTCGTTGACGACCTGGGTCACGATGATCTCCCGACGCAGCGGGTGGTCCTCCATCGCGTCCTCGAAGTCCGGCTTCATCCGCGACGGGAAGTAGGCCAGCAGGTCCTCGCGCAGGTAGGGGTCGTCGGGCAGGTCGGAGTCGAGCAGCTCGTCGGCGAGCACGATCTTGGTCCAGGCCAGCAGCACCGAGAGCTCGGGCGACGACAGCGCCTGCTTGCGGTCCAGCCGGCGGCGCACCTGCCGGGTGGTGGGCAGCCCCTCGAGGTCGCGGTTGAGCACGCCGCGGCGCTCCAGCTCGCGCATCCAGTCCTCGTGCACGTGGAGCAGCGACGGCGCGTGCGCCTCGGCGTTGGCCAGGGCCAGGTTCTGCTCGTAGTTGTCGCGCAGCACCAGGTCGCCGACCTCGTCGGTCATCTCGGCCAGCAGCTCGTTGCGCGACGGCTCGTCCATGGCCGCCGAGCGGACGACCTTGTCGAGCAGGATCTTGATGTTGACCTCGTGGTCGGAGGTGTCCACACCGGCGGAGTTGTCGATGAAGTCGGTGTTCATCCGGCCGCCGTTGCCATCGGCACCGAGACGGGCGTACTCGACCCGGCCCAGCTGGGTGAAGCCGAGGTTGCCGCCCTCGCCGACGCACTTGACGCGCAGGTCCTCGCCGTTGACGCGGATCGAGTCGTTGGCCTTGTCGCCGGCGTCGGCGTTGGTCTCCTCCGACGACTTCACGTAGGTGCCGATGCCGCCGTTCCACAGCAGGTCGACCGGCGCGAGCAGGATCGCCTTCATCAGCTCGGCCGGGGTCAGCGCGCGTCACGTCGGACGCCAGCCCCAGCACGGTGCGTACCTGCTGCGGAGACGGGGATCGACTTCGCGGAGCGCGGCCACACGCCACCGCCCTCGGAGATCAGGGAGGTGTCGTAGTCCTTCCAGCTCGAGCGCGGCAGCTCGAACAACCGCTTGCGCTCGGCGTACGACGCCGCGGCGTCGGGTGACGGGGTCGATGAAGATGTCGCGGTGGTCGAAGGCCGCCACCAGCCGGGTGTGCTCGGAGCACAGCAGCCCGTTGCCGAAGACGTCGCCGGACATGTCGCCGACGCCGACGCAGGTGAAGTCCTCGGTCTGGCAGTCGACGCCCATCTCGCGGAAGTGGCGCTGCACCGAGACCCAGGCTCCACGCGCGGTGATGCCCATCGCCTTGTGGTCGTAGCCCACCGAGCCGCCGGACGCGAACGCGTCGCCGAGCCAGAAGCCGTAGTCCTTGGCGACACCGTTGGCGATGTCGGAGAAGGTCGCGGTGCCCTTGTCGGCCGCGACGACGAGGTAGGAGTCGTCGCCGTCGTGGCGTACGACGTCGCGCGGGGGCACCGTCTCGCCGTCGCTCGAGGTTGTCGGTGATGTCGAGCAGCCCCGAGATGAAGGTCTTGTAGCAGGCGACGCCCTCGGCCAGCCACGCGTCGCGGTCGGAGGCGTCGGGCAGCTGCTTGCAGAAGAACGCGCCCTTCGCGCCGACCGGCACGATGACGGTGTTCTTGACCATCTGCGCCTTGACCAGCCCCAGCACCTCGGTGCGGAAGTCGTCGCGACGGTCCGACCAGCGCAGGCCACCGCGCGCGACCGCGCCGAAGCGCAGGTGCAAGCCCTCGACGCGGGGGCTGTAGACGAAGATCTCGTAGCGCGGACGGGGCTCGGGCAGGTCGGGGATCGCCGACGGCTCGAGCTTGAAGGACATGTACTGGTGCGGTGCGCCGTCCTCGGAGCGCTGGAAGAAGTTGGTGCGCAGGGTGGCACCGATCAGCGTGAGGTAGGAGCGCAGGATGCGGTCGTGGTCGAGGCTGGCGACGTCGTCGAGGGCACGGGTGAGCCGCTCGCCGATGGCCTCCACCTTGGCCACCCGGGCCTCGGCGTCCGCGGCGAGAGGAGCGCGGCCGGCGTCGGAGCGGCCCGGGTCGAAGCGTGCCTCGAACAGCTCGACGAGGAGCCGCGTGATGTCGACGTTGCTGCTCAGCGCGTCCTCGATGTAGTCGAGGGCGAAGGGCGAGTTGCCCTGCTTGAGGTACTTCGCGTAGGCGCGCAGCACGGTCGCCTGCCGCCAGGTCAGACCGGCGGCGAGGACGAGCTTGTTGAACCCGTCGATCTCGTTGAAGCCGTCCCACACCGCGCGGAGCGCCTCGGCGAACAGCGTGCGCTCGTGCGGCGAGAGCTGGCGGCCGTGGCGCAGGCCGAACTCGTAGATGAACGTGGGCCGCCCGAGGCCCTCGAGCTCGTAGGGGCGCTCGTCGACGACCTCGACGCCCATCGAGGTGAGCATCGGCAGCATCGCGCTCAGCGAGAGCGGCTCCCCGACGCGGAAGACCTTGAGGCGCGACTCCCCGCGGCGGAAACGACCGCCCTCGGCGTCCTGGTCGAAGAGTGCGAGGTCGATCCCCTGCTCACCGCTGATCGCCTCGATCCGGCCGACGTCGGCCGAGGCCCGACCGGCGGCGAAGTCCTCCTTGTAGGCCTCCGGGAACGCCTCGGCCCACCTTCGTGCGAGCTGCGACCCCTGCTCCTCGCCGTACTCGCTGACCACGGCGGTGGTGAAGTCGTCGCGCCACGAGCGGGAGGCCTCGGTGAGGCGGCGCTCGAGGTCGGCGACGTCGACGTCGGGGATGTGCCCGCCCTTGGGCGGGTGGACCACGAAGTGCACGTGGGCGGTCGTCGACTCGTTGACGCGGGCGGTGAACTCGACGTGCTCACCGCCGAGGCGCTGGCGCAGGATGTCGGCGAAGCGCTCGCGCACCGACGTGCTGTAGCGGTCGCGAGGCAGGTAGACCAGCACCGAGACGTAGCGGCCGTAGGTGTCTCGCCGCACGAACGCGCGCAGCTGGCGGCGCTCCCGCGCGAACATGACGTCCTGCGCCACCGGCGCCAGCTCGGCGGGCGTGGTGTGGAAGAGCTCGTCGCGGGGGTAGTTCTCCAGGGTGTCCATCAGCGCCTTGCCGGCGTGGCTGCGCGGGTCGAAGCCGGCCCGGCGCATGACCTCGGCGGCCTTCTCGCGCAGCACCGGCACCCGGTTCACCGACTCGGTGTAGGCGGCGCTGGAGAACAGGCCGAGGAAACGGCGCTCGCCGACGACCTCGCCGTCGGCGTCGAACGTCTTCACGCCGACGTAGTCGAGGTACGCCGGGCGGTGCACGGTCGCGCGCGAGTTGGCCTTGGCCAGCACGAGCAGCGTCTTCTCCCGGGCCTTGACCTTGACCAGCGGCGGCAGCTTGGCGAAGGCGCTCGACAGGTCCTGGTCGTGGCGCAGGATGCCGAGGCCGGTGCCGGGGATGGCACGCAGGCCGCAGTCGTCGGGCGAGTCCTCGTCGGCCTCGAGCTGGTACTCCCGGTAGCCGAGGAAGGTGAAGTGGTCGTCGGCGAGCCAGCGTGAGGAACTCGCGACCCTGGTCAACCTCGGCCTCCGGGAGCGGCGGCGGGTTGTCCTCGAGCTCGGTGACGACGGCCAGCACCTGGGCGTGCATCTTCTCCCAGTCCTCCACCGACTCGCGGACGTCGCGCAGCACGCGCTGCACGCCCTCCTCGATGGCGGTGGCCTCGTCGGCGTCCGTGCGGTCGATCTCGACGTGCATCCACGACTCCGCGAGCGATGCCGAGCTGCGACGGCCAGCCCGTCGTCGTCGAGGAGGGCCACCTCGCGCAGGGCGCCGGTGATGTCGCGCTCGACGGAGAACTGCGGGTGGATGACACCGTGGACGTTGTGGCCCTGGCCGGTTGAGCTCCATGGTCACCGAGTCGACCAGGAAGGGCATGTCGTCGGTGACGACCTCGACCACCGAGCGACCCGACGCCGACCATCCCGCGTCCGCGGTGGTCGGGCATGACCACGCGCACCGTGGCGGTGCCCTGCGGGCGCGACGCGGCCAGCTCGCGGTGGGACGCCAGGGCGCCGTAGAGGTCCTCCGGGGAGCGCTCCAGCGACGTCCTCGGGAGCGACGTGGCGGTAGTAGGCGCGGAGCAGCTCTCGCCACTCGGGCCGAGCCCGGGTCGCCTCGTCGAGCTGCTGGTCCTTGGTCTCCTCGGGCGTGGCCACAACCCGACCCTAGGACCACTCGTGTGACCGTCACAACACAACCCCCTGCCCGCGCGGCGAAGGCGTGTTTCGGCCATGATGGGCGCCAGATCCAGCTCCTGACGACGACACAGAATGCGGGTGGTCACCGATGAGCACGAAGCTCACCAAGAAGCTGACGTACGACGCCTCGGCGGAGGCGGTGACCGCGATGCTCGACGACCGGGCGTTCCGCGAGGAGGTCCTCGAGCGTCAGCACGTGGCGCGTCGGATCGGTCGACATCCAGGGCGACGAGGTGACCATCGAGCAGGTCCGGCCCGCCGACGGCCTGCCGTCCTTCGTCCAGAAGTTCGTCGGCGACGAGATCGTCATCGTCCAGAAGGAGACGTGGACCTCGCCCACGACCGCCGACGTGACGCTCGCCATCCCCGGCAAGCCCGGCGAGGCCGTCGGCACGCTCACCCTCACCGAGTCCGGCGGCACGACGACCCAGGTCTTCGACCTCGACCTGAGCGTGCGCATCCCGCTCGTCGGCGGCAAGATCGAGTCCCTCGTCGCCGGGCTCTTCCGCGACGCCCTCGACCGGGAGCACGAGGTCGGCGTGGAGTGGCTCTCACGCTGAACGGGGCCGCCCGGCTCCGCGTACGAGCAGGTAGCTGATCATCCACAGCTCGCCGATCGTGGCCGGGACCACCAGGACCGCTGCGACGGCTCCGGCGTCCGGGAGCAGGTAGGTGACGAAGGCGCTCAGCACGTAGCCCGCGCCGCCCACGACGAGGATCTGGCCGAGCAGCCGCGGCATGGAGCCCGAGGGCAGCACGCACACGCCCATCGGGACCAGCCAGAGGCCGAAGAACAGGTTGCCGACGCCCCAGAAGTTCTCGCTCAGCAGGTACATCAGCTGGGCGGTCGCCGGGTCGCTGACGCGGCTCGAGAGCGACCTCGAGCGCGGTCGCCAGGCACGCCGCGCTGCCCAGGATGGCGACGGAGTTGACGAGCCCGAACACGGCGATGGCGCCCGCGGCGAACGTCGTGGACGGGCCGGAACAGCCGGAAGAACCACAGGGCGGCGAGGGCCTGGAACACGACGACGGCGATCTCGAGCGCGATCCCGAGTCGCGCGAGCGTCTCGCGTCTCCGCGAGGTTGGCCAGGGTGGCCGCCGCGTCGTCCGGTGTCGACCAGCATCGGGCGGATCAGCGAGGAAGCCCGAGCATCCCGGTGACCGCAAGGGCGAGGTAGAGCAGCGCCGGTGGTGCGCGCGCGGTGCGAGGACCGCGGCGCGTCGGCGGCGGCCCGCCGACCGTCGAGTGCGGTCTGATGGTCATCTGATGTCCTCCTTGCAGATTTTCTTACGACGTAAGGAAACCCACCGGTAACCGTACGTCGCAACGCACCCGGCGAGATCGTGACGAGGAGGTGTGCGCGTGGCACCCGTGGCCGCGCGAGCCGCTGAGCCGCGAGCCGCGTGCTCGGCGCGGCGGTCGAGCATCGCGGACGCGGACGGCGTCGGCGGGCGTGACCATGCGCTCGGCTCGCGCAGCGACCTCGGGCGTCGAGGCGATGTCGCTCTACCACTACCTGCCCGGGCAAGGAGGCTCTCCTCGACGCTCTCGTCGACAGCCGTGGTGACGGAGGTCGACGCGTGCCATCCGCGCAGGTCGATGAGCCGGGGACGACTGGCGACTGGCCGGCGTCACTGCGACGGCGCTGCCTGGCCGCGCGCGCGGTGATGGTGCGCCATCCGTGGGGACCCGGCCTGATCGCGCACCCGGGCGCGATCCCGCCGAGCGTCTTCGCGCACTACGAGGGACTGCTGGCCGCGATGATCGAGGCGGGGTTCTCCTACCACCTCGGCGCACCGCGCGCTGCACTCGCTTCGGGAGCATGGCGCTGGGCTTCGAGCAGGAGCTCTTCGCACCCGCGGTGGACGGCGACGGCGAGCAGTCCGAGGAGGAGCTGGCCCGGATGGCCCAGCTTCTGCCTCACATCACCGCGATGGTGGCCGCCGAGCTCCACGCCGACGACGGTGACGTGCTCGGGTGGTGCGACAGCCAGGCGGAGTTCGAGTTCACCCTCGACCTGCTGCTCGACGGGCTCGAGGCGCAGCGCGTCAGCGCTCCGAGCGAGTCCTGAGCCACACCACGATCCCGAGCAGCACGAACGGCCCGAACGCCAGCAGGAGCGTCAGCGCCTGCTCGTAGGGGTGCAGGGACCCCATGTGCCACGAGCGTCACCAGCGGATCAGCCCATGTGCGGGTAGCGGTGGTCCTTCGGCGGCACGAAGGTCTCCTTGATCGAGCGCGGCGAGGTCCAGCGCAGCAGGTTGACCGCCGCGCCGGCCTTGTCGTTGGTGCCCGAGGCGCGGCCGCCACCGAACGGCTGCTGGCCGACGACCGCACCGGTCGGCTTGTCGTTGATGTAGAAGTTGCCGGCCGCGAAGCGCAGCTCGCTTGCGGGCCCACGCGATCGGCGGCGCGGTCCTGGGCGATGATCGCGCCGGTCAGGGCGTACGGCGCGAACGACTCCATCTGCGCGCACGACCTGACTCGAAGCGGTCGTCGTCGTAGACGTGCACGGCCAGGATCGGGCCGAAGTACTCCTCGGCGAACATCTGGTCGGTCGGGTCGGTGGACTCCACGATCGTCGGCCGCACGAAGTAGCCGACCGAGTCGTCGACCTGGCCGCCGGCCAGCACGGTGAGGTGCTTGTTGCGCTTGGCGCGGGCGATCGCCTTCTTGTGCTTGGCGAACGCGCGGTCGTCGATCACGGCGCCCATGAAGTTGGGACAGGTCGGTGACGTCACCCATCGCCAGGCCCTCGGTGTCGGCGATCAGCTGGTCCTTGATCTTGTCCCACACCGACCGGGCGACGTAGGCACGCGACGCGGCCGAGCACTTCTGGCCCTGGAACTCGAAGGCACCGCGCAGCATCGCGACCCGGACGACGTCGGGGTCGGCCGACGGGTGGGCGACGATGAAGTCCTTGCCGCCGGTCTCGCCGACGATCCGCGGGTAGGAGCGGTAGCCGGCGATGTTGGTCGCCGACGGTCTGCCACAGGTGCTGGAAGGTCGGGGTCGAGCCGGTGAAGTGGATGCCGGCGAGGTCGGGGTGGGTCAGCGCGACCTTGGAGACCTCGAGGCCGTCACCGGGGAGCATGTTGATGACGCCCGGGCGGCATGCCGGCCTCCTCGAGCAGCTCCATCGTCAGCGACGCGGCGAGCTGCTGGGTCGGCGAGGGCTTCCAGATCACGGTGTTGCCCATCAGCGCCGGCGCGGTCGGCAGGTTGCCGGCGATCGCGGTGAAGTTGAACGGCGTGATCGCGTAGACGAAGCCCTCGAGCGGGCGGTGGTCGGTGCGGTTCCAGATGCCGGGGCTGTTGGCGATCGGCTGGTCGGTGAGGATCTGCTTGGCGTAGTGGACGTTGAAGCGCCAGAAGTCGATCAGCTCGCAGGCCGCGTCGATCTCGGCCTGGAAGGCCGTCTTGGACTGGCCCAGCATGGTCGCGGCGTTGATCCGCTGCCGCCACGGGCCGGCGAGCAGGTCGGCGGCCTTGAGGATGATGGCGCACGGTCGTCGAACGACATCGCCTGCCAGGCCGGCGCGGCGGCGGCCGCGGCCTTGACCGCGGCCTCGGCGTCCTTGGTCGTGGAGTTCTTCAAGGTGCCCAGCACGTGCTGGTGGTCGTGCGGCTGGACGACCTTGATCTCGGCGCCCCCGCCGTTGCGCCGCTTCGCCGTCGATGTGCGGCACGCAAGGTGTGCTGCTTGCCCTCGAGCGGGGCCAGCTCCGCCTTCAGCGCGGCCGCGCTCGGGGCTGCCCGGGGCGTAGGTCAGGTTCGGCTCGTTGATCGGAGCCGGGGGAAAGGTGATCGCGTCCATGGGCCGATCTGTCAGAGAGTGTAGCGGGCCTCAGGCGAGGCGAGAGGTCGCGCGATCTCCTGGGTGGCGTACCACGCGAGGTCGTCGTCGGGGTCGGCGTCGTCCTCGGTGTCGACGTGCACGGGCGACCACGTCGCGCGCACGGCACCGGCTGGTCGGCCACGGCCGCTCGACGACCACGACGACCCGCGGCGGCCCGTCCGGAGGCCGGTCGACCAGCGCGGCGGACGCGTCGGCGGCGGTCATCAGCGCGGCGTACTCCGCCTCCTCCGAGTCGTCCTCGGCCAGCGATCGGGTCGGTGACGCTCCGGCACCGTCGGCCTCCCAGTCGCGGGCCAGGCCGCGGCCAGGGTCGTCGGGAGGTAGCGGCGGACGCTCACGTGCGCTTCGCCGCCTGCTTCGGCGGCCGCGGTGCGCCTTCTTGCGGCCCCGCGGGCCTGCGGTCTCGTGGCCGACGCGAGTCCTGAGCTCGTCGAGCGACTCGAGCAGGCACTGGCCGAGGGTGTCGACGTCCGGGACGGCGTCGCGGTCGGCCGTGATGCCGTAGAAGACGCCGCCGTTGTAGGACGTGACGCCGACCGCCAGCGGGTGGTCGGGCAGCAGCGGGTGGACCGGGTAGGTCTCCACCATCCGGCGCGCCGCCGGCGTACAGCGGGAACTGGGGCCCGGGCACGTTGGTGACCGAGAGGTGGAAGCCGCGACGCAGCTCGGCGGCCGCGACCCGCGAGCCGAGGGCGTGGAAGGTGGTCGGCGCGAAGCCGGCGATGCCCGCCAGCCGTCGGGCCGAGACCGCGCGGCCGGTCTCCTTGTGGGCCTGGAAGCCGTAGCTGACCTGGTGCAGGCGGACGACCGGCGAGGCTCGCTGATCGGCAGGTTGACCAGGTGGCCGGTGATCTGGGTGCCGAGCGAGGTCGGCCTCGAGCTCGTCGTCGATCACCGACATCGGCACGATCGCCTTGATCGTCCTGAGCCCGGCCATCGACTCCGTGCGGGTCATCAGCCAGCCGCGCAGCGCACCGGCGAGGGTGGCGAGGATGACGTCGTTGATGGTGCCGCCGTGGACCTGGCGGATGTGCTTGTAGTCGTCGAGCTCGGTGCGGACGGCGACGAACCGGCGCTGCTGCGAGAGCGGCCGGTTGATCGGGCGACGAGTGGATCGGGCCTCCGTCCGGCCAGGGCGCCGGCGACGTCACTCGACCCGGTGCCGGGCGGCCGAGCCGGTACGGGCCACCGACTCGGCGTTGGCCCGGACGGTCTTGAGGACCGTGCTGGGCCGCTCGATGGAGTCGGTGACCGCGTCCGAGCGCGCGGCCGAGCGGGCCGGCGGGCGCGCCGGGCGCCACTCGTCGTGGCCCAGGCTCGACGGTCGGCGGCGGTGTCGAGCAGGACCTGACCGATGTCGACGGTCTCGCGGCCGTCGACCAGGATCTGGTGGCTCTTGGTCGAGCACCGCGACCCGGCCCTCGGCCAGCCCCTCGACGAAGTAGATCTCCCACAGCGGGCGGCTGCGGTCGAGCGGGCGCGAGGCGATCCGGGCGACGAGCTCGCGCAGCTGGTGGTGGTCGCCGGGTCGCGGCAGGGCCGAGCGGCGTACGTGGTAGCCGAGCTCGAAGTCCGGGTCGTCGACCCACACCGGGTTGGCGAGCCGACCCGGCACCGCCTGCAGCCGCTGGCGGTAGCGCGGGCACGAAGGCGATCCGGTCGGCGATCAGCTCCACGAGGCGGGCGTAGTCGAAGCCGGAGTCGCCCGGGCTCGAAGATCTCGACCGTCGCGTTGTGCATGGGCGTCGAGGGGGACTCGGTGGCCAGGAAGGCCAGGTCCCGCGGCCGCAGCCGCTCGCTCATCCGGTGCCCTTCGACGATGTCTGTGTCCCGCATGGGATTCTGGCAGAGCCGGTGGTCACGCGTCCCATGTGACCACACCTCATGAAGGAGTCTGACCTGTGCCTCGCCGCGGCCCTCGCACGCCTCGCCCCGCTCGCCCCGTCTCGTCCTGGTGCTGGCGTTCGGCCTGACCGCCTGCGGTGACGGTGGCGAGGAGCCGACCGCCGACCCCGACGTCCGCGTCCGAGCTCGCCCTCCGACTCCGCCTCGACGCGCGAGACGCGAGCGACGCACCGCGACGGAGACGAGCGACGCCGGAGGACGACGTCCGACGATCGCGGTGACCCGCAAGGGCGACACCGTTCACCCCCAACGGCGAGCGCGTCGACGCCGAGCATCGACGAGCGCGATCGTCCTGACGATCACCGCCGACGCGCCCGGCGAGCTCCACGTGCACTCGCCCCCGAGCAGGAGATCGCCTACGAGGCCGGCACGAGCGACCACGCGATGACCATCGACCGACCCGGCGTCGTCGAGGTCGAGACCCACGACCCCGACGTGATCGTGCTCCAGCTCGAAGTTCGCTGAGGTGGGCGGCTCGATCCAGGCCCACGGCATCGGCGGCGCCAAGGACCTGCCGATCCCGCTCGAGCTGGCGATCGCCGGCGCGGTCGCCGCACTGGTCGTGTCCTTCACGGTGCTGGCGGTCGCGTGGCGCACGCCCCGCTACGACGCGGCCACCAGTGGTCGGCCGGCACCGGCCTGGCTCGACCGGCTTCGCCTCGTCGACGGCGTGGCGGTCACCCTGCGCGTGCTCGGCATGGTGGCGTTCCTCTACGTCGGCGCCGCCGCGGTCTTCGGCCAGGACACGCTGATCAACCCGTTCCTGGGCACGTTCTACGTCTACGCTGTGGGTCGGGCTCGTCCCCGCCGTCGGTGCTGTTCGGCCCGTTCTGGAAGGCGATCAGCCCGACCCGCACGATCAGCATGCTGTTCGCGCAAGGTCTCCGGCAGCGATCCCGAGGGGCAGGGCCTGTACACCTACCCCGAGCGCGCTGGGCTACTGGCCGGCCGCGGTCGGCCTGCTGCGCCTTCGTCTGGCTCGAGCTGGTCTATCCCGCACTCCACCGAGCTCGGCCCGGTGCGGCTGTGGTGCGCGGCCTACCTCGGCGATCATGCTGATCGGCGCGGCGCTCTTCGGCAACCAGCTTCTACGAGCGCGCCGACCCCTTCGAGGTCTACTCGCTCGCTGGTCGCCAAGCTGTCGGTCTGGGGCCACCGCGACGGGCGCCTGCTCATCCGCAGCCCGCTGGCCAACCTCGACAGCGTCGTCCCGCGGCGCGGGCCTGGTGGGCGTCGTCGCCGTGCTCTTCGGCAGCACGGCCTTCGACTCGTTCAAGGAGTCGAGCGCCGTGGGTGAGGTTCGTGCAGTCGCTGTCGGTGTCCTCGGGTCTGGCTCGACAACCTCGCGCTGCTCGTCTTCTGCGTCGGCGTGAGGCTCATCTTCGCGGTCGGCGACCATGGCCACCGGCGTCGACCAGCGACATCCGCCGCGCCGCCGCTGCCCGACCTGTTCGCGCACTCGGTGGTGCCGATCATCGTCGGCTACATCGTCGCCCACTACCTGACCTACCTCGTGGAGTACGGCCAGACGACGCTCGATCCAGCTCAGCGACCCGTTCAGCCGCGGTGACGACTTCCTCGGCACCGCCGACCTGCAGGTCAACTACTGGCTGTCCGATCCACCCGACGTTCCTGGCCGGGATCAAGGTCCTCGCCGTGGTCCTCGGGCACGTGCTCGGCGTGATCGCCGCCCACGACCGGGCGCTGCGGCTGCTGCCGCCGCGCCACCAGCTCATCGGTCAGCTCCCGCTGCTGGTCGCGATGGTGGTGTTCACCGCGGGCGGTCTGTACCTGCTGTTCGCCGCGTGAGCCCGCCGTCAGAGAGAGGGACCGGGCCGTAGGGCCAGCCCGCGGGCAGCTCTGCCTGGACTCAGGACGATCTCGCAGGTGCCGAACGGATCGACCACGTCGAGCGGGTCGCGCCGACCGATGAAGATGACCCGGTCGTGCTTGCCCTGCTCCTGGTCGTCGTCGTCACAGTGGATCTCGTCGACGAAGCCGTCGGGCAGGACGTAGATCGTGTCGTTGCCCTGCTCGGTGAAGACCTTGTCGGCGCCGGGGCCGAGGAAGACGGTGTCGTCGCCCTCGTCGCCCTTGATCAGCCAGTCGTGGCCGTCGCCGTCGATCAGTACGTCGTTGCCGGGGCCGCCCTGGATGGCGTCGTCGTCACCGGGGCCACCGTCGAGCCAGTCGTTGCCGTCCTGCCCGATCAGCTTGTCGTTGCCCGGCCCACCGGCGATCCGGTCGTCTCCGACGCCGCCGTAGAGGATGTCGTTGCCGTTCTCGCCGTGGACGACGTCGTTGCCCACGTTGGAGGTGATGTGGTCGTTGCCCTCACCGCCGTAGAGCACGTCGTCGCCCTGGCCACCGTCGATCCGGTCGTCCCCGAGGCCTCCCGGCGACCCAGTCGTTGCCGACCTGCGCGGTGATCCAGTCGTTGCCGGTGTCGCCCTGGACGGTGTCGTCGCCGTTGCCGCCGTAGATCTTGTCGTTGCCGCCGTAGCCGCGCACCCGGTCGTTGCCGCCCAGCGCCATGATGTGGTTGGGCCGGCCGTTGCCCGTGATCACGTCGTGGGTGGTGGTCCCTGACCCGACCTTCCCCGCGGCGGCCGGGGTCGCCATCAGGACAGTGGCGAGCAGCGCGAGAGCGCTCGAGCGAGTCGAAATCAAGGGTGGTTCTCCTTCGAATCAGAGCCCACCCTAGGACGAATCTTGACGTTCTACAGAATTTTCATCGAGTTCTTCGAGATACCTTGCGGGTTCGCCGCCCGGGCTCCGCCGCACCGTCGCCGGGAACACCGCGTCCGCCAGCGCACCGAGGCAGCGGACGAGCGAGCCGTCGCCGGACTCGACGAGCGCGCGACCGGTGACCAGGGCCCGGTCCGCGACCGCCCGGTCGTCGGGCAGGAAGTGCAGCCCGGCCACCCGGCTGAAGCCCTCGACCATGCCGGCGATGTCCTTCTCCGACCAGCCGATCGAGGCGCGCATCCGGTTGACGACCACGCGCACGGGTGCGCCGGTGCCGCGCTCGCGCAGCTCGACCAGCGCCCGGGCCAGGCGCGCCAGCCCGACCGGGTCCGCCGCTCCGACCACGACCACCTCGTCGGCGGCATCGAGGGCAGTGAGCGTCAGGGTGTTGCGCCCGGGACGGCCGCCGACGTCGGAGCCGGCGTCGTCCTCGAGCGAGAAGCCGGTGTCGACCACGACGTCTCCACGCGTACGGGCGGTCTCCAGCAGTCGCTCCACATGGGCACCGCGGACCTCGCGCCAGCGGTCCGCCCGGGGCAGGCCGGTGACCACCTCCAGGTGGTCGCCGACTCCTCGGCAGACGGTCGCGAACCGCTCCTCCAGGGTCCCGGCGCCGGCCAGCCGGGACGCGGAGAGGAGTCCGGACACCTCGTCGAGGATGCCCAGCTGCTGGGCCACGGCCACCGCCGTAGGGGTCGAGGTCGACCAGGACCGCGCGTGCACCGCGGTGCGCCACGGCCGCGGCGAGGTTGGTCGCGACCGTGGTGCGCCCCGGCGCGCCAGCGGGGCCCCACACCACGACGAGCCGGCCCGTGCCGCCCGCTCCGGGTGCGTCGACGACCGCCGGTCGGCGCGCGTCGAACGATCCGCTCGCGGGTGTCGGCGACGTCCTCGACCGTGGTCACCACGTCGGGAAGGGTGTCGAGGTCGTGCATCGGCGACCAGCGCCCGGATCCCGAGGCGCTGGGCCCGCTCCCGCGCGTCGAGGTCGTCGACAGGAGCCTCGGTGACCGCGACCGGACGCACCGCGTGGCGACGCAGGTGGAGGATGCTCGACGGGTCCAGGCCGGGAGCATCGAGGGAGACCACGGCGACGTCGGCCTGGCCGTTGGTGACCGAGGCGAGCAGGTCGTCGACGTCCACGCACCGCTTGAGCACGACGATGTCGCGGTGCTGCTCGAGATCGGCGAGCGCGGGCGACTCCCAGGCCTCACCCGCGGCCAGGAGCACCACGCAGAGCACGGCGATCAGCTCCGACCGACGACGCGGACCAGGTTGTCCCCGCTCGCGGCGAGCACCTGGGCCAGCGCATCCTCGTCGGTCACCGGCACCGCCAGCACGAGCTGCCGGTTGCCGGACGTGGCGAAGGAGTCGCGAGACGACCGGCGCGTCGATGATCACGATGTCGTCGAGCACCAGCTCCGCGGCCCGGCCGGAGCGACGGTCCTCCCCGACCACCCAGACGTCCACGTGCGAGCCGGTCGCCAGGTCGGTCGGGACGTGCTCGGGGGCGACCGCGATGGAGACCGTCACGGTCTCCTCCCCGGCCTCCTCGCCCAGGACGCTGACCGGCAGCAGCTCGCCCGCCTCGACCGCCTCGCACCAGGGTCAGCCCGTCGGGCAGCTGCTCGTCGACGGCGAGGTAGCGCTCGGCATCGGCGACGTCGGAGAAACGCACGCGGGTGGCCGTCAGGTCGTCGCTCGAGAGGGTCTGGCCGGCGACCAGGTCGCCGGACGCCGCCCACACGGCCGTGGTGTCGTCGGCCCCGGCCATGATCCGCGCGCCGGCGACCACCGAGCCCGTCACGAGCGCGACCCCCACCCAGAGCCGGGGATCGCGCCACCCGGGGGTGGTCGACCGGGTCGCAGCGGGCACGTCGGCGGGGCGTGGATTCCGAGACACGCAGGCATCATTGCCCGTCTGCGCCGACCTCACACCTCGTTGTCCACAGCAGTGCTGCACGTCGGACGCGCCGATGCCCGGGTCGATGGCACGATGGGCCCATGGCCGAGGACCCCCGATTCCTGACACTCGCCGACGTCTCCGAAGTGCTCAACACCTCCAGCGCCCAGGTCTACGCCCTGGTGCGACGCGGCGACCTGCCCGCCATCAAGATCGGCGGGCGCGGCCAGTGGCGCGTCGAGCGCACCCAGCTCGAGGACTTCATCCAGCGGATGTACGCCGAGACCCGCACGTTCGTGGACGAGCACCCGTTCGTGGACGCGGAGGCCGGCTCCGGCACTGACTAGCCGACCTGGCCACCGAGCTCGATGGTCACGGTCGACTCCTCGCCGCCACGCACGACCGACATCTCGACCTCGTCGCCCGGCAGGTGGGTGCGGATCGCCACGATGAGGGCGATGCCGTCGCTGACCGGCAGGTCGTCGACGGCGACGATGACGTCGTCCTTCTTCAGGCCGGCCCGCTCGGCCGGGGTGTCCGGCATGACCTCGGTGATCGTCGCCCCTGCCGCGTCCGACTCGCCGCCGGTGCGGACCTGGGCGCCGATGACGGGGTACTCCGCCTTGCCGGTGCGCAGGATCTGGTCGACGGTCGTGCGGACCTGCTCGATCGGGATGGCGAAGCCGACGCCGATGTTGCCCGACTCACCGCCGATGGAGCCGCCGGTCGTGGCGATCGCGGAGTTGACGCCCACGACCTCGCCGGCGAGGTTGACGAGCGGTCCCCCGGAGTTGCCGGGGTTGATGGCCGCGTCGGTCTGCACCGCGTTGATGTAGGACGAGTCGTCGTCGGACTCCCCCGACGTGGTGACCGGCCGGTTGAGGGCGCTGACGATGCCCGAGGTGACGGTCTGGCTGAGGCCCAGGGGTGCCCCGAAGGCGACCACGGGGTCGCCGACGCGGAGCACGAGGGAGGCGCCCGAGGGCGGCCGGGTCCAGGGCCTCGGCGCCCTCCACCGACAGCACGGCGAGGTCGTAGACGGAGCTGCGACCGACGACGGAGGCCTCGTGGCGCTCACCCTCGTGGTCGATCACGATGATCGACCCGTCCTCCTCGGCGGCCGAGGCGACGACGTGGTTGTTGGTCACCACGTGTCCCTCACGGTCGAGGACGAAGCCCGAACCGGTCGCGCCACCCGACTCGCCGCCGGACTGGGCCAGGATCTGGACGGTGCTGGGCAGGAGCGCCTGCGCCACCGCCGACACCGAGCCGTTGTCGGCCTCGAGCGGAGCTGCCTCCTGGGTACGGACCCCGTCGAGACCGCCGCGGACGGTGCCGCTGCTCGACGAGCAGCTCCTCCTGCAGGGCCGCCCCGCCGATGCCGCCGACGAGGCCGACGACGAGTGCGAGGCAGGCCACGGCGGGCCACACCCACATCGGGAAGGACTTCGTCCGACGGTCCGGCTGGCCGTAGCCGGGCTGGCCGTAGCCGGCTGCTACGGCCGCTAGCCGGGCTGGCCGTAGGGACCGTACGGCCCGTACGGCCGGCGCCTGCGGCAGCGGCTGCGTCGGGCTGGCGGGAGGTGTGGGCGGGCCGGGGAGCATGCCGGGGGCGACGGCACCGTAGGGCTGTCCCTCGGGCTGTCCCGCGGGCAGCACCGGCTCGGGCTCCGGCTCGGGCTCGGGCCATCCGGCCAGCGGCTGGGTCGGCTCGTCGTACGCCTGCTCGTCGTGCGCCTGCTGGTCGGGGGTCTGCTGGTCGGGACCCTGCCCGTCGTGCCCCTGCCCGTCAGTGCTGCGCTCGTCGCTCACGGGGCAATCTTCTCCCGGATCGCCACGAGGCGCTCGGCCAGGGGCGTCCGGGAGGTCGTGACGGGTGCGCTCGGGGTGACTCGACCGCTCAGGTCGGTGGCCGGCGGGGCGGTTCGACGCGGGGACTGCCGGCGACTCCGAGGGCCAGCACGCCGACGACGCAGACGCTCGCCGCGCCGCCGCCGATCGCCACCAGGCCGCGACGCGGGCGGTGGCTCGCGGTCACGAACGGCGCCGGGACCAGCGCGCTGCAGCCGCCGCGGAGGGAGGACTTGAGCGTCTCGGGCGTCGACGCCGGACCGAAGGAGAGCTGGGCGAGCTGGGTCTTGACCCAACCCTCGTGCTCGACGAGGTCACGGCAGGCGTGGCACTCGTGGACGTGGTTCCAGCACCGCTCCTCCTCGCCGGGCGCCAGCCGGCCGTCCAGCAACGCGCTCACGCGCGCACCCAGGTGCGTCATCGGGCCACCTCGTCCCGGGGCTGGGGCGGCGTGGGACCGGAGTACCGCGACCGACCGTCGACGGGCTCGCGGTGCGCGAGCGCTCTGCGCAGCATGGCGCGACCGCGGTGGATGCGGGAGCGTACGGTGCCGAGCTTGGCGTCCATGATCTCGGCGATCTCCTCGTAGCTCAGCCCCTCGACGTCGCACAGGACCACCGCGGCCCGGAAGTCGGGCGGCAGGGTGGCGAGCGCGACCTCGATGTCGTCGTCGAAGGTCCGGTCGGCGATCGCCAGGTCGGGCGACGGCGACGCGCTCGTGAGGCGGGCCGCGCGCTCGTCGGAGAGCGGGTCGAAGCGGATGCGCTGCTTGCGCCGGGCGCCGTCGAGGAAGAGGTTGGTCGTGATGCGGTGCAACCAGCCCTCGAAGGTGCCGGGCGTGTAGGAGTCGAGCGAGCGGAAGACCCGGACGAAGACCTCCTGCGTGAGGTCCTCGGCGTCGGGGCGGTTGCCGGTCAGGCGGTAGGCGAGCCGGAAGACGCGGTCGGAGTGCTGCTCGACCACCTCGTCCCAGGTCGGGACGGCAGCAGGACTCGGGGTGGTGTCGACCTGGTCACCCACGGGTGCCCCCTGGCTCGGTGTCGTGCGCAGACGCAACGGCATGTTGTCCTTCCTGACGCTAGGCACCCCGCCTGAGAGTTACCTGTGAACCTGATGGGCACGGCCCAAGAAAGATCCCGGGGACGAGCGCCGTACTCCCTCCAACGACCCGGCGTCGGCGTGTGTTCCCGACCACGGCGGGCGACTCGTGCGCGATAGAGTCGCGCCCGTGCCCACTCACACAGCGCCGATCAAGTCCGCGAGCTGGACCTACGCCGAGGAGTTCGTCGCCGAGGACGAGATCCTGGCCTCCGCCCGCAGCCGCGCCGACGAGGTCGGCGTGTCGCCGGTCGGACCCGGCACCGGAGCGGCCCTGCGCTTCCTGGCCTCCGTCCTCGACGCGCGGGCCGTCGTCGAGATCGGCACCGGCACCGGCGTCTCGGGGCTGTGGCTGCTGCGCGGGATGCGCTCCGACGGAGTCCTGACGACCGTCGACATCGAGGCCGAGCACCAGCGCCTCGCCAAGGAGACGTTCACCGAGGCAGGCATCCCCAGCAACCGAGCCCGCACCATCGCCGGCGCGGGCCTCGACGTGCTGCCGCGCCTCACCGACGGCCACTACGACCTCGTCTTCTGCGACGGCGACAAGCGGGAGTACGCCGCCTACCTCAAGGAGGCGCTGCGGCTGCTGCGTCCCGGCGGGATCGTGGCCTTCGACCACGCCCTCCTGCGCGACCGGGTGGCCGACCCGGCCCAGCGCGACGAGGAGACCGTGGCGATCCGCGACCTGGGCCGCGAGATCGCCGACCACGAGTCGCTCGTGCCGGTGCTGCTGCCGGTCGGCGACGGCCTGCTGGCCGCCAAGAAGGAATGGGCCCCCGAGGCCTGAGCGAGTCGCGCTCCGCTCGAGCGTCAGGCGCGGGGGGCGGCCACGAAGCCGTCCCAGCCCTCGGCGATCGCGACGATGTCGCACGCCTCGATCAGGATCGGGGCGGAGCCGATGAGGACCGAGCCGGGCGCCTCGGCGGCACCCTCGGTGAAGGCGCGCTGGAACTCCTCGCGCGCCTCGCTGGTCGCGAAGACGTAGCACCCCTCGAACCACTCGCCGGGCACCTGGCGCCAGGTCTTGAAGCGCAGCCCCGACATGCCGGTGAAGCGGGCGTGCGAGGTCTCGGCGACGTACGACGCCAGCGCGTCCTCGACGCCCTCGGCGGCGTCGACGAGCGACCAGCGGACCGTCAGGCCCTTCATCGGGCGGCGACGCCCTCGAGCGGGTCCTCGGCACCCAGCCACGTCAGCAGCAGGCGCGGCCCGAAGCCACTGGGGCCGGCGGTCCACTCGTGGCGGTCGGTCGGCGCCTCGGCGGCGGAGGCGAAGTCGATGTGGCCCCACGGCACGTCGCCGGCGAAGTGCTGGAGGAACAGTGCGGCGGTGATCGCACCGGCGCCGCCGGCGGCGTTGTCGCCGTCGGCGATCTTCGAGCCGATCTTGTCCTCGTAGTCCGCCGTGAGGGGCATCCGCCAGACGTTCTCCCCCGAGGTCGTTCCGGCGGCGTCGAGCAGGGCCGCGACACCCTCGTGGTTGGCGAAGTAGCCGCCGGTCCACTGGCCCAGGGCGACCTTCATGGCGCCGGTCAGGGTCGCGACGTCGACCAGGACCGTCGGGCGACAGCTCGGCGACGGCGTACGCCATCGCGTCGGCCAGCACCAGGCGGCCCTCGGCGTCGGTGTTGTTGACCTCGGAGGTGCGTCCGCCGTAGTGCCGGACCACGTCGCCGGGGCGCATCGCGGTGCCGCTGACGGAGTTCTCGGCGGCCGGGACCAGGCCGATCACGCGCACGGGGCAGCCGACGTCGGCGAGGCCGGCCATGGCGGCGATCACCGCGGCGCCGCCGCTCATGTCGCGCTTCATGGTGAGCATGCTCTCGCTCGGCTTGATGTCGAGGCCGCCGGTGTCGAAGGTGATGCCCTTGCCGACCAGCACGACCGTCGGCGTACGACGGGTGGCGTCGCGCGGCGTGTAGTCCATCCGGATCAGGCGGGGCGGGTAGGCGGAGCCGCCACCGACGGCGAGCACGCCGCCGAAGCCCTCCTCGGCCAGCTTCTTCTCGTCCCAGACGGTCACCTCGACGCCGCCGGCGCCACCGATCTCGACGGCCTGGTCGGCCAGCCAGGCCGGGGTCTTGAGGTTGGCCGGCACGGTGGCCAGGGTGCGTGAGCGCCATCCCGCGCCGCCGTGGGCCAGCGCCAGGGCCAGCTCGTCGTCGGCGCCTTCGTCGGAGACGCCGGCCAGCACGATCCGGGCCACCGGGTTCTCCTGCGGCCCGGTCGAGCGCCAGTGGAAGGCGAACGAGCCGAGCATCGCGCCGATCACGACACCGGCCAGGCCGCCGTCGGGGGCGATCGCGGCCAGGGAGGTGATCACGCTGGCGCGGTCCTTCGTGGCGCGGGCCAGGGCGGCGCCGGCGCGTCGGAAGTCGGTGACGGACTGCTCGCCCACGCCGACGAGGAGGACCAGGCTCACGTCCTCACCCGACACCGGGACGGTGGTGACCTCACCGGTCTTGCCGGTGGCCCGCACCGCGTCGAGCGCAGCGAGCAGGTCGACACCGAGGGCGTCGGCCGCGTCGTCGGCGCCGGGACCGAGGAGAGGCGTGCCGCTCTCGCCCGGGAGGACCGGGAAGGCCCACACCTCGGCACCGCCGATCTGGTGCGGAAGCGCCGGGCTGAGGGCGAACTCAGGCGGTGAGACCTGGCCGGGGCAGCTGTGCTGTGATGCCCACGATCAGCCGACGACATCCTTGAGGGCGTCGCCGAGGTTGGTGGCCTCCTCGGCATTGAGCTCGACAACCAGACGCCCACCACCCTCGAGCGGGACGCGCATCACGATGCCGCGTCCTTCCTTGGTGACCTCGAGGGGTCCGTCACCCGTGCGGGGCTTCATGGCGGCCATCGGCGCACCTCTTCCTGATTCAGCCTGTCGGCTCTTCAACATGCGATATCGAGGCGGCTGAGCGAGCCTGGCCACCTCGATAGGCGTCGTACGACAACCATTATCCCCCATCGACCACGTGATCGGCACCACAGGTCGGTCGGACCGGTCGGCGAGGTCGGGCAGACTGCCCCCATGACGACCTCTTCGACGCCAGCCGACACCTCGTCCGAGAACCCCCCGGTCCTCCTGCGGACCACCGACGGGGTCGCCACGATCACCCTCAACCGACCCGACGCGATGAACGGTCTCGACGTCGCCACCAAGGACCTCCTGCTGGCCACCGTGCGCCAGGTTGCGGCCGACCCCGAGGTGCGGTGCGTGGTGCTGACGGGCAGCGGACGCGCCTTCTGCGTCGGACAGGACCTCAAGGAGCACCTCGCCGGACTGCAGGGCGACACGAGCATCCCGCTCTCCGACACGGTCGAGAAGCACTACAACCCGACGGTGCTGGCCCTCGCCACGATGCCCAAGCCCGTGATCGCCGCCGTGAACGGTGTCGCGGCCGGTGCCGGGGCGAGCCTGGCCTTCGCCGCCGACTTCCGGATCCTGGTCGACACCGCCGGCTACAACACCTCCTTCGCGGGGGTCGCGCTGTCGTGCGACACCGGGGCGAGCTGGACGCTGCCCCGCCTGGTCGGGCGTGCGAAGGCGATGGAGCTGCTCTACTTCCCGCGCACCGTCGACGCCGCCGAGGCCCTCGAGCTCGGCCTGGCGACGCAGGTCGTCGCCGCCGCCGACTTCGAGCAGGCCGTCGGTGAGCTGGCCGTACGCCTGGCCTCGGGCCCGACCGTCTCCTTCGGCTCGATCCGTCAGGCCGTGGCCAACTCCGCCAGCAGCACGCTGGAGGACGCGCTCGCCTTCGAGGCGGAGAAGATGGCACTGACCGGCGGCACCGAGGACCACCTGGCGGCCGTCAACGCCTTCGTCGCCAAGGAGAAGCCGACCTTCCGAGGCCGTTGAGCCACGGCCGCTGATCAGCCGCGCGAGGTGCGGTGCGCGCCGAGGGCGCCGAGCAGCTGTCCCGGCGCTGCGACGACCATGCGGTGTCGTGACGGGTGCGCGGGGTACTCGACGGTGAGCGCCGCTCCGCGGAAGTGGTGGTTGAACCACATGGTCATGGTGCCGTGGCACATGCCGCCGCAGTCCAGCGAGGTCCGCGGGAGGCGGAGCGCCCGCGCCACCCGGCGGGCGAACCGCGGCTCCTTGGTGTCGGTGTCCACCCCGTTGAGCGGCTGGTGGAAGCTGACGACCCGGAGCGGGTCGATCTCCTCCAGGAACGCCATCACCGCGCGCGTCTCCGGCTCGCTGGCAGGTCCCCGACCCGATTCGTAGTTTCCGTCGAGGTCGGCCCAGTCGTGGGGGAAGTTGCGGTTGAGGTCGACGCCGCGGGCGTTGCGGCGGGTGCCGCGCGCCAGCCCGTCGGGGTTGTAGGTCGGGACGACCCACAGGTCGACACCGCGGATCGCCCGGCCGTCCCGCAGGCTCTCCAGGATCCGGCGGGTGTGCGGCTCGTTGCCGTGCATCGTGGAGATCAGCACGACCCGCCGCTTGCCCGGCTCACCGAGCCGCCAGGCCCGGATCGGGCGGCCTCGCACCGACCGGCCGATCGTGCGCTTCTCCACGACCGCGGGCCGGGCGTCGTACGACGTCTGCGCCGGGCTCTGTGCGGGCGCGGACGCTGCGCCGGGCACGACCAGCGTCGTCAGGACGAGGGCGAGCAACCCGAGCAGCCGCATCAGGCGCTCACACCGCGGCCGTGAGGTAGGCGTAGGTGAAGACCAGGACCCCGACGACCATGCCGAGGTGGGCCAGGAGCGACAGGCCGGGACCGTCGCTCCAGCTGTCCCCGGTGGCCTGGGGGACGTGGCGACCCTTGGCCGGCAGCCAGCGCATCAGGATCAGCAGTCCGCACAGGGCGGTGAGCCACCAGAAGGCGATCGCCAGGATGCCCATCACGGGGCCGCCCAGGAACGCGTCCTCCGGCGCCACGAGCACCGGGATCCACAGGACCAGCGCGATCACGCCCGCGACGAAGTGGGCGAGCGGGAGGCGCCGACTGATCGAGAACCGGCCGGCTGCTGCGTCGCTCCCGAGGCGGAGCCGCGTCAGCACGACCGCCACGGCAGCCAGCGCCGTCAGGATCCAGACGATGATCGGGAAGGACATTCGAAGGAGTCTGCCCTAGCCGGGCCGGTCGTCGCCAGACGAGTCCTCGCGCTCGGCCGCCAGCCGGGCGAGCAGCACGTCCACGTCGGACATCCGGTAGCCGCGCAGGGCCAGCGGGAACCGCACCCTGCGGAGGTCGTCGGCGGTCAGCGGACGGTCCGTCGGAAGCGCGAGGTCGGGACGGTCGTCGTACGCCGCATCCATCGCGCCGCCGCGACCCGAGGCGATCATCGCGATCGCGCCCATGACGAGCACGATCAGGATGGCGAAGAGCCACATCATCACGGGATCACTCAGGCCTCTCCGGGGCGGGCGTGGGCCACCGGTCGGCGCGAGCAGCGAGCATCATCGCCACCGCCTCGTCGACGTCGTCGGTGAGCGTGAGCATGTCGAGGTCGCCCGCGTTGATCTTGCCCTCGGCCAGGACGGTGCCGCGCAACCAGTCGATCAGGCCCTGCCAGTAGGCGGTGCCGATGAGCACGATCGGGAAGGACGTGACCTTCTGCGTCTGCACCAGCGTCAACGCCTCGAAGAGCTCGTCGAAGGTGCCGAGGCCGCCGGGCAGGACGATGAAGCCCTGGGCGTACTTCACGAACATCGTCTTGCGGGTGAAGAAGTAGCGGAAGTTGATGCCCTTGTCGACCCACTGGTTGAGGCCGGACTCGAAGGGGAGCTCGATGCCGAGCCCGACGCTGACGCCCCCGGCCTGGCACGCGCCCTTGTTGGCCGCCTCCATCGCGCCGGGACCGCCGCCGGTGATCACCGCGAAGTCGGCCTCGGCCAGCTTGCGGCCCACCTCCTCGGCCAGGGCGTAGAACGGATGGTCGGCGGGCGTGCGGGCGGAACCGAAGACGCCGATGGCGGGCCCGAGCTCGGCCAGGGCGCCGAAGCCCTCGACGAACTCCGCCTGGATGCGCATGACGCGCCACGGATCGGTGTGCACCCAGTCGGTCGGGCCGCGCGAGTCGAGCAGTCGCTGGTCGGTGGTGGAGCCGGTGTCCACCTGGCCGCGGCGGGTGACGACCGGGCCCTCCATCCGGTCCGTCATGCCAGCCACTCCTTGAGCGTGCGCTCGCACCGCTCGATGTGCTCGATCGGCACGTGCTCGTCCTGCTTGTGGGCGAACATCGGGTCGCCGGGGCCGAAGTTGACCGCCGGCACGCCGAGCTTGGTGAACTGCGCGACGTCGGTCCAGCCGAACTTCGGGGCGACCTCGCCGCCGACGGCCTCGACGAAGGCCTTCGCCGCCGGTCGGTCCAGGCCCGGCATCGCGCCGGCGGCCAGGTCGGTCACGGTCACGTCGAAGCCGTCGAAGAAGTCGCGCACGAACGCCTCGGCGTCCTCCTCGCTCCGGTCGGGGGCGAAGCGGAAGTTGACCTCGACGACGCACTCGTCGGGGATCACGTTGCCGGCGACCCCGCCGCGGATGCCGGTGGCGTTGAGGCCCTCGTGATAGGTCAGCCCGTCGATCTCGGGCTCGCGGGCGACGTAGTCGTTGAGCCGGGCGAGGACCGGCGAGGCGAGGTGGATGGCGTTGACGCCCTTCCAGCTGCGGGCGCTGTGCGCGCGCTCGCCCGTCGTTCGTACGTCGACGCGCAAGGTGCCCTGGCAGCCGGCCTCGACCGACGCGTTGCTCGGCTCCATCAGGATCGCGAAGTCGGCCTCCACCAGGTCGGGGTCGCTGACGGTCAGCTTGCGCAGCCCGTTGTGCTCCGAGTCGACCTCCTCGGCCTCGTAGAAGATGAAGGTGAGGTCGCGGTTGGGCTCGGTGACGTCGGCGGCCAGCTTGAGCATCACCGCGTCGCCGCCCTTCATGTCGCAGGTCCCGAGGCCGTGGAGGATGCCGCCCTCGCGTCGAGCAGGGAGGTTGTCGTTGAGCGGAACGGTGTCGAGGTGCCCGGCGATCACGACCCGCTCCCCCAGCCCCAGCGTCGTACGCGCGACGAGGGTGTGGCCGTGGCGGGTGACGGTGAGGTGGGGCAGCGTGCGGAGCGCCGCCTCGACGGCGTCGGCGATGGCCTCCTCGTCGTGGGACACCGACTCGATGTTGACGAGCTGTTCGGTGAGGGTGACGACGTCGGCACCCAGGTCGAGGGTCAGGTCCAGATCCATGTCGGCCATCTTGTCAGCGACGACCCACCGCGCGGGTGTCAGACCCGTGAGGGGGTGTCACGAGCGCACCTCGCGTGCTCGACTGGCACCTTCGAACGCCACTCACTCCCGGGAACGAGGCACCAGATGACCGAGCCGCTCGAGCAGGCCGAGAAGATCATGCGCGACACCCGCATCGCGGTGCTGACCTACGTCAGCATCGAGGGGTCGCTGGTCTCGACACCGATGGGCACCCAGGACTTCGAGTCGCCGGAGACCGTCTGGTTCCTCACCGAGACCGACACCGACAAGGTACGGGCGATCGGGGCGGACGACCGCGTCAACGTCCACTACCCCAGCGACGCCGGCTGGGTGTCGCTCACCGGCACCGCGACCCTCAACCGGGACCGCGCCAAGCTGGAGGAGCTGTGGGACGCGTCGGCCTCGGCCTTCATGTCCGGCGACGCCGACTCCCCCACCAACGCCCTGCTCGAGGTGACGGCCTCGAGCCTGGAGTACTGGGAGTCCCCCGGTGCCGTCGCCACCGCCTTCCAGATGGCCAAGGGCGTGCTGACGCGCAGCGAGCCCGACCTCGGCGACAACGACACGATCCAGCTCTAGTCAGACCCTCACGGGTCCGTTCGGCGTGGCATCATGAGCCCGCATCGGGCGCCAGCGCGCCCACGACAACGGGGGCACGACGTGGCACGAGTCATCAAGCATGTGATCCTTCTGGTGGCCGCAGGTCTGGTGGGTGCCACGCTCGTCGCGTCGCCATGCCGGCGCCGCGCCGACATGGCGGCCGGTCACCAACCTCTTCGCCGACCTCTCGGCGCCCGGAGGCTCCGCGCAGACGCCGAACGTCGGCGTCGACGCGGCCGGCAACGCGACCGTGGTCTGGTCGCGCTACAACGGAAGCCAGCTCGTCGTACAGGCGTCCTCCCGGCCCGTCGGCGGCGCCTGGAGCGCCCCCGTCGACCTCGCTGTGGGGAGGTTGATCTACAACCCGCAGATCGCCGTCGACCCGGCCGGCAACGCGACGGCGGTGTGGCGGCGCGTCGAGACCGACCGCAGCGTCGTCCAGGCGACGTACCGACCTGCCGGCGGCGCGTGGGGTTCCCCCGTCGACCTCTCGTCGGACTCCACGGTCGACCCCACCCAGCGGCCCGACTTCCCGCAGGTCGACGTGGACGCCGCAGGCACCGTGACCGTCTCCTGGTCACGCTTCGAGGCCAACAAGCACACCGCCCAGTCCGCCACCCGCCTGGCGGACGGCACCTGGACCACGCCAGTCGACCTCTCTGCTGCCGGCAGGTCCGCCCTGATGACCGACGTCGCCGTCGACCCGGCCGGCAACGCCACCGCGACGTGGGTCGCCGGCGCCGTCGTCCAGGCGGCGACCCGGCCCGCGGGAGGGACGTGGGCAGCACCCGTGGACCTGTCCACCGTCGCGGGGCCGCGCGCCAACCCCCGGGTCGTGGTCGACCCGGCCGGCACCGCGACCGCGATCTGGGGCAGCTTCAGCGGCGGCGCATACGGCGTCCAGACCGCGTCGCGCCCGAGCGGCGGCGCGTGGACCGCCCCCGTCGACCTGTCGACCGGGGAGGTCTTCGACACCCCGCAGCTCGCCGTCGACCGCCAGGGCACCACCACCGCGGTCTGGCAGCGCCACGACAGCTCCGGCTGGATCGTCACGTCCTCCACCCGCGCCGCCGGAGGCAGCTGGACCACCCCGGTCGGCCTCTCGGCCTCCGACCACGACGGGTGGGATCCCCAGGTCGCCGTCGACCCGGTCGGCAACGCCACGGTCATCTGGTCGCTGTCCGACGTCAGCGGGAGCACCACCGGCAACCGGCGGACCATCCAGGCTGCCAGGCGCCCCGCCGGCGGCCAGTGGACCGCTCCCGTCGACCTCTCCACCGGCGGCGACGCGTGGAACCCCCAGGTCACAGTCGACCCGGCCGGCAACGCCACCACCGCGTGGTCCCGCTTCGACGGCGCGCACTGGATCGTCCAGGCGCGCGGCCTCGACGCCGCCGGTCCCGTCGTCACGGCGCTCACCGCCAGGAGCACCGGGAGCACCGGCCGGACCCGCGCGTACGCGGTCACCGCCCACGACGTGTGGTCGAGGGTCGCCTCCGCGGTCTGGAGGTTCGACGACGGCACCACGGCGACCGGCACTTCGGTCACCGGTGACGGCACCGGACCGGCGAAGGTGACCCTCGTCGACGCCGTCGGCAACGCGACCATCTGCACCTACGCCGACACCTACACCTGCCGCAGCGCGACCCGCGTCGCCCCGTTCATCACCAGGGCATCGCTCACGCGCCACACGATCCGCGCCGTCGGCTCACGTAGCGGCAACGTGCCGGGAAAGACCCGGGCCACGGTGGTCCTCACCACCGCGGCCAAGGTCGAGCTCGTCTTCAAGAAGGCAGGCACCACGAAGGCGATCCGGCTGCGCAGGCGCTTCGAGGCCGGCCGGAACGTCCTGACGATCCGTGCCCGGCTCACCGAGCGGACGACCCTGGCGCCTGGCCGCTACACGCTCACCGTCAGGGCCAGCAACAAGGCCGGCTCCAGCACGAAGGAGAAGCTCCGCTTCCGCGTCGTCCGCTGAGCACGCCCGACGCGGCGGCGTCGGTCAGGTCCTGGCCACCTCGAGCGACACCTCGTCCGCGTCGGCGTACGACACGCTGGTCGCGAGCGTCTCCTCGGCGATCAGCGCCTCGTGGGTCCGGGCGGCGTCCAGACGTCGAGCCGGGCGCGCTGATCGTCAGCGCGATCCGGTCGCTGACCTGGAGACCGGCGTCCTTGCGCGCCTGCTGGACCGCGCGGACCAGGTCGCGCGCGGTGCCCTCGGCCTCGAGCTCGGGCGTCACCGCGGTGTCGAGGACGACGAACCCGCCTCGCGGCAGCATGCCGACCACGCTGGACTCGTCGGCGCTCCCGGCGACCGTCTCCAGGGCGTACTCACCCTCGACGAGCGCGAGCCCACCGGACGTCACGGTGCCGTCCTCGGCGACCGACCAGTCCCCGGTCTTGGAGCCCTTGATCGCGTGCTGGACGTCCTTGCCGAGCCGCGGACCCGCCGCGCGCGCGTTGACCGTGAGCCGCTGCGAGACGCCGTACGACGCCGCTTCCGGAGCGTCGAGCGGCCAGCACGGTCACGGCCTTGAGGTTGAGCTCGTCGGCGACGAGCGACTCGAAGCCGCTCAGGTCCGCCTCGGTGACGACCGTCAGCCCCGACAGCGGCAGCCGGTTGCGCAGGTTGGCCGCCTTGCGCAACGCCGAGCCGGCCGAGCAGACGTCGCGCACGACGTCCATCGAGGTGGCCAGCGCCTCGTCGGCGGGCAGGGTCTCGGCGTCCGGCCAGTCGGTGAGGTGCACCGAGCGCTCGCCGGTCAGGCCGCGCCAGACCTCCTCGGTCGTCAGCGGCAGCAGCGGGGCACTGAGCCGGCAGACGACCTCGAGCACCGTGTAGAGGGTGTCGAAGGCGTCGGGGTCCTCGTCCCAGAAGCGCTCGCGCGAGCGCCGGATGTACCAGTTGGTCAGCACGTCGAGGAAGGTGCGCGTGGAGTCGCACGCGGCGGCCACCTCGTAGTTGTCGAGCTGGTCGGTCATCGCGGCGACGTGGTCGCGCAGCTTGGCGAGGATGTAGCGGTCCATCGGGTGCTGCGAGTCGGTGCGCCACGTGGCCTCGTGGCCGGCGCCGTCCGCGGCAGCGTTGGCGTACAGGCTGAAGAAGGACCAGCTGTTCCACAGCGGGATCAGCACCTGCCGCACCGAGTCGCGGATGCCCTGCTCGGTGACGACGAGGTTGCCGCCGCGCAGGATCGGGCTCGACATGAGGAACCAGCGCATCGCGTCGGCACCGTCGCGGTCGAAGACCTCGCGCACGTCGGGGTAGTTGCGCAGCGACTTCGACATCTTCTGGCCGTCGGTGCCCAGCACGATGCCGTGGCTCAGGCAGGTCGAGAACGCCGGCCGGTCGAAGATCGCACCGGCCAGGACGTGCATCGTGTAGAACCAGCCGCGGGTCTGGCCGATGTACTCCACGATGAAGTCACCCGGGAAGTGGTTGTCGAACCAGTCCTTGTTCTCGAACGGGTAGTGCACCTGGGCGAAGCTCATGGAGCCCGAGTCGAACCACACGTCGAGGACGTCGGTGACGCGTCGCATCGTCGACTTCCCGGTCGGGTCGTCGGGGTTGGGACGCGTCAGCTCGTCGACGAACGGCCGGTGCAGATCAGCGTTGCCGTCCTTGTCGAGCGGCAGCCGGCCGAAGTCGCGCTCGATGTCCTCGAAGGAGCCGTAGACGTCGACGCGCGGGTAGGCCTCGTCGTCGGACTTCCACACCGGGACGGGTGAGCCCCAGAACCGGTTGCGGGTGATCGACCAGTCGCGGGCGTTCTCCAGCCACTTGCCGAACTGCCCGTCCTTGATGTGCTCGGGTACCCAGCGGATCTCCTGGTTGAGCGCCATCAGGCGCTCCTTGACCTTGGTGACCTCGACGAACCACGACGAGACGCCCTTGTAGATGAGCGGCTGCCGGCAGCGCCAGCAGTGCGGGTAGGAGTGGTCGTAGGTCTCGCGACGCAGCAGCACCGTGCCGGGCGTGACGGAGCCGGTCTCGCCCTCGGCGCGGGTGGCGGCCTTGAGGTGGTCGATGATCTGCAGGTTGGCGTCGAAGACCTGCATGCCCTCGTAGTCGGTGACCGGGAAGGTGAAGCGCCCGTCCTTGCCGACCGGCATGACGGCCTCGATGCCCTCGCGGTCGGTGACGACCTTGTCGTCCTCACCGAAGGCGCCGGCGGTGTGCACCAGCCCCGTGCCGTCCGTGGTCGTCACGAACTCGGCCGGCACGAGGCGGAAGGCGCGCTCGTGGCCGGCGTAGTAGCTGAACGGCGGGGTGTACTCGCAGCCCGACCAGGTCGGCGCCCGTGTGGCGCGACGACGATCGTGGGCTCGTCGGCTGTCGGGGTAGAGCTCGCGCTTGTACGACGCCAGGCGCGCGTCGGCGATCAGGTAGCGCTCGGGGCGTGCCGGTGGGCGCCGCGGACTCCACGACGACGTACTCGATGTCCTCGCCGACCATGACCGCGAGGTTGGAGGGCAGGGTCCACGGGGTCGTCGTCCAGACGAGGACCTTGACGCCGCTGCATGTCGCCCGCGGTCGTCGACGTCGTAGCCGACGGTGACCGCCGGGTCCTGGCGCATCTGGTAGACGTCGTCGTCCATGCGCAGCTCGTGGTTGGACAGCGGCGTCTCGTCCTGCCAGCAGTAGGGCAGCACGCGGAAGCCCTCGTAGACGAGGCCCTTCTCGTGGAGCTGCTTGAAGGCCCACATGACCGACTCCATGAAGTCGGGGTTCATCGTGCGGTAGTCGTTGTCGAAGTCGACCCAGCGCGCCTGGCGGGTGACGTACTCGCGCCACTCGCCGGTGTACTTCAGGACCGACTGGCGGCAGGCCTCGTTGAACTTCTCGATGCCGAGCTCGACGATCTCGTCGGTGGTCTTGATGCCGTTGAGGCGCATCGCCTCGAGCTCGGCGGGCAGACCGTGGGTGTCCCAGCCGAAGCGGCGCTCGACCCTGCGGCCCCGCATCGTCTGGTAGCGCGGGACCAGGTCCTTGACGTAGCCGGTGAGCAGGTGGCCGTAGTGCGGCAGGCCGTTGGCGAAGGGCGGGCCGTCGTAGAAGACGAACTCGTTGCTGCCGTCGTCACCGGCGTCGCGCTGCTCGACGCTCGCGCGGAAGGTGTCGTCGGACTCCCAGTAGGCCAGCACGGCCTCCTCGATCGCCGGGAAGCGTGGGCTCGAGGGGACGCTCGTCGGGGCGTCGGTCTGGGCGGTGTGGCTGACCTTGGGGTAGGTCATCGCGGGGCTCCTGCGTGGCGTCGGATGTCTCGGACTGGCCACGAGGACGACGGGAGCCGCGGTACCACCTCGCTTGCCGCCCCACGAGGAGGCGACCGCTCGATTGCGGGCTGTGCCGGGCCCACCCGTCCGGTTCTAGTGGGGCACCCGCCGGGATGCGGGACCTGTTCTTCCGGAGGCTCGCCGCTGATGACGGCTCAGACGCCTGCGGCGATCGTACGGCGCTGGCTCGGGCGTCCGCCAATCGGTTACGTCTCGAGGATCCGGGCCGCTGCCTCGTCGGGGCCACTGTGCGTGACATCGAGCCGGAGGTGGCCGAAGCCGGCCAGCACCCCGTGGGCCGGGAGGGTCACCCCCGGGGCGGTGTTCATCGTGAAGGCGGCCTCGCGCTCGTGCACGTGCGCCTCGGACCGACTCGAGGTCGCGCTTGGAGGGCTTGGCCGCCAGCCGCTCGGGACCTGCGTTTCGGGCCAGGCGCGTGGCGAGGTCGGCGTACAGCTCGACGAAGCGCACAGGCAGCCCGCGGTCCTGGTAGGGCGCGACGAGCCCCCGGATGTAGGCCGCGTCGCCCTCGCCGGCCAGGTTCCACACGGTCGTGAAGACGAGTCGTACGTCGTTCAGCGCCGCCTCCTCGATCACCCGGCGGCGGAACTCGGCGTTCAGGATCCCGAAGGCCGGGCTCGACTGGCCGAAGATCTCGTGGAGCGGCTCGATCGTGTGGTGGTTGTGGAAGAGCCTGAAGTCCGAGACGGCACAGACCGCCCGGCCGACCGTCATCTTGCCGACAGCCGGCGGACCGAACAGCACCACCAGCTCGCCCTCCACCCATGACCGGCAGGCTAGTAGGAGTTGCAGGGCACCGAGTGGTGGGCTTGGCTCACGTCCATGACCAACGACGGCATGTGGCTCCCCCACGACCAGGACCCCCGGATGCAGGAGAGCCCGACGCGCGGTGAGCGCGAGTGCCTGCTGGGCTACCTCGAGTTCTACCGCGGCACTCTCGCGCTCAAGTGCGACGGGCTGAGCGCCGAGCAGCTCGGCGACCAGGGCGGTGCCGCCGTCCAACATCTCGCTCCTCGGGCTCGTGCGCCACATGGCCCGGGTCGAGCAGAGCTGGTTCCGCCGGGTCATCGAGGACCAACATGGAGCTCCCGCGGATCTTCCAGGACGAGGACGCCGGCTTCGACTTCGGCGAGCGTCGACGAGGACCTCGTGCGACGACGTCCCACGCCCTGTGGCAGGGCGAGGTCGCCCACGCCCGCGAGGTGCTCGAGCGCACCGACCTCGACCGGGTCGTCGACGTGCACGGCGAGCCCACCGAGGTGCGCGACATCATCGTCCACATGATCGAGGAGTACGCCCGCCACTGCGGCCACGCCGACCTGGTGCGCGAGGTCGTCGACGGTCGTACGGGCCTCTGACGGCCGCGCTACGCCCCCTCCGTACGCTGGCGGGGTGACTGCTGCTTCCGGCTTCGGCCTCGCCACCCTCGCCGACGACACCGTCCTCGACGTCTGGTTCCCCTCCCCCGCCCTCGGCGCCACCGACGGGCGACGGCGCCCGCGGAGCTGACCGTCCTCGCGGGCGACGACGCGGCCGCGTGGCGTACGCCGTGAGGTGCGGCTCGTCGAGATCGCCGACCTCGCCGACGCTCCCGCCTCCACCGAGGACGTGTGGCTGCGGCTCCACCTGCTCTCCACCCGCCTCGTCGCAGCCGCACGGCATGTCGATGGACGGCGTCTTCGGGCTGCTCACCAACGTCGTGTGGACCACCGCCGGCCCGTGCGCGGTCGAGGGCTTCGAGGCCACCCGGGCCCGGCTGCGCGGCCACCGGCCAGCACGTCACCGTCTTCGGCGTCGACAAGTTCCCGCGCCTGGTCGACTACGTCATGCCCAGCGGCGTACGCATCGCCGACGCCGACCGGGTCCGCCTCGGCGCCCACCTCGCCGAGGGCACGACCGTCATGCACGAGGGCTTCGTCAACTTCAACGCCGGCACCCTCGGCGCCTCGATGGTCGAGGGCCGCATCTCCGCCGGCGTCGTCGTCGGCGACGGCTCCGACGTCGGCGGCGGCGCCTCGATCATGGGCACGCTGTCGGGCGGCGGCAAGGAGGTCATCTCGGTCGGCGAGCGCTGCCTGCTCGGCGCCAACGCCGGCATCGGCATCTCGCTCGGCGACGACTGCGTCGTCGAGGCCGGCTGCTACGTCACCGCCGGCACCAAGGTCACCGTCACGGACATCGACGGGACGCAGCAGGTCGTCAAGGCGCTCGAGCTCTCGGGCGTCGACAACGTCCTCTTCCGCCGCAACTCGGTCAGCGGCGCCATCGAGGCCGTGCCGTGGAAGGGCGAGGGCATCGCCCTCAACGCGGCACTGCACGCCAACTAGCCATGTGCGCCACGATCCGTGAGGGCCGACCATCGCCGCGGTGGCCGCTGGTCGGGTGCCGTCGCCGCCGACGCTGGTGCCTGGTGGACCGTGGCGTCGGCCCGATCCTCGACCTCGACGGCAGCGGCTGCACCGCCGAGGTCGACGGCCACGAGGTCGAGCTCGACCTGGAGCAGGCCGAGAACGCCTCCCTGATCACCGCCATCGCCGTCCAGCGCGGGCTGCCGGCGCGCGCCGCGACCATCGCGCTGGCCACGGCCTACCAGGAGTCGAAGCTCTACAACATCGAGTACGGCGACCGGGACTCGGTCGGGCTCTTCCAGCAGCGTCCGTCCCAGGGCTGGGGCACCGTGGCCCAGCTGACGGATCCCGAGTTACGCCACGCAACGCGTTCTACGACGCGCTCGTCAAGGTCGACGGCTACCGAGACGATGGAGATCACCGACGCGGCGCAGGCGGTGCAGCGCTCCGGGCTTCCCCGACGCCTACGCCGACCACGAGCAGGACGCCCGCGCCCTGGCCTCCGCGCTGACCGGCAACTCGCCCCGCGCGCTTCTGGTGCGACGTCCCGGGGACGCGGACGAGGCGGCCGACGACCTCGACGAGCAGGGCCTGGTCGCGCGCGCCGCCGTCGTACGACGTGACCTGGAGGCGCGCTTCGGCGCCCTGTCGCTCGGCGGGTTCGAGCCGGCCGGGGTCTCGTCGGGCCACATGGAGGGCTCGGCGCACTACGAGGGCCGCGCGATCGACGTCTTCGTGCGGCCGATCAACGCGGACAACCGCAAGCGCGGGTGGGCGATCGCGTCCTACCTCGTGGCCCAGGCCGACCGGCTCGACGATCAACACGCTGATCTTCGACGACCGCATCTGGAAGGCCGGCTCACGCTCCGACAGCGGGTGGACCGACTACCACGTCCCGTCGTCGTCGGGCGGCGACCGGGCGATCCTCGAGCACCGCGACCACGTCCACGTCGACGTCGTCGACTGACGTCAGGACGAGTCGACTGATCAGGCGAGTCGGGCGACCGCCGCGGCGACCCGCTCGTCGGTCGCGGTGAAGGCGACCCGCACGTGCTGCCTGCCCTGCGGACCGTAGAAGTCACCGGGCGCGACCAGGATGCCCTTGTCGGCGAGGCCGGCCGACCGTCGCTCCAGCAGTCCTCGGCCCCCGTCGCTGACGCTGCGCCCAGAGGTAGAGCGACGCCTCGGAGTGGTCGATGCGGAAGCCGGCACCCTCGAGCGCCGTCCGCAGCGACGGCCCGCCGGGCGGCGTACCGCGCGTGCTGCTCGGCCACGTGCGCGTCGTCGTCGAGCGCCGCGATCATCGCGCGCTGCTGGGGTCCGGGCATCTGCAGGCCGAGGTTCTTGCGCACCGCGAGGAGCTCGCCGACGATCGCCGGGTCGCCGGCGACGAAGGCGCAGCGGTAGCCCGCGAGGTTGGAGCGCTTGGAGAGCGAGTGGACGCTGAGGATGCCCTCGTGGGAGTCGCCGCAGACGTCGGGGTGGAGCACGCTGATCGGCTCGACGTCCCACGCGCACTCGAGGTAGCACTCGTCGGAGACCAGGATCGTGCCGCGGTCGCGACACCACTCGACGACCTTGCGCAGGTGGTCGACCGGCAGCACCTTGCCGCTCGGGTTGGACGGGCTGTTGATCCAGAGCAGCCGCGGCACCTCGGGACCGAACGCGGTCAGCGAGTCGGCCGCCATCGACCGCGCCCCGGCCAGCGCGGCGCCCACTTCGTAGGTCGGGTAGGCCAGCGCCGGGTAGCCGATCAGGTCACCGGGGCCGATGCCGAGGTGGACGGCCATCGAGCCGATCAGCTCCTTGGAGCCGATGACCGGCAGCACCCCGTCGAGGCCGAGGCCGGTGACGCCGTGACGTCGCGCCAGCCAGTCGATCGCCGCCTGGCGGGTGGCCTCGAGGCCGATCGTCGTGGGATAGCCGGGCGAGTCCGCCGCGGCCCGCAGGGCGTCCTGCACCACCTCGGGGGTGGGGTCGACCGGGGTGCCGACCGACAGGTCGACGATCCCGTCAGCGTGCGCGCGCGCCGTGGCGGCGTACGACGTGAGCTTGTCCCAGGGGAAGTCCGGGAGGCGGTCGGAGACCGCCGGGCCGATCACTCGTCGTGCTCCTGCGGGGGCAGTGCGGCGACGAGCTCGTGGTCCTTGTCGATGACGCCCATCTTGGCCGCGCCACCGGGCGAGCCGAGGTCGTCGAAGAAGTGGACGTTGGCGTCGTAGTAGCCCTTCCACTCCTCCGGGGTGTCGTCCTCGTAGAAGATCGCCTCGACGGGGCAGACGGGCTCGCAGGCACCGCAGTCCACGCACTCGTCGGGGTGGATGTAGAGCATCCGCTTGCCCTCGTAGATGCAGTCGACGGGGCACTCGTCCACGCACGCGCGGTCCTTGAGATCGACGCACGGCTGGGCGATGACGTAGGTCACCAGATCCTCCTGGAGCAGGGGTGGGGCACGGTTGGAACGCCTCCGGCCACTCTAGTATCCGACGCGTGGTCGACACGCCAGAGCCCCATGCCATGGGCAGCCATTCGTTGGGACCCCACGTCGTCGGGCAGCGCGTCGTCGTCCGTCACCTGCTTCCCGGACGGCCGCGCCACCGACGTCCTCGGCACCTGTACGGCGTGGGGCGACGACGCGGTCACGATCGATCGCGACGGCAGTCGGTCCGGTCACCATCGCGCGGGCCGCCATCGTCACGGGCAAGCCGGTGCCACCGCGGGCGTCCGTGCGCTCGCGGCTGGGTGCACAGGAGGTGGAGGAGCACGTCTCCGCCCTGTGGTCCTCGATCGACCGTCGAGCCGCTCGGCGCCTGGTGGCTGCGCGCCTCTCCCCCGTACGGCGGGCGCCTCAGGCGGCGGGGCAACTCGGCGCTGGCGATGACCGAGCCCGGCATCGGCTGGGTCGACGCGGCGTGGCGGGTGCGCGAGTTCTACGCCGCGCTCGAGCAGACGCCCACGATCCAGGTCGAGCTCGGCTCGGAGGTCGAGGACCGGCTCGCCGCCGCTCGGCTTCACGCCGATGGGCGACGGCGACGCCCACGCCCAGCTCGCCCCGTCCCCCAGGCTCTGCGGTCGCTCCGGTCGGCCGCGCCCGATGCCGAGGCGGCGTACGACGAGTCCCCCGGCCGGCTCACGGTGTCCCTGGCTTCCGGGGCTGCCAGCGCGCGGGCCGTCCTCTCCGGCGACTGGCTGCTGGTCGACAACGTCCAGGTCGACCCGGCCCAGCGGCGTCGCGGCCTCGCGACCGGCGTACTGGCCGAGCTGCTCGACTGGGGGGCATCACAGGGCGCGCGCACGGCCCTGCTCCACGTCGAGACCGACAACGCCGGCGCGATCGCGCTCTACGAGCGGCACGGCTTCGTGACCCACCACACCAACCGCTACCTGACGACCTGACGGACTACTCGTCGACGTAGTTCGGGTTCGTGCAGATCACGGTGTCGCTGGGCGTGTAGGTCGTGCTGAACGTCTCGGCCCCGCGCGACTCGGTGTTGGCCCCGACCGGCGTGAAGTAGCGGAGGACGTCGATGTCGAAGCCGCCGTAGCCCTCGTTGGGGTGGCAGACGCGGTCGTTGATCCGGCGCACCACGGGCTCGGTGAGGTTGTGCTGCTCACCCGTGGTGGTGGTGATGTCCCAGTGCTTCGTGGAGTACATGCTGACGGTGGCCACCCCCGACGAGGAGACGGTCGACGGCGTGACGTTGGCCTGGATCAGCACGCCGTAGGGGGTGTCGTTGGTGAAGCGCAGGTCGATCGCGCCCCACGCGACGGTGGCTTCGCGCCCGATCGGGTAGCGGTCGATGTAGAACGAGTGCGGCTTGTGCTCGACGTCCTCGAGCCCGGCGAAGAACATGGCGTTGAAGGTCGTGGTCGCCATCTGCGAGACGCCACCGCCCAGGTCCTGGGTGAGGATGCCGTCGTTGATGACGTAGCCCTCGGTGAAGCCGTTGGCCTCCGTGCGCTCGCCGACGGTGTCGTTGAGGGAGAAGGTCTCCCCGGGCTTGAGCACGGTGCCGTTGACGAGCTCGGCCGCGCGCCCGATGTTGACGTTGCGGTACTCGGCGTAGGGGAAGTAGGTCGTGAAGGTCGACACGCGCTCCTTGATCTGCAGGGCGCGGGCCTCCTTGGTCGTGAAGTCCGGCTTCGCGACCTTGGCCTCGAGCTGGATCGTACGTTCGCCCTGGGGCTTCGCGACCGCGTCGAGGAAGCCTGCTTCGAGCTGGGCGGGGTCGAAGGTCACGCCGGGCTTGGCGGGGACGACCTGCGGCGTGCCGTCGACCAGCGCGACGGTCGCGTCGACCGGGGCACCGCTCGTGATCCTCGGTGCCGACGAGCTCGGCGAGCTTCGCCTCGTCGAGGGTGGGGACCAGCTCGCCGTTGGTGGGCACGAGCGACAGCGCCGGGGTGTAGTCGGCCGGGAAGACCTTGACGTCTGAACCCCCGAAGCTGAGGGTCACCGGCGCGGCGACGGCGGGCGAGGCGAAGGAGTTGAGCGCCTCCCGTACGTCGGTGGCGTCGATGTCCGGCACGACGGTGGTGTTCTCCAACGAGACCGGCGACGGGTCCTCGTCGAGGAAGCCGGCCTCGAGCGCGGCCAGGGTGGTCTCGGGGTCCAGCGCCTTGCCCTCGCGGGCCTTGGTCGTGACGATCTCGCCGCCGTCGAAGGCGACCGCCCCGTCGCGGGCGGTGGCGCCGTGCTGCTCGTCGAGCGCCGGCGACGTAGGCCGCGAACGCGGCCTCGTCGACGGTGGTCACGGCCTCGAACGTGTCGCCGCCGGTGAAGTAGTCCCAGAGCCGGACGGGGTCCCAGCTGCGCTCGCCCCCGGCCTCGGCGACGGACGCGTCGTAGTCCACGGAGAGCCCGGCCGCGGCGGGGTCGATGACCACCGGCGTGCCCTCGATGGTGACGTCGATGTCGCGGGCCACGCGCTCGGCCAGCCCGGCCTGCAGCCGCTGCGCGGCCTCCTCCTGCGGGTGGCCGCCGATGCTCACCCCGGAGACGGTGGTGCCGCGGGCGACCTTGTCGTCGGCGACGTAGTGGGCGGCGACGTAGAGCCCGCCGAAGACGACGACCAGGCCCAGGAAGCAGCCAGAGGACGACGCGGGCGCCCGCCTTGTCGCGGGGTCCGTCGTCAGCGCTGTTCGGGAGGATCGACACGCGCGCGAGTTTAGGTGGCCGACCCTCGAACTCCCTGATCGTCGGCGCGTGCCGGGCGCCCTCCCGACCGTGGACCGAGCGTCGCCAGCGCGGCGACCACGAGCACCAGCGACCCCGCCAGGAACGACCACCCGGCGCGCGTCCGACGCGATGAGGTAGTCGCCTGCGGGCAGCGTGAGCGCGGCTCGCGACACCACCAGCAGCCACCCCGCGGCGAACCCGAGGCGCAGCGGTCCCGCCGGCAGCCAGGCCAGGGTCACCAGCGCCGCGGTCAGGCCGAGGGCCAGGCCCCACCACGCCTGGTGGACCAGGACCGCGGCCGCCCCGGACACGGCCCCGACGACGACGGCGGCCAGGAAGCCGGCCACGGACCTGATCACGTCCAGCACCTCGGGATCAGCTCCGGATCCGGGACTCAGAGACCGGCGAAGAGGTCGGCCTCGAAGCCCTCGTCGTCGGACGGGCCGGCGGTGCCCTTGACGAGGCGGTAGAACTCCTCGGCCCACCACGAGTGGCCGCTCTCGGCGCCGGAGAAGAACGCTCCGTCCGGACTCCACCTGGGTCTGGTGCTTGGCGAGCGCGTCCATCTTTCGCTGCACCGTGGCGGACCGTCGACCCGGGCGCTGATCAGCTCGTCGGGAGTGACGAACGGCGGCAGCTTGCCGTCGGGCTCCATCCCGTCGAAGGTCTCGGTGTCACCGGCCTCGCGCATCGCACGCAGGCTGTCGCGCATCCGGCTCTCGCTCATCGCCGTCCAGTAGATCTTGGCGATGTCGTGGGGCTCGCCGAGCTCCAGCCTGTACGACGGCACCGCGGCCAGCTGGGCGGCGTACATCGCGACGCGGTGGGCCTGGATGTGGTCGGGGTGGCCGTAGCCGCCGAACTGGTCGTAGGTCACGAGCACCTGCGGGCGGACCTCGCGGATCACCTTCACCAGCTCGTCGGCGGCCTCGGTGAGGTCGGCGTGCCAGAAGGCGTTGTCGGGGACGACCTCGGCGGCGATCGCGTGGCCGTCCTCGTGCCAGGCCATGCCGGAGTCGTGGAAGCGGCCGAAGCCGCCGAGGAAGCGGTGGTCGGTGACGCCGAGGACCTTCATCGCCTCGTCGAGCTCGCCGCGGCGGTGCTCGCCGAGGCCGCCCTTGTCGTCGTAGGCGAGGTAGGCCAGGTCGGGCACGAGCACCTCGCCCATCTCGCCGGCCGTGCAGGTCACGAGGGTGACGCCGATGCCGTCGTCGACGTAGCGGGCCATGGTCGCGCCGTTGTTGATCGACTCGTCGTCGGGGTGCGCGTGGACCAGCAGGAGGCGGCGATCAGTCATGCGCTCAGCCTAGGTCGGGCCGCTTGATCCTGCGCGGTGCGGTCGGCAGGTCGAGCGGCGGCAGGGCGGGCGGCTCCGGCGCGACCTCGTCGAGCCAGCCGTCGTACGCATCGACGAGCACCTCGAGCATGAAGGCCGGGCGCGTCGCTCGTCACCGCCCACGGGTGGTCCTCGTCGTCGTCCTCCCCGGCCAGCCGCTCGCGCTCCACCGACGCCTCGAAGCCGTCGGCGCGCAGCCGCGCGACGACCGCCTGCGCGTCGCCCTCGTCGAAGAAGATGGCCCTCACGGGGGCCATTCTCCACCGGGCTTCTCGCTAGGGTCGAGCCATGCGCGCTGCCGACCCGTCGATGCCCGACCCCGACGCGACACGGCCACCGAGGCACAGGTGCGCCGAGCCCGTGCGGCCCTTCGTCGAGGGCGTGCACCTGCAGCGCACCGACGAGAACGTCCGCGAGATCGACGCCCTGGCGGCGGTGCTCGGCCAGCCGCCGGGCTCGAGGCGCTGCTCGACGACCTGAAGTACGCCGTACGTCCCGCCCGCTTCCCCCGACTGCTCGGCCGGGCGGTGCGCGAGGCCTACCGCTGGGACGACCACGACGAGCGCGACGAGCTCTGGTACCCGCAGGGCATCTCGACCAGCGCCGACGCCTCCGACACCGAGGACGTCGGTGGTCGCCGGGTGCTCGTGACGACGTGGTACTCCACCGGCAAGGACGGCATCAAGCGCGGCTCGCGCATCACCTTCGTCGACCTCGACACGGGCACCTACCGCCACGTCCTGCTGGTGGTCCCGGTCTTCGACAAGGCCGGCGACCTCACGCTGCGGCCGATGAACATCCACGCCGGCGGCATCGTCTGGGCAGGGCCGAACCTCCACATCGCGGCCACCAACCGCGGCTTCGTGACCGCCCGGGTCGACGACATCATGCGGGTCCCCGGCGACGACGACCACCACCCGGACGAGATCGGCGTCGAGGGCAACACGATCTACTCCTTCGGCCACCGCTACGTGCTGCCGGTGCGCTTCACCTACCAGGCCTTCACCGACGAGGGCCACGAGAAGCTGCGCTACTCCTTCATGTCCCTCGACCGGACGCTCGGACCCGCCGGCGCTCGTCGCGGGCGAGTACGCCGTCGACGCCGAGGCCACCACCCGTCTGGCGCGCTACCCGCTCGACCCGGAGACCTGGCAGCTGCAGACCGGGGAGGACGGCTTCTCCCGGCCGCTGACGATCGACGAGGGTGGCGTCACGCAGATGCAGGGCGCCGTGATCGCGGCCGGCCGCTACCACGTGACGGTCTCCCACGGGCCGTGGTGGCCCGGGACGGTGTGCGCCGGGCAGCCGGGCTCGATGCGCGTACGCCGCTGGGCGCTGCCGATGGGCCCGGAGGACCTGTCCTACTGGCCGTCGACCGACCGCATCTGGTCGGTCACCGAGCACCCGCGCCGACGCTGGATCGTGTCGATGGACCGGAAGTGGTTCGACAGCATAGGTCAACCGCGCGGCTGCATCGCCAGCTGCCGACTCTGGGCGACGAGGCGCCCCGACGAGTCCCAGACCTCGCAGTCCTCCTCGAACATCCCGCCGGCCACGTTGCGCGTGCGGTGCGACACCTTGAGCCAGCCCGGCGCGGGCACCGCGCGCACGTGCACCGTCAGCTCGAGGGTCGGCGCCCACCCGGGCGACCGAGGTCGAAGGTCACCGGCGGCAGCGCGTCGCAGACCATCAGCAGCCCGAGCGGGTCCACGTCGTGGCCGTCGGCCATCCGGAACCACGCCTGGATGTGGCCCCGCCCGCTCGGCGCCCCCATCGCCCAGCCCGCGCAGGCCGGGTCGAGCCGCATGTCGAAGCGCTCGAGCAGCGGCGCGATCCGGCGGAACTCCTCGGGCGCCATCGAGCTGGGCGAGGCAGTCCTCGACCGGCGGCAGGTCCGGCTCGACGGCCGTCGTCCGCACGTCGTCGGGCATCGCCGAGAGGTCGCCGTACGTCGCGAGGGCGGAGATCCGAGCGACGCCTCCCTGGCTGAGGTCGGCGGCCACCGTGGCGACGCTGCCGCCCTCGCGCAGCACGCGCGGTGCGCACGTGCGCCGGCCCGGGCACCGAGGCGGAGAGGTAGTAGGCGCTGACCGACAGCGGGTGCGGCTTGGCCGGCACGGTGTCGGCGACGGCCTTGCCGATCAGCCCGATCAGGTAGCCGCCGTTGACACCGCCGCCGACCACCCAGCCCGCGTCGAGGTCTGCGACATAGCCGTCGTCAGCGCCGGCGGCGAGGGCCGTGTGCGAGTCCCACTCGGATGTCATGGGCAGAGAGACTAGGGCCGCCCCGTTCAGCGAGGGTCGAGCCAGCCCTCGACCTGTGGCAGACCGCCGGACCAGCCCAGCACGGCGGCGTACATCGCCCGCACCCCACGTGCCCGGTCGCGGTGGTCCCACTTGGCGCGCCCCTCGCAGGGCAGGTCGGTGGAGTGGCAGGTCCAGCCGTGCAGGTAGAGCCGTGCCTTCGGTCGCCCCGGCACCTCGACGACGTCGGCACCACCGGGACCGCACAACCGGGTCGTGTCGGAGTCCAGCAGCACGCCGGTCTCGGCGGCCGTCCAGTCGGCGAGGTCGATCGAGCGCAGCCACAGGGTTCGGTAGGTGCACTTCGTCCAGTCGCCCTCGGACACGATCAGCACGAAGCCCTCGGGTTGCTCGACCAGCACCGGGTTCTCGACGACGCCCTCGGAGCGCACCAGCTCGCGGCTCACCTCGCCGGTACCGCACGGCCTGGCCGCTGCGGGTCAGCGCCACCATCCGGATCGTCGACGGGATGCGGTCGGTCTTGTAGAGCAGGTGGGCCGCACCCGCGCTGTCGACGAACGACGGACGGGTCGATCACCCCGGCCCGGGGCAGGGACGGGTCGCGCGGCAGCAGCGGGTCCTGCGCCTGCGGCGCATTGGCGTACGACGGGCAGACCAGCGGCGAGCGACCCACCGGGCGGAAGGGCCCGCGAGCGCGGTCGGCGCGGGCCACGCCGATGCAGCGGCCGTGCTCGCCCATGCCGCGCACGGGCGCGGCGTAGTAGAGCAGCCAGCGCCCCCGGACCCGGGCCACGTCCACGGCCCAGATGCCGCCCTCGCGCGACCACGACGGTCGCTTGGTCAGGACACCGCGATCGCGCTGCCACTGGCCGTCGTCGTTCCTCGACCACGCGTGCGGGACGAGGTCGCCGGTGGAGTAGCCGACCAGTCCGCTGCGCGTGGCGACGACGGCGGGGTCGGGGAAGTCGACGTTGAGCACCGGTCGCGGAATCGGCTCGTCCGCGTGGGCCGGGGCCACCAGGCCCAGCAGGACGGCCAGCAGCGCGACGACAGGGACCACGACTCGGCTGCGCACCGGTGGACCCTAGCGTCAGGGGCTCGCAGGGGCGAACCGCAGGCAGGACGTCGAAGCCGCGCAGGATGCGCGTCGGTCGACGGCGGGCACCGGCCGTCAGCCGCAGGTCCGGGTAGCGCTCCCAGATCGCGCGCAGACCGACCTCGCCCTCCATCCGCGCCAGCGTGGCGCCCAGGCAGTGGTGACGACCGGCCGAGAAGGCGATGTGGTCGCGGGCGTTGGCGCGGCCGACGTCGAAGCGCAGCGGGTCGGCGAAGACCTCCGGATCCCGGTTGGCCCCGCCGAGGATCGTCGTCACCATCGAGCCGGCACGGACCGGGCGCCCGGCGACCGCGGTGTCGCGGAGCGCCATCCGACCCGGTGAGCAGCACCGGCGGGTCGAGGCGCAGCACCTCCTCGACGGTGTTGGTCCACAGCGACGGATCGGCGCTCCAGCCGGTCGCGCTGGTCGGGGTGGTCGTGCGAGCAGCGCGATGCCGTTGCCGAGCAGGTTGACGGTCGTCTCGAAGCCGGCGGCCAGCACCAGTCCTGCGGTCGACTTCAGCTCGGCCTCGCTGAGTCCCTTCCCCTCGTCGCGGATCGCGACGAGCTGGCTCAGCAGGTTGTCGCCCGGCTCGCGTCGCAGCCGGTCGAGGTGGCCGCCGAGCCAGGCGTCGAAGTCGGCCAGCGCACCCGAGACCGAGAGGTAGCGGCGCAGTCCCAGCCCCAGGTCGAGGCTCGGCGCCGCCGCCGCGCCGAACTCGAGGACCCGTGGGCGGTCCTCCTCCGGCACGCCGAGGATCTCGGCGATCACGGTGACGGGCAGCAGCGCGCAGTAGGCCTCGACCAGGTCCACCGGCGACGACGCCCGCGGCTCGAGGTCGTCGAGCAGGCCGGCGGCGATCTCCTCGGTGCGCTCGCGCAGCTTCTCCACGGCGCGCATCGTGAAGACGCGGGTGACGAGCTTGCGGTACCTCGTGTGGTCGGGCGGCTCGGTCACCAGCAGCGACGGCGGCTCGACCGGGTGCAGGGTGTCCGGCGCCGCCCAGCGGGCGATCCGGCCGATCGTGCCGACGGTGTTGGGCAGACCGGTGCGGAAGTCGTCGCTGGTCAGCACGTGTCGTACGGCGGCGTGGCTGGTGGCGACGTAGCCGATCTTCGAGCGGTAGAGCGGCCCCTCGGCCCGGATCTGCTCGACGATCCGGTTCACCTCGTCGGTCCCCTCCGAGCCGGCACGGATCAGCCGGGCCTGCAGGTCGCCGCGGCGGGCGGCCTGGCGCAGCATCAGCGTCGGAACACCGTGGGCCACCCCCAGTGGACGACCGAGCGCAGCTCACGCGTCGCGGTCGAGGTCATGTGGCCGAGCGTAGACCCGGTGACCCTAGGGTTCGAGGCATGTGGCTGCTGGTGGATCTCCTGCTCGTCGGCGTCTTCGCGGTGGTCGGACGCCTGAGCCACTACGGCTCGCTCACACTCGCCGGCTGGTGGGAGACGGCGTGGCCGTTCCTGGCCGGGACCCTGCTCGCGTGGGGGCTGCTGCGGCTGCTGCACCGCCCGGGCGGCCTCGTCACCTCGGGCGTCGTCGTCTGGATCGTGGCCCTCGTCGGCGGCATGCTGCTGCGCCAGGCCAGCGGCCAGGGCACCGCACTTCCCTTCGTCATCGTGGCGACCCTGGTGCTCGGGGCGCTGCTGGTGCTGCCGCGGATGGTCGCCGGATCCTGGGCAGGCGCGGCCCGTACGCTCGCTCCTCGTGACCGATCCCGCCACCCGTACGCGCGCCGGGGCCCTCCCCTTCGCGCTCCTGGTGGCGGCGATCGTCCTCGTCTCCCTCAACCTGCGTCCCGGGGCGTCATCGATCGGCCCGGTCCTCCAGGAGGTCCGCGACGGACTCGGCATGAGCGCCGGGGTCGCCGGCGCACTCACCGGACTGCCCGGGCTGTGCTTCGGCCTGGCCGGCGCACTGGCGGTCAGGTTCGCCCGCCGCGTGGGCATGACCGCCGGCATCGCGCTCGGTCTGGTGGCGGCCGCGGCCGGCCTGCTGCTCCGCGTCACGACCGACAACGTGCCGCTCTTCCTCGTCCTCACCGTCGTCGCGCTGTCGGGCATGGCAATGGGGAACGTCCTCGTCCCGGCCTGGATCAAGTCGCAGGGCCACACCGTCGCCCTCATGACGATCTACGGCACCGGACTCGTGCTCGGCGGTGCCCTGGGCTCGCTGTTGACCGCACCCGTCACCGAGGCGACCGACAGCTGGCGCGTGGGTCTGGGCATGTGGGGCCTCCTGGTCGTGCTGGCCCTGCCGCTGTGGCTCTGGCTGGCGGTCCGCGCCCGCCGCCGCCCGACCGACCACGACGTCCACGGACCTCCCCCCGGCGGTCGCATGATCCACTCCACCACCGCCCTCGCCCTGACGCTCCTCTTCGGCATCCAGGCCATGCACGCCTACGTCCAGTTCGGCTGGCTGCCGCAGATCTACCGCGACGCCGGGCTCTCGGCCTCGACCGCCGGCCTCCTGCAGGCACTGCTCTCGAGCGTCGGCATCCTCGGCGCGCTGGTCATGCCGACCGTCATCGCGCGCAGCCGCGGGCTGCCTGCCTGCATGATCGCGTTCGGCGTGCTGCTGACCCTGGGGTACGCCGGACTGCTCGCCGCGCCGGCCACGCTGCCGTGGCTGTGGGCGCTGATGCTCGGCATCTCGGGCATGGCCTTCCCCACCGCGATCGGCCTCATCACGGCCCGCACCCGCCACCCCTCCGTGACCGCACAGCTCTCCGGGTTCGTGCAGTCCGTGGGCTACGCCCTCGCCGCGACTCGGCCCCTTCCTGGTCGGGCTGATCCACGACGCCACCGGTGACTGGAACGTCGTCCTCGTGCTGCTCATGGCGACCGGTCTCCCGCTCACCCTGGCCGGTCTGCGCGTGGCGCGACCGACGTACGTCGACGACGAGCTCTGACGCGGCCTCAGGCCCGACGCTGCGGCGTCCGCAGGCAGCGTTCGTCGGAGTTGCAGCACACGGCGCACACGATGATCGCGCCCACGACGTGCGGGTGCCTGAGGGTGCGGGGCGTGAAGTAGTGGAGACCACGCCCCGTGGCGATGGCGGACATCGGCGAGTTCGGCATGGCGCCATCGTGGCCCTCGCGTGCTTCGCGGACGTTACGCCGCGTGACGGGCAGGTGACGTGCGGTGCTCAGCGAGCGCCGTCGAACTCGCCGCGGGGCACGGGCACGATGTCCTTGCCGAGGGGAGCGAGCGAGATGGGCACCATCTTGAAGTCGGCGATCGCGAGCGGGATCCCGATGATGGTCACGAGGAGCACCACGCCGGAGACGATGTGGGCGAGGGCCAGCCACCAACCGGCGAGGACGAACCAGATGACGTTGCCGAGGAACGATCCCACGCCCGCCGACTCCTTGGCGACGACCGTGCGACCGAAGGGCCACAGGGCGTAGGCCGCGATGCGGAAGGAGGCGAGCGCCCACGGGATGGTGATGATCGGCAGGCAGAGCAGGACGCCGGCCAGCACGTAGCCCAGGAACAGCCAGAACCCGCCGAAGACCAGCCAGATGATGTTGAGGAGGAGTCGCACGAACAGATCCAACCAGAGCGGGCTGGTGGCGGACTTCAGGTAGGCGTCTCGCGCTCGCGATCCCGTGCCACGCTGGAGCCGTGCCCCAGCCCCGCGCGATCCCGATGCTGCCCTGCGCCGACGTGGACGAGGTCGCGGACTTCTTCACCGCGATCGGCTTCCGGGTGACCCACCGCCAGCTGCGGCCCAACCCCTACCTCGCCCTCGCCGGGCACGGCTTCGACCTTCACTACTACGGCCTGCCCGGCCACGACCCGGCTGCCTCGCACAGCACGTGCGGGGTCGTGGTCGACGACCCCCACGCCATCTGGGCGGAGTTCGCCTCCGGTCTGCGTGCCAGCCATGGACGGGTTCCGATCTCCGGCACTCCGCGCCTGACCCGACCCCGGCCGCGCAAGAACGCGGACGGACACACCGGCTTCAGCCTGGTCGACCCGGCCGGCAACTGGATCCGCTTCATGCACGGGCAGGCACCCGAGGATCCCGCGCCCGCGACCAGCCGCCTCGGCGACGCCCTCGGCAACGCAGTGGTGCTGGCGGACAGCAAGGGCGACGTGACCCAGGCGCTCAAGATCCTGCAGGGAGCCGTACGTCGTGCCGGTCCCGACGACCCGTCCTGGGTCGAGGCGCACGAGTTCCTCGAGGAGCTGACCGAGCGGCAGTGAGTCTGCGCTCCGGTGGTCAGAAGCCGAGCCGGTCACCGGCCTCGTCGAGCCAGTCGACGTAGGCGTGCCAACCCCATCGCGTCGCGGTGTCGTGGGCAGCGGTCGCGTAGCGACGCGCCGCTTCCCGGTCACCGACGGTCGCCGCTGCGAGGGCGAGGTAGCCGCTGACCGGTCCGAAGCAGGCTGCGGCTCCGGCGAGGGCGACCCGGTCGGCGTACGGCGACAGCACGGCGCGGGCCCGCTGTGCCAGGTCGGCGTCGCCGACCGCGGCGGCCGCCTCTGCTTCCATGCACCAGTCGCTGAGCTGCGACCACTGAGCAGGGTCGACCACGGTCACGCGGGACGCGGGGAGGAGCCTGCGCAGGTCGTCGAGGCGACCGGCCCGGGCCAGCATCTGGTGCACCGGGGCGTCGATCTGGCCCGAGCCCTCGAAGGCCTCGAGCATCGGGCCGACCGTCTCGCCGACCGTTCCGTCCCAGAGCGAGGCGATCATGGCGGCTGCGGGTGCCTGGATCTCCGCCATCGGCAGCGCCACCTCGCGCGAGCTGGTCTCCAGGCCGCTGAGGTGCTCTGCGATGCCGGCCCGGTCCCCGCTCATTGCCGCCAGGGTCATCTGCACCCAGTGCACGGTGAACATCACGTAGGGCAGGCGTTCGCGTCGAGCGATCGCGACGGCCGCTGCGCTGTGCTCCTCCCACAGGTCCACCCGGCCCAGCACCAGCTCGTCCGCGGCCAGCGTGGTGAGCAGGACGGCCTCGGCCGCGGGGTCGCCTGCCCGGCGCGCGGCGGCCAGGCCCTCCTCCGCCCACCCCATCCGTTCCACGAGGTGGGGCGGAGCCCAGCTCGCCATCCACGCGGTCCGCATGGCCCACCAGGTCAGCTCGGGGTCGTCGACGCGGCGCGCCAGTGCCAGGCCGGTGTCGACCAGCGCCCGAAGTTCGACCGACGCCTCGGGAACGTAGTAGAGCTCGACGGCCAGCGACAGCTGGAGTCGGCAGCGGGTGCCGGGATCGTCGTCAGGTGCGCTGGCCAGGGCCCACCGCAGGTCGTCCACGACGTCGTCCATCACCACCTCGATGTCGTGGGGGATCCACACGCAATAGCGGCTCAGCGTGCTTGCCGCCGCGCCCACCAGTGCCGGGGAACCGAGCGCTCGTCCGAGCGAGGTCGCCTCGCTCGCCGCGTCCTCCACCTGGGTCCAGCGGCCCGCGTACGCCGCATCGGTCGCCAGCTCCAGCAGCAGGTCGTAGCGCTCCCGGTCCACACCGTCGGCCGACCGCCGGTGGGCCTCGACCGCGCCCGCCCGCAGCTGCATCGCCTCGGCGTGCGCCCAGACGGTGCGAGCCTGGGCGGCGGCCGCGCGTGCAGCCCGCCAGGCCCGGTCGGAGTTGCTGGCACCAGCGCGCAGCCAGTGCTGCGCCAGCTCGGCGGTCAGCTCCTGGTCAGGTAGCAGCCGGCGGACCACCGGATCGGACTCGAGCACCCGCGCGACACGCGCGTGCCGGCGCGCCCTGCGGTGCTCCGGCTCGGAGACGTAGACGGCGTCGCGGGTGAGGGCGTGGGCGAAGGCCACCTTCCCGCCCTCCTCGTCCACGACCAGGTCGGCCGTCCGTGCGGCGTCCAGGTCGTCGGCGACGTCGTCGAGGTCCTCACCGTTGGCCGCCGCGACCAGCTCCGGCCGGAACCGGTGCCCGATGACAGCAGCCGTGACCAGGGACGCGCGGGCCCGTTCGGGGAGCAGGGAGAGCCGCCGGGTCACCACGTCGCGCACGGTCGGCGGGACCCGGTCAGGGTCGCCCTGACCCAGCCGCGCGAGCTCGACCAGGAAGAAGGGGTTGCCGCCCGAGCGGGCGTGCCAGGCGTCGAGAAGCGAATCAGACAGCGGACCTCCGGCGAGTCCGGCCAGCAGCGCCGACGTGCCCTCGCGTTCCAGCCCCACGACCTCCACGCGGGCGGCGTGCCTTCGCGCGAAGGCCTCGCCGACCAGCGCCAGCGCTCCCGTCGGCTCGGGCTGTGCACGGCGGGTGCCGACCACGCAGAGCCCGGAATCGGACGGCGAGGACGCGAGCAGGTGGGCCAGCGTCCGCAGAGTGGCCTCGTCGGCCCAGTGCAGGTCCTCCAGCAGCACCAGCAGCGGGCCTGACGTGGCCGCAGCGCGCACCCGGCGCACGATGCTGTCCCATCGCGCGAAGGCCACCTGTGCGGTCGTGGCCTCCGGCTCCGGCGGAACGGCGTCCGGTCCCTCGCTCCCACCCAGGGCCTCGAGGACCGCGCGCCACGGCCACAGCGGCGGCGCCCCGTCGTCCTGTGAACAGCGGCCCCACACGACCGCGAACCCCTGCTCCCGCGCCTCGGCGGCCAGGTCGGTGACCAGCCGGGTCTTGCCGATGCCGGGTTCCCCGACCACCTGCCCGCAGGAGAAGGCCCCGCCCGCGGCCCGGTCGAGCAGGGACGACAACACCGCGCGCTCGGCCTGACGGCCCACGGTGGGGTCGCCGTGGAGGCCGCCGTCCGCGCGGGCGGGTGCCTCGAGCGTCGATCCAGGGGCCGGGTCGTCGCCGGGTGCGGCGACTCCCGGCGCGGTCAGGGTCTGCTCGATCCCGGGGGCCTGCCGCAGGACCGCCGCCTCCAGGGCCCGCAGCCGGGACCCCGGGTCGATGCCGAGCTCCTCGACCAGGGTGGCCCGGACCGTCCGCAACGCCTCGAGGGCGTCGGCCTGCCGACCGGCACGGACCAGGGCGAGGGCGTGGGTGGCCCACAGCGACTCGTCCATCGGGTTGCGGGCCGTCGCGGACTCGGTGGTGGCCAGCACGCCGGCGTGGTCCCCGACCGCCAGCAGCCCCAGGAGCCTGGCCTCCTCGGCAGCAGCCCGCAGCCGCTCCAGGGAGGACCGCGCCGCGAGCACGTCGGGGTGGTCGGGCAGGTCGGCGTACGGCTCCCCTCCCCAGGTCGCGAGCATGTCGTCGAGCAGGTCGACCGCGCCCAGCACCTCCGCGCGCGAGGGCCATCCCTCGGTCGGACCGACGTCGAACTGCGACGCCAGTGGCGCCAGCACCCGGCCGGCGGCACCCACGTGCTCGGCGAAGGCGTAGGCGTCGACGGCCCCGGCGGGGGTCCGCAGCACGTAGCCGTGGTCCGTCGTCTCGATCACCGAGGCCGCTCCCGGGCCGGGCGCTCCGGCTCGAGGGCGGTGCGCAGACCGGACAGGTACGCGTGCAACGACCCCTGCGCGGTGCGAGGAGGGTCGCCGGCCCACACCAGGTCGGCCAGGGCGTCGAGGGAGACCGGTCGGCCCGGGGTCAGCGCCAGGGCGGCGACGATCGACCGCGGCTTGCGTGAGCCGAGCTCAACCTCCGCGCCCTCCTGGTCGATGACCCGGCATGCGCCCAGGACACAGATCCGCACGGCCACACCCTAGACCGACTCACTCGACCAGGTGCGGGACTCGCGTGTCTCGGGCCGGCGCCTCCCACACGTGGCTGTCACGCTCCACGTCCAGGCGCGGCAGGAGCCGGTCCAGCCACGCGGGCGTCCACCAGTTCCGCTCGCCGAGCAGGCTCCCGATCGTTGCGGGCACCAGCACGAGACGGACCACGGTGGCGTCCAGGAAGATCGCCACCCCCAGCCCGAAGCCGAGCATCTTGATCAGGGTGCCGACCTCGGTGGCGAAGCCGAGGAAGACCAGCACCATGACCGCGGCCGCCGCGGTGATGACGCCGCTGGTGGCGGCCAACCCGCGCGCCACGCTCCCCCGCGCGTCGCCCGTGCGGTCGTAGTCCTCCCGGATCCGGGCGAGCAGGAACACCTCGTAGTCCATCGAGAGACCGAAGAGGATGGCGAACATCAGGATCGGCATCCAGCTCGACATCGGGAGCGTGTGGTCGACTCCGAGCAGGTCGAGTCCCCAGCCCCACTGGAACGTCGCGGTGACCACGCCGTACGCCGCACCCACGCTCAGCAGGTTCATCACGACCGCCTTCACGGCGACCACGGGTGAGCGGAACATCAGCATGAGCATCAGCGCCGAGACCGACACCACGAAGCCGATGACCAGCCACACCTTCTCGCCCAGGACCGAGGAGAAGTCCGCAAACAGCGCGTTCGAGCCGGCCAGCTCCGCACCCTCGGGCAACGAGGTGCGCAACGAGGCCACCTGGTCCGGGGTGCGGGCGTCGTTGTCGGCGAACGTCGACTCGGCGCTGATCACGGCCACGCCACCGTCCGGCGAGACCACGGGGTCGGTCACACCCACGAGATCGGCACGGGCACGCAGGTCGCGCACCACGTCGGCCAGTGCCGCGTCCCCGACCCGCGAACGATCGGCCACCACCACGTACGGCGTGGGCGCACCGGGCCCGAACGCCTGGCTGATCAGGTCGTAGGCCTGGCGGCTCTGCATCGAGGTGGGGTCGTCGCTCCCGCTCTGCGGCCAGGTCGCATCTCCAGCACCGGCGCGGCCAGCAGCAGCATGACCGTCACGGCTGCCAACGCCCAGGCGAGGGGCCGGGCGGCCACCCGGTTGGCCCATCGTCGGACCGGCTGGTTCCCGTCGGCTCGAGACCACCGGGCCGGGCGCGTCGCACCCGGCGGGGCAGCAGCCGGCGGTGCAGCAGGCCGCACAGGGCGGGGACCAGCACCAGGGTGCTCACGACCACCGCCAGCACGGTGATCGCGGTGGCGATGCCGAACGCCGAATAGGTGGCCAGGCCGGCCAGCCGGAGACCGAGGAGCGAGACCAGCACGGTCGCGCCGGCCAGCACGACCGACCGGCCTGCGGTCACGGCCGTGCGTTCGACCGCGTCGACCACGGGGAGGCCGTCGGCGAGGTGGTCGCGGGTGCGCGTCAGCAGGAGCAGCGCGTAGTCGATGCCGACCCCCAGGCCGACCATCGAGGCGACCATCGGGGCGCTCGGGCTCACGGACATGACGCCGCACAGGACGGTAATGCCGGCGGTCCCCACCGCGAGCCCGGCCAAGGCGACCAGCACCGGCAGACCGGCGGCCACCACTGAACCGAGCATCAGCAGCAGGATCACCAGGGCTCCGGCAATGCCGATCAGCTCACCGGTGCCCTTCACCTCGGCCTGGGCCGTCGCGGGCAGCTCGCCACCGAGCGCCACCTGGAGACCGGAAGAGCGGGTCGCCGCGACCGCCCCCTCCAACGGCTCCGCGTGCCCCATGAGGTCGCGGTGGGTGACGGGTACGTCGTACCTCACGGTGAGCAGGACGGTGGCCCCGTCGGCCGAGACCCGCGGCGGGTCCACGGCCAGCACGTGGGGCAGGGCTGACAGCCGGGCGTCGAGGGCGACGACCTCTGCCTCGGGCACCGGCTCCTCCTCCCGGTCGTGGACCACGACCTGGGCGCTGGCGTTGCCTGCCTCGGGCAGGTGGGCGCGGAGCAGGTCGACGCCGCGCTGGGACGGGGTTCCGGGGGCATCCCAGTCCTCCTGGGCGGGCGCCCCGACGGCGAGAGCAAGGGCGAAGGCTGCGACCGCGCCCACCACCCAGAGCAGCAGGGCGCGCCACGGGTGAGCGGCGCAGAGGCGGGCCAGGGGGCCGAGGAAGCGGTTCATCACGGGTCCTTACGGGTGTGGTCGGCGGATCGGTCACCCGAGACTGGACAGTCACGCTTGCGCGTCGCTTGGGGCGGGCCACTCGCCCGTCACAAGTCGGTCACAGGTGGGGCCCAAGACCGGCCACCGAGGCTGAGCACATGACTCAGATCTGCCTCCCCGGTCAGGCCCACGTTGCGGAAGGACCGCACGACCAGACCGGCATGTACCTCATCCACCACGCCTTCCGGCGCGACCTCGACCGGTTCCGCGACGCCGTCCGACTGACGCCCGTCGAGGACCGCGTCACCTGGCGAGCGCTCGCTCGACGATGGGTCCGACTCGCCGACATCCTGCACCACCACCACACGGTCGAGGACGATCATCTCGCGCTCGTACGACGCCGTGTCGAGGAGCGCTCCGAGCCTGGCGGCCTCGAGGTGCTGGAGGCGATGTCCGCCGAGCACGAGCTCCTCGACCCGGCGCTGGAGGCGTGCGGTCGCGGGCTCGCCGCCATGGCCGTGCATCCCTCCGAGGACCAACGCAACGCGCTCCACGTACACGTCTCGAACACCCGCACCCTCCTGCTCGACCACCTGCGTCACGAGGAGACCGAGGCCCTGCCGTTGCTGCAGCGCACGCTGACCGTCGCGGACTTCGCGGCCACCGAGAAGGCTGCCGAGAAGGCCTATCCGGTCCGCACCCTGACGTTCCTGGTGCCATGGGTCGCCGACGGCGTACCACCCGACGTCATCCAGCAAACCCTGGGCGAGGCCGGCCCGGCCTACCACCTGTTGCTGCGGCTCTGCCGGCCGCGCTACGCCCGCGCCGAGCGGCGCGCCTTGCACCCCACCTCGGCACCTGAACTCCCACACGAACCGAAGGGAAGCTCTCATGACCACCCAGCTCACCGCCGCCGTTCCCCCCGGTGCGCACCATGTCCACCGTGTCGCGACTGCTGGTCGCCGCGATGGGTGCCCTGCTCCTCGTGGACCTCGTCGGCGGCCTGTGGGCCGCGCTGTCCGGGGTCAACAGCTGGAGCGACGCCTGGGGCGGCCATGCCCTGATGGCCGCACCGCTCCCGATGCCGATCGTCGGGCAGGTGGTGATGACGTGGTGGTC
>CAVZWM010000017.1:0-112416 GCA_963778975.1 uncultured Actinomycetota bacterium
AGGCCGAGCATCGCGATGAGCTCGTCGTCCCACCGCCCCGTGCCCGGGTCGAGCAGGCCGGTGGTGGAGGCGTTGGTGCGTTCGGCCCCGATGTCGCCGGTGAGCCAGTAGCCGAGCAGGTCGGGAAGCAGGAGCAGGGAGTCGGCCGCTGCGAGAGCGGCCGTGCCGCGCGCGGCGAACAGCTGGAAGACGGTGTTGAACGGCAGCTGCTGCAGCCCGCTGACGGCGTACAGCTCAGCCGCGGACACCTTCTGCTCGACCTGAGCGGGGATGCCGACCGTGCGGGGGTCGCGGTGGCTGTAGGGGTTTCCGAGCAGCTCGCCGTCGCGGTCGATCAGGCCGTAGTCGACCGCCCAGGAGTCGATGCCGATGCCGTGCAGCGGGCCGGAGCGCGCGACGCGGCCGAGGCCGGTCAGGACCTCGCGGTGGACGCCCAGGATGTCCCAGAAGAGCGAGTCGCCGACCGGGACGGCTCCGTTGGGGAACCGGTGCACCTCCTGCAGCGACAGCCCGTCCGGGCCGATGCGCGCCGCCATCACCCGGCCGCTCGTGGCGCCCAGGTCGACGGCGGCGACGCGCAACTCCGACATGTCCCCCGCCCTCAGCGCAGGAACGCGGCAGCGACGCCCGCGTCCACTGGGATGTGGAGGCCGGTGGTGTGGGTCATGTCCGGGCCGCACAGCGCGAACACCGCGTTGGCGCAGTGCTCGGGAAGCACCTCGCGCTTGAGCAGGGTCCGCTGGGCGTAGAACTCGCCGAGGTTCTCCTCGTCCACGCCGTAGACCGCCGCGCGCTGGGCACCCCAGCCGCCGGCGAAGATGCCGGAGCCGCGGACCACCCCGTCGGGGTTGACGCCGTTGACCTTGACGCCGTGCTCGCCGAGCTCGGCGGCCAGCAGCCGCACCTGGTGGGCCTGGTCCGCCTTGACCGCGGAATAGGCGATGTTGTTGGGGCCGGCGAAGACGGAGTTCTTCGAGGAGATGTAGACGATGTCGCCGCCGAGCTTCTGGTCGATGAGCACCCGGGCCGCGGCCCTGGACACCAGGAAGGAACCCTTGGCCATCACGTCGTGCTGCAGGTCCCAGTCGGCCACGGTGGTGTCGAGCAGTGACTTGGACAGCGAGAGCCCGGCGTTGTTGACGACCAGGTCGAGCCCGCCGAAGGCGAGCACCGCCGCGTCCACCATCGCCTGCACTGCCTTCTCGTCCGAGACGTCGACCCGCACGCCGACCGCCACGTCCGGTCCGCCGATCTCGGCCGCTGCAGCCCGGGCCTTCTCCAGCGACAGGTCGGCGATGACGACGCACGCACCCTCGGCGGCGAGCTTGACCGCGATCGCCTTGCCGATCCCGGAGGCGGCACCGGTCACGAGCGCGATCCGGGTGGCGAGCGGCTTGGGCGCAGGCATCCGCTGGAGCTTGGCCTCCTCGAGCGCCCAGTACTCGATGCGGAACTTCTCCGACTCGTCGATGGGCGCGTAGGTCGAGAGGCCCTCGGCGCCGCGCATCACGTTGATCGCGTTGGTGTAGAACTCACCGGCCACGCGGGCGGTCTGCTTGTCCTTGCCGTAGCTGAACATGCCCACGCCCGGCACCAGGATGATCAGCGGGTCGGCGCCGCGCATCGCCGGCCACGATCCGCCCAGCGCCTTGGCGTTGCGGTCGTAGTAGGCCGCATAGTCGGCGCGGTAGGCCTCGTGCAGCTCGGCGACCCGCTCGCGGACCTTGTCGAGCGACGCGGTCGGAGGCAGGTCGAGCACCATCGGCTTGACCTTGGTGCGCAGGAAGTGGTCGGGGCAGCTGGTGCCGAGCTCGGCCAGGCGCGGGTGGTGACGACTGGCGAGGAAGTCGAGGACGACCTTGTCGTCGGTGAAGTGGCCGACCATGGGACGGTCCTGCGAGGCCACGCCGCGTAGCAGCGGGGCGAGCTCGGCCGCGCGGGACCTGCGCTTGGCCGGGGCAAGCGGCTCGAACTTCTTCAGGCGGCTGCCGAAGGGCTCCTTCTTCGAGTGCTGCTTGATGTGCTTCTCCGCGGTGCGGATGATCCACAGCGAGTTCTTCTGGCACTGCGCGCTGGTGTCGCCCCACGCTGTGACGCCGTGGCCACCGAGGATGCAGCCGACCGCTTGCGGGTTGGCCTCCTTGATGGCCGCAATGTCCAGGCCGAGCTGGAAGCCGGGACGACGCCATGGGACCCACACGACCTTGTCGCCGTACACCTCCTTCGTCAGCGCCTCGCCGTCGGCGGCGGTCGCGATGGCGATGCCGGAGTCGGGGTGCAGGTGATCGACGTGGGCCGAGTCGACCAGTCCGTGCATGGCGGTGTCGATCGAGGGCGCGGCGCCGCCCTTGCCGTGCAGGCAGTAGTCGAACGCCGCGACCATCTCGTCCTCGCGGTCCACGCCGGGGTAGACGTCGACCAGCGCACGCATCCGGTCCAGCCGCAGCACGGCGAGCCCGGAGGGAGTGAGCGTGCCCAGGTCGCCGCCCGAGCCCTTCACCCACAGCAGCTCGACGTCCGCACCGGTCACGGGGTCGGTCTCGACGCCCTTGGCCGAGGTGTTGCCACCCGCGTAGTTGGTGTTCTTGGGGTCCGCGCCGAGCCGGTTGGAGCGCTCCACGAGGGCGGCGACGGCGGGGTTGAGGTCACTCACGGTGTTGTCCTTCGGTTCGGTACGTCGAGGGGTGGTGCGGTCAGTTCCAGCCGGCCTGTGAGCCGCCGACCCGGTCGGCCTCGATCCGCTGCTGGTAGCCGGAGTCGAGGTAGGCGCGCATCGGGTCGGCCGGGAGTCCGCGCTCCTCGCGCCAGCCGGCAAGGTCGCCGCGCACGTCGGTGTAGAAGGCGTCCATGAACACGGCGTTGGCGGCGAGCACGTCCCCGGCCGCCCGGGCCGCGGCGAGAGCCTCGGCGTCGAGGAGCAGCGCGCGGGCGGTCATCTCCTGCACGTTGAGGACGGACCGGATCTGGCCGGGCACCTTGTCCTCGATGTTGTGGCACTGGTCGAGCATCAGCGCGACCTCGCTGTCGGGACCGAAGCCGCCGCCACGGATCACCTCGACCATGATCCGGAACAGCTGGAAGGGGTCGGCCGCCCCGACGATCAGGTCGTCGTCGGCGTAGAAGCGGCTGTTGAAGTCGAAGGAACCGAGCCGGCCGAGCCGTAGCAGCTGCGCGACGATGAACTCGATGTTGGTGCCGGGGGCGTGGTGGCCGGTGTCCAGGCACACCATCGCGCGGTCGCCGAGGGCGACGCAGTGGGCGTAGCGACGTGCCCCAGTCAGGGACGTCGGTGTGGTAGAACGCCGGCTCGAAGAACTTGTACTCCAGCACGAGCCGCTGGTCCTCGGAGAGTCGGGCGTAGATCTCCGCCAGGCCCTCGGCCAGCCAGTCCTGGCGGGCGCGGATGTCGCCCTGGCCGGGGTAGTTGGTGCCGTCAGCGAGCCAGATCTTGAGGTCGCGCGAACCGGTCTGGTTCATCACCTCGATGCATGCCAGGTTGTGGTCGATCGCCTTGCGGCGTACGGCCGGATCGGCGTTGGTGAGGCTGCCGAGCTTGTAGTCGTCGTCCTGGAACGTGTTGGAGTTGATCGTCCCGAGTGCGACGCCGTGCTCCTTGGCGTAGGTGCCGAGGGCGGCGAAGTCCTCGACCTGGTCCCACGGGATGTGCAGGGCCACGGTCGGCGCGAGGCCGGTGAAGCGGTGCACGGTCGCCGCGTCGGCGATCTTCTCCTGCACGCTGCGCGGGGTCCCGGGGCTGCCGAACACCTTGAAGCGGGTGCCGGAGTTGCCGTAGGCCCACGACGGGACCTCGATGGCCAGCCCCTCGAGGGCGGTGGCGATGTCGGCGAACGCGGTCATGACGGATCCTTCGTGGTGGGACTGGGGTGGGTGGGCAGCTGGCCCTCGAGGTGGAAGACCTCGTCGAGGAGGACGAAGCCCTCGTCGGGAGGGACGTCGAGATCCTCGAAGAAGCCGGCCATCTCCGCCTGCCAGCGGGCATTGACCTCAGTGGCGGCCATCGCGCGCTGGGCGGCCGCCAGGTCCTCGCTCTCGACGTAGCCGACGAGGAGGCCGTCCTGCCGCAGGAAGAGCGAGTAGTTGTGCCAGCCGGTGTCGACGAGGGCCTGCACCATCTCGGGCCACACGGCGGCGTGGGCCTGCGTGTACTCCTCGATGCGATCCGGCTTGACCTGGAGCTGGAAGCAGTAGCGATTCATGGCAGGCTCACGCCCTCTCATCGGTCTGGTGGTGGCAGGTGCTGGCCCGGCGGCGTACCGGGTGGTCGGGACGGCGCGGTTGGTCACGCCGCCCCGACCGGACGACTCAGAAGTCGAAGTCGCCGATGTTGTCCGCGTTGAAGGTGAAGGGCTCGCCCAGGAGGACCACGCCGTCGGCGCCGACCTCGAACTCGCCGAGCTCACCGGCCTCGAAGGTGTCGCCCTCCTCGCCGGTGATGTCACCGTTGACCAGGGCCGCCGTGGCGTAGACCGCGAGGGAGCCCAGGTCGCCCGGGTTCCACAGGGCGAAGGCCTCGACGGTGCCGTCCTCGACGAACGGCCGCATCTGGTTCGGGGTGCCCAGGCCGGTCAGCATGACCTTGCCCTTGGACTCCGACTCGGAGAGGTAGCGGGCCGCCGCAGCGATGCCGACCGTGGTCGGCGAGATGATGCCCTTCAGGTCCGGGTGGTTCTGGAGGAGCGCCTCGGTCTGGTCGAAGGACTTCTGGTCCTGGTCGTCACCGTAGACCGTGTCGACGAGCTCGATGTCGGCGTAGTCCGGGTTGGACTCGAGCTCGGCCTCCATCATCTCGATCCAGGCGTTCTGGTTGGTGGCGTTGGCCGCTGCCGAGAGGATCGCGATCTCGCCGGCGCCGCCGATCTGCTCCGCGATCAGCTCGAGCTGCTTGGCGGCGATGCCCTCGGCGGTGGCCTGGTTGATGAACAGGTCGCGGCACTCGGGGTTGGTGTCGGAGTCGAAGGTGACGACCTTGACGCCGGCGTCGCGTGCCTCGCCGATGGCGTCACAGATCGCCTCCGGGTCGTTGGCCGACACGATGAGGCCGTCGGCACCCTGCTGGGCGACGGTGTTGATGAACGGCACCTGCCCGGCCGGGTCGTCGCCGGTCTCGGGGCCGACCTGCTCGATCGTCGCGCCGACCTCCCCGGCGGCGTCCTCGGCACCCTTGGTGCTGGTGTCGAAGTAGGGGTTGCCGAGGTTCTTGGGCAGCATGGTCAGCGAGGACTCGCCGCCGCCGCAGTCGCCACCGTCGTCGGAGCCGCTGTCGGTGTCGTCGGCACCACATGCGGTCAGGACCGAGACACTGAGCAGCAGTGCAGCCAGGGCGGTCGCCCGGTGTGAATGGAGCTTCATTCCATCCAACCTTTCTCTTGATTCAGACGCCGGCCGGTGTGGCCTGCTTCGGATGGGTGGGCTCCTCGGAACGAGGAGACCTGCGTGGGAGCCGGGTGGCGACCCACGACAACAGGGGGGTTGCGATCACCGAGACCACGAGCAGCAGGCCGATGATGATGTTGGTGACGTTGACCGTCACCCGTTCCAGGCGCAGGGCGCTGGCGATGACGCCGATGAGCACGACGCCGGCGATGACGCCGTGGAGCTTGCCGCGTCCGCCGAAGATCGACACACCTCCGAGGAGGACTGCGGCGATGACCTGCAGCTCCATGCCGGTGGCGTTGTCGCCGCGGGCACTGCCGAAGCGGAGCGTGTAGTAGATGCCGGCGAAGGCGGACACGACGCCCGAGAGCACGAAGAGGATCAGCTTGGTGCGGGCCACGTTGACGCCGGTGAAGTGGGCGGCCTCGTCGTTGAGCCCGATGTCGTAGACGCCGCGGCCGAAGGTCGAGAAGTGCAGCAGCAGGGAGAAGCCGATGGCCAGGACGACGAAGGGGATCATCACGAGCGGGATCGAGCTGCTGCCGATGGTGCCGGTCGCCAGGTCGGTCCAGTTGCTCGCTGAACCCCGTGACCGCCTTGGTGCCGAGCAGTCCGACAGCCACGCCGCGGAAGAGCGCGAGGGTGCCGATCGTGACCGCCAGCGACGGCAGGCCGACGTAGGCGATGAGGAAGCCGTTGAGTGCCCCGCAGGCGGCGCCGGCGACCAGCGCGAGCAGCGCCGCGACCGGGATGGAGAGGCCGCTGTCGTAGAGCACGCCGAGCAGGACGCTGCTGAGGCCGACGATGCTCGCCACCGAGAGGTCGATCTCGCCGGTCACGATGATCAGCGTCATCGGGAGCGCGATCAGGAGGATCGGCGCGATGTCCTGCAGCAGGAACTTGAGGGTCAGCGGGCCGTCGAAGTTGGGCACGTTGAGGATCGAGTAGACGAACACCGCGGCGGTGAGCGCGATGATGGCCATCTCGCGGGTGACGAGCACCCGCCACCACAGGGGCCGTGAATACTCGGTGTAGGTACGCGTCGTGCTCATGCCGACAGCTCCCTTGCGTCGGCCAGCTTGGCTTCCTGGCGCATGGACAGGACCCGGTCCAGGACGATGGCGCCCAGGATCAGTACGCCGACCACGGCGCGCTGCCAGAAGTCCTCGATGCCGAGGCTGGGCAGTGCCCGGTTGATCGTGACGAGGAGGAAGGCACCGAGCGCCGCGCCCCACACCGTGCCGCTGCCGCCGAAGATCGCGACGCCGCCGATGACCACGGCCGCGACGGCCTGCAGCTCGATGCCCGAGCCGACGCCGGAGCTCACGGTGCCGTAGCGGGCGGTGTAGAGGACGCCGACCAGGCCGGCCAGCGCGCCGCTGAGGACGAACGCGGCGATCACGCGGCGGCGTACGTTCAGGCCGTAGAGCACCGCGGCGTCGGGGTCGGACCCGATGGCGTAGAACTCGCGGCCGCCGCGGGCGGTGTAGAGGTAGTAGCCCACCGCCGCGAGGACGGCGAAGGCGATGATCGTGAGCACGGGGATGGTGAGGAACGCCTTGTTGCCCAGCGCCAGGAAGTCGGCCGGCATGTCGCCGGCGTTGACCCGGTTGCTGCCCGCCCACGAGAGCACGATCCCGCGGTAGATGTAGAGCGTGCCGAGCGTGATGACCAGCGACGGCACGTTGAAGTAGGCCACCAGCAGTGCCGTTGACCAGGCCCAGGGCCGCTCCGGCGAGGATGCAGATGGCGAACACGGCGATGATCGGCAGCCCGGGCTGGTCGATGAAGAGGCGACCGGTGAGGTAGGCCGTCAGGGCCATGATCGACCCGACCGACAGGTCGACGTTGCGGGTGATGATGACGACGGCCTGGCCCACTGCGAGCAGCAGCAGCAGCGAGGGGTTGACCAGGAAGTTGCGCCAGCCGTCGGCGCTGAAGAGGAAGTTCTCGTTCTTCGCCGTCGCCACGACCGTGACCGCGACCAGCACCATGAAGATGGAGAACTCGCGCGAGCGGAGCAGGCCGGTGAGCATGCGACGGGTCGGCGACATCGAGGAGGGCTGGACGAGCAGGACCTCGCTGGTGCTCGGCTCGGAGCCGTCGGTGTGGGTGGTCGGGGGGTGCGGGGTCATGACGCGACCTCCTCGTGGTGGGTGGCGGCGTACATGACGGCGTCGGGCGTCGCCTCGTCGCGGGACAGGTCGGCGGTGATCCGGCCCTCGCACACCACCAGGACGCGATCGGCCATGCCGAGCACCTCGGGCAGCTCGGAGGAGATCATCAGGATCCCCAGGCCCTGCCCGGCGAGCTCGGAGAGCAACCGGTGCACCTCGGCCTTGGTGCCGACGTCGATGCCTCGGGTGGGCTCGTCGATGATCAGCAGGTCGGGCTCGGTGGCGAGCCACTTGGCGATGACGACCTTCTGCTGGTTGCCGCCGCTCATGGTGCGGGCGGTCGAGTCGAGGGCATTGGTCTTGACCTCGAGCCGGCCGGCCCACGGGCCCGCGGCACGGTTCTCGGCACCGGCGGTGAGGAGCCCGGCGCGAGCCAGGCCGCCGCGGATGACGGAAGCGACGTTGCGGGCGACCGACGCCTCGGTCACCAGGCCCTGGGCGCGGCGGTCCTCGGGGACGAAGGCCACCCCGGCGTCGATCGCGGCGCGCGGCCGGCCCCGCGGGATCGCCGTGCCGGCGATCCTGACGCTGCCGGAGTCGTAGCCGTCGACGCCGAAGACCGCCCGGGCGATCTCGCTGCGGCCCGCGCCCACCAGCCCGGCGAGGCCGACGATCTCGCCGCGACGAACGGTGAAGGAGACGTCGTGGAAGACGCCGGTGGCGTTGAGTCCCTCGACCTCGAGGACGACCTCGCCGATCTCGGCGGGGGTCTTGGGGAAGAGCTCGGCGACCTCGCGACCGACCATCTGCGAGACGATCTGCGACTCGGTGGTCTCCGCGGTGCGGCACGGTCGCGATGTAGGAGCCGTCACGCATCACGCTGACGGTGTCGCACAGGGCGAAGACCTCGTCGAAGCGGTGGGAGATGAAGACCAGCGCGCGGCCTTCGTCGCGCAGGCTGCGGGCGACGGCGAAGAGGCGGTCGACCTCGACCCCGCTCAGGGCGGCGGTCGGCTCGTCCATGATGAGCAGCCGCGCCTCGAGGGAGATGGCCTTGGCGATCTCGATGATCTGCTGGTCGGCGATGGAGAGGCCACGGGCGGGACGGCGGGGGTCCAGGTCGACGCCGAGGCGTCCGAAGAGGGCCTCGGCCTCGGCGTACATCGCGGCACGGTCGATGCGGCGACCGGCGCCGACGATCTGCCGGCCCATGAAGATGTTCTCGGTGACCGAGAGGTCGGGGAAGAGGGTGGGCTCCTGGTAGATCACCGCGACGCCCTCCGCCTTGGACTCGGCGGTCGAGCCGAAGTCGACCGGCTCGCCGCCGAGCTCGAAGACACCCGAGTCGCGGCGGTGCACGCCGGCGACGATCTTGACCAGCGTCGACTTGCCGGCGCCGTTCTCGCCGACGAGGGCGTGGATCGAACCGGCCTGGACACTCAGGGTGCCGGAGCGCAGCGCCACCACGGGGCCGAAGGACTTCGACACGTCGCGCAGCTCGAGGACGGGGGTCCCCTGCGTCTTCTGCGGCATCCATGACTCCTTGATTGAAAGGTTTCAACGGACAACATACGTGAGCGTCGTCACAGAGGTCAAGAGGCCGATCACAAATTTTCAGGCGTGTTCGCGAGCCGAGTCGGCTGACACCCTCCTCAGGAGCCGCTGTCCGCGTGTAGCCTCCGCTAGACCGTTTCAACGAGTGCCCGGGAGGTGCCATGCTTCGCTCCTCGTCCGTGAAGGACGTCGCCGCAGCGGCTGGTGTGTCCCTGGGGACCGTCAGCAACGTGCTCAACCGTCCCGACCGGGTCTCGCCCGCGACCCGGGCTCGCGTCGAGCAGGCCATGGCCGACCTGGGCTTCGTGCGCAACGAGTCCGCCCGGCAGCTGCGGGCCGGCAAGAGCCGTCTCCTGGCCTACGTCATGCTCGACGCGACCAACCCGTTCTTCACCGACGTCGCCGCGGGCGTCGAGGACGCGGCCGAGGCGGCGGACCTCTCCCTCTTCATGTGCAACAGCCACAACAGCGCCGCCCGCGAGAAGGCCTACCTCGACCACCTCGTCGAGCAGCGCGTGCAGGGCATCCTGATCACTCCCGTCGACCCGGAGTCGCCCACGCTCGACGAGGTCGTCCGGCGCGGCACGCCGCTGGTCGTCGTCGACCGGATCCGTGGCGGCGACGACGTCTGCTCGGTCTCCGTCGACGACGAGCTCGGGGGTCGGCTCGCGGTCGAGCACCTCGTCGACCGCGGGCACCAGCGCGTGGCGTACGTCGGCGGCCCGACGTCGATCGGCCAGGTGCGCGACCGCTGGGTCGGCGCCGGCCAGCGCCTGGGCGGATGCCGGCCTGCCGGAGGACGACCTGCTCCAGGTGGTCACGGCCGGACTGAGCGTGGAGGAGGGCCGACGGGCCGGCGAGCGCCTGCTGGGCCTGCCCGAGCGCCGCCGCCCCACGGCCGCCTTCTGCGCCAACGACCTGATCGCCCTCGGACTGCTGCAGCACTACATCACCAGTGGCCTGCAGGGTGCCCGAGGACCTGGCCATCGTCGGCTACGACGACATCGTCTTCGCCGCGGCCGCCGCCGTGCCGATCACCTCCGTGCGGCAGCCGCGCCAGCTGCTCGGCGAGCGGGCGGCCGAGCTGCTGCTCGACGAGACCGAGAACCCCGACGCACGTCCACGAGCGGGTGGTCTTCACCCCCGAGCTCGTCGCGCGCGCCTCCACCCTCGGGTGATCGGCGAGGGGTCCTCTCCACCGCAGCCCCTGACACGGACTACCCACGAACGTCCGCCACGATGTAGCCGTCCTCGAGGTGCACCGGGATCGGGTCGCTGATCTCCATGCCGTCGATGCCCTCGTGCTCCCGGTTGCGGAAGCCGATGAGGCACCAGGTGCCGTCGCGCCGCTGCACCAGGGGCGCCGCGAAGAGGTCCGGCACGGCCGTGAACGGGCGCGCCGCGGCGACCTCCCAGGGGCCGAGGGCCGAGGGACCAGCGACGGACCACGTGCAGTGCTCGCCCCAGCGGGCGCGCCGCTCGGGCGTCTGCTCGTCGGGATGGCAGGTGAAGACCAGCACCCACTGACCGTCCACCTGCTTGACCTGGGCGACCTCGAGCTGCCCGAAGCCCGTTCCCGGGCTGCTCAGCGGCGGGCCGACCTCCCAGGTCGCCAGGTCGGTGCTCCGGGCATGGCCGAGGACGCCGTCATCGTTCGGACCCGCGCCCACCGCCCGGGCGCACACCACCATGTGCCACCCGGAACCGTCCGGGTCGCGGAGGACGAGGGGGTCGCGCCACGTCTCGCTCGCCGTGTCGTCCCCCGGGAGGGTCTTGTACCAGCGCGGGTCGATGGGGACGTGCGGCGCGGTGCCGACCCGGTGCCACGTGGTGAGGTCGTCGGAGACGGCCAGACCGAGGCGCTGGTCCGCCAGGCCGCCGCGGTCGGAGATGCCGGTGTAGTACATCCGCCACAGGCGATCGTCGTCGCGGACGACCGACCCGGTCCAGATGGCCAGGTCGTCCCAGGCGCCCGCCAGCGGTCCGAGCGCGTCCGGCTGCTCGACCCAGTCGACCAGGTCGGTCGAGGTCGCGTGCCCCACCCTGGCCCGGGCGTGGCGCGACCCGGGCCCCTCCTCCGAGCGCGCGGCCTTGAGGAAGAAGAGGTGGAAGAGCTCCCCGTCGTCGGCGACCCAGCTGTCCCAGACCCAGTGGTCGTCGAGGCGCAGCACGACCGGCTCAGTCGCGGATGGCCAGGCCGGTGGCCGGGTCGAAGAAGTGCAGCCGCTCCTGGTCGATGGAGATCTCGACCTGGTCGCCGGGCCGGACCCGCGAGCGTGGGCTGAAGGAGGCCACCCACGTGTTGCCGACGTGCGCCACCGGCACGTCGTCGATGCCGGCGTCCTCCTCGAGGGCCTTGGTGTCCTCGGTGACCACCCGCGGCGCGTCGACCGGGAAGTGCACGACGATCTCCGAGCCCAGCGCCTCGGTGAGGCTGACGGTCGTGGTGAGCCGGGCCCGGGACGCGGCGTCGCGCGCGATGGCCGCGTCCTCCATGTCCTCGCTGCGGATGCCGATCGCGATGTCGCGTCCGGCGTACGACGCCAGCGCCGGGCGCGCCGCGGAGACCGAGGCGGGCACCTGGATGGTCGCCCCGCCGAAGGACACCGTGACGCCGGCGTCGGTGCGGTCGACCTTCCCGATGGCCATGTTCATCGGCGGCGAGCCGATGAAGCCGGCGACGAAGATGTTGTCCGGGTGGTCGTAGAGGTGCTGCGGGGCGCCGAGCTGCTGGAGCACGCCGGCCTTCATCAGCGCGACCCGGTCGCCCATGGTCATGGCCTCGGTCTGGTCGTGGGTGACGTAGATCGTGGTGACCTGGAGGTCGCGCTGCACCTGGGCGATCTCGGCGCGCATCTGCACACGCAGCTTGGCGTCGAGGTTGGACAGCGGCTCGTCCATCAGGAACACCTGCGGCTCGCGGACGATCGCGCGACCCATGGCCACCCGCTGGCGCTGGCCGCCGGAGAGCTGCTTGGGCTTGCGGTCGAGCAGCGGGCCGAGCTCGAGCATGTCGGCGGCCCGCTTGACCCGCTTCTCGATCTCGGCCTTGTCCATCCGCCGCAGCTTGAGGCCGTACGCGATGTTGTCGGCCACCGACATGTGCGGGTAGAGCGCGTAGGACTGGAACACCATCGCGATGTCACGATCGCGCGAGGGCAGCGTGTTGACCACCCGGTCGCCGATCGTGAGCGTGCCCGTGCTGATGTCCTCCAGTCCCGCGATCATGCGCAGGGCGGTGGACTTCCCGCAGCCGGACGGGCCGACGAGCACGATGAACTCGCCGTCGGCGATGTCGATGGACAGGTCGTGCACGGCGTGGAAGCCGTTCTCGTACTGCTTGTTGACCTTGTCGAGGACTACTTCGGCCACGATCCACTCATCCCTTCACGGCGCCGGCGGTCAGTCCGCCGACGATGTAGCGCTGGAGGTACATGAACAATCCGACCGTCGGCACGGCCAGGATCACGGCGCCTGCCGCGAACTCGCCGAACTGGGCGTTCTTGGTCAGCGGGTCGGCGATCATCCCGTAGAGGCCGACGGCCGCGGTCTTGGAGTCGTCCTGCGCGCAGGAAGATGCTGGCGATCAGGAACTCGTTGATCGCTCCGATGAATCCGAGGAGGCCGGTGATGGCCAGGATCGGCGCGACGAGCGGGAGGATGATGCCGAAGAAGACCTGGAAGTGCGTCGCCCCGTCCATCTTGGCCGACTCGTCGAGGTCCTTGGGGATGGTGTCGAAGAACCCCTTCATCAGCCAGGTGTTCACGCCGAGGGCGCCACCGAGGTAGAGGATGATGAGCCCGGCGGAGGTGTTGAAGCCGATCGCCGGCCACAGCTCGGTGATGTTGGCGAAGATCAGGTAGATGGCGACGATCGCGAGGAACTGCGGGAACATCTGCACGAGCAGCAGCCCCATCAGGCCGGTCCGACGCCCCCTGAACCGGAAGCGTGAGAACGCGAACGCGGCGCAGGCCGAGATCAGCATCGAGATCGCGGCGGCGAGCGAGGCGATCACCAGGCTGTTGACGAACCAGCGTGGGAACGACCCGTCGAACAGGTCCTGGTAGTTGACCAGGCTGACCTCCCGGGGGATCAGCGTCGACGAGCTCAGGGTGCCGGTCGGGTTCAACGAGGCCGAGACGACGAACAGGATCGGGAAGATCGAGAAGGCCAGGGCCAGGATGCCGACGAGGTGGCTCAGCCCGGTCCGGCGGAGCCAGCCGCCCTTGGCGGAGCCCAGCCGGGCGACCTCGGGAGGATCGCCCGTCGGCACCACTGGGGGCCACGGGGGCGGCGGATGTCGAGTGTGTCATCAGTTGATCTCCTCCAGGGCCTGGGTGCGGCGGAAGCTCACGATCGAGACGGTCGCCACGATCAGGAAGATGAGCACCGAGATGGCGGCGGCGAACCCGTAGTCGGCGCCGGACCCGCCGAACGCCAGCCGGTAGGTGTAGGTGATCAGGATGTCGGTGCTGCCGGCACTCGGGTTGTCGGGCGGGAAGGGACCGCCCGCGACTGGTCAGGAAGATCGCCGCGAAGTTGTTGAAGTTGAAGGCGAACGAGGTGATCAGCAGCGGGGCCAGCGCCACGAGCAGCAGCGGGAAGGTGATGGTCCGGAAGGCGTAGAACGGCTTGGCGCCGTCGACACCGGCCGCCTCGACGAGGTCGGAGGAGATCGACTGGAGGGCGCCGGTGATGACGAGGAACATGTAGTTGTAGCCGAGCCACAGCTGGATCAGCAGGATGGCGAACATCGAGCTGGCCGTGCTGCCGAACCAGTTGATGTCGGTCCCCAGCAGCCGGTTGATCAGGCCGAAGTCCTTGTTGAACATCTCCCGCCAGACCAGGTACATCGCGATGCTGGGCATGGCGTACGGGAGGATGATCAGCGACCGGTAGAGGGTGCGCCCCCGCATCAGCGGGTTGTTGAGCGCGAGCGCCACCAGCAGGCCCAGCGCGAACGTGATGACCACGGTGCCGATCGCGAAGGCGAAGTTCCACACCAGGATCCGCAGGAAGGACTCGCGGATGGTGTCGTTGGTGAAGACCCTCTTGAAGTTGTCGAAGCCGACGTTGACCTTCCAGCCCTGGGCGAGGTCGCGTTGCGAGCCGTCCTCGCTGACGAAGGAGCCTTCCTCGTCGTCCGCGGTCCACACGTTGCCGGTGGCGGCGTCGGTGATGCAGTCGCACTCCTCGTCGTAGGACTGCTGGGGCGCCCCCTCGAACGCTGCCGACAGGCCCTGGCTCTTGATCGCACCGTCGTCGGTCGGGACGCTGAAGGCGGTGATGTCGTCCTGGCGGGCGTTGACCTGGGGGACGGTGAGGACGGTGTAGTCGTCGGCGGCGGTGATCTTGCCGCCGGGGGTGGCGGACTCGAAGGTCCCCTCCTCGAGCGGCTCGAGCCCGTCGGCGGTGCCGACGAAGCTCTCCTGCGAGCCCGGGTCGGCCAGCAGGAAGACGATGTCGCCCGTCGCTGCGTCGCCGTCCGTGGCCAGGGTCAGCGTGTAGATCGTGGAGTCGGGGACCTGCTTGACCGAGGCCCCCTCGATGGCCGTGATCGCCTCTTCCTTGGTGCCGCGGTGACCGTCACTGAAGTTCGTGAACGCGGTCGAGACGGTGTAGAGGACGGGGACGACCTGGAAGGCGATGAGGAAGAGGGTGCCCGGCAGCAGGTACTTCATCGGCACGGTGCGGGGGGACAGGTAGACGTAGAACGCCAGCGCTGTCACGGCCACGACGACGGCCAGGCCCCACCAGTTGTCGCTGCGGATCAGCGGGAGGGCGCCCAGAGGGCGACGGCCGCCACCAGGGCGAGGCCGATGACCTTGACCATCAGCATCATGGGACTGCTGGTGCCGTCGGCGCCCAGCCCCCACCGGGGTGCCTTGCGGCCCGGGGGCGATGAGGTGCTGCCTGCCACGTGACTCTCCTCGACGTGATCGTGGGCGGTGGACCAGCTCCCGGGGCGGGCCGTCGGCCCGCCCCGGGAGAGCGCAGGGCTATTCGTCGATCGCTGCCTGGATGGCCTTGGCCGCGTCGGTGATCGTCGTCTCCGGGTCGGCGCCGCCGATCACGGCCGCCTCGGCCTTGCCCAGCGGGTCCCAGACCGCCGCCATCTCCGGGATGCTCGGCATGATCTGGCCGTTGGCGGACCCCGCCGCGGCCACTGCGGCCACGGCCGGGTTGTCGCCCTCGATCTGGCTCAGCGTGTCGATGTTGGCCGGCACGTTCTTGGTCGCCTCGAAGAGCTGGGCGCCGATGTCGGCCCGCGACCAGTAGTTGGTCACGAACTCCTGGGCGAGCGTCTTGTTGGCGCCCCCGCTGGCGACGTACGCCGCGTCGACGGTGATGAACGGTGAGGCCGGGTCCATGCCCTCGAAGCCGGGCACTTCGGACACCTCGTAGTTGATGTCGCTCTCGTCGATCGTGGTCAGCTGCCACGGGCCCTCGATCAGGAAGGGGGTCTTGCCCTCGGTGAACAGGGCGATGGCGTTGTCGGTGTTGACCGAGCGCTTCAGCACGCCCTGGCCCTTCTCGCCGAGCGCGCCGATCTTCTCGTACGCCTCGATCGAGCCCGGGGTGCCGACGCCGAGGTCGGTCGGGTCGAAGGAGCCGTCGTCGGCCTGGCCGAACATGTAGCCGCCGCCCGAGGTGTAGAGCGGGTTGATGAAGTAGGGGTTGCCGGTGTCGCTCACCGGCCAGGCCAGCGGCGCCTGGGCGCCTGCCTGCACCGCCTTCTTGCCGGCTGCGACCATCTCCTCCACCGTCGCCGGGGCGTCGGGAGCGAGGTCGGTGTTACGGATCAGCACGATGTTGTTCATCGTGTAGGGCATGCCGTAGGTCTGACCGTCGAAGGTGACCGCCTCGATGGCCAGCGGCTGGAGCGTGGAGCTCGTCGCCTCGGGGATCTGGATCGGGTCGATGGTGCCGTTCTGGACCAGGTTGCCGATCCAGTCGTGGGCGCCCATGACGACGTCCGGCGCGTCCCCCGCCTGCGCTGCCGTCACGAAGTTGGCCTGCAGCTCGGAGCCCGGCAGGACCTCGACGGTCACGTCGACGCCGTTCTCCTCGCCGAAGGCCTCGCCGATCGCGGTGGTCGCGTCGCCGCCGGGGCCGTCGCCGACCCAGATCAGGAGCTCTCCGCCGCTCGCGGCCGGGGTCTCGCTGTCACCGCTCCCTTCGGAGTCGGAATCGCTGTCGGAGCCTCCGCAGGCGCCCAGGAACAGGGTGGCCGCCAGCAGGGCGGCACCCGTCCTGATCGTGCGGACTCGGATGTGGTGCATGGTGGTTCTCCTTCGCGAGTACGTGGATGCGAGGTCGGTCGCCGTGGTCGGAGGGCCGAGAAGCCTTGCTAAACCGATTTGGCTGGAGTAAACACTGTGACGTACGCCACGTCAAGAGATGATGTCCCACCACACAGGAGAAGCCAAGGGGAGGGCCCGGCATGCCCGGAACAGGTCGACGCGTCCGTCTCAAGGACGTCGCCGAGCGGGCCGGCGTGTCCTCGACGACGGCGTCGTTCGTGCTCACCGGACGTGACATGCGCATCGCTGAGGAGACCCGTCAACGGGTGCTCCGCACCGCTCGGGAGCTGGACTACCGCCCGAACCTCACCGCCCGCAGCCTGCGCACGCGGGTCAGCAGCACCATCGGGCTGGTCGTCGACACCATCGCCACCGGCCACTACGGCGGCGAGCTGATCCGGGGCGCCATGACGGCGGCCCTGCGCCGCGAGCACCTCCTCCTGGTGTGCGAGTCGGGCGGCGACCCCGCCCTGGAGGCGACGCTCGCCGAGGACCTGTCCGGTCGGCAGGTCGACGGCCTGATCTTCGCCACGGCCTCGCACGACCGCATCGCCTCGCCGCGAGAGCGCCCCGGTCAGCGGATCGTCCTCCTCAACTGCCGCAGCGACGGCGACCACCCGGCCGATCGTCCCGGACGAGGCCGAGGGAGGTCGCGCGGTGACGTCCGTGCTGCTCGTGGCCGGGCACCGCGACGACATCTGGGTGGTGGGCGAGACTCCCTCGACGTCGCTGCCGGGCTCCGAACGGATGGAGGGCATCCGCGCGGCCCTGGCCGCGGAGGGTGTCGAGCTGGCCGGGCAGCTGTCGTGCCCGTGGTGGCCCGAGGCGGCGTACGACGCGGTGTCGTCAGCCCTCAGCGACGGCGTACGGCCGCAGGCGATCGTGTGCCTCAACGACCGCATCGCCTTCGGCGTCTACCAGGCGCTCGAGGCCGCGCGGCTGCGCGATCCCGGCCGACGTGTCGCTCGTGTCGTTCGACGACTCCGAGCTGGCCAGCTGGCTGCGCCCGGCCGTCACGAGCGTGGGACTGCCCGAGTTCGAGATGGGACGGCTCGCGGTCGAGACCCTGCTCGGCGAGGACGCGCCGCCCGCGCTCCAGCGGGTGCACATGCCGGTGCGGGCGAGGGACTCGGTGGGGCCGCCACCGGGGCCACAGACGCGCGCGGGTGACCGCGCGCACGTGAGACTGCCGCCCCAGGGGTGTGCCCGCGTGTAACTTGAGCGCGGTCCGTCCCCCTTCCAGGAGGCTTCTGTGCGCATCGGCATCCCCCGCGAGTCCCGTCCCGGGGAGACCCTGGTCGCTGCGACGGCGAAGACCGCGTCGCAGCTGGCGGCCCTGGGCTACGACGTCGTCGTCGAGGCAGGCGCCGGACAGGCGGCCGACCAGCCCGACCGCGCGTTCACCGACGCCGGGATCGCCGTCGGCTCGTCCGGGGACGTGTGGTCCAGCGACATCGTGGTGAAGGTCAACGCCCCCACCACCGACGAGATCGCCCGGCTCGCCCCCGGCGCCACGGTGATCAGCCTGATGGCCCCGGGCCGCAGCCCCGAGCTCGTCGAGCAGCTCACGGCCGCCGGTGTCACCGCGATGGCGATGGACGCCGTGCCCCGCATCTCGCGCGCCCAGTCGATGGACGTGCTGTCCAGCATGGCCAACGTCGCCGGCTACCGCGCCGTGATCGAGGCCGCCCACGAGTTCGGCCGCCTCTTCACCGGCCAGGTCACCGCGGCCGGCAAGGTCCCCCCGGCGCGGGTCTTCGTCGTCGGAGCCGGCGTGGCCGGGCTCGCCGCGATCGGCGCCGCCGGGTCGCTCGGCGCCGTCGTACGCGCCTTCGACGTGCGGCCCGAGGTCGCCGAGCAGGTCGAGTCGATGGGCGCGCAGTTCGTCACGGTCGACATGGAGCAGGAGGTCTCGTCCGACGGCTACGCCAAGGAGATGACCGCCGAGCAGGAGGCCGCGACCGCTGCGATGTACGACGAGGAGGCGCGCGCCGCCGACATCGTCATCACCACCGCCCTCATCCCCGGCCGCCCCGCGCCCCGGCTGGTCACCGCCGAGACGGTGGCCGCGATGCGGCCCGGCTCGGTCATCGTCGACATGGCGGCCGCCAACGGCGGCAACGTCGCCGCCACCCGGTCACGGACGAGCGCGTCGTCACCGACAACGGCGTGACCGTCCTCGGCTACACCGACCTCGCCGGACGCCTGGCCGCGCAGACCAGCCAGCTCTACGGCACCAACATCGTGAACCTGCTCAAGCTGCTGACCCCCGAGAAGGACGGCCAGCTGACGCGTCGACCTCGACGACGTCGTCCAGCGCGGCATCACCGTGACCCGCGGCGGCGAGACGCTCTGGCCGCCGCCACCCGTCCAGGTGTCCGCGGCGAGCACGGCGACGCAGGTGCTGCCGGTGACCGAGGCGGCACCGCCGGCGAAGCCCGTGGACCCGCGGAGGAAGTGGTACGCCGCCGGGCTGGGCGCCGTGGCCTTCGCGGTGCTGGCGTCGCTGGCGCCCGGCAGCTTCCTGGGCCACTTCACCGTCTTCGCGCTGGCCGTCGTGGTCGGCTACTACGTCATCTCCAACGTGTCGCACGCGCTGCACACGCCGCTCATGGCGGAGACCAACGCGATCTCCGGGATCATCCTGGTCGGCGGCATCCTGCAGGTCGGCAGCGACAACCTCGCCGTGATGCTGCTCGCGCTCGTCGCGGTCTTCGTGGCGAGCATCAACATCTTCGGTGGCTTCCTGGTGACGCTGCGCATGCTCGAGATGTTCAGGAAGGACTGACGTGAGCGACTTCCTGACCTCGGACAACCTCTTCGGGTTCGTCACCGGCGCCTACATCATCGCGGGGCTGCTCTTCATCGGCGCCCTGGCGGGCCTGTCGAAGCACGAGACCGCCAAGCTCGGCAACGTCGCCGGCATGGTCGGCATGGGCCTGGCGCTGCTCGCCACCCTGCTGCTGGCCGCCCAGAAGGCCGAGCTCCTCGACGAGCGCAACTTCGCCGTCACCCTCCTGCTGATCCTCGTCATGATGGCCGCCGGCGGCGTGATCGGCGCCTGGCGCGCCCGCACCGTCGAGATGACCGGGATGCCCGAGCTCGTCGCGATGCTGCACAGCTTCGTCGGCCTGGCCGCCGTGCTGGTCGGCATCAACTCCTACCTGGAGTACGAGGGCTTCGCGGACGCCGTGCACGACGTCGAGGTCTTCATCGGCGTCTTCATCGGCGCGGTGACCCTCACCGGCTCGATCGTGGCGTGGGCCAAGCTCAGCGGGAGGATGTCGTCCTCCCCGCTGACGCTGCCGAGGCGCCACCAGCTCAACCTCGGCGTCATCGTCGTCTCGGTCGTGCTGATGTTCTGGTTCGTGGCGCTCGACGGCGAGCTGGTGCTGGGCCTGGTGCCGCTGCTGCTGATGACGGCGCTCGCGCTGTTCCTCGGCTTCCACCTCGTCGCCGCGATCGGCGGCGGCGACATGCCCGTGGTCGTCTCGATGCTCAACAGCTACTCCGGCTGGGCCGCGGCCGCGGCCGGCTTCATGCTCGGCAACGACCTGCTGATCATCGTCGGCGCACTCGTCGGCTCGTCCGGTGCGATCCTCAGCTACATCATGTGCAAGGCGATGAACCGCTCCTTCATCAGCGTCATCGCCGGCGGGTTCGGCTCGACCGGCGCAGTCGGCGGGCGAGGACCGCGACTACGGCGACCACCGCGAGATCCACGCCGACGACGTCGCCGACCTGCTCGCCAACGCCTCGTCGGTCGTCATCACGCCGGGCTACGGCATGGCCGTCGCCCAGGCGCAGTACCCCGTGGCCGAGATGACCCGCAAGCTGCGCGCGAAGGGCGTCGACGTGCGCTTCGGCATCCACCCCGTCGCCGGCCGGCTGCCCGGCCACATGAACGTCCTCCTGGCCGAGGCCAGGGTGCCCTACGACATCGTGCTCGAGATGGACGAGATCAACGAGGACTTCCCCCGCACCGACGTCGTGCTCGTCATCGGCGCCAACGACACCGTCAACCCGGCCGCCCTGGAGGAGCCCGGCTCGCCCATCGCCGGCATGCCGGTGCTGGAGGTCTGGAACGCCAAGGACGTCGTGGTCTTCAAGCGGTCGATGGCCACCGGCTACGCCGGCGTGCAGAACCCGCTGTTCTTCAAGGACAACACCCAGATGCTCTTCGGCGACGCCAAGGACCGGGTCAACGACATCGTGCGCCGCCCTCGGCTGAGCAGCTCGCGTCGCCTGCTTCATCATGGGATGTAGGCGAACAGTCACTTCCCCATGTCAATTGACCTGGGGAAGTGCATCCTCAGCGACATCCCATGATGAACAGGTCAGCCGAGGTGGATGCCGGCGAACGAGCCGATCAGGTAGGTCACGCCCATCGCGAGCAGCCCACCCGCCACGTTGCGTACGACGGCGGGCAGCCGCGGGCTGTAGCCGATGCGCGCGCTCACGAAGCCGGTCAGGGCCAGCGCCACGACGACGCTGAGCACGGTGACCAGGATGCGTACGCCGTCGGGCACGAAGGCGACGACCAGCAGCGGGAGGAGCGCGCCGACGGTGAAGGCGATCATCGATGCCCAGGCCGCGTGCCACGGGTTGGTCAGGTTGTCGGGGTCGATGCCGAACTCGATGTCGGCATGGGCGCGCAGGGCGTCGTTCGCGGTGAGCTCGGCGGCCACGAGCTCCGCGGTCTCCTCCGAGAGTCCCTTGTCGCGATACATGCTGGCCAGCTCCGACTGCTCGGTCACGGGCATGCGCTGGAGCTCGCGCGCCTCGAGGCCGAGCAGTGCCTTCTCGGAGTCGCGCTGGGTGCTGACCGAGACGTACTCCCCGGTCCCCATGCTCAGCGCGCCGGCGGTCAGCGCGGCGATGCCCGCGATCACGATGGTCCCGCTGTCGTCGGTGGCGCCGGCGACGCCCATCACGACACCTGCGGTCGACACGATGCCGTCGTTGGCCCCGAGCACCGCTGCCCGCAGCCAGTTGAGGCGCGTGCCGACGTGCGTCGCCCATGGCGTCGTGGAAGTGCTGGGGATCCTCGTCGGTCCCGATCTCCATGCTCACCCGTCGATCCTCACCCCACGACGTTCGCCGTGCAACGAAGGTGAGGCTGCGCTCAGGTGAGCGGGTACGAGTCCACGACCTCGTGCCGGGGTCGCCCCCGCGGTCCCTCGCCGAGGTGGGATGCGACCAGCACGACGTCCTCCACCTGCCACGCGGGGCCGTCGTAGGTCTCGAGCAGCCGGACCCACGGCGTGACGTTGTCGGGGTGCCCCAGCCGGGCGAGCGTGAGGTGGGGACGCCAGCGCTGGCCATCGACCCGGGCTCCCGACCTCGACAGCGCGGCCCGGCACCCGGCCGCGAGCCGGGCGAGCTCGGTGGCCGCGGTGTCGTCCGCCCCGAGCCGGGCGTAGAGGACGCGGGCGCGGTCGGCGTGGGGGAAGGCGCCGCCGCCCGCGATGCGCAGGGCGAAGGCCCGCCGGCGCCGGGCCGCCCTGGCCAGGCGCTCGCCCAGGTCGTCGAGGCTGCGCTCGGGCACGCCCGCCGAGAAGGCCGCCGTCAGGTGCCACTGCTCCGGGTCCGACCAGCGGAAGCCGGCGGATTCGCGCCGCGGCGCCAGGAAGTCCTCCAGGTGCGCGATGGCGTCCGGTGGCGGGAGCACCGCCACGAACATCCGCTGCACGGTCGGCATCACAGCCCCAGGTCGCGCCCGATCAGCATCTTCATGATCTCGTTGGACCCGGCCCAGATCTTCGTCACGCGGGCGTCGCGCCAGGCGCGGGCCACGCGGTACTCGTTCATGAAGCCGTAGCCGCCGTAGATCTGGACGCAGTGGTCGAGGACGTCGTTCTGGACCTGCGAGGTCCACCACTTCGCCTTCGCCGCGTCGACGGGCGTCAGCTCCTGCTTGGTGTGCGCGACCACGCACTGGTCGACGTAGGCCTGGGTCACGTCGATCCGGGTGACCAGGTCGGCCAGCAGGAACTGGGTGTTCTGGAAGGAGCCGATCGGCTGCCCGAACGCCTGGCGGTCCTTGGCGTACTGCACGGTCTCGTCGAGGATCTGCTTGGCGTGGGCGAGGTTGGTGATCGCCGAACCGAGGCGCTCCTGCGGCAGGAACTGCATCATCGAGATGAAGCCGGTGTCGAGCGGACCGATCAGGTCGGCGTTGCTCACGCGGACGTTGTCGAAGGCGAGCTCGGCGGTGTCGGACTCGTCCTGGCCGACCTTGTCGAGAACCCGGCCGACGGAGAAGCCGTCGAGGGTGGTGTCGACGCCGAAGAGCGAGATGCCCTTGGCCTTCTTCTCCGGCGCGGTGCGTGCGGCCACGACCACGAGGTCGGCGCTGCCGCCGTTGGTGATGAACGTCTTGGAGCCGTTGAGGATCCAGTCGTCGCCGTCCCGTACGGCGGTGGTCTTGAGGTTGGCCAGGTCGGAGCCACCGCCCGGCTCGGTCATGCCGATCGCGGTGAGCAGCTCGCCGGAGCAGAACTTCGGCAGCCAGCGCTTCTTCTGCTCGTCGTCGGTGAGGTGGACGAGGTAGGGGGCGACGATGTCGGCGTGGATCCCGACGCAGCTCGGCAGGGTCATGTTGACCTTGGCGAGCTCCTCGGTGAGCACCGCGTTGAAGCGGTAGTCGCCGGCCTCGGAGCCGCCGAACTCCTCGGGGACCTCCAGACCCAGGAATCCCTGCCTGCCCGCGGCCAGCCAGAACTCGCGATCCAGCCCGTGCCCGTCGGCGTACGACTCGAGGTGGGGGGTGACCTCGCGGTCCAGGAACTCCTTGACCGAGGCACGGAAGGCCTCGTGGTCCTCGTCGTAGATCTCACGCTTCATGACGGCTATGTTACCCGTCAGTCACCTGCGTGGCACAGGGCTGCGGGACGTGAGGTACGTCGTACGGTCGGGGCATGATCGCCACCCTGTCGCACCTCCTCGCGAGCCTGCTCCTGGTGGCGACGGCCGGTCTTGCTGCCGAGCCGGCCCGGGTCGGAGCGGACGCCCGTGTCCACCGACGGGACCCAGGCTGAGCCCGCCACCGGATTCGGCAGCGTGCCCCCCGCCTGGCTGGGCACACGCGTGCTGCCCGAGGACCCGGCCACCGGCAACGGCGAGGTGCGGCCCACGCCGCCGGTGCTGCGCCACCGCCGCTGGACGCTGCCCGACGACGTGCGGATGCTGCCCGGACGCGGCTTCGCCTCGACGGTCCGTGCGCCGGCACCGCCCCACGTCATCGCCCGTTCGACCTGGGAACGAGGCTGCCCGGTCGCCGCGGAGGACCTCGCCTGGGTGCGGCTGACCTTCTGGGGATTCGACGCGCAGCGGCACACGGGCGAGCTGCTGGTGCACCGTGCCGTCGCGGACGACATCGTGGACGTCTTCCGCGTGCTCTACCGCGCACGCTTCCCGCAGGAGCAGGTCGGCATCCAGCGGACCTACGACCCGGACGCGCCGTCGACCGGCGACGGCAACGGGACCGGGGTGTTCGCGTGTCGACCCACGACGGGTGCGAGCTACTTCTCGCAGCACGCCTACGGTCTCGCCATCGACGTCAACGCGTTCCACAACCCGTACGCGAAGGGGGCCGTTGTGCTGCCGGAGCTGGCCTCGGCCTACCTGCCTCGCGACCGGGTCCGGGCCGGCATGATCACCCCGGACGGGCCCGTCGTCCGGGCCTTCGCGTCGATCGGGTGGGAGTGGGGCGGCGCCTGGCGATACTCCCGCGACTACATGCACTTCAGCCAGAACGGCCGCTGACGGACGTCAGCCCAGGACCTCGTCCACCCATCGGGGCACGAGCTCGGTGGCCGGGCCCTGTCGCGAGGCGGCGAAGTCGGTTGCCCCCGCCGACGGCTCCAGGTTGAGCTCGAGGGTGTCCCGGCGCGCCCAGTGCACGAAGGCCGCCGCGGGGTAGACGAGTCCGGAGGTGCCGATCGAGACGAAGAGGTCGCACTCCCAGAGGGCTTCCTCGACGACGCCCATGCCGTAGGGGATCTCGCCGAACCACACGATGTCGGGCCGCAGGGTCGCCTGCCCGCACCACGGGCAGGGCGGTCGGTCGCGCAGTGCGCCGTCCCACTCGTGCCGCTCGTCGCACGTCGTGCACCAGGCCGACCGCAGCCGGCCGTGGATGTGGTGCACCCGGCTGGAGCCGGCGCGCTCGTGGAGGTCGTCGACGTTCTGGGTGACGACGAGCAGGTCGTCGCCGAGCGCCTCCTCGAGCCGTGCCAGCGCGTCGTGTGCCGCGTTGGGCCGGACGCGGGACAGCGCTGCTCGTCGCTCGTCGTAGAACCGCAGCACCAGCCCCGGGTCCGCGTCGTACGCCTCGGGGGTGGCGACCTGCATGGGGTCGTGGCCCTCCCAGAGACCGTCGGAGTCGCGGAAGGTGGAGAGCCCGCTCTCGGCGGAGATCCCCGCACCGGTGAGGACGACGACTCGCATGCCCCAGTCCTACCAGCCGCCCACCCCTTCGGGTGCGCACGGTGGAACTGCGACTCCGAAGTGCGGTAGACAGCCGGGCATGACGGACATGGGAGGGACGTCGGACGCTGTCGCGTTCGAAGGCGAGTGGACCGGGCCGATCGTGGCCACCTCGGTGCATGCGGGGCACGGGCTGCGACCCGAGATCGCCGAGGCGATGGTGCTCGACAAGGCCGAGCGGTTCCGCGAGGAGGATCCCTTCACGGACCGGATCGCCGCCGTCGTGCCCGATCGGGTGATCACGACGCGCTCCCGCTTCGAGGCCGACCTCAACCGGCCGCGCCGCGAGGCGGTCTACCGGAGCCCCGAGGACTGCTGGGGCCTCGACGTGTGGCGCGAGGGCGTGCTGTCCGACGAGCTCTTCGAGGGCAGCCTGGAGACGTACGACGCCTTCTACGACGCGCTCGCGCCCGCGCCTCGACGCGCTGGCCGAGCGAGGGCCGTTCGTGCTGCTCGACGTGCACTCCTACAACCACCGGCGCGACGGCGCCGACGCAGCCGCCGGCGCCGGCGAGGAGAACCCCGAGGTCAACGTCGGCACCGGCAGTCGTCGACCGCGACCGGTTCGGCCCGCTCGTCGAGCGCTTCATGGGCGACATCCGCACGGCGTCGCCCGGCAGTGGCCCGCTCGACGTCCGGGAGAACGTGCGCCTTCGAGGGCCGCAACCTCGCGTGGTGGGTGCACGACCGCTATCCCCGGGTCGGGTGCGTGCTCGCGCTGGAGTTCAAGAAGACCTTCATGGACGAGTGGACCGGTGAGCTCGACGAGGAGCGGCTCCGCGCTCGCGCAGGACGCCCTGTCGGCCACTCTCCCCGGGCTGCGCGAGGAGCTGGGGAAGCTGCGGTGACCGAACCCGCCGCGGTGAGCTGAGCACCGACGACCTCGCGCTCGACCATCGGCTGGCGCTGCTGTCGGGCAGCTTCCGCTTCCTGCTCGACATCACGCCGGTCGATGCGGACGACCTCCGCGACGACTTCCTCGCGCGGCCGCGACCCGGCGCCCGACGTTCACCTACCGCGAGCTGGAGATCGATCCCGAGGTGGTGCGCGCCGAGCTGGCCTCCATCGAGCTCGGCGGCGATCGAGGACCCGGTCCTCGGGCAGCTGCTGCGCGCCAAGCACCGCGAGATGGAGCTCCAGCTGGACATGCTCCAGGCGCGCGACTCCGACGACTTCCTCCCGCTCAGCGTCGAGCTGTACGGCGGTGTCTCCCCGTCGCTGCGGCGGCAGGCCGAGGGGTTGCTGGCGAGCATCACCACCACCGAGCCGAGCGGTGACGCCCTCGACGCCGAGGAGTTCCTGGCGCTGGCCGAGGAGGAGATCGCGCACTACCGCGACGAGCGACCCCGACCTCGACATGCATGCCGAGATCCGGGCCGACGTCAACGGCGTGCATGGTCTCCGGCGACATCCTGCTCATCGGCCCCGAGACCAAGGTGCAGCAGGCACGCGCCGCGGCGCTGCTCCACCACGAGGTCGGCACCCACCTCGTCACCCAGGCCAACGGCAGCCACCAGCCGATCAAGGTGCATGGGCGTCGGGCTCGCGGGCTACGACGAGACCCAGGAGGGGCTGGCCGTGCTCGCCGAGATCGCGTGCGGCGGGCTCACCGCGTTCCGGCTGCGCCAGCTCGCCAGCCGGGTCGTCACCGTGCACCGGATGATCGGCGGGGCGTCGTTCGCCGAGGCCCACGAGGCGCTGGTCGACGACGACTTCCCCGTCGGCGAGCGCGTACACGACCGTCATGCGCGTCTATCGCTCCGGCGGCATGACCAAGGACGCCATCTACCTCCGCGGCCTCGTCGAGCTCCTCGAGCACCTCGGCGCCGACGGAGCGCTCGACCAGCTGCTGGCTCGGCAAGTTCTCCCTGCGGACCTGCCGCTGATCGGCGACCTCGCAGGACCGCGGGCTGCTCGCGGCCCGCCTCGGGTCCTGCCGCGTTACCTGCACGACCCGGCGACCCACGCCAACCTGGCCCGATGCGGTCGGGACCGAGGACCTCAGCACCGCTCCTGGAAGGACACTCATGAAGATCGGATTCGTCGTCAACGACATCGAGACCGAGAAGCCGGAGTACACCACCAACCGGCTCGCCATGACAGCCAAGGAGATGGGCCACGAGGCGTGGTACATGGGGATCGGTGACTTCGCCTACGAGCCCGACGGCTCGCTGTCAGCGACCAAGGCCCGGGCCGGGACACGCGCAAGTCCTACCGCTCCCTCGAGCGGCACCTCGAGGACGTCAAGAAGCCCGACGCGGAGCAGCTCATCGGCCTGGACGAGTTCGACGTGGTCATGCTGCGCAACGACCCCGCCGACGACGCCGAGACCGAGCCCGTGGGCGAACAACGCCGGGGTTGGCCTTCGGCCAGCTGATCGCCGTCGACGCGGCGTGCTCGTCGTCAACGACCCGACCAGCCTCGCCGACGCGCTGTCCAAGGCCTACTTCCAGCACTTCCCCGAGATCGTCCGGCCGCGGACCCTGATCTCGCGCGACGAGGACATGATCGCGGCAGTTCATCAAGGATCTCGGCGGCAGGGCCGTGCTCAAGCCCCTGCAGGGATCGGGCGGTGCCGGGGTGTTCCTGGTCGACAGCAAGGAGGCGCCCAACCTCACCCAGATCATCGAGGCCATCTCCCGCGACGGCTACGTCGTGGCGCAGGAGTACCTGCCCGAGGCGGTCAGACGGCGACGTGCGGATGTTCGTGATGAACGGCGAGCCGCTCGAGGTCGACGGCGAGTACGCCGCGTTCCGGCGTACGAACACGACGAAGGACATCCGCTCCAACATGTCCGCCGGCGGCAAGGCGGTCGAAGGTCAACGTCACCGACGCGATGCTGGAGATGGTCGAGATCGTGCGGCCCAAGCTGGTCGCGACGGGATGTTCCTCGTCGGCCTCGACATCGTCGGCGACAAGCTGATGGAGATCAACGTCTTCAGCCCCGGTGGCCTCGGCAGCGCGCAGAGCCTCTACGAGGTCAACTTCGCGCCCGCGATCATCGCCGAGCTCGAGCGCAAGGTGAACATCCGGCGCCACTATCCCGAGATCGACAACCGGTTGCTGGCGACCAGCTGACCGGACGCCGGATCTGTTCACGGCTGCTGCGCACGCCGGGCGACTCGGCACCAGGTGAGGACGGAAGCACGAGCGTAAAGTGTGCGCTGCGAACTGTCGCGAGCGAAGGGGGCCCTGATCGTGACCGAAACGAGCCCGCGCTGGGAATGGCGCCGCTTCGCCGATCGATTCGGCGACATCGGGTCGACCCTTGCTGTCGCGCCTCCGGACCGGGTGCAGGAGAGCGACGAGGTCTACCTGTTGTCGACGCGAGGGAACCGACACCGTCAAGGTCCGCGACGACCTGATGGACGTCAAGCACCTCATCGCGGTCGACGAGAACGGGCTCCAGCAGTGGTTCCCCGTGATGAAGGCCGGGTTCCCGCTGTCCTCGGCCCAGGTCGGCACCGTGCTCGCCGCGCTGCGCGTGGAGTCGCCGCCCGCGACGCGGGCGACGTACACGCTGGGCGAGCTCATGGACGAGCTGGTGCATCCCAACCCCGACGTGATCGCGGCCGACGTGCACAAGAGGCGGGAGCGCTACACCGTCGGCGGCTGTCTGGCCGAGCTGACCGAGATGCGGAGCGGGCAGGCATCGATCCGCACCATCGCGATCGAGTCCGAGGACCCGGCCCTGGTGATCGCGGCGGTCCGTGGGCTCGGGCTGTCGCCGCAGCCCAACGTGAGCGTCCCGCGTGGCCTCAAGTCACTCCTCAGGTTCGGCTCGGAGCGATACGCCGTCATCGACGTGGGCACCAACTCCGTCAAGTTCCACCTCGGCGAGCGGGACACGGACGGTCACTGGCGAAAGATCGCCGACCGCGCCGAGGTCACGCGACTCGGCGAAGGGTCTGCACGACACCGGCCGCCTCAACCCGGAGCCCATGGAGCGGACGGCCGAGGCCATCGCAGCCATGGTCGACGAGGCCGCGCAGGACGGAGTCGCGGCGACCGTCGCGGTGGGTACCGCCGGCCTGCGGATCGCTCCCAACAGCGAGGACTTCATCGCTGCCGTGCGGGCACGGTGTGGCCTCACGGTCGAGATCATCTCCGGAGACGAGGAGGCACGGCTGGCGTATCTCGGGACGAGGGCGGGGATCGGGAGGACCCGAGGTTCCCTGGTGGTGTTCGAGACGGGCGGCGGCAGCTCGCAGTTCACGTTCGGGCACGGCGACGAGATCGACGAGCGGTTCAGCGTCGACGTGGGCGCGGTCCGCTACACGGAGCAGTACGGCCTCGGCGACACGGTCTCCGAGGACGTGCTGGCCGAGGCCCTCGGCGCGATCGCTGCTGACCTCGGTCGGCTCGACGACCGGTCGACGCCCGACACGCTCGTCGCGATGGGAGGCGCCGTCACCAACCTGGCCGCGGTCAAGCACGGCCTGGCCGAGTACGACGCGGACATCGTCCAGGGCACGGTGCTCGACCGCACCGAGATCGACCGACAGATCCAGCTCTATCGCACGCGCACCCGCGACGAACGCCGCAGCGTCGTGGGGCTGCAACCACAGCGCGCCGACATCATCCTCGCGGGAGCCTGCATCGTGCGAACGGTGCTCGACAAGCTCGGCAACGAGTCGCTCACGGTCAGCGACCGCGGACTGCGACACGGCCTGCTGGTCGAGAGCTTCGGTTAGGGGCTGCCTGACGGGGAGTCCCCGCGGCCGTCGTCCGGAGGTCCCGCGGGCGCTTGGAAATGGGCCTGCAGTGCCAGGCGGATGTTGCCGTGGACCTTGTCCCGGCCGAGACGCTTCCAGGACGTGATCGCGCTCCAGCAAGGCCATGAGGCCGGGCTTCACGCGCGCCAGGTGCAGCACGACCCCTGCCTCTGTGCAGAGGGCGATGATGTCGTCCAGCTTGGCCGAGCCCTGGGAGTCGATGAAGTCCATCCCGCCACAGTCGAGCACGATCCCGGTCAGGTCGGCGGTCGAGTGGATGATCTCTCGGACCCGGTCCTCGAGGGCGTCGGAGGTGGCGAAGAACAGCCCGCCGTCCATGCGCAGCACGACCACGCCCGGGACCTGCTCGTCGTCCGGGTGTTCGTTGAGCTCGCGGAAGACCTGCGGTGCCGGGCTCGCGCGCCAGCACGGGGATGTGCGGGCCGGGTCGCGACCGAGATGAGCCAGAGGATGGACAGGCCGACGCCGATCAGGACACCCGACAGGACGCCGAAGACCAGGGTTCCCAGCAAGGCGGCGATCGCCACCCAGAAGTCGAATCGCTGGACGCGAGCGAGCCGCCTGATCTCCGGGAAGTCCATCATGCCCATCACCACGGCTTCGGTGATGACGGCGGCCAGGACCGGCTTCGGCAGGTCGGAGAAGAGCGGAGCGAGCACCAGGAGGGTCAGCAGGACCGTGACCCCGGTGGTGAGGGAGGCCAGGCCTGACCGGGCGCCGGCATGGTCGTTCAGGGAGCTCGCCGACAGGCTCGTCGTGACCGGCATGCCCTGCAGCACCCCCGCTCCGGCGTTCGCCATGCCCTGCGCGACGGACTCCTGGTCGATGTCGATCTGGTAGCGGTGCCTGGCGGCGAACATCCGAGCGTCGCCTGCTGTCTGGGAGAACCCGATCAGCACCAGTGCGAAGGCTGCGAGCGCCACCGTGCCGGCGTGGTCCCACATCAGCCGGCCGTCGGGGATCGCGAACGACGGCAGTCCTCTGGGCACGGCTCCGACCAGCGCCACACCACGGTCCCCGAGGTCGAGCAGCCAGGAAGCGGCCAGTCCACCGACCACCAGGACCAGGGCGCCGGGCACCTGGGGCGCGACAAGCGGAGCCCGAAGACGACGACGAGCGCAATCACACCCACGACGAGCGTGGCCCGGTGCGTCTCGTCCAGCGCTCCCCAGCCATGACCGGAGCTCCCGGAGCGAGTTGGAGCCGCTCGGCATCGGTTCCGGTGATCTTGGGCAGCTCACCGATCACCACGTCGATCGCCGCACCGAACAGGAACCCGGTGACCACGGCGCGGGACAGGAACTGCGCGATCCACCCTGTCTTGATCACCGCGAACACGAGGAACAGGACGCCCGACGCCAGCGTGATCCCCGCCACGAACGCCGCGACGTCAGCCGCGTCGGTGATGCCGGCGGCGACCACGGCGCTGGCGGCGACAGCCGCCAGGCCAGAGCTCGGTCCGACGGATATCTGTCGGCTGGTGCCGAAGATCCCGTAGAGGATCGCGCCGGCCGCTGCCGCATACAGCCCGTTCTGCACCGGGATCCCGGCGATGTCGGCGTACCCGAGGTTCTTCGGGACGACCAGCGCTACGACGGTGAGTCCCGCGATCAGATCCGCACGCAGCCAGCCTCGCTCGTAGGACCGCATCCACCCCACGATCGGGAGCAGGCCGACACCCATCCGTCGAGAGCTCATGGATGTGCGGTGGACGCAGGCCTCGACATGCGAGACCGTCGCCACTGTCCGAGCATCGATGTGGTCCAGCAGCTCCTCCCTGGCCTGCTTCCGGACCAGCAACGGCACGAAGTCCCGCACAGGGGCGCCGTCAAAGTGCGACCACAGGCACTCCACGAGGATCGCCACCTGATCGATCGGTACAGCCGGAAACTCGACGTGCAGTGCGAGCTCGACCTCTCTCATCGCACGTCCTCCGTCCACCGCCGCGTGCTCCAGCGAAGTCCGCGCAGCCGAGTCGTCCGCCTCGATCGTCATGGCCTGATCCTCGGCATGGAGATTCCTCTCGACCGATGTTGTGGCATCCAACAATGAGCACGCCCTACCGAAGCCGCATCCCCCAGCGCGGATGAAGTGGCACCGGACGATGTGCCCCTTCGCGGGCAGCTGGCTCGCGGATGCCCTTCCGAACTGGCGGTTCCAGTCGCGACACTCCCATGGTCGACGGCAAGCCCTGACGAGGCCGATCACCTCGAAGGCCTGGCTCCCGCCCCGGACGAGGCTGCCTCTTCGTGGCGCGGGCGCGGGCCCAGGCGCGCCGAGCGTCGCGACGCAGCGGTGGGAGCAGCTGCAGCAGGCTGAGGACGACGAACACGAGCGTGTTGAACGCCACCCACAGGCTGAGCGCCTGGTACCAGTCGGTGAGCAGGACCGAGCGGGCAGCAGGATGCCGAACGTGGAGGCCGGCAGCAGCGTCGCGGCGTTGCACCGCGGGACGCGGGACGTAGTTCCAGCCCGCCCTGCGACCGGTGACGATCTGGACGAACGAGGTCACGAAGCAGGCCTGGAGGAACAGCGGCGTAGGCGAGCTCGATGAGGATGGGCGCGGCCAGCAGCGCGAGCCGCGCCATCCGACTGCCCACACGGTGACGAGGCGCTCGACGAGGAACACCACGCCGATCGCCACCCAGAACGGCGACCAGCGGATGCTGTCCGCGGCCAGCAGCGAGATCGCCATCAGCAGCAAGTAGGACCACAGGGCGATCACGCCGTAGCCCAGCATGAGCTGCTGGGTCCAGTACATCGCGGTCGCGCGGGTGAACCCGTAGGCGCCGATGTTCTCCAGCGCGCCGCGGTGCCAGCGCAGCCGCTGCCGCCACAGGTCGCGCCACCGGGTCATGACCTCGGTGGTGACCCGGCACTGGGGCGGCGAGGTCATCCGGGCGCCCAGGGACTTCAGCGCGAGCGTGAGCTCGTTGTCCTCGGTCAACGCGAGGGTGTCGTAGACCTTGCCCGGCGGGCCGGGGATCAGCATTCCGCGGGCCTCGGCCACCGCGGCGAGCGCGTAGCCGCGGATCACCGATGCGGTCCCGGTCAGGACGAAGACCCGGTTCAGCCGGCGGGCGACGATCCGCTGGTAGCGGGCGAACTCGTTGCGCTGCAGCTGCCCCACCAGCCCTCCGCCGTCCTCGCCGAAGAACAGCCCACCGACGGCCATCAGGTCCGGGTCGTCCTCGAGGAGGCCGAGGGCGATCTCCAGGAAGTCGGGGGAGATGGTGGAGTCGGCGTCCATCACCATCACGACGTCCCGTGCCTCCAGCCGGGACAGCAGGACGGGCGAGCTGCTGGTTGAGTGCGCCGGCCTTCTTCTCGGTGTTGCCGACGGTCTCGACCACCTCGACGCCGCGAGCGCGAGCGACCTCGACGGTCGCGTCGGTGCAGTTGTCGGCGATCACCAGCACCCGGTCCGGTCGCCGGGTCTGGCTCGCCAGCGACGTCCAGCGTGCGCGGCGAGGACCGCTTCCTCGTCGTGGGCGGGGACCAGGACCGTGCAGCGCAGGCGGGTGCCGGGCGGCAGGTCGTCCGTCCCGGGGACGGCACTGGCAGGCCAGTCCGGCGGACGCTCGACGCCCAGCGCTCGGCCCCGGCGGGTCCGAGGGTCCATCGACGAGCCAGCTGCAGCGTGCGCCGGCAGCGGGGGCGGGACCCGTCGGTCCCGGTTGAGCACCTGCATCGCCGCGGCCGTCTCCAGCCCGGCCAGACCGACGAACGTGGCGGCCGCCAGCGCCGTGGCGGCGAGGAAGATCGCCAACCGAGGCAGGCTCAGCTCGACGGGGAGGGGCAACAGCACGGCGTCCGTCGAGCCGGCGGGCCGTCCGTCGTCGTGACGTGCCAGAGCGCGATCCCCACCAGGGCCATCGCCACGCGAGGAGTCCCGCCGCAAGCCACCCGAAGCGAGCGGCGCGCTTCCGCAGGCTTTCCTCGTGGGGCGTCCGCGCGTCCGAGGCTGCCGGTGCTCGCCCGCAGGGTCGCCCCGGCGCGACGCGACGGACCTCACCCGGAGTAGGGGATGCGCCAGGTCTTAAGGAACCCCACGCTGGGCGGGTGAACGAGTACACGACCCCCAAGCGGCTGGCCGCCGAGTTCCTCGGCACGTTCTGGCTGGTGTTCGCGGGCTGCGGCAGCGCTGTGCTGGCCGCAGGCTTCGTGAGTGAACCGGACGGTTTCCCCTCCGGGATCGGCTTCGCCGGAGTCTCGCTGGCGTTCGGCCTCAGCGTGGTGACGATGGCGTACGCCGTGGGTCACGTCTCGGGGGGCCACTTCAATCCCGCGGTCACGGTCGGCCTGGCCGCGGCTGGCCGCTTCCCGTGGCGCGAGGTGGCGCCGTACGCCGTGACCCGGTAGTGGCATCGGTCGGCGCGGCGGCCGTGCTGTTCGTGATCGCCTCCGGGCAGGAGGGCTTCAGCGCCGTGGACTCCGGCTTCGCCACGAACGGCTACGGCGACCGGTCGCCAGGTGACTACACCCTGCTCGCCGTGCTGGTCGCGGAAGTGGTGCTGACCGCGTTCTTCCTCTTCGTGATCGTCGGCGCCACCGACACGTTGGCGCCCCGCGGTTTTGCGCCGCTGGCGATAGGGCTGAGCCTGACGCTGATCCACCTCGTCAGCATCCCGGTCAGCAACACGTCGGTGAACCCCGCCCGGTCCACAGGTCCGGCGCTGTTCGCGGGTGCCGACGCAATGGCCAGCGTGGGTGTTCTGGCTGGCTCCGTTGGTCGGCGCCGCGATCGCCGGGCTGAGCTATGCGGCGCTGCTCGGTCGGGAGGAGCCGCCCATCACGCTGGAAGAGACCACCGAGGCGTGACAACGGGCGTCCTTCGCCTGTGCGTCCCGCAGTCCAGGGGACGGGCTGAGGGCGAGATGACCGCCGATTTCTTGCGGACCCTGTGCGGACTGGCGACCCTCAAACCTCCTCTGACCTGTGCAAACAGGTCAGATCAGTAGTACCAGGGGTACGGCGACCAGTCGGGCTCGCGCTTCTCCAGGAACTGGTCGCGGCCCTCCTGCGCCTCGTCGGTCATGTAGGCCAGCCGGGTCGCCTCGCCGGCGAAGAGCTGCTGGCCGACCAGGCCGTCGTCGAGGAGGTTGAAGGAGTACTTCAGCATCCGCTGCGCGGTCGGCGACTTGCCGTTGATCTTGCGGCCCCAGTCCAGGGCGGTCGCCTCGAGGTCGGCGTGGTCGACGACGCGGTTGACCGCACCCATGCGGTGCATCGTCTCGGCGTCGTACTCCTCGCCGAGGAAGAAGATCTCGCGGGCGAACTTCTGCCCGACCTGTCGGGCGAGGTACGCCGATCCGTAGCCGCCGTCGAAGGAGCCGACGTCGGCGTCGGTCTGCTTGAAGCGGGCGTGCTCGCGGCTGGCGAGGGTCAGGTCGCGACGACGTGCAGGCTGTGCCCGCCGCCGGCCGCCCAGCCGGGGACGACGCAGATGACGACCTTGGGCATGAAGCGGATCAGCCGCTGGCACTCCAGGATGTGGAGGCGCGCGAGCTTGGCCTTGTCGATCGGGTTCGGGCGGCGCGCCGCGTCGTCGTGGCCGTCGGTCTCGTACTGGTAGCCGGCCTTGCCGCGGATCCGCTGGTCGCCGCCGGTGCAGAAGGCCCACTTGCCGTTCTTGGCGCTCGGGCCGTTGCCGGTGAGGAGCACGCAGCCGACGTCGGCCGACTGCCGCGCGTGCTCGAGGACGCGCAGCAGCTCGTCGACGGTGTGCGGGCGGAAGGCGTTGAGCACGTCGGGCCGGTCGAAGGCGATCCGCACCGTGCCGTGCGCCGCGCGCCCGGTGGTAGGTGAGGTCGGTCAGGTCCTCGAAGCCGGGCACCTCGTCCCACGCCGTCGGGGTCGAAGATCTCGCTGACACGCCCTCGATCGCACTCATGCGGCGCAGCGTAGTCGTGCGGAGCTGGAAGTTCGCCGCCGGCCGTGGTGTTGTGGCGGGCATGGCACTGACTGGCACCTACGTCCCGAGCGCGACCGAGTGGGTCCGCAACAACGTCGAGGAGTACGAGGCGACCAACGGCGAGAAGGGCGGCACGCTGCCGCGGCACGCACTACCCGGTCGTGGTGATCACCTCGGTCGGCGCGAAGTCCGGCAACCTCCGCAAGAACCCGGTGATGCGCGTCGAGCGCGACGGCGCCTACCTCGCGGTCGCCTCCAAGGGCGGGGCTGCCGGACGACCCGGCGTGGGCCGACAACTTCCGCCGCACCCCGAGGTCGAGCTGCAGGACAAGGCCGAGAAGCACACCTACCGCGTCCGCGAGCTCGAGGGCGAGGAGCGCGACGACTGGTGGGAGCACGCGGTGGCGACGTGGCCGACGTACGCGTCGTACCAGAAGAAGACCGACCGCCTGATCCCGATCTTCCTGCTCGAGCGCTGACCTGATCCCCGGCGCGCGGTGGCGGGCGGCCCCACAATGTGGCCGGTGACGACACAGGCGCCGACGCCCGCTCGGCCTTCGACGAGCCCATCGACGCGCCGCCCGCCCGATGGGTCGGCGTCGCTGGTGCTGCTCAACCTCGGCGTGATGGCCGGGTGGTTCGGCCCGATCCAGGTGCTGCTCGCCCAGCAGGCCGACCGGATGGCGGCGCCGAGCCGGGCGGCCTGAGCAAGGAGCTCCTGCTCTCGGTCGTCGCTCGTTCGTCGGGGCGCTGGTCTCGATGTCTGGCAACCCGCGTCTGGGGCGCGTTCTCGGACCGGACCACGCTCGCGGCTGGGGCGGCGCGTGCCGTGGATCGTCGGCGGAGCGGTGATCGGCGCGGTCGGGCTGCTGCTGCTGTCCGTCGCCGACAGCGCCGGTCGCGATGGTGCTGGCGCTGGAGCCTCGTCGCAGCTCGCCCTCAACGCGGCGCTGGGCCGGCGGCACAGCGGCCGTCCCCGACCAGGTGCCGGTCGCGCGGCGAGGCCTGATCGGCGGGCTGATCGCGATCGCCGGAACCGTCGGCGTGCTGCTCGGCATCAAGATCGCCGAGCTGACCGGCTCCATCGCCCAGGGCTACGTCGTCATCGCGGTGGTCATGCTCGCGCTGTCGGTGCCCTACGTCCTGGGCTCGCGCGACATCGCGCTGCCGCCGCGACCACGAGCTCGCGCCGATGGACTGGAAGTCGCTGCTGCGCTCCTTCTGGATCTCGCCGACGCGAGCACCCCGACTTCGCCTGGGCCTGGGTCACGCGGCTTCCTGGTCAACCTCGGCAACTGGATCGCGCTGAACTATCTCTTCTACTTCCTGACCGACGGGCTCGGCTTCGGTGACGACGACGCGACGGCCAGGCTCGGCGTCCTCGTGCTGATCTACGGCGGCACGACCGTCGCGCACGACGGTGGTCGTGCGGCCACTGGAGCGACCGGATCGGGTCGTCGCAAGGTCTTCGTGATCTGGTCCGGCATCCTCATCGGGGTCAGCTCAGCTGGTGCTCGGTCTCTGGCAGGACCTGGCCGGGGGCGCTCGCTGGCCGCGTTCGTCCTCGGCGCCGGCTTCGGGGTCTACCAGGCGGTCGACTTCGCGCTGATCACCCAGGTCCTGCCCGCGGCGGCCGAGCGGGCCAAGGACCTCGGCGTCATCAACATCGCCTCCGCGCTGCCGCAGGTGCTCGCGCCGGCGGTGGCGGGGCTGATCCTCGTGGCCGTCGCGGGCGTCGGGCGGATCCGTCGCGACACCAGCGGCGACGTCGTGGTCGCGTCGGCTACGGCGTGGTCTACGCCGTCGGTTTCGTGATGTGCGTCCTCGGGCTCGGTGTTCGTCACCCGGATCCGCTCGGTCGCCTGAGCCTCGGGCGGCGGCGAGCGGGGCCATCCAGGTGGCGCGAGTCAGGCGCGGCTGATCGTGACTCGCCAGGCCGAGCAGGTGGCTCGCAGCCGGGCCAGCTCGGAGTCGAGGAACTCCGGACCGCCGCGGCGACCCAGCACGATCACGTCGTCACCGAACGGGGCCGCGCACTCGACGTTGGTCGCGTCGTCGGGGAGCCGCATCGGCACCGGGATGGGCCGGCAGCTCGATCGTGGCAGGGCGCAGCCTCGGTCGCCCGGACGATGTCCACCTCGCCGGCGCCGTCGCGGGGACGACGCGCGCGGCCCAGTCGACGCGGAAGGCGATCGGCAGCAGGTCGATGACCCGGTCCAGGCCTCGGTCGGGTCCTGCGGTCAGCGTCCTCGACGACCTCGAGGTCGAGGAAGAGGTTGCCGCCGGCGGCGTAGCGGTTGATCCACAGCACGCTCGACGCCGTCGAGCCTGTTGCAGGCCGAGACGATCGAGTCGGGCATCGTGCCGGGCGGGATCTCGAGCAGCACGTCGTCGACCGCGATCCCGTCGCGCTTCTCGACGATCTCGATCGCCTCGATGTCGCCGCCCGCCTCACCGATCGCGCTCGCGACGCGACCCAGCGAACCGGGCACGTCGGGCAGCTCGACACGCATCAGGTAGGGCACCCGATCAGGCTATCGCGTCCGTGTGTGCGCCGGCGTTTCCGCCATCCGCCAGTCGAGCACGCAGCCCGCTGGCTCGCTGCGCCTGCCGGCCGATGGCAGCGCGTACGGCGGACTCCGGCCCGATCACGCGCACCTTCCGCTGGGCGCGGGTGACCGCGGTGTAGAAGAGCTCGCGCGTCAGCAGCCGCGACTCCTCGTCGGGCAGCAGCACGGTGACCTCGTCGGCCTGGCTGCCCTGGCTCTTGTGGATCGTCATCGCGTGCATCGTCTCGACGTCGCCGAGCCGCGACGGGGCCAGGTCGAGCGGGGCGCCCCCGGTGGCGATGGCGACCCGCGGTCCGTCGGGCCCGGCGACGACGACGCCGGTGTCGCCGTTGTAGACGCCGAGCGACGTAGTCGTTGGCCGTGACCAGCAGCGGCCGTCCGAGGTAGGCGGAGTCGTAGAGCGCGTCACCGGTCTCGGCGGTCAGCCACTGCTCGACGCGCCGGTTCCAGTGGCGCACGCCGTAGGGCCCGTCGCGGTGCGCGCAGAGCAGCCGGTGCCGGTCGAGCGCGCCGAGCGCTCGTCCGGCATCGCCGGCGACGGCCGCGTCGCGTACGGCGAGGGCTGCGGGCAGCACCGTCGCGCGGATCGCCGAGGCCGGATCGGTCTCGGTGACCCACTCGACGGCGTCGTGCCCGGCGCCCAGCACCTCGATCGCCGCGTCGGCGTCACCCACGCGCAGCGCCTCGGCGAGCGCCCGGATCTCCTCGCCGTAGCGGTGCGTGGTGCGTGAGCGCCGCGACCGGGTTGTCGGCGCGGTCCTCGTAGCCGCGGACCAGGTCGGTCAGCACCGCGCCGGCGTCGACCGAGCTGAGCTGGTCGGGGTCGCCGACGAGCACCAGCCGCGCCTCGGGACGCACGGCCTCGAGCAGCCGAGCCATCATCGTCAGCGAGACCATCGACGTCTCGTCGACCACGACGAGGTCGTGGGGGAGCCGGTTGCCGCGGTGGTGGCGGAAGCGCGTGCTGTTGCCGGGATGCTGGTCGCAGCAGCCGGTGCAGCGTCATCGCGCGGACGCCGGCCAGCCGCGCCTGGTCGGCGGCGAGAAGCCTCGTCGCGGAGTCGCGGACCGACTGCTCGAGGCGGGCCGCGGCCTTGCCGGTCGGGGCCGCCAGCGCGATGCGCAGGAGCTCGCCGCGCGCCTCGGCCTGCTCGACCAGCGCGACCAGGAGGCCCGCCACGGCCGTCGTCTTGCCGGTGCCCGGACCGCCGGTGATGACGGTCGTGGACTGGGTGGCCGCGCGCCGGCAGGCCTGCGCGCTGCTCGTCGGTAGGACTGTCGGGGAAGACACGCGCCAGGGACTGCTCGAGCAGGTCGGCGTCGACGACGCCGACGTTGCCCTGGCGCGACTGCAGGTCGTCGAGCACCTGCGTCTCCTGCTCGTGGTAGCGGTCGAGGTAGAGCAGCCCGTGCTCCCAGTGGAGCGACACCGGCCGCGAGGAGCGGGCTCCGCTCGACGGCCGCCGACCACTCCTCGGGCGCCGGCCAGGGGAGGTCGAGGTCGGCCAGCGACTCCGCGACGCGTGCCGAGCTCGAGGCACACCGACCCGTGGCGTACGGCGCGCACCGCCAGCGCGACCGCCAGCAGGACGCTCGCGCTCGGTCTCGCCGCCGAGCCGGCCGAGGTTGGTGGCGACGTGGACGTCGGCGGCGGTCAGCACGCCGGCCGCGTTGAAGGTGGCCAGGGCGCCGGCCGCCCCCAGCGCGAGGTCGCGGTCGTGGACGTCGACCGGCTCGAACATCTCGCTCATGACGCCACCACCCGGCCGTCGAGCAGGTCGGAGAGCTCCTCGACGAGGGCCACGGGCGGGCGCCACGAGAAGATCCCGCAGGGGAGCCCGTCGACGCGAGGCGTGGCGGGACCGCACATGCCGCGGAGGTAGAGGTAGAGGACGCCGCCGAGGTGGGTGGCCGGGTCGTAGGCCGGGAGCCGCCAGCGCAGGAACCGGTGCAGCACGACGGTGTAGAGGAGCGCCTGGAGCGGGTAGTCGGAGTGCCCCATCGCCTCGTCGAGCATCTCGGGCCGGTAGTCGTGGGCGGTCAGCGGCGCGTCGTACGTGCCGAGCCAGTTGGTCTTGTAGTCGACGGTGAGGAAGCGCTCCTGGCCGTCGACGTCGAGGCGCAGCACCACGTCGATCGAGCCGGTGAGGTAGCCCAGGAGCGGCTGTGCGGCGAGGTCGGCGATCGCGGTCGAGGGCGTCGGCGTAGATCCGCACGGCATCACCGTCGGGCAGGTGGCGGCGCAGCAGCGGGGCGAGGTCGCCGAGCCGGACGTCGTCGACGGGGTGGGCCGGGTGGTCGCCCCCGGACAGCGGGACCTCGAAGTCGAGCTCGCGCAGGCGGTCGGGCAGGCCGCAGGGACAGCAGCGTCCGGTCGTCGGCCAGGGGACCGAGCGGGCTGTCGCACACGGCGACCAGGGCGTCGGCCAGGGCCTCGGGGTCCAGGGTCGACCGGCCACCACACCAGCTGCTCGTCGATGTGGCCGCAGCAGCTCGGCGCGGAAGTCGGGCGCCGCCGGATCGGCGTGCTCGAGCACGGCGTGGACCAGCGACCCGAAGGTCGCACCCACCGGCAGGTCCGCCATCGGGGACGGCACCGAGGCGGCCACCACGTCGCCGGGCGTCCGCCCGTCCAGCACCAGCGTGGCGTCGTCCTCCTCGGGCACGGTCTCCGGCTCCGACAGTCCGTGCGGCGGCAGCGCGCGTGCGCCGCGCTGGCCGCGGAGAGGGAGGAGTACGACGTACGGCGCCAGGCGGTGTCGACCGCGCGCGTGAACGCCCGCACCGTCAGGTCGGCGGAGGACCGGTCGAGCGGTGTGGGATCGGGCGGGACCAACGTCGCCGGCTCGATGGCCGGGCCGCCCGCGGCCTGCCAGGCCTGGAGGATCGTCGAGCACCCGGTCCTCGTCGACGACACCCCACGTGTCGGGGACCGGAGCCATCCCGCGGGCGGCGGCCGAACAGCATCCGGTGCAGCGGCGAGTCGGGAGCGTTGCGCTCGGCGGGGGCGTACCACGCGACGACCTGCGACTGGGCGCGGGTCAGGGCGACGTAGAGGAGGCGCAGCGACTCGCCGGCGTCCTCCGACCAGTGGCGACCGACCGCCTGGCGGTGGAAGGCGCTGGGCCCGCCGACGTCGCGGCAGCGGCGGCCCTCGTCGTCGTGGAAGAGCGGGATCGCCGGGTCGCGTCCGGTGTAGCGGTTCCACAGGGTCGGGAGGTAGACGACGGGGTATTGCAGGCCCTTGCTGCCGTGGATGGTCACGAGCTGCACGGCCGCGGCGTCGGAGTCGAGGCGGCGGGTGCGCTCGGAGGCGACCTCGAGCTTCTCGTCGGCGACCTGCTCGCGCAGCCAGGCGAGGAGCCCGACGAGGCCCATCCGCTGCTCGGTGCTGACCCGCAGGAGTGACTCGCCGATGTGGCGCAGGTCGGTGAGGGTGCGCTCGCCGCCGACCCGGCCGAGCACCCGCGCGGTGAGTCCCTCGACGGCGGTCGCCTCCAGCACTGCCGCGACCCCGCGCCGGGTGAACACGTCGGCCAGGGTGCGGACCCGGCTCGCGAGGGTGTCGGTCAGGGCGTCGCCGCCGGCGTCGAGCGACTCGGCGGTGTAGCCGAAGAAGGACGTGAGGGCGCAGGCCCGCACCCGGTCGCTGCGGTGCGGCTGCTCGAGCGCCTCGAGGAGGGTCAGCCACTCGGCGGCGGCGGGTGTGTGGAAGACGGAGCCGCCGGCGTTGACGACCGACGGAACTCCCACGTCCGCGCAGGGCGTGCTGGATGGCGTCGAGCTCGTTGCGGCGCGCCGCCAGCACGGCGATGTCGCCCGGCACGAGGTCGCGACCGTCGAAGGTCGGCGCCGGTCTCGATGAGCCGCTTGATGTCGTGGGCGGTGTCGGTGATGACGTGGTCGCGCCACAGCGCCACCGGAGGCTTGGACCGCGGACCCTTGCCGAGGTCGGTGCGTCGTACGACGCGGAGCCGGAACGGGGCGCCCGCTCCCGCGAGGCGGGACTCGGTGACGTGCGCCTCGACGGGGTGGACCACGATGCGCTCGTCGCCGAGGCTGCGCGCCCTCGAGCACGGCCTGGACCGCGTCGAGCAGCGGCTGGTCGGAGCGCCAGTTGACGCCCGAGGGTCTGCGTGGTGGTCGCGGAGTCGGCGGCCTGGAGGTAGGTGACGATGTCGCCACCGCGGAAGGCGTAGATGGCCTGCTTGGGGTCGCCGATCAGCACCATCGTCGTGGTGTCGGCGAAGGCGCGCCGGAAGACCTGCCACTGCACCGGGTCGGTGTCCTGGAACTCGTCGATCAGCACGAACTTCCACCGGTGCTGCATCCGGGTGCGGGCCGCGGCCGTGGTGTCCTCGAGGGCGTCGGCCAGCTGGCTGAGCAGGTCGTCGTAGCTGAGGACGCCGAGGCGGCGCTTGCGCCGCTCCACCTCCTCGAGCACGTCGGCCGCGAAGCGCACCCGCATGGCGGCGGTCGAGTCGGGGGAGTCGGCGAGGACGGCCCGCGGCTCGACCATGGCGCGGGGGTCGCCGACGACGGCCCGCGCCAGCTCCAGGGCCTCGGCCCGCGACCACGGGGGCTTCTCCTCGCCGCCGAAGCGCGCGAGGTAGAGGTCGTCGACGATCTCGGTGGTCAGCTGCTCGAGGTCCTCGACGAGGATCGCGGAGGCGTCGGTGTCGCCCGCCACGCCGAGGCTGCGGAGCACCAGCTGGCAGAACTGGTGGATGGTCGCGATGGTCGCGGCGTCGAAGGAGACCAGGGCGGCCGTGAGGTGGGTCCAGCGCCGCTCGGCCTCGGCCGGGTCGGCGTCGAGCAGCCAGTCGTGGAGCCGGTTGTCGGGGTCGCGCAGGCTGGGATCGGCGAGGAGCTGCACGGCCTCGTCGAGCTGGCGGCGGCACGCGCTCGCGCAGCTCCTGGCTGGCGGCGCGGGTGAAGGTGACGACCAGCATCTCGTCGAGGCGCACCTCGCCGGAGGCGACGTGCTTGGTGACGAGGGCGGCGATGGTCCACGTCTTGCCGGTGCCGGCGCTCGCCTCCAGCAGGGTGGTGCCGGGCGCGAGGTCGGCGGTGATGTCGAAGGTCTCCATGCTCACAGCCCCCGGACCTGTTCGTTGCCGGTGTCGATCAGCGGCTGCCACAGCCGCCAGGCGAAGTGGCCCAGCCGGTGCGGTGCCGGACTCGCTCGGCCCGGGTCGGCGGCGGCGAGCAGGTCGTAGTCGGCAGCCTCACCGAAGGCGCGGACGTGCCACGTGTCGGCGTCCTCCTTGGGGAAGCCGGAGTCGTTGAAGCGCGGCGTCTCCCACTCGCTGCGGGCCTTCGTCTCGGGGTCGCCGTCGGCCCCGCCGCGGACCCGGCGGAACTCCTCGGCCCAGGCGAGCGACGTCTTCACCGGCATCGGCAGCGGCTCGCGCTGGCCGGCACGGTAGAGGGCGACCAGGTCGCGCAGCCACTCCTGCGCGTCGTGCTGGGCGAGCGGGCGGATCAGCTGCGACCTGGCCCCCGGAGCGGTGCTTGCCGATGGTGTGGGCGGTCCAGTTCTCGTCGGGGAGTCCGGCGGCGAGGGCCAGCGCGTTGATCCACGCCGCCAGCCGGTGCTTGGCGCCCAGGTTGGAGAAGGACACGGCGACGAGGTTGTTGCCCCAGACGTCACCGACCGTGCCGAAGAGACGGGCCTCGCCGAGGTCGACGTCGACGTCGAGGGTGCGCTGCGGGCCCGCGGCGCAGCTCGAGGGCCGCCATCACGAGGGGCCGGACGACGGTGATGATCTCGTCGAGGACTCCCGTGCCGAGCGGACCCGGCGGCAGCAGGCCGCTCGACCTTCAGCGCCTCACCCACCGCGACGGCGTCGGCACCACCGAGCACCTCGGCGGCGAGGTGGTCGCCCACCGCCCACTTCTCCAGCGCGTCGAGGGTGATCGGGATCGAGTCCTTCACCTCGTCGGCGTCGTAGGGCTTGGCGATGCGCAGCCGGCGGAAGAACCCGCGGACCGGGTGCGCGAAGAAGTCCTGGAGGTCGGCCAGCGACACCTCGTCGCCGGCGGCTCCGGCGGCCGGCAGCGGCGTGGGCACGAGCACCGCGGACGGGCGCCCGGTCGGCGCGCGCTGCCCGCGCACCCGCGAGCGCGAACCGGTCGAAGGTGAAGGCGTCGTCCCCCCGCAGCCCGCCCGCGACGAAGTTGGCCTCGTCGAAGGGCTGCAGCGGGTGGTGGGTCACGCACGTGGCTGCGCACCGGCTCGGCAGCGGTGCGGTCGAGCGCGTCGAGCAGCTCGCCCAGCGGCACGGCGGGCGGTCGCTCCGCGCCGGTGTGCTCGCCGCGCCCGGTGTAGGTGATGACGAGCTTGTCGGTGGCCGCGACGATCGCGTCGAGGAGCAGCTGGCGGTCCTCGGCGCGCAGGTCGCGCTCGCCGGTGCGGGGTCGCCGCGCCAGCACGTCGTCGCCGTCGACGGTCGCGACCCGCGGGAACACCCCGTCGTCGAGACCGACCAGGCAGACCACGCGGTGGGGGACCGACCGCATCGGCACCATCGTGCAGACCGTCAACGTGCCGGTGCGGAAGTTGGAGCGGGTCGGGCGTCCGCGCAGCCGCTGCCGCAGCAGGGCGCGTACGTCGGCCTGCCGCAGCAGCGTCGTCGAGTCGCCCGCCCCGGCGTCGATCCGGGACAGCTCGCGGTCGAACTGCGCCACCTGCCAGACGTCGGCCTGCGGGGTCGCGGTGAGCCGGTGGACGGCGTCGCCCAGGGCCGGTCGTCCAGTCGGTGACCGAGACGGCGGCCTCGGCGGCCGTCGAGGAAGGAGTGGAGGCGGTCGACGAACTCGGCGAACCGGCCGACGAGCTCGAGGTCGCCGTCGCTCACGTCGTCGACGGGGAGGGTGCCGGACGACCTGCCGGTGGTCGAGCCCGGACATCGCCGCGCCCAGCAGGACCCGGCGCACGCCCGGCCGCCCACGTGTTGGCCGAGACACCGCCGAGGCCGAAGGTGCTGCGGTGGTCGGCGTCGTAGCCCCAGCGGATCCCGGCGAGGTCGACCCAGTGGGTGATGCGCTCGAGCTCGTCGTCGCCGAAGCCGAAGCGAGCGCGCACCGGCTCGGCGCCGGCGACGTCGAGCACCTGGCTGGCCGTCATCCGCCCGCGGACGAGCTCGACCAGCTGGGAGGCGACGGCGAGGAGCGGGTTGGTGGCCGCCAGCGAGCGGTCGGCCAGCCGCACCCGGAGCTGGTGGCCCGGGTGGCCGGCTCCCGTCGACGGCGACGTCGGCCATCCCGAAGGCGGCCGAGATCAACGGTGCGTAGGTCTCGATGTCGGGGCACATCACGAGGATGTCGCGCGGCTCGAGCGTGGGGTCGTCCTCCAGCAGGCCGACCAGCACCTCGCGCAGCACGTCGACCTGACGGGCGGCGCCGTGGCAGGCGTGCACCTGCACCGACTCGTCCCCGGTCGTGCGGCCGGGCGCGGGTCGCGGCATCGGGCGTGGTGTTGGCACGCAGGTCGTGCTGGAGCCAGCCGAGCAGGGTGTCGCGCGGCGCGGGCGCCGCCTCGACCGCGGCACGCCGGGAGCATCGCCGAGGGTGCGGCGCAGCTCGCGCGAGTCGCGTCCCAGTGAGCTGAGCAGCGGATGGCCGACCACCGTCGGCCGACCCGTCGGCGGCCCGCGCCACCTGGCCGGCCCGGGCGGTCGGCTCCAGTGCGTCCCAGAGGACGGGCGAGGCCTGCGGCAGCCAGAGGTGGACGTCGCGCAGCTCGCCCAGCGCGCGCAGCAGCGCCACCTCGGTCTCGGGCAGCCGGGTGTGGCCGAAGAGCGACAGCCGCGGCGGCAGGTCGAGGTCGTCGCCACCGGCGCGGAGCCGCGCCACCGTGTCGGCGAGGCGTACGTCGGGCGGCGGTGCGCCGACCCGGCCGACCAGCCGGCGCCACAGCTCCGCCTGCCAGCGCAGGTCGGGGTCGAGGTCGCCCCCGGCGCCGTCGGTGTCGAGGCCCGCGCGCCACTGGGCGATGAGCTCGGGACGCTGCACGGCATAGGAGGAGAACAGGCCGGCCAGGCGTCGGGCCACGGCGTAGCGGCGGGTGGAGCGGTCGTCGGTCGGGTCGCCGCCGCCGAGGTGGGTGGTGAGGTCGTCGAACCCGGGGGTCGCCCATGACGTCGTCGATGACGCCCAGCAGCGGCCAGGCGAGCCGGTCGGGATCCCACGGGTCGTCGCCGTCCTTGCCGAGCAGCATCGCGACGAGGGAGTGGGGGGAGACGAAGTCGACCCCGGCGCAGACACCGTCACCGCCGCGGCCGCCGACGCCCGAGCCGGTGCGAGAGGCGCTGGGTGAGCCACCGCTCCACGCCACGCGCGGGCACGACGACGACCTCGCGGGCGAACGGATCCGGGAGCGGGGTGACCAGCAGGTCGGCCAGACCGTCGGCGAGCGCGTCGGTGCGCTCGGCGGTGTGGAGGTGGACGGTCACGGGAGCACCCTACGAGCGGCGACCGACACATCACGAGGCGTCGCCCGGACATGATTCCGGCCCCCCGTGCGTGACGAGGGGCCGAGAAGCGGTGTGGCGGGTCAGCTCTTGAAGGCGTCCTTGACCTTCTCGCCGGCCTGCTTCAGGTTGGCGCCGGCCTGGTCGCCCTTGCCCTCGGCCTCGAGCTTCTCGTCGTCGGTGGCCTTGCCGGTGGATTCCTTGGCCTGGCCCTTGAGCTCTTCGGCCTTGTTGCTGATCTTGTCGTCGAGACCCATGGTGGGTTCCTCTCGTAGTCGGTCGATCGCGGTCACCGGCTGGTGACGTTTCTTCGAACCTGCCACGAGGGTGGTGCTGCTTCGACACCCGTGAGGGTGGGTGTGCGGCTCAGGCGGCGGACGGAGGGGCCGGCGGGGGTCGAAGGCAAGGCGGCTGGGGGCTCAGTGGTGGCGCAGGGCGTCGATCAGCTCGGCCTTGTTCATCGAGGACCTGCCCTCGATGCCGAGCTCGGCCGCGCGCTTGCGCAGCTCCTCGACCGTCCGGTCGTCGTAGTCGCTGGCCTCGCCGCCCCGCTCGCCGACCTGTGAGCGGCCCTGGGCCGCCGACGCGTTGGCGATGCGAGCCGCCTTCTCCTTGCTTGCGCCATCGTCTCGCAGGGCCTCGTAGACCTCGTCGTCCTTGACCGAAGGTCGCGGATCCTTCTCTGCCAGCCATGCGGCGCCACGGTGCCACCGCGTTCCGTCGCCCGGTTCACCCGTCAGGGGGTAGGACGGCGGCCGAGCCGTGAGTAGCGTCCGGGGATGGCCAGCAACGATCGCGACGAGACCGCCGCAGGAGCGGGCGGACCGCAACTGGAACGACCTGCTGCAGGAGCTCCGGGTGAGCCAGACCGGCGTCCAGCTGCTGGCCGGCTTTCTGGCGACACTGCCGTTCCAGCAACGCTTCAGCGAGCTCGATGCCTTCCAGCGCGGATGGTACGTCGGGCTGCTGGGGCTGGCGTTCAGCACCGTCGCGGTGACCCTGACCCCCGTGGCGATCCACCGACGGGTGTTCCGGGGCGGCGTCAAGGAGCATCTCGTCCGCGCCGGCCACCGGCTCACCGCTGACGGCGCTGGGGATGATCAGCGTGCTGCTGGGCGGGATCCTCTTCCTGGTGGTGGACGTGGTCTACGACCGCACCGTCGCTGGGTGGAGCGCCGTGGCATCGGCGACCTTCCTGGTCACCATGCTGGTGGTCCTGCCCGCCCGGGTGGCCAGGCACCAGGAGTCGGGTCAGCTCGACTGACGGTCGAGGCAGGCCTTCAGCTCGGCGACGGTCTTCTTCGCGAGGAACGGCAGGTAGGCCGCGACCAGCGGGATGCCCAGCCGGGCGACGCCGGAGAAGGAGAACTCGGCGTGGTAGGTGACTTCGGCGCCGCGACCCGACTCGCGGATCGAGAAGATGTCGTGCCCCTCGAACTGCTCGTTGCTGCCGCGCAGGTGCACGCGCGTGGGCGGTGCCAGCTCGGCGGTCGTGTAGGTCAGCTCGACCTCGCGGCCGAGGAAGGAGGAGACGTTGCGATAGGTCGACCCGACACCGCCGTCACCGCTGGTGCGCACACAGGTCTTCGTCCCGGGGTCCCACTCCTCGGCGTTGGTGAAGTCGCGAAGGTAGTCGTAGGCGGTCTGGACGGACGCGGTGGTCGTGAAGGTGCGCGTGACGGAGGGCTTCATGGGATCCACGCTAGCCACGCGCCGGTTGTCCCGGGCCACCCCAACGGGTCCGCGGCCGACTGGTCCCTAGGGCTGGTGCGCCGGGGTGCCCGGCGTCCTAGGTTGGAGGACATGGCCAAGAAGACGACACGATCCGCAACCGCCCCGGTCTCCAGCACGACCGACGCCCCACTCACCGTGCCCGGTCTGAGCACGTCCACCGGACATGCCGTGGCCGATGCCCTGCAGATGCGGGTGCACGCGCTCAACGACCTCGCGCTCACCCTCAAGCACGCCCACTGGAACGTCGTGGGGCCGCACTTCATCGGCGTCCACGAGATGCTCGACCCCCAGATCGACGGCGTACGCGCCATGGTCGACGTGCTCGCCGAGCGGATGTCCACTCTCGGCGTGCCGCCCAACGGGCTGGTCGGCGCGCTCGTCCAGGCGCGCAGCTGGGACGACTACGAGCTGACCCGGGCCGACACCACGGCCCACCTCGCTGCCCTCGACCTCGTCTACACCGGGGTCATCGAGGACCACCGTGCGGCGATCGACAAGGTCGGTGACGACCCGGTCACCGAGGACATCCTCATCGGCCAGACCGGCGAGCTCGAGCAGTACCAGTGGTTCATCCGGGCGCACCTGCAGGGCACCGGCGGCGAGCTGGTCACCGACGGAGCCACCGACGAGATCACCGCCGCGAAGCGCGCGGTCGGCGCCCGGGCCGGTGTGAAGAAGGCTCCCGCGAGGAAGGCTGCGCGCAAGCGCTGACACTTGCGACACTGGCGGCGTGGAGCTGCCGGACGTCGGGATGCGCGTGCCGCTCGCCGTCGCGACGGCGGGCCTGATCGTCCTGAGCGGTTGCTCCACGTCCGCCGAGCCCGACCCCGACCCCGGGCCCTCGTGGACCGAGCGCGAGCTCCCGGCGCCTGCCGGACCGCCCGGTCGCACCGTCGTCCGGGACGCCGTCCAGTGTGGCCCGGGCTGGTGGGTCGTGGGAGCGGTGTTCCTCGACCACCCGACCGAGACGCGCGACACGCGACCGGCCGCGTGGTTCTCGACCGACCGGACCTCGTGGACCCCGGTCGACGTCCGGGCCCGCACCTACTGGGGGCGGCGCGCGATCATCAACTCCGTCGCCTGCTCACGCGACCGGCTGGCCGCGGTCGGCGCCCGCTCCGGCGGAGCGCACGGCAACCCGCGCGTGACGACCTTCCGCGTCGACGACCGACGGGCGGCTCGTCGACGTGCCCGCCGTCTTCACCCAGTACGGCGGCGTCAGCGCCACGAACGTCGGACCGATCTCCGGCGGTCCGAGCGGCTGGCTCATCGCGGGCAACCGGATCTCCGGACCCGGGGTGTGGTTCACCGACGACCCGCGCGGGTTCACGCGCGTCGAGGGAGAGGCCGGGCTGACCGACGACGGGGACCTCGGCTCCCTGGCGCAGGGTGCCGGCTGGGCGGGGGAGGAGTGGGTGCTGGTCGGGGCCGGCGCACGCACCGGGAGGCACCTCGACCAGGACCCGCTGGCCTGGACCTCGCCCGACGGCCTCGCGTGGACTCCCGAGCCGATGCCGGCCGAGCCGGTGAACGAGGACGTGCACCGGGTCGTGGTGCTCGCGGACGGGCGGCTGCTCGCGGTCGGGCGCAGTGACGATGCCTTCGCCGCGTGGGTCCGCGACGACGACGGCTGGGAGGAGTCGACGGCCTTCGGCGAGATCGCCGACTCCTGGCGCGGCGCCCCCTACGTCGCCTCCCTCGCCCGCACGTCCGCCGGCGTGCTGGCCACGGTCAGCACCGGCGACCACTACGAGCTCTGGCAGACCGACGACGGCCGCGACTGGCGGCAGGTCGCCGTACCCCTCACGCCGGAGACCGCCGGCGACCACACGCTGGCCGTCGCCAGCGGCGAGGAGCTGCTGCTCGTGGCCGATGCCGGCGAGGGCGGCCGGGTCTGGTCCGGCGAGCCGAGCGACTGACACCGCTCCGACTGGACCACTGGTCCAGCCGTCCAGCGCGTACGACGGGTGCGCGCGAGGGTGTTGTGTAACGAACCGCTAACGGCTCGGGACGGCTCTGGACGTGACGACCATCACTCCATATGTTGTTCCGAACAACATATGTACGGAGGCTTCCGGACCACGAGGGCCACCGTGCGACGAGATCGCTAGGAGGCGGTTCGCGTGAAGCGGAAGCACAGTTTGATCCTGATCCCCCTGCTCGGTGCTGCGATGACGCTGACCGCGTGCGGCAGCGACGACTCCGACACCGACTCCGGTGACGACGCCGGCAGCGGCGGCTCGGAGGCGGCCGGCAAGATCGGTGTCATCCTCCCCGACACCGAGTCCTCGGTGCGCTGGGAGAGCGCGGACCGTCCGGCACTCGAGGCGGCCTTCGAGGAGGCCGGTGTCGAGTACGACATCCAGAACGCCGAGGGCGACGCGGAGCGGATGACCCAGATCGCCGACACCATGATCGGCAACGGCGTCACCGTCCTGGCGATCGTCAACCTCGACTCCGAGTCCGGTGCGGCCATCCAGGAGAAGGCAGCGTCCCAGGGCGTCGCCACCATCGACTACGACCGCCTGACCCTCGGTGGCTCGGCGGAGTACTACGTGTCCTTCGACAACACCGTCGTCGGTGAGCTCCAGGGCCAGGGTCTCGCGGACTGCCTCGGGGACAAGAAGGCCAACATCGTCTACCTCAACGGCTCGCCCACCGACAACAACGCCACGCTCTTCGCCGAGGGTGCGCACAGCGTCCTCGACGCGATGAGCAACTACACGGTCGTCGGCGAGCAGGCCGTCCCGGACTGGGACAACGAAGAGGCCGCGACGATCTTCCAGCAGCTCTACACCGCTGCCGACGGCAAGGTCGACGGAGTGCTCGCGGCCAACGACGGTCTCGGCGGCGCGGCGATCAGCATCCTCGAGGGCGCCGGCCAGGCCGGCAAGGTCCCGGTCACCGGACAGGACGCCACGGTCGAGGGCCTGCAGAACGTGCTCGCCGGCACGCAGTGCATGACGGTCTACAAGTCCGCCACGCTGGAGGCCGGTGCGCTGGCCGACACGGCCATCGCGCTCGTCAACGGCGAGGACGCCGAGACCACCGGCACGACGGTCGACTCGTCCGACGACAGCGAGGTCCCGTCGATCCTGCTGGAGCCGCAGTCCATCACCAAGGACAATGTCGGTGACGTGATCGACGACGGTGGCCAGAGTGCCGACGACGTGTGCGCCGGCAAGTTCGCCGACATGTGCGCCGAGGCCGGCATCTCCTGATCGCCTGACACGGGGAACGGCGTCCGGGCCGCAGCTCGGCCCGGGCGTCGTTCCCGTCCACGCGCACAACAAATTCTCTCCGATCGGAGTGGGTCCATGACTGAACCGTTGCTCGAGCTGCGCGGCGTCAACAAGAGCTTCGGCGTGGTGCACGTCCTGCACGACGTCGACTTCGCCGTCTATCCCGGACAGGTCACCGCGCTGGTCGGTGACAACGGTGCGGGCAAGTCCACCCTGGTCAAGATCATCGCCGGCATCTACGGCCGCGACAGCGGGGAGTTCTTCTTCGAGGGCAAGCCGGTCGACGTCCACGGCCCCCGTGACGTGGCTGCCCTCGGTGTCGAGGTCGTCTACCAGGACCTCGCGCTGTGCGACAACCTCGACATCGTCCAGAACATGTTCCTCGGCCGCGAGGAGACCACCCGCCTCGGCCTCGACGAGATCACGATGGAGTCCCGCGCCCGCGAGACCCTCGCGTCCCTGTCCGTGCGCACCGTCAAGTCGGTGCGCCAGAGCGTGGCCAGCCTCTCCGGTGGCCAGCGCCAGACGGTCGCGATCGCGAAGGCCGTGCTGTGGAACTCCAGGATCGTCCTGCTCGACGAGCCGACCGCGGCGCTCGGTGTGGCCCAGACCCGCCAGGTGCTCGACCTCGTCCGCCGGCTCGCCGACCGCGGCCTCGGCGTGGTGCTCATCTCGCACAACATGGGCGACGTCTTCGAGGTCGCCGACCGGATCACGGCGCTCTACCTCGGCCGCGTGGCGGCCGACGTCCCGGCCAAGGACGTCACCCACAGCCAGGTCGTGGAGCTCATCACCGCCGGGCGTTCCGGCGACCTCGGCATCGCCGAGAACCCCGCGACCGCGACCGTCTGAGAAGGACCGGAGACCACCTCATGAGCGAAGACTCAGGCACCGACCTCACGCACGCCCCTGCCCCCGCCCCCGCGCCCCGCCGCGAGCGGATTCGACAACGACAACGTCCAGGCCGTGACGATCGCGGACTCGGGACGCGAGTACCTCAACCGCCTGCGCGGCGGCGACATGGGCTCGCTGCCCGCCATCCTCGGCCTGGTCTTCCTGTTCGTGGTCTTCTCCTCGCTGAACGACCGCTTCCTGACGACCTACAACATGGCCAACCTCGTCATCCAGTCCGGCTCGATCATCGTCCTGGCCATGGGCATCGTCTTCGTGCTGCTGCTCGGTGAGATCGACCTGTCCGCGGGAGTCGCGGGCGGCGCCTCGGCGACGATCATCGCGCTGATGCTGATCGACTACGACTGGACGTGGTGGGCGGCCGTGCTCGCCGGCCTCGCCGTGGGCGCGGTGATCGGCCTGTCGATCGGGACGCTCGTGGCCTACCTCGGCATCCCCTCGTTCGTCGTCACGCTCGCGTTCTTCCTCGCTCTTCAGGCCGTGCCGCTCAAGCTGATCGGCTCCGGCGGGTCCTTGCGCTTCAACGACGCGGTGCTGCGCGGGCTGTCCATCAAGAACGTGCCCCTCACGGCAGGCTGGATCGCGGCCGCGCTGATCGTCCTCGGCTTCGCCGGGATCTCGATCTGGCGCTACCGCTCGCTGTCCGCCAGGGGCCTGGTCCACCAGCCGCTCGGCCTGGTCGCCATCAAGATCGTGGTGCTCTCCTTCATCGTGCTCGGCCTCACCGCCCTCATGAACGCGAACCGCGCGCCCAACCCCAACCTCTTCACCATCAGTGGCATCCCCTGGGTGCTGCCGGTCGTGATCACGCTCCTGCTGTTCTGGACCTTCATCCTCACCAAGACCCGCTTCGGCCGTCACCTCTACGCCGTCGGCGGCAACGCCGAGGCCGCCCGCCGGGCCGGCATCAGCGTGCAGCGCATCAAGATCATGGCCTTCGTGATCTGCTCGTCGATGGCGGCGATCAGCGGCCTGCTGGCGGCGTCGTACACCGGCAAGGTCTCGCCGGGATCCGGCGGCGGCAACGAGCTGCTGTACGCCGTGGGCGCCGCAGTCATCGGCGGCACCAGCCTCTTCGGTGGCCGGGGCCGGGCGATGGACGCCGTGATCGGCGGTCTGGTCATCGCGACCATCCCCAACGGGCTGGGCCTGCTCAACCAGGCGAGCTACATCAACTTCCTCGTCACCGGCGGCGTGCTGCTGCTGGCGGCCAGCGTGGACGCGATCTCGCGGCGACGCCGGTCCTCGGCGGGCGTCTAGGTCGAGCACATGAGCCCGCAGCGGCGCTCGGGTCTCGGGACCAACCAGGAGGCCGTCCGGCGCCACAACCTCGGCACCCTGCTGCGGCACGTCCACAGCGCCGGCCAGATCTCGCGGGCCGAGCTGACCAGCCTGATGGGGCTCAACCGGAGCACCATCGCCGGTCTCGTCAGCGAGCTGGAGTCGCTGGGCATCATGTCCGAGCACGCCACCCCTGTCGGCGGCGCCCGGCAGGGAGCCGGCCGACCGTCCAGCGGCGTGCGGATCGCTGCGGAGGGTCCCTTCGTCATCGCGGTGGACCTCGGGGTCGACCGTGCCGTCGTCGCCAGGATCGGCCTCGGTGGTCGGGTGCTCGAGCGGGCGCAGGCGCCCGTCCACAGCGACGGCGAGGCCTGGCAGGTCGGCGCCTCCGTGGCCACCCTCATCAGGAGTGTCGTGGAGACCGCGCCGCCGGCGGCACCACTGGTCGGGATCGGGATCAGCGTCCCCGGTCTCGTACGCCGCAGTGACGGGCTGATCCGTCTCGCACCCAACCTCGAGTGGCACGACGTCTCCTTCGGCGGCATCGTGCTCGCGGCGCTCGGTCTCGACGTGCCGGTCTCACTGGCCAACGACGCCGACCTCGGCGCCCTGGCCGAGCACATCCGCGGAGCGGCCGTCGGCATCGACGACCTCATCTACGTCTCCGGCAACGTCGGGGTCGGCGCGGGCGTGATCAGCGGCGGCCACCGGCTGGAGGGCGCCGGCGGCTATGCCGGTGAGGTCGGCCACCTGCGCTTCAACCCCGACGGTCGGCCGTGCCACTGCGGCAACCGCGGCTGCTGGGAGACCGAGGTGGGCGCGCACGCCATCGCCGAGGCGATCCACTGTCCCCCCGACAAGGTGGCCCAGCTCGACGAGGTGCTCGAGGGCTTCGCGAAGCCGTCCCCCGAGCTGCGCAGGACCGGCACCGCGCTCGGCCAGGGACTGGCCAGCATCGTCAACATGTTCAACCCCCGACTGGTCGTCCTCGGCGGCTACTTCCGCTCGCTCTACTCCCTCGTCGGGGCCGAGGTGAACGCCGGGCTGGCCGACTGCGCCCTCCCGGCGCCCCTGGAGTCGGTGACCCTCTCGCTCCCCGGCCTCGGCTCGGACTCGGCCCTGCTCGGTGCGGCGGAGATCGCCCTCGAGCCGTTGTTCGTCGACCCGGTGGCCGCGCTCGGCAGCTCGCTCGTCGACGTACGCTCCCGCCTGGCCGGCTGACGGACGTCAGCCGACGAGCTCGCGGTCCCCGGAGAAGATCGGGCCCAGGGACTGCTCGGCGGCCCCGAGCGCGGCGGCCTGGATGCCGAGGGTGCTGAGCCGCAGCTCCGGGCGCACCTGCACGGCCGAGGCGAGCCGCTCGTCGAGCGTACGGCGGGCCGGGTCCAGCACCAGGTCGCCCAGGGGCGCGAAGTAGCCGCCCAGCACGACGACCTCGGGGTCCAGGACGCTGCTCAGCAGGGCGATCCCCAGACCGATGTCGTGCCCGATCCGCTCGAGCCCCGCGCGGACGTGGGGATCGGCGGTGGCGCGCTCGGCCACCGACTCGGCCGTGCGCAGGGGCGTGTCGAGCTCGGGCATGTCCACCGCGGCCAGCATCGCGTGCATCCCGACGGAGGCCTCCCAGCACCCTCGCCGGCCGCAGCCGCAGAGGGCTTCGGAGTCCCCGACGGGCATGTGGCCGATCTCGCCCGCGAAGCCCGCGCCGCCGCGCATCAGGTGGCCGTCCTGGATGATGCCGGCGCCGATCCCGACGGTGCCGGTGATGTAGAGCGCGTGGGCCACGCCACGGGCGGCGCCGTGGTGCGACTCGGCGTACGCCGCGCAGTTGGCGTCGTTGCTCACGTCGACGCGGCCTCCGGCGACCAGGGAGGTGAGCGTGTCGGCGAGCTCGGTCCCCTCGACATGCAGGTTCGGCGCCCAGGCCACGTCCCGGTTGTCGCTGCGCACCAGGCCGGGCACGGCGACGGACGCGCCCACGAGCGTGGCGTCGGCACCCACGTGCTGGGAGAGCGCGGTCGACGCCAGCTCGCGGAGGTCGTCGCTCGTGCCTCCCGGACGGCTGGCGGTGAAGACGACCTCGCCCGGCGAGGTCGAGCACGACGGCCGAGACGTAGTCGACGTTCAGCTCCAGGCCGAGGGCGACGAAGCGCGCGCCGCGCAGCGCCACCGGACGACCCGGTCGGCCGCGGACGCCGGGCCGCGAGCCCTCCTCCGCGACCGCGCCGGCCGACTCGAGGTCGGCGACGATGACGCCGACGGTGGCCTTCGCCAGGCCGGTGTGCTTGGCCAGCTCGGCCCGGGTGAGCGGGCCGAGCCGGCGCAGGGCGCGGAGCACCGATGCGGCGTTGTTCCGACGCAGGCTCTCGGTGCCGACGGTCGGGCGCTGACTGGTCAGCGGACGCCGTAGAGGTGCTCGAGGGCCAGCTGGTCGAGCAGCTCGAAGCCGCCGCCCCGGGTGGCCAGGGCCTCCGGGTCGGGCAGGTCGGCGTCGAGGAACGCCTCCCAGCCCTCGCCCTCGGCGAGGGTGGGGACGGCGAGCTCGGGGACCTTGGCGGCCTCGAGGGCGGCCTGCACCTCGGGGTCGGCGCGGAACGCCTTCACCTTCTCGCGCAGGATCAGGTAGTTGCGCATGTTGGCCTCCGCCGACACCCACACGCCGTCCTCGTCCTCGGTGCGGGCCGGCTTGAAGTCGAAGTGCACCGGGCCGTCGTAGCCACCCTCGAGGAGGGCGTCGACCACCCAGAACGCGCCGCGCACGTTGCCGGCTCCGAAGCGCAGGTCCTGGTCGTACTTCGGCCCGTTCTGGCCGTTGAGGTCGATGTGGAAGAGCTTGCCCTGCCACATCGCCTGGGCGTAGCCGGCGGCCGCGTTCATGCCGGCCATCTCCTCGTGCCCGATCTCCGGGTTCACGCCGACCAGCTCGGGACGCTCGAGCCGCTCGATGAAGGCCAGCGCGTGGCCGATGGTCGGGAGCAGGATGTCACCGCGGGGCTCGTTGGGCTTGGGCTCGATGGCGAAGCGCAGGTCGTAGCCCTTCTCGGTGACGTACTGCCCGAGGACGTCGAAGGCCTCCTTCATCCGGTCGAGGGCGACGCGGGTGTCCTGCGAGGCGCCGTACTCGGCACCCTCGCGACCGCCCCACGCGACGTACACCTTGGCGCCCATCTCGGCGGCGAGGTCGACGTTGCGCATGACCTTGCGCAGGGCGAAGCGGCGGATGTCGCGGTCGTTGTTGGTGAAGCCGCCGGCCTTGAAGACCGGGTGCGTGAAGAGGTTGGTGGTCGCGGTGGTGAGGACCAGACCGGTGTCGGCGAGGCCCTGCTTGAAGCGCGCGATGATGCGGTCGCGGGTGGCGTCGTCGCTGCCGAAGGGGATGACGTCGTCGTCGTGGAAGTTGACGCCGTACGCCCCCATCGCGGCGAGCTTCTCCAGCGCGTGGACGGTGTCCATCTCGGGGCGGGTGGCCTCGCCGAACGGGTCGCGTCCGCGCCAGCCCACGGTCCAGAGCCCGAAGGAGAACTTGTCCTCGGGGGTGGGGGTGGGGATCTCGGTGCTCATGGAGTGCCTTCTCTCTCGGTCCCGGACGGGGTCCAGGGGGCGGTGCGGGCACGCAGGTCTGCGTAGGCCTCGCGGACATGGGGGGTGGGCTCGGCGTCGACCACCGTGGTCTCGGGCTGCTGCCAGGTCGGCGGTGCGACGGTGCCGGCCAGCGCCCAGGCGGCCTGCCGGGCGGCGCCGAGCGCGACGTACTCCGCCGACGGCGGGAAGGCGACGGCCCGTCCGAGGATCGCCGGGGCCAGCGCGCGCAGCGCGGCGCTGCGGGTCGCGCCGCCCACCATCAGCAGGCGGCGTGGGTTGCTCGCCGGTCGCCTGGACCAGTCGGTCGACGGCGTCGGCGAGCGAGCACAGCAGCGCCTCGTACGCCGCCCGCGCGAGGTCGGCGCGCGTCGTGGTCGGGCGGAGCCCGGTCCAGGTGCCGACGGCGTCGGGCCGGTTGGGGCTGCGTTCGCCTCCGTAGTAGGGCAGCAGGGTGACACCGCCGGCGCCCGCGGACGACTCGAGGGCGAGGTCGGCCAGCCCGTCGTGGTCCACACCGAGCCACTGGGCCTGCAGGTCGAGGATCCCGGCGGCGTTCATGGTGGTGACCATCGGGAGGAAGCCGCCGCTGGCGTCGGCGAACCCGGTCACCACGCCGGTGCCGTCGGCGACCGCGGTCGTGCTCACTGCGGACGCGACGCCGGAGGTGCCGACCGACACGAGGACGTCTCCGGGCTGGAGGTCCATGCCGAGGGCGGCACCCATGTTGTCGCCCGTGCCGCCGGCCACGACGGCACCGCTCGTCGTCGTGCGCGGCGACGGTGGCCGGTGCCACGAGCCGCGGCAGCTCGGCGGCGTGGCCCAGGGCCTGCTCGAGGAGGTCGGGTCGCCAGGATCCCTCGCGGGTGGCGAAGTAGCCGGTGCCGGATGCGTCGCCGCGGTCGGTGAACGGGTCCGTGCCGGGGGCGCTCAGGTGGTGGGAGACGAAGTCGTGGGGGAGCAGCACGCGGTGGACCCGAGCGGCCCGCTCGGGCTCGTGGTCGCGCAGCCAGCGCAGCTTGGTGGACGTGAAGGAGGCGACCAGGACGCTGCCGATGGCATCCGCGCAGGCCTGGGGTCCGCCCATCTCGTCGACGAGGTCGCGGGCCGCCCCGGCCGACCGGGTGTCGTTCCAGAGCAGGGCGTCGCGGACGGGCGTGCCGGACTCGTCGAGAGCCACCATCCCGTGCTGCTGCCCGCCCACGGCGACCGCGTCGGCCCGGTCGATCAGGCCGTCGGTGGCCGTCTCGACGGCGCTCAGCCAGGCTCGCGGATCGACCTCGGTGCCGGGCGGATGGGGCGCCGACCGGGAGTCGACGACGCGACCGTCGTCGGCATCGACGAGGAGCGCCTTGGTCGACTGGGTCGAGGAGTCGATGCCGAGGATGAGAGCCACGTCACCATTAAGTACGAGTCTCGAACTAATGTCAAGGCGGTCTGCGAGCGGCTCTGGCGAAGCCGCGCGCCGGATGCGTTCACCTGCTCGGGGTGAGGACGCCGGGAGGGAGGGGTGGGACGGTCAGCGTGTGGCCGGAGGCGCATTCTCCAGCGGCCACCCCAGCTCCGACGGGGCCTGTCAGACACGAAGGGACATGCGATGCGGTTGCGCAATCGGGGCCTTGAGGGCCCCAAGTTCCAGATGCGCCAGAAGCTCCTGGCGATCGGGGACGACTTCTGGATCGAGGACGACGGCGGCAACAGGGTCTTCAAGGTCAACGGCAAGGCCCTTCGCATGCGTGACACGTTCGTCCTCGAGGATCCGAGCGGGCAGGAGGTGTCGAAGATCCAGGAGAAGAAGCTGAGCGTCCGCGACAAGATGACCATCGAGATCGGCGGCACGAGCGCGACGGTGCACAAACGGCTGCTGGGCATTCGCGACCACTACGTCATCGAGGTCGACGGTGGCGAGGACTTCAAGGCCCACGGCAACATCGTCGATCACGAGTACGAGATCGAACGTGACGGCGACACCGTGGCGAAGGTGTCCAAGAAGTGGTTCCGGGTCCGCGACTCCTACGGCGTGCAGCTGGCGGAGGGACAGGATGTCGCCCTGATCCTCTCGATCACGGTCTGCGTCGACGCGATGTCCCACGACTGACGGTGCGTGACCTCCGACCTCATCCGAAGCGGGTGAAGCCAGGGGCGGTCCGGCTGCCTACTGTCCGATCCAGGTGGGGCCGCCCGATGTGGCCGCCTTGTCCTCGAGGAGAGCACATGAGCGACGAGCAAGATCAGGGCACCGACTACGCGGACCTCGACGAGATGGGTCCGATCGACTACATCGTGGTGGAGTTCCCTGGGAGCAAGATGACGGGCGAGGGCTTTCCGCTCCTCCTCGATCTCGTGGACCGGGGGATCATCCGCGTCCTGGACCTGCTGTTCGTGACCAAGGATCTGGACGGAACGATCGCGGCGATCGAGATCGCCGATCTCGACGGTGACGGGGTGCTCGACCTCGCGGTCTTCGCGGGCGCGTCCTCCGGGCTGCTCGGCGAGGACGACCTCGACGAGGCCGGCACCGTCCTGGAGCCCGGCAGCTCGGCGGGCATCCTCGTCTACGAGAACGTGTGGGCCGGTCCCTTCGCCAGCGCGCTGAGGCGCGGCGGAGGCCAGCTCGTGGCCAGTGGTCGCATTCCAGTCCAGGCGTTGCTCGCGGCCCTCGAGGCCGCCGAGTCCGCCGACACCGCAAGCTGAGATCGAGAGAGGCAAGAACATGCCAGGACTTATTCGCGGAGTGGCACGTACCGCCGCGATCGCAGGTACGGCGACGGCGGTCTCCAACCGGGTGTCCCGTCGTCAGGCCGGCCGCTGGGCGGAGCAGGAGCAGCAGCAGGCGCCGGAGCCCCAGTACGCCGCTCCGCCGCCGCCGCCGCCGGCCGCGGCGCCGCCGTGCCGACATGGACAGCAAGCTGGCCCAGCTCAAGGAGCTCGCCGAGCTCAAGACGGCCGGCGTGCTGACCGAGCTCGAGTTCGAGCAGCAGAAGGCACGCATCCTCACCGGTTGATCGACGACACCCGGAGCCAGGGGGCACGGCCTGATGAACATCCTTCTGGGCCTTGGAGCAACGCTCGTCATCACCGCGATCACCGTCGCGGTGATGCTCGCGGTCCGCCGCCGGGCACCCGAGGGCAGCTATTTCACCGACGGCGACCGTGCCTCGGGCGTGTTCGGAGTGCTGGCCACCGGCTTCTCCGTGCTGCTCGGCTTCATCATCTTCCTGGCCTTCTCGTCGTACGACGAGTCACGCTCGGGCGCCGAGTCCGAGGCGACCATCGTGGCGCAGCAGGTCCAGACCGCCCAGTTCCTTCCCGACGTCAGTGGTGAGCTCACTGGTGAGCTGATGTGCTACGCCCGTTCGGTCGTCGGGCCCGAGTGGGACGCCCTCCAGGACGGAACGCTGGGGGACCAGATCAACCCCTGGGGAGCCGAGATGTTCCGCACGATGTCTGCGGTCGACCCTGCGTCGGCGACCGAGCAGTCCGCCTACGACCGGTGGATGAGCCAGACCGCCGACCGCGAGCAGGCGCGCATCTCCCGCATCCACGGGGCCGAAGGCATCATTCCCGTCCCGTTGTGGCTGGCCCTCTTCCTGATCTCCGGCGTCGTCTTCGCCTACCTGTTGTTCTTCGCAGACCCCGCCGAGGGCCCCGTGACCCAAGGCATGCTCATGGGAAGCGTCACGGTCGTCATCTCGCTCCTGCTGATGCTCCTCGTGTTCTTCGACCATCCGCACGGCCACGGCGTGGGCCGGCTGCAACCGACGGCGATGGAGCGGACCCTGCGGATCGTCGACATCCAGCTCGACGCCGTCGGCCTCGACGTGACTCCTCCGTGTGATGAGCATGGCGACCCCAGCTGAGGCGGACGACGACCGCCGCAGCTGGCAGGAGCTCCTGGTCACCGTGCTGCTCGTGGTCGCGGCCCTTGCCACGTCCTGGTCCAGCTACCAGGCGACTCGCTGGAACGGGGAGCAGGCTGCGGCAGCGGGACGCACGAATGCCGTGCGCATCCTGGCGGCGCGTGCAGACGGCCTGGCCCGGTCACAGACCCAGGTGGACGTGGCCACGTTCATCGCGTGGGCCGATGCGGACCAGCGGGGGGAGACGGAGATCGCCGACTTCTACGTCCGCCGGTTCCGTCCCGAGTTCCACACGGCCTACGAGGCCTGGCTGGCCACCCGACCACTCTCCAACGCCAAGGCGCCCCCGACGCCGTTCGCCATGGACGAGTACCAGGTCGCGGCGAAGGACGAGGCCGAGCGGCTCGACGCCGAGGCGGAGGCGTCCGCCGCCGAGGTGCGCCTGAACATCCAGCGCTCCAGCAACTACGTGCTCACCGTCGTGTTGTACGCCGTCGTGCTGTTCTTCGCCGGGATGAGCACCCGACTCAAGAACCCGCGTCTGCGTTGGGTGATGACCATCGCCGGCTGCGCCGTGCTCCTCGGTGCTCTGGGCTGGGTGGCCACGTTCCCGGTGAGCCTCGCGGTCTGAGTCATCGGAGGAACAGATTCCTGGCGCAGCGACCCCTCATCCGTGACGGGTGAGGTCGTCGGCGTGGGCGTCGGGCAGGGTGGCCGGCGAGGGAGTTCATCGAGCCACGGAGGAACCCCATGACCCGCAGCGCGGAGGATCCGGCGGTCTCGAAGTACGCCGCGGAGCACTTCCCCAGGGCGTCGCCCTGGGTGGGTTGGATCGCCTTCGCCGGAGTCATGCTGGCGCTGCTCGGAGCCCTCCGCCTCTTCCAGGGAATCGTCGCCCTCGTCAACGAGGACTACTTCGAGTCCCGGTCATCGGGCCTCGTCCTGGCCGCGAGCCACACCACCTGGGGATGGGGGCAGATCATCGGCGGAGTCATCCTGGTCGTCGCCGGCCTGTGCGTCTTCGGCGGTCAGGTGTGGGCACGCACCGTGGGTGTGCTCGTCGCGTTCGTCAGCGCCGTGGCGCAGTCTCGCCTTCATGGCGGAGCACCCCCTGTGCGGCGCGATCATGATCGCGGTGGACATCGTGGTGATCTTCGCGCTCACCGTGCACGGCTCCGAGATCAGACCCTGATGCGACACGACCGCGAACTTCGGGTCAGGTCTCGCCCCCGATGTCGAACTCGTAGGCCTCGAAGACGAGGTCGGAGCCACGCTGCCGGTGCCGGACGAGTCTGCCGAGGATCGCCGTCCCCCGGCCGCGGACCCTGTCCACGTCCTCGATGACGTCCTGTGCTGCGATTCGGGCCAACAGGCTGTCGATCTGCCCACCGATCAGCACGTGCTCGCGAGTGAGTCCGGCCACGGCACCGGACAACCGCGGCGAGGTCCTGAGGAGCTCGCGATACAACCCGTTGCGACCCTCGGTGATCTCGATGTGTGTACGGAAGTCACCAGAGACCTCCATCAGGGCGGCGTTGACGCGTTGGGCCCAGCGCACTTGATCGGCGGTGACTGGCGCGGCCAGCGCGTCTTCCAGCGCGCTCATCGACTCGCGCAGCTCCGCACGGTGTCGCCGCAGCTCCTCCAACAGAGCCTGGTCTGATGCGGACGAGTTCGGTTCCATCGACCCTCCGGTGCCCACAGGTGACGTGTAGTCATGAGTGTCGCGCGTTCCCGTCCTCTGGCGATGCTGCCGTCCAGAGTCGGAGGCCCGAGGATCGGGACCCGTACGGCGCATGCACCTGACCCCGACAGCAACTGGTCAGGGTCGGGTGATGGGAGGAAACTGCTGATCATGGAGACCCCGGCGAGCTTCGCTGATCAACTGGCTGAGGCCGCTCGCTCGATGCAGGGCTGGTCGAGCACACAGCTGACGCTCGAGAAGGTCGTGGTGGTCGCCACCGAGATCATCCAGGGGTGCGACCTCGTCGGGATCTCGATCGTGCACAGCGGTGGGATCGATACCCCGGTGGGGACCAACGAGACGCTGAACCGAATCGACGAGCTCCAGTTCGTGCTGAAGGAAGGCCCCTGTTTCGACGCGCTTCGCCTGCACGAGATCGTTCACAGCCGTGACCTGCCCCACGACAGCCGCTGGCCGACCTGGGGCCCCCTGGTCGCGAAGGAGGCGGGTGTCGCCTCCATCGTGAGCTACCGGCTCTACACGACCCAGGACACGCTCGGCGCCATGAACCTGTACTCCACCAAGCCCGATGCGTTCGACACCGACGACATCTACAACGGACACGCGCTGGCCGCTCACGTGGGGGTGGCGTTGGCGGCTTCGCAGAACGTCGAGCACCTGGAGATGGCGATCTCCAACCGCACGGTGATCGGTCGCGCCGAGGGCATTCTGATGGAACGCTTCAGCCTGCCACCCGATCAGGCGTTCGCGGTCCTCCGCCGCGTCTCGCAGCGCCGCAACGTGAAGCTGAACCGCGTGGCCGAGGAGCTGGTCCGCACCGGTGTGACGCCGAGTTAGCGTGCGCCACGAGCAGGTGTGCAGGGACGCGTATCTGCGTAAGTCGCGCCCCTGCACTCCCCCGTTCCGCGCCCAACCCGTTCGCGGAGTCTCATGTGCCGGTTCGTCGCCCGGCCGGGGCGGTGGGGAGCTGCGCGTCGTCAGGAGCGCCGTCGCGAAGCTGCGCCTCGAGCCACCGCATCAACGCCCGCTGCCGTACCTCGGTGTGCGGATTGCCTTCGCAGATCCCGCGCAGCAGCGTGTGGGCGATGACGGCCACGGATGTGTGGGACGTCCGCGCCCAGCCGAGCAGCATCGCGAAGGCCTGATGGGAGTCGACCCCGAAGTGCAGCATCAACGCGCCCTTCGCCTGCTCGATGAGCGCGGGCTTGACGCCGATCTCGTTCGGCCCGAGGCCGGACGGTTCGAGGGCCGCGCGGCGGGCGATTCGCTCGCGCTGCAGCTCATCAACCGGACGGTTCGCGGTGCGGCGCGCGTCAGGTGTGGGGTTCCGGGGGGCGGGAATCATCAACTGACCTCTCGAGGGAGAGCCGTCACGGCCAGACACACGCCGCGGGCTGAGCTCCCAACCACCTGGTTCGAACCTAGGTGCCAGAAGCCGCCCTGTCTATGCGCAGGTGGGTCGGGGAGGCCCCGCGAGCGTCGTGGAGCTCGGTGGGGTGGTGAGCGGCGAGGACGACAAAAGCCGCAGGTCAGCGGGCTGACCTGCGGCTTCTCGTTCTGCGCGCCTGTAGGGATTCGAACCCCAAACCTTCTGATCCGTAGTCAGATGCTCTATCCGTTGAGCTACAGGCGCCCGTCACCCGCACCGCTTGCGCGCCGCGAGGACTGGACGAGGATAGCCGACGCCCGCCGGGCGAGCGAAATCAGGCATCCGCCCCTGGCCCGGTTCGGATCCGTGAACTGTGCCCTAAGGTGCCTAGCACCCGCACCGCGGAGGGGCGACCCGCCGCACGACGAGAGGCAGAGCTGGCAATGGCAGATGTCGAGGCAGTCCTGGACGAAGCAGGTCTGACGAACCCGAAGGTCCGTGAGTTCGTCAAGGAGTACGCCGAGCTCACCGGCGCCGAGCGGATCGAGGTCGTCAACGCCTCCGACGACGCGCGCCTGCTCGCGGAGGCCGTCGAGGCCGGCGAGCTGGAGAAGGTCGGCGAGGGGCGCTACTACTCGCGCTCCTACTACAAGGACACCGCCCGCTCCGAGGAGCGCACGATCGTCGCGACGAGCGACGAGAAGGACAAGGGCGTCTACAACAACTGGCGTCCCTCCTCGGAGATGAAGCCCAAGCTCCACGACCTCATGCGCGGGGCCAGCGAGGGCAAGACGATGTACGTCGTCCCCTACCTGATGGCACCCGCGGGCAACGCGCTGGCGCCCTGGGCGGCCGGTGTCGAGATCACCGACACCCGCACCGTCGTGCTCCACATGATCCGGATGTCGCGCGTGGGCGTGCAGTTCGTCAACGACCTCGAGGACCCCGGCCACTTCGTGCGGGCGGTCCACGTCAGCGGCGACCTGGAGAACCTCGGCCAGGGCACCGACGGCGACAAGCGCTACTTCGTGACGGTGGCCGACGAGCGCACGATCCTGCACTTCGGCTCGTCCTACGGCGGCAACGCGCTGCTCGGCAAGATCGCCCACGGCCTGCGGCAGGGGGCGTACGACGGCTGGGCGAGCAGGAAGTTCCTCGCCGAGCAGTACATGCTCATCGGCATCCACGACAAGGAGACCGGCAAGGACTACCACATCTGCGGCGGCTTCCCGAGTGCCTCGGGCAAGACCAACCTGGCCATGATGGCCGCCCCGGATGCCCTCGGCGACCGCTACCACGTGTCGTTCTACGGCGACGACATCGCGTGGCTCTGGGTCGAGGAGGAGTCCGGCAAGCTCTACGGCATGAACCCCGAGTACGGCGTCTTCGGGGTCGCCAAGGACACCAACGAGGGCACCAACCCCAACGCGCTCGCCTCGGTCGGCGAGGGCACCGACTGCATCTTCACCAACGTCGCCTACAACCCCACGACCGGTGAGGTCTGGTGGGAGGGGCGCACCAAGGAGAAGCCGTCGGACCGCCACGGCTGGCTGGACTGGATGGGGTCGCCCATCGCGGACCGCAAGGAGGACGACTCGGCTCCGTGGGCCCACCCCAACAGCCGCTTCACCACCACCCTGGCCAACGTCCCCAACATCGCCGACGACTACGACGCCCCGCTGGGGGTGCCGATCGACGCGATCATCTTCGGTGGCCGCACGCGCGACCGCGAGCCGTTGATCCGCGCGATCACCGACCTGGCCGAGGGCGTCTACGACGGCCTGACCCTCGGTGCCGAGGCCACGTCGGCGGCCGAGGGCAAGGAGGGCGTGCTCCGCTACGACCCGATGTCGAACCGCCCCTTCATGGCCTACGGCGAGGGCGACTACGCCCAGCACTACCTCGACATCGTCGGTGCGGCGAAGGACCAGCCGATCTTCGCCCACGTCAACTGGTTCCAGCGCGACGCCGAGGACGGTCACTTCCTGTGGCCGGGCTACCGCGACAACCTGCGCCCGCTGCTGTGGCTGCTCCAGCTCAAGCACGGCGAGGTCCGGGGGCGGCGCACCGCCGTCGGCATCATCCCGACCGAGGAGGAGCTCAACCTCGAGGGCATGGACATCCCGGCCGAGGACCTCGAGCGCATCCTCACCATCGACAAGGCGCGCTGGCAGCAGGAGATGGGCTTCCGCGAGGAGCACCTGTCCCAGTTCGACCGGATGCCCGAGGAGATCTGGGAGGCCCACCGCCGCGTGGCCGCCGACCTCGACGACGAGGCCTGAGGCAGCCCGTCATCGACGAGCTCACCCGGACGCCGCCCGGGCTGGAGGACTACCTCCATCTCCGGGCGGCGTCCGGCCTCTCGCCCAAGACGCCCGACCAGGGCCACGGTGCGCTCACCGGCAGCTGGTGCTGGAGCGTCGTACGCCGTGACGGCCGGGCGGTCGCCATGGGCCGCGTCATCGGTGACGGCGGCTGGTACTTCCACGTCGCCGACATGGCCACGTTGCCCGATCACCAGGGTCGGGGCCTCGGCCGTCGGGTCCTGGTCGACCTGCTCGCCCAGATCCACGACGCGGCGCCCTCGGGGGCGTACGTCACGCTGATGGCCGACGCCCCCGGACGCAGGCTCTACGAGTCGATGGGGTTCGTGGAGACGGCCCCGCACTCGCTCGGCATGCGCCTGGCACCGCCGGACTGACGGGCGCTCCACCGACGTCGCTGCCACGGTCGAGGAATCCGCGGTGCTGCCACCGCTCGACTAGGCTGACGCGGTGCGACGCCTTGTCTCGGGGACCGCCGCGCCGGTGTCCTCCTCCGCTGACCTTCGGCGTGGAACACCTGCGCTCGCCATCCCATTCGCCGTGGTGGCAGGTATCGGCCTGCTGACGGTCCTCCTACCGCCCTACGAGCGTCCATGGTGGGTCGCCGGGCTCGCGGCCGTCAGCGTGGTTCCGGTCGTCGTGGTCTACCTCGCGAGCCAGCGCCGCGGCGAGCGCTCATGGCTCGACCCGTTGGCGGCCTACCTCCTGTTCCCGTTCGCCGGGTTGCTCCACGACGCGGCCGGGGCCGGCGCCGGAGGTTCGGCGTCGGGCATGACGGTCATCCTCCTGCTGCCCATCCTCTGGCTGGCGATCACCGGGACGCCACGGCAGCTCTGGGTCGCGAGCGCCCTCGCCGTTGTCACCTTCGCCATCCCGATCGTCGTCATCGGGCCGCCCAACTACGTGGTCGGGGACTGGCGCAGGATCGTGGTGTGCGCCGCCGTCGCGCTGGTGATCGCCCCCGTCCTCCAGCGCATCGTCCGCGACCTCGAGCGGCAGAGCCGCCGCGCCCGGGTCGCCAACGAGCGGGTCGAGCGACTCTTCGACGACGCCCCGCACGGCGTTGCACTGCTCGACCCGATGGGCAAGATCATCCGGGTCAACATCTCCATGGCCGTCCTCGTCGGGCTCGACCCGCCCGACATGGTCGGTCGCTCGCTCGGGGCCTTCGAGACGCCCGGCGAGGACCGGATCGAGGACCATCTCGGCCGGCTCTTCTTCCACCGCGGGGAGTCGCTCGACGTCGAGTGCACCTTGCGCGACTCCGGGGGCAACGACGTCAGCGTCTCCCTCAGCAGCACCTTGGTCGGCGACCGCGACATGGGCGACATCGTCATGGTCAACGTGGTCGACATCTCCGACCGCCGTCGCTATCTCGACCGGCTCTCCGACCTCGTGGACCACGACGTGCTCACCGGCCTGGCCAACCGTCGACGCTTCGAGAACGACCTGCAACGCCACCTCGAACGGTGCCGGCGACACGGTCCCTCGGGCGCTCTGCTCCTGCTCGATCTCGACAACTTCAAGCAGGTCAACGACACGCTGGGCCACAACGCCGGCGACCAGCTGCTGATCACCATCGCAGGCCTGCTGAGGCGTTCCATCCGCTCCACCGACATCGTCGCGAGACTGGGCGGCGACGAGTTCGCCATCCTGCTGCCCGACGCCGACCAGGACGGCGCCCAGCGGGTGGCCGAGCTCGTGGTCGAACGCGTCCGCGATCACGCGGCAACGCTGGACGGGGTCGGGCGTCGCGTCACCACGAGCATCGGAGCGGTCACCTTCCAGGCGGCCTCGGAGCACGCCGCCGACGTGCTCGCGCTCGCGGACATGACGATGTACGACGCGAAGGAGGCCGGCCGCGACCGGGCCGTCGTCCTGACCGAGGGCGACGTGCGCGGGCCACGCACTGCGGCGAGGTTGCAGTGGCAGAGCCGGATCGAGGCGGCCCTCGAGCACGACCGCTTCGAGCTCCACCTGCAGCCGATCATGAACCTCGCCAACGACCGGATCACCTCGGCCGAGGTGCTGCTCCGGCTCCGGGAGGAGGACGAGCTGGTCCCGCCGTCGCAGTTCGTCTACATCGCCGAGCGCGTGGGGCTGATGCCCCAGGTGGACGCCTGGGTGGTCGACCACAGTGTCGCCATGCTCGCGCAGCTGCGTCGGCTCGACCCCGACTTCGAGCTCGAGGTGAATCTCTCCGGGCACTCGATCGGTCACCCCGACATCGAGCAGGGCCTCCGCCAGTCGCTGACCACTCACGGCGTCGACCCGTCGGCGCTGATCCTCGAGATCACCGAGACCGCAGCGGTTGCCGACGTCGCCCTGGCCCGGGCCTTCGCGGAGCGGATCACCGATCTGGGCTGTGCCTTCGCCCTCGACGACTTCGGTGCGGGCTTCGGCTCCTTCTACTACCTCAAGCACCTGCTCTTCGACTACGTGAAGATCGACGGCGAGTTCGTCGCGCACGTCCACGAGTCGCCGGTCGACCGCACGATCCTGCGATCGATCGTCGGCATCGCCCGGGACCTCGGCAAGCAGACCGTGGCTGAGTTCGTCTCCCAGCCGGAGATCCTCGCGGTGTGCCGCGAGGAGGGCGTGGACTTCGCGCAGGGGTTCATGATCGGAAAGCCGATGCCGTACGACGAATTCGTGTCCGCGTTCCTCCCATCCGAGGCGGTAGCGGCGCCGAACCATTGAACTGAAGGGGTGGGCACACCCCGCGACAGCGAAGGGAACTCGGGAGAACGATGCAGTGGCTGCAACGACTCGTCGGACTGGCGATCCTCGGCACGGCGGCACTGGGCGCCCTCATCCTGTGGCTCGCCGTGGCCGCCGGCGACCCGGAGCGGGCCGAGCGCCCCTCCGAGGGCCTGCTCTTCGGCATCTGGCAGATCGCCTACGACACCGTGATGCCCTCGACGAGGACGCTGGCCGCAGCAGCGGGAGTAGCCCTTCTGCTCGCGGCGGGAGTGGCCGCGGTGGAGCGGCGCCTGCTCACCCGTGCGCGGCGCAGCGAGGACCCCGACCGGATGCCGCTCGCCCCCAAGCTGGTCATGGCCGAGACGCGCGGCGTCTACGCAGGGCCCGTCACGATCACCGTGCTCATCCCGGCGCACAACGAGGAGTCATGCATCTCCGAGACGCTCGCCTCGCTGCTCTCCCAGTCGCTGCCACCGGCCCGCGTCGTGGTGGTGGCCGACAACTGCAGCGATGCGACCGTCCGGCTCGCGCGCCAGGCCGGCGTGGACGTCCTCGAGACGATCGACAACCAGCACAAGAAGGCAGGGGGACTCAACCAGGCTCTGGCGCAGGTCCTGCCGGGTCAGGGCGACAACGACTGCGTCATGGTGATGGACGCCGACACCCAGCTCGACCCCGGATTCCTGGAGTCGGCTGCGCGTCGGCTGACCGACGACCGGGCCTTGATGGCGGTCGGTGGGCTCTTCTACGGCGAGGACGGAGCCGGGCTGATCGGGCAGTTCCAGCGCAACGAGTACACCCGCTACCAGCGCGACCTGCGCCGGCGCCGAGGACGTGTGTTCGTGCTGACCGGCACGGCGTCGGTGTTCCGGCCGCGCGCGCTGCGTGCGGTGGCCGAGGAGCGCGGACGCACCCTGCCGGGTGTGCCCGGGGACGTCTACGACACCGTTGCCCTCACCGAGGACAACGAGCTGACCATCGCTCTCAAGTCGTTGGGAGCGCTGATGATCTCGCCCAGTGACTGCACGGTCGTCACCGAGGTGATGCCCACGTGGCGGGCGTTGTGGGCCCAGCGGCTTCGCTGGCAGCGAGGCGCCTGGAGAACCTCGGCGCCTACGGCCTGCGCCCGCAGACGTTCCGCTACTGGGCCCAGCAGCTCGGCATCGGCTACGGCGTGATCGCCCTGGCCGCCTACCTCCTGCTCATGCTGCTGATGACCCTCGCCACCGACACCTGGATCTGGTTCCCGTTCTGGATCGGGATCGGACTGGTCTTCACCCTCGAACGGGTCGTCACCGTGTGGAGGGGCGGCAGGAAGGCGCGGTTGCTGGCCCTGACCCTGTTCCCGGAGCTGTTCTACGCGATGTTCCTCAACGTCGTCTTCGTCAAGGGCATCTGGGACCTCTCCCTGGCCCGACAGGCGACCTGGAAGCACGTCGTCCAGACAGAGTCCGGCGTCCGGATCGAGAACTGAGGTGCACACCGTGACCCCCATGGGCGTACTGCTCCCCGAGAGCCTCCTGCAGGGCGAGCCCTTCGCCGTCCTGGCCGCGTTCGTCGCGATCAACACCATCGTCTACGTCACCCTGTCCGTCGCCAAGATCCTGCCCAAGCTCTACCTCCGCGACCTGATCGGCACCCGCAACCGCCGCTCGGAGACCCGCAGCATCCACCCCGACGCGCCGATCTGAACGGCGCGGCGCTCGGGCTCGCCGGTCTGCGCCGTCGGCGTACCGCGGGGTAGCGAGACCCAGGTCACACCCCTGTGATCGATCCAATATGTGCGTGCTTTCACAAGCACTAGCGTCCCGAATCAAGTCGCCGACAACGAGGCCGCGCGAACCGCGACGAACGCTGAAGGAACCGCCGGGATGACCGCACTACCGACACCCGGACGACGACCGAGACGGCACCGGACACGCACCCGGGACCACCCACGAGGGCATCGCTCGCCTGGGTCGCCGAGATCGCCGAGCTGACCCAGCCCGACCGCATCCACTGGTGCACCGGCTCCGACGAGGAGTGGGCCCAGCTCACCTCGTCCCTCGAGGCGACGGGCACGTTCACGCGCCTCAACCCCGACATCATGCCGAACTCCTTCCACGCCGCCTCCGACCCGACGGACGTCGCCCGCGTGGAGGACCGCACCTACATCTGCTCGGTCGACGAGCGCGACGCCGGTCCGACCAACAACTGGATGGACCCGGCCGAGATGAAGGACCTGATGCGCGGGCTCTACGCCGGCTGCATGAGGGGCCGCACGATGTACGTCATCCCGTTCGTCATGGGCCACCTCGAGGCCGCGAAGCCGATGTTCGGCATCGAGATCACCGACTCGGCGTACGTCACCGTCTCGATGCGCGTCATGGCGCGCATGGGCACCGACGTCCTGCGCCGCATCGAGGAGCTCGCCGCGGCCGGCGAGGACCCGCAGTGGGTGCCCGCGCTCCACTCGGTCGGCATGCCGCTCGAGGCGGGTCAGGCCGACGTGGCGTGGCCGTGCAACGACACCAAGTACATCGTGCAGTTCCCCGAGGAGCGGATGATCTGGAGCTTCGGCTCCGGCTACGGCGGCAACGCCCTGCTCGGCAAGAAGTGCTACGCCCTGCGCATCGCCAGCGTGATGGCGCGCGACGAGGGCTGGCTGGCCGAGCACATGCTCATCCTCAAGCTCACCTCGCCGCAGGGCGTGACCAAGTACGTCGCCGCGGCCTTCCCGAGCGCCTGCGGCAAGACCAACCTCGCCGATGCTCAAGCCGACCATCCCCGGCTGGACGGTCGAGGCCATCGGCGACGACATCGCCTGGATGCGCATCGGCGAGGACGGTCGCCTGTGGGCGGTCAACCCGGAGTTCGGCTTCTTCGGCGTCGCGCCCGGCACCAACGAGCACACCAACCCGCACGCCATGGAGACCATCAAGAAGGGCAACTCGGTCTTCACCAACGTCGCGCTCACGCCCGACGGTGACGTGTGGTGGGAGGGCCTGGAGAACACCCCGGCCCACGCGACGAGCTGGAAGGGCGAGCCGTGGACCCCCGACTCCACCGAGCTGTCCAGCCACGCCAACAGCCGCTACTGCACCCCGATCAAGCAGTGCTCGATCCTCGCCGACGAGTACGACGACCCGCGGGGTGTCCCGATCGACGCCATCCTCTTCGGCGGTCGTCGCAAGACCACGATCCCGCTGGTGACCGAGGCCCGCGACTGGAACCACGGCACCTTCATGGGCGCCACGCTCTCCTCGGAGACGACCGCCGCCGCCGTCGGTGCGGTGGGCATCGTGCGCCGCGACCCGATGGCCATGCTGCCGTTCATCGGCTACAACGCCGGGCGACTACTTCGGCCACTGGGTCACCATCGGCAAGGACAACGACGCCGCCAAGCTGCCGAAGATCTTCTACGTCAACTGGTTCCGCCGCGGTGACGATGGTGGGTTCCTGTGGCCCGGGTTCGGCGAGAACAGCCGCGTCCTCAAGTGGGTCATCGAGCGCATCGACGGCCAGGCCGCCGCGATCGAGACGCCGATCGGCCACGTGCCGGCCCCCGGCTCGCTCGACGTCGACGGGCCTCGACCTCTCCGACGCCGAGCTCGCCCAGGCCCTCGCGGTCGACCCGGAGGAGTGGAAGGCCGAGCTGCCGCAGATCAAGGAGTGGTTCGACAAGTTCGGCGACGACCTTCCGGCCGTGCTCTGGACCGAGCTCGACACCCTCACCGCACGCCTGGACGCCTGAGGGCGTCGTACGACGCGACCACGTGTCCGACCCGCCGCCCCGCACCGGGGCGGCGGGTCGAGACCGTTGCGGCCGGACTTCCCCGGCGTCGGACGGGGCGTGTGGGACGATCCTTCCCGATTGCCGTGGGGGTTGTTGAAGGGAGGTCAGTATGGCGCTGGGGCAACACGAACGCGCTCTGTTCGAGACGGAGTCCACCCCGCTCTACGAGGAGATCGTGGGCGCCGGCGGGATGAGCGCCGAGGACCACTCGCATCGTCCAGGGTGGTGAGCTCCACGCCGCCTTCGACCTGCTGCGCGAGCTCGGACTCGTCATCAGGAGCGAGGACGGTCCGCACTGGCGTGCGGTCGACCCGGCAGCCGTCCAGGCGCGGGTGGTCGCCCCGCTGGGCCAGCAGGGCGCCGAGCTGATCGCCGAGTCGGCCAGCTGGGCCCAGGCGTTCAGCGCGGTGTCGCACTCGTGGCGGCGCTCACCGAGCGCGGAGGGAGGTCCGTTCGCCGAGATCCGTGGGGCCGCCACGGTCCGCAGCTTCCTCGCCTCGCTCTTCAGCGACCTCGAGGTGGAGCTCCTGACCGCCCAGCCCCAGGACCAGCGTGGGATCAAGGAGCTCTCGGAGGTCGTGGCCCGCGAGGTCGCCGTCATCGAGCGCGGCGTCAGCATGCGCACGCTCTACCAGCACGCCGCCCGACGCAACTCCCACACCCGCAAGTACGTCGCCGCGGTCACCGCGGCCGGGTGCGGAGGTCCGTACCCTGGATGAGTTCTTCAATCGACTGATCGTCTTCGACCGTCGCGTCGCCATCATCCCCAGCCACCAGGGAGTGTCGGGGGCCATGGTCATCAGCGAGCCCTCGATGGTGGCCTACCTCGTCGACATGTTCGAGCGCCACTGGGAGCGCGCGCGCCCGTTCACCAGCAGCGAGACCTCGCTCGTGCGCGACATCGCCGCCGAGCAGCGATGCCATGACGATCCGGATGCTGCTGGAGGGCCGGGCCGACCCGGCGGGTGCCAAACGGCTGGGCGTCAGCCCTCGCACGTACGCCGCCTACGTCGCGGACCTGAAGAACGAGTTCGAGGTCGAGACGCGGTTCCAGCTGGGCTACGAGATGGGCAAGCGCGGCATCTCCGGTCGCGAGACCGACGACGCGGCCACGTCCTAGCGACGGCTTCCGAGACCCTGGTCTGCCGCGAGCCGATCCGGGGAATGGACGAGGACAGCAGCTCGGGGGTGAACTGCTGTCCTCGTCGTGAGACGGGCCTGTGGGGGAGGCTCCCGGACCAGGACTCGTGGGGGGTTGAGGGGTCCGCGTCTCAGATCGTGATTATGCCCGATGGCCAGGGCCAGGTCAGCGCGGGATGACGCGGTCGCCCCAGGTGGTGTCCATCGCGGTCGCGGGCGACGCGGCCGATTCCGATGAAACCAAGTCCTAGAGCGGCCACGAGAGCGGCGGCTGCGATGCGGCGTACAGGGGTCATGCTTCTCACCTCGTTGTCACGGTGTCACAGGGGATGACGTACACAGTCTCTCCCACGTTTTGCCACGCGTCATCGCGCTTGGACTGCAGGTCTGTGCATTGCATGTTGTTGCAACGGTGGTCAGCCCCCTTTCCTCGGAAAGGGGGCTGCCACGCTGGCGGAGGCGGAGGGATTTGAACCCTCGATGGGGTTTTAGCCCCAAACCCGCTTAGCAGGCGGGCGCCATAGACCGGACTAGGCGACGCCTCCACGCGCGACCCAAGAGTCGAGCGCCGACAGGTTACAAGGCCCGACGCGTCGACGCCGAATCAGGTCACACGTTGCGGAGCCCGTGCCCGCGTTGCAGGTGGTCCTGCACGTCGCGCACGAACGCCTCCCGGTCCGAGGCGAGCATCTCCACCGGGATCGTCGTGGCCCGACCGTCACGCAGTCGCAGCACCAGGACCGGGGCGCCGGCCACGGTGGTCGTGACGGCGTCCTCGACGTCCTTCCACCGTCCGGAAGGCGACCCGACACCGCGGACCCATTGCACTCGGTAGCCCTCGGGAGTCAGTCGCGCCAGCCACCCGCGGGTCCGCCAGGCCCACCAGTTGGCCACCAGCACCGCGATGGTGAGGGTGACCGGGACGAGCAGGAAGGCGGTGTGCAGGTCGAGCGCGGCGATGGCGATCGTGCTGACGAGGATGATCGCGGCGACCGCCACGAGCACGACGCCGAGCACGCGCGCCGCGACCGCGGGAGCGAGCCGGTAGTCGGTGGTCTCGTCGTCGGTCGGCACCTGCACATTTCATCACGCGATCGGGTACGCCGTCCGCTCCCGCGGACCGGGCTTCGGTAGAGTCCCCCGATGTGCGTGCCCCGGTGCGCACGAGGAGGGGTGCCGGAGCGGCCGATCGGAACCGCCTTGAAAGCGGTCGTAGGGAGACCTACCGCGGGTTCGAAATCCCGCCCCCTCTGCCAAGGCGAAGCGCAGCGAGCCGCGGGTCGAGGGGGCGTGGCCGGGCAGGCGGCTGCCAGGCGAACCAGCGAGCCAGCGACGGTCTAGGCTCGCCCGGTGACGACATGGTTCGAGTCCGCGGACGACGCGGCGTCCAGACTGGGTCGGGCGGGCTACCTCGCCGACCCGGCGACGGCGCTGACGGCGTACCTCGCCGGGGCCCTCGAGAAGCCGTTGCTGGTCGAGGGGCCGGCGGGTGTCGGGAAGACCGAGCTCGCGAAGGCGGTGGCGCGGGCGACGGGCGCCGACCTGGTGCGGCTGCAGTGCTACGAGGGCCTCGACGAGGCGCGGGCGCTCTACGAGTGGAACTACAAGAAGCAGCTCCTCCGCATCCAGGCCAGCGGGACCGACCAGGCGTGGAGCGAGACCCACGACGACATCTTCACCGAGGAGTTCCTCCTCACCCGGCCGCTGCTGAGCGCCATCCGCCGCGACGAGCCGACCGTCCTGCTCATCGACGAGGTCGACAAGACCGACGTCGAGGTGGAGGGCCTGCTGCTGGAGGTGCTCAGCGACTTCCAGGTGACGATCCCCGAGCTCGGCACGGTCGCCGCCACCCGTCGCCCCTTCGTGGTGCTGACGTCCAACGCCACCCGTGAGCTGTCCGAGGCGGTGAAGCGTCGCTGCCTCTTCCTGCACCTCGACTACCCCGACGCGGAGCGCGAGCGCGCCATCGTCACCAGCCAGGTGCCAGGGCTGGACGACAAGGTCGCCGGCCAGCTCGTCGACGTCGTCGTACGCCTGCGTGATCTCGAGCTCAAGAAGGCGCCGTCCATCGCCGAGTCGGTCGACTGGGCGCGCACCCTCATCGCCCTGCAGATCGACGACCTCGACGAGTCCACCGTCGCCGCAACCCTGGGCGTCGTGCTCAAGCACGCGTCCGACCACGCGCGGGCGATCAAGGAACTGAAGCTGGCGACGGGCTGATCCTGCGATGAGCCTGCTCGACACCCACATCGGCTTCGTGGAGGCGCTGCGCTCCGCGGGCCTGTCGGTGTCGCTGGCCGAGGGCCTCGACGCGATCGCGGCCCTCGACCGGGTGAGCTGGCACGACCGCGAGACGGTACGCGCCGCCTATGCCGCCACCCTGGTGAAGCGCCAGCCGCAGCGGGTGACCTTCGACGCCGTCTTCGACATCTACTACCCCCGGCTGGTCGGTGCCGGCGCCGCGGGCGCGGCGCAGGAGGAGGGCGTACGCGACGGCGGGCCCGCGCTCGAGACGGTTCCGCGAGTCGCTCGCCGAGGCCCTCGCCGCCGGCGACCAGCAGGCGCTGCAGGACCTCGCAGCGGAGGCGGTGGCGCGGTTCGGCGCCATGCCCGGTCGCGGGCCGGGACTCTCGAGCTGGTCGGCGTACACCTCGCTCCAGCGGGTGGCTCCCAGCGAGCTGATGGACCGGCTGGTGCAGGGGCTGCTCGGGGCGGGCATGGACGACGAGCAGGCCCAGCGTGCGGCGGGCCGGCGGATCGGCACGTTCACCGGTCTGGTGGAGTCGGACGCCCGCCGGCGGATCGCGGAGGAGAAGGGTCCCCGGCACGTCGCCGACGTCACTGTCCGTCCCACGATCGACCGCCTCGACTTCACCTCCGCGCGACGCAGCGACCTGGAGGAGATGCGCCGCGAGATCTATCCCCTCGCACGCCGGCTGGCGGCCCGGCTGACCAAGGAGCACCACGCACGACGCCGCGGCCCCCTGGACGTACGCCGTACGGTCCGGGCGTCGATCTCGACCGGCGGGGTGCCGCTCACGACCCACCACAAGCCGAAGCGACCGCACCGCACGGACCTCGTCGTGCTGTGCGACGTCAGCGGCTCGGTGGCCAACTTCGCGCAGTTCACCCTGCTGCTCGTCTACGCGTTGCGCGAGGCCTTCAGCGGCGTGCGCGCCTTCACCTTCATCGACGACGTCGTCGAGGTGACCGACCACTTCCGTCCGGGCGCGGACGTGGTCGACGTGATGGAGTCGCTGGCCGCGAGCGTCTCGCACGCGGCGCTGTGGGGCCGGACCAACTACGGCCGCGCGCTGACCCGGTTCGCCGAGGAGCACGGTGACGCGATCGGGCCGAAGTCGTCGCTGCTCATCCTCGGTGATGCCCGGTCCAACTACAGCGACCTGGCGTTGCCGGTGCTCGGCGACCTCGCCGGGCGCTCCCGGAACGCGTGGTGGCTCAACCCCGAGCATCCCCGCCACTGGGGGACCGGCGACAGCGCCGCGGAGGCCTACGGCGAGATCGTGCAGATGGTGGAGTGCCGCAACCTCGCCCAGCTCGGCGAGTTCGTGCACGACATCCTCTGAGCGCGGCTCAACCGGCGAGGTAGCCCAGCTCCTGCATCCGCGCGATCTCCGCGCGCAGCTCGGGGTGGTCGGCGCTGTCGGCGGCCCGGGCGCCGGCGACGTAGGTGTGCGTGCCGTCGGCAGCAGCGCCGTCGAAGACCACGGTGAGGCGGTTGGTGATCCTGGCGTTGATGAGCGAGCCGAGCTGTGCGACCGGATCGGCGCGGTCCTCCAGCGACAGCACGCGCGTGGGCTCGGGGATCAGCGGCACCTGGGCGGACGGGGAGCCGGCCGTCACGACCTGGTCGACCGCGAACTTCGCCGACGTCAGGGACGCCGCGATCTCCGCGGCCACGGTGCCGCCCGAGGCGGAGCCGACGAGCATGACGCGGGCGTTGTCGTCGGTGACGGCCTTCTCGATGGTGCGCACCACCTGCGCCGCCTGGGTGGTGGGGTCGGCGCCGACCAGTCGCAGGCGACCCGACTCGGCGCCGTGGTGACCGGGGAGGTAGGCGATGTAGCGACCGGCGCCCACCCGCTGGACGCTGATCCTGCGGTCCTCGGCGGCGAGGTTGGCCATCAGCTCCTCGAGCGAGCGTGGCGGATGCGCCTCGCTGGCGTCCACCGTCGGCGCGATGGCCTCGGCCTCGACGAACGAGCCCGCGGAGTCGCGGAAGGCGGAGACGGCGTCAGCGGGGAACGGGTCGACGCCGATCGCCCGGAGTCCGCCGCGTGCCGCGTGGGCGCCGTGCTCGGAGGCGAGCACGCCTGCGGTGAGCAGCGAGCGCATGTGGAGGCCGTCGAGCAAGCCGCCGCCGCCGGACATGTGGTCCATGAGCTCGGGGTTGTTCTCGGCGAGCTCGTTGAGGTAGGCCGTGACGCTGTCGCGGTCGAGAGCATCGGTCTCGATCAGGCCCGCGCTGACGATGGCGCCGCCGAGGGCGACCTCGGGCGCGAGGTAGCCGATCGCCCGGCCCGCGATGGAGCCGAGGGTCTTGTAGGCCGCCTCCTGGAGCTCGTCGATCCAGCGGTAGGTCAGCACGGTGGCGCGGACGACGAGGGCGTCGGCGTCGAGCTCGACGGAGCGGGTCAGCAGGCCGTGCTTGCCGGTCGTGGCAGCCCGGATGTCCTCCTCGGCCTGTCCGTAGGTGGCCCTGGACAGCTCTTCGGAGTCGGCGACGTCGTCGTCGCGGAGGATCTGCTCGCCGAGCCGGGCGCGGGCGCGCATGTCGCTGCCGGAGGAGTCGAACAGGTCGGCCAGCGCCAGCATCTGGTCGTACTTGTCGGCGGCCACCGCCGCCGAGGACTCGGCCGGAGCGGCGTCGCCGTCGTGGGTGCGGGGGATCGTGAAGTCACTCATGAGGTGGTCACCTGGGCCAGGACCGGGGCGAGCTCGGTCGCCAGGTCGTCGGGGTCGACGCGCGCGACGGCCACGCGGGCGCCGTCGTCGTCGTGGCGAGGGGTGATGGAGTGCCAGCCGTCCTTCAGCAGGACCCAGGAGACGACACCCACCGAGGTCGTCGTCCGCTCGGAGACCTCGGCGGCCAGGATGCGCAGCCGGCCGCGGCTCTCACCGTGCAGGGCGGACGCGGCGGTCGCGGCCTCGGCCTGACCCATCGGGTCTCCGTCGGCGTGGACGTCGCCCCCGGCCTGGCTCGTCAGGACCGGGACCAGGTCGGCGCGGCCCGAGCGGAGGGCCTCGCCGATGGAGTCGACGAGGGAGTAGGGCAGGTCGAGCAGTCGGGGCACCGCGGAGGTCGTGAGGGACAGGTCGGCCGGCACGGCCGTGATGCGGGCGAGCTCGGCCGTCCAGCGGTCGACGGGGAACCACGCCAGCTCGAAGACGATGCCGTCGCAGGTGGACAGGCTGGCCACCGCGCCGTCGGCGTGCCGGTGCCAGGCCTTGACCTGGGTGCCGTCGGCGGCGACGTCGATGTCGAGGGCCAGGCTCGGGGTGGCGAGCAGCCCGACCGCGCCGAGGATGCCCGGGTCCGGTCCGTCGTCGGTGACGAGTCCGCGCCGGCGCAGGGTCTCGCCGGCGTCGTGCAGCGACGCCAGGGCATCGGCGTACGCCGTGTCCTCGACCGAACCTCGGCTCTGGCCGAGGCGTCCGGACAGTCCGGCCCACCCTCGTCGGCGGGCTCGTGGTGGTCGAAGGGCAACGGAGCGTTGCCGGCGAGCTCGGCGAGGAGTCGCAGCTCGGGCAGCGTCACGGCCAGCCGGCGGGCCAGGCCGTCGAGGAAGCTCGCCGCCGGTGCCGGGGGAGTGGTCAGGTCGATGGTCACCATGTCAGAGCCCCGGGAGGTCGACGGTCAGCCAGTCCTTGTGACCGGCCGGAGGAGGGTCGAAGGCAAGCAGGGCGGCGTCGGCGTCGTCGGGCTCGGCACCGTCGGGGACCTGCGAGGCACGGGTGCGGGCGTCCTCGACCAGGGTGGTCGCCTTGTGGCTGCGAGTCGTCGATGGCGTCCTTGAGCGAGTCGACCTCGCCCAGGTGCGCGGCGAGCGACTCGGCCGCAGTCTCGTGCTGGGCCGCGGCGGCGCGGAGGTGGTGGGCACGGTCCTTGATGCGGTCGCGCATGGACTCGGCCGCCTTCCCGTGCCACGGGACCGCCTCCGCCTGCGCGACGAGGCGCGCGGCCAGGGCCCGGATGTCGCCACCCTGCTCGCGCAGCTGGGCAACGCGCTTGCGACCGGCGGCAGTGTCGCCGTACATGGATCACACCCCTTCCCTCCGCGGATGCCTACCCAGCACCCGCCCTGGTCAAACCCTCGCACGACCCGGTTCCGGCTGTCGGCGGATGGTCGGAGCCACCTTCTCCCACCGATAGGATCGCGGCCAGTCACCCCTCTCAGACCACGAACGAGGTGCCCGTGACCTTCGACGTCCACCAGCTCGACCTGTTCGTGCTGGTCGGGGCCATGGTGACGCTTGCGGCCATCCTCGCGGTGCGGGTCTCGGCCGGTGCCGGGCTGCCGTCGCTGCTGATCTACCTGCTCATCGGCGTCTTCCTCGGCGAGGCCGGTCCCTTCGCCATCCCCTTCGAGGACGCTCAGCTGGCCCACGCGCTGGGCTTCGGCGCCCTGGCGATCATCCTCGCCGAGGGTGGACTCACCACCGACTGGCGACAGATGCGACCCAGCATCCGGCTGGGCGTCTCGCTGGCCACGGTGGGCGTCGCGGTGTCGGTCGCGGTCGTCGCGGTCGGCAGCCACTACCTCCTCGGCCTGCCCTGGGAGCTGGCGATCCTGCTCGGCGCGATCTGCTCCCCGACGGACGCGGCCGCCGTGTTCTCGGTCCTGCGCGTGGTGCCGCTGCCCAAGCGGCTGACCGGGTGCTCGAGGCGGAGTCGGGCCTCAACGACGCACCCACGGTCGTCGCTGGTCGGCGTCATCTCGACGGGAGCCGTCGGCAGTGCCGGGCTGTTCGGGGTCGCCGGCATCATCGTCTTCGAGCTCGCGGCCGGAGCCGTCATCGGCGTCGCGTGCGGCTACCTGGGCTCCTGGGTCATGCGGCCGCGGTCGCGCTGCCGTCCTCGGCCTCTACCCCATCGCCGTCCTGTGCCTGGCCTTCATCGCCTACGGCGCCGCCTCCGCCGTCCACGCGTCCGGCTTCGCCGCGATCTACGTCGCCGCCCTCATCCTCGGCAACAGCGAGCTGCCCCACCGCGTCGCGACCAAGTCGTTCGCCGAGGGCGTGGCGTGGCTGGCCCAGATCGGGCTCTTCGTGATGCTCGGGCCTGCTGCTCTCGCCGGGCCGCATCGACGGTACGACGGTGGTGCAGGCGCTGGTGACCGGCCTGGTGCTGACCGTGGTCGCGCGACCGCTGTCCGTCGCTGATCAGCAGCGTCGCCGCAACCGATGGCGGCGCGCGACCTGGCCTTCATCTCCTGGGCCGGCCTGCGCGGCGCGGTGCCGATCGTCCTGGCCACGATCCCGCTGTCGGAGGGGGTCGACGGTGCGGAGGACATCTTCGACATCGTCTTCGTGATGGTCGTCGTCTACACCCTGCTGACCGGACCGACCCTGCCCATGGTCGCCCGCTGGCTCAAGGTCGCCCGGCGCTCGGAGCCGCGCGGGCTCGACGTCGAGGCCGCCCCGCTGGAGAAGGTCGCCGCCGACCTGCTCCAGGTGAGCATCGCGCCGACCTCGAAGATGCACGGCGTCGAGGTGGGCGAGCTCCGCCTGCCCCCGGGTGCCTCGGTGTCGCTGGTGATCCGCGACGGCGACATCCTCGTGCCCGAACGTCGTACGGTCCTGCGCCACGGCGACGACCTGGTGGTCGTCACGCCCCGCAAGGTGCGCGAGCAGGCCGAGGAGCGGCTGCGCCAGGTGTCGCAGAACGGCCGGCTGGCGCTGTGGATCGGCGACAAGCGGAGCAGGTCGGGCACCGAGTGACGCGACGCCCGGCTCACTCCGAGCCGGTGGCCTTGCAGAAGGTCGGCGTCGGCCTCGACGACCACGGACTCGACCTGCTTGTGCGGAGCGTCGTGAACTTCTCGCCGACGACCACGACGACCCCGGGCCCGATCTGGGTGCCGGAGACGACCTTGGCGCGCTTGAACTGACGCTGGACGAGCTGGATCGCCGGGTTGGTCGCGTCGTCGGCCCAGATCTGGGTGCTGCTGATCTGCTGCGGCGCGTCGCCGACGTCGCCCGCCACGAAGCCACGCTCCTCGAGCTGCGCGACCGTCGCGCTCGCCAGGCCGCTGCGCTCGCTGCCGTTGAAGACACTCACGACGATCTCGTCGCGCCGTACCTCCGGACCCGGCGGTGACCGGGGTGTCCTCGCAGATGGCGACCGGTTCGTCCTTCGGGAACGGCTTGGTGAGGGCGCTCCAGCCCCACACCGCGGCAGCGACGAGCAGCAGCCCCAGGACCAGCAACGTCAGGCCCGACCTGGCGCCCGCGGTCACTGGTCACTCGCCTGGTGGACCCGGGCATGCAGCACCGAGCGCTGGTGCAGTGCGGCGCGCAGGGCCCGGTGCAGGCCGTCCTCGAGGTAGAGATCGCCGCGCCAGGCCACGACGTGGGCGAACAGGTCGCCGTAGAAGGTGGAGTCCTCGTCGAGCAGCGTGTCGAGCTGGAGCGTGTCCTTGGTGGTGACGAGCTCGTCGAGCCGCACCTGGCGCGGCGGGAGCTGGGCCCACGTCCGCGAGGTGAGCCCGTGCTCGGGGTAGGGGCGGCCGACTCCCACCCGCTTGAAGATCACGCCGGTGATCATAACGACGCCTCCCGCGACCCCTCGTCCTCACCACGGGCGCTGGTTAGGCTCCGGGCATGACCGAGACCCCTGAGGCACAGCCGACGACCACCGAGGCCGAGTCCGACGAGGTGCCTGTCCCGACGATCCGATCGCCGCGGCCGTCGCACCCGGCTATGCCTTCGAGGGGCCGGCGCTCGAGCTCGGCGGCCTGATGCTGAACGCCGACGACCTCGGCGACGTCCACGATCCGGATCCCGCTCGCCATGCTCAACCGGCATGGGCTGGTCGCCGGCGCGACCGGCACCGGCAAGACCAAGACCCTGCAGCTGCTGGCCGAGCAGCTCAGCGCCCACGGGGTGCCGGTCTTCGCCGCCGACATCAAGGGTGACCTCTCCGGCATCAGCCGGCCCGGCGAGCCGAGCGACAAGCTCTCCGCACGCACCGGCCGCGTGGGGCAGACGTGGACGGCGACCGGCTTCCCGACGGAGTTCTACGCGATCGGTGGCCAGGGCATCGGCGTACCGGTGCGGGTGACGATGACGCGCCTTCGGGCCGACGCTGCTCGCCAAGGTGCTCGGGCTCAACGAGACGCAGGAGTCCTCGCTGGGGCTGGTCTTCTACTACTGCGACAAGTCCGGGCTGCCGCTCCTCGACCTGCGCCGACCTGCGCGCGGTCCTGCAGTTCCTCACCGGCGACGAGCAGGGCAAGGCCGAGCTCAAGGGCATCGGCGGACTCTCGCCGCAGACCGCCGGCGTCATCCTGCGCGAGCTGGTCGACCTTCGAGGCGCAGGGCGCCGACGTGTTCTTCGGCGAGCCCGAGTTCGAGACGAAGGACTTCCTGCGCCTCACCGACGACGGCCGCGGCGTCATCAGCCTGCTGGAGCTCCCCAACCTGCAGGACCGGCCGGCGCTGTTCTCGACCTTCCTCATGTGGCTGCTCGCCGACCTCTTCCACGACCTGCCGGAGGAGGGCGACCTCGACAAGCCCAAGCTGGTGTTCTTCTTCGACGAGGCCCACCTGCTCTTCAACGATGCGTCCGAGGGGTTCCTCGACCAGATCGCCCAGACCGTGCGCCTGATCCGCTCCAAGGGGGTCGGCGTCTTCTTCGTGACGCAGTCGCCCACCGACGTACCCGACGAGGTGCTCGGCCAGCTCGGCTCGCGCATCCAGCACCAGCTGCGCGCCCACACGCCCAACGACGCCAAGGCCCTCAAGGCCACCGTCAACACCTACCCCAACAGCGCGTACGACGACCTGGGCGAGGTCATCACCAGCCTGGGCATCGGCGAGGCCGTGGTGACGGTGATGAACGAGCGTGGCGCCCCGACCCCGGTCGCGTGGACCCGCCTGCGCGCGCCCGAGTCGCTGATGGACGCGGCCGAGAAGGCCGACATGGAGGCGGTCGTGACCGCGTCGCCGCTGAGCGCGAAGTACGCCGAGGGCATGGACCGCGAGTCGGCCCGCGAGCTGCTGGCCAAGAAGCTCGAGGAGGGCGCGAGGAAGGCCGCCGAGGACGCCCGGGTCAAGGAGATGGCGCGCGAGCAGAAGAACACCCGCGTCACCGAGAAGGCGGAGAAGAAGGTGGCGAAGGACGACGACGGCATGGTCATGGACGTGGTCACGTCGCGCGCCTTCAAGGACTTCATGCGCACCGCGGCCCGCGAGATCGCGCGCGGGATGTTCGGTCCGGGCGCCGCTGAACCGTCTCGATCGAGCCGGGATCTACATCGTCGGGTCGAGCCAGGCCAGCTGCGTGGTCTCGGTGCCCCGGTCGCGCGTGACGAAACGGGCCCGACCCGCCGGCGCGGGCTGCGGCCGGAGGTTGCCGATGAGGACACCCTCGTCGCGGGGGCCCGACAGCATCACGCCGGGCATCGCGAGGTCGCGCAGCGACTGGATGACGGGTTCGTAGAGGGCGCGCGAGGCACCACCCGTACGCCGCGCCACCACGACGTGCAGGCCGACGTCGCGGGCCTGCGCCATCAGCGGCTGCAGCACCGCCACCGGCGAGGACTGCTGCGTCGCCACCAGGTCGTAGTCGTCGACCACGACGAAGACCTCGGCACCGGTCCACCACGACCGGTTGCGGAGCTGGTCGGGCGTCACGTCCGGGCCGGGGATCCGGCCCTCGAGGTAGGTCGCGATGTCCTTGAGCGTCGGCGTCGCCTGGGTCGCCGAGGTGAGGTAGTTGAGGAGGTACTCGTCCGGCACCTCTCCGAGCAGGGAGCGCCGGTAGTCGACCAGCACCAGCTGGGCTTCCTTGGGCGTGCGGGTGCGGATGACCTCGTGGCAGTACGCCCGCAGCAGCGCGCTCTTGCCCGCCTGGCCGTCACCGAAGACCAGCATGTGCGGCTCGGCGTCGACGTCGAGGGCGACGGGAGCGAGCTCCTTCTCGTTGATGCCCAGGATCAGGCTGCGCTCGGGCATCTTGCGGCGCTGGGCGTCCTCGCGCACCTTGTCGAGCAGCACGAGCTCGGGCAGCAGGCGCAGCTTGGGACCGGTCGGGCCCTGCCACGCCGCCGCCATCTGCTCGATGAGGTCGTCCACGCCCTCGCCGAGGGTGTCGGCGTTGCCGTCGCCGTCGATGCGCGGCAGCGCACCGAGGAAGTGCAGCTTGGACGGCACGAGACCGCGGCCCGGTCGGCCGGCGGGCACCAGGGCGGCGACCTTGCGGTCGACCTCGGAGTCGAGCGGGTCGCCGAGGCGCAGCTCGAGCTTGGAGCCGAAGACGTCGCGCATGGCGGCGCGGTAGTCCGCCCAGCGGGTCGAGGACGTGACGATGTGGAGACCGAACGTGAGGCCGCGCGCGGCGAGCTGCTGGATCTCCATCTCGAGGTCGTCGAACTCCGCGCGCAGCGTGCTCCACCCGTCGATGACGAGGAAGACGTCGCCCCAGCCGTCGTCGGCCCGGCCCTGGCTGCGGCGCGAGCGGTAGGTCTCGATCGAGTCGATGCCGTTCTCGCGGAAGTAGGCCTCGCGCCGGTCGACGATGCCCTCGACCTCCGCCATCACCCGGCGTACGACGTCGGGCTCGGAGCGGGTCGCGACACCGGAGACGTGCGGGAGCCGGGTCAGCGGCGTGAACGTGCCGCCGCCGAAGTCGAGGACGAAGAACTGCGACTCCTTCGGGGTGGTCACGAGCGCCATGCTGGTCACGATGGTGCGCAGGATCGTGCTCTTGCCCGAGCGCGGACCGCCGACGACGGCGACGTGGCCGGCCGCACCGGTGAGGTTGAGCGTCATGGTGTCGCGGCGCTGCTCGCGCGGGCGGTCGACGGTGCCGAGCGGGATCACCAGGCCCGGGACGTTGCGCCACTGCGGGGACACCAGGCCCAGCTCGGGGTGCTCGACGAGGTCGGGCATGAGCTCGTCGAGGGTGTCGGGGACGTCGAGCGGCGGCAGCCAGACCTGGTGGGCCTCCGGGCCCTTGCCGATCATCCGCTGCACGGCGATGTCGAGCAGCGAGGGCTGCTCGCCCTGCTGCTGGGGCACCGGCACGACGACCTCGGCCGAGTCCGTCTCGACCGGGGCGAGCGCCTGCACCTCGGAGATGGTGAAGGGCAGGATGCCGCGGATCGCGCCACCCTCGTCGCGAGTCACGCGGGCGCGGCTCGACGGCGGGCCGGAGACGTACGCCGCCTTGAAGCGCAGCAGCGTGGACTGGTCGGGCTTGAGATAGCCCAGGCCCGGCACGGCCGGGAGCTCGTAGGCGTCGGGCACGCCCAGGACCGCGCGGGACTCGCCGGCGGAGAAGGTGCGCAGGCCGACGCGGTAGGACAGGTGGGACTCCAGGCCGCGCAGGCGGCCCTCCTCGAGTCGCTGCGAGGCCAGCAGGAGGTGCAGGCCCAGCGAGCGACCGAGTCGACCGATGGCGACGAACAGGTCGATGAACTCCGGCTTGGCGGAGAGCATCTCGGAGAACTCGTCGACCACGATGAACAGCGACGGCATCGGCTCGAGCGGCTCGCCGTTGGCGCGGGCCTTCTCGTAGTCGCGGATGGAGGCGTAGTTGCCGGCCTCGCGCAGGAGCTCCTGGCGACGCGTCATCTCACCGGACAGGGCGTCCTGCATGCGGTCGACGAGGGTGAGCTCGCCGGCGAGGTTGGTGATGACCGCGGAGACGTGCGGCATGTCGGCCATGCCGGCGAAGGTCGCGCCACCCTTGAAGTCGACCAGCACCAGGTTGAGCTGCTCCGACGAGTGGGTCATCACCAGGCCGAGCACGAGCGTGCGGAGGAACTCCGACTTGCCGGAGCCGGTCGCGCCGATCACCAGGCCGTGCGGGCCCATGCCCTGCTGGGCGGACTCCTTGATGTCGAGGTGGATCAGGCCGCCCGAGTCGCCGATGCCGATCGGCACGCGCAGCCGGTCGCGGGCCGGTCGTGGCCGCCACGCGGTGGTGGTGTCGTACGCGTGGATGTCGCCGAGCCCCAGGAGCTCCATGTGGTCGGGGGTGCTCGAGGTGATGTCGACCGCGGCGCCCGCGGCGGACGACTCCGCGGTGGCCGTCTTGAGCGGAGCCAGCCGGCGCGCGAAGGCCTCGGCCGTGGCGAGGTCGCACTGGTCGGCCAGGGCCTTGATCGGCTCGTCGCGCAGGCGCAGCGCGAGGACCGGCCGCTTCTCCAGCTCGTCGGGTCCGTCGGCGAACTCCAGGCGCAGCCGCGTGGAGTCCTCCAGCTCGTCCCAGCGGTGGGGGAGGTCGAGGAGGGTGACGCCGTGGAGGCCGTCGGGAGGCACGATGTGGTTGCCCGGAGGCAGGTGGCCGCCGTCGATCACGAGCAGGATGTGCGGGGTCGCGGCCCGCTCGTCGGCACCGAAGCGGGGGCGTTCGCTGAGGTCCGGCGGCAGCAGCTGGCCCAGGTCGTCGAGGGAGGTCGACACCAGGCGCATCGGGCCGACGGCGTCGACCTCGCGGGCGCTCTGGGCGTGGGGCAGCCACTTCACCCAGTCCCAGTGGGTGAGGTTCTGCTCGGAGCTGAGGACTGCGACGACGAGCTGGTCGGGGTTGTGGAAGGCCGTGGCCGAGCAGATCATCGCCCGGGCGGCCGAGCGCGCCTCCTCGGCGTCGCCGCACAGCTCGATGCGGTCGAAGGCGCGCAGGTCGATGGACGCGGGCAGGTGGGGCTGCAGCCGGTGGACGACGAGCAGTCGGTGCAGGGCGGACGCGGCGGCCGGGTCGACCTGGTCGACGGGCGCGCTCTCCGGCGGGACCAGCTCGAGCGACAGCGGCTGCGAGCACAGGCCGTAGCGGACGTGCAGGTAGTTGTCGTCGGTCGGACCGTGCTCCCACAGCCGGGTCCGGTCCTCGGCCAGCGACGGCAGCGCGGACGGCTCGGGATGGTGCCAGTTGAGGGCCCGGCGCTGCTGGTCGGCCGCCTCGCGGGCGACCTTGCGGATGTTGCTGAGGTAGCGGAGGTACTCCGTGCGCGAGCCGGTGACCTGCTGGGCGCGCTGCTTACGCTGCCGGTCGATCTGCACGATGATGAAGCCGAGGGTGGCGAAGAGGAACATGCCGGCGGCCAGGAAGCTGCGGCCGCGGTTGGCGCCGCCCATCGTCGCGACCAGCACGATCGAGCCCAGGCTGCCGAGCATGGGGATGGCGTTCATCAGCACGCCGCTGGCGCCCTCGCCCTCCTGGAGCTCGGGCGGCGGCTGCAGGACGATCTGACCACCGGGCATCTCCGGCTCGTCGAGCCGTTGCCCGCCCCGAAGTGTGGTGCTCACGCATCCCCCAGTCGCTCACCCGATCAAGACGCGTTGATGATAGGTGTGCCGCTCGACGGGGCGCGACTACCCTGCTCCCCGGAAGCAGCGGCGCTATCCGGGTCCCGCCCGATCCGGCCACGACATGCACGCGAAGGGGGACGACGTGTCCGACGTCTCGGTGTCACCCGACGCGACCATCGCGATCAGCGTGCACGGGGCGGCCGGCGTCCTCGACCTCGTGGTCCCGGCGGCGGCGACCTCGGTCGACGTCGCCCGCGAGTACGCCAAGCAGGCCGACGTGCCCGGCATCCCGCTGCTGCAGACCTCGCTCGGTCAGCTGCTGCACGCCGGCGCGTCACTGGGCGAGGCCGGCGTCCAGGCCGGCGACGTGCTCGTGGCCGCCACCGGTGTCCACCGCCCCCGCAAGGTCACCCTCCTCGGGGCCGCGAAGAACGCGCCCGAGAGCCCGGCGCTGGCGTCGATGATCGCGGCGCTGGCCGCGGCGTTCGCGCTGGTCGCCGCGACGTACGCCGCTCGCGCCGGGGAGGACGTCGCCCGCACCGTCACCGTCGGGATCCTGCTCGCCTGTGCGCTGGTCGCGACCCTGCCCGTCGGCCGGCACGCCCGCCAGCGCGCTGCCGCAGCCCCGGCCTTCGCCGCGGCCGCCGCCCTCGCCGCCCTCTACGAGCCCGGCGCGCACCTGCTGCCGGCCATCCTGGGAGCGTCCGGCATCGCCGCCGCCGTCATCGCCGGCGTCGGTCGGGCGCTGGCGGACGAGGCCGACGAGATCAGCACCGTGTGGATCGCGAGCGGCCTGACGGTCTTCGTGTGCTGCGCGGTGCCCGCGTTCCTCGGGTGGGACCCCCGCGTCTCGTGGACGCTGCTGGTCTTCCTGGCGATGATGGCCGCGCGCTTCGCGCCGTCGCTGGCCGTCGACGTACCGGACGAGGCGCTGCTCGACCTCGACCGGCTCGCGGTGACCGCCTGGTCGGCGCGGGACACCAAGAAGGGCGGACGCCGCGGCCGCATCGTGGTCGCGGGCGACGCGATGGAGCGCCTGGTCCACCGCGCCTCGCGCATCGTCACGGGATCGGCCGTGGCGGTCCTCGTGGTCACGAGCATCGCGAGCCCGCTGCTGCTCCGCAGCGCGGACATCGACCTCGACACCATCGGTGCCCGCTGCCTGGTCCTCTTCGCCGGACTGTCGCTGGTCCTCGCCGCCCGCTCCTACCGGCTCGCCGGCGCCCGCGCGCTGCTGCGCCTGGCCGGGCTCAGTGCCCTGACCTCCCTGGCCGTCCACCTGGTGGCCGGGCCGGGTGCTCCGCACCTCGGCACCTTCTTCTACGTCGTGGTCGGGCTGGGTGTGATCGCCCTCGCCGCGGCCGTGGCCACCGGGCGGGGCTGGCGCTCGGTCTGGTGGTCGCGACGGGCCGAGGTCGCGGAGTCGATGTGCGGCAGCTTCGCCTTCGCCTCCGCGGTCGTCGCCGCCGGCGTGTTCCGCCGCCTGTGGGAAATGACGTCCTGATGTTTAGCCCCGAAGGCGCCGGGTAGAGAGTCGTCAGCGCGGGGGGTCGGGACGTCTCCCCGAGCATCTGTTCACACACACCAACGAGACTCGGTCGGTTCGGCCGTCGAGGGACAAGGATCTTCCATGAGTGAGATTTACGGCCAGACAGAGAAGGCGCTCTCCAAGGGTGCCGACTACGTCGACCAGGCCCGTGGCGATGTCAAGAACAAGTGCGGCGTCCTCACCTCCAACATCCAGAGCATGATGGCTGGCTGGGGCGGCCAGGGAGCCACCGCGTTCAACAACCTGATGATCTCCTGGAACGAGAAGCAGGAGACCATCCTGAAGGCTCTCGACCAGCTCTCCGCGTCGATGGTCGAGACCGAGCGCGACAACGTCGCCACGGACGAGGGCCAGTCCGCCGCCGCCGCCAACCTGCAGGGCCGCCTCGGCTGACCCTGCTCCACCAACTTTTCCTCACAAGGAGATCATCATGAGTTTCGACGGAATCAAGGTTCAGCACGGCCACCTCGAGACGGGTGCCGCCGACGTCATGAAGGCGGCCAAGGACATCGAGGCCCGCCTCGACCAGCTCGAGAGCGACCTCAACCCGCTCAAGTCGGACTGGAACGGTAACGCCAAGCTGGCCTACGACGACGCCAAGAAGAAGTGGGACGCGGCCATGGTCGAGATGACCACGCTCCTGCAGCAGGCCAGCCAGGGCGTCGACTCGTCCAACGCCGAGTACCGCGCCGCCGACCAGCGTGGTGCCGGCCGCTTCTGAGCGACCCGATCCCGACGCGAGGCCGGTCACCCCAGTGGGGGTGACCGGCCTCGCGGCATCCGCGCGGGGTCTCGCTCCGCGCGGGCCGGGGGTCGCCTAGGCTGCTCTCGATCCTGCGACCCGACCGCTCGGACGCAGAGTCCCTCATCCATGCTCAACGGGGGGAACGACACATGAGTCAGGGGTCCTCGGTCACCTCGGGCCTGGTCCGGGTGACCATCGCCTCGGGGTCGCGACGCGTCGACCTGGTGCTGCCCGGCTCGATCCCGGTGGCGGAGCTGGTGCCCGAGCTCGCGCGCTCGGTCGGGCTGCTCGACGCCTCCACCGTCTACGGCGGCTACCGCCTGGTGACCCAGGAGGGCCGGATCCTGGCCAACGACGCCGGCCTCACGATGCAGGGCATCGAGGACGGCGGGCTGCTGACGGTCACCGCCGGTGTCGACGACAGGGCCCCCCGCGTCTACGACGACGTGGTCGAGGCCATGGCCGATGTCGTGGAGAACGAGCTGAAGCCGTGGGAGCCCGCGGCCGGACGTCGTACGGCACTGGGCGCGGGCAGCATCCTGCTCGGCCTGGGCGCCCTGGCCCTGCTGCTCACGGGCGAGAGCCTGCTCGGTGGCGTGGCCGCCGCCGTCATCGCGGCCCTGCTGGTCGTCGGCGGCGTGGTGCTGGCCCGGGCCCAGGGCGAGCCCGAGGCCGCGGTCGCGGTCTCGCTGCTCGCCGCCCTGTACGCCGCGGTGGCCGGGCTCCTGCTCGCCCCCGGCGACCTCCCTGCCTGGTCGTGGCCGCTCGCCGACGGGTTCTTCGACGCACCGCTGCTCTGCGCGGGCCTCGGCGTGCTCGCCGTCGGCCTGATCGCGGTCATCGGGCTGCAGGAGGGCCGCGTGCTGGTCATCCCGGCCGTCGTCGTCGGCGCGGTGCTGGTGGCCAGCTCGGTCCTGATCGGCGTCGCGTCGCTCGAGCCGAGCGTGGTCTTCACGGTGCTGATGACGCTGGTCGTCCTGGCCGGCAGCATCTTCCCGTGGCTGGCGCTCGGCGTCACCGGCACGCGCGTGGAGCAGCTCTACTCCCTCCACGACATCACCGCCGACCCCGAGGAGATCGACCCCGACGAGGTCGGCCGCGACGCCCGGGTCGGTCACGAGATCCTGCTGGCGGTGTCGGCCACCGTCGGCACCCTGCTGGTGCTCTTCGCCCCCTTCGCCGTGGGGCGCGGTGTCTTCGGCACCATCCTGGCCGGCGTCTGCTGCCTGGCCGTGATGTTCCGGACCCGGCAGTACCGCACCGGCGCGGAGGTGCTCGCCGGCCTCATCTCCGGGATCCTCGGCCTGGTCTCCGTCGCGGTGTCGATGCTGCTCATCCACGACGAGTGGCGCTCCGGCGCCGCCATCGCGCTCGCCGGGGTCGGTGCCGGCCTCCTCGGCCTCACCCTCGTGCCGGCCTCGCCGTCGGTGCGCCGGGGCCGCCTGGGCGACGTGGTCGAGACGTTCACGCTCCTGTCCCTCCTGCCGTTGATGGTGCTGGCGGCAGGTTTCGTCGGCGCGGTGGCGGGCTGAACCGTGGCGACCAAGAAGGATCTCGTCGAGGCCTACGCCTTCAGCCGACGCCGCCTGGTCACCGCCTTCGTCTCCGGCGCCCCCGGTGGCCGTGAGGTCGAACCGGTCCGTCCCGGCCGCGTCCTGATCGGCGGCATCGCACTCTCGGTGCTGTTGATGGCCGGCGCCGCGATCGCCGGCTTCCTGCTGGGTCGCCCGCCCGCGCAGTGGCTCGACGCCAACAGCTTCATCATCTCCAAGGACACCGGCGAGCAGTACGTCGTGCTCCGCGGCGGCGACGACCCGGTGATCCAGCGGGTCCCCAACTACGTCTCGGCGCAGCTGCTCCTCGGCGAGTCCGAGCTCACGCCGTCCACCGTGCGCGACAAGTACATCCGCACCGTCCGGCTCGGCGAGGACCTCGGCATCGAGGGCGCTCCGGCCAGCCTGCCCGCGGCCGACGAGCTCGTCGACGACGGCTGGACCGCCTGCACCGCACCCGAGACCGGCATCAAGATCGCGGTGCAGCAGGACCGGACCGTCGAGGACCTCACCGACTCCGCGTTCCTCGTCAGCAGCGGGAAGAAGCTGTGGCTGATCGCGACGGCGCCGTCGGTGGGCAGCGAGCCGGGCCGGGCCTACCGGTTCGAGATGCCCGCGGACGAGGTGATGGCCTCCACCATCGCCGACAAGCTCGACTTCGGTGCCTCCGCCTCCGCGCCCGAGGTGTCCGAGGACTGGCTCAACCTGTTCTTCCCGGGCTCGCCCCTCGAGGAGTCGGAGTTCGGCGTCACCGAGGAAGGGCGAGCCCGTGGGCTACGACGTCACCTCCGCCGACCTCTCGTCGTACTCCGTCGGCGACCTGCTCCAGTCCGACACCGGCGAGTACTACCTGCTCGCCGACGACGGCGTGCAGCCGCTCGGCGACTTCGCCGGCATGGTCTACGACGCGGTGGCCAGCCGGGCCATCCAGCTCGACGGCGACATCCGCTCCAACCAGGTCACGGCCGACTACCCCGCGGAGTGGCCCGCCGGTCTGCCGACACCGGTCGTGAGCGGCGCGTTGTGCGGGGTGCTGCACCCCGGGGCCGGTGAGGCGCCCGCCGTCAGCCTGGCCACGAACCCGACCGGCCTGGCCGACCCGACCGGCATCGGCTCGGGGCGCCACGACGTGGACGTCGAGCCCAGCGCCGGGGCCTACGTCCTGTCCGGCTCCGACGAGGCAGCGCCCGGTGGCACGCCCTACGTCATCGACACCAAGGGCCAGAAGTACGCCCTGATCGGGGCCTCGGTCCCGGAGTACATCGGCTACGGCGAGGTCTCGCCGCCGCTGGTGCCGAGCACGTGGCTGGAGTTCTTCGAGGTCGGGGTGCCGCTGTCGACCAACAGCGCACGCCGCGTGCCCGAGGACGCCCCGGCGGCGGACACCGGGTCATGACCCACCGCGCTGTCCTCCGTACGTCGCTCGCGGCCGCTGCGATCGCGCTCACGTCCGTGCCGGCGTGGACCACGCCCGCCAGCGCAGCGGAGGACGCGCCCTGTGACGTGGCCGCGGTGCCGGGGTCGGAGCGGCTCGCCGACGCGGACACCGAGGAGAACCCCGCCTTCGACCGGATGCACGTCACCCAGGCCCAGGAACTGGCCACGGGCCGCGGGACGAAGATCGCCGTCATCGACAGCGGGGTGATGACGGTGCCCGACCTCGAGCGGGCGTCCTTCTTCACCGTGCCAGGGGCTTCGCCGAGTGCGCTCCTGTCGGGCCACGGCACGATCGTGGCCGGACTCATCGCCGGACCCGGACGGTGTCGCGCCCGATGCGACGGTCTACGACGTGAAGGTGTTCGACGCCGAGGGCGCCGACCCCACCGAGGGCCAGAAGCCGGTGACCTCCTCGGGCATCGTGGCCGGCATCGAGGCGGTCATCGCCGCCCAACCGCGTGAGCGGTTCGACGTCGTCAACATCTCGCTCGCGGTGCGCCAGTCCGACCCGGCCCTCGAGGCCGCGATCGCGCGGCTGGTCGAGCTCGACGTCGTCGTGGTGGCCTCGGCGGGCAACAAGGAGGCCGACTCCGACGACAGCTCGTTCGAGGGCACCGAGGGCAACGACGCGGACATCTACCCGGCGGACTACCCGGGGGTGCTCGCGGTGAGCGCCACCCCGCCCGGTGCCGACGACCCCGGCACCTACGTCGTACCGAACCTGGACACCGACGTCGCGGCTCCCACCTTCGGTGCCGTGTCGCTCAACGCCACCGGCCAGCGGTGCGTGGTCGGCGAGGTCGCCACCTCGTGGGCCGCGGCGGAGGTCAGCGGGATCGTGGCGCTGCTGCGCGAGCGGTTCCCGCGGGAGACGCCGCAGCAGATCGTCGCGCGGTTGCAGGCCACGACCGAGGGCGCCGGCGCCCCGACCGACCCCGAGCAGCAGGTCGAGAACCCGTGGACCGGAGCCGGCGTCGTGCAGGCGCACGACGCGCTGACCCGCCAGATGAAGCCCGGTCGCGAGGGCAAGGTCGAGCGCACCGTCGCCGAGACGCGTGCCGACGCGCAGGCGCCCCCGCCGCCGGAGCGGATCGACCTGTTCACCGAGCCGCGCGCGATCCTGCTGTGGGCCGGGCTCGGGGCCGGAGCGCTGCTGGCCCTCGCGTTCATGCTCCGTCCGCTGATCCGGCGCTGAGCCTTCGACCCCTGTCGGTTTCCCCGGGTACCCGGGAAGCTGGAGCCTCCACCCCGAAACTTCGCGGGTGAGGCTCCAGTTCGGGCCAGGAGGCTCCCTTCACCCCCCTCGTCCCGATCTCCGCGAGCCGTTCCCCGGGTGGCCAGCTGGCGGCCGGGTCGTTGTGATGGAATCACCGCAGCACGTCCAGATGCGTGAACAACGAGGGGAGTGGTCGCTGGTGGCCGACAACAAGGCCTCCGACGAGCCCGTCGCCGTCATCCTGGCCGGTGGCCAGGGGTCGCGGCTGTGGCCCATCAGTCGGGACCGCCGTCCCAAGCAGTTCCAGCCCGTCGTCCGCGACCGGCCGTTGCTGACCGGGACGATCGAGCGGCTCAGCGAGCTCGTCGACCCGAAGCGGATCCACGTGTCGACGCGGGCCCGTTTCGCGGACGCCGCGCGTGCGACCCTCGGCCCGGTGCCGCCGGAGAACCTCATCCTCGAGGAGGACCCGGCCGGTCCCGCCACCGCGTTCGCGCTGAGCATCGCCACGATGGCGCACCTGTACGGCAACGCGCCGGCGCTGATCGCGCCGTCGGACCACCTCATCAACGAGGAGGAGGCCTTCAACGCCGCCTCCCGCGACATGCTCGACCAGCTCGCCACGACCCCCGAGTCGATGGTGGTGCTCGGTGCCGAGCCGACCCGCTACGACCCGAGCCTGGGCTACATCCACACCAAGGGCGGCGACGGAGCGGTCGAGGTCATCGAGTCCTTCCACGAGAAGCCCGACCAGGAGACCGTCGACGAGCTCGCCGGGACGGGCTCGCTCTACTGGAACACCGCCTGCTACGGCGTACGCGTCCAGTCGGCGTGCGATGCCTACCGTGCCGCGCTGCCGCTGATCTTCGACTCGATCGAGCGCTTCGCCCGAGCGACGCCCTCCGAGCAGGGCTACCGCGGCGCCGCCATCGGCGGGCACGAGATCTACCCCCTGCTCCACGCCGGGATGGAGTGCCTCGTCGTGCCTCGCCAGCTGGGGTGGACCGACGTCGGCACGTGGCCGCGCCTCGAGCGCGTGCTGGCCGACCAGCGGGTCACCTCCATCGGTCCCGCGCTCAATCTCGATGCCGAGGACGTGCTCATCGCGAGCATGGACGGGCGTCCGGTCGTGACGCTCGGCGCGCGCGGCCTGATCGTGGTCACCCACGAGGACGCCGTCTACGTCCTGGACAAGGCCAAGGCCATGGACACCGCCACCCTGGAGCGCCTCCGTTCGCTCCTCGCGGCCAGCACCCGCGAAGATCTCCTCTGACCGCGCGTCGCGCCACCTGACTCGAAGGAACCCATGTCCCACCAGAACAGCCAGCACATCGTCGTCGTCGGCACCAAGCCCGACATCATCAAGCAGGCGCCGATCTACCACGAGCTGCGCAACCGCGGCCACGACGTGGTGCTGTGCCACACCGGGCAGCACTACGACCACAACCTGTCGCAGTCGATGCTCGACGAGTTCGGCGTGGAGGAGGACATCAACCTCGAGGTGCGCGGCGGGGTCAACGACCTGGTCTCCGGCATCACCGCCAAGCTCGCGCTCTACCTCCGGGGCTTCGCGGAGCGGGGTGGTTTCCCGATCACCTACGTGCACGGCGACACCACCACCGCGATGGCGGGTTCGCTGGCCACCTTCGGTGAGCGGCAGGCGCTCGTGCACGTCGAGGCCGGACTGCGCACGCTGTCACCCAAGCCGGAGGTGCTCCGCGGCTGGATCGAGCAGGGCGCCGACCTCGACTGGGCGTCGTTCCGCGAGCAGTCGATCAACCGCGACAGCTGGTCCAAGGGCAGCAAGGAGCCCTCGCCCGAGCAGTTCAACACCCGCGTCGCCGATGCCGGCTCCGACCTGCACGCCGCGCCCGTCGAGCTCAACCGCGAGTTCCTCATCGACGAGGGCTTCGCGCCCGCCGCCATCGACGTGGTCGGCAACTCGGTCGTCGACGCGCTCGAGCAGGCCATCGCCGGCAGCGACAAGAACCAGGTGCTGGAGAAGTTCCCGCAGATGGGCGACGGCTCGTTCCTCCGCTTCTGCGTGCACCGCCGCGAGAACACCACCAACCGCGAGCGCTTCAACCTGCTGATGGACGCGATGGAGTCGCTGCTCGAGCAGGGCCACCACGTCCTCTTCATCCGGCTCCTCGGCACCGAGGCGGCCATCGACAACTTCGGACGCCGGCAGTGGCTCGACGACCTCGAGGCGCGGTACGGCGACGCGCTCATCACCACGCCGGTGTGGGACAGCTACCTCGACGTGGTCGCCGCCATGTCGATGTGCGCGGTGATCGTGACCGACTCGGGCAGCATCGTGGAGGAGGCCAACGTCCTCCAGGTGCCCTGCGTGACCCTGCGCTTCGGCTCCGACCGCTCCGAGACCTTCCTGGCCGGCAGCAACTTCCTCGCACCGCCGATCAACAAGGCTCTCCTGGTCAGCGTGGTGCACCACGTCTTCGAGCATCGCAAGGAGCTGACGTGGGACCGCGTCTACCCCGAGGGTGCCTCGACGATGCTGGTCGACGCGGTCGAGCGCCGGCTGGCCGACGACAGCCTGCTCATCTCCGAGGAGTGGCGCTACGGCCTCAAGGCCCAGCTGCGCTGAGCGTCGTACGACAAGGCATTGGCCCCGCTACCGGTGACGGTGCGGGGCCAACGCGTGTGGCGGAGGTAGGGGGATTCGAACCCCCGAGGGCTATTAACCCAACCCGCTTTCCAAGCGAGCGCCATAGGCCACTAGGCGATACCTCCGCCGAGGAGCGTACCGGCCGGTGTCGGCGGGGAGAAATCGCCCGGCGTCCGTCCGTGGCCGCTACGCGGGCTGGGTGCGTACGCGCGTGACGAAGGCGTCGAGGTTGACCAGGAGCCGCTGGATGCGCTGGTCGAGGGTGAGGGTCTCGTGCATCGCGGCGGTTCCGGTGTCGCGCTTGCCGCGGATGTAGAGGGAGCAGGCGAGGTCGGCGCAGATGTAGGTGCCGACCGAGTTGCCGCGCTGGCCCGACTTCCCGGCGCGCGGGGCGACCATGAGCGAGACGCCACCGGAGTGGGCGGTCAGGCACAGCGTGCACAGGCTCTTGCGCGCGTGGCCGACGGAGCTCTCGGGCGCGCGGAGCACGATGCCGGTGAGGGTGCCGTCGAGGTCGGCGACGAGGTAGCCGCGGGCAGGGGACTGCGGGTCGCGCCACCCGAAGTAGTCCAGGTGCTCCCACGGTTGCTCGGCGAGCCCCTTCGGCACGTTGAGCCGCTTCGCCTCGCCCTGGGTGCAGTTGACGAAGGCCTTGCGGATCTGGGGTTCGGTCAACGGGTCCACTGGTCAGACGGTAACCGGCCGACCCTCGGTTTGGGCAGCGAATAACGCCTCGCCTAGACTCCGGGACAACCCCCCACGCGGCGTCACCTCGCCCAATCCCCCAGGGCCGGAAGGCAGCAAGGGCAAGTGAGCTCTGACGGGTGCGTGGGGGGCCTCTTCATGTCCGGGCACGGGTCTCGCGCTCCGCCAGACTTCCGACGGTGCCCGGCCGGTGGTCGGTGTGGGTGGGCACGGTTAGTGTTCACGACGTGGAGTCACCGCTCGCGCTCTATCGCCGCTACCGGCCCGAGACGTTCGCCGAGGTCATTGGCCAGGATCACGTCACGGAGCCGCTGCGTGCTGCGCTCGCGGCCAACCGCGTCAACCACGCCTATCTCTTCTCCGGTCCGCGCGGCTGCGGCAAGACGACCTCGGCCCGGATCCTGGCCCGTGCCCTCAACTGCGTCCAGGCGCCGATCGCCGACCCGTGCGGTGAGTGCGACAGCTGCCGCGAGCTGGCGCGCGGCGGCTCCGGGTCGATCGACGTCATCGAGATCGACGCGGCCTCGCACGGTGGCGTCGACGACGCGCGCGACCTGCGCGAGAAGGCCTTCTTCGCGCCGGTGCGCGACCGCTACAAGGTCTACATCATCGACGAGGCCCACATGGTCACCACGCAGGGCTTCAACGCCCTGCTCAAGCTGGTCGAGGAGCCGCCGCCGCACCTGCGGTTCATCTTCGCCACGACCGAGCCCGACAAGGTGCTGCCCACGATCCGCTCGCGCACCCACCACTACCCGTTCCGCCTGATCCCGCCGCGTCTCCTCAGCGACTACCTCTCCCAGCTCGCCACCGAGGAGGGCGTCGCGATCGAGCCGGCGGCGCTGCCCCTCGTCGTACGAGCCGGGGCGGGGTCCGCGCGCGACACCCTGTCCGTGCTCGACCAGCTGCTCGGTGGTGCCGGATCGGCGGGCGTGACCCACAAGCTGGCCACCGACCTGCTCGGCTTCACGCCCGACACGCTGCTCGACGAGGTGGTGGAGGCCTTCGCCTCCCGCGACGGCGGCGGGGTGTTCTCGGTCGTCGACAAGGTGGTCGAGACCGGGCAGGACCCGCGCCGCTTCACCGAGGACCTGCTGCGTCGGCTGCGCGACCTGGTGATCGTCACCGCGGTGCCCGATGCTCCCGCGACCGGGCTCATCGACGTCCCGGTGGACGCCGGCGAGCGACTGGTCGCCCAGGCCGCGCGCTTCGGGGCGATCGAGCTGAGCCGGGCCGCCGACATCGTGGCCCAGGGACTCACCGAGATGCGCGGCGCCACCGCGCCCCGGCTCCTGCTCGAGCTGCTCTGCGCCCGCGTGCTGCTGCCCGGCGCCGACCACTCCTCCGAGGGCGTGATGGCCCGCATCGAGCGTCTCGAGCGTCGCCTCGACGTGGTCGGTGGCCCGCCCGCCCCCGCGTCGACCGGCCGCCCGGCAGCGCCGATCGCCTCGCCGGCGGAGCCCGTGCGGACCCCTGCCGCAGCCGCTCCCGCACCTCAGGCACACGCTCCCGAACCCCAGGCTCCGTCGACCCCGGCTCCCGCCGCCCCGACCCACGACGTGCCCGCCCCGCCGCCGATGCCGACCAGTGCTCCGGCCGCGACCGAGCCCCCGCCGCCGATGCCCACCACGCCGGAGGCCGACGTCGGCCCCCTCGTCCACCGAGCCGGTGGCCGAGCAGCCGGCCGGTCCGCGCGGCGGCCTCAGCCTGGTCGACGTGCGCCGCCTGTGGCCCGACATCCTCGAGCAGACCAAGAACCGTCGCCGCCTGGCCTGGATGGTCCTCTCCCAGCACGCCCACGTCGTCGACGTCGACGGCAGCCGCCTCACCGTCGGCTTCGCCAACGCGGGCGCCCGTGACTCGTTCGTCAACGGCGGCTGCGACGAGATCCTGCGCCAGAGCGCCATCGACGTGGTCGGCATGGACTGGCGGATCGAGTCGATCGTGGACCCGAGCGGTGCCGCCGCCGAGGCCCCCGTCGTACGCCAGTCGGCCACCGAGCCGCCTGCCGCCCAGCGGCCCCCGGCCTCGGGCGACGCGGCACCCGCCTCGGCGGCACCCGACGGCCCGCCCGGGTGGGTGACCGACGACCAGGCCGCACCGGCCGCGACCCAGGCCCCTCCGCCGGCTGCTCCACCCGTCTCGGCGGCACCCGCACGCGAGGCCCTCGAGCAGGCGCGCGCCGGCCTGACGACCGACAACGCCGAGCCCGTGCGCTCGGCCGACGACGACGTCGACCGCGACGACCCCGATGCCGAGACCGCGGCGCTCGACACCGAGTCCCTGCTCAGCCAGACCCTCGGCGCGCGACTGATCGAAGAGATCAGGCACGACTGACCATGGCTCGCCCCACGACGCGTCCCCCAGCTCGACCCGACACCCACCAGGAGTCCCGATGACCGAGAACCCCTTCGACGCCCTCGGAGGTGGCGGGTTCGACATGAACGCGCTCCTCCAGCAGGCCCAGCAGATGCAGCAGCAGCTCGAGGAGGCGCAGGCCAACCTCGCCAAGCAGACCGTGGAGGGCACCGTCGCCGGTGGCGCGGTCACCGTGACGGCCAACGGCGTCGGCGAGCTCGTCGGCGTGGCCATCCGCACCGGTGAGTTCGACGGCACGGATGCCGACGACCTCTCCGACCTCTCCGACCTGATCGTCGCGGCCTACCGCGACGCGCGCGCCAAGTCCGAGGCCATCGCCGGGGAGTCCCTCGGTCCGCTGACCGGCGGTCTCGGCGGCGGACTCCCGAGCCTGGGCTGAGGGGCACCCGTTGTACGAAGGCGTCGTCCAGGACCTGATCGACGAGCTGGGCCGACTGCCCGGGATCGGTCCGAAGAGCGCCCAGCGCATCGCCTTCCACCTGCTGCAGGCCGAGCCCGCCGACGTGACGCCGGCTGGCCGACGTCCTCATCGAGGTCAAGGCGAAGGTGAAGTTCTGCTCGGTGTGCTTCAACGTCAGCGAGGACGAGCAGTGCCGCATCTGCCGCGACCCGCGTCGTGACCCGGCCCTGCTGTGCGTCGTCGAGGAGTACAAGGACGTCGTCGCCATCGAGCGCACGCGCGAGTTCCGCGGCCGCTACCACGTCCTGGGCGGCGCGATCTCGCCCATCGACGGCATCGGTCCCGACCAGCTCCACGTCAAGGAGCTGCTGCCGCGCCTGGCCGACGGCGTGGTCACCGAGGTCATCCTCGCCACCGATCCCAACCTCGAGGGCGAGGCCACCGCGACCTATCTCACGCGCCTGTTGTCCCCGATGGGGTTGCGCGTGTCCCGCTTGGCGAGTGGACTGCCTGTGGGCGGTGACCTCGAGTACGCCGACGAGGTCACCCTCGGCCGAGCATTCGCCGGAAGGAGAACAGCGCAATGAGTGAGTCCACCGACCGCGAGCTCCCGGAGTTCGGAGTCCAGATCGCCGATTCCGTGGAGAGCTTCCTCCTCGCCCTGCGAGCGATCGCCCGCGAGGGCAACGGGGCCCAGGCGGTGTCGCTGCTCCTGCTGGAGATCAGCCAGGTGCTGCTCGCCGGTGCCCGGCTGGGCGCCCAGCTCGACTTCACGCCGCGCGAGGAGTTCCAGCCCGACGTGGGACCCGAGGCCGACATCGACGACCTGCGCCTGCGCCTGGCCGAGATGCTCGACAGCGTCGACCCCTACACGTTCGTCTTCGACCCCTACGTCCCCGAGGTGGTCGAGAGCCGGCTCTCCGACGACCTCGCCTCCATCGCGATCGACCTCGAGAACGGCCTGCGGCACTTCCGCGCCGGCAACATCGACGAGGCGCTGTGGTGGTGGCAGTTCTCCTACGTCAACAACTGGGGCAACCTCGCCGGCGCCGCGCTCAACGCGCTGCTGACCGTCGTCGCGCACGACCGCTTCGACACCGACTTCGAGGAGAACGCCGAGGCCGTGGCCGTGGCCGATGAGATGCTCGACGTCGCCCCCCGGCCGCAGCCGTAGAATCGGTCTCGACCTGCCGGCAACGGCGCCCGCGGGCACCCTTCCCGACCGCGGTCCGTGGGACCGCCATCGATACTCCGAGGACCAAACCGTGGGCATTGTCGTGCAGAAGTACGGCGGCTCCTCGCTCGCCGACGCCGACGCCATCAAGCGCGTCGCGCGCCGCATCGTGGAGATCAAGAAGTCCGGCCATGACGTCGTCGTGGCCGTCTCGGCGATGGGCGACACGACCGATGACCTCGTCGACCTGGCCACCGGCGTCTCGCCGCTGCCGCCGGCGCGCGAGATGGACATGCTGCTCACGGCCGGCGAGCGCATCTCGATGGCGCTCGTGGCGATGGCGATCAGCGACCTCGGCTACACCGCGCGATCCTTCACCGGTTCGCAGGCGGGCGTGATCACCGACTCGGTGCACGGCAAGGCCAAGATCATCGACGTCACGCCGGGACGGATCACCCAGGCGATCGGCGAGGGACACATCGTCATCGTCGCCGGCTTCCAGGGCGTCAGCGCGGACACCAAGGAGATCACCACGCTGGGTCGCGGCGGCACCGACACGACGGCCGTGGCGCTGGCCGCGGCGCTCGAGGCCGACGTCGTGCGAGATCTACACCGACGTCGACGGCGTCTTCACCGCCGACCCGCGCATCGTGCCCACGGCCCGCAAGCTCGACCAGGTCTCCTACGAGGAGATGCTCGAGCTCGCCGCGTGCGGCGCGAAGATCCTGCACCTGCGATGCGTGGAGTACGGCCGCCGCTACGGCATCCCGATCCACGTCCGCTCGTCGTTCAGCCAGCTCGAAGGCACCTGGGTCGTGGACGACCCCACCAAGGGAGACAGCATGGAACAGCCCATCATCGCCGGCGTCGCCCACGACCGCAGCGAGGCCAAGATCACCGTGGTCGGCGTGCCCGACAAGGTCGGCGAGGCGGCCCGGATCTTCGAGGCGCTCGCCGACGCGCAGATCAACCTCGACATGATCGTGCAGAACGTCTCCGCGGCGGCGACGAGCCTGACCGACATCTCCTTCACCCTGCCGCGGACCGACGGGCAGGCGGCGATGACCGCCCTGGCCCGGATCCAGGCCGAGGTGGGCTACGACAAGCTCCTCTACGACGACAAGATCGGCAAGATCTCGCTGATCGGCGCCGGCATGCGCTCCCACCCGGGCATCACGTCGAAGTTCTTCGCCGCCCTCGCCTCGGCCGGGGTCAACATCGGCATGATCTCGACCTCCGAGATCCGCATCTCGGTGATCGTCGACGAGAACGACGTCGACGCCGCCGTCCGCTCCGCCCACACGGCCTTCGACCTGGACGCCGACGAGGTCGAGGCCGTGGTCTACGGCGGGTCCGGCCGATGAGCGCCCGGCGTGAACATCGGCATCGTCGGCGCGACCGGGCAGGTCGGCGTCGCCATGCGCCAGATCCTGCTGGAGAGGGACTTCCCTGCGGACCAGGTCCGGTTCTTCGCCTCGTCCCGCTCGGCGGGCACCGTCCTGCCCTTCGGTGACCGCGAGATCACCGTCGAGGACGCCGGGACCGCCGACCCGACCGGTCTCGACATCGCGCTCTTCTCCGCCGGCGCGACGACGTCGCGGGCCCTGGCGCAGCGCTTCGTGGACGCGGGCGTGATCGTGGTCGACAACTCGTCGGCCTTCCGCAAGGACCCTGCCATCCCGCTGGTCGTCTCGGAGGTCAACCCCGACGCGATGCAGGTCCGTGATCGAGGCAGGTCGCGGCATCATCGCCAACCCCAACTGCACGACCATGGCCGCCATGCCGGTGCTCAAGCCGCTCCACGAGGAGGCCGGGCTGACCCGCCTCATCATCTCGTCCTACCAGGCCGTCTCCGGCTCGGGCGTCGCCGGCGTGGACGAGCTGGCCGGAGGTGTCGAGGCCGCGGGCGACAAGGCCCGAGAGCTTGCCTACGACGGCTCCGCGATCGCGTTCCCCGACCCCACGACGTACGTCGCGCCCATCGCCTTCAACGTCCTGCCGATGGCGGGCTCGATCGTCGACGACGGCCTCAACGAGACCGACGAGGAGCAGAAGCTGCGCCACGAGTCGCGCAAGATCCTCGGCCTGCCCGACCTGCTCGTCTCCGGAATCTGCGTGCGCGTCCCGGTCTTCACCGGCCACTCGCTCGCGGTGAACGCCGAGTTCGAGCGGTCGTTGACCCCGGCCCGGGCGCGCGAGCTCCTGTCGTCCGCCCCCGGTGTCGAGCTCGACGAGGTGCCGACTCCGCTGAAGGCGGCCGGCAAGGACCCGTCGTACGTCGGTCGGCTGCGCACGGACCCGGGCGTGCCGGACGACCGCGGTCTCGCGTTGTTCATCAGCAACGACAACCTGCGCAAGGGTGCGGCCCTCAACACGGTGCAGATCGCCGAGCTGATCGCGGCTGCGCGCTGAGCCCTAGTCGCCCTGGCCCTCGACGACCGCGTGGGTGATCCACCACGAGGCGGCGAAGGCGATCACCGCGACGACCGGGATCGCGATCACCATCCAGCCGTCGTAGATCGAGTCCAGCAGGAACAGCATCACGAGCACGGCCGTGATCCCCACGGCGAGGACGCTCGTCGACCCGGCGTCGGGTACGCCGAGGGCGCCGAGCAGCAGCGCGCCGGCGTAGGCCAGGACGACCAGCACGGCGACGAGGATGAGGAAGCCGGGGCCGCCGCCGCACGACGGGGTGCCGCGTACGGCGTCGCAGGCGGTGGTGGACAGCCACGTCAACAGCACGGCCAGGCCGCCGACCACGGCTCCGGTGATCGTCACGGCAGCGAGCGGGGGCAGGGCCGGCAGGGAGACTCGTGGCGCGCGGGGTGCCGGTGCGGGCTCCGGCTCGGGCTCGGCATCGGGAAGCGTCGTCGTCGGAGTCGGCTGAGCAGCAGGCTCGGGTCGGGGGGTCGGCGCGGGCGGGGTGACCCCCTCGGGGTCGGGCGTACGCCCCTTCTTGCGCCGCAGCGAGATCGTGGGCATCTCGAGGGAGGGCTCGTCCTGCGGCTGGTCTGCCATGCCCGGCAGTGTGCCACGAGCACGTCCCGGCGCCTTGGACTGCCGAGATGAAGAGCTCCCGGACCCATGGTCATGGATCCGGGAGCTCGCGGTCGGGGTGACAGGATTTGAACCTGCGGCCTCGTCGTCCCGAACGACGCGCGCTACCAAGCTGCGCCACACCCCGCCGTCACCGCGCCGAGCAATTCCCACAGGAACTGGCCGACTGGGCAACGCGGGCGAGCATACCGGAGCGGTCCGACCCCCCTGAAATCGCCCTTCGCGGCATCTACCTGGCACGTACTCCGACAGCGTCAGACGGCCACCAGGGTCATCAGGGTGGCCTCCGGACGGCAGGCGACACGGATGCGAACGAACGGGTTGGTGCCCAGCCCGGCCGAGACGTGCAGCCACGACGAGCCGGGGTCGCCCGGGGTCGAGTCGGCCGGGTGGCGGTGCAGCCCACGGGCGCGGGCCGGCTCGATGTCGCAGTTCGTGGTCAGTGCCCGACCGCCCGGGAGGCAGACCTGCCCGCCGTGGGTGTGCCCGGCGATGATCGCGTCGTAGCCGTCGGCGGCGAACTGGTCGAGGACACGGAGGTACGGCGCGTGCGTCACGCCGAGCCGGACATCGGCGCTGGAATCGGCCGGGCCGACGACGCGCGGGAGGTCGTCGTACTTCAGGTGGGGGTCGTCGACGCCGACGAACGCGAAGGACGTGCCTCCCACCTTGAGGGACCCGAAGCCGTTGGTGAGGTCGACCCAGCCGGCGCTGTCGAAACGCTCCTTGAGCTCGGGCCAGGGGAGCTGGCGGCCGCTGGTGTGGCGCTTGCCTGTGTCCGGTAGGAGGTAGAGCAGCGGGTTGCGCATGCCCGGAACCCAGTAGTCGTTGGAGCCGAGGACGTAGACGCCCGGGACGTCGAGCAGACCGCCGAGGCTGTCGGCGACGACCGGGATCGAGCGCGAGTGGGCCAGGTTGTCGCCGGTGTTGATGACGAGGTCGGGCTCCAGGGAGGCCAGGCCGCGTAGCCACTCCTGCTTGGCGCGCTGGTCCGGGGCCATGTGGATGTCGGACAGGTGCAGCACCCTCAGCGGCGCGTGCCCGGCCGGCAGGAGGGGCACGGTGACGCGCCGCAGGGTGTACTGGCGGGCCTCCCAGGCAGCGTACGTCGTCAGCCCCGCGCCGGCGACGACGCCCACTGCCGCGGCTCGACGCAGAAAGGGGAGGAGGGGCATCCCGCAAGGCTGCCACAATGGGCCCATGAGTGCTCTGAAGGACCGTCTGCGCGCCGATCTCACCACGTCCATCAAGGCGCGTGACGAGCTGCGCTCCTCGACGCTGCGCATGGTGCTGACCGCGATCACCAACGCCGAGGTGTCCGGGAAGGTGGCGCGCGAGCTCACCGACGAGGACATCCTGGGCGTGCTCTCCAGCGAGGCCAAGCGTCGTCGCGGACGGCTGTCGCCTTCGAGGAAGGCGGCCGGGCGGAGATGGCTGCCAAGGAAGAGCCGCGGAGGGCGAGGTCATCGCCGAGTACCTCCCGACCCCGCTCACCGAGGCCGAGATCGCCGACCTGGTCACCGCCGCCGTCGCCCAGACCGGTGCGGCCGGCGAGGGGATGCGCGCCATGGGCAAGGTGATGGGCGTCGTGACGCCGCAGGTCAAGGGACGTGCGGACGGTGGAGCGGTTGCTGCGGAGGTACGCCGTCAGCTGGGCTGATCGGCCCGTGCAGCGGCCGTTGCCGCGACCGCCGCCGTTGTTGCCACCGCCACCGCCACCGCCGCCGCCACCACCGGTGTTGGTTGGGGCCGGCACGAAGCCGGTGGAGGTGTAGAGAGTCGACGACGTCGCCGCTGCTCAGGGGAGTACCGCCCCCGGGTGAGCTGTAGGCAACGAGGCCCGCGCCGGTCTCGGAGTTGACCTGGCCGCCGTCGGCGACGGTGGAGCCCGTCGCCTCGAGGGTCGCGGTGGCCTGCTCGACGCTCATCCCGCTGACCTCGGGGACACTCGTCACCACGCCGGCGATCTCGTCGGCGGGCGGCACCTGGAAGTCCTCGTAGGCGAGCTTGGCGGAGGCGGCAGCCATCGCCTCGCCCCAGATCGGGCCGGCCACGGTGGAGCCGAACGCCTCGTAGATGGGGCTGCCGCCCACGAGCTGGCCGTTGAGCGTGAGCCACTGCCCCTGCTCGTTGGCACCGGCCACCATGGCGGCGGTCGCGATCGTGGGGGTGTAGCCGACGAACCACACGGCCATGTTGCTGTTGTTGGTGCCGGTCTTGCCGGCGGACGGCTTGTCGATGTCCACGGTGGTGTCGGCGGCGATCACGATCTCGTCGGCATCGATGTCGACGCCGCCGCCTTCTCGATCGACAACCGACGGACATAGGCCGTCGGCGACTCGCCGGGGAGTACCGATTCGTCGATGTCGGCCGGTCGGACGTCGAAGTCCGGTTCGCCGAATCGAGCAGCTCGGCGCGCCGCGGCGACGCCGACGCGAGAACGAGGTGACTCGTCTGGGCGAACGTCAGCCGCCCGAGAGCGCCATGACGTCGTCGTCATCGGGGACGGTGACGTCGTCGAGGAGACGTTCGCGCTCGTGGCCGTCGAGCCAACCGTCGGGCAGGCTGACCCGGATCGGACCGTTGGTGTGGCCGCGCTTGATGCGCTCGCCACCGGCCACGATCCTGGCGGTCGGGTCGAGCCCGGCCATCACGTCTTCGAGCTCGGCCAGCGACGCGACCATGGCGAACCGGCGGCGCACCTCGGGGCCGACCGGGTAGCCGCTCATGTACCAGCCGGCGTGCTTGCGGAAGTCACGCATCGCGTGGTTCTCGCCCATGTGCCCGAGAGGAGGCGGGCGTGCTCGAGCATCACGTCGAGCACCACGCCGAGCGTACGGCTCTCCGGGGCGGGGCGACCCGACAACACTTCGACGAGGTCGCCGAACAACCACGGACGACCGAGGCATCCGCGACCGATCGACGACGCCGTCGCAGCCGGTGGCGGCCATCATCGCGCACCGCGTCGTCGGCCTCCCAGATGTCGCCGTTGCCGAGCACCGGGATCGTCCCGACCGCCTGCTTCAGCTCGCCGATCGCGTCCCAGCCGCGCCTCGCCGGAGTAGTGCTGCTGCACCGTGCGGGCGTGCAGTGCGATCGCCGCGACACCCTCCTCTGCGCACACTTCGCCGGTGCGGATGTGGGTGAGCCAGTCGTCGAACAGCCCCATCCGGAACTTGGCCGTGACCGGCACGCCGTACGGCGATGCGTTGCGAGACCGCGGCGCGCAGGATGGCTCGGAGCAGCTCGGGACGCGCCGGCACCGCCGCGCCCCCGCCGCGCCGGGTCACCTTGGCCGCCGGGACAGCCGAAGTTGATGTCGATGTGGTCGACGCGGCCGGCGTCGCACAGCTTGTGGACCGCCTGGCCCATGATCTGCGGATCCGATGCCGTAGATCTGCAGGCTGCGCGGATGCTCGTCGGCGCCGAACGCTGATCATCTCGTCGGTCTTGCGGTTGCCGTGGACGACGGGCGTGGCCATGACCATCTCGTTCACGTACGCCAACCCGGGCGCGAACCGTCGGCACAGCTCGCGGAACGGCGCGTTCGGTGACGCCCGCCATGGGGGCGAGCACCACCGGCGCAGCCAGCACGCGTACGGCCCGATCGAGAACGACATCGAACCCTCAACGGTACCGACGCGTCGACGCCTCGGCGACGAGCATCAACGACGAGCACGATCCTCCGCAACACGCCGCCAGTTCACGCAACGCCACGCGGTCGCCGCGCTCATCGATCCCGGCACGAACTGGTACGACCCACGCTGCACTCGGATCGACCCGTCCGCGACGTACTTGCCACCGCAGCACGTCGCTGACACGCTTCGAAGACGTTCGCGGTGGACGCAGTACGGGCTGATCGCGCTCGACGAGTTCGGCACAGATCTCGGTCAGCGAGACCGATTCGCCGACGACGAATGAGCACACCGAGGATCGCTCGGCGGAGGTCGATGTTCCTCGGGAACCGGATGCGTCGGATCGGTTTGGCGGCTCGGATTCGTTAGGATCGTTCACTCCCAACGTGGGCGCTGGCTCACCCGTCGGAAGATGCGAGGTTCCGGTGCCGGAGGTCACCTCCCGCTCCGAGTTCCGTTCACGTTGCTCCGAATCCACGTCACGTCCGGCGACGCCACCGCGTCGCGGGCACGAGTCCGTTTCACCTTGCTCCGAATCGGATGCAGATCGGCCAGCTACCGGCGTCGGGGGCACGAGTCCTTTCACCTTCCCGAATCGCACGCGACGACGTCACGTACGGGGTCGTGCGGCACGAGTGCTCTCGTCGTGCCCGTCGTGGTGCCGCATCGAAGGCGCCGTCGTCGCGGTCCACACCCACACGTGTGAACGCAGCGGATCGACGGCTCGTCAGCGCACGCGGGCAAGGACCGCGACCAGCCGAGCCGAGGCGCAACGTGCTCCGAGAGCCGCATCTTTCGGAGCACGTGAAAATGAAGCCGTACGGGGCGGCGTGCTCGGTTCGCAATCCCGCCGGACGGCCGAGGTCGGAGAGGTGAAAGCATTCGCACCACCGACGCGGGCGCAGTTCGCATCCAGCGCGGCCCTGACCGATTCGGAGCAGGTGAGCATTCGCGACCGCCTGTGCGCGCAGTGCTCGGTCCGGGTCAGTTCGGACCAACGTGAAGTCGGTCTGGTCAGTGTTCAGGACGGTCAGTCGGTGAAGGTGAGGCGGAGGTTGGGGGTGGCGCCGACGTCGAGGGGGGTGGGGCCGTCGGTGCGGAGGCGGTGCCAGCCGGCGGCGGCGATCATCGCCGCGTTGTCGGTGCACATGGCGCGACTCGGCAGGAAGCCTTGGATGCCGTCCTGCTCGCAGGCGTCGAGGATCTGTTCGCGGAGGAGGGAGTTCGCGGCGACGCCACCGCCGAGGACGATGCCCGTTGCGCCGACCGACTTCGCGGCGCGCGCCTGGCCTTGGTGACCAGCACGTCGACCACCGCCGTCTGGAACGACGCCGCCACGTCGGCCGAACCGACATCGGGATGCTTGCGCACGTAGTTCAGCACCGACGTCTTCAGGCCGCTGAACGAGAAGTCGAAGCTGTCGTCCATCATCGCCCGCGGGAAGCGGATCGCCTCGGGATCGCCGAGCAGGGAGGCGTGATCGATCGCCGGGCCACCGGGATATCCGAGGTCGAGGAACCGAGCGACCTTGTCGAAGGCCTCGCCGGCGGCGTCGTCGATCGTCTGGCCGATGAGCCGGTAGTCGCCGTGCCCGCGCATCTCGATGAGCATCGTGTGTCCACCCGACACCAGCAGCACCACGAGCGGGAACTCGAGATTGCGGGTCCTCGAGGAACGCCGAGTAGAGGTGCGCCTCGAGGTGGTTGACACCGACGAACGGCACGTCCCACGCCAACGCCAGCGACTTCGCCGCCGACACCCCGACCAGCAGTGCGCCGATCAGACCTGGCCCGACGGTGCAGGCGACCGCGTCGATCCGCGAATCGTCGACGCCGGCCTCGACGATCGTTCGGGCGACGACCGGATTGAGCACCTCGAGGTGGGCACGCGACGCGATCTCGGGCACCACGCCGCCGAACTCGGCGTGCAGTTCGACCTGCGTGGACACCACGCTCGACACGACGTCGTAAGCCGCCCATGACGAGCGCCGCGGCGGTCTCGTCGCAGCTCGTTTCGATGCCGAGCACCAGGGTCGACTCGTCGACGGGGTGGGCGATGGGGTGAGCGGGGCGTACACGACCGTCATGAAGACTCGAGTTCGGATCTGATCGTGGCGAGTCGCGCGCCGTATTCGTCGCTGGTCAGGTCGTTGCACCACATGACGATGGCGTCCTCCGTGTTCTCGTAGTAGCGGGGACGGATGCCGGCCGGGACGAACCCGAATCGCCGGTACAGCTCCTGGGCGCCCGTGCTGGACACCCTGCACCTCGAGAGTCCAGGCGGTGCACTCTCGACGCCGGCCGTCCTCCGCGAGCGCCAGGAGGAGGTGGGTGGCGATCCCTCACGACGGGCCGTCCGGCAGCACGGCCACGTTCGTCACGTGCGCCTCTCCGGCACTGAACCACAGGCCGGCGTAGCCCACGATCTGACGCTCGCGGCGGGCGACGATGTAGTACCGGGAACCGGCCCGCATCTGTTCGATCTCGCTCTCGAACACGCCCTGCGACCACGGTCTCGGGTAGCTGACGGCCTCGATCGCCAACACACCGGACCGTAGATCGCGCCGCGGCGAAGTTTGTTCAGCACCACGCCACCATCGTCGGGCGTCGGCTCCTCACGTCGAAGCAGTCGCTCGATCACGCTCACGGACGCGACGCTCTCGTCGACCAGTTGATCTTGGCATGGGGGCGCGCAGATAGATCGGCTCGATCTCGGCGGGCGTTCACCCAGTCCTCCCGTAACGCCCTGGCGTGCGCCAACTGAACGAGCGGTGCCGCCGATGGATGCGCGTCGTCGCCGATCTCGCAGTGGAAGCCTTCGACGATCTCGTCGCGATACGCGAGCGCCGTCGCCGACGCACAACACGTCCTGGCTCCTCGCGAGCAGATCGGCGACCAGGTCTTCGACCGGCCCGACACGCGGCTCGGCAACCTGCTGCACGCCGCCTGGTACCTGGCGGTACATCGCGTAGAACACCTCCCCCTTGCGGGCATCGATCACCGGCACGACCACGCCGTCCCGTGTGCCGGCACGGAAACGCCAAGAGGTCGAGGGACGAGATGCCGATCATGGGGATCCGCAAGGCTTGGGCGATCGCCTTCGCCGACGCCAGACCGACGAGGCATTCCGGTGAAGAGTCCTGGGCCGACGTCGACCGCGACCACGCTGATCTCGTCGAGTCCGATGTCGATCTGCTTGCACATCGAATTGGATCGCTGGGACGAGGGTTTCGGCATGCCGTCGCCCGCTCGTCGACTTG
>CAVZWM010000018.1:0-61781 GCA_963778975.1 uncultured Actinomycetota bacterium
ACATGGTGCGTCATCGGGAAGAGGTCGAAGGCGCGGATCTCGGTGAGGGCGTAGCCGTGCTCGGCGAAGATCGCGACGTCGCGGCCCAGGGCGGCGGGGTCGCAGGCGACGTAGGCGACCGCCCGCGGGCGCACGGTCGACCACCTGCTCGACGACGGCCCGCTTCGCGCCCTCGCGCGGCGGGTCGAGGACGACCAGGTCGAAGGGCTCGTCGTACATCGTGCGCAGGACGCGTTCGGTGGGACCGCACTCGACGACAGCACCGCGGTGACCGGCGAGGTTGGCTCGAGCGTTGCGGCAGGCAGCCCGGTCCGCCTCGACGGCCACCAGCCGGGCGCCGGTCACCTCGCCGAGGAAGCGGGCGAAGAGGCCGACGCCGGAGTAGAGGTCGAGGACCCGTTCGCCCGGCGCCGGCGCGAGGAGGGACAGCACGGCCTCGACCAGCACCCGCGCGGCGGACGGGTGCACCTGCCAGAAGCCGTCGGGCTCGACGAGGAAGTCCCGGCCCTCAACGGTCTCGGTGATCGGAGGTCCGGCGCGGGCTCGCGAGCGTCGGGTGGGCGATGAGGCAGTCGTCGACCGGGACCAGCGCGTGGGAGCGGTGCGCCCGCATCGCGCGCCGCCCGTCGGGGAGCTCGGCGTAGCGCTGCCGCGTGCGCCACCGCAGGCCGTCGTCGGGTCGGCCTTCGACCTCCACGGCCTCGACCTCGAGACCCGTGACGACGGCTGACTCGGGGTCGAGGCGCCCGAGCCGGACCAGCTGCTCGCGGACGACGGCGGTCTTCAGGGCGCGCTGGGCCGGGAGCGCGACGTGCTGGAAGTCGCAGCCGCCGCAGAGCCCGGGGCCGGCCACGGGACACGGCGCCGGCACCCGGTCGGGCGACGGGCTGAGGACCTCCACCGCGTCGCCGCGCCAGAACCGGTCGCCGTCGGTGCCCTCGACGATCTCGACGAGGGCCCGCTCACCGGGCAGCGCATGCCGGACGAACACGACGCGCGACTCCGGCTCGGGCAGTCGGGCGACGCAGTGGCCGCCGTGGGCCACCGGCCCGACCTCGACCTCGAACCGCTCGCCCACACGGGAGCGGCCCCGTGCGCGCCGCGGACGTGCAGGGCGGCTCACAGCTCGTCGTCCTGGCCGGTGGGCCTGGTGGAGCCGACCCGGCCGCGGCGCAGGTCACCGGCGTGCACGCGCGCCTCGTCGCGCTCCTCGCGCTCGCGGGCGATCTGGGAGGATCGCAGCTGGTAGGGCACGGAGATCACCATGACGCCGGGCGTGAACAGGAGGCGACCCTTGAGGCGCAGCGCGGTCTGGTTGTGCAGGAGCTGCTCCCACCAGCGGCCGACGACGTACTCCGGGATGTAGACCGCCACGACACCGCGCGGGCTGGCCCGGCGGATCTCCTGGGCGTACTCGACGATCGGGCGGACGACCTCGCGGTACGGCGAGTGGAGCACCTTGAGCGGGACGTCGAGGTTGCGGACGTCCCACTCCTCGAGCAGGCGGCTGGTGGCGCCGGCGTCGATGCTGACGTAGATCGCCTCGAGCACGTTCGGCCGGGTCGCCTTGGCGAAGGCGAGGGCCCGCAGGGTCGGCTTGTGGAGCTTGGACACGAGCACGATCGCGTGCACGCGCGTCGGCATCACCTTGTCCTGCTCGTCGGCGGCCAGCTCCAGCTCGACCCGGGCGTAGTGGCGCCCGATCGCCTGCATCACCACGAAGAAGACGCCCATCGCCAGGATGGTGATCCAGGCGCCGGCGAGGAACTTGGTGACCAGCACGATCACCAGCACGACGGCGGTCATGCCGAGGCCGAAGGTGTTGATCGCACGCGAGCGCATCATCCGGCGTCGCGTCGGCCGGGTCGCGCTCGGTCCTGCAGGTGGCGGGTCCAGTGCCGGATCATGCCGAGCTGGCTGAGGTTGAAGGAGACGAAGACGCCGACGATGTAGAGCTGGATCAGCTTGGTCGTCTCGGCGTCGAACGACGATGATCAGCAGGCATCGACATCGCGGCGAGGAAGACGATGCCGTTGCTGTAGGCCAGCCGGTCGCCGCGGGAGCCGAGCGAGCGCGGCGCCAGCCCGTCCTGGGCCAGGATCGAAGCCGAGCACCGGGAAACCGTTGAAGGCGGTGTTGGCCGCCAGCACCAGGATGACGCCGGTCACGGTGACGACGAAGTAGAAGGCGGGCGAGAAGTCGTCGAAGACGCCGTCCGCGATCTGGGCGATCACCGGGTGCTGGTCGTAGCCCTCCGGCAGCGCCGCCCCCGGCGGCGCTGCAGCCGGTCGAGCTCGTGCGGGTCGACGTAGCGGATGCTCATCTGGTTGGCGAGCACGATGACGCTCATCATCATCGAGATCGCGATCAGCGGCGAGCAGCAGCAGGGTGGTCGCCGCGTTGCGGCTCTTGGGCTTGCGGAACGCCGGCACACCGTTGCTGATGGCCTCGACGCCGGTCAGGGCCGCACACCCGGACGAGAAGGCGCGCGCCAGCAGGAACATCAGCGCCGATCTGTGTCAGCGGCGTCCTCCCACCCCTCGGCCGGCTCGATCTCCAGCGCAGAGCTCTCGGCCATCGGCAGGTCGCCGGTCAGCGACCTGAGCAGGCCGTAGGACCGCACATGCCGAGGATCGCGACCATGAAGAGGTAGGTCGGGACGGCGAAGAACGCCCCCGACTCGCGCACGCCTCGCAGGTTCATCGCCGTCAGCAGCGACGACCGCGATCGACGCCCACGGTCGCCTCGTGCCCGATCAGGGCCGGGATGGCCCCGGCGGCGTACTGCGCAGCCGACGAGATCGACACCGCGACCGTCAGGACGTAGTCGACGAGCAGCGCGCTGGCCACGGTGACGCCGGCGTTGCGGCCGAGGTTGACCGTGGCCACCTCGTAGTCGCCGCCGCCGGACGGGTAGGCGTGCACGGTCTGCCGGTAGCTGGCCACCACGGTGAGCATGACGAGCGCGACGGCCAGGCCGATCTTCCAGGTCCAGACGTAGGTCGACGCGCCGGCGACGCTCAGCATGATGAAGATCTCGTCCGGTGCGTAGGCCACCGACGACAGCGCGTCACTGGCGAAGACCGGCAGCGCGATGCGCTTCGGCAGCAGGGTCTCGCCCAGCTGGCTGCTCCGGAGCTTGCGCCCCAGCAGGATCCGCTTCGATACGTCGCCGACACTCACAGGCGGGAAGCGTAGACCGGGGGAACCACACTGCGATACGGTTCCCTCGTGCATGTCGTCATCATGGGCTGTGGCCGGGTCGGTTCGACGCTCGCCCGAAGCCTCGAGGATCGCAACCACACGGTGTCCGTCATCGACAGCGACCCCGACGCGTTCCGTCGTCTGGGCCCGTCGTTCAACGGCGACAAGGTCACCGGCTACGGCTTCGACCAGGAGGTCCTGGAGAAGGCCGGCATCCGCCGCGCCGACGCCTTCGCGGCCGTCTCGAGTGGTGACAACTCCAACATCATCGCCGCGCGCGTGGCTCGCGAGACCTTCGGCATCCAGCAGGTCGTCGCCCGCATCTACGACCCGGGTCGCGCCGAGGTCTACCAGCGACTCGGCATCACGACGGTCGCCACGGTCAAGTGGACGGCCGACCAGGTGCTGCGCCGCGTGCTGCCCGCCGGCGCCGAGCCCGACTTCCGCGACCCCTCGGGCACGATCCGGGTCGACCACATGCCAGGTGCCCGAGCCGTGGATCGGCAGCGCACCATCCACTTCCAGGAGCAGTCACGCAGCCGCATCGCGTGGATCGACCGGCTGGGCGAGGGCATGATCCCGACCCGCGAGACCGTCATCCAGGAAGGCGACATGCTCCACCTCGTCATGCGTGAGGACCAGGCGGCGCACGCCTACTCCGTGCTCGACGCCGGCCCCGAAGACGACTGACCCAGGAGAGCTGAATGCGCGTCACCATCGCCGGAGCCGGAGCCGTCGGCCGCTCGATCGCCCGCGAGCTGATCGACAACGGCCACCAGGTCCTGCTGATCGACAAGTCGCCCAACGCGATCCGACCCGAGCGGGTGCCCGACGCCGAGTGGCTGCTCGCCGACTCGTGCGAGCTCTCCTCGCTCGAGGAGGCCCAGCTCGACAAGTGCGACGTCGTGATCGCCGCGACCGGCGACGACAAGGCCAACCTGGTGACCTCGCTGCTGGCCAAGACCGAGTTCGGCGTGCCGCGCACCGTCGGCCGGGTCAACCACCCCAACAACGAGTGGCTCTTCACCGAGGCCTGGGGCGTCGACGTCAACGTGTCGACCCCGCGCATCATGTCCGCGCTGGTCGAGGAGGCCGTCATCGATCGGCGACCTCGTGCGCCTCTTCACGTTCCGCCAGGGCAACGCCAACCTGGTCGAGCTGACGCTGCCCACGGACTCGCCGTACGTCGGCACCCCGAGCGGCCTCGTGCCGTTCCCCGACAACTGCGCGCTCGTCACGATCCTGCGCGACGGGCAGGTCTACACCCCCGAGCGGCGAGCAGCCGCTCGAGGCCGGCGACGAGCTGCTCTTCGTCGTCCCGTCCGACGTCGAGGAAGGGCTCGAGCGACTGCTCTCCCCCCGCACCCACGGCGGCTGACCGCGCGTCAGGCGGCAGTCAGGCGTCGGCGCGTCAGGCTCGACTCGATCGGCGTGTGGTTGCGCGCGAGCACCCACACCATCGGCGCCGAGCGCGGCGATCTGGAGCGGCCAGCCCAGCACGATCTTCAGCACGCCCAGGGTCGCCACGGCGGTGTCGGGGTCCATCGAGCCGGAGTTGCCGGCGAGCCAGATCGGCGCCTGCACGCGCGACGCGCAGCAGGCACGGCAGCACGAGCAGCCAGGTCAGCCGCGTGCAGAGCTTCACGACCTGCTTGTCCTGGTGCCAGGCGGTCGGGTCGCCGGTGACGCTGCCGACCATGAAGCCGACGATCGGCCAGCCGATGAGGCAGGTCAGGGCGAGCACGCACGGTGTAGCCGCGAGTTGTAGAGGATCCCGGGCAGGAAGTAGGCCAGCGCCTGCTCCTGCTCGCTGCCGCCGCTGGCCGCGGCAGCACGGCGCACGAAGAGCCAGCCGATGCCGATGCCGACCAGCGCGTTGACCACGAACTGCACGCTCGAGCGCTGCACCAGCCGGACCACGAGCAGCAGCACCGCGGCGACGACGCTGACGGCCAGCGCCGATCTCGAGCTCGCGCGTGGTCAGCCACAGCGACGGTGAAGGCGATGGTCGGCACCGCGGCCTCGACCATGCCCCGGCGTCCGCCGAGCGCCTGGGAGAGCTGGTCGGCGGACGACGGCCTCCACGGTCTCGACGGAGACGGGGGCTGCCGGCGGCTGCACGGGCTCGGTCACGGGATCAGCTCGTAGCGCGGGTTGAACAGCACCCGGTGCGCCGGTCGCGGAGCCGATCCGGCCCTCGACCGCATGGCAGCGACCCGGACCGATGCCGGCGATGCGCCGGCGACCGAGCCAGACGATGGTGATCACGCCGCTGCCGTCCTCGAGCTCGGCCTCGAGCGCGGGTACGCCGCCGCGCGGGCGCAGCGTCACGGTCTTGACCGTGCCCCGGAGCCTGACGCGCTCGCGGTCGGGGGCCTCCGCGATGGTCACGTCGCCGGCGCCGGCGTGGGTCGCGCGCAGGTCGCGCTGCGTGCGGCCTCGCCGCTGTCGGCCCAGCGCGACAGGCTGCGCCTCAGCCGACTCCTGTTGTCGCGTGACGCGTGTCACCCATGGCGGTCACTTCACCTGTCGGGTCTGGTCGGGCAGGATCACCGGAAGCGGCTCGCCGACGGGCATGGCGCCGGGGCCGCGGCGTACGACGACCTGCGCCAGCGCGTCCTCCCACTCCCCTGCCTCCTCCGGCTCGAGCGCCGGACGACCCAGGAACGAGGCGCGCAGCATCCAGCGCTCGCCGTTGATGCCGATGATCCGGGACGGCTGGAGTCGCGACGGTGCCGTCGGGCCTCTTCACCGGCACCTGGCAGACCAGCTCGGTGCCGAAGCGGCCCTCGCGCTCGGTCGGCCTTGCCGCCGCGCCCGGTGATGTCGGCCTCGATCTGCGGTCGCACGGTGCCCCAGAGGTCGCCGTTGCGGGGTGCGGCGAAGGCCTGCACCTCCAGCGCACCGTCCTGAGCCGGCGAGCATGACGGCACTGGACGGTGCCGCTGCCTCGTCGACCTGCAGGCGCAGCTCGCGGCCCTCGCTGGGCGCGACCAGCAGTGATCCGAGGTCGACCCGCTCGACGCCGTCGCCGTCGACCTCGGACTCGTCGAAGGGACCGATCCGTGCGCGGCTCGGCTCGGCACGGTCGGGCGTCGGCTCGCCGGTCGTCGGCGCCCGTCTCGGTGCTCCGACTTGCGGCGGAACTTCACGTGACCACTCCGTTCCGGTCGGAACATCACGCGGCTCACTGCACTCGATGCCGAAGCACCAGTAGAACCGTAGCCCCCCGCGCCCCGCACGGACTCGGGGAGTGTGTCCACCTCGACGAAGCGGGCGCGCTCGAACCGCTGGATGACGAGCTGGGCGATCCGGTCGCCGCGCGTGAGGCTCACGGGGTCGACGTGGTCGTGGTTGATCAGCAGCACCTTGATCTCGCCGCGGTAGCCCGCGTCGACGGTGCCGGGGGTGTTGACGATCGAGAGCCCGTGCTTGGCCGCCAGCCCGGAGCGCGGGTGGATGAGGGCGACGAAGCCGTCGGGCAGGGCGATCGAGATGCCGGTCGGCACGAGGGCGCGCTCGTCCGGCAGCAGCCTCAGGTCGACCGTGGAGCTGCAGGTCGGCACCGGCGTCGCCGGGGTGGGCGTAGGCCGGCAGCGGCAGGTCGGGGTCGAGGCGCACGATCGCGACGTCGAGGTCGGTGTCGGCGGGCGATCGGTGGCGGGGACTGGTCGGACACGGGCGGTGAATCTACCCGCAGGCGGCGGCACCGCCTAGGCTCTGCGCCGTGGAGTTCGCGGAACGGCTGAGCGTGCCGCTGCGCTGGTGGGTGCAGGGGACGATGCTGGTCGCCACCTTGTGGCTGGCCCTGGTCGTCGCCGTACCCCTCGCCGTCGCCTGGACGGTGACCGGCGTGGCCCTGGCCCTGATGGTCGCCCTCTTCGTGTCGTACGGCGCGCGCGCGGATCGCCGTCGACGGCCGACGTGCTCCGCGCCGGGCGGCCCACATCTCGATCGACCACGTCGGTGAGGTGACGTCGCTCGACGCCGAGGCGATGCGGCTCCAGGCCGGGCGGCGACGCCGACGCCCGCGCCTTCCTGCTGCTGCGGCCCTACCTCAAGCGCGGCGTCCGGGTCGACCTCACCGACCCGAGCGACCCCACGCCGTACTGGCTGATCAGCTCGCGACCGGCCGCCGATCGCCTGGCCGCCGCCCTCACCAGGCTGGTCGGGTGAGCCCGGTCCGACCTCTGGGTAGGGTGGACGGCCATGGCATCAGGATCGACAACAGCAGCAGCAAGGTCTGGTCCGTCTTCTCGCTCGTCGCCGCGCTCGGCGCGGCCGCGGTCGCGAAGAAGGGCCTCAACACGACGTGGCGGGCAGCGACCGGCAAGAACCCGCCGGCCAACCCCGCCGACCCCGACGTCGACCTGTGGGAGGCCGTGCTCTGGGCCGCGGTGAGCGGCACCTTCATCGCGCTGGCCCGGATGCTCGCGACCCGTCGGGCGGCCAACTACTACGCCCGGTCCACCGGCCACCTGCCGCCGCGGGCTCCAGAAGGACGACCAGGACGCCGACGACGGCGCCCGCCCCCACGACCTGATCCGCCGGCCGCCGCCGAACGACACTCGAGGCCGCGTCCCCCAGGGGACGCGGCCTCGTCGGTGTGCGACTCGACTCGAGTCGGGCATCGATCAGGCGCAGTCGCGGCAGATCAGCTTCTTCTCGTCCGCGAGCTGCGAGCGGTGGTGCACCAGGAAGCAGCTCATGCAGGTGAACTCGTCCTCCTGCCGGGGCATCACCTCGACGGCGAGCTCCTCGTGCGACAGGTCGGCGCCGGGCAGCTCGAAGGACTCGGCCGCCTCGGTCTCGTCCTCGTCGACCTTGCCGGAGTTCTTGTCGTGCCGACGAGCCTTGAGCTCCTCGATGCTCTCTTCGCTCTGGTCTTCCTCGGTCTTGCGTGGCGCGTCGTAGTCAGTAGCCATCTTCGTCCCTCTCCCCATGCCGAGCGATCCGAGGTCGTCACGGCAGAATTGGACCTCGTTCATGCTCGTCGTCGCCAGATTGTGCACCATGAACGGCGCTCCGCGCTACGCCGGTCCCGACGTGTCGCGCGCAACAGGTGACGAAGCCCCCGTATTCCCGCGCCCGTCCCGGCGAGGAAGCCCGCGCGCCCGCAGCGCGTCGACGAACGAGTCCCAGCCGTCGGCCGGGGCGCGCCGACCACGACGGGCATCGCGCTGGCGGGTGCCTCCGGGGCCAGCGTCGTGCAGCCGTCCGGCGAGGCGCCGAACCGGCCGCCGGCCTCGCGTCAGCGACCAGCCCGCCGGCGCCGCAGTCCCACGGCCGGGGCCCCTCCTCGACGTAGGCGTCGCCGCTGCCGTCGGCGACGTGGCACAGGTCGAGCGCGCACGAGCCCATCCGACGGATGTCACGCACCTCGCGGCAGCAGGGCGGCGACGCACGCGGCCTGGTGGGCGCGGACCTCGCTGCGGTAGCCGAAGCCGGTCAGGACCAGCCGCTCGGCGAGCGGCGGGGTGGGACGTACGGCGATGGCGCTGGCCGTCGCGGGTGGCGCCGGCGCCCAGCGCTGCGGCGTACTCGACCCCGGTCGGATCGGTGACGACGACGCCGGCGACGACCTCGCCGTCGACCTCCGCGGCGATCGAGACCGCCCAGTCGGGCAGGCCGTAGAGGTAGTTGACGGTGCCGTCGATCGGGTCGACGACCCAGCGCACCCCGCTGGTGCCCGGCGTGGTCGTCGCCCTCCTCCCCCAGGATCGCGTCGTCGGGGCGCTCGGCGCAGGATCCGGCGCGCGGATCAGCTCCTCGCCCGCGCGGTCGGCCTCGGTGACGACGTCGACGGCGCTGGACTTGGTGTCGGCGACGTCGATGCCGCCGCCGCGCATCTCGCCGGGCCAGCGTCGGCGCCCTCGCGCGCGACGGCGAGGGCCAGGTCGCGCAGCTGCGATGCTCGTGGGGGTGGCGCTCGGCGTCATCAGTCCGACCCGCACAGGGCCGGGCGCGGACCGCGCGGGTTGGGGCAGCAGCCCGGCGGCGCAGATCTCGGGCCAGGCCGAGCATGTGCCCCACGGCAGGCTCGAGCCGACGTCCTCGCCGCGCTCGGCCGCGGCACGCTCGACGAGCAGGTCGCGCACCATCGCGACGAACCGCGGGTCGATGCCCGGCGTCGCGGCCCGCGCACGGCCTCGAGGCCGAGCTTCTCGGCGGTGGCCATCGCCTCGGTGTCGAGGTCGTAGATGACCTCCATGTGGTCGGAGACGAAGCCGATCGGCACCAGCACGACCGGCGACGACACCGCGCTTGGCGAGGTCCGCGAGGTGGTCGTTGACGTCGGGCTCGAGCCACGGCGTGCGCGGGGAGCCCGAGCGCGAGCAGTAGACGAGGTCGTGCTCGTGGCGGCGCCCGGTCTCCTCGCGCACCCGGGCCGCGACGACGTCCACGGCGGCGGTGCTGGGCGACGTAGGCGCCACGGCGGTAGGTGCCGCCGGTCGAGGGCGGCCCGCTGGTCTCGGCCATCTCGGTGGGGATCGAGTGGGTGACGAAGACCAGGTCGGCGCCGCTCGCCGCCGCGTCGGGGAGCTCGGCGAGCGCGGCGAGGCGTGGCGTCGACGACGGGCTCGACGAAGCCGGGGTGGTTGAAGTAGCTGCCGCAGCCGGTCGAGCCGCGGCGCACCCGCGACCGCGGCGACGGCGTCGGCGAGGTTCTCGCGGTACTGCCGGCACGACGAGTACGACGAGTAGGCCGAGGTGGTGAGGACGGCGGCGCGGGTGATGCCGTCGTCACGCATCTGCGTCCAGGGTGTCGGCGAGGTAGGGGTCCCAGTTGCGGTTGCCCCAGTAGACCGGGAGGTCGATCCCGCTGCCGGCGAGGTCCTCGCTCGATCGCGGCGAGCAGGGCGCGGTTCTGGTCGTTGATCGGGCTGCGCCCGCCGAAGAGGAAGTAGTGCTCCCCCACCTCCTCGAGCCGCTCGCGCGGGATGCCGCGCCCGCGCGTGACGTTCTCGAGGAACGGCACGACGTCCGTCGGGCTTCTCCGGCCCGCCGAAGGAGAGCAGCAGCAGGGCGTCGTACGGCGACACGTCGGGGCGGCTCGCGGGATTCATGGCGCCAGCCTAGGAGGCCTACGATCCGGGCAATGCTCGACTCCTACCGCCGGGTCCTGTCCCGGCCCGGCGCCCTCGCCTTCAGTCAGCGCGGCGCTCGTGGCCCGGCTGCCCATGTCGATGGTGAGGCTCGGCATCGTGCTGCTCGTGGAGGAGCGGACCGGCTCCTACGGACTGGCCGGCACGGTGTCGGCGGCGTTCGTCCTCGGCGAGGCGGCGTTCGCCGTCCTGCACGGGCGACTGGTCGACACGTTCGGCCAGTGGCGGGTGCTGCCGCTGGCCATCTCGCTCTTCGGCGCCGGCGATGGCGCTGATGATGCTCGGCCGTCGAGCAGGAGTGGCCGCTCGCTGTTCACCTACCTCTTCGCGGCGCTCGCCGGGGCGTCGCTCCCCCAGGTCGGCGCCAGCGTGCGCACCCGGTGGGCCCACCTGCTCGACCGACCCGCGGAGGTGCAGACCGCCTTCGCGCTCGAGGCCGTGCTCGACGAGGTCGTCTTCGTCGTCGGCCCGGTCCTGGTCACGATGCTGGCGACGTCCTGGCACCCGGTCGCCGGCCTCACCACCGCCGCCGTCAGCGGCCTGATCGGCACGTTCGCGTTCGCGGCCCAGCGCCGCACCGAGCCCCCGGCCGGTCGTCGCGACCGAGTCGGGGGCGCGCGAACCGATGCCGTGGCGGCTGGTGCTCACCCTGGCCGCGGTGTGCCTGACCCTGGGCGGACTCTTCGGCGCCGCCGAGGTCACCACCGTCGCCTTCGCCGAGGAGCAGGGCATGCGCGGGGTGGCGGGCTGGCTGCTGGCGGCCTGGGCCGTCGGGAGCCTGATCGCCGGACTGGTCACCGGCGCGGTCAACTGGCGCAGCGGCCCGGACGTACGCCTGCGCTGGGGCTCGGCGGCCATGGCGCTGGCCATGGTGCCGCCTGATCTTCATCGAGTCGGTGCCCCTGATGGCGGTCGTGCTCGTCTTCGGGGGCCTGGCGATCGCGCCGACGATGATCGGTGCGATGACCATGGTGGAGCAGGGCGTGCCCGCCAGTCGGCTCACCGAGGGCATGGCGATCCTCGCACACCGGGCTCGTGGCCGGCGTCGCTCCCGGAGCCGGGATCGCCGGCTTCGTCGTCGACCACCAGGGGGTGTCGGCGGCCTACGGCGTGGCGCTGGTCGGAGGGATCCTCGGCGCGATCGTGGCCCAGACCGCCCCCCGATCGCCTAGCGTGCCCTCATGACAACGCCCGTCGAAGGCAACCACTGGCGCAACTGGTCCGGCCTCGTGGAGGCCACCGCCGACCGGGTGGTCACGCCGTCCTCGGTCGACGCCGTCGTGGACGTCGTACGACAGGCCCGCGACAGCGGGACCACCGTCAAGATGACCGGCACCGGCCACAGCTTCACCGCGATCGCCGCCCCCGAGCACACGCTGCTCCGGCCCGAGGGCATGAGCGGCATCGCTCGCCGTCGACCGCGACGCGATGACCGTCACCGCCCGCGCCGGGACTCCGCTCCACGAGCTCAACCCCGCGCTCGAGCACCTCGGGCTCTCGCTGCACAACATGGGCGACATCGCCGAGCAGACGATCGCGGGGGCCACCTCCACCGGCACCCACGGCACCGGCGGCCTCGCCGCGGGGCTCTCGGCGCAGATGGCCGGGCTCGAGCTGGTCACGGGCACCGGCGAGGTGGTCCGCGCCTCCGCCGAGGAGAACCCCGACGTCTTCGACATCGCCCGCGTCGGGCTCGGCGCCCTCGGCATCCTCACCACGCTGACCTTCCGGGTCGAGCCGCTCTTCGTCATCGAGGCGCACGAGCAGCCGATGACGTGGGACAGCGCGCTCGCCTCGTACGACGAGATGGTGGCCGCGACCGCACCACGTCGACATGTACTGGTTCCCCCACACCGACCGGATGATGACCAAGCAGCAACGACCGCACCGACCTCGAGCCCGGCGAGCTGCAGCCGCCGTCCCGGCTGGCGGCCTGGCTGCGACGACGAGTTCCTCTCCAACACCGTCTTCGGCGGGCTGTACCGCGCTCGGCGACGCGGGCGCCGACGTCATCCCGCGCGTCAACCAGGTCTCCGGGCGCGCGCTGTCCGAGCGGACCTACAGCGACCTCGCCCACCGGGTCTTCACCTCGCCGCGGCGCGTCCGCTTCCGCGAGATGGAGTACGCCGTCCCGCGCGAGGTCGGCCTCGACGGCGCTCCGGGAGGTGCCGCCGGGTGATCGAGGCCAGCGACTGGAGGATCAGCTTCCCGGTCGAGATCCGCACCGCGCCGGCCGACGACATCGCGCTGTCGACGGCCTACGGCCGCGACTCGCTTCTACCTCGCGTTCCACGTCTCGCAGGGACCGACCACACGGCGTACTTCGGTGGCGTCGAGCCGATGCTGCGCGAGGCCGACGGACGTCCGCACTGGGGCAAGGTGCACACCCGCACCGCCGCCGACCTGGCGCCGGTCTACGCCCGCTTCGACGACTTCCTCGCCATGCGCGACCGGCTGGACCCGGACCGGGTGTTCGCCAACGCCTACGTGCGCCAGGTGCTCGGGGACTGACCGTCCGCCGGTCGAGCCGAGCTACCGGGCCGGCGACGAGCCCTCAGACGTTCGACGGGCCCTTGGGCAGCGGCGCGCGCCACCCGCGCACGAGCGCGAGCAGCCGCCACCCGAGGCAGGTGCTGAAGCCGGCCGCGGCGACGATGCCCAGCGGGACGTCGGCCCGGTCGAGGAGGACGGCCACGAGCAGCACCGGCGAGCGCGGGCGTGGCGTAGAGGACGCCCTCGAAGATGACCGGCACCCGCCCGGCCAGCACGTCGCGCATGATGCCGCCGCCGATGCCGGTGACCATGCCCATCAGCGCGGCCGGGAGCGGGCCGAGCCCGTAGTCGACGGCCTTGAGGGCGCCGGTGACGCAGAAGAGCGCCAGGCCGACGGCGTCGAGGACGGTGACGACGCGTTCGAGCCGGCCGATGGCCGGGTGGAAGGCGAAGGTCAGCAGGCCCGCCGCGAGCGACACCATCAGGTAGCGCCAGTCGGCGAGCGCAGCAGGCGGGGTCGCGCCGATCAGCACGTCGCGGAGGAAGCCGCCGCCCAGGCCGGTGACCCCGGCGAGGACCGCGGCGGCGAAGAGGTCGAGGTTCTTGCGGACGGCGACCAGCGCCCCGGTGACGGAGAAGACGAAGATGCCGAGGAGGTCCAGGACGACCAGGAGGTCGGCGTACTCGGTGGGCGGCACACGCGCAGGCTAGAGCCCGCAGAGCCCGCTGCACCAACGGCAGGCGCGCCGTACGCGTAGCGGCTGCGGGGGCGCACGCTGGCGTAGGCTCGGCGAACCGGACGCCGACAGGCGCATCGGCCACCACAGCACCCAGGAGCAGAGCAGGCAATGGCGCAGCTGACGTTCACCGGACGCAGCGAGGACGGCAAGCGCCTGCTGCTGGTGGACGAGTCGGGCCAGGAGTTCACCCTGGCGCTCGATGCCCGGCTCCGCACCGCCCTCCGGGGCATGCTCGAACGCAAGGGCCCACACCAGACCGGCCAGTTGGAGATCCCGATGGAATCAACGCTCCGTCCCCGCGACATCCAGATGCGCATCCGTGCCGGCGAGACCCCCGAGGCCGTGGCCCACGCCGCCGGCACCTCGGTGGAGAAGATCATGGCCTTCGCCGGGCCGGTCATGGACGAGCGCGCCCACGTGGCGCAGCGTGCCCAGCTGTCCTCCGTACGCCGTCGCTCCGGCGACACCGGTGCCCGCACCCTCGGCGAGGCCGTCGCCGCCCACCTCCGCGCCGAGAACGTCGACCCGAGCGGCGTCGAGTGGGACGCGTGGCGGCGCGAGGACGGCCGCTGGACGCTCACCGGCTCGTACGACGTCTCCGGGCGCACCGGCATCGCGACCTTCTCCTACGACCCCCGCGGCAGCTTCGTCACCGTCGACGACGAGGACGCACGCTGGCTGATCGGCGACGCCTCCCCGGCTGCCGAGGCGACCACCGAGCCCACGTCCGACGACCTCACCGTGGCTCGCCAGCGCCGACTCAGCGCGGTCTCCCCCGGTGAGCCCGCCTCGGACGAGCTCCCCCTGGGCGAGGACGCCATCGAGATGGTCGCCGACGAGGACGAGGACCTTCACTCCCCGGCGGAGACCACGCTCGACTTCGGCGAGACCTCGCTCGGCACCGAGCGGTCGGTCGAGTCCTACCTCGACGACGGACACCGCCGGGCCCGGATCACGACCCGCCGTCGCAGGCTCCCGAGGCACCGACCGACGACCGCTGCCGACGACGCGACGGACGAGGCGCCCGCGCCCAAGCCCGCGAAGAAGCGTGGCCGGGCGTCCGTCCCGAGCTGGGACGAGATCATGTTCGGTGGCGGCAAGAACGACTGAGCGCGTGCAGCTCACGGGCCTGACCGTCCACCCGCTCAAGTCCGGTGCGATCAGGCCGGTCCAGCACGCCGAGGTGCTGCCGCGCGGCCTCGCCGACGACCGCTCGTGGATGCTCGTCGACGACGACGGGACGGCTCGTCTCGGCGCGCGAGGAGCACTCGATGTTCGCGATCGTCGCCGACACGCCGGCCACCGAGCCCGGGCTCGACGCGGCGCTGAGGTTGCGGGCCCCCGGCCTGCCCGACCTCCGCGTCGCGCACCCCGACCGGACCCGCCGTCGGCGTCCGGCTGCACTCCCTCGAGCTGCCGGGCGTCCCCGCCGGCGACGAGGCCGACGCGTGGGTCCGCCGGGCGGTCGGGCCGCGACGACCTGCGCCTGGTCTGGTGCGACGACCCGACCCGCCGCCGCCTGCAACCCGGGCTACTCCGAGCCCGGGGACCACACGGCGTACGCCGACGGCTACCCGGTCACCGTCGCGTCGCTCGCGTCCCTGCGACAGCTCAACGACTGGATCGTCGAGGGCGCCCTCGAGCGCGGCGAGGAGCCGCCGGAGCCGCTGCCCATGGAGCGATTCCGGCCCAACCTCGTCGTCGACGGCGACGAACCGTTCGCCGAGGACGACTGGACGACACTCACCGTGGGCGACGTCCGCTTCCGGGTCGCCAAGCCGACCGACCGGTGCGTGATGACCACCATCGACCTGGTGTCGCTGACGACCGGCAAGGAGCCGATCCGCACCCTGGCGCGGCACCGGCTGGTCGGCGACAAGACGCTGTTCGCCGTCCACCTGGTCCCGGTGTCCGAGCGGCAGGATCAGCGTGGGCGACGAGGTCCGTCGGCCGAGTGACGCGTCACGCGCCGACGCTCCACTCGACCGCCGGCGGCCGGAGCCGGGCGCACCGCGGCAGGCCCAGCTCGTCGGTGAGGTCGACCCTCGCGACGACCTGCCTCGGCCTCGGGTGCGTCGGCGAGCATCAGCTTCGCCCGCCGGAACATCGTCGCATCCGGACCCTCGAGCCAGGTGAGGTAGATGAACCGCTCGCCGTGCCTGCCCTGGACGGCCGGGCCGTGGAAGTCGCGGACGTCCGCGCCGTAGGACTCGGTCACCTCGACCGTCCCAGACCGCCTGCCGCGTCCGCCCACACCAGGTCGCTCGGGTCCTGGCGGACCTGGATGCCGACCTGCACGTCGCGGTGAGGACCGGGGTGGCGGCCGGGCAGGTGGTGGCCCTCGATCCGGATCCTCATCCTCGCTCCACCGGCCGCTCGGGGTCGGTGACCCAGCCGCTCCAGCTCCCGGGGTAGAGCGCCGCCTCGACGCCGGCCGACCTCCATCGCCAGGAGGTCGTGGGTCGCGGTGACGCCCGAGCCGCAGTACGCCGCGACCTCGGCCGCCCGGATGACGCCGACCGTCGCGTAGAGCTCGCGCAGCTCGTCGGGCGACCGGAAGGCCCGTCCTCGTCGAGGTTGCGGTCGTGTCCACGTTGACCGCGCCCGGGATGCGGCCCGGCGACCGGGTCGATCGGCTCGATCTCGCCGCGGTAGCGCTCGGGGGCCCGGGCGTCGATCAGGACGTCGACGCCGGGCACGTCGGCCGGCGTCGACGACCGGCATGTGCGCGCGCCCGACCGCGTGAAGTCGCCGGGCGACCGGCGTCGCTCGGTGCCCGGTCTCGACCGGCAGCCCGCGGCCCGCCAGGCCGACCACCCGCCGTCGAGCACGCGCACGTCGCGGTGGCCGTGGTAGCGCAGCAGCCACCAGGCCCGCGCCGCCGCCCGGCCCTGCCAGTCGTCGTAGACGACCACCGGCACGTCGTCGCTGACGCCGGCCCGGCGCATGGCCGCGCTCGAACCGCTCCGGGTCGGGCAGCGGGTGCCGACCGCCGTCGTCACCGGGTCGGAGTGCGGTCGAGAGCTCGGTGTCCATGTCGACGTACGCGCGCGCCCGGGGACGTGGCCGGCGGCGTGCTCGGCCGCGCCGGGCGGCCGCCCATCCGGTAGCGCACGTCGAGGACGGTGACCCGTCCGAGCCCCGTGGCGCAGCTCGTCGGCCGAGATCAGCGGACGGTGCGTCATGAGCACCCACTGTGCACCTCGGCGCGACGGTCGATCGAGCTCGATCTCGGCGGCCGCCACGGCCGCGACCTGGACCAGCTCGGCGCGGCGGCGGGCGAGGTCGGACTCGACGAGCGCCTCGAAGACCTCCTCGAGGAGGATCGCGTCCCACGAGTGCGCCCCGGACTCCATCCGCGCGTCGTTGACCGCCTTCCACCGCTCCACGACCGGCATCGAACGGCGCGGTGCCGGCCGGTCCGCACCGACGGATGGTCCTGGCGACCCCACCGGGTGACCTGGCGCCGAGCGCTCGGCAGCGATCTCCGCGGCGATCCGCGTCGATCCGCGCAAAGTCGTCGTCCATGCCCGGCACGGTAGCCGCCGGCTTCGGCGCCCGTGTGACAGGATCGCCCTCGTGGCTGAACTGCACTTCTTCACCGGCACCATGGACACCGGCAAGTCGACCCTGGCGCTCCAGACCAACCACAACCACGCCGCGCGCGGCCGGGTGGGGCGGATCTTCACGACCCACGACCGCGCCGGCCAGGCCGTGCTGTCGAGTCGGCTCGGGCTGACGCACGACGCCCTCGAGGTCGCCGAGTCGACTTCGACTTCTGGCGCTACGTCGTCACGCACGCTGACCGCGCGGCGGCCGCATCGACTACCTCATCTGCGACGAGGCCCAGTTCTACACGCCGCGACCAGATCGACCAGCTCGCCAAGGTCGTCGACGAGCTGCAGATCGACGTGTTCGCCTTCGGCATCCTCACCGACTTCCGCTCGATGCTCTTCCCCGGCAGCCGCCGGCTCGTCGAGCTCGCCGACCGGATGAACGTCCTCCAGGTCGAGGCGCTGTGCTGGTGCGGCAAGCGCGCCACCCACAACGCCCGCACCGAGAACGGCGTGATGGTGGTCGAGGGCGAGGTCGTCGTCGTCGGCGACGTCGAGCAGGCCGACGAGCCGCCCGCGGACGTGGCCTACGAGGTGCTGTGCCGCCAGCACCACCGCCGCCGGCTCACCGCTGCCCGCGCCAAGGCCGTCAGCCTGGCGCCCGAGCCGCTCCCCTTCGGCTGAGGCGCGACGGCCGGCTCAGCCCGCCAGGCTCAGCCCACGAGGATGGGGATGAGCATCTCGGTCGACGTGAGCGAGCCGTGCAGGCCGACGAGCGACTTCTCGTAGGCGAAGTCGCGCGTCGAGACGACCGCGGCTCGCCGCGGCAGGCGACCATGACGTCGCCGATCCGGGGCAGCACCGCGGGTCGACCCGCCGAACCAGCCGCGGCCGACCGCGTCGTCGCGGGTCAGCACCGTCGCACGGTCCCCAGCACCTCGCGCCAGGTGTCCACGACGTCGTCGACCGAGCCCCGGCGGAGCAGTAGAGGTGCCGGAACCGGGCCTCGCCGCCGATCAGGGCGACGCCGTCGCGCAGCCCGGTGACCTCGTCGACGTCGACGCGGGCCTCCGTGGGGCTGTCGACCATCCCGTGGTCGGCGATCACGAGCAGCCGGGTGGAGGCCGGCAGCGCCTCGCGCATCTGCTCGGCCTCGGCGTCGACCATGGCGAGCTGCTGGAGCCACTGGGTCGAGGCGACCCCGAACTTGTGGCCGGTCCAGTCGAGGTCGGAGTCGTAGACGTAGGTCAGCGACGGCGAGGTGTCCGCCGCCGCGTACGACCCCGGCGATCCGCTCGCCGACCCGGTCGGCGCCGACGTACGTCGGCACCGCGGTGCGGCCGCGACCGTCAGCCCGGAGCCCTCGAACTCGCGCTTGTTGACGACCGTCACGTGCACGCCGGCGGCGCCCAGCCGTGCGAACGCCGTCGGGTGCGGCTGCCACTCGATCGGGTCGACCCGCTTGTCCCACCACAGGTGGTTGAGCAGCCGGTCGGTGCCGGGGATGCGGGCGGTGTAGCCGACCAGCCCGTGGGCGCCGGGGATGAGGCCGGTGCCGAGCGAGGTCAGGCTGGTCGCGGTCGTCGACGGCACGCCCGCGGTGCCGGTGGCGCTCCCCTCGACGAGCGAGGAGAGGTACGGCGCCGCGTGGCCGTAGCGGGCAGCAGCTCGGCGCCCAGCCCGTCGACCAGGAAGACGACGTACGACGGCGTCGGGCAGCAGCAGGCCCCCGGCGCGGCCGGCGTCAGGGTCGACGCCCAGCGCGCGGGCGACGGCCGGGACGACGTCGCCGAGCGACCGTTCGCCGTACGCCGGCTCGGTGAAGCCTCGCTGGACGCGCGGGGATCGTCTCGGCGGCAGTCACGCGCCGCGGGTCCGCGACGACAGCGCCTCGGCGAAGTCCAGCAGCCCGGCGACGGCCGTCCCCGCCCTCGGCGGCGGCCGAGACGCGCAGCGAGAAGTCGTCGCCGGCGATGACGCCGGTGTAGCCGTGGTCGGCGTCGCACTCGGGGTCGGAGCAGGCGGCGGGCTCGAGGTCGATCCGTCCCACGCCGCCCCAGCCGATGGTGAGGACGGCCTCGGCGGGCGGGGTCGGGCCCGACGGTCGGGTTGGCGATCATCCGCGTGACCACGACCGAGCGGATCGAGGCAGCGCGACCGCCTCGGTGGAGGTCGAGGTGTAGGGGTCGGGCAGCAGGTCGTCGCCGGGGTGCTCGTCGGTGTGGGCGAGGATCAGCCGCGACGGGGTCAGGACGGCGACCGTCAGGTGGCGGCGCACCTCGTCGCGGTCGAAGGTCGGCTCGTGGTGCACGTAGAACGACAGCACGTCCTCGCCGGCCACGGCCGCGGAGAAGACACCGTCGGCGACCACCTCGGGGTAGTAGCCGGTGTGGTCGATGGCCTGGCGAGGTCGTCGGAGTCGCTCCCGCGTCACGTCGTGCTGCGCATGCCGGGCAAGTCTGTCACGCGGCGCTCGTCAGTCGGGCAGCGTGTCTCCCGGAGGTGTGGACAGGCGACGCACGAACCAGTCCGAGCGCGGGTCGAGCACCGGCTCGATCCGGATGGCCGCCGAGCACGGGCACCCGTGCCGCGCCGGCCAGGATGAGGGGCAGCTCGAGCGCCCGCACCTGCGGCAGGTCGTTCTGGATCTGCGCCACCGGCGGACCAGCCGCTCGATCTCGGCGACGTCGACGATCTCGCTGCCGCGGTAGCCGAAGAGGATCGGCGAGGCCTTGATCTCGCGCACCATGTCCTGGGCGTCGTGCTCGGCGAGCGGCGGGATCCGGAAGGACCGGTCCCCCAGCAGCTCGGTGAGCGGGCCGCCGATGCCGAAGGAGAGCACCGGCCCGAAGAGCGGGTCCTCCATCGACGAGATGCCGACGGGCACACCGGGCGGCGCGTTCTTCTGCACCACGAAGCCCGCGCGGTCCGGGGGTGATGACTCGGTTGAGCGTCGCCCAGGCGTCGCGCATCTCCGCGGCGGTGTCGATGTTGCGCCACACGTGCGCCAGGTCCGGCCGGTGCCGCAGGTGGTCGGCCGTCGCCTTGAGCACGACGTCCCAGCCGAGCGCCTCCCCCGCCGGCAGCGCCTCGTCGAGGGTGGCGACCGGCGAGGTGTCCCAGAGGTCGATGCCGTAGGCACGCAGCAGCCGGTGCTGCTCGCTGTAGTACAGGTCGCGCGCCGTCGGGGTGGTTCATGAGGAGCTCGTTGACGAGGCGGCGGGCGCCGTCCCGGTCGACGAGCGCCTCGTCGGAGTCGGCCGGTCTGCGGCGTGCGCAGCCACACGGCGTACTCGACGACCCGTGCGCCAGGGCGCGCACGGCGGCCTCGACGGCGGGGTACGACGGCACCGAGCCGCGGCCGGCGCTCGAGCCCGCGACGTCGGGGACGCGCAGCAGCTCGGGCACGCCCTCGGTGCCCGAGGAAGGTCGACACGATCGGCTTGTCGGACTGCTCGCCGACGGCGGCGAGCACGTTGGCGACGTCCTCGCCGGAGACGTTGAGCGGCGGGATGTAGATCGCGGCGACCGCGTCGACCTCGGGGTCGTCGATCGCCGCGTCGAGGGCGTCCTCGAAGTCCTCGGCGTCGGCGTCGGCGCCGAGCGCGACCTGCTTGTTGACCACGAGCCCGACGCAGGTGGCGGCGTCGGCGGCGAGCAGGCCGAGCGGCGTCGGAGTTGCCGACGACGGCGACCCGGCGGCCGCGGGCAGCGGCTGGTGGGCGAGCAGCTGGGCGACGTCGAACATCTCCTCCAGCGTGTCGACCTGGATGACCCCGGCCTGGCGGAACATCGCGTCGACCGCCTGCGGCGCGGCGCCGCGATCTTGCGCACGGCGTGGCCCATCGGGCACACCCTGCGTGCTGCGCCCGGACCGCACGGCGACGATCGGCTTGCGGCGGCTGACGCGGCGGGCGATGCGGGAGAACTTGCGCGGGTTGCCGATCGACTCCAGGTAGAGCAGGACGACCTCGGTCGCGTCGTCCTCCTGCCAGTACTGCAGGAGGTCGTTGCCCGAGACGTCGGCGCGGTTGCCGGCGCGTGACGAAGGTCGTCAGGCCCAGACCACGGTTCTGCACCTTCTGCCAGGATCGCCGATCCGAGCGCGCCGGACTGGCAGAAGAAGCCCGCTGCGGCCGCGGCGGCGGCATGACGAGCGAGAGCGAGGCGTTGAGCTGGACATCGGGGTCGGTGTTGATGATGCCGAGCGCGTTGGGGCCGATCAGGCGCAGGCCGTAGCGACCGGCACAGGCCGGCGACCGGCGCCGCTGGCGCATACCGGCCTCCTCGCCGGTCTCGGCGAATCCGAGCCGAGATCACGACCAGGCCGTGCACACCCTTGGCCGCGCAGTCGAGCACGACGTCCTGCGCCGACGTCGGCCGGCACCGCGACGATGGCGACGTCGACCTGCGTCGGGGATGTCCTGACGGTCTTCTACGCCGGCATGCCGGCCACGCGAGTCGGCGCTCGGGTTGACCACGTGGACGCCGCCGGTGAAGTCGCCGAGCACCAGGTGGCGCACCAGGGCGCGTCCGATGGTGTCCTGCCGACGGCTGGCGCCGATCACGGCCACCGACCGGGGCGTGAAGAAGCGCTCGATCGAGGCGTACTCGGCGCGGTGCTCGCGCTGCTCCATCACGCCGATGGCGGTGTCGGTCGGGTCGATCCGGAAGACCAGCTCCATCACGCCCTCGTCGAAGGCGCTCTTCACCTGGTAGCCGGCGTCGTTGAACGTGTGGATCATCGCGCTGGTTGTCGGGCAGCACCTCGGCGACGAACTCCTCGATGCCGCGCTCACGGCCGGCCTGGGCGAGGTGCTCGAGCAGCAGCTGGCCGATACCGCGCCCCTGGTGCCGGTCCTCGACGAGGAACGCGACCTCCGCGTGGCCGGGCCGGATCGGTGTCGTAGCGGCCCGACCGCGATCATCTGGCCGGCGACCAGCAGGATCAGCGCCACCCGGTCCGTGGTCGACGTGCGTGAACGCGATCGAGGTCGCGCTCGGACAGCTCCGGCATCGGGGAGAAGAAGCGGTAGTACTTCGACTCGTCGGAGACCCGTCCGTAGAACTCGACGAGCAGCGTCGCGGTCCTCGGGCTGCATCGGCCGGATGTGCGCGGTGCGACCGTCCCGCAGCAGGACGTCGGCCTCCCGGTGGCAGGCGGCGGACGGCGTCGCGGTCAAGTTCCTCCGGGGCGTTCACGGCTGGCAATCTATCCAGTCCGCGTGCCGCTTCGGCGTGCCCCGGCTCGGGTCCGCCCGATGAACAGGGAGAATGCCTCGCATGGCACGACGTACGACACAGCCGCCACTCCCGGACAGACTTCGAGAGAGCACATCCTCGACACCGACATCCGCGACGAGATGCAGTCGTCGTTCCTGGAGTACGCCTACTCCGTCATCTACTCGCGCGCCTCCCCGACGCCCGCGACGGCCTGAAGCCGGTGCAGCGCCGCATCCTCTACACGATGGACGAGATGGGCCTGCGGCCCGACCGCGGCCACGTCAAGAGCGCCCGCGTCGTCGGCGAGGTCATGGGTCGCCTCCACCCGCACGGCGACGGTGCCATCTACGACGCGCTCGTCCGGATGGCCCAGCACTGGTCGATGCGCCTGCCGACCGTCGACGGCCACGGCAACTTCGGCTCGCCCGACGACTCCCCCGCCGCCATGCGCTACACCGAGTGCCGGATTCACCCTGCTGCCGGTCGCGATGACCGCCTCGATCGACGAGGACACCGTCGACTTCAAGCCCAACTACGACTCCCGCGAGACCGAGCCGGTGGTCCTGCCCGCAGCGATCCCGCACCTGCTGGTCAACGGGTCGGCCGGCATCGCGGTCGGCATGGCCACCAACATCGCCCCCCACAACCTCGTCGAGGTCGTCCAGGCGCTGCGCCACCTGATCAGCCACCCGCAGGCGACGCTCGACGACCTGATGCGGCTTCATCCCGGGCCCGGACCTGCCCACCGGCGGCAAGATCGTCGGTCTCGACGGCATCCGCGACGCCTACGAGTCCGGCCGCGGCACGTTCCGCGATGCGCGCCACCGCCCGCGTCGAGTCGGTGACGGCCCGACGCAAGGGCATCGTGGTCACCGAGCTCCCCTACGGCGTGGGCACCGAGCGCGTGATGGAGCAGATCAAGAAGCTCGTCCTGGCCAAGAGCTCCAGGGCATCGCCGACATCAAGGACCTCAGCGACCGCCAGCACGGCCTGCGCCTGGTGATCGAGGTGAAGAACGGCTTCGTCCCCGAGGCGCTGCTCGAGCAGCTCTACCGCCAGACCCCCCTCGAGGACACCTTCGGCATCAACGCGGTGGCCCTGGTCGACGGCCAGCCGCGCACGCTCGGCCTCATCCAGATGCTCGAGGTCTTCCTCGCCCACCGCTTCGACGTCGTACGCCGTCGCTCGCTGCACCGCCGCACCAAGGCCGCCGACCGCCTCCACCTCGTCGACGGCCTGCTCATCGCGATCCTCGACATCGACGAGGTCATCCAGGTCATCCGCTCCTCCGACAACGCGGCGGCGGCCAAGGAGCGGCTGATCTCGGTCTTCGAGCTCTCCGAGGCCCAGGCCGACTACATCCTCGACATGCCGCTGCGCCGCCTCACCAGGTTCTCCAAGCTCGAGCTCGACAAGGAGAAGGACGAGCTGGAGCGCGCCATCGAGCTCCTCGACGCGATCCTGGCCGACGAGAAGCTGCTGCGGAAGGTCGTCTCCGACGAGCTCGCCGACGTCGCCAAGGCGCACGGCACGCCCCGCCGGACCGTGCTGCTGGCGTCGGCCGGCACCACCGTCACCGCCGCGACTGCGGCTCGCTGGAGGTCGCCGACGACCCCTGCTTCGCCTACCTCTCCTCCAGCGGCCTGCTCGGCCCGCACGTCCTCGGTCGAGCACCCCGGCCACGGCGAGGGCCGGGCCAACCACGACGTCGTGGTCAGCGCCGTCGCACCACCGCCCGCGGCGAGGTCGGCGTCCTGACGAGTCGCGGCCGGCTGGTCAAGGTCGGCGTGCTCGACATGCCCGAGCTGCCGGACTCGGCCAACGACCCCGACCTCCAGGGCGGCCTGCCGCTCAGCGAGATCCTGTCCCTCGAGGCCGGCGAGCGCGCGCTGGCCCTGACCGCGCTGCCCACCGACGGGCCGGGCCTGGCGCTCGGCACCCGGGCCGGCGTCGTGAAGCGGGTGAACCCCGAGGTGCTCGGCCGCGACGAGTGGGAGGTCATCGGGCTCAAGGACGGTGACGAGGTCGTCGGCGCCGTCGAGCTGCGCACCGGCGAGGAGGAGCTGTGCTTCATCTCCTCCGACGCCCAGCTGCTGCACTTCCCGGCCGGCGGCGTACGTCCCCCAGGGCCGGACCGGCGGCGGCATGGCCGGCATCAAGCTCGGCACGGGCCAGCACGCGGCGTTCTTCGGTGCCTTCGACCCGGCCGATGCTGTCGTGGTGACGGCCTCGGGCTCCTCGACCGCCCTGCCCGGCACCGAGGCGGGATCGCTCAAGGTCGCGCCGTTCAGCGAGTACCCCGGCAAGGGCCGCGCGACCGGCGGCGTCCGCAGCCACCGGTTCCTCAAGGGCGAGGACACCTCGTCACCGCGTGGGCGGGGCTGGGCCGGCCAGGGCCGCCGCGGCCAGCGGTGCGCCGATCGACCTGCCCGAGCCGACCGGCCGGCGCGACAGGTCCGGCACACCCGCACCCCAGCCCATCGCCGCCGTCGCCTCCCCCGTCGCGGCGCAGGTCGCGCCACCCCGCCCGGTGTGGAAGGCTGAGGAGCATGTCTGTCCGACGTCGCGCCGCCCTCGCGACCGCCGACCCTGCTCCTCGTGCCCACCCTCGCCGCGTGCTCGGACGACTCGCGTCGGAGGACGACGGCCGAGGCGACTCCCCGAAGAGGTCCTGGCGCTCGCCTCGGAGAAGCTGACCGAGACCAGCGGGCGTCGAGCTCACCCTCGCGACCGACGCCCTTCCCGAGGGCGTCTCCGGCATCACCAGGGCGACGGCCGTCACCGACGCACCCGCCTTCGAGGGCACCCTCACGGTCGTCTTCGCCGGTCAGACCGTCGACGTCCCGGTGATCGCGGTCGACGACATGGTCTACGCCCAGATCCCGTTCACGCCGGGCTGGGACACCGTCAACCCCAAGGAGTACGGCGCCCCCGACCCGTCCACGCTCACGCGGCGCCGACGGCTTTCCGGCCTGCTCGGCATGACCGAGTCGATCGAGACCGGCGAGAGCGTGCGCGGCGGCGCGGACAACGACGAGGTCCTCACCACCTACACCGGCACCGTTCCCGGCGACGCGATGGAGAGCGTGATCCCGCTCGTCGGCCGGCGACTCGTTCGACGTCGAGTGGCAGGTCACCGACGACGGCGAGCTGCGCAAGGCCACGCTCACCGGCGTCTTCTACCCCCAGACCGACGCCGATGACCTACACCGTCGACTTCGCCGACTACGGCACCGAGAAGGACATCCAGGCGCCGTGAGCAGAGACCGGGCAGGTCTCGCGCGCTCGACCCTGCTCCTCGGCATCGCCGCCGTCGCGGTCGCCTTCGCCGCCGCCGACACCTACGTCGTCGTCCTCGCGCTGCCGGACATGATGACCGGCGTCGGCGTCCCGATCGACCAGCTGCAGCGGGCGGCACCGATCGTCAGCGGCTTCCTGCTCGGCTACGTCGCCATGCTGCCGCTGATCGGCCGGATCGCCGACCTCCGCGGCCGGGTGCCCGTGCTGGTGATGGCGCTGGTGCTCTTCGCCCTCGGCTCGCTGGTCACCACCGTCGCCTACGACATGCCCAGCATGGTGACCGGCCGCTTCCTCCAGGGCGTCGGCGGCGGCGGGCTGGTGCCGGCGACGCTGGCCCTCGTCGCCGACCTCTACCCGGTCGAGCGCCGCGGTGTGCCCGCTCGGCATGGTCTCGGCCGTCCAGGAGATCGGCTCGGTCGTCGGACCGCTCTTCGGCGCGGTGGTGCTCGCCGTCGCCGACTGGCGCGCGATCTTCGCGATCAACCTCGCGGTCGGGCTGGTCCTGGCGGTGGCGATCCGCGGCCTGGCGGGTGGTGCGCCTCGCCGCGCGACGGACCGTCGCGACCGGCCGTCCGGACCTGGTCGGCCTCCTGCTCCTGTCGTGACCCTCGTCGCCGGCGGCATCGTCTTCGTGCGCCCACCCGACCTCCTGCGCGACCTCACGTGGGGGTCGCTCTTCGTGCCCGTTCGCCGGCGACGGCCGGTGGCTGACGCCGATCGGCGCCGTCGCCATCGGCGCGCTCGTGCTGCTGCTCGTCTGGTGCTGGTTCGCCCCACGCCCGCTCCTCGACCTGCGCGGGTGGGTCGCGCGTGCTGCTCGAGGCCGACCTCGTCGGCGCGCTGCTGCTCGCCGCCGCCCTGGGCGGGGTGATCCTCGCCTTCGCGACCGCCGATCCCAAGGTCGAGGTCTTCTCGCCACGCGGCCGCTGGTACCTCCTCGGAGCCGTCGTCGCCGCGGCGGTCTTCGTCGGGCACCTGCGCCGTCGCGCCCGCCCCTCGTGCCGCGCGGGGCCCTGCGTCGTACGCCGGCGTGGGGGGCACTGCTGGTCAGCTTCTTCATCGGTGCCGCCCTGATCGCCGCCCTCATCGACATCCCGCTCTTCGCCCGCACCACGGTCTATCCCGACGACCAGCTCCCGGCCGCGCTCGTGCTGGTGCGCTTCCTGATCGCGCTGCCCGTCGGCGCGGTGCTCGGCGGCTACGCCATCCGGCGCTTCTCCCCCGGCGTCGTCACCGCCGTCGGGATGCTGCTCGCGGCCACCGGCTTCGTGCTCATGACGCGCTGGGGACTCGACCACGCATCGAGGAGCCGATCGCCAACGTCGCGCTGCATCACCGGCGGCCTCGGCTTCGGCCTCGCCCTGGCACCGGTCAACGCCGCGCTGCTCGCCCTCACCGACGACGACGTCCACGGCGTGGCCAGCGCGTTCGTGGTCGTCTCGCGGATGGTCGGCATGCTCATCGGCATCTCGGCGCTCACCACGATCGGGCTGCGTCGCTACTACGCCGAGCAGGCGGTCGTGCCCCCGGTCCAGGAGGTCTGCGACGGCAAGAGCCGCTGCAAGGAGTTCTCCGACCTGCTGCGGGTCGCGGGCATCGCCCAGGAGCACGCCGTCTTCTGGGGCGCCGCGGGGTGCGCGGTCGTCGCGGCCGTGCTGGCGCTCGTGCTGTTCCGGGGCGTGCGCGCCGACCGGGTCAGCACCCGCGAGGCCCTCTCGACCCACTGATCGCGGCCGCGCACGCCCCCGGTCCACGGGTCGAGCCGACTCTCGTCGGGGCGAGCGCGCCTCCGCTAATCTCGCCGTCGTGAGACGACTTCGACGACCTGCTCGAGGCCAACCGCGAGTTCGCGGACATCCTTCGACCTCGGCGGCTTCGACGGCAAGGCGCACGCCGGGATCGCCCTCGTGACCTGCATGGACTCGCGCATCGACCCGCTGCGCATGCTCGGCCTCAAGCACGGCGACGCCAAGATCTTCCGCAACCCCGGCGGCCGGGTGACGCCGCAGGCGCTCGAGGCCCTCGTGCTCGGCGTGCACCTGCTCAACGTCCAGCGCATCCTCGTCGTCCCCCACACCCGCTGCGCGATGGCCTCGGCCTCCGAGGACGAGCTGCGCGTCCGGGTCGGCGAGTCCGCCGGCGTCGACGCCAGCTGGCAGTCGTTCGGCGTCGTCGACCGACCAGCTCGACCAGCTCCGCGACGACGTCGCCAAGGTGCGCACGCACCCGCTCATCGGCGACCGCGCCAAGGTCGGCGGCTTCGTGTACGACGTCGACACGGGGCTGCTCACCCGGCACGTCTGAGCCCGGTCCACGGCCGAGCCGCGCTACTTCGAGGGTCTGCTTGCCGCCGTGCAGCAGGGTGATGAGCTGCGCGACCTTGCCGTCGGTCGCGGCGTCGCGCGCGAAGGACGTCAGGTTCATCACCGGCGCGAACTTCTGCCGGGTGATCGCCTTGGCGTAGGTGAACTCCTGGAGCCCGTCCGCGCCGTGGATGCGGCCGAAGCCCGACTGGCCGACGCCGCCGAAGGGCAGGGCCGGCACGGCGGCGAAGGCGATGACGGAGTTGACCGACGTCATGCCCGGAGCGGATGCGACGCGCGATCGACATGCCGTTGGCCTTGGAGAACACGGCGCCGGCGAGGCCGTAGCGGTCGCGTTCGTCAGGCGGACGGCCTCGTCCATGCTCGCGACGGGGTTGATCGCCAGCGTCGGACCGAAGGTCTCCTCGGTGATCTCGGTGGAGTGCTCGGGCACGTGGGTCAGGATCGTCGGCTGGACGAACCGCTCGCCCACGGCGTCGGGGCCGCCGAGCGCCACCCGGGCGCCCTTGGCGACGGCGTCGTCGATGTGGCTTCGTGATGACCCCGAGCTGCGACGGCATCGTGATCGGCCCGATCTGGGCGCCGGAGTCGGCCCCGGCGCGCAGCCCCTTGGCCTGGGTCGAGGATCTCGGTCATGAAGGCGTCGAAGACGTTGCTGCGTGCGACGTAGACGCGCTCGGTGCCGATGCAGGTCTGCCCGGCGTTGGCCATCCCGCCCCACAGCGCGGCCTCGGCCGCCTTCGGCAAGGTCGGCGTCCTCGTCGACGATCAGCGAGTCCTTGCCGCCCGCCTCGATGACGACCGGGGTGAGGTTCTCGGCGCAGGCGGCCATCGACCAGCTTGCCGGTCCGCCCGGATCCGGTGAAGGCGAGCTTGTCGATCCGCGCGCCGGCACAGCGCGTTGCCGGTCTCGCCGAGGCCGGTGACCACCTGCAGCACGTCGCGGCCGTGCACCACCTCGCGGAAGGCGTCGGCCAGCCACTGGCCGACCCCGGGCGTGTACTCGCTGGGCTTGAACACGACCGCGTTGCCGCGGCCAGCGCGTACGCGATCGATCCCATCGGGGTGAAGACCGGGTAGTTCCACGGCCCGATCACGCCGACGACGCCGAGCGGGTGGTAGGCGACGGTCGGCGGCACTGGTTGGCCATCAGCAGCCCGGAGCCAGACCTTGCGCGGCCCGAGCACCTTCTTGGCGTTCTTGGCCGCCCAGGCGATGTGGTCGATGGCGAGGACGATCTCGAGCTGGGCGTCACCGTGCGGCTTCCCGGTCTCGCGGTCGGGACAGGTCGGCCAGCTGGGCGATGCGGCGGGTGATCACCGAGCGCCAGGTCGAGCAGGTAGCTCGGCCCGCTCGTCGAACGACAGGTTCCCACCAGTCCACCGCCTCGCGGGCGCGAGCGACGGCGGCGTCGACCTCCGCGCGGCTGGTGACCGGGTGGGTGCCGACGACGTCCCCGGTGGCGGGGTCGAGGGATTCGAAGGTCGCGGTGCGTCCCGTCGCCGCGGTCGGCTCGAGGGTGGCGCTCATCGTGACTCCTTGATGAGATCGGCGCACTTCTCGCCGATCATGATCGTGGGGGCATTGGTGTTGCCGCGCGGGACCCTCGGCATCACCGAGGCGTCGAGCGACCCGCAGGCCCTCGACGCCGTGGACCCTGAGCTCCGGGTCGACCACGCTGCCCTCGACGGTGCCCATGGCGCACGGTCGCGACGGGGTGGTAGAGCGTCTCGGCCCAGCCGCCCGATGCCGTCGATGATCTCGTGACGCTCGGGTCGGTCGACGCCGGGACCCAGGGTTCGTCGACGTACCTCGCGATCGGTCCCTGGCGCAGGAGCCTCCAGGTGCCGTGCGGAAGCCGCCGATCATCGCCTCGAGGTCGGCGCCGGTCGTCGAAGTAGCCCGGGTCGATCTCGGGGTGCCAGGTCGGGTCGGCCGAGCGCAGCCTGACGTGGCCCGAGCTCTGGACGTTGACCAGCGTGACGCGCCGTGGTGAGCGCGCGGCGTACGGCTCGTGCATGCCGTTGTCGTAGAAGCCGGTCGGCGCGACGTGCAGCTGGATGTCCGGAAGATCGAGGTCGTCGCGCGAGGTGTAGAACGCCGCCGGCCTCCCCGACGTTGGAGCTCAGCGGACCCTTGCCGGTCGCCTTCCACCTCAGCGAGGTTGCCCACGCCCAGCATCTCGGCGACGTCGGTCGTGTCCCTGGTGTAGCTGAGGATGCCCGCCGCGGGATGGTCCTGCAGGTTCTGGCCGACGCCCGACGACTCGACGGCGACGTCGATGCCCATGTCGCGCAGGTGGGCGCCGGGGCCGATGCCGGGAGCATCAGCAGCTGCGGGCTGTTGATGGCACCGCCGCTCAGGACGACCTCGGCGTCGGTCCGGGCCACGAGGCTGCTCGCCGCGGCGGGTGTAGGCGACGCCGACGGCGCGGTTGCCCTCCAGCACGATGCGCGGTCACGAAGGCCTCGGTGCGGACGGTGAGGTTGGGGCGCGCTGCTGCCGGGTGGATGTAGGCGTCCGCGACGGACCAGCGCCGGCCCTTCCGGCACGTGACCTGGTAGAGCCCGACGCCCTCCTGCTCGGCGCCGTTGAAGTCGTCGTTGCGCTTGAGCCCGGCGCCGACACCGGCCTCGACGAACGCCGTGCTCAGCTCGTGGTCGTAGGTCCGGTCCTCGACGTGCAGCGGACCGTCGGTCCCGTGGAAGGGCCAGCCGAGGCGGGTGTTGCGCTCGGCCTTCCGAGAAGTAGGGCAGGACGTCGTCGAAGCCCGACCCTGCGGCGCCGTAGGCGTCGCGCCACTCGTCGTAGTCGGCGTGGTTGCCGCGGATGTAGATCATCGCGTTCATCGAGGAGCACCCGCCGAGGGCCTTCATGCGCGGCCAGTAGGCACGGCGCCCGCCGAGGTGCTTCTGCGGCGTCGTCTCGTAGTTCCGAGTCCCACTTGGTCTTGAAGCAGCATCGAGAACGCCAGCGGGATGCGGATGTTGTCGTCGTCGTCGGCCGGCACCCGCCTCGAAGAAGCAGAACGCTGGACGTAGGATCCTCGGTCAGCCGGGCGGCGACGTACCGCCCGCGCTGCCCGATCCGATGACGATGTAGTCGAGCTTCTCGTCCGGCATGGGCTCCTGTCGACGGCTGCAGCGACGCGGGCCACAACGTGCCGAGGGCGCGATCGCGGCACAACGACTGTTCAGTGTCGGAGATAGCGACACTCGGCGACCGCGTGCGTTTCACGCGTCCTACGCGTCGAGCGACTCGACGTCGACCTCGTAGGCCCCCTGCACGATGAACTCCTTGCGCGGCGCGACGTCCGAGCCCATCAGCAGCTCGAACACCCGGCTGCGCCTCGTCGACGTCGTCGACGGTGAGCCGGCGCAACGTGCGGTGGCGCGGGTCCATCGTGGTCTCCGCCAGCTGGTCGGCGTCCATCTCACCGAGCCCCTTGTAGCGCTGCCGGGGCTCCTTCCAGCGCATGTTCTTCTTCTTGCAGCTCGGCCAGCCGACGGTGCAGCTCGTCGTCGGAGTAGGTGTAGACGTACTTCTCCATCCCCTTCTTGGGGTTGGTCAGCTCGATCCGGTGCAGCGGCGGTACGGCGGTGTAGACGCCGCCCGTCCCGGACCAGCTCGGGCATGTACTTGAAGAACAGCGTGGCGAGCAGGCAGCGGATGTGCGAGCCGTCGGAGTCGGCGTCGGCCATGAAGATGATCCGGCCGTAGCGCGCGGCCTCCAGCTCGAAGGTCCGCCCCGAGCCGGCGCCGACGACCTGGATGATCGAGGCGCACTCGGTGTTCTTGAGCATGTCGCCGACCGAGGCCTTCTGGACGTTGAGGATCTTGCCGCGGATCGGGAGCAGCGCCTGGTACTCGGAGTCACGGGCGAACTTCGCCGTACCCATCGCCGAGTCACCCTCGACGATGAACAGCTCGGTGCGCTCGTTGTCGGCGGAGCGGCAGTCGGCCAGCTTGGCGGGCAGCGCGGACGACTCGAGCGCGTTCTTGCGGCGCTGGTTCTCCTTGTGCTGCTTGGCCGCGATCCGGGTCTTGGAGGCGCCGACGACCTTCTCCATGACCAGCTTGGCCTGGGCCTTCTCGGCGCGCTTGGTGGAGGTGAGGAAGTTCTTCAGCTCGCCGGCGACGACCTTGCGGACGACGTTGCGCGCGGCCGGGGTGCCGAGGATCTCCTTGGTCTGGCCCTCGAACTGCGGCTCGGCGAGCCGGACCGTGACGACGCCGGTCATGCCCTCGAGCACGTCGTCCTTGATCACGTTGTCGTCGTTGACCTTGAGCACCTTGGCCGAGCGCATCACGTCGTTGAACGTCGAGGTGATCGCCGACTCGAAGCCGCTGACGTGGGTGCCGCCCTTGGGGGTCGCGATCACGTTGACGAAGGAGCGGACCTGGGTGTCGTAGGTGTTGGACCAGCGCAGCGCGACGTCGACGGTCAGCTCGCGCTCGACCTCCTGCGGGCGTCATGTGGCCCTTGTCGTCGAGCAGCGGCACGGTCTCGGTGAAGGTGTCCATGCCCTGCAGCCGCAGGATGTCGGTGACCGGCTCGCCCTGGGAGAGGAAGTCGGCGAACTCGCTGATCCCGCCCTCGTGGAGGAACTTCTCCTCGACGGGCTCCGGGCTCCGCTGGTCGCTGATGACGAGCTCGAGGCCGGGCACGATGTACGACGTCTGGCGGGCGCGCCCGAGCAGGCCGTCCAGCTCGACGCCGGCGTCCTTGGTGAAGATCTGGCGGTCCGGCCAGAAGTGGATCCGGGTGCCGGTCTTGCCCTTGGCGACCCGCTTGCCCTTGCGGGTCAGGCCGGACTGGGCCGTGAAGGCCGGCCGCCGGGCCGTCGCCGGCGAAGACGCCGGGCACGCCGCGCTGGAACGACAGTCCCTGCTGGGTCGGCGCGCGGTCGACGTCGATGTCCATCCGCGACGACAGCGCGTTGACGACCGAGAGGCCGACGCCGTGCAGGCCACCGGTGGCGACGTAGGAGCCGCCGCCGAACTTGCCGCCGGCGTGCAGCTTGGTGGCGACCACCTCGACGCCGGGCAGCCCGGTCTTGGGCTCCTTGTCGGTCGGGATGCCGCGCCCGTCGTCGTGCACCTCGACCGACCCGTCGTCGTGCAGGGTGATCTCGACCCGGTGCGCGACGCCCGCCAGCGCCTCGTCGACGCCGTTGTCGATGATCTCCCACAGGCAGTGCATCAGCCCGCGGGTGTCGGTCGAGCCGATGTACATGCCGGGGCGCTTGCGCACGGCGTCGAGGCCCTCGAGGACCAGGAGGTGCGCTGCGTTGTAGGTGTTGTCCGCCGGTGCTGCCACAAGGAGAAAACCTACCCGCGACACGCCGTGGAGCAGTGCAGGGCACGCTGCCGACCGTCGGGCCGTGGCAGGTCTAGCGTGATGACATTCGCATCACGCAATCCGGGGCAGCAGCACCGCACCGAACACGGGATGCGTCCCAGGAGTTGGGAGCAACGCCGACAGGCGAAACAATTCAGTGATTGACTGGACTCACGTCCCACCCGAGGTCACCAGCCGGGAATCTTTGTCCCACTGGCTACGTTGGGCCAGACACCGATGAAGAGAAATGAGGCTGACGTGACCACTGCCACCGCACCCACCCAGGCCGCCCTGACGGCGGTGGACCGCTGCGACCGCTGCGGGGCCCAGGCCTACCTCCGCGTCGAGCTCCAGACCGGCGGCGAGCTGCTGTTCTGTGCCCACCACGCCCGCGAGCACGGCGACAAGCTCCGTGAGATCGCGGCCACCGTGCGTCGACGAGACCCACAAGCTCGAGACCCCGTCCACCCCGGCCGCCGACAGCGACCTCTGAGCCGCACCTGACCTGACCACCGACACGGCCCCGGACGACGTCGTCCGGGGCCGTGTCGCGTCGTGGAAGGCTGACGCCGTGAGCGCCACCGAGGTCCTCGTCGCCGTCCTGCATCGCGGTCGGCATCGCCGGCATCATCGTGCCGGTGCTGCCCGGCACGCTCCTGGTGCTCGGCGCGATCCTCGTCTGGGCCATGGAGGTCGGCACCTCCACCGCCTGGATCGTCCTCGTCGTCGGCCGCGGTGCTCCTGGTCGGCGGGACGGTCGTGAAGTACGTCGTGCCCGGTCGCCGACTGAAGGCGGCCGGCGTCCCCAACAGCACCCTGCTCACCGGAGCGCGTGCTCGCCTTCGTCGGCTTCTTCGTCATCCCCGTGGTGGGGATGTTCATCGGCTTCGTCCTGGGCGTCTACGTCGCCGAGCGGCGCCGCGTCGGTGCCACGCCGGCCTGGCCCTCGACCACCGGTGCGCTGCGCGGCGGTGGGCGTCTCGATCCTGATCGAGCTGGTGGCGGCGTTCCTGGCCGCTGTCGTCTGGGTCGTCGGTGTCGTGGTGACCTGATGGTGGTCCTGCTCTCGCTCGGGGCCGCGCTCGCCTACGGCCTGTCGGACTTCGTCGGCGGCCTCGCGTCACGTCGTACGTCGGCGTGGCCGGTCGCGTTCGTCGGCACCGCCTCCGCGCTGGCCGGCGCGCTCGCTCCTCGCCCTGACCATCGAGGGCAACCCGACCGGCGGCGACCTGTGGTGGGGCGCCCTGGCCGGCATCGGCACCGGGGCGGGCGGCGCGTTCCTCTACCGCGGCCTGGCGGCGGGGCGGATGGGCGTCGTGGCGCCGATCTCCGCGGTGGGGGCGGCCCTCGTGCCGGTCACCGTCGGCGTCGTCACCGGCGAGCGCCCCGAGCTGATCGTCTGGCTGGGGATCGCGGCCGCGGTTCCCGGCATCTGGTTCGTCAGCCGCGAGCCGGGCGCGTCGGGCGACCTGGCCGCCGGCATCGTCGACGGTGTGCTGGCCGGTCTCGGGTTCGGCCTGCTGTTCGCCGCCATGGGCCAGGTCCCCGAGTCGGCCGGCTTCTGGCCGCTCGCCGTCGCGCAGGCCGTGGGGGTGGTGTGCGTCGCGCTCACGGCCACGGCGCTCGGCGGCCACTGGGTCCCCGACCACCCCTCCCAGGCCTGGGGGGTCGTGGCCGGGCTGCTGGCCACGGCGGCGGTCGTCGCGTTCCTGCTGGCCACGCAGACCGGGCTGCTCACCGTGGCCGTCGGTGGTGACCTCGCTCTACCCCGCCGTCACGATCGTGCTGGCGGCCGCGCTGCTGCGCGAGCCCATCCATCGTGCCCAGGCCGTCGGGCTCACCCTGTGCGCCGTCGCCGTGGCCCTGGTCGCCGCCGGCTGAGGCCGCGTCAGGCCGCCGTGGCGCCCAGGCCCGACGCGATGGGCAGGCTCCACCGGTGGCGCTTGGGCGCCCAGTCGGCGACCGGGTGCGAGCCGTCGGCCTGGTCGACCATCTTCACCGAGACCCGGACCGAGCCCGGCTCGTCGAGGCAGTCGCGGCTGATCCGCGTCCGGAACACGTCCTTGCCCCACTTGGGCCGGGCCTCGTAGTCGCAGTCGACCCGCTGGTCGCTGCCCCGCCACGCGACGGCCTCGGTCAGGACGTAGTCGGTGCCGTCACCCAGACCGCTGCTGAGGACGAACTCCGGTCCCCTGACGTCCCGGTCGGTGTCGATGAAGATCGACACCCCGGCGGCGCTCGAGCGCAGCAGCTCGTTGAAGCGCACCTTCACCAGCAGGTTGCTCTCGCCGTGCGTCGCCGTGAAGCCGTAGACGTCGGTCAACGACGCGCTCGCGTCGGCCGGGTCGTCGATGGCGTAGTACTCCGCGTGTGCCGGCGCGGCGGACAGGCCGGCGACCAGGAACGCAGCGACGGCGGTCAAGCGAGATCCGAGTGCTCATGCTCCGAGTGTGGCACCCGGCACCGCCCCGTGCGTCACCCACTTCAGGTGGTGGGACGCGGCCCGGTGGCACGATGTCGGCATGACGGGGGCGGTGCACCGAGGCGTACGCCGTCTCCGGACGGTCGCGGCGGCGCTGTCGATCCTCACGGTCACCGCCTGCAGCACGCCCGGCGGCCCACCCGCGCCGCCGCAGCCGTCCGCGCCGGCGACGCCCTCGACCTCCACGACACCCGCAACCCGCATCCCGAGACCTCCACCCCTCGCCGGCGAGCCGGTGCGGATCGCGGTCGCCGGCGACGTCCACTTCGAGGGTGTCCTGGCCGAGCGGCTGCGCGACCCCGACACGGCGCTGGCGCCCGCGACGGCGGCGCTCGCTGCCGCCGACCTGGCCATCGTCAACCTCGAGACGTCGGTGGGCACCGGCGGCGCACCCGAGCCCGGGAAGCGCTTCACGTTCTCGGCCGGCCGCGAGGCCTTCACCGCGCTGTCCGCGGCGGGGATCGACGTCGCCAGCATGGCCAACAACCACGCCCTCGACTACGGCCGCGCCCGGCTGCCCAGCACGCTGCGAGCCGCCCGGGCGACCGCGGACTCCGATCCCGCACTCGCGGTCGTCGGCATCGGTCGGGACGAGGACGAGGCGTTCGCGCCCTGCCCTCACCGAGATCGACGGCACGACCGTCGCCACGCTCGGCCGCGTCGCTCGCCGACCAGGACCCCACGGCGGATCCGACCGGCGCGTGGGCGGCCGGCGGCACCGAGGCCGGGGATCGCCGACGCGACGGACCCGTCCCGACTCCTCGAGGAGGTGCGCCGGTCAGGCACCGTGGCCGACGTGGTCGTGGTCTACCTCCACTGGGGGATCCAGGGCGAGAGCTGCCCCTCGGCCGACCAGCGCAGCATCGCCGCCCGGCTCGTCGCGGCCGGCGCCGACGTCGTCGTCGGCACCCATGCGCACCAGCTGCAGGGGGACGGCCGGCTGGGCCGTGGCTACGTCGCCTACGGCCTGGGCAACTTCGCGTGGTACTCCCCCGGCACCGGTGCCACCTCCCGGACGGGCGTGCTGACCCTCACCGTGCGGCCGCCCGTCGAACGCCGGGGCCGGGCCCGGGTCGTCCGCGCCGCCTGGCAGCCCGCCGTCATCGGGCCGAGCGGCCTGGCGATGCCCGTCGCCGGCAGCGCTGTGGCGGACTTCCGGGCACGACCGGCAGGACCTGCGCGCGCTGTGCCGGCCTCGAGCCGCTGAGCCCGGTCAGCCCGGATGCGGCGCCGGGGCCAGCCACTCCAGCACGATCCGGCCCGACCCGCTCGAGCTGGGCGGGCTGGACGACCGCCGGGACGTCCGCCGGCGAGTGGTAGCCGGCGTACGGCGTCGACCCCAGCCGGGCGCCCGGCAGACCGGCGCGGACGAACGACCAGTGGTCGCTGCTGCGCTGGTCGGGGTCGGCCACGGCCGGCACCCCCAGCGACCGGGCGGCCGAGAGCAGGCTGCGCTGCACGGGATCGGTGTCTGCGGCCGACCCGACGGGCACCACGTCGCCCACCCCGACCCGGTCCAGCGAGACCATGCCCCGCACGGCCCGTCGCTGCCGCGGCCGACAGCGTCCTCGACGTAGGTCCGCGACCCGTAGTGGTGGTCGGCGTCGGTCGGTCCCCGGGGCTCCTCGGCGCCGAACGCCACGAACACGACCGGGAGCCGGGTCCGGTGGCTCGCCGCCGCCTCGTGCCGCGGCGAGCATGACGCCGACGCCCGACGCGTTGTCCTCGGCTCCCGGCGCCTGCGCCACGGTGTCGAGGTGGGCGCCGACGACCAGGTGCGGCTGCTCGGCGTGAAGCCGGGCGGCCACGCGATCACGTTCACCGACCGGCCCGCCGCGACCGGCACGCCCCACGAGCTGCCCGGCAGGTACGTCGACGCGCTGGCGCCGGACGGTGTAGCCGAGCAGGTCGAACCGGCCCGCCACCCAGCGGGCCGCACGGTCGTAGGCCGGGACTGGTCGCCTCGCGCGGCCCGATGACGCCCGCGAGGTGCCGCACGGTCTCCGCGGCGGTGGCTGCGGTCGAGGTCGTCGGGGCTGACCGGCGGGGTCGCCTCCGCCGCGGGTGGCTCGCCGGGGTCGTGGCTCGGAGGTGGCTACCGACGGCTCCGGCTCGGCGCGCGGCGGGTCGGCAGCGGTCGTACATGCGACTGCGGCCAACCCCACGCAGAGCAGGGCGGCCGCAGTTCGCATCGGGCGTCGATCAGTCGAGGTAGTCGCGCAGGACCTGGGACCGGCTCGGGTGGCGCAGCTTGGACATCGTCTTGGACTCGATCTGGCGGATGCGCTCGCGCGTCACGCCGTAGACCTTGCCGATCTCGTCGAGCGTCTTGGGCTGGCCGTCGGTGAGGCCGAAGCGCATCGAGACCACGCCCGCCTCGCGCTCGGAGAGGGTGTCGAGGACGGCGTGCAGCTGCTCCTGCAGGAGCGTGAACGACACGGCGTCGGCCGGGACGATGGCCTCGGAGTCCTCGATGAGGTCACCGAACTCCGAGTCGCCGTCCTCGCCGAGCGGCGTGTGCAGCGAGATCGGCTCGCGGCCGTACTTCTGGACCTCGATGACCTTCTCGGGGGTCATGTCGAGCTCCTTGGCGAGCTCCTCCGGGGTGGGCTCGCGGCCCAGGTCCTGGAGCATCTGGCGCTGCACGCGGGCCAGCTTGTTGATGACCTCGACCATGTGCACCGGGATGCGGATGGTGCGGGCCTGGTCGGCCATGGCGCGGGTGATGGCCTGACGGATCCACCAGGTCGCGTAGGTCGAGAACTTGTAGCCCTTGGTGTAGTCGAACTTCTCGACCGCACGGATCAGGCCCAGGTTGCCCTCCTGGATGAGGTCGAGGAAGAGCATCCCGCGGCCGGTGTAGCGCTTGGCCAGCGAGACCACGAGGCGCAGGTTGGCCTCGAGGAGGTGGTTCTTGGCCCGGCGACCGTCCTCAGAGATCCACTGGTACTCCTCGAGCATCTTGGGGCTGATCCGGCCGCCCTTGGCCAGCTTCTCCTCCGAGAACAGGCCGGCCTCGATCCGCTTGGCGAGCTCGACCTCCATCTCGGCGTTGAGGAGGGGGACCTTGCCGATCTGCTTGAGGTAGTCCTTGACCGGGTCGGCGGTGGCGCCGGCCACCATGACCTGCTGCTCGGGCTCGTCGGTCTCGTCGGCCGCGGAGACGGTGAAGGCCTGCTTCTCGTCCTCCTTGATCGTCGGGTCCTTGGCCACGTCCTTCTCGAACTCGGCGTCCGGGATGTCCGGCAGGATCTTCTTCCCGTCCGGACCGATGACCGGCGCGTCGACCGTGCCGAGGTCGACGACCTCGGGGTTCGCCGCAGCCTTGTTGGCGGCGATCTTCTTGGCCGACGCCTTCTTGGCGGGGCCTGGCCGCCTTCTTGGCCGGGGCCGGCTCGTCGGCCGCCTCGCACGGTCGCCTTGGCGCTCGCCTTCTTGGCGGGAGCCTTCGCCGCAGCCTTGGCCGGGGCCTTCTTGGCCGCGGTCGAGGTGGCGGCGCGCTTGCTGGTGGCGGCGACCGCTCGCGAGGTCGAGGCGTCGACCTGCACCGAGATCCCCAGGCCACTGAGGTGCACCAGGAGCGCCTTCAGGAACCGCGGCTCGACCCCGGCGTCGTCACTGGCGCGACGGACGTCCTCGGGCGTGACGGTGCCGGTAGGGGTCGCGCTGGAGACCAGGGCGGCGATGGAGGGGTGCGACAGCACCTCGGCAGGGAGCAACTTGCGTGCGTGTGAGGACACGAACACCTCTCGTCGAACGACTTCGGGGCGCGGCAAGGCCCGGTGACGTCAAGAGCCGCGCCGTCATTCTGCCACGGCCACTCCACACGCTCCGACACTGGTCAGGCAGGGGGGCGTGCAGCCGCCTTCTTCGCCTTCTTGAAGTCCCGCACCTTCTGCAGCGACTCGGCGTCCACGACGTCGGCGACCGACCGGTGACCCTCCAGCGCGTAGTCGCCGACGACGGCCTCCCAGCCCTCGGGACGTACGCCGAGCTGCTTGGCGAGCAGGGCCACGAAGATCTGCGCCTTCTGCTTGCCGAAGCCCGGCAGCGCCATCACCCGCTTGAGCAGGTCCTTGCCGTCGGTCGCCTCGGTCCACAGCCGCGACGCGTCGCCGTCGTAGGTGTCCTCGACGATGCGGGCCAGCTCCTGGAGGCGGGCGGCCATCGAGCCCGGGAACCGGTGGATGGCCGGCGTCGTGGCCGCCATCGCGGCGAACTCCTCCGGGTCCGCGGCCGCGATCGCCGCCGGGCGAGAACGAGCCGAAGCGGTCGACGACCTTGGCCGGGCCACGGAAGGCGTGCTCCATCGGGTACTGCTGGTCGAGCATCATCGCCGCCAGCAGCGCGAAGGAGGACTCGTCGAGCATCTTGTCGGCGGCGGGGTCACCCGTGATCTGGAAGCCCATGGGCACATCCTGCCCTAGTGCGTGCTCAGGCGGCCTTGACCGCGAGGACGGGGCAGGGGGCGTCGAGGAGCATCCGCTGGGCGTTGCAGCCCAGGATCAGCTTGCCGACCGGCGAGCGCCGACGCAGGCCGATGACGAGGAGCTCGGCGCCGTTGGCCTCGGCCAGGCTGATCAGGTCCTCGGCGGGCTCGAAGCCGCGCACCAGCTGGCGGATCTCGTGCTCGACACCGGACTCGTCGAGCGGGCTCGCACGGCGTCCATGTCGTCCTCGGCGGCGCGTGCCTTGTCCCCGTCGAACTCGTGGCCGCCCCGGTGGGAGTTGACGACGACCAGCTTGCTGCCGCGGAGCTTGGCCTCGCTGATGCCAGTGGCGAGGGCAGCCTCGCCCTCGGGCTTGGGGACATATCCGACGACGACGGTGCCCATGGGGTCTCCTTCTCGCGGCCACCGCGACGTTGCCGTGGCACTGCTGGCACCGTAACGGAAACCACACCGCTGGGCAGCCTGTGGAGAGCCGAGTCCGGCTCTCGGTGATCCGGCAGGGTGTGGCCATGCCCCTGCACGCACCGATCAGCCGCATCGAGCACGCGGTGTTGCGCGCCGCCGTGCTCGAGCTGAACGAGACCGAGCCGCGCAGGCGGTTCCCTGCCGTGCTCCATGCCGGGGTCCCCGGGCGCAGCGTCCGGCACGTCGATGCGCGGGCGATCGAGCCGGGCTGCGCACCGACCTCGCCCTGGCCCTGCTCCGGCGCACCGGCACCGCGACGACGGCTCCCTACGTCTGGCTCACCCGCCCCGGCGAGCTGTCGGTGCACGACGCCGACCTGCGTGGCTGGGTCCGGTGGCCTGGGCCGCAGCCGGCCGGGTCTACGCGCGGGCCTCGTCGTCGTGACCAGGCGCGGCTGGTTCGACCCGCTCAGCGGCGTGCGGCGGGAGTGGCGCCGCCTGCGCCGACGGTCCTCGCGGCTGAGGTCAGTCCCAGGTGTGGACGGGCTCGTTGGTGTGCATCCGCTCGCGGTACTCCAGCAGGGTCGCCCGGAGCGCGTCGAAGCGGTCCTCTCTGCCGCGCTCGCGCATCCGGCGCCACGAACCACTCCGGCCGCCGTTGGTGCCCAGCAGGCAGCGCTGCTCGATGATGCCGAGGTAGCGGTCGCGCACGTCGGCCCTCGACGCCCCACGCCTCCAGGCCCTCGTGGGCCATCGGGAGCAGGCGGCGCAGCACGAGCTCGGTGGCGCGCACCTGGCCGACGCCGGGCCAGTAGATCTGGGCGTCGACGCCCTGCTGGGCGGCGACGTGGAAGTTCTCCTCCGCGGCCGAGAACGACATCTGCGACCACAGCGGCCGCTCGCTCTCGGCGAGGTAGCGGACCAGGCCGAAGTAGAAGGCCGCGTTGGCGATCGTGTCGGCGACGGTCGGCCCGGCGGCGAGCAGGCGGTTCTCGACGCGCAGGTGCGGCACCCCGTCGGCGATGTCGTAGACCGGACGGTTCCAGCGGTAGATCGTGCCGTTGTGGAGCCGGAGCTCGTGGAGGTTCGGGGTGCCGCCGACTTCGAGCACCTCGAGCGGGTCCTCGTCGTCGGTGATCGGCAGCAGCGCCGGGAAGTAGCGGACGTTCTCCTCGAACAGGTCGAAGACCGAGGTGATCCAGCGCTCGCCGAACCACACCCGGGGCCGGACGCCCTGGACCTTGAGCTCGTCGCTGCGCGTGTCGGTCGCCTGCTCGAAGAGCGGGATCCGGGTCTCGCGCCACAGCTCCTTGCCGAGGAGGTAGGGCGAGTTGGCGGCGACCGCGAGCTGGACGCCGGCGATCGCCTGCGAGGCGTTCCAGTAGTCGGCGAAGTCGTCGGGCGAGGTCTGCACGTGGAACTGGGTGCTGGTGCAGGCCGCCTCGGGCACGATCGAGTCGGCCGTGGTCGAGAGCCGGTCGCGCCCGGAGATGCTGATCGTGATGTCCTCGCCGCGCGCGGTGAGGATCTGCTCGCTCAGCAGCTTGTAGCGCGGGTTGGCACTGATGGCGGACATCGACATGTGCCCCTCGTCGAGGGTGGGCAGGATGCCGATCATCACCTGGTGGGCGCCGACCTGGGCGGCCTTCGTCCTCGGCGTCGTTGAGCGAGCGCCGCAGGCTCTCCTCGAAGGTCGTCAGCCCACCCTCGCGCAGCGTGGCCGGCGCGACGTTGATCTCGATGTTGAACTGGCCCAGCTCGGTCTGGAAGTCGGGGTAGGCGATCGCCTCGAGCACCTCGGCGTTCTTCAGCGCCGGGTCGCCCGCGTCGTCGATGAGGTTGAGCTCCATCTCGAGACCGGTCATCGGGTCGTCGGTGTCGAACCGCGCCTCGCGCAGCATCCGGGCGAACACGTCGAGGTTGCGACGCACCTTCTCCCGGTGGCGCGTGCGGTCAGCCCGCGAGAACTCCTGCTGCTCGACCTCTTCGCCCATGGACGCACCCTAGTGCTCCGCGCGGGCGTGGGAACCCACCCCGACCGGTGTCTCAGGCGGCGGGATCCGTGGCCCCGTCCAGCTGCGGCCGCAGCGTCTCCCACGTCGCCGGCGACGTCGCGGACTCCAGCAGCCCGGCGACGAGGGTGGCCAGGGAGTGGCGTGGCTCGACGTCGCGGCTGCGGTCGACCGCACACCAGGCCAGGGCCCCGTCCCCCGCGAGCCAGGCCGCGAAGGCCAGGACCGCCGCGGGGGCCGCCACGTGGGAGTCGGGGAGGCGCCGCACGGCATCGGACCAGAGGTCGACGGCCCGGGCTCCCCTGGCCCGGTCGAGCCACGCCCACACCTCGTCGCGCCTCGGCCCCGAGATCACCGTCACGGCCACCGCCGCCAGCTCGGCGTCGGTGAAGGTGGTCGCCGTCGTGAGGTGGCCCTGCACCAGGTCGCGCAACCCACCGAGGGGGACCTCGTCCGCGGCATCCAGGAGGCCGCGGGTCACCGCGACTGCGGCCGGGTCGGGCGCGAGGGTGTCCCGCAGGGCCTCGCGACTGGCGTGGGTCACCCGTCCGTCGAAGACGCCCTGCGCGGTGAACCGGTGGTCGCTGCGCTCGAAGCGGACGCCCTGGTAGGCGGCGAGCGGTGCCCCCGGCAGCACGGCGTACCAGTGGTCGTCGTGGATGCGCAGCGCCTCCTTGACGGCGATGCCGGCATCCTCGAACGCCTCACGGAGGGCCCAGACGGCCTCGTCGGCGACGGTGGTGTCGTCGTCGTAGACCACGAACACGACCGACGGCCACCCGATGGCGCCGGGCTGGTCGCAGCAGCGCCTCGACCACGTCGTCGACGTCGTCGGGGTCGTGCGGCAGGTCGACGCGGGCGTGCAGGCCGGACGTGCCGACGCTGATCATCACCACCGACCGTGCGGGCACGAAGCCGAGGGCGAGCGGGACGAACGCCGCGATGTCGTCGGGGGTGCTGGCCCGGAGGGTGCGCACCGGGGGCTGGTCGTGGACTGGTTCGGGTGTCGGATTCATGTCGACGACCGTTCCCAGCAGCACCGACACCTCATGCCACGCCTCGGACCGGCCTGTGGAGAACCCCGGTCGGGGCCGACCTGTGGACACTTCGTGGCCTGCGACAATGCCGTTCGTGATCGATGGCACGTGCGGGGACCGGCGCTGATGCGCGCCACCGCCTCGATCCTGCACCTCGACCTCGACGCCTTCTTCGCCGCCGTCGAGCAGCGCGACAAGCCCTCGCTGCGCGGCAAGCCGGTGGTCGTGGGCGGCACGGGCGGGCGCGGCGTGGTGGCGACCGCGTCCTACGAGGCCCGGAAGTACGGCGTCGGGTCGGCGATGTCCACCCGCGAGGCGCGCGCCCGGTGTCCCCACGCGGCCTTCCTGTCGGGGCGCTTCCACGCCTACCGCGAGACCAGCACCCGGGTCATGGCGCGTGCTGCGCGAGCTCTCGCCGCTGGTCGAGCCGCTCTCCCTCGACGAGGCGTTCGTCGACCTCGCCGCGGCCGGTCTGCCCGACCTCGACGTCGACACCGTCACCGAGGTCGGCGAGGAGCTCCGTCGGCGGGTGCACGAGGTCACCGGCGGGCTGACCGGCAACGGTCGGCATCGCCTCCTCGAAGTTCCTCGCCAAGGTCGCCAGCGAGCTCGACAAGCCGGACGGGCTCACCGTGGTGCCGCCCGGCACCGAGCTCGACCTGCTGCGACCGATGAAGGTCACCGTGATCCCCGGTGTCGGCCCGGCCACGGCCGAGCGGCTGCGCCGGGCCGGCATCCACACCATCGCCGAGCTCGAGCGGGTCGACGAGGACGAGCTGGTCCGGCTGCTCGGGCAAGGCCCACGGCCACGGGCTGTGGCGCTTCGCCCGCGCCCACGACGACCGGCCCGTGGTGGCCGAGCGGGAGACCAAGTCGATCAGCGCCGAGGGCACCTACGACACCGACCTGACGGACCGCCGCCTGCTCGAGGGCCTGCTGACCCGCCAGGCGACGGAGGTCGGCGCCCGGCTCCGCAAGAACGGCCTCTCCGGACGCACGGTCACGATCAAGGTGCGGCTGCACGACTTCACCACGCTCAGCCGCTCCAGCACCCTCACCAGCCCCACCGACGAGGGCGGCACCATCGCCCGGGTCGCCCGCTCGCTGCTGGCCGACCTCGACACCTCCGGCGGCGTGCGCCTGCTGGGCGTGGGCGTCTCGGGCCTCGCCGACTGGATCCAGGAGGACCTCTTCGGCGAGACGGCGACCGACGAGGAGGACGACATCCGCCCTCCCCGAGCCGCCCCGGCATGCGTGGGCGCCGGGCACGGACGTCGTGCACGACGAGATGGGCGCGGGCTGGGTCTGGGGCTCCGGGTCCGGCGTGGTGACCGTGCGCTTCGAGACCGCCGACACTCCCCCGGGGCCGGTGCGCAGCTTCAAGGTCGACGACCCGCAGCTGCACCGCCCCGAGCGGCCCGAGGCCGACTGAGTCACCTCAGCAGGAGGCGTACGACGTCTCCCGGCCGCAGCTGGGCGCACGGTCGAGGTCGTCGTCCTCGACGACGCCGATCACCGGGTAGCCACCCGTCGTCGGGTGGTCCGCGAGGAAGACCACCGGCTGCCCGGACGGCGGCAGCTGCAGGCCGCCCGGCACGATCCCCTCGCTGGCCAGCTCCCCCTGCCCGTGCGCGCGAGCGCGGGCCCGTGAGCCGCAGCCCGATCCGGTCGCTGTCGGCGGCCACGACGTACGACGCCCCGTCCAGGGCTGCCCAGACGTCCCCGTCGACCCAGTCGGCGCGCGGACCCCGCTGGAGGTGCAGCACCGGCTCCCGGGGTCGTACGACGACCGCCTCGGGCACCCGGCGGCAGGCGGCCCGCGGCCCCGAGCGGCCAGCACCTGCCCGGCAGCCAGGCGGGGCGGGCCCACCCAGGCCAGGGTGTCGGTGCGACCGCGAGCCGAGGACCGGTGGGCACGGCAAGGCCACCGGCGACCGCGAGGTAGGAGCGCACGCCCGTGGTGGCCGGGCCCACGGTGATCGACGCTGCCCGCGGCGGACGGTCACCGGCCCCGAGTGACCCGACGGCCCGGGAGCCGACCCGGACCGCGCAGCGCGCCCCGGTGACCGCGATGGTGACGGCCGCGGACGTCCGCACGCTGACGCCGCCCATCGTCGTCTCGAGCACCGCGTCGTCGGGGTCGCTGCCGACGAGCCGGTAGCGCGAGGGCCGCCGCTCGCCCGGTCGAGCGCACCGCCGCGCGGGACGCCGAGGTGGGCGTGCCCGCGAGCGACCGCGGTCCTGGAGCGGTGGTCAGCGCGACCCGGGATCGAGCGACCTCGATGCTCACGTCGCCTCGAACCGCACGCGGGTGCCCGGCGCCAGCAGCGCCGGCGGGTCGCGGTCGACGTCCCAGAGGACCGCGTCGGTCGTGCCCAGCAGCAGCCAGCCGCCGGGCGAGGCGCTCGGGTAGACCCCGCACCAGGCGTCGGCCAGGCCGACCGAACCCGGCGCCACCCGCGCCCGCGGCGTGGCCAGGCGCGGCACCGCCCAGTCGGCGGCAGTCCGGTCAGGTAGGCGAAGCCCGGTGCGAAGCCGCAGAAGGCGACGACGAACTCGATCGCCCGGTGCCGCGACACGACCTCCTCGACCGAGCAGCCCCAGTGCGTCGGCGACCGACTCGAGGTCCGGACCGTCGTAGGCCGACCGGCACCCGGACGACCGGGCCCTGCCTCCGCGTGACGCTCGGCCGGGCCAGCGGCCCATCCGGCGTCGAGCGACGACCTCCGGGTCGAGCCCGTCGAGGAGCACGGTGGTCGCGGCCGGCACGATCTCGGCGGCTCCGATGCCGTCGCGCGCGCGCCCAGTCGGCCAGGGAGCGCGGCCGCGAGCGCGTCGCCGACCTCCACGAGGGCCGCGCGGGTGCCGACCGGGATCACGCGCATCGGCACATCCTGCCCCGGCCGGCGGCGACCCGGCGAAGGATTCGCCGCGGAGTTCACCGCCGGCCCGTTGCGACGGCGGACGGCTACGCGGGACCATCGTGGGGACAAAGGGTGAGGGGCTCCCGACGGTATGAGCATCAGGAGCCCCTCGGCTTTGACCGGGACGGTGACGTCCGGTCCATCGCGCCGAGCGTCCGATCTCCCGCCGGCCCCGTCACCGGGCCCGCGCGGCGAGCAAGCTCGCCGGGTGGAGTTCTTCGTCCGACTCGATCCCCGAGCCCCGCAAGCGGTCTCGGTAGGGAGAGTTCTATGCCGTCCGCGGACACCCGCGCGCAAGGGTTTCGGCGCAACAAACCTCGTGGTCCCACAGGGTGCTCCACAGAAGTCGGTCCGCACTCCACAGGAGCTGAGCCGCTGCTCCACAGATGTGGCCTCAGCCTGTGGACGACCAGCAGGTCGCCACGCCGGTGACCCGCGGCCTCGAGCGCACGCCGTACGGCGCGGCGGTGCTCGACGGCTCCCGGGGAGTCGCCGTGCACGCAGACCGAGTCGACGTCGGCGGCCATCGCGACGGCTCTGGCCGCGATCTCGACGGGGTCGGTGACCAGCGCGCCGGGCTGCGTCGCGCGGCACCAGCCGGCCGTCGTCGGTGTAGCCACGGTCGGGGAAGCCCTCGTGCACGCCCGGCGCGCCCCTCCTCCGCGGCCAGCCGCGAGGATCGCCGACCCCGGCATCCCCAGCACCGGCAGCGCGCCGCGACCCGGCGCAGCACCGCCGCGGCCTGGCTCCTCGTCGTCGGCCACCCGGTTGTAGAGCGCGCCGTGCGGCTTGAGGTAGGCGACCTCGGCCGCCCTCGGCCCGGGCGATCTCGGGCGAGCGTCGCCGACCTGCTCGGCCACCTGGTCGGTCAGCAGCCGCGGGGCGACGTCCGCGCCACCCGGCCGAAGTTCTCCCGGTCGGCGTAGGACACCTGCGCACCGATCACCACCCCGCGTCGTACGGCCTCGGCGCAGACCGCCTGCATGGTCGCCCGGGTCGCCGGCGTGGAAGCCGCAGGCGACGTTGGCGCTGGTCACGACCGCCAGCAGGCCGTCGTCGTCGGTGACCTCCTCGCCCAGGTCGGCGTTGAGATCGACGTCTCGTGGACACGGGCGCATGAGGTTCCGCCGGACTGGGCACCGCCCCAGTGTGCCCGCTCGAGCCCTGAGAAGTCCCTGAGAGTTCGGCCGACGTGCAACTTGCGGCCGATCCCGCACGTCTAGGCAGGTGAAGGCACCAATCCGATCGGGAATCCCGCAACGGACACAGGCGTTGGATCAGATGTGCGACACGGGGGTGTTCGCACGAGGAGCAGGAGGACGAGGACGATGAGCACCGCACAGGCACAGCGCACCAGCAACCGGACTCGTGAGATCGAGGGACGCGACAGCGTCGGGCTCTACCTCGACGAGATCGCCCGCACGCCGCTCCTCGACGCCGCGACCGAGGTCGAGCTCTCCAAGACCATCGAGGCCGGCCTGCTGGCCCAGAAGCTCCTCGAGGAGGGCCGCGTCGGCCGCCGCAAGGGCGGCGCCCCGATGACGCGCCACCGAGGAGGAGCTGCGAGTGGCTCGTCGAGGAGGGCCGAGTCGCCGTCGCACCGCTTCATCAACGCCAACCTGCGCCTCGTCGTCTCGATCGCCCGCAAGTACGGCCGCTCGCAGATGCCGATGCTCGACCTGATCCAGGAGGGCAACACCGGCCTGATCCGCGCGGTCGAGAAGTTCGACTACACCAAGGGCTACAAGTTCTCGACGTACGCCACCTGGTGGGTCCGCCAGGCCATCACCCGCGGCATCGCCCAGCAGGCCCGCGTCGTCCGGCTGCCCGTGCACGTCGTCGAGGAGCTCAACCAGGTCGGCGGCGCCCGCCGCACGCTCGAGCGCCAGCTGGGCCGCGACCCGGAGCCCCACGAGATCGCCACCGAGCTCGGCATGGACATCGACCGGGTCCTCGACCTGATGTCGCTGGGGACGCGACCACGTCTCGCTCGACACCCCGGTCGACGAGGACGGCGACACCTCGCTCGGTGACCTGATGGCGCAGGAGACGGCCCCCGGCCCCGACCTCAACGTCCTCGACGTCGAGGCGCGCCAGCGGCTCGACGACCTGGTCGACATCCTCGACGAGCGGTCCGCCGACATCGTCCGGGCGCGCTACGGCCTCGTCGACGGTCGCCAGCACAAGCTGGCCGACATCGGCGCCCGGCACGGCATCTCCGCCGAGCGGGTGCGCCAGCTCGAGCGGGAGGCGCTGCAGAAGCTGCGCCGCGTCGGCGACCCGGACCTGGCTGCCTGACGGCACCACGACCCACCTCGCCGCACTCGCGGCGACAAGGCCCGTCCCGATCACGCATCGGGGCGGGCCTGGGTCGTTCAGGGGTCAGTACGCCGCTGCCTCGAGCGCCGCACTCGCCGCCTGGGCCCGCTCGGCGACGTCGGCGGGCACGGGCGCCCGGCAGCGATCCGCGCCTGCCACATCTGCAGCGCGACGACCCGGGCGGCAGCCTCCTCGACCCGCTCGCGCGAGACGTCGCCCGACTCGATCGCCTGCCACGACGATCCCGTGGGTCGTCCGGTGTCCACCGGCATCAGCAGCAGGTCGGCGCCGGCGTTGAGCGCCTGGCACCGCCGGCTTCGGCCGGCCACCGACCGCACCCATGCCGAGCGAGTCGGTGATGGTGACGCCCTCGAAGCCCAGGTCGTCGCGCAGCAGGTCGTAGACCTCGGGCGCCATGCTGGCCGGGACGCCGGGGGCGATCGCGGTCAGGTCGAGGTGGCTCAGCATCACGGCCGGAGCGTGCGTGGCGATGGCGGCCTCGAAGGGCGGCAGGTCGTGCTCCTCGATCTCGGCCAGGGTCGAGTCGAGCACCGGCAGCGTGTCGTGGCTGTCGCTCGTCGCGGTGCCGTGGCCCGGGAAGTGCTTGACCGTCGAGACGATGCCGGCAGCGTCGTAGCCCTTGATCGCCGACGCGGTGGCCATCGCCGCGACGGCGGGTCTCGCTGACGGCGAGCGGGTGCCGATCGTCGGGTCGGCCGCACCGATGGTGACGTCGGCGACGGGCGCGAAGACCCACGTGAAGCCGAGGTCGCGCAGCTCCAGCCCGGTGGTCAGGGCGGCCACGCGGGTGACGCGGCGTCCCTCCTGGCCGTCGGCCTCGATCGCGAGGCCCGCGGACTGGAAGGCGGGGAAGTCGGTGGCGATGTCGCGCAGGTGCGAGACGTAGCCGCCCTCCTGGTCGACGCCGATCACCGGCGGGAAGGTCCGCCCGTCGTCAGCGGCCGCCTGGGTGAGGGCGGCGGTCATGGCGCGGACCTGCGCCTCGTCGACGACGTTGCCGTTGGTGACCGAGATCCCGGCGAGGTGCAGGTCGCGCACGCAGGGTGGCGAGCTCGGTCGGGTCGGTGCCGTGGTAGCGACCGACGATCACCTGCCCGGCGAGCTGCTCGGGGGTCCAGTCGGCCACGAGCGCGCGAGCCTCCTCGAGCTCGCCGAGGGTGGGACCCCACGAGCGGGGTGTCCGGGTCGACCGGCTCCGTCCGGGGACCGGCGTCTCGTCCTCGACGGACGGTGACGACGTCGCAGCGCCGGGTCGGGGACGTTCGTCGGCACCGACCCCGAGCGTGGAGCACCCGCTCAGCAGCAGCACGCCGGAGACGGCGGCTGCGGCCAGGGACAAGGAAGGCGAACGCACTCCGGGGAGGTTACCGGGCCGGCGCGCGCCGACCCGAAACGTCAGGCGGCCGCGTCGTGCGAGCGAGGCGAAGACCGCCTCGACCCGGCGCCGCAGGTCGTCGAGCGAACCGGTGTTGTCGATGACGTGGGTGGCGACGGCGAGCCGCTGCTCGCGGGACGCCTGGGCCGCGATGCGCGCCTCGGCCTCCTCGCGCGACCAGCCGCGGTCCGACATCATCCGGTCGATCTGGAGCTCCGCGGGGGCGTCGACGACGATCACCGCGTCGAAGGTGTCGGCGCGGCCGCCCTCGGCCAGCAGCGGGATGTCGTGGACGACCACGTCGTCGTCGGGCCGCCTGCGACTCCAGCTCGACGATCCGCTCGAAGACCAGCGGGTGCACGATCGCCTCGAGCCGCTTGCGGGCGTCGGCGTCGCCGAAGACCAGCGGCACCCATGGCCGCCCGGTCGAGGTCGCCCTCGGGGTCAGCAGGTCGGCACCGAACTCGGCGACGACGGCGTCCAGCCCGGGCGTGCCCCGCGCGACCACCTCGCGCGCCAGCACGTCGGCGTCGATGAGGACCGCGCCGAGCTCGACCAGGATCGCCGAGACGGTGCTCTTGCCCGAGGCCACGCCGCCCGGTCAGTCCGACACGCATCATCATGCGTCCCCCTCCACCACGGTCCGCAGGATCGCGTCGAGCGTACGGCGTCGCGCCGGGACAGGACGTCGAGGACCCGCTCCCCCGCCGCCCGTCGGGCCTCCTCGATCCGGCGCGAGCAGCCCGCGGCCCTCGTCGGTCAGGGACAGCCGGGTGGCGCGCCGGTCCGCGGGGTCGGCGGAGCGGACCGACCCAGCCGTGCGTGCTCCAGCGCGTCGGCGACCTCGGTCGCCGATCGGGGCGCGATGCGCAGGTGGTCGGCCAGCACGGACGGGCGCATGCCGCGCTCCTCGGACGCGATCACGCGCAGCGCCCGCGACTGGGCCGGGGTGATGTCCCACGCGGCCAGGGCGGCGGCGTACTCCCGTCGGACCAGCCGGGCCGCGGCCATCAGCAGGTCACCGGCGTCTGGGTCGGATCGTGCGGGTCGGGACCGTCATGGGAATAGCTCCTGCCCGGTGGCGTTGCACCCTCATAGTGAGGTTACCTCACGACTATTCGAGTCTCCCAGAGAGGAGCTGGTCGCATGGATGACCACTCCGGTTCCCGCCGCTCCCGCAGCGGCCGTCCCGACCCCGCCGACCGGCGGCAGCTCGCGGACCCCCCGTCTCCCTCGCGCGCATCGCGCGCCTCTTCGCACCGCACCGCGGCACCCTGTCCATCGTCGTCGGCCTGATCGTCGTGCAGCTCGATCGTCGGCCTGGCCCAGCCCTTCCTGGTGCGCCACGTCATCGACGAGGCGCTCCCCGAGCAGGACGTGCGCCTGCTGCTGCTCGTGCGTCGGCGCGATGCTCGGCGTCGCGGTCGCGACCGCCGCGATCGGCGTCGTGCAGACCTGGCTCTCGACCTCGGTCGGCCAGCGCGTCATGCACCGCCTGCGCAGCGACCTGTTCGCCCACCTGCAGCGCCAGTCGCTCGGCTTCTTCACCCGCACCCGCGGCGGCGACGTCCAGTCGCGCCTCGTCAACGACATCGGCAGCATGCAGGGCGTCGTCACCAGCACGGCCACCTCGATCGCGGCCAACGTCACCGTCGTCGTCGGCACCGCCGTCGCGATGGTGGCCCTCAGCTGGCGCCTCGCGCTGCTCTCGCTGATCGTGCTGCCGCCGGCGGTCCTGCTCACCCGCCAGGTCGCCCGGATGCGCCACGCGGTCACCGCCGAGCGCCAGCGCCGGCTCGCCGACCTGCACGTCCAGATCGAGGAGGGACTCTCGGTCAGCGGCGTCCTCCTCACCAAGACCGCTCGGCGCGGCACCGCGCCTCACCGAGCGCTTCGAGGACACGTCCGCCGACCTGGTCGGCCTCGAGATCCGCTCCCGCCTGGCCGGTCGCTGGCGGATGGCCACGATGAACGTCGTCTTCGCCGCCATCCCGGCCGCGATCTACCTCGCCGCCGGCCTCCCGGCCACCTCCGGCGGGATGACCATCGGCACCCTGGTCGCCTTCATCGCCCTGCAGGGCACGCTGTTCCGGCCGCTGATGGGGCTGCTCAACGTCGGGGTCGACATCACCTCGTCGATGGCGCTCTTCTCCCGCATCTTCGAGTACGCCGACCTGCCGGTCGAGCTCGCCGAGCCGGTCGACCCCCGCTCGCTCCCCCGCTCCCGAGCGGGCGGCGAGGTGCGCTTCGAGCACGTCGGCTTCGCCTACGACCGCCGACCGACCGTCCTCACGGACATCGACCTGCACCGTCCCGGCCGGCAGCACGCTGGCCCTCGTCGGCGAGACCGGCAGCGGCAAGTCGACGCTCGCCGGCCTCGTCGCCCGCCTCCACGACGCGACCGCGGGGCGGGTGCTCATCGACGGCGTCGACGTGCGCGACGTCGCCGCCGACCGACCTGGCCGACCTGGTCGGAGTGGTCACCCAGGAGACCTACCTGATGCACACCAGCATCCGCGACAACCTGCGCCACGCGCGGCCCGACGCGACCGACGCCGAGATCGAGGCCGCCTGCCGGCGGGCCCGGATCCACGACCTGATCGCCGCCCTCCCCGAGGGCTACGACACCGTCGTGGGCTCGCGCGGCCACCGGTTCTCCGGCGGCGAGAAGCAGCGCCTCGCGATCGCCCGCACGCTGCTGCGCGACCCGGTCGTCCTGGTCCTCGACGAGGCGACCAGCGCCCTGGACAACGAGACCGAGCGGGCCATCCAGGAGTCGCTCGACGACCTGGCCCGGACGCGGACCACGATCACGATCGCCCACCGGCTCTCGACGGTGCGCAACGCCGACCGGATCGCGGTCCTCGACCGGGGTCGGGTCGTCGAGCTCGGCACCCACGAGGAGCTGCTGCTGCGCGGCGGGCGCTACGCGGCCCTGGTCCGCGGCGGCCTGCAGCGCGAGCGCACCGCCGCCTGACCGGACGAGTCAGGCGCTGCTGCTCGACCGCCGCCAGCAGCACGCAGGTGGCCACGGCGTCCATGGCCGAGGTCACCTCGTCGAGCGGCGGCATGGTCGGGCGCGAGCCGGATGTTCGTGTCGTTCGGGTCCTGCCGTGGGGGAAGGACGACCCGGCGGGCGTCAGCGCGATGCCGACCTCCTTGGCCAGCGAGACCACGCGGCCGGCCGTCCCGGGCACGACGTCGAGGTTGACGAAGTAGCCGCCGGCGGGCTTGTTCCACGTCGCGACCTCGTAGCCGTCGAGGCGCTCGGTGAGCACCCGGTCGACCTCGGCGAACTTGGGCGCGATGATCGTCGCGGTGCTTGGCCATGTGGTCGCGCACGCCCTGCGGCGAGCCGAAGAACTGCACGTGGCGCAGGTGGTTGACCTTGTCGGGGCCGATCGAGCCGTTGCCGAGGTGCCCGAGGTACCACGCGATGTTGGCCGTCCGAGGCGGCCAGGAACGCGACGCCGGCGCCGGCGAAGGTGATCTTCGAGGTCGACGCGAACATGATCGGCCGGTGCGGGTGACCGGCCGCCGAGGCCAGGGTGAGGATGTCGGCGCTCTTGGCCTCCTCCTCGGTGAGGTGGTGCAGCGCGTAGGCGTTGTCCCAGAAGATCTTGAAGTCGTGGGCGGCGGTCTCCATCGACGGCGAGCCGGGCCGCGACCTCCTGGCTGCAGATCGAGCCGGCCGGGTTGGCGTAGGTCGGCACGATCCACATGCCCTTGATCGAGCGGGTCCGCCTTCGACCAGCGCGGCCACGGCGTCGACGTCCGGGCCGTCGTCGTTCATCGGCACGGTGATCATCTCGATGCCGAGCGACTCGAGCAGGGTGAAGTGGCGGTCGTAGCCGGGGACCGGGCAGATGAACTTGACCGTGCTCCTCCTTGCTCCACGGCGCGGTCGCTGTCCACGCGCACCGAAGAGCAGCAGGTAGATCAGGGTGTCGCGCATCATCGTCAGGCTGGAGTTGCCGCCCGCGACGACCTGCTCGGGCTCGACCCACAGCAGCTCGGCGAACATCTCGCGCAGCTCGGCCGAGGCCGCTCGAGGCCGCCGTAGTTGCGCACGTCGGTGCCGCTGCTGTCCTTGAAGCCGCGGGCAGGTGGAGCAGCTCGTCGGCGAGGTCGAGCTGCTGCGGCCGACGGCTTGCCGCGCGTCAGGTCGAGCTTGAGGCCGCGGGCCTTCAGCTCGGCGTACGCCGCCTGCTGCTGCTCGAGCAGGGTGGCGAGGTCGTCACGGGACAGGTCGGAGAGCGGCGGTGCGTCACGCGGGCAAGGCTACCGAGGCTCCGACGGCCTCCGGCCGTCGGCTGTCCGAGCCGTCGGCACGTCAGGCGGTCTGGCCGGAACGTCCGGCGGTACTCCAGCGGGCTCACGCCGCGCGAGCGACCGAAGTGGTGGCGCAGGGTCGCCGCGTTGCCGAAGCCGACCTCGCCGGCGATCCAGTCGATGGAGTGGTCGGTCTGCTCGAGCAGCTCCTCGGCGGCCTGCACGCGCTGCGCGAGCATCCAGCTGTACGGCGTCGTGCCGGTCTCGTCCTTGAAGCGTGCGGGCGAAGGTGCGCGGCGACATGTGCATGTGGCGCGCCAGCGTGCTCCACGGTCGAGCTCCTCGGCGAGGTTGGCCGCTGATCCAGGCCAGCAGCGGGGCCAGCGCCTCGGACTCGCAGACCGGCACCGGCCGGGCGATGAACTGCGCCTGCCCGCCGTCGCGGTGCGGCGGCACGACCATCCGGCGGGCGGCCGTCGCGGCGACCTCGGCACCGAACTGCTGGCGCATCAGGTGCAGGGCCGCGTCGAGCCCGGCCGCGGAGCCCGCGCCGGTGACGATGTTGCCGTCCTGGACGTAGAGCACGTTGCCGTCGATCGACGCGCCTCCGGGTGGCGCGCCGCGAGCTCGTCGACGTGGCGCCAGTGCGTGGTGGCACCGCCGACCGTCGAGCAGGCCGGCCTCGCCGAGCACGAAGGCGGCCGTGCAGTGCGCGAAGACGAAGCGCGCCGCGGTCGTGCGCGTGCTGGACCAGCTCGACGACCTCGGGCGAGGGGTCGAGGTAGCCGCGCTTGGGGATCACGCAGACCAGGTCGGCGTCGGCGGCCGCGTCCAGGCCGAGCGGTCGACGTGCAGGTCGAAGCCGCTGTCGCCCGCGACCCGGCCCGGGACGGGGCGTGGTGACGACGAAGTCGAAGACCGGGTTGTCGTCCTCGGGGTGGTAGGGCTCGCGCCCACACCTCGCACATCGCGCCGAGCCCGAACGGCTCGGCTCCGTCCTGGACGACGACTGCGACCTTGTGCATGGGGACAGCCTGCACCACCAGTGGCAGGAAATCAACTAACACTGTCATTCCTGCCACTGGTGGCAGGAATCAGTTGGGCGCAGACTTACTGCCATGACCACCATTCTCCTCATCCTCGTCCTGACCGCCCTGTTCGCACTGCTGGTCAGCTACGCCCGCCACGACCACTTCGCCGGTCCCGCCAATCCGCCGACGACCACGACGAGCTCGGCCCGGTCGAGGTCCGTCGCCACCTCGTCCCCCGCCCCTGACGCGCCCGACCCCGTCAGGCACGAGCGCTCGCGGATCACGCACGCGGTCCCGAGGCGTCACGGCCTCGCCGGCCGCCGGATCCCCGGCGGACCGTCAGCCCGGTCCAGACGTGACGCAGCTCCTCGACCAGCCCCTCGGACTGGCGCAGTCCGGCCTCGGCGGCAACGGACCGCTTCGAGGGGTCCAAGCAGGTTCCGGCCGAACGCCGCGAGCGACTCGGGCGTCCGGGGTGATCACGCGACCACTCGCCGCGGCGCGACGGCACTCGAGCTGGGCCCTGATCGACGTCTTCTTGCTCAGCGACCGCGGCAGCGGAGCGAGCACGACGACCCGGTCGGCACCGCGGGCCAGGTCGACGTTGGCCGTGGACCGCATCCCGCCGTCGATGTAGAACGCGGCCGTCGATCTCGACCGGCGGCCACACGGTCGGCACGGCGCAGCTCGCCGCGATCGCGGACGACGAGGTCGACCCCGGAGGTCGACGTGAACACCGTGAACTCGCCGCTCTCGGCATCGACGGCCGTCACGCGCAGGTCACGGTCGGGCCACCCCTGGACGGGGAGCCGGGAGCGGATCGACTCCCTCGCGGTCGACGCTGCCGGGCTCGTGCGCAGCCCGTGCCACCCGTCCGACGCGGGCCAGCTTGTCCGTGCCGCTGCCGGGCAGCAGGTAGGGCGGGACGCAGCCTGAGCGCCGCCAGCCGGGACAGCCTGCCCCCGATCTCGTGGTCCGCGGGCTCGAGCTGGACCGCGTAGAGGTCCTCCAGGGAGGTCCCGCTCGTGACCTGCGCGCCGACCACCGAGCCGGCCGACGTGCCGACCACGACGTCCGCGTCGGCGAGGTCGAGGCCCGCGCGGGCGAGTCCCGCGCAGGATGCCGAGCTCCCAGGCGATACCGGTGATGCCGCCGCCGCCGAGGACCAGTGCCGTGCTGCCGTGATCGCCCATGGAGCAGTTCTACCCGGCACGCCGCCGAACGCGACGAACGGCCCGCCGGGAATCCCGGCGGGCCGTCGTACGGTCAGTGCGTCAGGCGATCAGGCCTGGCCGCCCGTGAGCTTCTCGCGGAGCGCCTGCAGCGCCTCGTCGGACGCCAGCGAGCCGCTCGGTGCTCGGCGGTGCTGCCGCCGCCTCGTCGGACACGTCGGTCGCTGCCCGAGGAGTAGGACGTGGCCTCGCTGGCCTCGACCTCGGCCTGCTTGGCCTCCTCCTGCTGCTTGACGTGCGCCTCCCAGCGGGTGTGAGCCTTGGCGTACTGCTCCTCCCAGACGGCGCGCTGGTCGTCGAAGCCCTCGAGCCACTCGCCCGTCTCGGGGTCGAAGCCCTCGGGGTAGACGTAGTTGCCCTGCTCGTCGTAGGTCGCGGTCATGCCGTAGAGCGTCGGGTCGAACTCGTCGACGTCGGCGGCCGTGGCGGTCTCGTTGGCCTGCTTGAGCGACAGCGAGATCCGGCGACGCTCGAGGTCGATGTCGATGATCTTGACCATGACGTCGTCGTTGACCTGGACGACCTGCTCGGGGATCTCGACGTGACGCTCGGCGAGCTCGGAGATGTGCACGAGGCCCTCGATGCCCTCCTCGACGCGGACGAACGAACCGAAGGGCACCAGCTTGGTGACCTTGCCCGGCACGATCTGGCCGATCTGGTGGGTGCGGGCGAAGTGCTGCCACGGGTCCTCCTGCGTCGCCTTCAGCGACAGGGAGACACGCTCGCGGTCCATGTCCACGTCGAGCACCTCGACGGTGACCTCGTCACCGACGGTGACGACCTCGGACGGGTGGTCGATGTGCTTCCACGACAGCTCGGAGACGTGGACGAGGCCGTCGACGCCACCGAGGTCCACGAACGCACCGAAGTTGACGATCGAGGACACGACACCCTTGCGGATCTGGCCCTTCTGGAGCTGGGTCAGGAAGCCGTGGCGAACCTCGGACTGGGTCTGCTCGAGCCAGGCACGGCGCGACAGGACCACGTTGTTGCGGTTCTTGTCGAGCTCGATGATCTTGGCCTCGAGCACCTGGCCGACGTAGGGCTGCAGGTCGCGGACGCGACGCATCTCCACGAGGGAGGCGGGCAGGAAGCCGCGCAGGCCGATGTCGAGGATGAGGCCGCCCTTGACGACCTCGATGACGGTGCCCTCGACGACGCCGTCCTCTTCCTTGACCTGCTCGATGGTGCCCCAGGCGCGCTCGTACTGGGCGCGCTTCTTGGACAGGATCAGGCGGCCTTCCTTGTCCTCCTTCTGGAGAACCAGGGCCTCGACCTTGTCGCCCACGGAAACGACCTCGTTGGGGTCGACGTCGTGCTTGATCGACAGCTCGCGCGAGGGGATGACGCCCTCGGTCTTGTAGCCGATGTCGAGGAGGACCTCGTCGCGGTCCACCTTGACGATGGTGCCCTCGACGATGTCGCCGTCGTTGAAGTACTTGATGGTCGCGTCGATTGCCGCGAGGAAGTCCTCTTCGGACCCGATGTCGTTGATCGCCACCTGGGGCGCGTCGTAGTCCGGAAGAGTGGAGAGGGTGCTCGTCATAAGGGAAGTGATTCCTTGGGATGGATAGAAGTCGTACGGACGCAGGCAACCGTCTGTTTCACTGGGTCCGCGTCTGTCGATCCCGACACACTGCGGACACGGCGAGCACGCGTTCGCTCGGTATGGAACCCGGGCAGACGGCTGGCGCAACACTCAGCGTACGCGTGCCCGCGTCGCTGCGTCCAACCGGGACGGCACGCTCAGGTCCCGCTCGGCCACGCGTGCAGGTCGCCGGTGCGCGCGATCGCCCTCAGCAGCCGGTCGGCGCGGGTCGCGACCGGGTTCTCACCGCTCCGCGCCGCCAGGTCGACGAGCGCCCACAGGTCGGCCGCCCGGGCCCCGTCGAGCACCGCGGTCGCGCGTGCCGCCCCGCAGCCCGATCCAGGCCGCCAGTGCCGCCCGACGTAGGCCGTCGTGCGCGGTCGAAGCGCAGCACGTTGCCCAGGTCGGTCCACGGGATGGCCGGCGTGGGCGAACTCCCAGTCCAGGACGCCGGTGATCGCACCGGTGCCGGGGTCGACGAGCACGTTCTTGGGGTTGAGGTCGCTGTGGACCAGGCAGGCGCGGCCGGCGCCGTCGAGGAGGTCCTGGGCCGGTGCGGCCACCCGGCTGAGGCGCTCCCGATCGCCGTCGGACCACGCACCCAGGCGCGACTCGACCCACTCCACGCAGGCCGCCCTCGGGGAAGCGTCCCGAGGGTGAGCTCGGCGTCGACGAACGGTCCCGCGTGGCGCATCGGCATCCCCGCCAGGGTGGCCGCCACGCGGCCCATCGCCGCACCCAGCCGGGCGCAGGCCGTGCCTCGTCGAGCCTCGTCCACGACCAGGTCTCCCCGCTCCCCCGGCAGCCACGAGGTGACCAGCAGCCCGGGCTGCCCGCTCGCCGCGTCCCCGCGTCGTACCTCCAGGACCTCGGGCACCGGCAGCAGGCCCCGCACGAGCGCCAGGACCGCGGCATCGGTCTCCGGGGCGTGGTCCGCGCCCGGCGGATAGAGGCGTACGACGACGCGCTCCCCGCCGGCCTCCCCGACGAACGTGCGTCCCGAGTGCCCGCCGGAGAGCGGGCGTCAGCGACGCGGGGAGCTCGAGCACGCGGTGATGGTGCCATGCGGCAGCTGCGGCACGACTATGCTCCGGGCGTGCAGGACCACCTCCCCCAGTCGGTGCGCGTCGTCCGCCGTCCCGTCACCGAGCAGGAGTCGCGGGAGGCCAACGGGCCGGACTGGGACCGCTACGCCGACGAGTACCAGGCCACGCATGGCGCGTTCCTCGGCGACACCGGCTTCGTGTGGGGCCCCGAGGGACACACCGAGGACGAGCTGACCATCCTGGGTGACGTGACGGGCCGCGACGTGCTCGAGGTCGGCAGCGGAGCCGGTCAGTGCTCGCGGTGGGTCCGCACGCACGGCGGCCGTGCCTTCGGACTCGACCTCTCCCACCGCCAGCTGCAGCACTCGCTGCGCCTCGACGAGGAGACCGGAGTCGCGGTGCCGTCGGTGCGCGGCACCGCCACGCACCTGCCCTTCGCCGGCGCCTGCTTCGACATCGTCTTCTGCTCCTTCGGCGCCCTGCAGTTCGTCGGCGACATCGACGACGCGGTGGCCGAGGTCGCCCGGGTGCTGCGCCCGGGCGGGCGGTTCGCCTTCTCGATCACCCACCCGACGCGCTGGATGTTCCCCGACGACCCGGGTACGCCGGGGCTCACCGCGACCCAGTCCTACTGGGACCGCACGCCCTACGTCGAGATCGACGACGCCACCGGAGTCGTGTCCTACGTCGAGCACCACCGCACGCTCGGCGACTGGGTGCGGCTGCTCGCCGCGCGCGGCTTCAGGCTGGCCGACCTCGTCGAGCCCGAGTGGCCCGAGTCCCACGACCGGGTGTGGGGTGGCTGGTCACGCGCCCGCGGGCTGCTGACGCCGGGCACGGCGATCTTCGTGGCGCACCGGCTGGGCCTGACCGATCGACGGCCGCGGGCCCAGCCGGCGAGGAGCGACGCCGGGGTTGAACGACGACCAGACCCGACGGCGCCGCGCCGGCCTCGGCCAGCAGCGCGTCGCCGCAGCTGCTGGCACGCGTCCCAGAACGTCCCGACCCTCCGTCCGGCCGGCCGGGACCGGGTGCGAAGACGGCGGCGTCCGCCGCCTGGGCGAGGTCGAGGCCCGACACCGAGCTGCGTCGGCCTGGGCGACGCGGCTCCAGGCGTCCGGCACCGGTGTGCCGCGGTCGCGGGCCGCGTCGAGCACCTCCTGCCAGCCGTTGACGTAGAGCCCGGACCATGACGACGTACGCCGTCGGCGGCGCCCGGCGCAGCGGCTTGACCAGCGGCACGAGCAGCAGCGCGAGCGAGGCACGACCGCGAGCCGCGCCACCGACACGCCCAGCGCCACCTGCCAGGGGCCGGCGCTGGATCGACGGCGTACCTCGGGGTTCAGGGAGTCCGAGGGCGGGCGGATCTCCTTGTCCCTGCCCTTCGCCGCCTTGTCGAGCTGCTCCTGGACGAAGTCGTCCGGGTCCGGTGCGTCCGGCCTGGGCGCCGTCCTCCGCGAGCACGTGCGAGCCGAGGTAGCGCTCGAGGTCGAGCGGGCGCCAGGTGCCGTCGGCGAACTGCAGCTCCACCCACGACGTGACGTCGCCGTAGTCGACGAGGCCGCGGCGGTCCCGGCTCGGCACCGGTCACCACCCGCGCGGCCACGCCGAGCCGCGAGGCGCCGAGGGCCATCAGGGCGCTGTACTGGAACGGCGTGCCGGTCAGACGTCGCGATCCCAGCATGCGGTGGCCGAGGTCGTCGGGCGACTGGTCGAACGCCTCGGTCCGAGCGCACCGTGCCCGTTGATCCGGAGGTAGCGCGCCAGCAGCAGGACCCGTCTCGAGCGGGAGCAGCTCCTCGCGGTCGAACGGCTGCAGGTAGGTGGTCGAGGAACGCACCGGCGGGCTGCCGCTGCTCCTCGGTCGGCTCGCGGGTCGGGTCGCGCCGCGTGAAGGACGTCCTCGCCCAGGACCGACTCGAAGGTGTACTCGTCGCGGACGTCGACGCCGCCCACCACGAGCGCGCTCGCCGTGGCCTGGTTGTAGCGCACGTCGCCGACGTCGGTCCGGCCGGGGTTCCAGTCGAAGTCGAGGCTGGTCAGCTCGCCGAGCATCGGGCAGCCAGTCGCTGGAGTAGCCGGGGAGGAACCGCACCCGCACGACCGACCGTGGTCCCCGGGTGGAGAGCGGCCACGTCCTGCCCGATCCGCTTGAACGTCCCGTAACCGTCGGACCCGGGCGACTCCTCGGCCGGCACCCAGGCGTCACCGTCGTACAGGTCGAGCACGGCGAGGCGCAGCCGACGTCCGTCCGGGACACCGGTCGACCTTCATCAAGCGGATGTCGTCGCGCCCCGGCTCGA